>NZ_JAUFPQ010000029.1 GCF_030409305.1 Halomonas maura
TTCTGCCACTCATCACCGCCTGCAACGTTGCCCGTCGCCGGCAGCGGATGCGTACTTTACGGATTCTCCGTGGGAGACGCAAGACCCTTGCATCAAAAAAATATAGACCAGTCCCTCGCCCCCGACCAAGACCCGTTGGTTATGAGATGAGAGATGTCGAAACGCTTTGAGCATAGTCCGCTCGCCCGGTCACCGAACGCCCCGCCACAGGGAACGCCGGGGGTCAGATCACGAACAGATCGACGAACCGGTGCACCGCGGTGGCCTCCAGGCGCGCCGGGTCCCTGCACAGCGCGAAGATGGCCTCGCAGCGCGCCCGCGGAAAGCGGGTGGCCAGGTTGTGGCGAAACTTATCCTCGAGCACCGGGACTCCCTCGTCCCGCCGTCGGCGATGGCCGATCGGGTACTCGACCGCCACCCGGTCGGTGGCACTGCCGTCCCGGAAGAACACCTGGATGGCGTTGGCGATCGAGCGCTTGTCGGGATCATGGTAGTCCCGGGAATAGCGCGCCTCCTCGACGACCTCCATCTTGCCGCGCAGGGCATCGATCCGCGGATGGGCCGCATGGAAGGCATCCTCGTAATGCTCGGCGGCCAGGCTGCCGAAGATCAGCGGCACCGCGGTCATGTACTGCAGGCAGTGGTCACGGTCGGCCGGATTGGCCAGGTCCCCCTCCTTGGAGATGATGCGGATCGCGGACTCGTGGGTGGTCAGCACGATGCGCTCGATCTCGTCGAGGCGATCCTTGACCTGCGGGTGCAGGGTCACGGCCGCCTCGCAGGCGGTCTGGGCATGGAACTCGGCGGGGAAGGAGAGCTTGAACAGCACATTCTCCATCACGTAGCTGCCGAACTCCCGCTGGAAGGTGAACCGGCGCTCGTCCTCCGGCTTGGTGGCCAGGTCCTTGTTGGTGTGGCTGAAGAGCACATCGTAGAAGCCCCACTGGGGTGCCGAGAGCACGCCGGGGATGCCCATCTCGCCGCGCAGGGCGATATCGGCCAGCCGCACGCCGCGCGACGTCGCGTCCCCCGCCGCCCAGCTCTTGCGGGAGCCGGCATTGGGCGCGTGGCGATAGGTACGCAGGCTCTGGCCATCGACCCAGGCATGGGACAGGGCGGAGAGCAGTTGCTCGCGGCCGGCACCCATCAGCCTGGCGGCCACGGCGGTGGAGGCCACCTTGACCAGCACCACGTGATCGAGACCGACCCGGTTGAAGGAATTGTCGAGCGCCAGCACGCCCTGGATCTCGTGGGCCATGATCATGGCCTCGAGCACCTGGCGCATGGTCAACGGCGCCTCGCCCTGGGCAACACGCCTCTGGGAGAGATGGTCGGCCACGGCGAGGATGGCGCCGAGGTTGTCGGAGGGATGCCCCCACTCGGCGGCCAGCCAGGTGTCGTTGTAGTCGAGCCAGCGGACGATGGCGCCGATATCCCAGGCCGCCTTGACCGGATCCAGGCGGAAGGAGGTGCCCGGCACCCGCGCCCCATGGGGCACGACGGTGCCCTCCACCAGCGGCCCCAGGTGCTTGGTGCACTCGGGAAAGCGCAGCGCCAGCAGGCCACAGCCCAGGGTATCCATCAGGCAGTGACGCGCCGTGTCCAGGGCCTCGTTGCTGTCGGGCGTGAAGTCGAGGACATAGTCGGCGATCTTCTGCAGTTCGCCGTCGTAGTCCGGCCGCACATTGGCTTCCACGGTGCTCATACGTCCCTCCTGTCAGCGTCTCGAGTGAGCGCCTGCGGCGCGCTTGCCACTGGGCCCGGAGCGGATCCGCGGCAGGCCCCGGGGTACCGGACCATGGGGAGGCGCCATGCATCCCTTGATTCATGCTGCCGACGCCCTGCTGTCGAAAGTCCGAGAGGTGTTCCTCACTATAGGAAACGCCCCGGTCCGGCGACACGGGGCGCTGTTGCATCGGGTGGAGTCCGCTCAGACGCTGTCGCCGGGCACGCGCACCCAACCTTCCATCAGCACCCGGGCACTGCGGCTCATGATCGCCTTGGTGGCGGTCCACCGGCCATCGACCTGGCGGGCCTCGGCCCCGACCCGCAAGGTGCCGGAGGGATGACCGAAGCGCACCGCCGTGCGCTCACCGCCGCCGGCGGCCAGGTTCACCAGGGTCCCCGGCACGGCCGCGGCCACGCTGATGGCCACGGCCGCCGTGCCCATCATGGCGTGGTGCAGCTTGCCCATGGACAGGGCCCGCACCAGCAGGTCCACCTCGTCGGCGGCGATCGTCCTGCCGCTGGAGGCCAGGTAGTCGGCCGGCGGGGCGACGAAGGCGACCTTCGGGGTGTGCTGGCGACTGGCGGCCTCGTCGACATGGGCGATCAGCCCCATGCGCACCGCGCCGTGGGCGCGGATCGCCTCGAAGCGGGCGAGGGCCTCGACGTCGCCGTTGATGGCCTCCTGCAGCTCGGTGCCCGTGTAGCCGATATCCGCGGCGTTGACGAAGATGGTCGGAATGCCGGCGTTGATCAGGGTCGCCGGCAGGGTCCCCACGCCCGGCACCTCGAGCTCGTCGACGACGCGGCCGGTGGGGAACATCGCCCCCTCGCCATCGGCCGGATCCATGAACTCGACCGGCACCTCCGCCGCAGGGAAGGTCACGCCGTCGAGCTCGAAGTCCCCGGTCTCCTGGACGGCGCCGTCGGTGATGGGCACCCGGGCGATGATGGTCTTGCCGATGTTGGCCTGCCAGATACGCACCTCGGCGGTACCGTTCTCCGGGATACGCGCGGCATCGACCAGGCCATTGCTGATGGCGAAGGGCCCCACGGCGGCGGAGAGGTTGCCGCAGTTGCCGCTCCAGTCGACGAAGGGCTTGTCGATGGACACCTGCCCGAACAGGTAGTCGACATCGTGGCCGGGGCTTTCGCTCCTCGACAGGATCACCGTCTTGCTGGTGCTCGAGGTGGCCCCGCCCATGCCGTCGATCTGCTTCTGATAGGGGTCGGGGCTGCCGATCACCCGCAGCAGCAGGGCATCGCGGGCCGCTCCCGGCACGCGGGCGGCCTCGGGCAGGTCCTCCAGGCGAAAGAACACGCCCTTGCTGGTCCCGCCGCGCATATAGGTGGCAGGAATACGAATCTGCGGAACCTGGCTCATGCGCTGGTCGCCTCCTCGGATTGCAGGAAGTCCTCGGCGAAGCGCTGCAGCACGCCCCCGGCGGAGTAGATGGAGACCTCCTCGGCGGTATCCAGGCGGCAGATCACCGGGACGCGCTGGGCGTCACCGCTGTTGCGGTGGATCACCAGGGTCAGCATGGCGCCGGGTTCCGGGCTGCCCTCCACGTCATAGGTCTCGGTGCCATCGAGCTGCAGGGTGTGCCGGGTAGTGCCCTCCTGGAACTGGATAGGCATCACGCCCATGCCGATCAGGTTGGTGCGGTGGATGCGCTCGAAGCCCTCGGCGACGATGGCCTCCACGCCCGCCAGCGCCACGCCCTTGGCCGCCCAGTCCCGCGACGACCCCTGGCCGTAGTCGGCGCCGGCAATCACGATCAGGGGCTGGCCGCGCGCCATGTAGGTCTCGATGGCCTCCCACATGCGGGTCACCTTGCCTTCCGGCTCGAGGCGCGCCAGCGAGCCCTGGGTCACCTCGCCCGCCTCGTCCCGCACCATCTCGTTGAACAGCTTGGGGTTGGCCAGGGTGGCCCGCAGGGCAGTGAGGTGGTCGCCGCGGTGGGTGGCGTAGGAGTTGAAGTCCTCCTCCGGCAGGCCCATCTTCGCCAGGTACTCGCCGGCGGCGCTGTCGGCCATGATGGCGTTGGACGGCGACAGGTGGTCGGTAGTGATGTTGTCCGGCAGGATGGCCAGCGGCCGCATGCCCTTCAGCGCACGCTCGGCCGCCATGTTGCCTTCCCAGTAGGGCGGGCGACGGATATAGGTGCTCTGCGCCCGCCAGTCGTAGAGCGGACTCTCGGCCCGTTCCGCCGCCTCCAGGTCGAACATCGGGATATAGACCCGCTGGAACTGCTCCGGCTTGACGTGCTCGGCGACGATGGCATCGATCTCCTCGTCGGAGGGCCACAGGTCCTTGAGCGTCACCGGATGGCCGTCGGGGTCGGTGCCCAGCACGTCCTTCTCGATGTCGAAGCGCACGGTGCCGGCGATGGCATAGGCCACCACCAGGGGCGGCGAGGCCAGGAAGGCCTGCTTGGCATAGGGGTGGATGCGTCCGTCGAAGTTGCGGTTGCCGGAGAGCACCGCGGTGGAATAGAGGTCGCGGTCGATGATCTCCTGCTGGATCTCGGGATCCAGGGCACCGGACATGCCGTTGCAGGTGGTGCAGGCATAGGCGACGATGCCGAAGCCGAGCGCCTCCAGTTCGGGCAGCAGGCCGGCCTCCTCCAGGTAGAGACGCGCCACCTTGGATCCCGGGGCGAAGGAGGACTTCACCCAGGGCTTGCGCGTGAGCCCCAGCTCGTTGGCCTTCTTGGCCAGCAGCCCCGCGGCCACCACGTTGCGCGGATTGGAGGTGTTGGTGCAGCTGGTGATGGCGGCGATGATCACCGCGCCATCGGGCATCTTGCCCGCCGGCTCTTCCGCCTGGGCCTTGTCGCCCCCCTGGTGAGAGGACACGGCGATGCCGCGCTCGACAAGCGCCGAGGTCGGCAGCCGCCGATGCGGGCTGGACGGGCCGGCCAGGTTGCGCTCGACGGTGGAGAGGTCGAACTCCAGCACCCGCTCGTAGTGGGCGCCGGCCAGGTCGTCGGCCCACAGGCCGACCTGCCTGGCGTAGGTCTCGACCAGCGCCACCTGCTCCGGCTCGCGGCCGGTGATCTTCAGGTAGTCGAGGGTCTGGTCGTCGATGTAGAACATCGCCGCCGTCGCCCCGTACTCCGGGGTCATGTTGGAGATGGTGGCCCGATCGCCGATGGTCAGGCTCGCGGCCCCCTCGCCGAAGAACTCGAGATAGGCCCCCACCACGCGCTCGCGGCGCAGGAACTCGGTGATCGCCAGCACGATATCGGTGGCGGTGATGCCGGGCTGGCGCCTGCCGGTCAGCTTGACGCCGACGATGTCGGGCAGGCGCATCATGGAGGGGCGCCCCAGCATCACGGTCTCGGCCTCGAGGCCACCCACGCCGATGGCGATCACCCCCAGGCAGTCGATGTGCGGGGTGTGGCTGTCGGTGCCCACGCAGGTATCCGGGAAGGCCACGCGCTTTCCAGTCTCATCGGGGCGGGCCTGCACCACCGGCGACATCTTCTCCAGGTTGATCTGGTGCATGATGCCGTTGCCGGCGGGGATGACGTCGACATTCTCGAACGCCGTCTTGGTCCACTCGATGAAGTGGAAGCGATCCTCGTTGCGGCGGTCCTCCACCGCCCGGTTCTTCTCGAAGGCGTCCTTCTCGAAGCCGGGGTGCTCGACCGCCAGGGAGTGGTCGACGATCAGCTGGGTCGGCACCACCGGGTTGACCTTGGCCGGGTCGCCGCCGCGCTCGGCGATGGCGTCACGCAGGCCGGCCAGATCGACCAGCGCCGTCTGGCCGAGGATGTCGTGGCAGACCACCCGGGCCGGATACCAGGGGAAGTCCAGGTCGCGCTTGCCGTCGATGATCTGCGCGAGGGCGGCGTCGCGCAGGCCCGGCTCGCAGCGGCGCACCAGCTGTTCGGCCAGCACACGCGCGGTGTAGGTCAGGGTGTCGTAGGCGCCGGGGCGGATCGCCTCGACCGCCTCGCGGGTATCGAAGTAGTCCAGCTCGGTGCCGGGAAGATGTTTACGGTATTCGGTATTCATGGCGTGGCAACCATCGGGTGGTGAGCGGAGGGAAGGGGAGCGAGGGGCAGCAGGAGCTCCTTTCAAGACTCGGCTGATAGAGGGCGTGTTTTCCGGCGACAAGCCTTCGCGAGGGCGCTGTAAACCCATCCCTGGGCGCTACCGACGCCATCCGTGGCGTAGGACCCTCGCTTGGCCTTGTCCCCGGCGCCGTGACTACCGGGCATTCGAAAGTGCACGCTAAGGCCGCCCCGTGGGCAGGTCAGTCGCGCTCCTCGAGCGGCACCCATTCGCTGTGCTCCGGCCCGGTATAGTCGGCACTCGGACGAATGATGCGGTTGTTCTCGCGCTGCTCGAAGACATGGGCACACCAGCCGGTGACGCGCGAGCAGACGAAGATCGGCGTGAACAGCTTGGTGGGAATGTCCATGAAGTGGTAGGCGCTGGCATGGAAGAAGTCGGCGTTGCAGAACAGCTTCTTCTCCCGCCACATCACCGCCTCGACCCGCTCGGAGACCGGGTAGAGCACGCCGTCGCCGACGTCCTCGGCGAGTCGCTTCGACCAGCGCTTGATGATGGCGTTGCGCGGGTCGGACTCGCGGTAGATGGCGTGCCCGAAGCCCATGATCTTCTCCTTGCGCTCGAGCATGCCCATGATCTCGCGCTCGGCCTCGTCGGGCGACTGCCAGTGCTCGATCATCGCCATGGCCGCCTCGTTGGCACCGCCGTGCAGCGGCCCGCGCAGGGAGCCGATGGCACCGGTCACGCAGGAGTGCATGTCGGAGAGCGTCGAGGCGCAGACCCGGGCGGTGAAGGTCGAGGCGTTGAACTCGTGCTCGGCATAGAGGATCAGCGAGACGTTCATCACCCGGGCATGCAGCTCGGAGGCCGGCGCGTCGCGCAGCAGGTGCAGGAAGTGGCCGCCCACCGACTCGTCGTCGGTCTCGGTCTCGATGCGCACGCCGTCGTGGGTGAAGCGGTACCAGTAGCAGATGATCGAGGGCAGCGCCGCCAGCAGCCGGTCGGAAACGTCCTGCTGCTCGTCGAAGCTCTCCTCGGTCTCCAGGTTGCCGAGCATCGAGGCCCCGGTGCGCATCACGTCCATGGGGTGAGCGTCGGCCGGGATCTGCTCGAGCACGGTCTTCAGCGCCGGGGGCAGGCCACGCAGGCCCTTGAGCCTGGTGACGTAGGCGTCGAGCTCGGCACGGTTGGGCAGCTTGCCCTTGAGCAGCAGGTAGGCCACTTCCTCGAAGCGCGCCTTCTCGGCCAGCTCCTTGATGTCATAGCCGCGATAGGTCAGGCCGGAGCCGGTCTGGCCGACGGTGCACAGCGCCGTGGCGCCGGCGCTCTGGCCGCGCAGCCCGGCGCCGCCGATCGGTTTGTCTGCCATGGTCGTGTCTCCTGTCGTGTGATTGTTGTAGGCGAGCGCTTACTTGTCGTCGTCCTGCTCGGCGAACAGGGCATCGAGCTTGCGCTCGAACTCGTGGTAGTTGAGGAAGTCGTAGAGCTCGTCGCGGGTCTGCATAAGCTCCACCACGTCGCGCTGGTGGCCCTGGTCGTGGATGCTCTGGTAGACCTTCAGCGCCGCCGCGTTCATGGCGCGGAAGGCGGACAGCGGGTAGAGCACCATGCGGCAGCCCACCTCGGCGAGCTCGTCCTGGCCGAACAGCGGCGTGGCGCCGAACTCGGTGATGTTGGCCAGGATCGGGGCATCGAGGCGCTCGCAGAAGGCCCGGTAGTCCTCCAGGGTGTGGACGGCCTCGGCGAAGATGGCGTCGGCGCCGGCCTCGAGGCAGGCGTTGGCACGCTCGATGGCGGCCTCCAGCCCTTCCTTCTGGAAGGCATCGGTGCGGGCGACCAGGTAGAAGTCCGGGTCGAGTCGCGCATCGGCGGCGGCCTTGACGCGATCGACCATCTCGCCCTGGGAGACGATCGCCTTGTTGGGGCGATGGCCGCAGCGCTTCTGGGCCACCTGGTCCTCCAGGTGCACCGCGGCCACGCCGGCGCGCTGCATCTCCTTGACGGTGCGCGCGATGTTGAAGGCGCCGCCCCAGCCGGTGTCGATGTCCACCAGCAGCGGCACCTCGGTGGCCCCGCAGATGCGGTGGGCGTCCTCGACCACGTCGTTCATGGTGGTCATGCCCAGGTCCGGCAGGCCGAAGGAGGCATTGGCCACGCCGCCGCCGGACAGGTAGATGGCCTGATGGCCGACTCGCTCGGCCATCATGGCGGTGTAGGCGTTGATGGTGCCGACGATGGGCAACGGCCGGTTGGCCTCGAGGGCGGCACGGAAGCGTGCGCCGGGCGTGAGTCGGGTCATGGGGTCTCTCCGGTGGGTCGGTGGGGCGTCCTCAGGTGGACGCCTCCTGGTCCTGTTTGAGGGAGGCGGCGTAGCGTTCGACGACATTCTCCCGGGAAGCGCTGACATGGCGACGCATCAACAGTTCGGCGAGCTCGGCGTCCCCGGCCTCGATGGCATCGACGATGCGATGGTGCTCGACGAAGGCGCGCTGGGGACGCGACCCGCTGGCGCTGAACTGGGTGCGGTACAGCCTCACCAGGTAATAGAGGTCGTCACACAGCATGCCCATCAGCATCTTGTTGTGGCTGCCCTGGACGATGCGGTAGTGGAAGTCCAGGTCACCCTCGCGCTGGTAGTAGGCCTCGCCACGGCGCAGGTCGGACTGGCGCTCGTGGACCGCCAGCACCTCGCGCAGGCCGTCGATCTCCTCGGCGCTCATGTGCTCGGCGGCCAGCCGGGCGGCCATGCTCTCCAGCGCCTCGCGCACGTCGAACAGCTCGAGCAGTTCCTGCATCGACAGCTTGACGACCCGGGCCCCCACATGGGGCACGCGCTCGATCAGCCGGTGCGCCTCCAGGCGACGCATCGCCTCGCGCAGCGGCCCGCGCGAGATGCCGTAGCTCCGGGACAGGCCCGGTTCGGTGATCTTGCTGCCCGGTGCCAGCTCGCCACGCACGATGGCATCTTGGAGCTGCTGGAAGACCCGCTCCGCCAGGGTGCGGACCTCGGGGGTGGTGGCCGGTTCGATCAGGGCGTTTGTCATGGTAATTGTCGACAATTGAGGGTTGATGGAACTGTAGACAGTGCCATCTCTCGGGTCAATATGCCATGGGGGCCGACCCTCTCCCCCTTTGGTTGTAAACAACCAAGCAATTGCTTGGCAGGATGTCGACAATGGTCGAGCTGCGTTGACCCGGCGTCGAGCCCGATGCCAAGCCACCGGCGACAAACCCGGCCGCGGGGCCTAGAATGTGGCGCCTGTTGAGGGAAGGCGCCATTGATGACATCACCACTCGAGATCACCCCCCTGAGCTATCGGGAAGACCCCCTGGACCTGTTCGCGGCCCTGCGCCATCGCCCGGCGGCCGTGCTGCTCGACAGTGGCCGCCCGGTCGCCCCCGGCGGCCGCTACGACATCCTCTCCAGCGACCCCTTGAGTGTGCTCGACATCGACGCCCGGGGCCGGGTCCACGGGGATGCCGCCCTGCCGGACGACCTCTCGCCCTTCGCCGCCCAGCAGGCCCTGCTCGACCGCCTGCCCGGCGAGGTGCCGGACAGCGACCTGCCCTTCCTGGGCGGACTGATCGGGTTCTGGAGCTATGATCTCGGCCGCTGCCTGGAGCCGGTGCCGGGCCGGGCGACCCCCGTCGCCGACCTCCCGGCCAGCCGCGTCGGTCTCTACGACTGGGCCCTGATCCTGGATCACCAGCGCCGCGAGGCCTGGCTGGTGGCGAGCGCCGAGCGCCGCGCCCAGGTGCTCGGCTGGCTGGCGCTGGCGCCCCCGGAGAGCGGGGGCTTCCGGCTGACCGGCGAGTTCCTCCCCGAGATGTCCCGGGAGGACTACCTGGCGCGCTTCGACGCCGTCCAGCGCTATATCCGCGAGGGCGACTGCTACCAGATCAATCTCGCCCAGCGCTTCAGCGCCCCCTATGAGGGCGACCTCTGGCCGGCCTACCGGCGCCTGCGCCGGGCCACCCCGACGCCCTTCTCGGGTTACATCGCCTGGGACGACCACGCCATCCTGTCGCTGTCCCCCGAGCGCTTCCTGCACTGCGCCCGGGGCCGGGTGGAGACCCGACCGATCAAGGGCACCCGCCCCCGCGGGCGGACCCCGACGGAGGATCGCCGGCTCGCCGAGGCACTCGCCGCCAGCGTCAAGGATCGCGCCGAGAATGTGATGATCGTCGACCTGCTGCGCAACGACCTGGGACGGGTGTGCCGCCCCGGCAGCGTGCGGGTACCGCAACTGTGCGGCCTGGAGAGCTATGCCAACGTGCATCACCTGGTCAGCGTGGTGACCGGCGAGCTGGACGAGCGCCACTCGCCCCTGGACCTGCTGGCCGCCGCCTTTCCCGGCGGCTCGATCACCGGCGCACCCAAGGTGCGCGCCATGCAGATCATCGACGAACTCGAGCCCTCGGCCCGCAGCGCCTACTGCGGCAGCCTCGGCTACGTGGACGTGAGGGGCCACATGGACACCTCCATCGCCATTCGCACCGCGGTGGCCGACCGAGGCCGGCTGCACCTGTGGGGCGGCGGCGGCCTGGTCGCCGATTCCCGGGGCGAGGACGAGTATGCCGAGACCCTGGACAAGATCCGCCACCTGATGGCGGCACTCGGCGACCCGGGCTGAGGATGCCGCCAACGGTCGATGAGCAGATCATCGCCCACACCACACGCCACTATGCCGCGAGGGATCCGGCATGCAGGCCGGCCGTGTAATAAGCCTCCATGGAATAACGAAAGCGACTTGTTAATACTTAGCGGCATAAACATCCAATCAATCGGTATTGGGGCCGCTCACTCGAGCTCTGCTAGTGTAGCGCCACCGAGACACCATTCTGGGAGGCGCTCATGGAGCCGCAACTCGACGCCATCAATCGTGATCTGGGCCGGGATCCCGAGGCCCTGATTCGCTGGGCCCTGCAACAGGGCGGCCGGCCGATCTGCACCACCAACTTCCGCCCCTTCGAGGCGGTCATCCTGCACATGGTGACGCGGCAACGGCCGGACATGCCCATCGTGTGGATGGACCACGGCTACAACACCGAGGCCACCTATCGCTTCGCCGACGCCGTGGTGCAGCGGCTGGACCTCAACCTGATCAGCTACATCCCGCGCCGCACCCGGGCCCATCGCGAGGCGGTCGACGGTCCCATGCCGGGCATCGACGACCCGCGCCACGCGGCCTTCACCGAGGAAGTGAAGCTCGAGCCCTTCGGCCGGGCGCTGCGCGAAATGGCACCGGACGTCTGGTTCACCGCCCTGCGCGCCGAAGACACCCCGGAACGGGCCCGCATGGACGCCGTTTCTCGCAACGCCGACGGCCTGCTCAAGGTCGCGCCGCTGCTGCACTGGAGCGCACGCGACCTCTACCAGTACCTGCAGGCTCACGATCTGCCCAACGAGTTCGACTACTTCGATCCCACCAAGGTGGAAGCGAAGCGGGAATGCGGGCTGCATCTTCAGCACTGAGGCACCCAGGCACGCCATCGCCCGTCCGAGAGGACGGGCGATGGCGTTTTTCGTTGAGACCGAGGACCGTGGCGCGTCAGCGGACGGGCAGTTCGATACCCTGAAACAGGCCCTGTTCGTGGCGGGGGCCGGCCGCGAGGGCGGCATCCACCAGATCTCGCTCCAGGTGATCGGCGAAGCCCTGCAGGAAGTCGTACATGTAGCCGCGCATGAAGGTCCCGCGACGGATGCCGATCTTGGTGGTGGAGCTCTCGAAGAGATGGCTGGCGTCCAGGGCCACCAGGTCGGTGTCCAGCTCGGGGTCCACGGCCATGTGGGCGACGATCCCCACCCCCATGCCGAGACGCACATAGGTCTTGATGACATCGGCATCCGCCGCCGTCAGCACCACATTGGGGCTGAAACCGTGGGCCCGGAAGGCGTCGTCGAGCTGGGAGCGACCGGTGAAACCGAACACATAGGTCACCAGTGGATAGCCGGCCAGAGCCTCCAGGGTGAGGGTCGGCATCTCGGCCAGGGGATGCCCCCTGGGGACCAGCACACAGCGATTCCAGCGATAGCAGGGCAGCAGCACCAGGTCGGTGAACAGCTCCAGGGACTCGGTGGCGATGGCGAAGTCGGCCTGCCCCTCGCTGACCATCTGGGCGATCTGCCGCGGCGTGCCCTGCTGCATGTGCAGGGCCACGTCGGGGTATTTGCGGGTGAACTCGCCAATCACCGGCGGCAGCGCATAGCGTGCCTGGGTATGGGTGGTGGCGATGGACAGGCTGCCGCGCCGCTCGTCACTGTGCTCCTGGGCGACATGCTTGATGTTCTCGGTGAGCCGCAGCACCTGCCCGGCAAGGTCGATGATCGCCTGCCCCGCCGGAGTGACCCGGGTCAGGTGCTTGCCGCTGCGTGCGAAGATCTCGATTCCCAGCTCGTCCTCCAGCAGACGAATCTGCTTGGAAATGCCGGGCTGGGAGGTATAGAGGCTCTGGGCGGTGGCCGATACATTGAGATTGTGACGCGAGACTTCCCAGATGTACCTCAACTGCTGGAGCTTCATGACCGCTCCCTCCCCCTCGCTGTGGCGGGATTAAAAGACCATTGGGCAATAAGGATATGTTTCATGATTACTTTATAGCATATCATCGGCGCCCTCACACACCTCCCGTGCAGGCCGTCGAGGCCGCACGGGGATTTGCCAGCAAGTGGGTCGCCCGCTAACATCGGGCGACCAAGCATGCATTCATGCCTGACCATCCACGCGATGCAGCGCAACGTAGTAACTGGAGAATCCCATGGCCAATAACGTCGATGTCACCAATGCCAACTTCGAGCAGGAAGTCCTCAATGCCGATACTCCTGTCCTGCTGAAGTTCTGGGCCCCCTGGTGTGGCCCCTGCAAGGTCATGGCACCGGTGGTCGACGAGGTCGCCGAGGAACGCGAAGGCAACCTCAAGATCGTCAGCATCAACGTGGATGACGCCCCGGAGATCGCCGCCGAGCAGGGGGTGCGCGGCGTGCCCACCGTGATGCTGTTCAAGTCCGGCGCCAAGGTCGCTTCCCTGGTCGGCGCCCAGTCCAAGTCCCAACTGAGCCAGTTCATCGACCAGAACGCCTGAGTCGACCGAGCCCGGTCAGCCCGTCACGCCCCGGCCATTGGCCGGGGCGTCGTCGTTGGGGACCCGCTCACTCCTCGTTGTTGCGCTCCAGGGGCGGCCTGTCGGCCTGCTCCAGGGGCGTGGCGCCCGGCCCCAGCAGGTGGGCGATCCAGCGCGTCTGGGGATGGCTGTCCAGGGCGATCTTGAGCGTCATGGTCAGCACCACCGAGAGCAGCATCCCCACCGCGCCGAAGATCCAGCCCCAGACCACCAGCGAGAGAAACGCCACGAAGGTGGACAGCCCCAGGGCTCGCCCCATCACCCGCGGCTCGAGCAGGTTGCCGAGCACGAAGTTGACTCCCAGGTAGGCCCCGGAGAGCACCAGCGCCTTGAACAGGCCACCATCCGGCGAGACCAGCAGCAGCAGCACCGGGGGCACCGCGGCGATGGCCGAACCGATGTTGGGGATATAGTTGAGGGCGAAGGCCAGCACCGCCCACAGCAGCGGGAATTCCACCCCGACCAGCTTGCAGGACAGCCAGATCAGCGCCCCGGTGGCCAGGCTGATCAGCGTCTTCACCGCCAGGTAGCGCTTCAGCGTCAGGCTGAACTCGCTGAAGCGCCGCAGGCTGGGGGCGGGGTTGGCCAGCGCCCGGGAGACCTTGTCGCGGAAGTTGAGCGTCTCGAACAGCAGGAACATGACCAGCAGGGCCACCACCACGCTCTGCATCATCAGGTTGCCGACCTGGCCGATCAGGGCGGGAATCCAGTTGCCGAACTGCTCGGCCTGCAGCAGCTCGCCCAGCCGATTGGTATCGATGGCCAGCCCCAGGCCGGCCAGGCTGTCGAGCACGCCGAGGTAGTACTCGTAGAGCTTCTGCTCGATGCCCGGCAGGGCATCGATGAAGGTGCCGAAGCTGTTGACCAGCAGCAGTCCGAGCAGCGACAGCAGGCCGCCGATCACGATCAGGGTCAGCCACACCGACAGACGCAGGCCCACGCCCAGGCGATGCAGCCAGTGGACCGGGGCGGTGCAGACCACCGCGATGAACAGCGACAGCAGCAGGGGCACCAGCAGACTGGAGCCGGCCCGCATTCCCGCGACGATGATCACCAGGGCAGCCAGCGCCAGGGTCAGGTTCAAGGGGATGCTGCTCTGGGTATCGTCCTCGGGTCTTGCCATGCCCGCCTGCTCCGCCGTTTCGGGGTGTCGTCATGATGCCGCCTGACGGCTCAGGGTACAACGCGACGCCCCTCGGCGACGGGAGGGATCGTGCAACCATTGCACAAGCGTCGCTCGCCGTGGACGGCCGCGGAACCCTGCCGGGCCGCGTCGCTCCAAGCCGACACCTCCATCGCGAAAAGGAAAGCGCCATGCCACTGTCACGCCTCCGTTCCCGCCTGCCCGGCGGCCTGCTCGCCGCCCTGCTGCTCACTGCCCCGCCACTGGCCATCGCCGCCGACGCCCCGTCGCCGCCTCGCCTGGACGTCCAGGCCCAGGCCGAGCTCCAGGTGGTGCCGGACCAGGCGATCCTGAACGCCCGGCTGTGGGAGCGCACCCCGGCCATCGCCCAGCGCGACGATAGCCGCACCGACCCCGAGGCCCTGGCCGAGGCGCGCCGTCGGCTCGAGGAGCGGGCCGCCACCCTGATCCGCACCCTCGAGACGGCCGGGCTCGAGCGCGACGCCATCCAGGCCGGCTCGCTGCGGGTCCAGCCCGAGATCCTGCATGACCGGTCCGGCGAGGAGGGCGAACCGACGCCGCTGGCAAGGACCCGCCTCGAGCGCCCCTTCGAGGTCGAGATCAATGACCTCGAACGCCTGCCGACGATCCTCGACGCCCTCACCGAGGCCGGCGTCAACGCCCTGGATGGCGTGACCCATGACCTCGCCGACCGCGAGGCGGCCAGCGACGAGGCCCTGACCAAGGCCCTCGCCCGTGCCCGCCACAAGGCCGAGCTGATGGCCGAGGCCCTGGGCGTCACACTCGGGCCGGTGCGTGCGGTGAGCGAGCAGCAGGCCCCGGTATTCCAGCCGCGCATGATGGCCATGAGCGCCGACGCCCGGGAGAGCGGCGGCGCGGCCGAGTACCGTCCCGGCACCCTGACCATCGACGCCGCGGTCAATGTCAGCTGGGAGATCGAAGACGAGAAGAGTGAAGAGTGAAGAGTGAAGCCTGAAGAGTGAAGCCTGAAGCGTGAGCCGGCATTTCCCTGGCCCTCAACGACACAACCCCACCATCGGTGGGGTTGTGTCGTTTGTTCCTTCGTAGCGCGGCTCGGCCGTTTTCTCCCGGGCGACGCCCGGTCAGACGTTAATGGTCTCGGCCCCACCCATATAGGGCCGCAGCGCCTCGGGCACCCCGATCGAGCCGTCGGCGTTCTGATGGTTCTCCATCACCGCGATCAGGCAGCGCCCCACCGCCAGGCCGGAGCCGTTCAGGGTATGCAGCAGCTGGGGCTTCTTCTGCTCCGGATGACGGAAGCGCGCCTGCATGCGCCGGGCCTGGAAGTCCTCGCAGTTGGAGACCGAGGAGATCTCCCGGTAGGTCTCCTGGCTCGGCAGCCAGACCTCCAGGTCGTACGTCTTGGCCGCCCCGAAGCCCATGTCACCGGTACACAGCGTCACCACCCGGTACGGCAGCTCCAGGGCCTGCAGGATCGCCTCGGCATGGCCGCGCATCTCCTCCAGGGTGTCGTAGCTGGTGGCCGGGTCGACCAGCTGGACCATCTCGACCTTGTCGAACTGGTGCTGGCGGATCATGCCGCGGGTATCCCGACCATGGGAGCCGGCCTCGCTGCGAAAGCACGGCGTATGGGCGGTGAGGCGCACCGGCAATTGCCTGTGTTCGAGGATCTCGTCGCGGGCGAAGTTGGTCAGCGGCACCTCGGCGGTGGGGATCAGCCGATAGCCGCGCTCGTCCTCCAGGCGGAACAGGTCCTCGCCGAACTTGGGCAGCTGGCCGGTGCCGTACAGGGAGTCGTCGTTCACCATGTAGGGGACGTAGCACTCCTCGTAGCCATGCTCGAGGGTCTGCTTGTCGAGCATGAACTGGGTCAGCGCCCGGTGCAGCCGCGCAACGCTGCCGCGCATCACCGCGAAGCGGGCCCCGGTCAGCTTGGCGGCCAGGTCGAAGTCGAGCTGGCCGGTGAGCGCGCCCAGGTCGACGTGATCCCGGACCGCGAAGTCGAAGCCACGCGGCGTGCCCCAGCGATGCAGCTCGACGTTGTCGTCCTCGCTGTCGCCCTGAGGGACGCTCTCGTGGGGCAGGTTGGGCAGGCCGCTGACCTGCTCGTCCCACTCCGCCTGCACCTCGGCGAGGCGCGCCTTGGCGGCATCCAGGCGCTCGCCCAGGTCGCTGACCTCGTCGAGCAGCGGCTGGATGTCCTCGCCGGCGGCCTTGGCCTTGCCGATGGCCTTGGAGCGGGTGTTGCGCTCGTTCTGCAGGCGTTCGGTCTCGGCCTGCAGCTCCCGGCGTCGGGACTCCAGGGCGGCCAGACGCTCGCTATCGAGCACGAAGCCTCGCTTGGCCAGTCGTTGGGCGACCCCGTCGAGGTCGCTGCGCAGCAGTTTGGGATCGAGCATGGAATCCTGTCCGTCGGTATCGGTGAAAGCAGGGCGCTCATTGTAGGCAAAAGCCCGCCCCGGTGCTATGCGTGCCGGCGCCGTCGGGATGCGCCTCGTGGCCGTCTCGGGGTACAGTAGAGGCCTCCTTCTCCAGCTGCCCGCCCCACGGCAGCGACAGCGACCGAACCCGATATCATGATCGCACGACTGGACACCGCTCACGCGAGCGCCCACGGCCACGCCGACACGCCCTACCTGCACTTCCTCGAGGCCCTGGCCGACGCCGGCTTCGAGGGCGAGATCGCCCCCGACTACGCCAACCGCACGGTGCTGGCCACCGACAACTCCCTCTACCAGCGCCTGCCCCAGGCGGTGGTCTATCCGAAGGGCGCGGCCGATCTGGAGCGCCTCGCCCGGCTGGCCGCCCGCGACGACTTCCGCCGGCTGGTGCTGTCTCCCCGCGGTGGCGGCACCGGCACCAACGGCCAGTCGCTGACCGACGGCCTGGTGGTCGACGTCTCCAAGCACATGACTGCCATCCTCGACATCGATGTCGCGGCCCGCCGGGTGCGCGTCCAGGCCGGGGTGGTCAAGGACCAGCTCAACGCCGCACTCAAGCCCTTTGGGCTGTTCTTCGCCCCGGAGCTCTCCACCTCCAACCGGGCGACCATCGGCGGCATGATCGCCACCGACGCCAGCGGCCAGGGCAGCTGCGAGTACGGCAAGACCCGCGATCACGTGCTCGAACTCGACAGCGTGCTGCTCGGTGGCGAGCGCCTCACCACCCGGCCGGTCGACGAGGCCGAGCTCGAGGCGCTGTGCGCGCGCGACGACGCCGTGGGCCGGGTGCATCGGGTGGCCCGCGAGATCATCGACACCGAGCGCGAGCGGATCCGCGAGACCTTCCCGCCACTCAACCGCTGCCTGACCGGCTACGACCTCGCGCATTTGAGAACAGCGGAAGGCAAGTTCGACCTCAACAGCGTGCTGTGCGGCGCCGAGGGCTCGCTGGCCCTGACCAGCGAGGCGGTGCTCAACGTGCTGCCGATTCCGGGGCATTCGACCCTGGTCAACGTGCGCTACGCGGGCTTCATGGACGCCCTGCGCGACGCCAAGGCGCTGATGGCCAGTGACGCCGCCCCGACCTCCATCGAGACGGTGGACGACAAGGTGCTGGGCCTGGCCCGCCAGGACTTCGTCTGGGACAGCGTCGCCGAGTTCTTTCCGGCGACCGGGGACACCCCGACCCACGGCATCAACCTGGTCGAGTTCAACGACGACGACCCCGCGCGGCTGACCGAGCGGGTCGCGGCCTTCTGCCGCCATCTGGCGCAGGACGCCAGCGTCACCCGCCTGGGCTACACGCGGGCGGAGGGCCGCGAGGCGATCGCCCGGGTCTACGGCATGCGCAAGCGCGCCGTGGGCCTGCTCGGCAACGTCCAGGGCGAGAAGCGCCCGCTGCCGTTCGTCGAGGACACCGCGGTGCCGCCGGAGCACCTGGCCGACTACATCGCCGAGTTCCGCGCCCTGCTCGATGCCCGCGGCCTGGCCTACGGCATGTTCGGCCACGTCGATGCCGGGGTGCTGCACGTGCGCCCGGCGCTGGACATGAAGGACCCGGCCCAGGAGGCGATGATCCGCGAGATCTCCGACGCGGTCGCCGCGCTGACCCGGAAGTATCACGGCCTGCTGTGGGGCGAACACGGCAAGGGCGTGCGCTCGGAATACGCCCCGGCCTTCTTCGGCCCGCTCTACCCCTGCCTGCGGCGCCTCAAGGCGGCCTTCGACCCGCATAACCAGTTGAACCCCGGCAAGATCGCCACGCCGCTCGCTATCCCGCCCGAAAACGCGGGTAGGGCTCCCTCGGCCGAGAATGACACTCAGGCCGACCCGTCCAGCCCGGAAGGGGACGAAGACGAGCAGACCGTAAAGTGGGTCGATCCGGGCCTGCTGACCATCGACGGCGTGCCGACCCGCGGCCAGTACGACCGCCAGATCGACGAGCGGGTCTGGCAGGCCCACGGTGACGCCGTCTACTGCAACGGCAACGGCGCCTGCTACAACTACGATCCGGATGACGCCATGTGCCCGTCCTGGAAGGCCACCCGCGAGCGCGTCCACTCGCCCAAGGGCCGCGCCAGCCTGATGCGCGAGTGGCTGCGCCTGCAGGGCCACGCCGGCGTCGACGTGGTCGAGGCGGCGCGGCAGCAGCGCTCCGCGGGCGCCTGGGGCGCCGTCAAGGCCTTCCCCGGCAAGCTGAAGCACACCCTGGCCCGGCGCCGCGGCGAGGCCGACTTCTCGCACCAGGTCTACGACGCCATGGCCGGCTGCCTGGCCTGCAAGTCCTGCGCCGGCCAGTGCCCGGTGAAGGTCAACGTGCCGACCTTCCGTTCCCAGTTCCTGGAGGTCTACCACGGCCGCTACCTGCGCCCGCTGCGCGACTACCTGATCGGCGGGCTGGAGTTCCTGGTGCCGTATCTCGCCCCCGTGGCGCCGCTCTACAACGCCGCCCTGGACACCCGCTGGGTGGATCGGCTGCTGGCCGGCCCCATCGGCATGGTCGACAGCCCCCGGCTGTCCCGGGCGAGCCTCAAGAAACAGCTCGCCGCCTGGGGCGTGAGTGAGGCCACACCGACCACCCTCGGCCGGCTGACCGAGGCCCAGAAGGCGCGCAGCGTGGTGCTGGTACAGGATGCCTTCACCAGCTACTTCGAGGCCAAGCTGGTGATGGACGTCGTCGAGCTGCTCGAGCGCCTCGACGTGCGGGTGTTCGTGGCGCCCTTCGCGCCCAACGGCAAGCCGCTGCACGTCCAGGGCTTCCTCGGCGCCTTCGAACGCACCGCGGCCAGGCAGGCCAGGCGGCTCAAGACGCTGGCCGGTTTCGGCGTGCCGCTGGTCGGCATCGACCCGGCGATGACCCTGACCTATCGCCAGGAGTACGTGAAGGCGCTGGGCGAGGCGGCCGTGCCCGAGGTGCGGCTGCTGCCCGAATGGCTGGTCGAGCATGCCGAACGCCTGGCCCCCGACGGGCTGACGCTGGACGATCCCGGCTATCGGCTGCTGGCCCACTGCACCGAGAAGACCAATGCCCCGGGCACGCCCAGGGCCTGGCAGCGGCTGTTCGCCGCCTTCGGCCTGGAGCTCGAGGTGCTGGCCAGCGGCTGCTGCGGGATGTCCGGCACCTACGGCCACGAGGCACGCAACCGCGCGACCTCGGCGACCATCTACGCCCAGTCCTGGCAGCCCAAGGTGGAAGACCCAACCAACGCCGGCCGGCTGCTGGCCAGCGGCTATTCCTGCCGCAGCCAGGCCAGGCGACTCTCGGATACCGCCCTGCCCCATCCGCTGCAGGGCCTGCTCGAGGTGCTGCGCCGGGCCGGCTGAACGGTTAGACACGGCACACAACAGGGCGCAGGGGACTGTTCGCAGAGGAGGTCCTACGCCATGGGTGAGGAGGATTCCTCCGAACGGGCTGGCCATGGATGGCCAGCACCGGACCTGCAAGCGGAGCGGGACGCGAGGGCGCCGCAGGGCGTCGGTAGCGCCCAGGGAAGGGTTCACAGCGCCTCCTCGCAGAACAGTCGCCTGAACAGCCCCGGCAATGAGGAGGCGAGATGTCGAAGACGCTGATCCTTACCGGCCTGCTGCTGGTCGCCGCCGGGGTCCTGTGGCCCTGGCTCGGCAAGTTGCCCCTGGGCCACCTGCCGGGCGATCTCCTGATCCGCCGCGGCAACACCACCGTCTACGTCCCCCTCACCACCATGCTGCTGATCAGCGTCGTGCTGACGCTGCTGCTGTGGTTATTCCGTCGCTAGAACGGTATCGACATCCTTCATCGCGCCGATGGATTGCATGTCGGGCCCGGCGACGCTAGGCTGCGCGCCCTTTACCCCCAGAGAGAGCATCGACCATGGAGCATGCCGGCTTCGACCTGGCGATGATCGGCTTGATGGCGCTGATCTGCCAATGGCTCGCCTGGCAGCTGAAGCTGCCGGCGATCCTGATGTTGCTGGTGGCCGGCATCGCCGCAGGCCCGGTCACCGGGCTGCTCGACCCCGATGCGCTATTCGGCGAGCTGCTGTTCCCGCTGGTCTCCCTGGCGGTGGCGGTGATCCTCTTCGAGGGTAGCCTGACCCTGAGCTTCCGCGAGCTCGGCGGCCATGGCCGCACGGTCCGCCGCCTGGTGACCTGGGGGGCGCTGATCACCGGCGTCACCGCCACCCTGGCGGCACACGCCCTGCTGGGCCTGTCGTGGCAGATGGCCAGCGTGCTGGGGGCGCTGCTGGTGGTCACCGGCCCCACGGTGATCCTGCCGATGCTGCAGACCCTGCGCGCCCGGGAGCACCTCACCCAGATCCTGCGCTGGGAGGGCATCCTGATCGACCCGGTGGGCGCCATCGGGGCGGTGCTGGTCTACGAGTTCGTGGCCCTGGGCTCGGGCAGCGATGCCGCCACCCAGACCCTGCTGCTGTTCGGCAAGACCGCGCTGATCGGCTTCGGCCTGGGCATCGCCGGCGGCCACCTGTGGGGCCAGGTGCTGCGCCGCCATTGGCTGCCCCGCCAGCTGCACAGCTTCGGCACCCTGATGATGATGCTGGCGCTGTTCTCGCTGTCCAACCTGCTGTTCCACGAGTCGGGGCTGCTGACCGTCACGGTGATGGGCGCCTGGCTGGCCAACATGCGGGGGGTGCCGACCCGGCCGATCATCGAGTTCAAGGAAACCCTGTCGGTGCTGCTGATCTCGGGGCTGTTCATCCTGCTCGCCGCGCGGCTGACGGTGGAGCAGCTGGCGCTGCTGGGCTGGCCGGCCTGGGCCTTCCTGGCCGTGCTGGTGGGCGTCGCCCGCCCGCTGGCGGTGTGGCTGTGCACCCTGGGCAGCCAGTTGGAACCGCGCGAGAAGGCGCTGCTGGCCTTCATCTCGCCGCGGGGCATCGTCGCGGCGGCCACGGCCTCGCTGTTCGCCCTGCGCCTGGAGGAGATCGGCATGCCCGGTGCCGAGATGCTGGTCCCGGTCACCTTCCTGGTGATCATCAGCACCGTGGTCAGCCAGAGCCTGCTGTCGCGGCCCCTGGCCCGCTGGCTGGGGGTACAGCGTCCCTCCCCCGACGGCGTGCTGATCATCGGCGCCAACCAGGTGGCGCGCGCGGTGGGCAGCCAGCTGCAGGCGGCCGGGGTCAGCGTGGTGCTGGCCGACAGCAGCTGGGATGCCATCCAGTTGGCCCAGCGGGCGGGACTGACCACCTACTACGGCGACCCGCTCTCGGAGCACGCCGCCCAGCACCTGGAGCTCAGCGGCATCGGCTACCTGCTGCCGCTCTCCCCCTATCGCGAGCTCAACGCCCTGGCGGCGCTGCACTTCGAGCACCTGCTGGGCCGCGACCGGGTGTTCCGGCTAGCGGTCGATGAGGGGCGCCGCGCCAACCGTCCCCATGCCCAGGCCCTGGACCACCTGCCGCTGCTGTTCGGTCGCGAGGTGACCTTCGCCAGGCTGTCGCGGCTGGTGGAGGACGGCGGCGAGGTATGCCGCGAGCGCTGCGGCGAGAAGTTTCGCATGGAGCCCCTGCGCCAGGCCCACAACGGCCATTGGCTGCCCATGCTGTGCATCGGACCCTCGGGGCGGTTGCGCCTGGCCACCGCCGAGGGCGGCCTGACCCCGCGCCGCGGGGATACCCTGGTCAGCCTGATCTTCGCCGACTCCCCGGCGCGCCAGGCCCCGCCGGCCAGCTGAGCCTTTCCCCGCTCCGGAACGCAATCGCCCCGGCTGCATGGCAGCCGGGGCGAGCGGAGACGCATGGAAGGCCGGCGCCTAGAAGAACAGCTCGCGCAGGGCCTCGCCGGGGTCCTCGCGACGCATGAAGGCCTCGCCCACCAGGAAGCCGTGGACATCGTGCTCGCGCATGCGCAGCACGTCGCCACGGGTGTGGATGCCCGATTCGGTGATCACGGTAACCTCGGGGGGAATGCGCTCGAGCAACTCCAGGGTGGTCTCGAGCCGGGTGTCGAAGGTGTGCAGGTCGCGGTTGTTGATGCCCACCAGGCGCAGGTCCAGCGCCAGGGCGCGTTCCAGTTCCCGGGCATCGTGGACCTCGACCAGCACGTCCATGCCGAGCTCGGTCGCCTGGCGGTAAAGCGCCGCCAGGCGCGCGTCGTCCAGGGCGGCGACGATCAGCAGGATGCAGTCGGCGCCGATGGCCCGGGCCTCGCTGACCTGGTAGCCGTGGGTGATGAAGTCCTTGCGGATCACCGGCAGCGCGCAGGCTTGCCGGGCCTCGATCAGGAAGTCCTCGTGGCCCTGGAAGAAATCGGCGTCGGTGAGCACCGACAGGCAGGCCGCCCCCCCGGCCGCGTAGCGCTCGGCGATCTCGCCGGGATGGAAGTCCTCGCGGATCACCCCCCGGGACGGCGAGGCCTTCTTGATCTCGGCGATGACGCCGGGGTCGCCGTCGCGGATGCACGCATCCAGGGCCGCCACGAAGCCCCGCGGCGCGGATTGCTCGGCGGCCTGACGCAACAGCTCGGCCTCCGGCACGGCCCGTTGGCGCTCGGCGACCTCCTCGTCCTTGCGCGCCAGGATGCGGGTCAGGATGGTCGGGGTCTCGGAAGATGCGGTCATGTCGGTGTCCTGGGTAGCGGCCTATTGGGCGAAGACGCGGGTGAAGTTGGTCAGTTCCTTGAGCTTCTCCAGGGCCAGCTTGGCATCCTGGGCATCCTGGGCCATGGCGACGCCCTCCTTGAGGGTGTCGGCGACCCCGGCGGCGTAGAGGGCCGCCCCGGCATTGAGCGCCACGATGTCCGCCGCCGGCCCCTCGCCCACCAGGGCCTGCTGCACCAGGCGCAGGCTGTCCTCGGCGGTCTGCACCCGCAGGGCGTCGAGGTCGTGGCGGGCGATGCCGAAGTCCTCGGGGGCGATGGTGTACTCGCGGATCTCGCCGTCCTTGAGCTCGGCCACCCGCGTCGGCGCCGCCAGCGAGATCTCGTCCAGGCCATCCTCGGCGCAGACCACCAGCACGTGCTCGCTGCCCAGGCGACGCAGCACCTCGGCCATCAGCGGCAACAGCGAGACCGAATAGACGCCCAGCAGCTGGTTGGGGGCACCGGCCGGGTTGGTCAGCGGCCCGAGGATATTGAACAGGGTGCGCACGCCCATCTCGCGGCGCGCCGTGATGGCATGGCGCATGGCCGGATGGTGGTTCGGCGCGAACATGAAGCCGACGCCGACCTCCTCGATGCAGCGCTCCACCTGCCCCGGGTCCAGGTCCAGGTCGATGCCGGCCACGGCGAACAGGTCGGCGCTGCCCGAGGACGAGGACACCCCGCGGTTGCCGTGCTTGGCCACGTGGGCGCCGCCGGCGGCGGCGACGAAACTCGCCGCGGTGGAGACATTGAACAGGTTGGCGCCGTCACCACCGGTGCCGACGATGTCCACCACGTTCTCGGCGTTCAGTCGCACCGGCGTCATCAGCTCGCGCATCACCTGGGCGGCGGCGCTGATCTCCTCGGCAGACTCGCCCTTCATCGCCATGCCCATCAGGAAGGCGGCGACCTGGGCGTCGGTGGCCTCCCCGGTCATGATGGTCATCATCACCCGGTGGGTCTGGTCGAAGCTAAGGTCCTCGCGGCGCAACACCGCGCCGAGGGCTTCGCGCATCTGCATGGCCGTCTTCTCCTTTGGCAATGGCACGTATCAACGACGCTCAAGAAAGTTGGCCAGCAGCGCGTGGCCCTGGCGCGTGAGGATCGATTCGGGGTGGAACTGGACGCCCTCGATGTCCAGCTCGCGGTGGCGCATGCCCATCACCAACCCGGGGGTGACGTCATCGGCGTCGGTCCAGGCGGTGACCTCCAGGCAGTCCGGCAGGCTCTCGCGTTCCACCACCAGCGAGTGGTAGCGGGTGACTTCCAGGGGATCCTCGAGGCCGGCGAAGACCCCCGTCCCGAGGTGGCGGATCCGCGAGGTCTTGCCATGCATCACCTGGGGGGCGCGCAGCACCTTGCCGCCGTAGACCTGGCCGATGGCCTGGTGGCCCAGGCAGATGCCGAGGATCGGCAGCCGGCCGGCGAAGTGGCGGATCGCCGCCATGGCGATCCCCGCCTCGTTGGGCGTGCAGGGGCCCGGCGAGATCACCAGGTGGCTCGGGGCCAGGGCCTCGATCTGCTCCAGGGTGATGGCATCGTTGCGGTAGGTGGCCACCTCGGCCCCCAGCTCACCGAGGTACTGCACCACGTTGAAGGTGAAACTGTCGTAGTTGTCGATCATCAGCACGGACATGGCAATAGCGTCCTGTTCTTACTGCGGTTACGTTGGCATCTTGCCTGGCGTTAGCCAGGGGCTTACCCGGATCGGTCTAAGGGCATGCGCCAGCCGTGCAGGGATGCGTAGACACAAAAATGCCGCCCTGACGGCGGCATTTCCTTCGGTCGCAAGCGTGCCGCCCCCTCGCTCAGGAGCGCCACCACGGGTTCGGACCGACTGTGTATCGCGATGCGTTCATGAGGCAATAGTGCTGTCCGACGGCGATCCCTGTCAAGGCGACTCCAGGTTGTCCAGGCCGTGCTCGGCCATGGCCACGGCGCGGAACAGCGCCCGCCCCTTGTTGAGGGTCTCCTGCCACTCGAGCTCGGGCACCGAGTCGGCGACCACTCCGGCGCCGGCCTGGACGTGCAGCTCGCCGTCCTTGATCACCGCGGTACGGATGGCGATGGCGGTATCCATGTTGCCGTGCCAGGAGAGATAGCCCACGGCCCCGGAGTAGACCCCGCGCTTGACCGGCTCCAACTCGTCGATGATCTCCATGGCGCGAATCTTCGGCGCCCCGGAGAGGGTGCCCGCCGGGAAGGTGGCGCGCAGGGCATCCATGGCCGAGAGCCCCGGCTTGAGACGGCCGGTGACGTTGGAGACGATGTGCATCACGTGGGAATAGCGTTCCACCACCATCTGGTCGGAGACCTTCACCGAGCCGGTCTCGCTGATGCGGCCGACATCATTGCGGCCCAGGTCGATCAGCATCAGGTGCTCGGCGAGCTCCTTGGGATCGGCCAGCAGGTCGGCCTCCAGCGCACGGTCCTCCTCCTCGCTGCGGCCGCGCACCCGGGTGCCGGCGATCGGCCGCACGGTGACCTCGCCATCCTCCAGGCGGGTGAGGATCTCCGGCGAGGAGCCCACCACCTGATGGTCGCCCAGATTGAAGTAGAACATGTAGGGCGAGGGATTCAGGCTGCGCAGCGCCCGGTAGAGGTCCAGCGGCGGCGCCTGGTAGGGGATCGACATGCGCTGGGAGGGCACGCACTGCATGATGTCGCCGGCCAGCACGTATTCCTTGATGGTCTCCACCGCGGCCTTGAAGCCCTCTTCGGTGAAGCCCGAGGTGAAGTGCCCCTCCTCCACCGCGGCCCGACCGGTGCCGGGGCTGCCGGCCCGGATGGCCGTCTCGCGCAGCGACGCCTCGAGCCGCCCCAGCCGGGCGACCGCCTGGCGGTAGGCCTCCGGCTCGACGGGGTCGGCATGGGTCCACAGGGTCAGGCGGCCGGAGAGGTTGTCGAACACCACCAGCTCGTTGCACACCAGCAACAGGATGTCCGGCACGCCCAGCGGATCCGGCTTCTCCACGCCGCGCAGGCGCGGCTCGATATAGCGGATGGTGTCGTAGCCGAAATAGCCGACCAGGCCGCCGTCGAAGCGCGGCTGGTCGTCGAGGCGGGGCACCTTGAAGCGCGCCTGGAAGTCCTCGATCCAGGCCAGCGGGTCGGCGACCTCCACCGCGCCCTGCTCATGGCCGTCGACGATATGGTTGACGGTGAATCCGCGTACCTCGATGCGCTCGTGGCTGGGCAGCCCGATGATCGAGTAGCGCCCCCACTTCTCGCCGCCCTGCACGGACTCCAGCAGGAAGGTCCAGGGGGCGTCGGCGAGCTTGAGGTAGGTGGACAGCGGCGTGTCGAGATCGGCCAGCACCTCGCGGGTGACCGGGATGCGGTTGTAGCCGGCCTCGGCCAGCTCACGGAAGCGTTCGGGAGTCATCATGGGCCCGGGGTCCTCGCGGTGGGAAAGACGATGGTCAGTCGAGCGACACTCCTGGGGAGCGTCCGGTCAGGCGAGCGTCACCATCGCCAGCCGCCGGTCAGGCCTGGGCATGCGGGAGAACGGGTGGCGGTGCGGCGGGAAAAGGCATCCAGCGTCATGCGAGTGTCCATCGGAGGAGATCGCGAGATCCGTTATAACGAAAAACTATTGACATCGCGCCTTATTATAGCGCAATCCAAATCACCCTAAACGAGTTCCGCGAGCGATTCAACTGTGCCATCCGGCCGGCTCAGGCTCACCGGCTCCCCGTGGTTGTAGCCGTAGGGGACCGCCAGGGTGCGAAAGCCCGCCGCCTTGCCGGCGGCGATGTCGTGACGGGAATCGCCGACCATCAGGCCGTGGCGCGGCGGTACCGCCAACCGGCTGGCGGCGTGGGTCAGCGGCAGGGGGTCGGGCTTGCGGCGTGGCAGGCTGTCGCCCCCCAGGCAGAGGGCGAAGTGCGTGGCCAGGCCGAAGCGCTCGAGGATCGGCGCGATGAAGGCCGCGGGCTTGTTGGTCACCAGCACCAGCGAAAGCCCTGCCTCGCGCAGGCCGTCGAGTGCCGTCCGCACGCCGGGATAGAGCCGGGTGCGCTCGCAGGGCGCGCGGCCATAGTGGGCCAGGAAGCCGGCGTGGACCGACTCGAGCCGCGCCGCCGAGGGCGGCTGGCCCAGGGCGTCGTGAAGGGCCCGCTCCATCAGCACCCGGGAGCCGTTGCCGACCCAATCGCGCACCCGGGCCTCGCCCGGCGCGGCCTGCCCCTCGTCACCCAGGGCGGCGTCCACCGCGGCGGCCAGGTCGGGCACGGAATCCACCAGGGTCCCGTCGAGGTCGAAAGCGACCAGCCGGATTTCGGCCAGGAGTGGGTGCATAGCGGTTTCCTCGGGACAGCGGGTAACGGGTGGAAGGCGGCGGTGACGTCGCCCCATGCATGTAATATTACGAAAAAAATATCCGCCCTACCCTAATGAGGGCATAGGCAGGGGCGTGCAAGAGGCATATCCTAGGGTCAGCCGTCGCCGCTACGCGGCCGGAGCCCTCACGATGCCATGGTGCCTCGCAGGCCATGACAGCGAACGAGACCCCCGGCCTGACCCAGGCGACCCATTTAGCACTCTTCCCATCCTCTTTTCAGGAGTCTCCCATGACCCTACCACGTATCGTGGTGGTCGGCGGTGGCGCGGGCGGACTCGAGCTGGTGACCCGGCTCGGCCGCAAGTTCGGCAAGCGCAAGCGTGCCGAGATCGTGCTCGTCGACCGCAATTCCACCCACATCTGGAAACCGCTGCTGCACGAGGTCGCCACCGGCGCCCTGGACTCCGGCCTCGACGAGATATCCTACCAGGGCCACGCCCGGGCCAATGGCTACCGCTTCCAGCTCGGCACCCTGTGCGACCTGGACCGCGAGGCCCGCACCCTGACCCTGGCCCCGGTGCTCGACGACGACGGCGAGGAGGTGCTGCCCTCGCGCACCCTGGCCTACGACGAGCTGGTGATGGCCGTCGGCAGCGTCAGCAACGACTTCGGCACCCCCGGGGTGAGCGAGCACTGCCACTTCCTCGACAGCCCCCAGCAGGCCGAGGCGTTCCGCAAGGCCATGCTCAATGCCTTCCTGCGCTACAACACTCCCCAGGAGTCGCCCTCGCGCATGGTGGTCGGCATCGTCGGGGCCGGTGCCACCGGCGTGGAGCTCGCCGCCGAGCTCCACGGCGCCTCCCAGATGCTCAACAACTACGGCTTCACCACCCTGGACAGCGAGCACCTCGAGGTGCACCTGATCGAGGCGGCCCCCAAGGTCCTGCCGGTCCTGCCCGACCGCATCAGTCAGGCGGTACACGCCGAGCTGGAGCGGCTGGGCGTCGGCGTCCATGTGGGCACCCGGGTCACCCAGGTCGAGCCCCACGCCATCGTCACCGCCGACGGCGAGCGCATCGAGACCGACCTCAGCGTCTGGGCCGCCGGCATCAAGGCGCCCGCCTTCCTCTCGACGCTGGGCCTGTCCACCGAGCCCAACCATCGCCTCAAGGTGACGGAGACCCTGCAGAGCGTCGACGACGAGCACATCTTCGCCTTCGGCGACTGCGCCAGCTGCCCCCAGCGGGACGGCTCGACCGTCCCGCCGCGGGCCCAGGCCGCCCACCAGCAGGCTACCCGGCTCTACCGCAACCTGGCGGCCCGGCTCGAGGGCCGGTCGCTCAAGCCGTTCGTCTTCCGCGATCGCGGCTCGCTGATCTCGCTGGCTCACTTCGACGCCATCGGCAGCCTGATGCGCGGGGCCTCGGCGCGCAGCCTGTTCGTCGAGGGGCATCTCGCCAAGCTCTTCTATGCCTCGCTCTATCGCATGCACCAGCGCGCCATCCATGGCGCCCTCAAGACCGGCCTGATGGTGGTGGTCGACGGCCTCAACCGCTTCATCAAGCCGCGCCTCAAGCTGCACTGAGCCCCGCCCGACCCTGCACGACAAGGGGCCGCCGGACCTCCGGCGGCCCCGTTGCGCAGGGTCGGGCGACTCAGCGCTCGGGGGATGCCGCGCCGCGTGCTGGCCCCGCCTCGGGGTGGTGGTAGACATGCACGTCGCGCTGGGGAAAGGGAATGCTGATGCCCTCGGCGTCGAAGCGACGCTTGATCTCCTCGGTCATCTCCCAGTGGACGTCCCAGTAGTCCTCCGCCTTGACCCAGGGCCGCACGATCCAGCTCACGCTGGAGTCGCCCATGGCGCTCATGCGAATGTTCGGCGCCGGGTCCTCCAGCACCCGGGGATCCTCGGCCACCACGCCCTCCAGCACCCGGCGCACGGTGTCGATGTCGTCGTCGTAGCCGACGCCCACCACCAGATCCACCCGCCGGGTGGCATGGCTGGAGTAATTGGTGATGGCGCCGTTCATCATCTGGCCGTTGGGCACGATGACCTTGCGGTTGTCGGCGGTCTTGAGCTCGGTGGTGAAGATCTGGACGTCATCGATCACCCCGGCCACGCCACCGGCCTCGACGTAGTCACCGACCTTGTAGGGCCGGAAGATGATCACCAATACCCCGGCGGCGAAGTTGGCAAGCGAGCCCTGCAGGGCGAGGCCGACGGCCAGGCCGGCGGCACCGATCACCGCGATCAGCGAGGTGGTCTGGATGCCCATCTGGCTGATCGCCGCCAGCACGACGAAGATCATCAGCAGGGCATAGAGGATATTGCCCAGGAACTTCACCAGCAGCGGGTCGAACTTGCCGCGCTGCATGGCCTTGAGCGAGAGGCGGTGGGCGAGCTTCACCGCCCAGCGCCCGATCACGAAGATGGCGGCGGCCGCCACCAGGTTGATGATGAAGTTCATGCCCTGCATCTGGACGACATCGGTGATCCACTGGCTGTTCATGGGGGGCTCCCTGTGCCGGCGAGGCCGCGCCCCGCCTCCATTGTGGTCATTCGCCGACCCGGCGACGGGCCAGCCACTGCCGCTTCGCCGCGGCGGAGAGACGCTTGACGGCGGCTTCCCGTCGCAGCGCCTCGCCACGCTCGCCGACGCGTTCGTGATATAGCAGAACCAGCGGCCCCTTGCCACGCAGGGCCTTGGCCCCGCGCCCGGTGCGATGTTCGTTCAGGCGTCGGGCGACATCGGTGGTGATGCCGGTATAGAGCGCGCCGCCGGCCGTCTCGATCACGTAGAGGTGCCAGTCCGCTGGCGCCGTCCCGGCCATCCTCAGACCTCGGCCAGGGCCCGACGGAAGTCGCGGATGACGCCGTCGTAGCGGTGCGGGTCGGCGGTATTGCGCGCCTTGAACACCGCCGAGCCGGCCACGAAGGTGTCCGCCCCGGCCCGGGCGATCTCGGCGACGTTGTCGACCTTGACGCCACCATCGATCTCGAGGCGGATATCCCGGCCCGAGGCATCGATGCGGCGGCGCGCCTCGCGCAGCTTGTCCAGGGTCCCGGGAATGAACGACTGTCCCCCGAAGCCGGGGTTGACGCTCATCAGCAGCACCATGTCGACCTTGTCCATCACGTGGTCGAGGAAGGACAGCGGCGTGGCCGGGTTGAACACCAGCCCCGCCTTGCAGCCGCCGTCGCGGATCAGCTGCAGGGAGCGGTCGATGTGCTCGGAGGCCTCGGGGTGAAAGGTGATGTAGGTGGCACCGGCCTGGATGAAGTCGCCGATCAGCCGATCCACCGGCCTGACCATCAGGTGGGCGTCGATGGGCGCGGTCACGCCATGCTTGCGCAGGGCCTCGCAGACCATCGGGCCGATGGTCAGGTTGGGGACATAGTGGTTGTCCATCACGTCGAAGTGGACGATATCTGCGCCGGAGGCGAGCACGTCGTCGACCTCCTCGCCGAGCCGGGCGAAGTCGGCGGAAAGGATCGAGGGGGCGATCTGGAAATCGGGGCGGGAATCGGTCATGGCGACGATCGGTCCTGTGAGAGTCGATGGGCACGATGGGCGGCATTCTAACAGCATCCGGGGGCCCCTCGTGTGCCTTGCGGGATCACCGGCCGCGGTCGATAGTGATAGTCGTGTCCCCCATCCGCGACAAGGAGTTGTCATGACGCCCTACCGTCTTTCCCGCCCCCTGGGCGCCGCCCTGCTCGCCGGCAGCCTGCTCTGCGCCCCGCCGCTGTTCGCCCAGCCGGCGATCCTCGAGGGCGAGCGCTTCCACCCCGAGCAAGGGTCCCGCGGCATGGTGGCCACCAGCCACTTCCTGGCCTCCCAGGTCGCCCGCGAGGTCCTCGCCGCGGGCGGCAACGCCGTGGATGCCGCGGTGACCGCCGGCTTCGCCCTGGCGGTCACCCAGCCCCGCTCGGGCAACATCGGCGGCGGCGGCTTCATGCTGATCTCCGACGAGGACAGCGACGAGGTCATCGCCATCGACTACCGGGAGACCGCCCCGGCCGCCGCCACCGAGACCATGTTCCAGGACGAGGACGGCAACGCCGTCTCCGAGTGGTCGCGTTACACCCATCGGGCGGCCGGGGTCCCCGGCACCGTGGCCGGCCTGTCCCTGGCCCTGGAGAAGTACGGCACCCTGAGCCTGGCCGAGGCACTGGCCCCGGCGATCCGCCTGGCCGAGAACGGCTTCGCGGTCCCGCAGCGCTTCGTCGACGGCGTGAGCGAGGCCGGCGAGCGACTGACCCAGTGGGACTCGACCCGGGCGATGTTCTTCAAGGAGGACGGCAGCCCCTACGAGGTGGGGGACACCTTCCGTCAGCCGGACCTCGCGGCGACCCTGCGACGGATCGCCGACCAGGGCCCACGGGAGTTCTACGAGGGCGAGACCGCCGAGTTGATCGCCGCCGAGATGGAGCGCCACGATGGCCTGATCACCCTCGAGGACCTGGCCGGCTACCAGCCGGTGATCCGTGAACCGAGTCACGGCAACTACCGCGGCTACGACGTCTACGCCATGAGCCCGCCCTCCTCCGGCGGGGCCCATATCGTGCAGATGCTCAACATCCTCGAGGCCTATGACATCGGCCAGATGGGCTTCGGCTCGGCCAACACCATGCACGTGATGGCCGAGGCGATGAAGCGTGCCTATGCCGACCGCTCGCAGTACCTGGGCGACACCGACTTCGTCGAGGTCCCTCTCGCGGGCATCACCTCCGAGGGCTATGCCGACGAGCTGCGCGAGCAGATCGCCATGGACCGGGCCACTCCGAGCGAGGCGATCGCGCCGGGCAAGCCGCTACCCTTTGAATCCAACGAGACCACCCACTTCTCCATCGCCGACGACGACGGCCTGGCGGTCTCCAACACCTACACCATCAACTTCAGCTATGGCTCGGGCATCGCCGTCGACGGCGCCGGCTTCCTGCTCAACAACGAGATGGACGACTTCTCCGCCAAGCCCGGGGTGCCCAATGCCTATGGGCTGATCGGCGGCGAGGCCAACAAGATCGAACCGGGCAAGCGCATGCTGTCATCGATGACGCCGACCATCGTCAAGCGCGACGGGAAGAACTTCCTGATCACCGGCAGTCCCGGCGGCTCGCGGATCATCACCACCACCCTGCAGGTGCTGATGAATGTGGTCGACCACGACATGAACATCCAGTCGGCGGTCAGTGCCCCGCGGATCCACCACCAGTGGCTGCCCGACGAGCTGCGCATCGAGGCCGGCTTCAGCCCCGACACCCAGGCGCTGCTGGAGGGCAAGGGCCACACCCTCAGCCAGGAGTCGGCGATGGGTGCCGCCCAGTCGATCGTGATCGAGGACGGCCACTTCTTCGGCGGGGCCGATCCGCGCCGCTCCACCTCCTCGGCCATGGGGCTCTAGCGGCCCCCACGCGCCGGTCGGATCAGGGCCTCAGCCGCGACCGCGGCAGCTCCGGCGGCGGGTCCAGACCATCAGGGTCTCGGGCTCGCCGCTGGCCGGATCCTCGGTTTCCAGGTAGGCATGGAACCCCAGCCGCCGGTAGAAGGAGACCGCGCGCACGTTGCGCGAGAAGACCCTCAGGGTGATGCGCTCGCTGAGCGCCATGACATGGGCCATCAGCGCCGAGCCATGCCCGTAGCCCTGGGCCTTGGGATCCACGAACAGCGCCTCGAGGTGCTCGCCGCGCATGGCCGCGAAGCCGACCGCCCGACCGCCGGCGTCGAGCACCTGAATCCGGCAGTCGGGCAGGCGCTGCCGGGTCATCTCCTCGGCACGGGCGGTCCACGCTTCCTCGTCCAGGAAGGGCTGGGCCAGGCGGGAGGCACGCCGCCAGATGTCGACGATGGCCGGCATATCCTCCGGTGTGGCGGGTCGGATCATGACGACTTTCCTGTGCTGATGCTTGCAGTGTATGCCGTCCTGCCCCGCTCGGCCTGCCCAATGCTGCAGGCCTGGGCCCGGGGACGATATACTCGAAGCTCACTTGTTTCAGGAGAATCGCCCATGCGTCGCCGCGTATTGCTCGCTCCGATCATCCTGCTGGCGAGCGTTTGGCTCGCCGGCTGCTCCAGCCCCCACTATCTGCAGCCCGACCCCAAGCGCAGCGTCGCCGTGCCGGTCGCCGGCCAGGGCCAGGCCGTGACGGTGACCGCCGTGGACAGCCGTGACGAGGGGGTGATCGGCACCCGCAGCGGCAGCGCCATGTCCACCGCGGTGATCATCGTCGACCCGGCGACCCTGGAGCCTCGCCTCCAGGCCGAAGCCGAGCGGGCCGTGCGGGAGATGGGCTTCTCCCCGACCCGGGAGGCCGCGCCGGACCGTCCCCGCCTGACCCTGACCCTGGACCACCTGGGCTACGAGCGCGGCGACAGCCCGCCGCTGGTCGGCAGCGCCCGGCTGGAGGCCGTGCTGGTCGCCGAGGCCCACAACGACGGCACCACCTACACCGGCACCTACACCTCGCGACGCACCCAGCAATACGCGGTACGCCCGAACCAGGAGGCCAACCTCGAGATGATCCAGGGACTGCTCTCCGACGGCCTCGACCGGGCCTTCAAGGACCCCGAGCTGGGCCGACTGCTGGCCCGCTGAGCGACCGCGCAGACACCGAGGGCACCCCATGGGGCGCCCTCGGCGTTGGTTCCCGACGATACTGCGCCCCTAGCCATGCCTGAAAAGACGACGAGCGAAGGCAAGACAAGGCAAACATTAGTGAAAATGCGGAGTTTACAGTTAGTAAATGAGCACTTTTGAGCTAATGTTTAACGCCGTATTGCCGAGCGCAGACACTTGTCAGACATTGCTTAGACCTTGGGGCCGCGGCGGGTCAGACTCCAGACACTCTCCCGGAAGCCGCTGCCGGGCTCGGGCCGCCCATCCTCGAGGTGGCGAAGCGCGAAGTTCGGCGAGAGGAGCGCGTCCAGCTCCTCGGCATGGACGCTGTAGGGCGGCCCCCCCTCGTCGCCCGGCGCCCGGGTCAGGCTGATCAACAACCCCCGGGCCCCGGGGGGGAGCAGCTGGGCCAGGTGGAAGGCGTAGCGCTGGCGGGTCGCCTCGGGCAGGGCGATCAGCGCCGCCCGGTCATAGAAGGCCCCGATCTCCGCCGCCTGCTGGATATGGAAATGGAAGAAGTCCCCGCACCACAGCTCCACGCTGCCCTGGCGGCATACCGCGAAGCTGTCGTGGTGATACCGGGACACCTCGCCCACGCCCTCGGCCAGGAACTGCTCGATGGCCGGCTCGGCGAGCTCGATGCCCAGCACCGGATGGTCGTGGCTGGCCAGCCAGCGCATGTCGAGACTCTTGCCGCATAGCGGCACCAGTACCTTGGTGCCGGGCTGGATGCCCAGGCCAGGCCAGTGGCGCATCAGCGCGGGGTGCACCGCCTCCCGGTGGAAGCCGATGCGCCCTTCCCGCCAGCGCTGCAGCCATGGGTTGTCCATGGGCGGTGCCCCTCAGAACCAGCGGTCGCGCTTGCGACGCCGCCGCGGCAGGTGCGGCATGATCAGGCCCACCAGCAGGCCGGCACCGGCCACCCCGCCGCCATACATGAAGTAGCGCATCAGCAGGTCCTCCTCCTGGGTATCCAGGCGGGCCTGGAGCTCGCGAAGGGTGGCGCGAGACCGCTCCGTTTCCCCTTCGAGCTCGTGGTTGCGCGCCTCGAGCTGGGCAATGCGCTGCTCCCGCACCTCCAGGGTCTCGGTCATCGAGGCCATGCGGCTCTCCCAGGTCTCGTTGATGCCCGACAGTTCCTCGGACAGCGCCTGGACCCGCGCCTCGAGCTCCGGCAGGCGCACCTGGGCGCTGGGGCTGTCCTGCAGCTCGCTGCTCGGCACCCAGACCACGTCGCCGCTCTCGCTGCGCACCCGGGTATAGTCGCCGTTGGTCTCGAGGACCTCCACCGGCGCGCCGGCGGTCAGGGTGCCGACGATCCGGTAGCCGTCGGTGGGACCGCTGCGCACATAGGTGGTGAGTTCATCGGAGACCCAGCGGGCGGCGTCCGTGGCCTCGTTCTGCTGGGCCTGCAGCGGCAGGGCCAGGGCCCCGAGTAACACGCCCACTGTCAGTGTCTTGCATCGTTGCATCGTCATGCCATCTTCCTGGCTGTCCAAGGCTCTGTTTGCGCTGCTCTGCGGCAATGGCGGCGGCTGGCCGGCACCCCGTTGCGGCAACGCACCGCGATGAAAGCGGGCCTGCCGGTAGTCGTCCACAGCTTCTGTGGACAAGTGTCGGGAAAACCGCGGGAAACCATCGGCCAGGGGGCATGGCTATTGCCGCCGCGACACTTCGGTCACTCGCTGACCAGGCGACCGCCCGTGCCCGGCCCCCGGGCGGCCCCAAGGGTACCATAGTCGACCGTCGCCAGCGGACGACCCTGGCCCCTCCCGCCGGCGGTGCGTATAATCGATGCCCTCATCGGAAGGCCTGTCGGCCTCCTTCCTGCGAACGTCCATCCACCGGTGTATCCCGTCGGGCCAAGACGCCACGACCTATTCTTATGGCGAAGAAACTCTTCATCAAGACGCACGGCTGCCAGATGAACGAGTACGATTCCGCGCGCATGGCGGATCTGCTCGGCGAATCCCACCAGCTGGAGCTCACCGACGACGAGCGCGAAGCCGACGTCATCCTGCTCAACACCTGCTCGATCCGCGAGAAGGCCCAGGAGAAGGTCTTCCACCAGCTGGGCCGCTGGAAGAAGCTCAAGGAGGCCAACCCCGAGCTGGTGATCGGCGTCGGCGGCTGCGTGGCCAGCCAGGAGGGCGAGGCGCTGCGCAAGCGCGCGCCCCATGTGGACATGGTGTTCGGTCCCCAGACCCTGCACCGGGTGCCGTCGATGCTCGACGCGCGCCAGGACGACCAGATCTCGGTGGTCGACGTCACCTTCCCCGAGGTCGAGAAGTTCGACCACCTGCCGCAGCCGAGCTCGGACGGCGCCACCGCCTTCGTTTCCATCATGGAGGGCTGCTCGAAGTACTGTACCTTCTGCGTGGTGCCCTATACCCGCGGCGAGGAGATCTCGCGGCCCTTCGAGGCGGTGATGGACGAGGTCATCCACCTGGCCGACCAGGGCGTTCGCGAGATCAACCTGCTGGGCCAGAACGTCAATGCCTACCGCGGCGAGAACCAGCTCGGCGACGAGATCGACCTGGCCGAGCTGATCGCCTGCGTGGCCGCCGTGGAGGGCATCGACCGGATTCGCTTCACCACCTCGCACCCGGTGGAGTTCTCCGACAGCCTGATCGAGGCCTACGACGAGGTCCCGGAACTGGTCAGCCACCTGCACCTGCCGGTGCAGGCCGGCTCCGATCGCGTGCTTGCCGCCATGAAGCGCGGCCACAGCGTCGAGGAATACGTCGACAAGCTGGAGCGCATCCGCGAGCTGCGCCCCGACATCAGCTTCTCCTCGGACTTCATCATCGGCTTTCCCGGCGAGACCGAGGAGGACTTCGCGGCGACCATGGAGCTGATCGGCCGCATCGGCTTCGACGTCTCGTTCAGCTTCATCTACTCGGCGCGCCCCGGGACCCCGGCGGCCAACCTGCCGGACGAGACCCCCGAGGCGGTCAAGAAGCAGCGCCTGGCGATCCTCCAGGAGCGCATCAACCAGCAGGCCATGCAGATCAGCCGGCGCATGGTGGGCAGCACCCAGCGCATCCTGGTCACCGGCTTCTCGCCCAAGGACCCCGGTCAGCTGTCCGGGCGCACCGAGAACAACCGGGTGGTCAACTTCCGCGCGGCCAACCCCACCGAGCTGATCGGCTATTTCGTCGACGTGGAGATCACCGAGGCGCTGCCCAACTCGCTGCGCGGCGAACTGGCCTCCCCGCAACGCTTCTGAGCGCTGCATCTTGCATTGCCCCGGCGCCTGCCGGGGCAGTAAGCTGATCCCGACACCCATCAACGCACGGACCCGCCTGTCTTGAGCCAGCCATCCACTCCGGCCAACCGCATCATCACGCTGAACCTCGAGCCCAACGACCCGCGCCGCCTGGCCAACCTGTGCGGCCAGCGCGACGAACACCTCAAGCTGATCGAGGCCCGGCTCGGCATCACCCTGCGCAATCGCGGCAATGCCTTCCAGTTGGCCGGTCCCGGCCACCGGGTCAAGGCCGCCGCCAACGTCGTCGAGCACCTGTACCGCGAAGCCGAGGCCAGCGACCTGACGCCGGATACCGTGCACCTGTTCCTCCAGGAGTCTGGCCTCCAGGCCCTGGAGGAGGACGAGGGCTCGGGCGACGACGACGAGGTCCTGTTGCGCACCCCCAAGATGCTGATCAAGCCTCGGGGGCTCAACCAGCAGAGCTACGTCTCGAGCATCCGCGCCCACGATATCAACTTCGGCATCGGCCCGGCCGGCACCGGCAAGACCTACCTGGCCGTGGCCGCCGCGGTGGAGGCGCTCAACCAGCAGGAGGTGCGCCGCATCCTGCTGGTGCGCCCCGCGGTGGAGGCCGGCGAGAAGCTCGGCTTCCTGCCCGGCGACCTGGCCCAGAAGATCGACCCCTACCTGCGCCCGCTCTATGATGCGCTCTACGAGATGATCGGCTTCGAGCAGGTGGCCAAGCTGATCGAGCGCCAGGTGATCGAGATCGCGCCCCTGGCCTACATGCGCGGGCGCACCCTCAACAACGCCTTCATCATCCTCGACGAGAGCCAGAACACGACCCGCGAGCAGATGAAGATGTTCCTGACCCGCATCGGCTTCGGCTCGACGGCGGTGATCACCGGCGACATCACCCAGGTGGACCTGCCGCGGGGCCAGACTTCCGGCCTGATCCAGGTGCTCGACGTGCTCAAGGGCACCCCGGGGATCGGCGTCACCCACTTCGCCGCCAAGGACGTGGTGCGCCATCCGCTGGTCCAGCGCATCATCGAGGCCTACGACCTCTTCGAGGCCGAGCAGGAGGCCGAGGAACGCGCCCGGCGCGAGGCCCGGGAGCAGGAGCGCGAGGCCCTGCGTCAGGAAAGGCAGCTGGGCCAGGAACGCCGCGACCGCCAGAACGGTGGCGAGGAGAGTTCATGAGCGAGATCTGCGTCGATCGCCAGGCGGCCCTGGAGGCCGAGGGCCTGCCCGGGCAGGCCGAGCTCGAGAGCTGGGTGGCGGCCGTGCTGACCCGCCACCCCGGGGAGTCGCGCCGCGAGTTGACGGTGCGCTTCGTCGACAGCGAGGAGAGCCGGACCCTGAACCGGGACTACCGTGACCGCGACCGCCCCACCAATGTGCTGTCCTTTCCCTTCGAGTGCCCCCCGGGGGTGTCGCTGCCGCTGCTCGGCGACCTGGTGATCTGCCATCCCGTGGTGCTCGCCGAGGCCCGCGATCAGGACAAGAGCCTCGCGGCTCACTACGCTCATATGGTGGTCCACGGCACCCTGCACCTGCTGGGCCATGACCATATCGAGGACGACGAGGCCGAGGCCATGGAAGCCCTCGAGCGTGACATCCTGGCGGGCCTGGGCATCGCCGATCCGTATCTCACCCCCAGCCCTCCGCACCGCGATTCCGATACCGAGGACGAGAGAGCCGACGCATGAGCGAAGACCGATCGACCAGCCAGGGCAACAAGTCCTGGCTCGAGAAGTTGTTCAGCGCCCTGTCCAGCGACAGCGACGAGCCCAGCTCCCGGGACGAGCTACTGGAATTCCTGCGCCAGGCGGCGACCCGGCTCAAGCTCGAGCAGGACGCCATGATGATCATCGAGGGGGCGCTGAACATCAGCGACCAGCAGGTCCGCGAGGTGCTCATCCCGCGCTCCCAGGTCAATGCCATCGCCCTCGACCAGCCCCTCGAGGAATACCTGCCGGTGATCCTGGAAACCGGCCACTCCCGCTATCCGGTGATCGGCGAGAACCTCGACGAGGTGAAGGGCATCCTGCTGGTCAAGGACCTGCTCCCCCTGCTGCGCAACGGCAAGGACAACGGCCTGCCCTTCCAGCTCGAGGAAGTGCTGCGACCGGCGATGTTCGTGCCCGAGTCCAAGCGCCTCAACAGCCTGCTCAAGGAGTTCCGCGACACCCATAACCACATGGCGGTGGTGGTGGACGAGTACGGCGGTACCGCGGGGATCGTGACCATCGAGGATATCCTCGAGGAGATCGTCGGTGACATCGAGGACGAGCACGACACCGACGAGGAAGAGGATATCCGCGAACTGGGCGACGAGCGCTACGCGATCCGTGCCCTGACCCCCATCGAGGACTTCAATGAGCGTTTCGGCACGCGCTTCTCCGACGAGGAGTTCGACACCCTGGGCGGCCTGGTGATGCAGCGCTTCGGCCATCTGCCCGGCCGCGGCGAGAATACCGAGATCGGCGGCTGGCGGTTCACGGTGCTCAACGCCGACAACCGCCGCATCCGCTTGCTGGAAGCCGAGCCCGATACCGCGCGCCTCGAGGACTGAGTCTCTCCCCCACCATGGAAGGCATCATGACCATCTCCCGCCCTCGCCGGGCCCTGGGCAACCTGGCCGCCGTGGCGGCCGGGGTCCTGACCACCCTGTCCGCCGCCCCTTTCCAGCTCTGGTGGCTGGCCCCCGTGGCCGCCGGCCTGGTCTACGCGGGCCTGGCCTCCCTGACCGCCCGCCAGGCCGCCTGGCGAGGCTGGAGCTACGGGCTGGGGCTGTTCGGTTCGGGAGCTTCCTGGGTCTACGTGTCGATCCACGACTACGGCTACACCGGCGTGCCGCTGGCCCTGGCCCTGACGATCCTGTTCGTGGCCAGCCTGGCGCTGTTCTTCGCCGTCACCCTGGGCCTCTACCGGCGCCTCGCCGGGCCGCGCCTGGCGCCGCTGACCTTCGCCGGCGCCTGGGTGCTCGGCGAGGCCCTGCGCAGCTGGCTGTTCACCGGCTTTCCCTGGCTGCTGCTGGGCAGCGGCCAGATCGATGCCCCCCTGGCCCCCTGGGCGCCGGTCGGCGGTGTCTACCTGTTGTCGATGGTCGTCGCCCTCTCCGGCGCCCTGGGCGTGGCCTTCCTGCAGCGCCGCTGGTGGGCCGCCTTGCCGCTGGCGGCCCTGTGGCTGCTGCCGCTGGCCCTGCCCGGCCAATGGACACGCCCCGCCGGCGAGCCCGTCCGGGTCGCCCTGCTGCAGGGCAACCTGCCCCAGCTGATCAAGTGGACCCCCGAGGGGCAACGCACTGCCATCGACAGCTACCTGACGATGACCGCCGCGTTGGAGACGGACGTGGACCTGGTGATCTGGCCCGAGGCGGCGCTGCCGATGTTCGCGGACCAGGCCACGCCGGTGCTCGACCAGGCCCGGCGACTGCTGCCGGGCACCAGCACCCTGGTCACCGGCATCCTGCAGCGCGATGGGCAGGGACACTACTACAACAGCGTGATCGTGGCGGACGAATCGCGTGGCGAGTACCGCAAGCGCCACCTGGTGCCCTTCGGCGAATACCTGCCCCTGGAGAGCCTGCTGCGTGGCGCCATCGCCTTCTTCGACCTGCCGATGCCGGCCATGACGCCGGGCCCCGGCGACCAGGCGCCACTGGAGGTGGCCGGCACCCGGATCGGCAACGCCATCTGCTACGAGATCATCTACGCCGACCTGGTCGCCGACCAGGCCAGGCACTCGGGAGTGATCCTGACGGTCTCCAACGACACCTGGTTCGGTGCCTCCATCGGCCCGCTGCAGCACCTGCAGATGGCCCGGCTGAGGGCCCTGGAGAATGGCCGGCCGGTGATTCGCGCCACCAGCAACGGCGTCACCGCGCTGATCGATTCCCGGGGCCGCATTCTCCAGCGGGCGCCACAGTTCGAGAAGGCGACCCTCACCGGCGAGGTCACCCCCCGGGAGGGGCTCACGCCCTTCTCGCGCACCGGCAGCTGGCCGGTCTGGGCACTGGCCGTGCTGCTGGTGCTGCCCGGCCTGCGGCTGCGCCGTAAGCCGTAAGCCGTAAGCCGTAAGCTGGAAGCTGGAACGCAGGGTAAAAAAAACCGCCCCCAAGGCAGACGCCTGGGGGCGGTTTTTCATCCAAGGTTTCTTACCACTGCCAGCCGCGAAGTCGCGGTCTTCGAGCGTCCGGCTTCACCGGGCGGGCTTCAGGCTCCCGACGAGGCCGGGGCCTCGCCCAGCACCTCGGGGATGGTGATGCGGACATAACGGCCCGGGGCCGGCTCGAGGATATCCAGGTCCCCATCGCCCGGCTGGCGGGCCGGCACCATCTTGTCGGCGTCGGCATAGCCGTTGTCGGTCATCCAGGCCTGCCAGTGGGGCCACCAGGAGCCCTCGTGGCCCTCGGCGCCTGCGAACCATTGCTCCGGGGTCGCCGGCAGCTCGTCATTGGTCCAGAAGCCGTACTTGTTCTTGTGGGGAGGATTGACGATGCCGGCGATATGGCCGGAGCCCCCCAGCACGAACTTGACCGGCCCCTTGGGCAGCAGCGCCCCGTAGTAGGTGCTGTTCCACTTGGCGATATGGTCCTCGCGGGTGGAGATGAAGTAGCTGGGCGTCGAGATCTTGCGCAGGTCGATCTTCACGCCGTCCAGCTCGATGCCGCCGGGCTCGACCAGGCGATTCTCCAGGTACATGTGGCGCAGGTACCAGCCATGGGTCCCGGCCGGCAGGTTGGTGCCGTCGGTGTTCCAGTAGAGCAGGTCGAAGGGCGCCGGGAGCTCACCCTTGAGGTAGTTGTTGATATAGAAGGACCAGAAGAGGTCGTTCTCCCGCAGCAGGTTGAAGGAGTAGGCCATGACCCGCCCATCCAGGTAGCCGTCCTGCTCAAGCTTGGCATCGATGCCCTTGAGCACCGGCTCGCTCAGGAAGACGCCGAGCTCGCCGGGATCGCGGAAGTCGAGCAGGCTGGTCATGAAGGTCGCCGACTTGACCTTGCGGCCGCGGCGGGTACTGGTGAGGTAGGCCAGCGTGGAACCGGCCAGGGTGCCGCCGATGCAATAGCTCAGCAGGTTGACGGACTTCTCGCCGGTGGCCTGCTCGATGGCCTCCATGGCGGCGATGGGACCGAGCTGCATGTAGTCGGCCCAGGTGAGGTCGCGCTGCTCGGGGCCCGGGTTGCGCCAGGAGATCAGGAAGACGCTGTGTCCCTGGTCCACCAACCACTTGACCAGGGAGTTGTCCTCGCGCAGATCGAGGATGTAGTACTTGTTGATCCAGGGGGGGACGACCAGCAGCGGGGTCTTGTAGACCTGTTCGGTGCTGGGGGCATACTGGATCAGCTGCATCAACTCGTTCTCGAAGACCACCGAGCCCGGCGTGACGGCGATGTTCTCGCCGACCGCGAAGGCGCTGCGATCGGTCATGGTGACGTTGAGCCCCTCGGCGGAATTGGCCAGGTCGCGGCGCAGCCGGGCCAGGCCCTCCACCAGGTTCTCGCCCTTGGTCTCGATGGTACGTCGCATGACCTCCGGATTGGTGGTCACGAAGTTGGTCGGCGACATCGCATTGACCAGTTGGCGGGAGTAGAAGGCCAGGTTGCGCTTCTGGTCGGCGGTGAGGCCCTGCAGGCGGTCGATCAGGTCCTCGACCAGCCGCGAGAACAGCAGGTACTGCTGCATGATCGCCAGGTAGTAGGGATCGTTGGTCCAGGCCTCGTCCCGGAAGCGCCGATCGCCCTTCGCGGGAGTCACCAGGGGGGCCACCGACTCGCCGGCCATGGCCTTGAGGCCGTTCTGCCAGAGCTGGTACTGATCCTCGAGCAGGCGGGCCTGGGTCTGCCACAACAGGGACGGATCCTGCATCAGCGACTCGGCCCCGGCCCGGAAGGCGTCGCGCATGTCCGCATAGATGGTTTCCGCGGCATCATCCGGTACCATGCGGGGGAGCAAGTCCTCCATCAGGGCCTTGTACTCCTCGCCGATCGCCTTGAACTGCTCATTCCAGACCTCGAGCTCGGCCTGAGACGGTGCTTGAAACCCTGGCTGCATTGCCCCCTCCTGTCACGCTGCCATCGACACGGACCACCGCCGTCTCGCATGACGAGACGGCGGTGGCCAGATTGAGAATCCGGGAAATCAGGTACGCTTGCGCGCCGCCTGACTGGTGCTGGTCGCCTTGGCCGCGCCCTGTGACTTGGCCGCGGCCTGGGGCTTGGGCTCCTCCTGGGCGGCGCCAGTCGCGCTCTCGGTAGCCTGCTGAGCCTGCTCGGCCAATTGCTGGCCGGACTCGGCGTAGAGTTGCTCCAGCTCGGCCTTGAACTGCAGGCTCATCTCGCCGAGGGCTCGGGCATCCTCCAGCATCTGCTTGGACAGCTCGTTCATCATCTCGGCCTGGCGGGTGCCGAAGTCACGCAGGTCCTCGGCATCCTTGACTTCGGTGGCGTCGCGCATGCGCTCGGTGCCCATCTGGCTGTAACGCTTCATGGACTCCATCTGGTACTCGGTCATGCGCTCCATGCTGTCCAGCATCAGCGAGTTGAGCTTGCGCATCGGCTCGAAGAACTGACGGGTCTGTTCGTTGAAATTCTCGATCATCTTGTCTTGCATGGCCAAATCCTCCCGGAGGGACAGGTGACAACAGTCGTGCTGCACTGCACAAATCGTAGTCTCGCACGACGCTTGTTGCAAGAACGTGACGAGGGGCTAAGCCAAAGGTCGCATGGCCGCCTCAGCCGTCGCCCTTCCGGCGTGAACGCGCACTCGCCGAGCCGGTCTTGGCGGCACCCGCCTTGCCCTGGCCGCCCTCCTCGGACGAGGCCGCGGTGTCGCCCGCCTTGGCGCCGGCGGAAGAAGCGGCACGAGTGAGCATGTCCAGCATCATCTGCTGGTAGTTGCCGAAGCTGGACAGGCCCTGGGACAAGCCTTGCTGCAGCATGGGCTGCTGCAGGAAGGGCTGCATCAGGCTCATGGGGTCATAGCCCTCGACACCGGACTCCATCTGCTTCTGGATCCGACCCAGCAGGTCCTGCTGGAAGGCCTCCACGTTCGGCAGCCCCAGTGCCTGGCGGAACTCGTCGGGGGTCAGGTCGAATTCGACGTTGATCTTCATGGGCGGGCCGCCTTGTCAAGAGAAATGAGATGCTGCGGTCAGTGTAGCAGCCGTGTCGCTCACGGCAGCCGCGGGGTCGTCACGCTGACGTCCTGGTTCTGGCCGCGGTGGCGCAGCAGGTGATCCATCAGGGTCAGCGCCATCATCGCCTCGGCGATGGGCGTGGCACGGATGCCCACGCAGGGGTCGTGGCGTCCCTTGGTCACGACCTCCACCGGCTGGCCCTCGACATCGATGGAGCGCCCCGGGGTGGTAATGCTGGAGGTCGGCTTGAGCGCCAGATGGGCGATGATCGCCTGGCCGCTGGAGATGCCGCCCAGCACACCGCCGGCGTGGTTGGACTGGAAGCCCTCGGGGGTCATCTCGTCGCGGTGCTCGCTGCCGCGCTGGGCCACCGCGGCGAAGCCGTCGCCGATCTCCACGCCCTTGACCGCATTGATGCTCATCAGGCCATGGGCCAGCTCGGCATCCAGGCGGTCGAACACCGGCTCGCCCAGCCCCGGCGGCACGCCCTCGGCGACCACCGAGATCCGGGCACCGACGGAGTCCTGATCGCGACGCAGCTGGTCCATGTAGGCCTCGAGTTCCGGCACCCGCTCGGGGTCGGGGCAGAAGAAGGGATTGGTCGCCACGGCGTCCCAGTCGCGAAACTCGATGGCGATGGGCCCGAGCTGGCTCATGTAGCCGCGGACCCGGATGCCCCGGGTGGCCAGGTACTTCTTGGCGATGGCCCCGGCGGCCACGCGCATGGCGGTCTCCCGGGCGCTGGAGCGCCCCCCGCCACGGTAGTCGCGGATGCCGTACTTGTGGTGGTAGGTGTAGTCGGCATGGGCCGGCCGGAAGCGATCCTTGATCTTCGAGTAGTCCTTGGAGCGCTGGTCGGTGTTCTCGATCACCAGGCCGATGGCGGTGCCGGTCGTCACGCCCTCGAAGACCCCGGAGAGGATGCGCACCCGGTCCGCTTCCTGGCGCTGGGTGGTATGGCGCGACGAGCCCGGGCGACGGCGATCCAGGTCGTGCTGCAGGTCCTCCTCGCAGAGCGGCAGGCCCGGCGGGCAGCCGTCGACGATGGCGCCCAGCGCGGGCCCATGGCTCTCGCCGAAGGTGGTGACGGTGAACAACTTGCCGAAGGTATTGCCGGACATGGGCGTTCCTCTATGACTGCTCGCTGAAGGACGCCGCATGGGCGTCGAGTTCCGCGGCGGTGAGGGCGAACACGCCCTGGCCGCCGCGCTCGAATTCCAGCCACAGGAAGGGCACCTCGGGGAAGGCGGCCTCCAGGTGGTGGTCGGAGTTGCCCACCTCGACGATCAGCACGCCGTCGTCGCTGAGGTGCGCCCGGGCCTCGCGCAGGATACGCCGCACGATATCCAGGCCGTCACGGCCGGCGCCCAGGGCCAGGCCCGGCTCATGGCGGAACTCGGCCGGCATGGTGGTCAGGTCCCGGGCATCCACGTAGGGCGGGTTGGAGACGATCAGGTCAAAGCGCCGGCCGACCAGGCCGTCGAAGACGTCCGACTCGACGGCGCGGACCCGGTCGCCGACGTCGTGGCGGGTGATGTTGATGCGTGCCACCGCCAGGGCCTCGGGGCTGATATCGGCCAGGTCGACCTCGCAGGTGGGCAGGTGCAGGGCCGTGGCGATGCCGATGCAGCCCGAGCCGGTACACAGATCGAGGACCCGCGCCGGGGGCTCGACCGGGAACCAGGCGCCGAAGCCATGCTCGACGAGCTCGGCAATCGGTGAGCGCGGAATCAGCACCCGCTCGTCGACGTGGAAGGGGGCGCCGGCGAAGAAGGCCTCGCCGAGCAGGTAGGGCAACGGCCGTCGTGTGGCGATACGCTCGCGCACCAGGCCGACGATCCGCGCCCGCTCCATGGGCAGCAGCCGCGCCTCCTGTACCCCGGGATCGACATCCCAGGGCAGGTGCAGCGCGCCGAGGGTCAGCGCCACGGCCTCGTCCCAGGCGGAGTCGGTGCCGTGCCCGTAGTGCAGCCCGGCCAGATGGAACTCGCTGGCGGTCCAGCGCAGGCAATCCCTCAGGGTGACCAGGCCCTCGACGAGGGCGTCATCGGCGAGCGTCAGGGTGGAGGTAGACGGTGAAGCGGGTGATTCGGCCACGGGACATCCTGTGGTTGACGGTTGCGAGGAGCGGCGTGAGGCCACCGATTGTACCCTCGGCGGCGGTTCACAGCCACGCCAGGGTCGGTATACTGGCCCCTTCCCGCCAGCCCACGAGAGAGCCATGAGCCGACGCCGCCAACGCCCGGACGCCGACGAGATCAGTGCCTTTCGTCAGGCCCTGAGCGAGGCCGGCGTGCGCCCGATCCACAGCAACCGAGCCGACCCGGGACGCCCCCGGCAGACGGACGAGGCGGCCCAGGCTCGCCGCGCGGCGGCCACCGCCGCCCACGAGGGCGTCGCCGGCGGACGCACCTCCGATGGCCGCGTCGAGGCGGTGAGGCCATCGGAGTATCTCGACTTCGCCCTGCCCGACCTGCCCTACCGCACCCGTAGCCAGCTCAAGCGCGGCCAGATCCCCTGGACGGCCGGCCTCGACCTGCACGGCCACACCCTGGAGGAGGCACGCAGCGAACTCGAGGCCTTCCTGAGCGACGCCCTGGCGACCCAGGCACGCTGCGTGCTGGTGGTCCACGGCAAGGCCTGGGGCACCACCGCCGACTACCCGGTGATCAAGAGCCACGTGAATGCCTGGCTGCGCGAGTGGCCCAGCGTGCTGGCCTTCTGCTCGGCCAGCGAGGTCGACGGCGGGACCGGGGCGGTCTATGTGCTGCTGCGCCGTCGCCGCGGCGAGGCCTGAAGGCTAGTCCCGGTCGTCCGGTGCCACCGCCTCGGTGCTCGGCGCCTCGACCCGGGGCACCTCGTCGACGGGCTCTTCGGCGCCAGATTCCACCAGCTGGCCGCTGTCGGCGAGTTCCACCCCCGCCTCGCGTCGATCCAGCGCCTGCTTGGCCAGGTGGCGCCCCAGCAGGATCAGCGCCTCGGCGCGATGGAACTCATAGGCGCCGCAGACCGTCTTGGGCACCTCGATCAGCACATCCGGGGGATAGCCCGCCAGCTTGTACTTGGCCAGCGCCGCCTGGGTGATGTCGAAGGAGGCCAGCATCATGTCCAGGCGGCCCCAGGCGCGGCGCCCCCGGGCCAGGCTGTCCTCCTCGTCGCCCTCGGGGCCGCCGCCGAAGCCCTCGAAGAGACGCCGGGTGGCGCCCCTCACTCCCTCCATCCAGCCCCCGAAGTCCACCGCGCCGCCCTGATCGCGTGCCCTCTCCCGGGCCTGTTCCTCGGCGGCCTCGTCGGGGGACAGCATCGACTCCAGGCTCACCGGCTCGGGACTGTGCGCGGTCACGTTGACCGCCATGACGAAGTCCGCCCGGGTCGACACCGTCGGCGTGATCGGCAGGGGGTTGAGCAGCCCACCGTCCACCAGCACCTGTTCGCCCAGGTGGACCGGCGTGATCACGCCCGGCACGGCGATGGAGGCGCGGACCGCCTCGAGCAGGGAGCCACTCTGGAACCACACCTCACGCTGGCGCACCAGGTCCGTGGCCACGGTGGTGATCGGGATCGGCAGGTCCTCGATGCGGATGTCCCCGACCAGCTCGTCGAGCTTGTTCATCACCTTGCTGGCCCTCATGGCGCCCATCGGACTCCAGGTCACATCCACCAGGCGCAGGATGTCGAAATAGTCCAGCTGGCACACCCAGTCGCGATAGCGGTCGAGCTGCCCGGCCGCATGCACGCCCGCCACCAGGGCCCCCATGGAGCATCCGGACATGGCGACGATCTCGTAGCCTCGGGCCTCCAGCTCCTCGATCACCCCGATATGGGCATAGCCACGGGCGCCACCGCTGCCCAGCACCAGCGAGACCCGCCTGCCCTTGCGGTTCGAGTTGCGCATGTCGCCTCCCCCTGTCAGTCGAGGTGCCAGGCCACGATCGCCTCGGCCACCGCCCCCACCGCGCTCGGCTCCAGGTGCAGGTGGTGCCCACCCGGCAGGACCCGGCGGCGCAGCCCGGCGATGGCCTGCCGGGCTGACGCGGCGCCGGGACGGCCGGCGAGGATGCCGCCCTCGCCCTCCAGCAGCAGCACCGGGCAGCGAATCGCCGCGAGCATCGCCATCGCCTGCTCCGGCGTGAAGCGCACCGGCGAGGGTCTCAGCAGCCGCGGATCCGATCTCAGGCGGAGGTGGCCATCTGGCTCCCCGGCGAGGTTGCGCCGCACCAGCGGGCGCGCCGTCTCGCCGTCGATGGGCGTGGCCCCACCGGCCACCCGGGATGCCACGGCGCTCCTCTCATCAGGATAGCGCGGCGCCGCCGAGAGGGCGCGACGATGAGCCCGCAACCCCTTGCGCAGCTGCCCGGGAGCGGCGGCGGCCTCGGTGGTCAGCGCGCCCAGGCCGTCGATCAGCGTCAGTGAGGCGACCCGTTCGGGCAGCGCGGCGGCGAGCAGGCAGGCCACGCCGGCGCCCATCGAGTGGGCGAGCAGCGGCGCGCGCTCGAGGCCGAGGTCGACCAGGGCGTCGAGGACATCGTGGCAATAGTCCCAGAGCGCGTAGTCACCGGCGAGATGCCGGGAGTGACCATGGCCGGCGAAGTCCAGCGCCACGATCCGGATGCCCAGCGCCTCGACCAGGCGTGGCGCCAGCCGCGAGAAGCTGGCGGCATTGTCGAGCCAGCCATGCAAGGCCAGCCAGGTGGGCGCGCCCGCCTCGCCCCAGGAAAGCCCGGCCAGACGCCCCTCGGCGAGGCCCAGCGGCCGCGGGGCGGTCACGGCGCTTCCAGCAGCCTGTCGAGCATCGAGAGAAGCGCCTGGCGGGTCGCCTCGGGCTGCTCCATGGGAAACATGTGCCCCCCGGGGACCTTGGCGAGGCGTACCCCGCGTCGCCGCAGCCGGCGCCGGCGACGCGGGTTAAGCAGGTCGGACTCGCTGCCCGCGAGCACTCCGAGCGGGACATGCACCCGGTCGGGGAGGTCGTCCAGGTGGTCGGGCAGGTGGCGGAAGACGGCCACCTCGATGTCGGGGTCGTAGAGCAGCACCACCCGGCCATCGTCGAGCTCACGGGTACCGCCGTCCACGTAGTCGTCGAGGGCCTGGTCGGTGAAGCGCCGGAACAGCCCCCGGCGTCTCAGGTAGTTGCGCATGGCCTGGCGGTCCGGCCAGCTGTCGCGCCGCCCCACGGTGCGCCCCGCCGGGGTCAGCTGGTCGACGAAGCCGAGCCGCTTGGCGGCCTTCATCGCCAGGGCGTCGAAGCCCAGCATCAGCGGCGGGTCGAGCATCACCACGCAGCGGAAACGTTCCGGCGCCCGCTCGGCGGCCATGGCCATCAGCACCCCGCCCATGGAGTGGCCGACGCCGATCACCGGGGTGTCGAAGCGGTCCAGGTGCTCGAGCAGTTCGTCGCGCAGCGCCAGCCAGTTATGGCCCACCGGGAAGTCGGGATGGTGACCGAGACGGTCCAGCGGCTGGAGTTCGAACCGCGTGGCCAGCGGCGACAGGAAGCTGCGGTAGCTCTGGCCCGGGAAGCCGTTGGCATGGGCGAAGACCAGCGGCAGGGAGGCGGGGGTGTCGGTTTGGCGCATGGCATCATCCAGTTGAGGCAGGAAGCCGCGAGTGGTGGTAGCAGGCTAACGAGGATACCATGGGGCGCCAAGTCGTCCTTCCGCCACCCGCTCAACGGAGTTCCGCGTGTCCTCCCACCTGCCGCCCCGCGATACCCGCGCCCGCAATCGGATCTTCTTTCTCACCGTGATCGCCGCCGTCGCCATCGGCCTGTGGCTGGCCCGCTGAGGGCCATGGCGAGGCCGCACCCGTCGCGGTCTTCAGGCATCCCGATAACGGGCGTACATATCGCGGGAGCGCTCGAGATGCTGCTGCATGGCCGCCCGGGCCCCCGGGCCATCCCGCGCGAGGATGGCCTCCAGGATCCGGGTGTGCTCCTCATGCACCAGCTCGAGATAACGCGCCGAGGCGCGGGGATCGATATCGATGCTGAGCAGCTTGGCACGGGGAATCATGCTGTCGCTCAAGGGCTCGTAGAGGCGATCGAAGCAGACGTTGTGGGTGGCCTTGATGATCGCATGATGGAAGGCGAAATCCTCGCGGCGCGCCTGTGACGTCGCCGCCTGGGCCTGGACGAAGTCGGCGTGCCGGGCCTCCAGGCGCTGGCGGTCTTCGTCGTCGTGCCGCAGGGCGGCCAGCTCGGCCGCCGCGGGCTCCAGGGTCAGGCGTAGCTCCAGGACCTCCAGGATATCCTCCACGGTCCGCGGGCTGATGTGCACGGCCGGTCGCGGCTCGGCCGCGTCACTGCGCAGCACCGTCGTGCCGACGCCGCGCCGGGTCTCGACCAGCCCCAGCGACTTGAGGTGGGTGATGGCCTCGCGCACCACCGTGCGACTGACACCGAAGGCCTCGCACAGCTCGCTCTCGGTGGGCAGCTTGCTGCCCACCGGCACCTCCCCGGACGCAATCCGGCGCTCGAGCTGCTCCACGACCGCCTGGGACAGGCTACCCGTACGGTTGACGGGCTGAACCTGCCACGAACTCGATATCGCCATTTCAGATCCCTTTGCCATCCTTTCCACTTCCATACTGCCATGATACCGACGGCGGACAGGCATTCCGCCGGCTATTCATCCTACATCATACCAGAGACCTTCACATGGCCGGGCAGGCCTCCAGGCTCGGTGCCCCACCCCGCCTCTCGGCCACGGCCGGCATACGGCCGGCACACGGCGAGAGTGCCGCGGTGAGGAGGTCGTCACCAAGCCTGGCGTCTCACGCCCCGTGCATGCTGTAGCGTCCCGGGCCACGTGATGCCAGGCTCGAGGCGACGCCCGCGAGCCGTGTCACGCCGCGGGACATCCAGGGCAACCCCTCCGTCTTTCTCACCCGCATCTGCCATCTCGAGTGGCACGCAGGTCCCCCGCGGGCAGCGCCGGAGGCACCGCCGCCCGGCACGGACGGCGGCGACGTCAGTCATCGGGGTGTCCGAGGGCCACGAACTTGCCGCCCTGATACACCACGGCCGGGTCGTCCGGGTCGATGGGACCCGCCGCGGCCTCGACCTCGGCCCGCCAGGGCTCGGAACTGTCGCGGGGCACCCAGCCGAGAAACGCCGCCTGGCGGTTGTCCCACCAGCGCTCGGCGTTGGCCGAGGCGCCGTAGACCACCGTGTGGGCCAGCTTGGGCGCGGCGAAGGCGCGCTCGAGCAGGGCGACGAAGTCCTCGACGCTCAGCCAGGTCGCCAGCATGCGGGTGTCCGCCGGCTTGGGAAAGCAGGAGCCGATGCGCACGCTCAGCGTCTCGACGCCAAACTTGTCGTGATAGAGGCTGGCGAGGTCCTCGCCGAAGCACTTCGAGACCCCGTAGAGGGAATCGGGCCGGTGCGGTACCCGACTGTCGATGCGGATGGTGCGCGGATAGAAGCCGATGGTGTGGTTGGAACTGGCGAACACGATGCGCGGCTTGCCCTGGTGGCGCGCCGCTTCAAAGAGGTGGTAGGTGCCGATGATATTCGACCGGAGGATCCCCTCCCAGGGCCTCTCCCCCGATACGCCGCCCAGATGGACCACGCCGTCGCAGTCCGCCACCAGGGCATTGACCGCCGGGGCATCGGCCAGGTCGCAGGGCACGAGCTCCTCGTGCTCGGCCGCCTCCCCCAGCTCGGCGACATCCGACAGCCTCACCCGATGGGCGAGACGCGCGAGATGGGGACGAATGGCCTGGCCCACGCCACCGGCGGCGCCGGTGACCAGCATCCGATTCAGCATCAGGGTATCTCCTTCGAGATCGCGTCGCCCCTGCGTCCGAGCGCCTCAGGGCATTCGGCGATGATGGGCCTGCCAGGTTCGACCTGGACATGCCCGTCGGTCGCCCTCCAGGGGTGGCCGAAGCGCCGACGATGCCCCTCTGGGGGGCGAATGCTGGCGGGGACATCAGACACCATCACGCCTCCTTCAGCGCATACTGTTGCAGGGCATCGCGATCGATGGCGATCCCCAGCCCCGGGCCATCGGGGATGCGGATGACGCCGTCCCGGTGCTCGATCGGCGTCTGGACCACGGCCTGGCGAAAGGGGTTTCGGGTGCGGTCGAACTCCATGATCGGCTCGATCGGACGCCGCCGCGGCGGGTTGGGCGGCAGCGCCGCCATGCACTGCAGGCTGGCGGCGATGCACACCGCCGTGCCCCAGACATGCGGGACCAGGCGCACGCCGCACATCGCCGCCATGTCGGCGACGCGGCGCATCTCGCTGAAGCCGCCGACGGCGCAGACGTCGGGCTGGACGATGTCCACCGCCCGCGTCGACAGCGGCTCGAGCATCGCGTAGCGCCCGTGCCAGTTCTCGCCGCCGGCGACGGGGATCGGCTGGCCCTGGCGCACGGCGCGGTAGCTGTCGATCTGCTCGGGCAGCACCGGCTCCTCGAACCAGTCGATGCCGAAGGACTCGGCGCGCCTGCCGACCTCGATCGCCTCGAGCAGGTCGTAGCCGTGGTTGGCGTCGATCATCAGCCGCCGCTCGGGGCCGATCGCCTCGCGGACGGCGGCGATGGCACGCAGGTCCTCCTCGACGTCGAAGCCGACCTTGATCTTGACGCCATGGAAGCCCTCCCGGGCATAGCCGGCCACCTCCTCGGCGACGTCCTGCACCCGGTCTCCCCCATCGCGACGGAACGCGCCGGTGGCATAGGCCCGGACCTTCTCGCGGAAACGCCCGCCGAGCAGCTCGCTGACCGACGCGCCGTAATGCTTGCCCTTGATGTCCCATAGCGCGATATCGATGCCGCTCAGGGCGGTCATGGTCAGGCCGCGTTGCCCCTGGTCGCGCAGCCGGTGATAGAGCTCGAGCCAGAGTCTCTCGGTCGCAAGCGGATTGGCCCCGACCAGGGCGCCGGCATAGAGCCCGATGATGGTGGCATTGGCCCTGGCCGGGCCCAGGCACTCCCCCCAGCCCACGGTGCCGTCGTCGCAGACGATCTCAACCAGGCAGTGCTGGCGCCGCTCGAAGCGCATCGAGGCGCTCTCGAAGGCCTGGTCGAGCCGATGGTCGAGGATGTGCGTATGCACGCGTTCGATCTTCATCGTGGGGTCCTGCCTGACCGATGGGCGTGGAAGCCTTACTGGAAGATAGATGGCGGCAGCCGTGTCAGGGTTCCTGAATCATCGCTTGGCTACATGCACCTGGGGCCAGCCTGCGGGTCTCGACGGCCATGATCCTGGCGGTCTCCGCAGGCATCGGCATCGCGCGGGGCGGTCGCTGCCGGCCTTCCCCCTCTGGCGACCTTGCGCGACGGGCGGCTCGACCGCGTGGACGGGTCTCGCGATGCAGCACAAGAAGGCGGCCCGAGGGCCGCCAAACCGTTACTGCTTGCCAAGCTGACCGTCGCGCCTCAGGCCTCGCGCTTGCCGTCGACCAGGCGGCTGACGCCGGCCGGGTTGCCGTCCCGGAGCGCCTCGGGCAGCAGGCCCTGGGGCAGGTTCTGGTAGCACACCGGGCGCAGGAAGCGCTGGATCGCCGCGCTGCCCACCGAGGTGGTGCGACTGTCCGAGGTCGCCGGATAGGGGCCGCCATGGACCATGGCGTGGCACACCTCGACGCCGGTCGGCCAGCCGTTGGCCATCACCCGGCCGGCGCGGCGCTCGAGGATCGGCAGCAGGCCGCGGGCGGTCTCGAGGTCGCCGTCGTCCATCTGCAGGGTGGCGGTCAGCTGGCCTTCCAGGGCCTCGGCGACGCGCGTCACCTCGGCCTGGTCGGCACACTCGACCACCAGCGCGGTGGCGCCGAAGACCTCGGCCTGCAGCGCCTCCTCACGCAGGAAGTCGGCGGCGGCGGCCACGAACAGCCCGGCCTGGCAGGCGTTGGGGCCGTCGCCGGCCGGGCCGCGGGCGACCTCGCGGGCCTGGCTGCTTTGAGTCAGGCCGTCGACGCCCTGGCTGTAGGCGTCATGGATGCCCGGGGTCAGCATGGTCTGGGCGGGGCTCGCCTGGACCGCCTCGCCGGCGGCGGCCACGAAGGCATCGAGGCCCTCGCCCTTGATGCCGATCACCAGCCCCGGGTTGGTGCAGAACTGGCCGGCGCCCAGGGTCAGCGAGCCGACGAAGGCCTCGCCGAGTGCCTTGCCGCGGGCGGCCAGCGCCTCGGGCAGCAGAAACACCGGGTTGATCGAGCTCATCTCGGCATAGACCGGGATCGGCTCGGGGCGTTCCTGCACCGCCTTCATCAGCGCCGTGCCGCCGCCACGCGAGCCGGTGAAGCCCACCGCCTTGATGCGCGCATCGCGCACCAGCGCCTGGCCCACCTCGTGGCCGGAGCCGTAGAGCAGCGAGAACACGCCCTCGGGCAGCTCGCACCTGGCCACCGCCCGCTGCACGGCGCGCCCCACCAGCTCGGAGGTGCCGGGGTGGGCGGAGTGCGCCTTGACCACCACCGGGCAGCCGGCGGCCAGGCTTGATGCGGTGTCGCCGCCGGCCACCGAGAAGGCCAGCGGGAAGTTCGAGGCGCCGAACACGGCCACCGGGCCCAGGCCGATATGGCGCTGGCGCAGGTCGACGCGCGGCATCGGCGCCCGCTCCGGCAGGGCCGGGTCGATGCGCACGTCGAGCCATTCGCCGGCGCGGACCACCTTGGCGAACAGGCGCAGCTGGCCGCAGGTGCGGCCGCGCTCGCCCTCGAGGCGCGCCCGGGGCAGGCCGGACTCGGCCATGGCACGTTCGATCAGGGCATCGCCGATGGCCTCGATCTCGTCGGCCACGGTCTCGAGGAAGCGGGCACGTGCCTCGAGGCCGGTCTCCCGGTAGGTCTCGAAGGCCGCCCAGGCCAGCGCGCAGGCCCGCTCGACCTCGGGCTTGCCGCCGGCGGCATAGGCCGGCTCCAGACGCTCGTCGGTGGCCGGGTTGACCGCGTGGATGGGGCTGCCCTGGGCCGCAACGGCCTGGGCACCGATCAGTTGCTTGCCTTGCAAAGTCATCAGGCGTCTCCTCATTGGTGCGTCGCCAGTGACGGCGTCGCTTGGGGGTCGTGAGAGGGGAGTCAGGCCGCGTGTCGGAGAATGTCGCGGCCGAGAAGCCTCAGCGAACCAGGGCCGGGCGCTTGGGATCGAACTCCCAGCCCTGGATCAGGTACTGCATGGCCATGGCGTCGTCGCGCTGGGTCACGTCGAGGCGCCTGTACTTCTCGTGGGCTTCCATGAGCTTGTCGTCGTCGAGCTCGACGCCAAGGCCCGGGGTCTTCGGCACGGCCAGCTTGCCGTCCCGAATCTGGAACGGGTCCCTGGTGATGCGCTGACCGTCCTGCCAGATCCAGTGGGTGTCGATGGCGGTGATCTCGCCCGGGCAGGCCGCGGCCACATGGGTCATCATCGCCAGCGAGATGTCGAAGTGGTTGTTGCTGTGCGAGCCCCAGGTCATGCCCCACTCGTTGCACAGCTCGCCCACGGCCACGGCACCCTGCAGGGTCCAGAAGTGGCAGTCGGCCAGCGGGATATCCACCGAGTTGAGCTGTACGGCCAGCTGCAGCTGCTTGTAGTCGGTGGCGATCATGTTGGTGGCGGTGGGCAGCCCGGTGCGCTTCTTGAACTCGGCCATGGTCTCGCGGCCGGAGAAGCCGCCCTCCTGGCCACAGGGATCCTCGGCGTAGCTCAGCAGCTGCTTGATCGGCTCCAGCACCCGCACCGCCTCGTCCAGCTTCCAGGCGCCGTTGGGGTCGAGGGTCAGGCGCGCCTCGGGGAAGGCCTCGTGCAGCGCGCGGATGCAGTCGGCCTCTTCCTCGCCGCGCAGCACGCCGCCCTTGAGCTTGAAGTCCTGGAAGCCGTAGCGCTCAAAGGCGGCCTTGGCCAGGTTGGCGACGGCCTCGGGCGTCATGGCCTCGCGGTAGCGCACCTCGTCCCAGGCATCGACCGGGTCGGTCACCCGGGGATACGGCAGGTCGGTCTTGTCCGGGTCGCCGAGCAGGAACAGGTAGCCCAGGGCCTCGACCTCGTCGCGCTGGCGGCCGTACTGGCCCAGCAGGTCGGCCACCGGCATGCCCAGTGCCTGGCCGAAGAGGTCGAACAGCGCCGACTCGATGGCGGTGATGACGTGCACCGCCACTCGCAGGTCGAAGGTCTGGCGTCCGCGCTCCTCGGGGCCGCCCTGGGCCAGCAGGTCCCGGGCCCGACTGAGCACCTGCTTGACCTCGTTGACCCGGGCGCCTTCCACCAGCCCCCGACACTTCTCCAGTCCGTTCAGGATGCCTTGGCTGGAGGGAATCTCGCCGAGCCCGCGGTTGCCGGACTCGTCCTCCAGCACCAGCACGCAGCGGATGAACCAGGGCGCATGGCCACCGCTCAGGTTGAGCAGGAAGCCGTCCTCGCCGGCCACCGGCACGATGGTCATCTTGGTGATCTTGGGAAACATGGCATTGCCTCTTGTCATGGTCGAAACAACAGTCGACAGGGGGTCAGGTCACCGGCGCGGGATTGAACAGCACCAGGTCGTTGGCAAGGCCCAGCCGGTCGGCGGCGACCTTGCGGCGCCCGCTGGCCACGTCGAGGATCAGCCGGAACAGCTCCCAGCCCATCGCCTCGATACTCGCCTCGCCGGTGGCGATGCGCCCGGCATCGAGGTCGATCAGGTCGTGCCAGCGCCGCCCCAGGGTGGAGTTGCTCGAGACCTTGATCACCGGGGTCATCGGCAGGTTGTAGGGCGTGCCGCGCCCGGTGGTGAAGACCTGCAGGTTCATGCCCGCGGCGGCCTGCAGGGTGCCGCAGATGAAGTCGCTGGCCGGGGTGGCGGCGAAGGTCAGGCCGCGCTTGCGCAGCCGCTCGCCCGGGCCGATGACGTCGACGATCGGCGAGTTGCCGGACTTGATCACCGAGCCCAGCGCCTTCTCGACGATGTTGGAGAGCCCGCCCTGCTTGTTGCCGGGCGAGGTGTTCGCGCTGCGATCCACCTGGCCCTGGGACAGGTAGTCGTCGTACCAGGCCATCTGGTCGATCAGCGCCTGGCCGACCGAGCGATCCACCGCGCGCGGCGTCAGCAGGTGGATGGCGTCGCGCACCTCGGTGACCTCGGAGAACATCACGCTGCCCCCGGCACGCACGATCAGGTCGGTGGCGAAGCCCACCGCCGGGTTGGCGGTCAAGCCGGAGAAGGCATCGCTGCCGCCGCACTGCATGCCCACCACCAGGTCGGACACCGGGCAGGTCTCGCGGCGACGACGGTCGAGACGCTCGAGATGGCGCTCGGCCATGGCCATGATGCCCGCGATCATCTCGCCGAAGCCCGTGAAGGATTCGTCCTGCAGGCTCAGCACGTTGGCCTCGGGATCGGCGGCCTCGGTGTTCTCGAAGACCCTCACCGGACGGTCCTCGACCAGGGTCGAGGGCTGCAGCTTCTCGCAGCCGAGTCCGATGACCATCACCTGGTTGCCGAAGTTGGGGTTCAGGGCCAGGTTCCTGAGGGTGCGAATCGGCACCACCGCCGCCGGGGCATTGATCGCCACGCCACAGCCATAGCTGTGATTGAGCCCCACCACGTCGTCGACATTGGGGAAGCGCGGCAGCAGCTCGCGCTTGATGCGCTGGACCACGTGATCGACGGTGCCCGCCACGCACTGCACGCTGGTGGTGATGCCGAGCACGTTCTTGGTGCCGACGCTGCCGTCGGCATTGCGGAAGCCCTCGAAGGTGTAGCCTTCCAGCGGCGCTGCCGACGGCGCCGGACGCGTGGCCAGCGGCAGGTCCTCCAGGGCCGGCGGGGTCGGCATGTGCAGATTGGTCTCGTTGACATGGCCGCCCCGGGGGATAGGCGTGGCGGCCGTGCCGATGACCTCGCCATAGCGGATCACCTCATCGCCTTCCGCCAGCGCCACCAGCGCGACCTTGTGCCCCTGGGGAATGCTTGCCTGGAGCTCGATGCCGTCGTCGAGCCACTCACCGGCGGCCATGCCACCACCCTCGACGACGACGGCGACGTTGTCCCTGGGGTGAATGCGGATCACCCGGGGCGGCTGATTCGACTGCGTCATGATCGGGCCTCACGGTTGTGCTGGGTGACGGGGTTCACTGGGAGGTCTCCAGGCGACGCTTGGCGTGGCTCTTCAGGCCCATCACCACGGAGAAGGTCACCGAGGCGGCGATCAGCGCCCAGAGCACCACCGCGATGGGGCTCTTGGTGAAGAAGATCGAATAGCCGCCGAAGGACTCCAGGCTCTTGACGAAGTAGACCTCCGCCTGGCCGCCGAGGATAAAGCCGATGATCAGCGGGGCGACTTCCAGACCGACCTTCTGGATCAGATAGCCCAGCACGCCGAAGATCAGCAGGGTCCAGACATCGAACATGATGCCGTAGTTGATGGCATAGGCACCGACCACGCACATCATCACGATGATCGGGTAGAGGATGTACTTGGGCACCAGCACCACCTTGGCGATGTGCTTGATGGCATAGAACATCAGGAAGAACATCACGCCATTGGCAAACACCAGCGCGGTCATCATCACGTACCAGGTGTCGGCATTCTCCGGGATGAACAGCGGACCGACCTGGATGCCCTGCAACGTGAAGGCCCCGATCAGCACCGCGGTGGTGGAGTCCCCCGGGATGCCGAGCGACAGCAGCGGGATCAACGCGCCACCGGTCAACGCATTGTTGGCGGACTCGGAGGCGATCAGCCCCTGGGGCGCCCCCTTGCCCATCTCGCTGGAATCCCGAGACAGGTTCTTCTCCTGGGTGTAGGCCAGCACCGAGGCGGCACTCCCCCCGACCCCGGGCAGCATGCCGACGAAGGTGCCGATGAAGGAGGAACGCACCAGGTTGGTCAGCCGCCCCCTGAAGATGCCGAAGGAGAAACCGCCGCCCTTGCCGATCTTGATCTCCTTGCCGGACAGGCCGCTCTTCACGCCCTGCTCGGCTTCCAGCAGGATGGTGGCGATACCGAAGATACCGATCAGCACCGGCAGCAGGGAGAAGCCCTCGAACAGGTAAGGCTCGAGGAAATCGAACATCAGCCGCGTCTTGCCGTTGCCGCCATCCGAGATGCTGTAGGTGCCGATCAGGCTCAGCCAGATCCCCAGCACACCGCTGAAGATGCCCACCAGCATGTTGCGAGACATGGAGGCGATGACGGTCAGGGCCAGCAGGATGATCAGGAACTTCTCCACATAGGAGAACTTGATCGAGAACTCGGCCAGCAGCGGCGCAAAGAGAAAGAGAATCGCCGCACTGACCAGCCCGCCGACCACGGAGGCCACCACGCAGACCCGCAGCGCGCGTTCGCCCTCGCCCCGCTGGGCCATGGGATAGCCATCGAAGGTGGTGGTGATCGAGGAGGGGGTGCCGGGAATGTTGAGCAACACGGCCGGCACCATGCCACCGGAGATCCCCCCCACATAGAGCCCCAGCAACAGTGCCAGGCCATGGTGGAGTCCCAGGGCGTAGGTAAGCGGCAGACACACCGCCACGGCCATGGTCGCGGTCATCCCGGGGATGGCCCCGAAGATGATGCCGACCAGGGCCCCCAGGGCCGCCAGCAGGAAGAAGGTGATATCGAGTAACGACAGTATATCCAGCATCGGGAACGACTCCGCTACGGCAGGGTGATTTGGAACAGCTTGGCGAGGATGAACCACGCCAGGCTCGGCGCCACGACGGCGTTGATGGCGGCCGTCACGACCTTGCGCCTGGTCCTGGTGTGCATGTACATCAGCGACATCAGGAAGACGAAGACGATCGAGACAGACAGGAAGCCGTAGCCCGTATAGGGAAAGAGGTTGCCGACCACCGCCATCAGGTAGAAATAGGCGGCGATCAACGCCAGGGAGCCGAAGAAGCGGTACTTGTCCATGGACTCGCCGAGGATCGGCAGCGTCCTTTCCCCCCGCCTGACGGCGGCGAAGAAGGGCAACACCCTGAGCACCAGAATCAATGCGAAGAGCCCCCCCATCAGCCAATGAATGATGCGAGGAAAGAACAAGTGAGAGGTCTCGAAGTCAATCGAGACACTGAACAGGGATGTCAGTCCGGATTCCATAGCGGCTCCGATGAAGGCTTTCGTTCAAGCGAGCCCTTCGACGTTATAGGAGTGGAACAGCAGCGGGTAAGCCGGCGGGAAGCTCCTGCCGGCGACCATCTCTTACTGGATATTCTCGATGACGCCCTCGTAGACGGACATCTTGTTCTCCAGGTACTCCGCTGCCTCGTCGGACGGCTTGAAATTGGGGATGAAGAAGGAGTTCTTCTGGACTTCCTGGATCTCGCCCTCGGCATAGATCTCGCCCAGCGCCTCATCGATCTGGTCCACGATCGCCGGATCCATGTCCTTGTTGTAGAGGAAGAAGAACTCCTTATCGAAGGTGAAGTTCTCGTCGCCCATGGTGACGGTCACGTTGGGCTCCACGTACTCCAGCAGCTGCTCGCGAGAGGTCTGGCCCAGGCCGTCTTCCGGCGCCTGCTCGATGGTGCCCTGGCGTGCGGTCAGCCACACGAAGCGCATGGCCTTCTGATCGTCCGCCGGTAGGCGGGTATACTGCTCGTTGGCCTGCACGGTGCCATTGATCAGGTCCGCCTGGTCATCGAAGAGCTGCTGGTTCTTGTCCGCCTGGGAGCCGGTGTTGACCGCCACCAGGTTGTCTTCCATTCCCGGGTGCTCGATGGCGATGGCATTCTTCAGGGCACTGAAGCCGATCTCGGAGACCCCGCCCGGCTGGATCGCCACGCGAACCTCTTCACCGTCTCCCACCGCCGCGATGACCTGGTCGAGGTTCTCGTAGGGGGAATCCTTGGGCACCAGGTAGGCGTTGCCGGGGTTGATGGCGACGGTCGGGCCGATGGTGTACTTCTCGAAGATGTTGTCATACCCCTCGACCCCGTACAGGTAGCCGAGGTAGGACTGATCGTGGAAGATCATCAGGGTATTGCCGCGCGGGTCGCGATCCAGAAAACGGAAGGCCGAGCTGGCACCGACGGCATCCACCTTCATGTTGAGGTCGAGCTTCTCGGCCAGGGCATCGACGACGATGCTGGAGTTCTGGTAGGTGTCGCCTCCGGTCGAGGTCGAGCCGATCACCACGCGGACGTTACCCCGCAGGGGGCCGTCGGCGGCCATGGCGGCGGCGCTGCCGAAGGCCATGCCGGCCATCAGCACGGAGACACCAAGGGTCTTGGGTACGTTGGGCATGCTCATGGGTTCACCTCTTTGCTGTCGTTGTTGAGGATGGGTGAAGGACAGGCTTACAAGCCTTTGGCGGTCTCGACCAGGGCTTCCAGTCGAGCCCGCTCATCGGCACTGGGCATCTCGAGCGGCGCGCGAACGCTGCCGGCGGGACGCCCAATGATCTCGGCACCGGCCTTGATCAGGCTGACCGCATAGCCGGCCTTGTGGTCGCGCAGGTCGACGAAGGGCAGGAAGAATTCGCGAGAGATGCGACGCACGGTGTCGGTATCGCCGACCCGCAGCGCCTTGTAGAAGGTCACCGCCATGTCCGGCACGAAATTGAACACCGCGCTGGAGTAGGTGTTCACCCCCATCGCCAGATAGGCCTCGGCCATGATCTCGGCGGTGGGTACGCCGCCCACATAGGCCAGGCGGTCACCGACGGTCTTGATGATCCGGTTCAGGGCCTGCATGTCGCCCTTGCCGTCCTTGAGACCGATCAGGTTGGGGCAGGCATCGGCCAGGCGCTGCACCGCCGCCGGCTGCATGATGCCGTTGCCGCGATTGTAGTAGATCACGCTGATCGACGTGGCCTCACAGATCTGCCGCGCATACTCCACCAGGCCGTCCTGGGGACACTCGGTCAGATAGGGCGGCATCAGCAGGATGCCATCGGCCCCCTCCTCCTCGGCGATTCGCGCGAAGGCGCTGCCGGTGGCCACGCTCAGGCCCGCGCTGGCGATCACCGGCAGCTTGCCGTCGACGGTCTTCACCGCCAGTCGCACGATCTCGCGGAACTCGTCCCGGGACAGGTTGAAGAACTCCCCGGTGCCCCCGGCGACGAACACCGCCGAGATCTCGTGGCTGATGAACCACTCCAGCCGCTGGCGATAGCTCTCGGCGTCGAAGCGCCCCTGAGCGTCGAAATCGGTGACCGGGAAGGACAGCAGCCCGTCACTGATCGCCTTCTTGACATCTTCGCGTGTAAAGCTCACCTGATCGTCCTCTTGTTCATCCAGGGCGGCGCGAGGAGCCCCGGCCGCTCGTGTCATACATCATACATATGACAACCTAGCCGCCCATCATCGGACTGACAATAGCCGCTATGGTAGATTGCGACTAAAGTTGCACCACCCCGAGGCAAGCCTGGCCGCGGCACACGCCGAGATCGACTCGGTGCCGCCGGCGTCATGGTGATGTCCGGCTGGCCTCACAGGACGCACGCATGTCATTGATCGACATCTTTCTCTCGACGCTGAACATCACCCTGCCGGTGTTCGCCATGGTGTTCATCGGCATCGGCCTGAAGCGTCTGCGCTGGATCGACCAGGCCTTCGTCAATACCGCATCGAGGCTGGTGTTTCGCGGCACCCTGCCGGCGCTGCTGTTCTTCGGCCTGAGCGATACCGACCTGGAGACGACCTTCGATCCCTGGATGCTGGGCTTCTTCGCCCTGGCCACCCTGGCGAGCTTCGCCGCGGCCTGGGGCTGGGCCATCCTGCGCGTGCGACGCCCGCTGCGGGGGGTCTATGTCCAGGGCGCCTTTCGCGGCAACTGTGGCGTCGTCGGCCTGGCCCTGGCCGCCGGCATGTACGGCGACGCGGGACTGTCGCTGGGCGGCCTGCTGCTGGGCGTGGTGATCCTGAGCTACAACGTGCTCTCGGTGATCGTGCTGGCGACCTACCAGCCCCGCGAGGAAGGGGCGCCGAAGGGCATCGACTGGGCCGGCTTCTCCCGTCACATCCTGACCAACCCGTTGATCCTGGCCGTGGTTGCGGCCAGCCCCTTCGCCGTGTTCGAGGTGCCGCTGCCCGACTGGCTGACCACCACCGGCGACTACTTCGCCTCGCTCACCCTGCCCCTGGCGCTGATCTGCATCGGCGCCACCCTCTCCACCCGCGCCCTCAAGACGGGCTATCGCACCACCCTGAGCGCCAGCCTGGCCAAGATGGTGGTCGTGCCGGCGGTGGCGACCCTGCTGGCGGTAGCGGCGGGCTTCACCGGCCCGGCGCTGGGGGTAATGTTCCTGTTCTTCGCCAGTCCCACGGCGGCGGCGGCCTTCGTGATGGCCAAGGCCATGGGCAACGACGAGACCCTCACCGCCAACATCATCGCCCTGACCACGCTGATGGCCAGCCTCACCGTGACGCTGGGGGTCATCGCCCTGCGCGTCGCCGGGCTGATCTAGGCCATGCCCGAAACGCCGACGGCGCCCCGCGGGGCGCCGTCGATGTGCAGTGATGCGGTGTTGCCAGCCAAGGGAGGCTAGCGCGCCCCCCCGGCCACGGTCCCCTCGACCACCTCGAACTGCTCGGGGCCTGTGCCGGCAGCGGGTCGGCATGGGCACGCTTGACGTCGTCGCTGCCCAGCCAGGCGCGGAAGGCGTCCGGGCTCTTTCACTCGGTCTCCCACTCGGTCTACACCAGCTAGGGCACCCGGTTGCCCTGGGGGCGCAGCACCCGCCTGGCCTTGAGACCGGGCTGCCTGTCGCTCTCCCCGGCCCGGCCCCGGAAGCGGGCCTCGGATGCCGCCTCGACGCCCGGGCTCACATCGATGCGCTGATCGACGATATCGCTCATCCCGGCTGCTCGCTCAGGCGATATCGGCGGGTGACGTGAAACGGGCCAGCCGGGCACAGCCGGCGGCGGGCACCTCGGCCGCGAGTTCGACGATGGCGGCGGTGGGGAACCCCAGGCCGCGGTCGGCGCGTCCCTCCACCAGCAGCCCGGTGAGCGCGCCCACCAGCGGCATGTGGCTGACCAGCATCAGCGGCCGGTCTTCCGCCTGCTCGAGCAGCCAGTCGACCACCGCCTGGGGCGGGTCGTCCGGGGTGATCAGCGGCAGCGTCTCCACCGCGAGGCCCAGGGCCTCGGCCACCCGATCGGCGGTCTGGCGGGCCCGTCGATAGGGACTCGACAGCAGGCGTAGCCGGGTGAGGTCGAGGTCGCGGCGGGCCGCCAGCCAGGTCCCCATGCGGGCCGCCTCGCGCTCGCCTCGCTCGGTGAGCCGGCGCTCCGGGTCGGGGCTGCCGGCCCCGGCCTGCCCGTGGCGCATGATCAGCAGCGGCTCAGCCATCGTCCTGGCCCTCGAGGCGACGGGCCTGGGTCACGGCCTCTCGGGACAGGGTGAACTCGACGTCGCTGCTCTGCTCGCCCTGCATCAGCAAGCGGGCCATCTGGCGCGCCGGCACCCCCTCGAAGAGCACCTGATAGAGGCCCTCGGCCAGCGGCATGTAGACGCCGTCGCGTCGGGCCTGATCGCGCACCAGGCGCACGGTGTTGACGCCCTCGGCCACCTGGCCCAGCGCCTCGACGGCCTCGTCCAGGGTGCGGCCCTCGCCCAGCGCGTAGCCGACGCGGTAGTTGCGCGACAGCTTCGAGGAGCAGGTGACGATCAGGTCACCGACCCCGGCCAGCCCCAGGAAGGTCATGGGGTTGGCGCCCTGGTCCACGGCGAAGCGGCTCATCTCGGCGAGCGCCCGGGTCATCAGCATGCTGCGAGTGTTCTCGCCCATGCCCAGCGCCGCGGCCATGCCGGCGGCGATGGCGTAGATGTTCTTCAGGGCGCCGCCGAGCTCGACGCCGTAGCGATCGTTGCTGGCATAGACCCGGAAGTAGTCGCAGCCCAGTGCCGTCTGGACCCGGGCCCGGGTCAGGGGGTCGTCGCTGGCGATCACGGTGGCGGTGAGCTGCTTGTCGGCGACCTCCGAGGCCAGGTTGGGACCGGACAGCACGCCGATATGCGCGAAGCCGGTCTCCTCCTCGAGGATCCGGCTCATCAGCTTGAAGCCCTCCTCCTGGATGCCCTTGGTGGTGCTGACCAGGATCTGCTCCGGACGCAGCCAGGGCCGCGCCTGGCGGACCACCTCGCGAAAGGCCTTGGACGGAATCGCCACCAGCACCAGGTCGGCGCCCGCGAGCACCGCGTGCATCTCGCTGGACGCGGCCACCGCGGGGTTGATGGCATAGTCGGGCAGGTAACGGGAGTTGCGGTGGTCGCGATTGATCTCGGTGGCGAGCTCGTCGTCGCGCAGCCACTGGTGAACCACGGCGCCGTTGTCGGCGGCGATGCTGGCAAGCGCGGTGCCGAAGCTGCCGCCGCCCAGTACCGCCACCCTCAAGCGATCGTCAGGCATGCTCGATCCTAGCTGCTGTGTGTTGCCGATCATTGTAACGAAAAACGCCCCGAATCGGGGCGTTGGGAATGGCGGGGTCCGGGCCGGCGGGGCCGGCCCGGAGACGCTCAGTCGATCATCGGCACCAGGGTGTCGATGCTCGTGCGGGCGTCGCCGTAGAGCATCCGGGTGTTCTCCTTGAAGAACAGCGGGTTCTCGATACCCGAATAGCCGGTGCCCTGGCCACGCTTGCTGACGAACACCTGCTTGGCTTCCCAGACCTTCAGCACCGGCATGCCGGCGATCGGGCTGTTGGGATCCTCCTGGGCGGCCGGGTTGACGATATCGTTGGAGCCGATGACGATCACCACGTCGGTCTCGGCGAAGTCGTCGTTGATCTCGTCCATCTCCAGCACGATGTCGTAGGGCACCCTGGCCTCGGCCAGCAGCACGTTCATGTGCCCCGGCAGGCGGCCGGCCACCGGGTGGATGCCGAAGCGCACGTTCTTGCCGGCGCTGCGCAGCTTGCGGGTCAGCTCGCTGACCGCGTTCTGGGCCTGGGCCACCGCCATGCCGTAGCCCGGCACGATGATCACGCTGTCGGCGTCGTTGAGCGCGCTGGCCACCCCATTGGTGTCGATGGCCACCTGCTCGCCCTCGATCTCCGCGGCCGGGCCCTGGCTGCCACCGAAGCCCCCCAGGATCACGTTGACGAAGTTGCGGTTCATCGCCTTGCACATGATGTAGGAGAGGATGGCACCGGAGGAGCCCACCAGGGCGCCGGTGACGATCAACAGGTCATTGGACAGGGTGAAGCCGATGGCCGCCGCCGCCCAGCCGGAGTAGCTGTTGAGCATCGACACCACCACCGGCATGTCGGCGCCGCCGATGCCCATGATCAGGTGATAGCCGATGAAGAACGCCAGGGCCGCCAGCAGCAGCAGGGTCCAGAAGCCGGCGCCGTTGAAGTAGAGCATCGCCAGCACCACGGACAGGCCCGCGGCGGCGGCATTGAGCAGGTGGCCGCCGGGCAGCTGACGGGGCTTGCCGTCCACCTTGCCGGCCAGCTTGCCGAAGGCGATCACCGAGCCGGTGAAGGTCACCGCGCCGATGAACACGCCGAGCACCACCTCGATCTGCAGGAAGGTCAGCTCGGCCGGCGTCTTGTGCGCCACCAGGGCGGCGAAGGCGGAGAAGCCCTCGCTGCCCTGCTCGGCGAGCTGGCTGGCCAGCACCCGGCGCCGCTCGAGGTCGGCGTTGAAGCCGACGAACACCGCCGCCAGGCCGACGAAGCTGTGCAGCGCCGCCACCAGCTGCGGCATCTCGGTCATCTCGACCTTCTTGGCCACATAGGCGCCGATGATCGCGCCGATGACCATCATCGGCAGCATCCACCAGTAGCCGCCGATGCCCGGCCCGAGGGCCGTGAAGAACACCGCCACGGCCATGCCGATGATGCCGTACCAGACGGCCCGCTTGGCCTTCTCCTGGTTGCTCAGCCCCCCCAGCGAGAGGATGAACAGCACACTCGCCGCGATCGAGGCGGCAGATACGAATCCTTGTCCCAACATTTAGTGATCTCCGCCGCTCAGGATTTCTGGAACATGGCGAGCATCCGGCGCGTGACCTGGAAGCCCCCCACGATGTTGATGGTGGCGATCAGCACCGAGATCCCCGCCAGCAGCCCCACCAGGGCGCTGCCGGAGCCGATCTGCAGTACCGCCCCGAGCACGATGATCCCGGAGATGGCGTTGGTCACCGCCATCAGCGGGGTGTGCAGGGAGTGGCTCACGCCCCAGATCACCTGGAAGCCCACGAAGCAGGCCAGGGCGAAGACGATGAAGTGCTGCATGAAGGAGGCCGGGGCCACCTGACCGAGCAGCAGCATCAGGGCGCCGCCCACGCCGAGCAGCGTGGCCTGGCGCTTGGTCTGGGCGACGAAGGCGCTGTGCTCGGCGGCCTTCTTCTCCTCGGGCGTCGGCTCCTTCTCCTTCGGCTTGGGCTTGGCCGCGGCGATGGCCTGCACCTTGGGCGGCGGCGGCGGGAAGGTGATCTCGCCCTCGTGGGTCACCGTGGAGCCGCGGATGACATCGTCATCCATGTCGTGGTCGAGGCTGCCGTCCTTCTCCGGCGTCAGGTCGGTCAGCATGTGGCGGATGTTGGTGGCATACAGCAGCGAGGCCTGGGTCGCCATGCGCGACGGGAAGTCGGTATAGCCGACCACGATCACGCCGTTGTCGGTGACGATGCGCTGGTCGGGCACCGTCAGGTCGCAGTTGCCGCCCTTCTCGGCCGCCAGGTCGACGATCACCGAGCCCGGCTTCATGGCCTTGACCATGTCCTCGAGCCACAGCTTGGGCGCCGGCCGACCGGGGATCAGCGCCGTGGTGATGACGATGTCGATGTCCGGGGCCTGCTCGCGGAACAGCGCCAGCTGCTTCTCGCGGAACTCGGGGCTCGACGGCGCCGCATAGCCGCCGCTACCGGAGCCGTCCTGGCTGTCCTCGAAGTCGAGGAACAGGAACTCGGCGCCCATGGACTCGATCTGCTCGGCCACCTCGGGGCGCACGTCGAAGGCCCGCACCACGGCCCCCAGGCTGGTCGCGGTGCCGATGGCGGCGAGGCCGGCCACCCCGGCGCCGACGATCAGCACCTTGGCCGGCGGCACCTTGCCGGCGGCGGTCACCTGGCCGGTGAAGAAGCGCCCGAACTGGTTGCCGGCCTCGATGACCGCCCGGTAGCCGGCGATGTTGGCGGTGGAGGACAGGGCATCCATCTTCTGGGCCCGCGAGATCCGCGGCACCATGTCCATGGCGATGACGCTGGCGCCCTTGTCGCGGCACTGCTCCAGCAGCGCCTCGTTCTGGGCCGGCCAGAAGAAGGAAATCAGGGTCTGGCCGCGGCGCAGGTAGCCGGCCTCCTCCTCGGACGGCTCGCGGACCTTGATGACGACATCGGCCGCCTCCCAGAGCGCCTCGGCACCGTCGATGACGGTAACGCCGGCGTCCCGGTAGGCCGCATCGTCGAAGCCCGCGGCCTCACCGGCGCCGGCTTCGACCAGGCATTCGTGTCCCAGCTTCTGGATCTGCTGCGCGCTCTCCGGGGTCAGCGCGACACGCGCCTCCCCGGATGCACGCTCCTTGGGTGCACCGATCTTCACGATGGATCTCCCGCTCTAGTATTTAGAATTTGCATAAACCAGGCCGGACAGTGATACCTGAGACGCTAAGGATTCTCAAGCCGTATGACGGTGGCGGTAGCGTCCGGGGCGTCGTGGGTATCGTCTTGAAACCAAACGCTCATTATTACGTAAACGTCAAGCAGGCATGCCAGCCGTGTCAGGCAAGGGCGCCGGAACAGCGGGTCTCGTGCGACGAGGGCCGGCGTCATCGCGACGGGAAGGCGCTCCGAAGGCACGCCGGCCGCCCCTCGGGGCGGCCGGCGACAGGCGGGGGACGCCATCGCTGAGTGGCGTCCCGGGCGGGGCGTCAGGCGCTCAACAGGGCGTTGAGGCGGCGCACATAGGCGGCCGGGTCGTCGAGGTGACCGCCCTCGGCGATGATCGCCTGGTCGAGCAGGATGCGCGCCAGGTCGCCGAAGCCGTCGCCCTCGACACCCTCCAGGCGCGCCACCAGGGCATGCTCGGGGTTGAGTTCGAGGATCGGCTTGACCTCCGGCAGCGGCTGACCGGCGGCCTCCATGATGCGGCGCATCTGGTAGCCCATCTCGTGCTCGGGCAGCACCACGCAGGCCGGGGAGTCGGTCAGCCGGTGGGTCACCTTGACCTCCTGGACCTCGTCGCCCAACGCCTCCTTGACGCGCTTGACCAGGTCCTGCTTGGCCTTGGCGGTCTCCTCCTGGGCCTTCTTCTCGTCCTCGTCCTCGATCTCGCCGAGGTCGAGATCGCCCTTGGCCACGTCGACGAAGGACTTGCCCTCGAACTCGGTGAGGTGGCTCATCAACCACTCGTCGATGCGATCGTGGAGCAGCAGCACCTCGATGCCCTTCTTGCGGAAGATCTCCAGATGCGGGCTCGACTTGGTGGCGTTGAAGCCGTCGGCGACGATGTAGTAGATCTTCTCCTGGCCATCCTTCATGCGCGAGATGTAGTCGGCCAGCGACTGGTCCTGGGTGGCGCTGTCGGTGTGGGTGCTGGAGAAGCGCAGCAGGCCGGCGATCTTCTCGCGGTTGGCGTGGTCCTCGGCCGGGCCTTCCTTGAGCACGCTGCCGAAGGTGTTCCAGAAGGTCTGGTAGGCCTCGCCGTCCTTGGCCAGCTTCTTGAGCATGTCCAGGGAGCGCTTGGTCAGCGCCGACTTGATCTTCTCGACCTGCGGGTCCTGCTGCAGCAGCTCGCGGGAGACGTTCAGCGACAGGTCACGGGTATCCAGCACGCCCTTGATGAAGCGCAGGTAGAGCGGCAGGAACTGCTCGGCGTCGTCCATGATGAAGACCCGCTGCACGTACAGCTTGACCCCCCGGGCGCCATCGCGCTCGTAGAGGTCGAAGGGGGCCCGGCCCGGCACGTAGAGCAGGCTGGTGTACTCGAGCTTGCCCTCGACCTTGTTGTGGCTCCAGGTCAGCGGGTCCGAGAAGTCGTGGGCCACGTGCTTGTAGAAGGCCTTGTACTCGTCGTCGGTGAGCTCGCTCTTGGGGCGCACCCACAGCGCCGTGGCCTCGTTGACGGTCTCCCAGCTGACGGTCTCGCTGCCCTCGATCTCGTTGCCGTCCTCGTCGCGCGCCTTCTCGACCTTCGGCATGCGCACCGGCACCTCGATGTGGTCGGAGTACTTGCGCACCAGGCTCTGCAGGCGGAAGTCGTCGGCGAACTCCTGGGCATCCTCCTTGAGGTGCAGGACGATCTCGGTACCGTGGGCCTCGCGCTCGAGGTCGGCCACGGTGAACTCGCCCTCGCCCCTGGAGTGCCACTCGACGCCGGCCGACGGGTCGCTGCCCGCCTTGCGGGTACGCACGCTGATACCGTCGGCGACGATGAAGCCGGAATAGAAGCCGACGCCGAACTGGCCAATCAGCCGGGCGTCCTTCTGCTGCTCGCCGGAGAGCTGCTTGAGGAATTCGGCGGTGCCGCTGCGGGCGATGGTGCCGAGGTTCTCGATCACCTCGTCGCGGCTCATGCCGATGCCGTTGTCGCGCACGGTGACGGTGCCGGCCTCGGCATCGTGCTCGATCTCGATGCGCAGCTCGCTGTCACCCTCGTAGATGGCGTCGTTGTCCAGCGCCGCGTAGCGCAGCTTGTCGCAGGCGTCGGCGGCGTTGGAGATCAGCTCGCGCAGGAAGATCTCCCTGTTGGAGTACAGGGAATGGATCATCAGGTGGAGCAGTTGCTTGACCTCGGTCTGGAAGCCGAGGGTCTCTTCATGGGTGGCAGTGGTCATATGTCTCGGACCCCTTGTCGACGGTTCGGCGGTGGCGATGCCACCGGTTAGTGGCTTCCGTCGATATGGGGACCGCCGCGGGTTTTTCAAGCATCGCCTGCCGCCGGGTCGCCGAGCACGAAGTGCAGCCGCGCGGTGGCCAGCGGCGCGGCCTCGTCGTCCTGCCAGGCCCACACCCGGACATTGGCCAGGCGCCGCCCCTCGCGCAGCAGCTCGCAGCGCGCCAGGGTCGGCACCACCCGGGCGGTGCGCAGGTAGTCGATGGACAGGTCGACGATGCGCGGCAGGCGGGGCGCCCGGGCGGCCAGCATCAGGTCCAGGGTCGCCGCGGTCTCCATGAAGGCGGCCACCACCCCGCCGTGCAGGGCCGGCAACAGCACGTTGCCGACATTGCCCTGGCGAGGCTCGAGGCGAAACACCACCCCCTCGCCATCCGCGGCGGGCTCGGCGGCGACGCCGATATGCCGCGCATAGGGCAGCCTGGCCAGCCAGGCCTCGACGTCGCCGCGCGCCCGGGTCCGGGTCAGCCACTCGAGGTCGGTGAAACCCTCATGCATGATCGTCCTCCCGCGCGAACAGGGCCTCGGCGAAGCCCGGCGGCGTGTTGCGCGGCCCCAGCCGCACGAAGTTGGCGATGCCCCGGGCCACCGGCCGGGCGGCATCCTGCCAGACCCGACCCTCGGTGAACACCACCGAGGCGCTGACCGAGACCGCACGGGCCTCGGCATACAGCCCCTGGCCGGCGAGCGCGGGGCGGTAGTGGTCGACGCGCAGGTCGAGGGTCGGGCATACCTCGGGCGCCGGCAGGGCCGGCAGGACCGCCGCGCCACAGGCGGTATCCAGCAGCATGGTCAGCACGCCACCGTGCACCAGGCCGCGGTGGGGGTCCCCGAGCAGGTCGTCGTGCCAGGGCAGCCGGAGCCGCACCCCCGCGGGGCCGGCGGCCAGGACCTCCAGGCCGAGTTCACGCGTATGCGGGATCACCGTCACGAAGCGCGCCAGGGCGCGTCGCCAGTCGTCGGCAGCGGGGGAGAATCCGGGGGGCATGGGCTACCTCGTCGGCCGGGCTCGACACAAAGTCAAACGTTCGACTCAATCTAGCCGGATCGCCTCACCCTGACAATGCCTCAGGGCAAGGCCGTGTCGTCGCCGCCCTCCTTCCAGGCGCGATAGTCGGCCAGGCTCCGATCGACGCGGGTCAGCAGCCAGCCGACCACCACCACGTCATCCATCAGGCCCAGCAGCAGCAGGACATCGGGGATCAGGTCCAGCGGCGAGAGCAGGTAGGCCAGCGCCGCGAGCATCCACAGCAGCGCCGACCAGGGCACCGGCCGGTAGCGGCCGCGGAGCACGTCGGCGAGCATCGGGCCGAACAGGCGCAGGGCACGGCGCATCTGCCCCAGCGCCCGGGAGCGGTGCTTGAGGCGCTGGAGCAGCGCCAGACCATTGAATCCAGCCATCTCGTCCTCCTTGCCGGCAACGGCGATTGCCGCTAAACGATAAGAGAGTCGCTGGGCGTCGGCCAGCGACGACACTACTCAAGGCCTTCGCCATGGGCGACCATGGTGACCCTCTCCACCGCACCACGCCAGCCCAACCAACGAGGCGACACGATGCCAAGGTTCCCCCTTGCTCCCTGGAAGTCCCTGCTGACCGCCGCCCTGCTCTGCCTGCCCGCGGTCGTCCACGCCGAGCCCGGCGACCGCGCCATGCGCGATGCGCTGCAGGCGGCGCGCCAGCACCGCTGGCAGGCCATCGACCCGGCCGCCATCGATGACCATGTGCTGGCCGGCTACGTCGACTATCACCGGCTCAAGGCGCGCCTGCCCGCCGCCGAGCCCGGCGAGGTGCAGGCCTTCCTCGAGCGCCATGGCGACTCGCCGCTGGCCGGCTGGATGCGCGCCCGGGCCATCTCGGCCTATGGCGAGGCCGGCCGCTACCGGCGCCTGCTCGCCGTGGCCGACGGCGAGCCCTCGGGGACCGCACGCCAGTGCCATTACTATACCGCCCTGCTGGACGAGGCGCCCCAGACGGCCGCCGAGGGCGGCCGTCGGCTGTGGGCGGTCGGCCGCTCCCAGCCGGATGCCTGCGACCCCCTCTTCGCCACCCTGCGGGCCCGGGGCGAGATCGGCTCGGGGGCGATCTGGGAGCGCCAGATGCTGGCCTGGCAGGACGGGGAAACCGGGCTGGCCCGCTACCTGGGCCGCATGCTCGGCGACGACTGGAACACTGGCCAGGCGGCCATGCAACGCCTGCAGCAGGACTACGCGGCGATCACCCGGGTGCCCACCTGCATCGGCCCCGACTGCCGGGGCAGCGGGGCGCTGTTCGCCGCCGCCATGCATGGCTTCACCCGCGCGGACACCGAGGCGGCCCTGGAGGCCTGGCGCAAGGTGGCGCCGAGCCTGACGATCGACAACGCCCGCCGCGAGGCCATCGAGCGTGACCTGGCGTTCTATTCCCTGGTCCGCGATATCGACCAGAACCGCGGCTGGGTCGACGGCGTCCTGCCGCGGCTGGCCGACAGCGACCTGTATGAGCTGCGCACCCGGGTGGCGCTGGCCGACCGCGACTGGGCGGGCGTGATCGACTGGATCGCGCGGCTCCCCGAGGCGGAGCGCGGCGAGGCTCGCTGGCAATACTGGCTGGCCCGCGCCCACGAGCAGCGCGGCGATGACGCCACCGCCCAGGCGGCCTATCGGCGGGCCGCCGGCGAGCGCGACTTCTACGGCTTCGCCGCTGCCGACCGGCTTGGCCAGCCGTATGCGCTGAAGATGGCATCGACCAGCATCGCAGCGACACAGCGCCAGGCCATCGCCGAGAGCCCCGCGGTGCGTCGCACCGAGGCGCTGCTGCGGATCGGCGAGCCGGGACTGGCCGCCAGCGAATGGTACAACGCCGCGGCGAATGCCTCGCCGCAGGAGGCCCGGGCCATGGCCGACTATGCCCAGCGGCAAGGCTGGCATGCGCGCCTGGTGCAGACCACCATCGCCGCGAAGCTGTGGGACGCCCTGGAGTGGCGCTTCCCCGAGGCCTACCGCGAGCATTTCCTGCGCTGGGGCGAGGTCACCGGTGTCGATCCCTACCTGCTGATGGGCATCGCCCGCCGCGAGAGCGCCTACAATCCCGAGGCGCTCTCCCCGGCCGGCGCCCGGGGCCTGATGCAGCTGATGCCGGCCACCGCCGCCGAGGTCAGCCGGCGGCTGGGCCTCGACGACCCGGGCCCCTATGGCGTGCTGGAGCCCGCCGTGAACATCCGCCTCGGCAGCACCTATATCGGCGAGATGCTCGATCGCTACCGGGGCAATCGCCTGGCCGCCACCGCGGCCTACAACGCCGGCCCGCACCGGGTCGACCGCTGGCTCAAGCAGGCCCCCGAGGCCTTCGACCTGTTCGTCGAGAGCATTCCCTTCCGCGAGACGCGCCACTATGTGCAGGCGGTGCTGACCTACCGGGTGATCTTCGCCAGCCTGGCCCAGGGCGGCGCGACCCGGGGGATCTCCCTGCTGACGCCGGCGGAGCAGAGCATGCGCTACGACGGCTCCTTGCTGGCCCGCAACTAGGCGGCGCCCCCAACGCGACGGCCCCGGCAGATGCCGGGGCCGTCGGGGCATGGGCCAGGCGGGGTCCTCAGCCGGGGGCGCGCGTCATCGCCAGCTTGACCCCGAAGGCCACCAGCACCCCGCCGGTCACCGCATTGAGCCAGCGGGAGAAGGCCGCACTCGCCAGCCAGCGCCCGGCCCGCCCTACCAGCACCGCCACGGCGACCTGCCACAGGTTGGCGACCACGAAGTGGACCCCGGCCAGCCACAGCGACTTGGCCAGCGCCGGGTCCCCCGAGGCGATGAACTGCGGCAGGAAGGCCATGTAGAAGACCACCGTCTTGGGGTTCAGCACGTTGGACAGCAGCCCCTCGCGCAGGGGGCGCCAGGCCGGCACCCGCGCGTCCTCGCCGACGACCCCCGCCACCGGCAGGCCCTGGCCGCGCCGCGCCGCCCGCAGGGCGCCCACGCCCAGCCAGATCAGGTAGCCGGCCCCGGCGAGCTTGAGCATCCCGAAGGCCCAGGCCGACTGCAGCAGGATCAGCGAGATGCCCAGCGCCGAGACGGCGGCATGCACGAACAGGCCGCTGCAGATCCCCAGGCTGGTCAGCACGCCGTCCCCCAGCCCGCCCCGGGCGGTATTGCGGATCACCAGCAGGGTATCCACGCCCGGCGTGATACTGAGCAGGGTGATGGCCACCAGAAACGGCCAGAACTGGGCGTCGAGGAGCATCGCCGGAGCCCTCAGCCGTTGAAGAGGCCACGCTTGGCATGGCGCATGGAGATCTGGTCGTTGAGGGTCCAGAAGTCATAGAGCACCCCCAGGCCGAACAGCCCCAGGGTGCACAGGTAGACGAGGCCGGTGAACCACTTGCCGAGGTAGAAGCGATGGAGACCGAAGACGCCGAGGAAGGTCAGCAGCAGCCAGGCCAGGGTGTAGTTGGTCGGCCCGGCCTGGAAGCGCAGGTCCGCCTGACGGTCCATGGCGGGGATCAGGAACAGGTCGATCAACCAGCCGATGCCGAGCAGCCCCAGGGTGAAGAACCAGAGGGTGCCGGTGACCGGCTTGCCGTAATAGAACCGGTGGGCGCCGAGGAAGCCGAACAGCCACAGCAGGTAGCCGATCAGCTTGCTGTGGGTGTCCTGGGAAGCGATGCGGGTGTGGGTCATCTCGAGTCTCGTCTAATGCCGTTCCGGTCTGCCCCGGTCGCTGGACGACCGGGGGCTTTCGATCTACAGTGACCTTGCGGGCGGAAGCACCAGTCTCCCTGCGGCACTCGGTTGACGCAACCCTGGCGCTGATGCACTATCCGCTGCGTTGGTCAGCAAGCAGAAAAGTCGTCAGTTGTACATCGATTCCTTCGATACACCCGGTGCGCACTTCTTCCTTGTCTTGCCCACGCACTACGGGCTCGCGGTGCGGTCCCCGACCGGGCCGGCCCAGCACCATCATTTAGTTAGTTAAGGAAATCGACAATGGCAACTGGCACTGTCAAGTGGTTCAACGACACCAAGGGCTATGGCTTCATCTCTCCGGACGACGGCGGTGATGACCTGTTCGCTCACTTCTCCGAGATTCAGGCTGAAGGTTTCAAGTCCCTGCAGGACGGTCAGAAGGTCACCTTCGAGGTCACCCAGGGCAAGAAGGGCCTTCAGGCCTCCAACATCCGGGTCACCGACTGAACTCGTGACACCGCGTTGACCCGCGGCGCCGATCTCCAGCATCGGCACCAGCAAAGGCCCGCCATCGGCGGGCCTTTTTCATGAATGGCCGCTCAGGGCGCCGACTCCCCGGTCGCGGCCTCTTCGTCATCGTCCTGCGTCGCGGCGTCCTCGACGTCGGTGGACTCGCGAATCTCGCCGGGCACTTCCTGCTCGGCCTGCTCGAACTGCTCGTCGATCTTCTTGCTGGCCTCCTCGAAGCGCCGCTCGGTCTCCTCGAGGATCGCCTCGACCTCGGGATCCGAGCTGCCCTGGAGATCGGGCTCGCTGGCCGGCGAGGAGGCGTCCTCGTCGAGGGTCGTCTCCAGCTCCGTCGTCGCCTCGGCCCCCGATGCCGGCTCGGGCGACTCGCGCTCGGCCTGCTCGAACTGCTCATCGATCTTCTTGCTGGCTTCCTCGAAGCGCCGCTCGGTCTCGCGAATGATCTCGTCGACCTCGGCGCTGGTGGACTCGCCGGGCAGCGCGGTCTCCTCGCTCAGGGTGTCGGTAGCCGGCGCATCCTCCAGGGCGGCCTCGTCGGCCGATGCCTCCGCGTCCGTCTCCATCGCCGCCTCGTCCGCCGTCTCGCCCTCGGACTCGGTCGCCGTGGCGCTCGCCGCCTCGCCATCGGCCGGGTCGGCCTCGGTGGACTGTGCGGGGGCAGCCGGGCTCTCACTCGACGCCTCGGCGGGGGTACTCTCGTCATCGCCATCGCCACAAGCGGCGAGGCCGACTGCCAATGCCAGGACAACCGGCATCCAGGGTTTCATGGTCATCCTTCTCTCCCTTGAGTGGAGGGTTATTCCACCAAAGCGACACCGCCACCGCAAGGCGAGTTCACCGGGCGAACAGCTGCCCCTGGATATCCCGGAAGGCCTTGAACTCGAGGGCGTTGCCGCTGGGGTCGCGGAAGAACATCGTGGCCTGCTCGCCGGGCTCGCCGCGAAAGCGGATATAAGGCTCGATCTCGAAGCGCACGCCCGCCGCGGTCAGGCGGTCGACCAACGCCTCCCAGGCGGGCATCTCCAGCACCACGCCGAAGTGAGGAACCGGTACCCCATGACCATCGACGGGATTGCGGTGATCCTCCCGGGGCGCCTCGCCGAGGGCCGGGTCGAGGTGGCAGACGAACTGGTGGCCGAACAGATCGAAGTCGACCCAGGTATCGCTCGAGCGCCCCTCGTCGCAGCCCAGCAGTTCGCCATAGAAGCGGCGGGCCTCGGCCAGGTCACGCACCGGCACGGCGAGATGGAAGGGAGTCAGCATGGCACGACCTCCGGATGTCGATGGACGAAGGCTTCATGATGCCGCGACGGCCCGCGACTGGCCAGCACTCCCTGAGGCCAGCAGCGGGCAGTCCGCCGGCACCACCAGGTCGAGGGCGGCGGCATCGACCTCGACCCGGAAGCCCTGTCGCTGGCAAGGCTCGCCATCCAGCGTCAGCGGCAGCGGCTGCTCGCCCTCGAAGCTCAACCAGGGAGTGCGGAAGGTCTCGACGAAGGCGCCCTCGGCGGGTCGCGCCTGCAGTTCCCGGCGCATGCGCCACATGTCGCGCAGCGATCGGAAGTCGCGCAGCACCAGCACGTCAAGCAGGCCATCATCGATCCTCGCCTCGGGGGTCAACCGCTGGCCACCGCCGGAACGGGTGCCGTTTCCCAGGGCCAGCACGAACAGCGAGGCCTGACGCTCGCCACCGGCCCAGCGCAGCCGCCCCGGGTAGGGTTGGTACTGCCAGGCCTTGAGCGCACCGATCAGCGAGTAGGCGCCACCCCCCAGCAGGCGCTTGAGGCTCTTGGGGGTCGAGGAGGTGACCTCGGCGCCGAAGCCACCGGTGGCCATGTTGAGGAAGTGGCGGCCGTCCAGGTGCGGCACGTCGATGGGCCACGCCGCCTCCTGCAGGGCCACCCGCAGCGCCGCCTCGGCCTCCAGCGGCAGCCCCAGGGCGCTCGCCAGGTCATTGGCGCTGCCCAGCGGCAGGATGCCCAGGACCGGTCGCCGCTGCCGTGGCAGGCGCATCAGCCCGCAGGTGACCTCGTTGACGGTACCGTCGCCGCCCGCGGCGATCACCCGGTCGATCCCCTCCTGGCCGGCCCACTCGGCCAGGCGGGCGGCGTCGCCGGCCTCCCAGGTGACCCAGACCTCCAGGGCCAGTCCCGCGTCGCGACAGGCGAGCACCGCCTCGCGTACCGCCGGCAGCTGGGCCGCCTTGCCATTGAGGATCATCATGGCCATTGCGTTCCCCTGCTCCCTGCCGCGGTCATGCGCGCTTCACGCGGGGCCGACACGATGAAAAGATGAATGCCATTCACTTTATGACTTCCTTACACTATCCGCCTTCCCGGAACATCCGGTACAGGGAGACGTCATGATCGATCCGGCCTTCATTCTCGCGGCCTTCCTCGGCGGCCTGACCGCCATGAGCCTGCGCCTGCCGCCCCTGGTGGGGTTTTTGGCCGGCGGCTTCGTGCTCAATGCCCTGGGATATGATGCCACGCCGCTCCTCGACATCCTGGCCGATGTGGGGGTCACGCTGCTGCTGTTCAGCATCGGCCTCAAGCTGGACATCCGCACCCTGCTGCGCAACGACGTCTGGGGAGGCGCCTCCCTGCACATGCTCGCCTCGACGCTGTCGCTGGTGGGCCTGCTCTCTCTGCTCAAGTGGCTGGGCCTGCCGCTGCTGGCGGATTCCGGTTGGCAGACCCTGGCCCTGCTCGGCTTCGCGCTGAGCTTCTCGAGCACGGTCTTCGTGGTCAAGGTACTGGAAAAGCGCAGCGAGACCCAGACCGCCTATGGCCGCCTGGCCATCGGCGTGCTGATCATGCAGGACATCTTCGCGGTGGTCTTCCTCACCGCCTCCACCGGCTCCCTGCCAAGCCCCTGGGCCCTGGCCCTGGTGCTGTTGATCCCCCTGGCGCCGGCCCTGCGCGCCCTGCTCGACCGCCTGGGGCACGGCGAGATGCAGATGCTGTTCGGCATGCTGCTGGCCCTGGTGCTGGGCTATGCGCTGTTCGAGTCGCTGGGCGTCAAGGGCGACCTCGGCGCCCTGATCATCGGCCTGCTGCTGGCCCCCCACCCCGCCGCCCAGACCCTGGCCCGCTCGATATTCAGCCTCAAGGAGTTGCTGCTGGTGGGCTTCTTCCTGAGCCTCGGCCTGACCGCGATGCCCGACTGGGAACTGCTCGGCGTTGCCCTGCTGCTGGTGCTGCTGCTGCCGCTCAAGAGCCTGCTGTACCAGTGGGTCTTCCTGCGCTTCCGCATGCGCCACCGGACCTCGGTGCTGTCGACGCTGAGCCTGACCAACTACTCGGAATTCGGCCTGATCGTGGGTGCCATCGCCGCCAGCAACGGCTGGCTGCCGGCGAGCTGGCTGGTGGTGTTGTCGCTGGCGGTGGCCCTGAGCTTCGGCGCCTCGGCGATCCTCAACGGCTTCAGCGAGCGGATCTACCGCTGGCTGGAACCGCGCCTGCCGGCCATCGACATCAGCGAACTCTCCCCGAGCGACCGGCCCATCGAGGTCGGCGATGCCGAGGCGGTGGTGCTGGGCATGGGGCGCATCGGGCGCAGCGTCTATCGCCGCCTGCAGAAGGAATACGGGCTGCAGGTGCTGGGCATCGACAGCAACCCCAAGAGCATCAAGCGCCTCACCGCGCTCGGTTTCAACGTGCTGGAGGGGGATGCCGTGGATTCCGACTTCTGGGACAAGCTGCTGATGTCGCCGGACGTGCGCATGGTGGTGCTGGCCATGCCCCACCATGCCGGCAACCTCTTCGCCCTCAAGCAGCTGCGCTCGCGCCGCTTCCAGGGCCGCATCACCGCGGTGGTGGAGTTCCCCGAGGAGATCGAGCCGATCCGCGAGCTCGGCGCCCACGCCGTCTTCCACGTCTACGACGAGGCAGGCCGGGCGCTCGCCGACAGCGCCGCGGAAGAGGCCGGCATCGCCTCGCGGACCAGCCAGCTGGGCTGAGCCCCGCCTTGCCTTGCGCGAGGCCTTGTCGCGATACTTGAACCTTGATCCCGGGGCCGGCGGCACCCTGCCGCCGGCCCCTGCTGCCACAGGACCCCAGACTCCATGCAAGACGCCTTCGACGTCATCGGCCAGGCCTTCGGCCAGTTCATCCGCTACCTCGTCGACGCCCTGTTGGGCTTTTTCGGCGGCCTCGACGATGCCGCGAGCGGCTTCCTCCAGGGCACCTCCGACACCCTCGGCATCGCCCCCTCGCTGCTCAGCCTGCTGGTGCTGGCCTTCGGCCTCTGGCTGCTGTGGAAGGCCCTGCGTGCGATCCTGCGCCAGGCGATCATCGTCGCGCTGATCTGGGCCTTCCTGGGGGCGACCGTGCTCAGCTGGCTGATCCACTAGGCGGCCGGCCAGACGCGACGACGCCGCCCCGGGAGGCGGCGTCGTCGCGTCTGGCGAGGACCGACGGGTCAGGCCAGCGCCTTCTCGATCACCTCATAGACATTGGCCGAGAGTTTCTCGCCGCGGATGCGCTCGAGCTCGGCCTTCATCAGGGCCTGGCGGGCCTCGTCGAAGCGTCGCCAGCGGGTCAGCGGCGTGACCAGCCGGGCGGCGATCTCCGGGTTCAGCCGGTTGAGCTCGATGACCACGTCGGCCAGCAGCCGATAGCCCTCGCCGTCGAGGCGGTGGAAGTTGACCCGGTTCTGGGCGAAGGCGCCGATCAAGGCCCGGACCCTGTTGGGGTTGGTCAGCGAGAACGCCGGGTGGTCCATCAGGAACTTGACCCGCTCCAGGGCATCCGACTGCGGACGCGTCACCTGGATGCTGAACCACTGGTCCATGACCAGCGGATCGTGCGCCCACTTCTCGCCGAAGGCCCGCAGCGCCGGGTCCGCGAGGTCGCCGCGGCTGCTGTGGGTCAGCAGGGTCAGGGCCTGGCGCACGTCGGTCATGTTGTGGTCCGCCTCGAACTGGCGACGGGCCAGCTCGATGCCTTCCTCGTCCTCGATGCTCATCAGGTAGGACAGGGCGACGTTCTTCAGGCTGCGCGCGCCGATCTGCTCGGGCTCCGGCGCGTAGGGCGCGTCGAGGCGGTTCGCCGCGTAGACCCGCAGGAAGTCGTCGCGCAGCGCCAGCGCCAGGGACTGCTTGACGAACAGGCGGGCCGCGTGGATGGCATCGACGTCGACCAGCGGCTGCTGCTCGGCGATATAGGCTTCGGAGGGCAGGGTCAGCATCTCCGCGAGTACCGCCTTGTCGTCGGTCTCGGTATCGAGCAGGGCCCGGAAGGCCTCCACCACTCGCGGGTCCATGACCTTCTCGACGCCGTTGCGATGGGCGGCGATCAGGTCGTCGAGGGCCAGCAGCGCCAGGCGCTGGCCGGCATCCCAGCGGTTGAAGCCATCGCTGTCGTTGGCCAGCAGGAAGGCCAGGTCCTCACGGGAGTAAGGGTAGTGCAGCTTGACCGGTGCCGAGAAGCCGCGCAGCAGCGACGGCACCGGGGCCTCCTCCACGTCGGTGAACACGAACTCCTGCTCGTCCTCGCGCAGGTGGATCACCGCATCCCGGCCCAGCGCCTCGCCGTCCAGGGTCAGCGCCAGGTCGCGCCCGGTCTTGGTGCCGACCAGGCCCAGCCGGACCGGGATGTGCAGCGCCTGCTTGTCGGGCTGGCCCGGCGTGGCCGGGGTGCGCTGGCGCAGCACCAGGCGATAGACGCCGTTGGCGTAGTCGTACTCGCCGTGGGCATCGATCTCCGGGGTGCCGGCCTGGGAGTACCAGCGCATGAACTGGTCGAGGTCCTGGCCGGAGGCCTCCGCCATGCAGCCGACGAAGTCCTCGATGGTCACCGCCTGGCCGTCGAAGCGCGTGAAGTAGCGGTCGGCGCCGCGCCGGAAGGCCTCCACGCCCACCAGGTTGCGCAGCATGCGCACGATCTCGGCGCCCTTCTCGTAGATGGTCAGGGTGTAGAAGTTGCCGATCTCGATGTAGTGATCCGGCCGCACCGGATGGGCGGTGGGCCCGGCATCCTCGGCGAACTGGGCGGTGCGGAAGAAGGAGGCCTCCTCGATGCGCTTGACCGGCGCCGAGTTGGTATCCGCGGAGAAGCACTGGTCGCGGAAGACGGTGAAGCCCTCCTTCAGCGACAGCTGGAACCAGTCGCGGCAGGTCACCCGGTTGCCCGACCAGTTGTGGAAGTATTCGTGGGCGACGATGCCCTCGACCCGCTGGAAGGCGGCATCGGTGGCGGTGTGGGGATGGGTCAGCACCGCCGCCGAGTTGAAGATGTTGAGCCCCTTGTTCTCCATGGCGCCCATGTTGAAGTCGTTGACCGCCACGATCATGAACAGGTCGAGGTCGTATTCCCGGCCGTAGCTCTCCTCGTCCCAGCGCATGGCACGCTTCAGGGAGGCCATGGCGTGGTCGGTCTTGCCCAGGTTCTCTTCCTCGACCCAGATCTGCAGGGTGACCTCACGACCGCTCAGGGTGGTGAAGCGGTCCTCGACCTTCTGCAGGTCGCCGGCCACCAGGGCGAACAGGTAGCTGGGCTTGGGGTGGGGATCCTCCCAGGTCACGAAGTGACGCTCGCCGGGCAGGCTGCCCCGCTCCACCGGGTTACCGTTGGACAGCAGCACCGGCAGGCTCGCGGCATCGCCGATCAGCGTGGTCGAGAAGGTCGCCATGACATCCGGGCGATCGGGATAGAAGGTGATGCGGCGGAAGCCCTCGGCCTCGCACTGGGTACAGAACATGCCGCCCGACTGGTAGAGCCCCTCGAGCGCCGTGTTGTCCTCGGGCACGATCTCCACCTCGGTGTCCAGCAGGAAGCGCTCCGGCACTCGCTCCACCCGCAGGCCGCGCTCGGTGAGCGCATACTCGTCCGCCCCCAAGGGCTGGCCGTCGATGGCGATGGCCTTGAGGTCGAGCTGCTCACCGTCGAGTTCCAGCGGCTCGCCGGCCTGCCGCTCGGGGTGACGCTCGAGGTGCAGGCGTGCCTTGACGCGGGTGGCGGCGGGGTCGAGGTCGAAGGTCAGCTCGGTGTGGGTGACCCGGTAGGCGGGAGGGCGGTAGTCGCTCAGGTAGATCGGTTGCGGTTCGGACATCGAGGATGGCTCCTGTCGAGAATTGCCGGCCATTGTACGGCGCTCCCAGCCCGAACCTCAAAGTGGCGGCGGCAGCCCCTCAGGGCTCGGCGACAGGCTCCGGTCGGGTGACGATCCACAGGCCCACCAGCGTGAGCCCGGCAATCAGCCCCAGCTTCAGCCACAGCTGGCCGACGGTGAGGACCAGCACCAGCATCGAGACGGCCAGCATGGCGCCGGCCAGCCACTTGGCATGGCGGGGAATCGCCCGCTCCCCTTCCCAGGCCGTCACCGCCGGCCCGAAGCGGGGATGGCGACGGATCCAGCCGGCGAAGCGCGGCGAGCCCTTGGAGGCCGACCAGACCGCCAGCAGCATGAAGCAGGTGGTGGGCAGCAGGGGCAGGAAGGCGCCGATCACGCCCAGCAGGAAGCTGATTCCGGCCAGGGTCATGAAAGCGGCACGGCGTGCTTGGGACATCGGGCGCTTACTCCCTGTGGCGACGAAGGCGCGTCACCCTCATTGAAGCGCATCGCCCCACCGCCTGCCAATGACCTTCGTCAATGGCCACGGCAGGCCGGCCCTATGGCGGGCGACGTCGCGGCGGGCGCCCTGCGGGGCCCGCCGCGGGCCTCAGCCATTGATGGGAATCTCCCGGCGAGAGGCCTTGGCCTCGCCGCTGCGCGGGACGGTGATCCTGAGCACGCCCTTGTCGAAGGCGGCCTCGATGCCGTCGAGCCGGGCATCCGCGGGCAGGTCGAGCAGGCGACGGAAGCTGCCGTAGGAGCGCTCCACCCGCTGGTAGCGATCCTCCTGGCGGGTGGTCTCCTGGCGCTTCTCGCCCTCGATGATCAGGCGATCGGCATCCAGGCTCAGCGTGAGGTCCTGCTTCTCGACGCCGGGCACCTCGACGGTGATCAGGTAGTCATGGTCGCGTTCGGCGATATCCAGGCGCGGACGCAGCAGGGCCGGCATCTCGCCGAACCGCGTGGCCACGGAGGGCATGCCGAACTGGCGCATCATGCCGTCCATCCAGCGATCGAGTTCCTGGTGCATGTTGGCGAGCGGTGCCGGCTCGCCGCCACGGGCCTCGCCGGCGGTCGGTGCATCATGGCCCTCGCTGCGAAACCAGTTCCAGGGAGAGAATTTCTGCAGGTCCATACGCCACCTCCTCGTTCAACGTGACGCAGTGCACAAACGATGCTTGCCTTGCGGCACTAACAGAAATGGTGGCGGAGGCGACCATTTCAAGGCCACCCGGGTCAGTCGCGGAAGTTGTCGAACTGCAGGGGCAGGTCGGGGCCATCCTCGCCCTTGAGCAGGGCCATGACGCGCTGCAGGTCGTCGCGCTTCTTGCCGGTGACCCGCACCTGCTCGCCCTGGATCTGGGCCTGGACCTTGAGCTTGGTGTCCTTGATGCGCTTGACGATGTCCTTGGCCTCCTTCTGCTCCAGCCCCTGCTTGAGCAGGACCGTCTGGCGGGCGCGGACCCCGGAGAGCTCCGGCTCCTGGACATCCATGCAGCGCGGGTCGATGCCCCGGGCGATCAGCTTGTTGCGCAGCACGTCGAGCATCTGGCGCAGCTGGAAGTCCACCTCGGCCTCCAGGGAGACGGTCTCGCCGCTGAGTTCGAAGCCCGCGGTGACGCCCTTGAAGTCAAAGCGGCCCTGCAGCTCGCGGTTGGCCTGGTCGACGGCGTTGCTGGCTTCATGCTTGTCGAATTCGGAGACGATGTCGAAGGAGGGCATGGGGACTTCCCGATGGTGGAGTTGCCGCCATTCTAAGGGCCAGGGGCTCGGTCGCCTAGCTGTGTAAATCCACCAGGTTGTTCATCGAAATCCCTAGCCGGCTGACCGGAGGCCGATAA
>NZ_JAUFPQ010000003.1:0-5309 GCF_030409305.1 Halomonas maura
GGGCGGGGCCGGCCGTCCCAGCCTGCGGCACAGCCGCGGACGCAGGCGCGCCAGGGCCTGCGCCTCCGGCTCGCCGAGCGTGCCCGCCTCCTCGGCCGCCTCGACCAGTTGCAGGGCCAAGGCATGCTCGCCGCGCCGCTCGAGCAGCCGCCAGCGGCGGATGCGCGCCTCGCCGGCGCCGGCCTCGGCGTAGCAGCCCAGCGCCGTCTCCTGCTCGCCCCGGCGTTCCGCCTCGCGGCCCAGGTGACACAGCAGCCGGGCGCGACGGGCGGCCAGCCAGGGGTTGTCGGGTCGCCCCGGCACCTCGGCGGCCAGGGCCCGCGGGCACTCGCCGTCGTCGAGGCGCTCGCGCAGCCGGTGCAGGGCCAGGTAGGCGTCGACCTCGTCCCGGCGCTGGAAGGCCCGGGCATCCGCGGCGAAGGGCACCGTCTCGAAGCGCTGCAGGCCGAGCTCGGCGAGCACGAACTCCGCCCAGTCCTGGCGCAGGTTGCCGAAGAACATCAGTCGCAGGCGGTCGCAGAGCGCCATGACCGCCAGGCGCACCACCGCATCCGGCGCCTCGGGCCACCAGTCGGCGAGGCGCCGTGGCCGGATCAGCCGCGGCGCAAGCGCCGCCCGCAGGACGGCCTTGGCGGTGCCGGCGGACAGGCCAGCGGCGGCGACCTCCCCGGCCAGGGCCTGGCGCAACTCGGACAGGCGCAGCTGGCGGAACAGCTCGTCGAGGGACAGCGGCGGGTCGGCGTCCACCCAGCCGGCCGCCACCAGCGGCGCCAGGGCATCGGCGGTGACGCCGATCTCGGCGTAGGCGAGCCGGGAGGTGCGGAAGTGCTCGCCCTTGCGCATCACCATGCGCACCAGCAGCGCCCGGGAGGCCCGCGGCAGGCGGGGAAAGGCGTCGAGGAAGGCCCGCTCGTCGTCGCTCAGCAGGTCGCCGTGGCGCTCGCCCACCCAGTCCAGCACGTACTGGAAGTTGGCCAGGTAGTAGAAGGGATCGTCCAGGGAGGCCGTGACGCGGGCGGCGGACATGACACTGTTCATGCATCCATGATATCAGCCCACCGCCACAGCGTCAGAGGACCAGACCCGACGCCAGCCAACGCAGCTGCTCCGCCGCCGGCACGGCCCGGCAACCGCTGGTGTCCTGCCCCGCCCAGAGCGGCGAGAAGTCGCGGCACCCGGCGGCCTCGGCGGCGGCCCTCAACGGCGCGAGGGCCGCCGTGGCCAGAGGAAAGGGCGGCGCCGACTCGCTCATCGGGCCGAGCTCGCGCATCAGCCGGGTGACGATGCCGCGGGCCGGACGGCCACTGTAGAGGTTGGTCAGGGCAGTATGACGGGCCTCGCCCGACGTCAGGGCCTGGCGGTGAAGCGCGCCGATGGTGCTCTCCGGACAGCCCAGGAAGGCGGTGCCCACCTGCACCGCCGAGGCGCCCAGCGACAGCGCCGCCGCCACGCAGCGCGGGCCGGCGATGCCGCCGGCAGCGATCACCGGCACGTCGACGGCTTCGACCACCTGGGGCAGCAACGCCAGGCTGCCGACCTGGGTGGTGAGGTCGTCGTCGAGAAAGTGGCCCCGGTGGCCGCCGGCCTCCAGGCCCTGGGCGATGACTGCGTCGGCGCCATGGGCCTCGAGCCAGCGGGCCTCCTCCAGGGTGGTGGCGGTGGATAGCACCCGAGCGCCCCAGGCCTTGACCCGCGCCAGCAGCGCGGGGGACGGCAGGCCGAAATGGAAGCTCACCACCGCGGGGCGATGGGCTTCCAGGACGTCACAGGCCGCCTCGTCGAAGGGCCGACGCCCGGGGCCGGCCGGGGGCGTGGGCGCTTCCAGGCCATACTCCGCATAGTAGGGTGCAAGCGCGTCCTGCCAGCGCTGCAGCGCCTCGGCATCCGGGGCCGGCGGAGGGTGGCAGAAGGCATTGACGTTGAGGGGCCGCGAGGTGCGGGCGCGGTAGTCATGCAGGGCCGCATCCAGCGCGTCCGGCCCGAGCATCGCGGCCGGCAGGGCAGCGAGGCCCCCGGCCTCGGCGATGGCGACGGCGAGCTCGACGCCCTGGGCGCCGGCCATGGGGGCCTGCAGGATCGGCCAGCGCAGGCCGAGGGTGGTCATCCATGACATACAAGATTCCTCGTCGTGATGAGACGGGCGGCTCAGCCGCCGAGCGGCCCCTGGTTGATCGCCGTCAGGCCCTCGTTGACCTCGAGGATCTCCGCCTCGATGCCCTCGATGCCCATGTCGGCCAGGCGCGCGCTGTGCTTGTCGAGGTAGGCCTCGGCGCTGGCGGCCTCGTCGAACAGGTAGACGCCGCCGGCCAGGTGGCGCTCCGGCGACTCGGTCCAGACCTTCCAGCGCAGGCCGGGCTCCCGGTTGATGCCCTGGGCCAGCGGCGTCAGGGCATCGACCATCGCCTCGCCGAAGGGGCCCGGAAAGGGGAAGTGGATCTGCAGGATCACGGCCATATGACGGCCTCCAAGGTCGAGAATGCGGCTCCCAGCATAGCGTCTCGCCGGGTGCCTGCCAGTCAGGGCGCGTCACCGCGCTGCGGCAGCCGCAGCACCATCCGCTCGCCGCGGATCTCGATATCGAAGCGGCCGAGGAAGCTCATGCCCAGCAGCACCATGCCCTCCGCCAGACCGGGGCTGATGGAGCCACGCACTCGGTGGGCGGTGAAGCCGCCGAGGCTGATCTCGTCGAGGGTGGTGAGCTGGCCGCGCACCCGGCCGTTGGCGGTGGAGAACCAGGCCGAGCCCTCGGGGCGCAGGCCCAGCCGGTCGGCCAGGCCGGCGGGCACGGCCACGTAGGTGGCCCCGGTATCGAGGAGCATGGGCACCGGCTCGCCGTTGATCCGCCCGGTGGCCACGAAGTGGCCCGAGACGTTGCGCTCCAGGCTGAGGGTGTCACCCGCCACGCCATTGACCAGCTGGGCGTTGGGATTCTCGCGACGCGCCAGCCCGCCCTGCAGCCACCAGCTGCCGAGGCCGATGAACAGCACCCAGAACACCAGCATCATGCCGAGCCCGGTGCGCCTCACGCCGTGTCGCCCGTCGCCCATTCGCCCTCCTCGCCGCGTCCCGTTCCCCTTTGGCATGATGCCACTGGACGCCCACAGCTGCCCATGCTGGGATGAGGCCCCTTCCCCAACGCCGAGGACAAGCCCCATGAGCGAAGCCCCCCTCTCCGTCGACGGCCTCGAGGCCGGCACCCTCTACCGGCTGTTCTCCGGGGCGATCGCGCCGCGCCCCATCGCCTGGGTCGCCACCGTGGACGCGGCGGGCCGGGCCAACCTGGCGCCCTTCTCGTTCTTCAACGTGGCCAGTGTCGACCCACCGGTGCTGGCCTTCTCTCCGCTGATCAACGGCGAGGGGAGCGCCAAGGACACCATCCGCAACCTCGACGAGGTCGCCGAGTGCGTGGTGCACATCGGCGGGGAAGCCCTGGCCGAGGCCCTCAATGCCACCAGCGCCAGCCTGCCCCGGGGCGAGGAGGAGTTCGCCCATGCCGGCCTGACCAAGGCCCCCCTGGGGGAGCTTCGGGTGCCGCGGATCGCGGAGGCGCCGGTGGCCTTCGGCTGCCGGGTGCGCGACGTCATCCGCTTCGGCGACCGGCCATTGGCCGGCAACCTGGTGCTCGCCGAGGTGACGGTGATCCATGCCGACGCCTCGATCTGGAATGGCCGCCATGTGGATATCGAGACCCTGCGCCCCATCGGCCGCCTGGCCGGCGCCGACTACAGCCGCTGCACCGACCGCTTCGCCCTGACGCGCCCGGCCTAGGCAGCAGGCGGGGCGCCGTTGCGCGCCTCCCAGTCTCTCGCGGCCTGCTGGCCGCGGGCCTGGTTGACGCCCAGGCAGATCAGGATGGCGACGATGAACAGCGCGGCGCAGAGCAGGATGGAGGCCTTGAGCCCGACCACCGACTGCAGCAGGCCCAGCCCGATGATGCCCCCCACCCCGGCCAGCTTGTTGGCCAGGCTCCAGAAGCCGAAGAACTCGGCGGCCTTGCGCTGCGGGGAGAACAGCCCCACCAGGGTGCGGCTGGCGGACTGGCTGGAGCCCAGGCTGAGCCCCGCCAGGCAGCCCACCACCAGGAACAGGTGCTGGGCCTCCCAGCCGAGCCCCAGGCCGGCGTTGAGCCAGGCGGTGAGCTCCGGCGTGGCCCAGATGGCCAGGATCGCCGCCACCCACAGCACCAGGGTGATCAGGTAGGTGACCCGGGTGCCGATGCGATCCTGGATGAAGCCGAAGCCCAGGGCACCGATGGCCGCGGTGATCTGCACGATGATGAACATGATGTTGCGGATCGACTCGTCCCAGCCGATCACCTGGGCGCCATAGATGAAGGCGAAGGCGATGATGATGTACACGCCGGCCATGGAGAACAGCAGCGAGACCAGGAAGGTGGCCAGGTCACGGAAGCGCCTGAGCTCGTGCAGGGTCGTCGAGACCCGCTGCCAGGCGATCTCCCGGTAGGACTTGCCCGGCGGCTGGGGGCTGCCGCGCTCGCGAACCCACAGGAAGGTGGGGATGGCGGTGACCAGGAAGAAGGCCGCGGCGAAGGGCCCCACCCAGCGGATGCGCTCGAAGTTCTCGGCGCTGGCCTCTCCCAGCACCACCAGGGTGAAGCCGGCGGCGAACAGCCCGCCGACATAACCCAGCGCCCAGCCGAAGCCGGAGATGCGGCCCAGCGCCTCCGGCGGTCCCAGGTCGGGCAGGAAGGCGGCGATGAAGGACTCGCCCATGGAGTAGGCGTAGTTCGACACCACGATCAGGATGAGCCCCAGCCACACGTAGCCGGGCGCCACGAAGTAGAGCAGCGCGGTGGCCGCCACCGTGGCCAGGTAACTGGCAAACAGGAAACGCTTCTTGGCGGCCTGGTAGTCCATCACCGCGCCGCACAGGGGCCCGGTGACCACCACCAGCAGGTAGCTCACCGCCAGCGCCAGGCTCCACAGCAAGTTGGCCAGCCGGTAGCCGTCGCCCCGGTCGCCGACGATCACCGTGGTGAACAGCTCGCCGAACACCACGGTGATGATCAGCAGGGTATAGGCCTGGTTGGCGAAGTCGAACATCGCCCAGCCGAAGATTTCCTTGCGCGAGGCCCAGGTCTGGGGCGTCGCGCCGGCGGTCATCACGCTCATGGGGGCATCCCTGATACGAGGAGGGAGGCTCAAGATACCAGCCTCTCTCCCTGCGGCGCCACGGCGGGCTGTTGCGCCCGTCGTCTCGGGGATGACGCGCCCGGCATCGGGCCGACAGGCGACTAGGCTGTGCCTGAAAAGTCGACGAGCGAACGCTAGGGCTAGGCCCGCTCCCGG
>NZ_JAUFPQ010000003.1:5348-31829 GCF_030409305.1 Halomonas maura
AGAATCGGTGACAAATCGGCAAGAACTGCCGATTTGGGCAGCTCCGCTGCTCTCAGAGAGCGAGCGACATGGAAGTCGCGAGTCAGAAGGCGGCGTTTACCGGTAGTAAAAGAGCACTTTGACCGGGCTCGCGCACGAGCCGATGTTTAACGCCGTATCGCCGCGCGCAGGCACTTTTCAGACATTGCCTAGACCAGGTCGCGGGGAATCGTCTCGTCCCAGGTCCTGGCGTAGATCCGGGTGTCGCCTTCCCAGGCGTCCAGGGTGGCGCGCAGTCGGAAGCTCTCCTCGTCGCTGGTCATCAGGGTGCGGGTCAGGGTGCGCACCTCCCAGTCGCCGCGGCGGAAGCTTCGCTCCCACTCGGTCCAGCCGCTGACGCTGTCGTAGCTGCCATAGGAATAGCTGTAGCGTTCGGTGACCCGGGCGGTGATCTCCAGGTCGATATCGTCGAGGCGATAGCGGCCCTCGTCGTTGATCACCTCGAGGGTCGTCTTGTCGTTGGCCAGGTCGCGGATCACGCGCCAGCTCTCCTGGGTCGGCTGGATCAGGGTCTTGGCGATCGGTGGCGCGCCCTCGGGCTCGCCGAAAGCCGGCAGCGCGGCCTCCTCCGCCGGTCGCGGGGCCCGGACCGGCAGGATCAGCCGGCTGAGCCCGGGGATCACGGTCAGCCGCACCGGCCGGGGCGCCGGCCAGGCCAGCGGCCAGTAGCTGGTGGACACCGACAGGCGGATGGCATGGCCCGCCGGGAACTGCTGGGCGATATGCTTCAGCGACACCGTCACGCGATAGCGCTCGCCCGGCACCAGGGGCTCGGGGAACTCGTCACTGTCGCGGTGGGTGAGGTTGAGCAGCCCATAGGAGACCCGGGTGGCCTTGTCGTCCTCGGCGATGTCGATAAGCCGCAGCGCCACCATGGCCACCGGCTGGTCGGCCTCGATCTCGAGCTCGACCCTCGGCTGGCCGCAGATCTCCAGCGGCGCCGCGAGGCGCGGCGTCTGGAAGATCAGGCAGCCCCCGTCCTCGTCGCGCTGGTCATGGGGCAGGTCGGGGGGCGCGTTGTACGAGCACCACTTGCCGGCGAAGAGCCCCACCGACAGCGGCGAACGCACGGTCAGTGCCGCCTCGTCGTCGACCCCGTCGGCCTCGGGCAGCAGGTCATGCCCCACGGTGAGACGGAAGGAGCCGGGCTGGATATTCGGCGAGGGCCAGCGCGGCTCGCTGATCCAGCGCCCCGGGCGCACCTCGTAGCGAGCCGAGGGCGGCTTCGACTCCTGGATCCACACGCGCAGCATGGGCTCGTCCATGATCCCGGTGTCCTCGCCCTTGAGCCAGTGGTCCCACCAGCGCAGCGAGTCCTGCAGGAAACCGATGGCCGGCCCGGGCACGCCCAGGTGGGGGTACTTGTGGGCCCAGGGCCCGACCAGCCCCCTGCGCGGCACCGACAGGCCCTCGAGCAGCCGGAAGACGGCGTTGCAGTAGCCGTCGGCCCAGCCGCTGATGGCGTAGACCGGACAGCGGATGGCGGCGAAGTCCTCGCATACCGAGCCATGCTTCCAGTAGTCGTCACGCCGCTGGTGCTCCAGCCACTTGGCCAGCCACAGGCCGCTGCCGTCGAGGCGCTCCCGCCACATCTCGCGCCAGCCCTCGCCCACCAACACGGGGTCGGGCGGACAGGTGTTGCCGTCGAACATGGTCGAGGCCCAGGACAGGTTGTCGCCGAGCAGGCAGCCGCCCATGTGGTGGATATCGTCGGCATAGCGGTCATCGGTGGAGCACAGGGTGATCACCGCCTTGAGCTGGGGCGGCTGCAGGGCGGCGATCTGCAGGCCGTTGAAGCCCCCCCAGGAGATCCCCACCATGCCCACCTCGCCGGTGCACCAGGGCTGGTCGGCCAGCCACTCGAGCACGGCCACGCCGTCGGCCAGTTCCTGGGGCAGGTATTCGTCGGTGAGCACGCCGTCCGACTCGCCGGTGCCACGGATGTCGACCCGCACCCCGGCATAGCCGTGCCCGGCCCAGTAGGGGTGGCTCTGGACGTCGCGGGCGGCGGTCAGGTCGCGCTTGCGATAGGGCAGGTACTCGAGGATCGCCGGCACGGGGTGATCCTCGGCATCCACCGGCCGCCAGATCCGGGCCGCCAGCCGCGTGCCGTCCGCCATGGGGATCCAGGTCTCCTCTTCCTGGACCCGGCGCGGAAATGCATCGACGATTCGCATCCTCGTCCTCCTCCTTCAGCCCTCGACCTGGTCGAACGCGAACGCCAGGCGCGCCGCCAGGCGATCATGGTTCTCGAGCAGTTGCTCCGCGGTGTCGGCGCCCATCCACACGTAGGCCAGGGCGTAGCTGTAGCTGTCCTGCTCGGGCAGCGTCGAGAGCCGCTGCCCGGCTTCCACCTGCAGGGCGATCACGGTGCCCGGGAAGGCCGCCTCCAGCTCGGCGATCTCCGCCTCGCTGGGCACCCGGGCGACCACGGCGTCGACGAAGAACACCCGGTAGAAGAACTTGGCGGCGACGGCGAAATCCCCCTGGCGATGCGGCATGTCGGGCCGCTGGCCCAGCGCCAGGTCGATGGTGACCTGCTGGTTGCTGACCCCGTCGACCTTCTCGAAGAGGTCGCAGTGGGACTGGGAGATGCGGGTGTTGATCTCCAGCAGCCAGATGCGGTCCTGCACCTCGTCCCAGAAGTACTCGATGTTGAAGGCCGAGTTGTCGAAGCCGATATGGGTCATCACCGTGTCGCTGAGCTCGCGCATCTTGTCCTGAATGGGCGCGGGCAGCCCCGAGGGGTAGCGATAGTGGAAGAAGCTCAGCACCTGGGGGTAGCGCAGCGAGTCGACGATCCCGTAGCTAACCACCTCGCCCTCGAAGACGTAGCCCTCCACGGTGCACTGCCAGCCGCCGATGATCTCCTCGGCCATGCAGAAGTGACCGTCCACGGCGGCGATCTCGTCGGGCAGTCGTGCCTGCTCGAGCACGGTGTTGAAGGGATCCGCGATCAGGCCGATATCCTCGCGCAGCTTCTCGATGGCGTGATAGAAGTCCTCGGGGGTGTCGATGCGAAAGCCCAGCCGCGACCCCGAGGACTTGATCGGCTTGACGAAGAAGGGGAAGTAGAGTCCCGCCTCGCCGATCCGGGTCAGGGCCTCGTCATCGAAGGGATCGAAGGCCGTGAAGGTCGGGATGAAGTCGGGGATGACCTCCTTCTGCATCCGGCGGCTCCAGTACTTGTGCTCGCACTTCAGCAGGCTTTCCAGCCTGGGGGTGCGGGTGCCGAAGCGCTCGCAGAGGATCGGCAGCATGGTGGAGACGGGAAAATCCATATAGCCGACGATGGCATCCACCGGGCCCTCGAAGGCCTCCAGTTGCCGGGTCGCCTCGTCGAGCATGGCGGCGATGTCGAAGACCTCGGTGTCGTAGACCGCCTGGGGCTCGATGACGCCGTGGAAGCGATAGGCCTCGGCGCCACGCAGGCTCTCGAGACGCTGACGGTTGAAGTCGTTGAGCCCCACCACGAAGACATTGCGGGCCTCACTGCTCATGACATCCTCCTCGCGGATCACCGCCTGGATGAGGGGGCCGTGCGCATCGGCAGCGACGCGTCCCGATGGCGGCGGCGCCACCCTCATACCGCAGGATAGTTCAGTCGCGGACCGCCACGGCCGTGATCGCTCCATGACCGCCCGTCGAGGGAACTCGGCGAGGCCGCAAGGATCATCACAAGCGAGGGAGACGACATCGGGAGAGCCGCGTGAGCCAACGAGACGAGTTCATCGAACGCCTGAAGGCCAGTCTCGACGAGTGGAACGCCGAGATCGACGCGTTGATGGCCCGAGCCAGGCAGGCCAGCGCCCGGACCCAGGCCCGCCACCAGGAAGACCTGGAACGGCTGCGCCGCCGCCGCGACGAGGCCCGTCAGCGCCTGGACGAGTTGCAGCGCGCCGGCGAGGGCGCCTGGTCGGACCTGCAGAAGGGCACCGACGAGGCCTGGGAGCGGATGCGCAAGGCCTTCCGCGAGGCCGCCGCGCACTTCAAGTGAGGGCCGGCCGCCGGTTCAGGACGCCCGCTCCGGCGCTTCTCCGTCGTCGCGCTCGAGGCGGTCGATGGCCGTCTGGCCCTCCCGGGACAGCGTCTCCAGGCGCTCGATCTGTTCGGCCAGCCTCGGCAGGGCGTCGCGGCGATAGTGCGAGAGATCCTCGATCGCACCCATGACGTCGGCGAAGGCCCCCTCCAGGGCCTGCAGGTCCAGGTTGGCCGAGGCCGCCCGGGTCTGGATATCGACGCCCTGCTGGCGCAGGGCGCGGGCGGTCCCGGCGATGGTCTCCGAGGTGGCGGCATTGAGGGACTCGATGCGATCCAGCACCAGCCGCTGGTTGGCGAGCGCCAGCGCCACCGTGGCCGCCACGCTCAAGGCCGAGACGGTGACGTTGATGGCGCGGTCCACGCCACGCATCAGCTCGCGGTTGTTGCGGATGATCACCTCGAGGGCCAGCACGCCCTGCTGACAGACCGCCTGCTGCTGCTGGAGGTCGAGGATGCGCTGGCGCAGCGGGAACAGCAGCTCCTCCTCGACGAAGGCCCGCCGCGACTCGTCGGCGATTCCGGGCAACGCCCGCTCGAGGCGCCGGTCGATCAGCCGTCCCAGCGCCACCTGGCGCTGCAGCTGCGCCAGGGTCTGGTGCATGGCGTCCTGATCGTCGGCCAGGGTCAGGTTGTCGCGCTCCAGCATGTCGCGCCCGCCCTCGAGGTCGGCGATGATCGCCTCCAGGGCCTGCTGGGCGGTCTCGAAGCGATGGAAGTAGCGCTGCAGCCGGTTGCCCACCCCGGGCAACCAGCCCAGCACCCGGTCCAGGGGCCCTGGCGTCAGGCGATGGTGGCGGGGATCCAGGCTGCCCATGCGCTCGCGAAGCTCGACCAGCGCCTTGGCCACGGGCCCGCCCTCCTCGCCGTGCTGGGCCAGCTGGCGCAGCGGCGTCTTGAGCATCTCGCTCTGGCGCGCCGCCTGCTGCTGCAGCTCGAGGCCCATCTCGTCCACCGCGCGACGCTGGCGGCTGGCCCCGCCCTCGCCCTGGTCGTCCAGGGTCTCCGCGACGAAGGCATCGGCCATGGCCGCGAGTCGGGGATCCTCGTCCTGGTGGCGGGACGCGGACTCCTCCGTTCCCTCCAGCTCCTCGGCGATGCGTTCCACCGGCGGCAGCGACAGCGGGCTGCCGGGCTTGGTCGCGTCAGTCATGGCATGGGACTCCCTTGGTTGCCGATTCTGCGTCTAGGACCCCTGCGGGAACGGCCTGTTCGCGAGGGAGCTTATGAGCCTAGCGTGAGGGGCGGCTATAGCGCTCGGCGCCGTCGATGAAGCGACGCAGCTCCTCGCAGGCCTGGTCGGCGCCGACCCGGGCCCGGGGACGGTCGGTGACGAGGCGTGACAGCGCCACGCTGGCGTCGTCCAGCGCCGTCAGCGCCGCCTCGTTGCGGGCCGCGAGGTGTCGCAGCGAACGCTCGGTGTCCTCGACCAACGCCAGGCGCCGGCGCAGCGCGCTGGTCTCGTTGGCGGTCAGCCGGTCGGCTTCCTGGCCGAGGCGGCGGCGCACGAAGTCGACGTCGAGGCCGGCCACGCCCCGGGCCTGGGCCACCATGGCGTTGAGGTTGTCCACTGCCCCCAGGCAGACCTCCTCCACCAGCGAGCGGGCGCGCTCATGGGCCAGTTCGCTGGTGTCGAAGCGCGAGCCCAGCACCCCCAGCACATGGCGATAGCGGCTGTAGAGCCGATCGACCTGGCCGGCATGGTCCTCGCGTCCCGCCTCGAGCAGCTCGCGCTTGGCGCGACACAGGGCCTGCACCACCTCGTCGGCATCGGCCGGCGGGTTCGCCGGGTCGAGCTCGGCGACCCCGGCCTCGCGTCCCTGCCGGACCTCCTCGGCGCGGCGGCGACTCGTCTCGGCCTCGAGCATCGCCTCGAGCCGGCGCTGGTGGCGCCGCGCCCGGAACCGCCGCCAGCGCCGCTCCAGCGGAATCTCCACCGCGATACCGACCAGCCCCGCCAGCCAGCCCGGCAGGCTGGGATCGAAGCCGCCCCACAGCGAGGTCAGCCACATCAGCAGGCTGAGGAAGGGCACCAGGAAGGCGTAGCGCAGCACGACCCGCCAGCGGGTCGGGTGCTCGGTGGGCAGGGCCAGTCGGGGGCTGGCCAGCCCGATCAGGCACCAGGGCAGGCACGTGAGGAACAGGCCATAGGCGGCCCCCTGCAGGAATCCCAGCATGGTGTGGTCGAAGCTCCTCTCTACAAGCGCGACAAGGCGGCGGTGGCGGATGCCCCCATGATGAGGCCAGAGGCCGGCCACCGCCAGTGACGTCCTGATGTCCCGTTTCGGAGGTTCACCGTAGACATGGCGAGCGAATCGGGCCGCCAGAACCCTACCGTCAGCCGCTGAGACGGGGCACTAGCGGCAGATGCCCGTCCCGCGCCGGCCCAGGTGGAAGTGATCGGCATGCGCCGCGTTGTAGTCCGGCCCGAGCACGGTGCCGAACAGCCCGCAGGCACCTCGCTGGGCCCGGCGCAGGAAGCGCCCGGCCGGCCCGTCGTCCCCCCAGTCCCGTCGTACCGAGACGCGCCGTCCATCGGCGAGGCGGAAGGCCGCGACGTCCAGGGCGGCCGCGGCGGCATGGTCGCTGCGACGTCCCTGCTCGCGTGCGTAGATATTGCGACAGGCGAAGCTGCCGAAGTGCTCCACCGCCACGACCGGCTGACCGAACACCTCCCGGGCGACGGGCTGCAGGCGATGCCGCTCGTAGAGCAGCCAGCTCACGGCCAGCGGACAGCGGGCGATGAAGCTGCGGTCGAACGCGACCCCCGCGCGGTGCAGGCGCAGGACATCGGTGAGGGGGCAGCCGGCGACCGGGGTATGGTCGGCCAGGACGCTATAGCGCAACTGCGCGTCGGGCACCGTGGCCAGCACGGCCCGACAGGCCTGGGGATCGTCCTCCAGGCGGGCCAGCTTCCAGCGGGTCACCGGGGTCACCGGCGCCGCCACCCGCAGGGGCGCCCAGGGGTTCCACGCCGGCGGGATCGACCACCAGCCCTTGTCGAGGCCGATGCCCACCAGCAGGCCGATGATCACCAGGCCCAGCAGCAGCGTGCGCATGTCCCTCCCGTGATGGCGGTCGCATCCTCCCGAGCATAGCCCGCCGCGTGCCTTGCCACCCGCCGCGCTGGCGGTGGTACCCTGAGTCGGCGATCCGCCACTCGAGCCTGCCGTTAGCCATGAACCTCACCGACCTGCTCGCCACGGCCGACAGCCAGGCCTGGCACCAGCGTCTCGCCCAGCTCACCCTGGCCGCCGGCGGGGTCGGCTTCCCCAGCCTGCTGGAGCAGACCCTACACGCGCTGGCCGGCTTCGATACCGTGCTGATCAACACCTACCAGGGCCAGCACCGGCCGCTGCTGATTCACGACAACTACCCGCCGGAGCGTCGCGAGCAGGGCATCGAGCGCTACCTGAGCCAGGCCTACCTGCTCGACCCCTTCTTCAAGGCCGTCCACGACGGCCTGGACCGCGGCGCCCATCGGCTGCGCGAGCTGGCCCCGGACCGCTTCGAGAGCAGTGACTACTACCACCACTACTATCGCGCCCTGGGCCTGAGCGACGAGGTCGGCCTGTTCGCCCGGGTCGATGCCGAGGTGGTGGTGGTGGTGTCGCTGGGCTTTCGCGAGGACGCCCCGCGGCTGACACGGCGCGGCCTGCAGGCGCTGCGCCATGTCGCCCCGGTCCTGGAGGTGCTGCTCGGCGAGTACTGGAAATGGCAGGGCCACCGCTTCCAGGAGCGGATGGCCGAGCGCGAGCCGGTGGAAGCCGCCTTCGACAGCTTCGGCCAGGAGGCTCTCACCGCCCGGGAACGGGAGATCGTGCGCCTGCTGCTGGCCGGCCACTCCACCAAGTCGGCGGCCAGGGAACTCGACATCAGCGACGGCACCGTCAAGGTCCACCGCAAGCACATCTACCAGCGCCTCAACCTGTCGAGCCAGTCCCAGCTGTTCCGGCTGTTCCTCGACCACGTGGCGCTGGTCTCCCGCCAGCAGGGCGGCTGAAGGCGCGAACCCGCGCTGCGTGATCGAATCGTGATGATTTCGCCGGGCCGAGCGCCTAGCGTGGGACATGAGCCACAGCACAGGAGTCTCGCCATGCCCGCATCATCCCTGCCCCGTCGGCCCCTCGTCGGGCTGGGCACCGCGCTGGCGCTTGGCGTCGCCCTCAGCTGGTCGCCGCTCGGTCACGCCACCAGCCGCGCCGTCGCCCTGCCGCCGCCGTCCACCACCGGCCCCGCTTCCGCGGGCGATGCGCTGCACAGCGCGGTGCTCGCCGGCGGCTGCTTCTGGGGCATCGAGGCGGTGTTCCAGCACCTCGACGGCGTGACCGACGCGGTCTCCGGCTACAGCGGCGGTGCGGCCAGGACCGCCGACTACCGCAGCGTCAGTGCCGGTCGCACCCGGCATGCCGAAGCGGTGCGCATCACCTACGATCCCGACAGGATCTCCTATGCCCGGCTGCTGCAGGTGTTCTTCTCGGTGGCCCATGACCCGACCCAGCTCAACCGCCAGGGACCGGACCGGGGCCCGCAGTATCGCTCGGCGATCTTCTATGCCGACGAGACCCAACGCCGCGTCGCCCAGGCCTATATCGACCAGCTCGAGGCGGCCGAGGTGTTCGACCGTCCGATCGTCACGCGGCTCGATCCGCTGGAGGCCTTCTATCCCGCCGAGCCCTACCACCAGGACTACGCCTACCACCACCCGAACCAGCCCTACATCGTGTTCAACGATCTGCCCAAGGTGGCCAACCTCGAACGCCTGTTCCCCGGGCTCTATCGCGACGACCCGGTCCTCTCCGCGACGCCTTGAACCACCATGGACGACGCCCGGCGCCCGTGAGGGGGCATCGGTCACGCGGACACGCGTCGGGCGGCGCCGATCGCGGCGGCGCTCAGGGCGTGAGCGTCATCCACACGCTCTTGAGGTCGGAGTACTCCTCCAGCGAATGGTGGGACTTGTCGCGGCCGTTGCCCGACTGCTTGACGCCGCCGAAGGGCACCGTCTGGTCCATGTCCGCCCAGTTGTTGACGAACACCTGCCCCGAGCGCAGCCGGCGCGTGACGCGCATGATGCGGTCGATGTCCTGGCTCCACAGCCCGGCCGCCAGGCCGTAGTCGCTGTCGTTGGCCAGCCGCACCGCCTCGTCCTCGCCGTCGAAGCCGAACACCGACAGCACCGGGCCGAAGATCTCCTCGCGGCCGATGGCCATGGCGTCGGTGACGCCGTCGAACACCGTCGGCGGGATAAACAGCCCCTTGCCTCCGACAGCAGTGGCCTCGCCGCCGGTGCGCAGGGTCGCGCCCTCTTCCACGCCGCGGCGAATGTACTCGAGGATGCGGGCATGCTGGGTGTCATCGACGATCGCGCCCATGAAACTGGCCGGGTCCAGCGGGTCGCCGGGCTGCATGCGCTCGGCGGCGGCCAGCACCTTCTCCACGAAGGCCTCGCGGATGCTGTTCTCGACCAGCAGCCGGGAGCCGGCGATGCACACCTCGCCCTGGTTGTGGAAGATCGCCGCGGCGGCATGCTCGGCGACCTTGTCCAGGTCCTTGCAGTCGGCGAACACCAGGTTGGGGCTCTTGCCGCCGCACTCCAGGAAGACCTTCTTGAGGTTGGACTGGCCGGCGTACTGCATCAGCTGCTTGCCGACCCCGGTGGAGCCGGTGAAGGCCAGGCAGTCGACGTCCATCGACAATGCCAGCGCCTTGCCCACGCTGTGGCCGAAGCCCGGCAGCACCTGGAAGACGCCGCGCGGCAGGCCGGCCTCGCGCGCCAGGCTGGCCAGGCGCAGCGCCGACAGCGGCGACTTCTCCGAGGGCTTGAGGATCACGCTGTTGCCGGCGGCCAGCGCCGGGGCGATCTTCCAGGCGGTCATCATCAGCGGGAAGTTCCACGGCACGATGGAGGCCACCACCCCCAGCGGCTCGCGCAGCACCAGGCCCAGGGCGTCGTCGCCGGTGGGCGCGACCTCGCCGTAGAGCTTGTCGATGGACTCGGCGTGGTGGCGCAGACAGCCGATGGCGCCGGCCATATCGCCCAAGGCGCTGGTGACAGGCTTGCCCATGTCCAGGGTGTCGAGCAGCGCCAGCTCGTGCCGGTGCGCCGCCATCAGCTCGGCAAGCCTGAGCAGCACGGCCTTGCGCTTGCCCGGGGCCAGGCGCGACCAGGCGCCGCCCTCGAAGGCGCGCCGCGCGGCCGATACCGCACGATCGGCATCGGCGGCGTCGCAGCTCGCCACCTCGGCGAGCGTCTCGCCGGTGGCCGGATTGGTGGTGGTCAGGGTCGCGCCATCGGCGGCGTCGACGAAGGCGTCGTCGAGATAGGCGCGGTTCTCGAGGCCTTGCTCGACCAGCGAGGCGGCCAGTGCCTGCCAGTCGTCGCGGGTCTGGGGAATTCGGCGGTTATCGGTCATGAGAGACTCCCGTGATCAGGCCGGACGGTCGGCGCGGGCGAGCATGGCGTCGCAAAGCACCTGGGCGCCCAGGCTGCAGTGTTCCGGGGTGGCGTACTCGGCCTCGTTGTGGCTGATGCCGTCGCGGCAGGGAATGAAGATCATCGCGGTGGGGGCGACGCGCGACACGTAGACGGCGTCGTGGCCGGCGCCGCTCATCATGCGCCGGAAGCGTACGCCCAGGGCCCGGGTCGCGTCCTCCACCGCCGCGATGCACTCGGGGGCGAACGCCACCACCGGCGAGGCCCAGATCCGCTGCTGTGACACCGCCACGCCGAAGGTCTCGCCGGCGGCGGCCAGCTCGCGTTCGAACAGCGCCTGGAGGGCATCGAGTTCGGCTTCCACCACGTGGCGCAGGTCGACGGTGAGGCGCACCTCGCCGGGGATGACGTTGCGCGAGGCCGCCTCGATGTCCAGGCAGCCGCAGGTGACCTTGGTGTCGCCGCTGGCGTCGGCCAGGGCATGGGCCTGCAGGCGGTCGATCAGCCGCGCCGCCGCGGCCAGGGCATCGTGACGCAGGCGCATCGGGGTGGGGCCGGCATGGGCCGACTGACCTTCGAGCGTGACGTCGAACCAGCGCATGCCCTGCACGCCGGTGACCACGCCGATGGCCTCCCCGGCGTCCTCGAGCACCGGTCCCTGTTCGATATGTAGCTCGAAGAAACCAGCCAGTCGCGGCTCGCCCACCGGCAGGTCGCCGGCGAAGCCGCAGGCTTCCAGGGCCTCGCCGAGGGTCACGCCGTCGGCGTCGCGGCGGTTCAGGGTATCGTCGACGGCGAACTCGCCGGCATAGGTCCCCGAGGCGACCATCGCCGGGGCGAAGCGGCTGCCCTCCTCGTTGGTCCAGACCACCAGCTCGAGGGGGCGCTCGGTGACGATGCCCTGGTCGTGCAGGCTGCGGAACACCTCGAGCCCGGCCAGCACGCCGAGGATGCCGTCGAAGCGGCCGCCCCTGGGCTGGGTGTCCAGGTGGCTGCCGGTGGCGACCGGGGCGAGATCACCACGACGGCCCTCGCGGCGGATAAAGAGGTTGCCGACCCGATCGACGCGCCAGGTGCAGCCGATCGCCTCGCACCAGTCGAGCAGCAGGCGCCGGCCGGCGGCGTCCTCGGGAGTCAGGGCCAGGCGGCAGCTGCCGCCGTTGGCGGTGGGGCCGATCTCGGCCATGGCCATCAGCGTATCCCACAGCCGCTGGCCGTCGATGGAAATCGTCATGGTGCGCCTCGTTGGTCATTGTTCGGGCAGGGCCATCGCCGTTGGCGTTGTCGATCGGGGCTGGTCCGTCGACAGGCCTACGAGGAGGCGCTGTGGACCCATCCATGGGCGCTATTTTTGCCCTCCATGGCAACAGACCTCCTCTTTGGCCTGTCCCCGGCGCCCCTCGACGCAGCTCAAGGCGACACCCCTGGTCATTGGGGATCATGTGCCGTGGGATCACCTTACGAGGGCGGCGCGAGCCCCCGATATACCCCAATCAGGATATGTCACCCGCTCCCCGGGCCTGGCTAGGCTGGCCTCCATACGACAGGAGGTAACGCCATGACCACAACAACCATCCGCCCGACGACCGACCGCCCCGCCCTCGATACCCAGACCCTGTGGCAGAAGGACAAGGATCACTTCATCCATCCCTTCACCGACTTCAGCGTGTTCCACGAGGACGGCTGCGACCTGATCACCGACAGCGAGGGCATCCACGTGGAGGATTCGCGTGGCAATCGGTTCATCGACGGCATCGCCGGGCTGTGGTGCGTCAACGTCGGCCACGGGCGCGCCGAGATCGGCCAGGCGATGGCCGACCAGGCCACCCGCATGGCCTACTTCTCGACCTTCAACAACCTGTCCAACGCCCCGGCCGCGGAACTCGCCGCCAAGCTCGCCGAGCTGGCCCCCGCGCACCTCAACCACGTCTTCTACAGCTGCGGCGGCTCGGCGGCCAACGATGCCACCATCCGCCTGGTCCACTACTACTTCAATCGCCTGGGCAAGCCGGCCAAGAAGCGCATCCTCTCGCGCAACAACGCCTACCACGGCACCACCTACCTGGCCGCCACCCTGACCGGCATCGAGAGCAACAACTGGGACTTCGACACCCTGGACCACCTGGTGAGCCACCTCAGCGAGGCCAACTGCTACCGTCGCCCCGAGGGCATGAGCGAGGCCGAGTACTGTGATCACCTGGTTCAGGAGTTCGAGGACACCATCGCCGAGATCGGCGCCGATCACATCGCCGCCTTCATCGCCGAGCCGATCATGGGAGCCGGCGGGGTGCTGGTGGCGCCCGAGGGGTATCATGCGCGCATGCAGGCCGTGTGCCGCGCCAACGACATCCTCTTCATCGCCGACGAGGTGGTCACCGGCTTCGGTCGCCTGGGACACTTCTTCGCCTCCGAAGCGGTGTTCGACACCCAGCCGGACATCATCAACTGCGCCAAGGGACTGTCTTCCGGCTATGCGCCGCTGGGCGCCACCCTGATCTCCGACGCGATCTACGAGGTGCTGGGCACCCCGCAGCGCAAGGGGGGCGTGCTGAGTACCGGCTTCACCTACTCCGGCCATCCGGTGAGCTGTGCCGCGGCACTCAAGAACATCGAGATCATCGAGCGCGAGGGGATCTGCGAGAACGTCCGCGAGGTGGGTCCCTATCTGGAGCAACAGCTCAAGACCCTGTCCCGCCATGAAACCGTCGGTGACGTGCGCGGTAGCCACTTCATGATGTGCCTGGAGAACGTGGCCGACAAGATTACCAAGGCGCTGCTGCCGGTGGAGGCACGGGTCGGCGACCGGGTGGCCGCCGAGGCCCAGCAGCGCGGCCTGATCATTCGTCCGGTGGGGCATCTGAACATCGTCTCGCCACCGCTGATCTGGACTCGCGAGACCGTCGACCGGGTGGTCGCCATCCTCGACGAGGCGCTCACCGCGGCCACTGAATCTCTACGCGAGGATGGCTACCTGTAAACGGCTATCCGTTCCCCGCCGGCAACCGCCGCATGTATCACTCGGCATTTCCCGGCGGGGCGAGCCACAGTGCAATGATCAGCCACAACAATTCAACAATAAAGGTTAATGACCATGTCACACTCTCCTTCGGGCTCGAAGGCCCAGCCCAAAGGCTTCGGCAGCGCCACTAAGGGTGGCCTGATATTTCTCGTTGTCGTTCTGATTGCCAGCCTCAGCAACTTCGCACTCGTCGACGGCAACGACTATGGCCTCTACAGCCTGCTACCAACCGCAGTGGTACTGGGCATGGCCATCCTCACCCGACGCACCATCGAATCGCTGCTGGCCGGCACCCTGGTCGGCCTGCTGATGATCGACCCGACCTCGGTAGTCACCCAGGGCTCGGACATCCTGCTCGGCGTGCTGGGCAACGATACCGTCACCTGGATCATCCTGGTCTGCGGCCTGTTCGGCAGCCTGATCGCCCTGCTGGTCAAGACCGGCGGGGTGCTCAGCTTCGGTGACACCATGACCCGCCGCATCCACACCAGGCAGCAGAGCCTGCTGACCACCTGGTTCCTGGGCCTGATCATCTTCGTCGACGACTACCTGAATGCGCTGACCATCAGTGCCTCGATGAAGAAGATCACCGACCGCTTCAACATCTCCCGGGAGAAGCTCGCCTACATCGTCGATTCCACGGCGGCGCCGGTGTGCATCCTGGTGCCATTCTCCACCTGGGCGGTGTTCTTCGCCGGCCTGCTGGAGGAGAACGACGTGACCGGCAACGGCATGGGCCTGTACATCGAGGCCATTCCCTACATGTTCTATGCCTGGGTGGCCGCCGCCATCGTGCCGCTGGTGGCGCTCGGCTGGATGCCCGACATCGGCCCGATGCGGGCCGCCGAGGCCCGGGCCCTGGGCGGCCAGATCATGCCCGAGGGGGTCGACGACGCCGCCCTGGAGGTGGACGAGACCCAGCCCCGCCCCCACCTGCTGAATTTCCTGCTGCCCATCGCCACCCTGATCTTCTTCACCTGGTACTTCGAGATCGACATCCTGCGCGGCGTGATCGTCGCCCTGGCGGTGACCCTGGTGCTGATCGGCGCCCAGCGGCTGCTGAGCTTCCATGACACCTTCGATACGGCGCTCGAGGGCTTCAAGGCCATGATCATGCCGCTCGGCACCCTGGTGGCCGGCTTCACCCTCAAGGAGGTCAACGATGTCCTGGGGCTGACCGACTTCGTGATCACCACGGTGCAGCCGCTGATGACCTCGGGGATGCTGCCCGCGGTGGTCTTCGTGACCATGGCCTTCCTGGCCTTCGCCACCGGCTCCTTCTGGGGGCTGTTCGCCGTGGCCATGCCGATCGTGCTGCCGCTGGCGTCGAGCGTCGATGCCAACATGCCGCTGGTGGTGGGGGCGCTGATCTCCGCCAGCGCCTTCGGCAGCCACGCCTGCTTCTACGGCGATTCCACCGTGCTGTCGGCCCAGGGCAGCGGCTGCACCCCCATGGCCCATGCCCTGACCCAGCTGCCCTACGTGCTGATTGCCGCGGCCATCGCCACTGTTGTATTCCTGATGGTCGGCCACCTGTGAGAGATGCCATGACGACACACGATCACCCCGGCGCCCCGGCGGGCGCCGCCCACGGGACCCCGGCCGAACAGGGCTACGCCATGCCGGCCGAGTTCGCTCCCCACGACGCCTGCTGGATGCTGTGGCCGCAGCGTCCCGACACCTGGCGCTACGGCGCCAAGCCCGCCCAGCAGGCCTTCATCGAGGTGGCCACGGCCATCGCCGAAAGCGAGACGGTGTTCGTCGGGGTCAACGACGACCAGTACGAGAACGCCCGCATCCAGCTCCCCGACCATGTGCGGGTGGTGGAACTCTCCAGCAACGACGCCTGGATGCGCGACGTGGGCCCCACCTTCCTGACCCACCCCGACGGGCGACTGGCCATGGTGGACTGGGAGTTCAACGCCTGGGGGGGCCTCGACGGCGGACTCTACTTCCCCTGGGACAAGGACCGGCGCATCCGCACCAAGATTGCCGAGATGCTCGGCGTCGAGCGCTTCACGGTGCCGGTGATGCTCGAGGGCGGTGCCATCCATGTGGATGGCGAGGGCACCCTGATCACCACCGAGGAGTGCCTGCTCAACGCCAACCGCAACCCCGACCTGACCAAGGCCCGGATGGAGCAGGTGCTGCGCGACACCCTGGGCGTGGAAACCATCCTCTGGCTGCCGCGGGGCTGCTACCGGGACGAGACCGACGGCCACGTCGACAACCTGTGCTGCTTCGTGGGACCCGGCGAGGTGGCCCTGACCTGGTGCGACGACCCGGACGATCCCCAGCATGCCATCTCCCGGGAGGCACTCGCCGTGCTGGAGGCGGCGGTCGACGCCCGGGGCCGGAGGCTCAAGGTGCACAGGCTGCCCCAGCCGGGGCCGCTGCATATCGCCGAGGACGAGGCCAGCGGCATCGACCGCCTGCGCCATTCGCACCCGCGACGCCCCGGCGACCGCATGGCCGGCTCCTACGTCAACTTCTACATCGGCAACGCGGTGGTGGTGATGCCGCTGCTCGATCCGGCCCGTGACGACGAGGCCAGGGCCATCCTCCAGGACCTCTTCCCCAGTCGCCGGGTGGTCGGGGTGCCGGCTCGGGAGATCCTGCTCGGCGGCGGCAACATTCATTGCATCACCCAGCAGCAGCCGCGCTGCCGCTGATCACGGCCGACCGGGAGAGTAAAAAAACAGTGTTTTGAAACTTAACCGAGAAGTCGCTACTCTAACGCTCACACCCCTCAATGGATGAAGGCAATGAAGCGTATCGTGACAACGGGACTGGTCAGCATGATGCTCGCGCTGGGACTCGCGGGCTGCGGCACCACGACGAGTGAGCGGGCCCTCAGCGGGGCCGGCGTGGGCGCCGCGGTAGGAGCCGGGGCGGCCGCCATGACCGGCGGTAGCGTCACCCGGGGCGCGGTGATCGGCGGCGGCGTCGGCGCCGCCACCGGGGCCGCCACGGATTCGGACGACATCGACCTCAATCGCTATCGGTAGGTCCCGACCCGGGCACCGGCATTCCACCGGTGCCTTCTTCCCCAGGCGCCTGGAAATGGCCTAGAGCACCAGGCTGATCAGCAGGGCCGCCCCCCCGACCACCAGCGCGGTCACTACCGCGAGGGTCACCAGCCGATCGAGCCAGCGGTCGAAGACGGCCCAGTCGAATCGTCGCTTCCGGCGACGACGCGTGGCCCCACGCCGCGGGACCCGCCGGCCGGCACGCATCAAGATCATGGTCGGGTTCCCGTTGTTCTCCAAGTATCCTTAGCTTAGGGGCTGGCGACGCGCCCGGCTAGCGTTGACTGCCGCCCGTGTGCCGCGCCGTTGTTTCCGGGTGGCCTCGCCCCCAGATAGGTAGTAAGCACGCTAATCTATGGAGCCTCGCATGCCCCGTCTCAAGGAGACCCCGCTGTCGGTGCTGGACCTCGCACCGATCCGCCAGGGCGGCAACGCCGCCGACAGCTTCCGCGACAGCGTCGCCCTGGCCAGGCTCGCCGAACAGCGTGGCTTCACGCGCTTCTGGCTGGCCGAACACCACGGCATCGAGGGCATCGCCAGTGCCGCCACGGCGGTGCTGATCGGCCACGTCGCGGGCCAGACCTCGCGCCTCCGGGTCGGCAGCGGCGGCATCATGCTGCCCAATCACCCGCCGCTGGTGGTGGCCGAGCAGTTCGGCACCCTGGAGACCCTCTACCCGGGCCGCATCGACCTCGGCCTGGGCCGCGCCCCGGGCTCGGACGGGGCCACCATGGCGGCCCTGCGCCGGGACCCGCGGGCCGGGATGGACGACTTCCCGGCGCGCCTCGAGGAGTTGCGCGGCTTCCTGGACGAGGCCCGGCCCGGCCAGCGGGTCCACGCCGTGCCCGGCCAGGGCACCCGGGTGCCGCTGTGGCTGCTCGGCTCCAGCGACTACAGCGCACGCCTGGCGGCCCGCGAGGGACTGCCCTTCGCCTTCGCCGCCCAGTTCGCCCCGGCCCAACTCCACGAGGCGCTGCGGCTGTATCGCGCCAACTTCCGCCCCTCGGCGGTGCTCGAGGCGCCCCATGCCATGGTCGGCCTGCCGGTGATCGCCGCCGACAGCGATACCCAGGCCGAGTACCTGGCCTCCACGGCGCGCCAGAAGTTCCTCGGCATGATCCGGGGCCGGCGCACCCCGGCCAGGCCCCCGGTGGAACACCTCGACTGGACGCCCCTCGAGCAGGCCCAGGTCGAGCAGTTCCTGGGGGCGGCGGTGATCGGCGGGCCCGACACCGTGCGCGAGGGCCTCGAGGCCTTCCTGGCGGCGACCGGGGCGGACGAGCTGATGCTGCATAGCGATGTCTTCGCCCTGGAGGATCGCCTGCGCAGCTACGAGATCGTCGCCGACCTCTGGCAGGCCGGGGCCTGACGGCGGGTCGGCGCCCGGCGAGGGGCAGGAACGTTTCCCTGCCCACGCTTTCCAACGGGCAGCCATTCACGGCGAGTCGTGGCTCGCCTACCCAGGAGATCCCCATGCCCGACCCCAAGGATCCGCGCCACAACGCCGCCTGGCGGGCGGCGCAGCAGTGGCAGGAACGTGCCCGCCAGGCCCGCCCCGGCGGCAACGTCGGTGGCCTCAAGCTGCTCTTTACCTGGCTGGTCTTCGGCGCGCTGATGATCGTCGGCGTGGTGCTGGGACTGTTCTTCCTGCTGGTCGGCTGGGCCATGCTGCCCATCCTGCGTTACCGCATGAAGAAGCGCATGGAACGCATGCGCGCCGACCAGGCCGAGGATATCGGAGGCAGCTTCCACCATCGGGATACCCCGTATCGCGAGCCCCGCGGCGGCGAGGGACGTCGCCGCGAGCAACAGGTCCTGGAGGGAGACTACGAGGTCAAGGACGCCGACCGCGACGACGAGTGGCGCTGAGCGTCACCGCCGGTTCTCGCCCCTCGATCGACCCTTTATCGACCCCGTCGGCCGGCTCCTCGCGGCAGGCCGGCTTCCCGCGCCCCACCGGCTCGCCCGGCGCAGGCCCCTTGCCGCGCGAGTCGAGGCGTTGCCCCCTGCCGAGTGCTGCCCCGGATGGCCCGCTCGCCTCCTATACTCGGGCTATGGGATCGGCTCCCACCGCAGCACATGATAGCTCCATCGCCCCTGCGGACCATCATCGCGCCACTCGAGGGGAGACCCGCCATGAACGATGAATTCTGCATCCACCCCGCCGTCGATAACGGCGTGCGCCCCGGCAGCGACGCCTTCAGCGGCGGCACCCTGCACTGCCACTGCACGGAGCGGCCGGTGGAGGTCACCGTCAACGCCCAGTGCGCGCACAATCACGTGTGCGGCTGCACCAAGTGCTGGAAACCGCAAGGCGCGCTGTTCTCCATGGTCGCCGTGGTGCCGCGAGACGCCCTCAGCGTCACCGCCAACGAGGACAAGCTCGACATCGTCGATGCTTCCGCGGCGATCCAGCGGCACGCCTGCCGCGACTGCGGGGTGCACATGTTCGGGCGCATCGAGAATCCCGACCATCCCTTCCACGGCCTGGATTTCATCCACCCCGAGCTGTCCGACGAGACGGGATGGGCGGCCCCGACGTTCGCCGCCTTCACCTCCTCGATCATCGAGGCGGGCACCGACCCGCAGCGCATGGGGGCGGTGCGGGCACGGCTCGAGGCGCTTGGGCTGACGCCCTACGACTGTCTCTCCCCTCCGCTGATGGATGCCATCGCGACCCACACCGCCAAGGCCAAGGGGGTCCTCTGAGGCCACCCCTGGCCGTGGCACGCTTGCCGAGCCGCCGCCGCCCGATGACGCCTCAGCCGCAGGCCGGCGGCGCGGCATCCCGGCCCAGGCGTCGGGCCGTCTCCAGATGGCCCTGAAGCGCCGCGATTCGCGAGTCGTGGGCGGGATGGGTGGAGAGGAACTCCGGCGGCTGGCCGCCGCCCGCCTTCGCCATGTTGCGCCACAGCGTCACGCTCTGCCGCGGGTCGAAACCGGCCTCGGCCATGATCTCGAGGCCCATCAGGTCGGCCTCCTCCTCGTGGGTGCGGCTGAACGGCAGGGCGATGCCCAGCCGGGCGCCGATCCCCAGGGCCTGGAGCAAGGGTTCCTGGCCCACCTCCCCCTCGCTGAACAGCCCGACCACCAGCAGCACCGCCTGGATGCCGAGCTGCTGGGTCAGCCGCTCGTTGCCGTGGTCGGCCAGCACGTGGCCGACCTCATGGCCGATCACCGCCGCCAGCTGGTCCGGGGTCTGCGCCACCTGCAGCAGGCCGGCGTTGACGCCGATCTTGCCGCCGGGCAGCGCGAAGGCGTTGGGGGACGGATCGTCGAACACCACCACCTCCCAGGCGTCGGGCATCGCCACCCCGGGATAGTGGCGCCGTGCGGCCGCCACCACCGCCCGGGCCACGCACTCCACGCGGCGATTGAGGGCGGCATCACCGGCGACGGGCTGGCGCTCGCGCAGCTGGCCGAAGGTGTCCCCGCCCAGCTTGGCCATCAGGGCATCGGGCACCAGCGCCAGCTGGCTGCGGCCGGTGGGGGTCTTCTCGCAGCCGGCCAGGGCCAGAAAGGCGAGCAGCAACAAGGCCAGGCGCATCGCGCGAGCCCTCCTCGAACGGGTCTGGCCGCCAGCATACCTAGCGCATCACATCGCGCAACTCCCCCGCCTCGCTCGATGATCCGGCCAGACTCGCCAGCAGGCGCTCGGCAAGGGGGCCGGCAATCTCGCCGGCGTCGCCGGCCAGGCGCCCTCCCGCATGACCGAGAGGGCCCCGGTCCTGTTCCCGGCGTCAGCCCGGGGGACGGGGACGCCCGCCAGCAAGGGCCGAAGCGTGCGCTCGGACGAGTCGTCAGACGGCCTTGAGCCGCAGGATCTCGCGAGCCTGCTGCCAGGTGGCCACCGGGCGCTCGTAGCGCTCGCACAGCGTCGCCACTCGCTCGACCAGTGCGGCATTGGAGGGGGCGAGGCTCTCCTTGTCCCAGCGAACATTGTCCTCCAGGCCGGTGCGGGTATGGCCACCAGCGGCGATGGACCACTCGTTGAGGACCCGCTGGTTGGCGCCGATGCCGGCACCGCACCACTGGGAGCCCGGCGCCAGGCGCTCGAGGGTCTCGATATAGAAATCGAAGGTCGGCTTGTCGACCGGCATGGCGTTCTTCACCCCCATCACGAACTGGACGTAGAGCGGAGACTCGATCCTGCCCTGCCTGGAGAGAGCCACCGCCTGGTGGATATGCGACAGGTCGAAGGCCTCGATCTCGGGCCTGATGTCGTATTTCAGCATCTCGTCGGCGAGCCACTCCACCAGCTGCGGCGAGTTCTCGTAGACCCGGGTGGGGAAGTTGTTGGAGCCCACCGCGAGGCTCGCCATGTCGGGCTTCAGCGGCAGCATGGCGCCCCGCTCCTGGCCCGCTCCCGAGCGCCCGCCGGTGGAGAGCTGAATGATCATCCCCGGGCAGTGCTTCCGGAGACCTTCCATCAGCCTGGCGAACCGATCGGGGTCCGAGGTCGGCGACTGGTCGTCGTTGCGGACATGGCAATGGACGATGCTCGCCCCGGCCTCGAAGGCCGCCTGGGTGCTCTCGACCTGCTCGTCGATGGTCACCGGCACGGCCGGGTTGTTTTCCTTGCGCGGCAGGCTACCGGTGATGGCGACACAGATGATACAGGGCTTCGACATGAGAACCTCGCATGCCCCTGGGTGCTCGTTCGGGGCAGGTGGATGGATGAGTGTCACGGGCCGTCAGTGGCCACATCGCCACCGGCGGGAACGCCGCCCATGGGCGGTGTTCGGCGCCAGGAGACGCAGGCGGGTCCTCGGCCGGCCATGAGCCGGTGGCACGCCGTGACGGCGGCAAGGCGCACCGCCTAGGCGGCGTGCTGCATAACCGCCAGCAGCCTTTCGGCGAACAGGCCCGGCACCTCCACGGAGGGCACGTGGCCCACGCCCTCGAGGATCTCGAGGGGTGCACCATCGAGCTCCGCGGCCAGTGCCTCGAGAGTCGCCGGCGGGGTGGCCAGGTCCTCGCTGCCGCCCAGCAACTGGACCTTGACGCCCTTCCCGGCGAGCTTGCCGGTGAAGGCGTCGCGGCCCAGCATCTCGCACAGCAGGGCATAGGAGTCGTCGTCGCCACGGCCCATCTGGGTGCACCAGCCCGCCTTGAGCGCCGGCTCGGCCGCGAAGCAGGCGGGGGCGAACCAGCGCGGCACGATCTCCTCGGCCATCGCCACCAAGCCCTCCTGGCGCACGCGGCCGGCGCGGGTGTTCCACAGCGCGGCATTGCCGATCACCGCGCCGGTGTTGGTCAGGGTCGCCGACAGCAGGCGGTCGCCGTGCTCGGCGAGCAGCGCCTGGCCGACCACCCCGCCGATGGAGGTGCCGACGAAGTGGCAGCGCTCGACACCGGCATGGTCGACCAGGGCCAGGGCTTCGGCGGCCAGGTCGGCCGGGGCGATGGGCCCCTCGCCCCAGGCCTGGCTGGCGCCATGGCCGGGCAGGTCCCAGGTCAGCACGCGATAGCGCGGCAGCAGCGCCGGCAGGAGGTCGTCCCACACCGCCTGGCTCATGCCCAACGGGTGCGCCAGCACCACCAGGGGATGGATCTCGGCGCCGAGCAGGCGATAGGCCACGCTGCGGCCATGGATATTCAGAAATGCCATGTTGGTCTCTCCGTTCGTTGCAACGGGAAAAGTCGGCGTGTCCAGACTGCCGGCTTGCGTGTCGTGTGGCGCGTGCCTAGGCCCGCTCGATCAGCGTGGCGATGCCCTGCCCCACCCCGACGCACATGGTGCACAGCGCGTAGCGCTGGCCGGTGTTCTGCAGCTCATGGGCCGCGGTCATCAGCAGCCGCGCGCCGGACATGCCCAGCGGGTGGCCCAGGGCGATGCCGCCGCCGTTGGGGTTGACCCGCGGGTCGTGGTCGTCGATGCCCAGCTCGCGCAGGCAGGCGAGGGCCTGGGCGGCGAAGGCCTCGTTGAGCTCGATGATGTCGATCTCGTCGAGGGACACGCCCTGGCGGTCGAGCAGCTTGCGCACCGCCGGCACCGGGCCGATGCCCATGGTGGCCGGTTCCACCCCGGCGGTGGCCATGCCCAGGATGCGGGCCATGGGCGTGAGGCCGTGCCGCTTCACCGCGGCCTCGCCGGCCACCAGCATCGCCGCGGCGCCGTCGTTGACCCCGGAGGCGTTGCCGGCGGTGACGCTGCCGCCGTCACGGAACGGCGTCGGCAGCTTGGCCAGCTTCTCCAGGGTGGTGCCCGGGCGCAGGTGCTCGTCCTGGTCGAAGATCAGCGGCGCCTGCTTGCGCCGCGGGATCTCGATGGCGGTGATCTCCTCGGCAAGCCGCCCTTCCTGCTGGGCGCGCTCGGCCTTCTGCTGGGAGCGCAGGGCGAAGGCATCCTGGTCCTCGCGGGACACCCGGTATTGCTCGGCGACGTTCTCGGCGGTCTCCGGCATGGCGTCGACGCCGTACTGCTGCTTCATCAGCGGGTTGATGAAGCGCCAGCCGATGGTGGTGTCCTCGATCGCCTGGCTGCGCGAGAAGGCGGTCTCGGCCTTGCCCATCACGAAAGGCGCCCGCGACATGGACTCCACGCCGCCGGCCAGGGCCAGCTCGAACTCGCCGGCCTTGATGGCGCGGAAGGCGGTGCCCACCGCGTCCATGCCCGAGCCGCACAGGCGGTTCATGGTGGTGCCGGGCACCGAGGTCGGCAGGCCCGCCAGCAGCGACGCCATGCGCGCCACGTTGCGGTTGTCCTCGCCGGCCTGGTTGGCACAGCCCATGATCACCTCGTCGATGGCGGCCGGATCGAGATCCGGCGCCTCGGCGAGCACCGCCTGGAAGAGGGTGGCGGCGAAGTCGTCGGGACGCACCGCGGCCAGGGTGCCGCCGAAGCGGCCCACGGCGGTACGCCGCGGATGACACAGATAGACGTTATTCATTGAAAGGTCTCCTGGAATTCACACTTAAAGCGCGACGAGCGATGGCCGGACAAGGCGAGAGTCAGCGAAAAAGCGGAGTTTACATCTGTGGTAAATGAGCATTTTGAGCTGACTCTTAACGCCGTATGGTCGAGCGCAGGCCGTTTTAAGGTGAATTTACTCGCCGGCATGCTTGCGGTTGGTCCTCTCCTTCAGCTCGCGCAGGACCTCCAGTTCACGGGCCGAGGGCTCCGGGGTGCTCTCGAGCGCCTCGGCGAAGCGGATCTCCCAGCCGGTGGCATCACACACGTCCTCGCGGGTCACGCCGGGGTGCAGCGACACCACCACCAGCTCCCGGGTCTCGGGGTCGGGCTGCATCACGCACAGGTCGGTGATCACCCGGGTCGGGCCCTTGCCGATGTTGGGCACGCCCTCGCGCCCCTTGCCGTCGCGGCCGAAGCCCAGGGTGGTGACGAAGTCGACGTCTCGGACGAAGGTGCGCCTGGAGTGCTTGAGGGTGATGAACACCTCACCGGCGTTGGTGGCGATCTCCGGCGCCCCGCCGCCACCCGGCAGGCGGACCTTGGGATCGTGGTAGTCGCCGATCAGGGTGGTGTTGAGGTTGCAGTAGCGGTCGATCTGGGCGGTGCCCAGGAAACCCACGTCGATGTGGCCGCCCTGCAGCCAGTAGCGGAACATCTCCGGCACCGAGACGGTGGTCAGCGCCGACTCGCACAGCTCGCCGTCGCCGATCGACAGCGGCAGCACCTCCGGCTTGGTCTGCAGGGTGCCGGACTCGTAGATCAGCACCACGTCGGGGGCATGGGTCAGGCGCGCCAGGTTGGCGGCCTCGGAGGGCAGGCCGATGCCCACGAAGCAGGTCATGCCGTTCTCGAGCGCCCGGGCGGCGGTCACGGTCATCATCTCCGCGGCGGTGTAGTCGGTGCGCATCAGGACTGTCCTCCTGCGTTGTGGACGTTGTCGTCGAGCCAGGCGGTGAAGGCGTCCCGATCCCGGGCGATGGCATCCCACGCCTTGTAGAAGCGGTTGTCGCGGTCGTAGTAGCCGTGGGCATAGGAGGGGTAGGCGCCCTTCTCGGCCACGGCGATGGCGCTGATCGCCCAGCCGGGGATCACGCAGGCGTTGGGCTCGACGTCGAGGTCGTCGACGATCTCCTCGACGGTGACGATGCTGTGCCTGGCGGCCAGCACGGCTTCCTTCTGCACGCCGACGATGCCCTCCACCAGCACGTTGCCCTTGCGGTCGGCCTTCTGGGCATGCACCAGAGAGACATCGGGGCGGATCGAGGGCACCGCGGCCAGGCGCTCCCCGGTGAAGGGACAGTCGATGAACTTGATCTGGTCGTTGACCTTGGGCAGGTCGCTGCCGACATAGCCGCGCAGCACGGCCAGGGGCAGGCCGGCGGCACCGGCCTCGAAGGCGCAGGCCATGGCGGCGTGGCTGTGCTCGAGGAGCTCGATCCGCTGCGGCCAACCCTTCTCCACCGCGTCGCGCAGGCGGTGCAGCGAGCCCACCCCGGGGTTGCCGCCCCAGGAGAAGATCAGCTTGCTGACGCAGCCGGCGCCGATCAGCTGGTCGTAGACCAGGTCCGGCGTCATGCGGATCAGCGTCAGCTCACGCTTGCCCTGACGGATGACCTCGTGGCCCGCCGCGAAGGGGATCAGGTGGGTAAAGCCTTCCATGCAGACGGTGGCGCCGTCTTCGACGTAGCGGGCCACCGCATCATGCAGGCTGAGAAGCTCGGCCATGAGGATGCACCTGTTTTGGGAGTGGGCTCGGGGCCGGTACCTGCGAGGGTGACGGCCAGTTTGTTCGTTTTGCGAACATCAATTCTGTATGCGAACAAACTAGCGTCACCGTCGGTGAACGTCAAACCGTCCCTTGATCCTGGCCCTGGTCCACGCGAGCGAAACGTCCACTAAGCCCCTGCCGGGACGACATTTCCCCATCCAGAGCACGGCACTGGCCTGCGACCAAGGTCTAACACGCTGCCGTCGTCCTTCCTTCCGGCCAGGCGGGGCCCTTCATGTTCGCTTGCCGAACAGTTGTGCTAGATTGGGCCGCTGTAGGCGCCACCCGGCGCCACCATCGGACCGCAGGGGAGAGACCGGATGCAGGAAGAGGTATTGAGCCCGGATGACCGTGACTTCGTCACGGCCCTGGCCAGCGGGCTGGAAGTGATCCTGGCCTTCGACGAGGACCACCCGAGGATGACGCTGAGTGAAGTGGCGACGCGCACCGGCATGAACCGGGCCCGGGCCCGGCGCTTCCTGCTGACGCTGCATTCGCTGGGCTTTGTGCGCAAGACCCAGCGCCATTTCGAGCTGGCGCCCAAGGTCCTGCAGCTTGGCTATGCCTTCCTCTCGGCCAACGACTACCGCTCGGTGATCCAGCAGTATCTCGAGGACATCACCGAGGAGATCGGGGAATCCTCGTCGCTGGGGGTCCTGGACGGCGACGAGGTCACCTATGTGGCACGCTCTTCCGCCAGGCATCGGCTGATGGCCATCACCCTGTCGGTGGGGACACGCCTGCCGGCGGCCTATACGTCCATGGGGCGGGTGCTGCTTGCCCAGCTCCCCGATGACGAGTTGGCGGCCTATCTCCAGCGGGTGACGCTGGAGGCCCACACCGACCGGTCCATCACCGATCCGGCCCAGCTGCGCCACTGCATCGAGCAGGTGCGTCTGCAGGGCTACAGCATCGTCGACCAGGAGCTGGACCCGGGGCTTCGTTCCCTGGCCGTCCCCGCCTTCGACGCCAACGGCAAGCTGCTCGGTGCCATCAATATCAGCACCAATGCCGCGCGCATCGACTTCGACACCCTGACCCGCTCGTTCCTGCCTCTGCTGCAGGACAAGGTGCGGCTGATCCGCACCCATGTCAGCTGATCGCCGCCCCTGACGCCAGTGCCCCGCCACCCGCGCGGCAGCGGACCACCGTGTGTCTTCCACCTGGGGCTAGATGTGTAAATCCACCAGGTTGTTCATCGAAATCCCTAGCCGGCTGACCGGAGGCCGATAATCC
>NZ_JAUFPQ010000030.1 GCF_030409305.1 Halomonas maura
ACATGGGCGTGGGGCAGCGGGCTCGGGTAGTGGCCGGCGGCCACCAGGCCGGCGACATGGGCCATGTCGACCATCAGCCAGGCGCCCACGGCGTCGGCGATGTCGCGGAAGCGCCGCCAGTTGATGACCCGGGAGTAGGCCGAGAAGCCGGCGATGATCAGCTTGGGCTTGTGGCTGCGCGCGAGGCGCTCGACCTCGTCGTAGTCGATCTCGCCGGTGTCCGGGTTCAGGCCATACTGCACGGCATGATAGTACTTGCCTGAGAAGTTCGGCGCCGCCCCGTGGGTCAGGTGGCCGCCGTGGGCCAGGCTCATGCCCAGCACGGTGTCGCCCGGCGAGACCAGGGCCATGAAGGCCGCGGCATTGGCCTGGGCGCCGGAGTGGGGCTGGACGTTGGCGTAGTCGGCACCGAACAGCTCACAGGCGCGCGCGATGGCCAGCTTCTCGACCACGTCGACGTGCTCGCAGCCGCCGTAGTAGCGCTTGCCGGGGTAGCCCTCGGCGTACTTGTTGGTCAGCTGGCTCCCCTGGGCTTCCATGACCTGCGGGCTCGCATAGTTCTCCGAGGCGATCAGCTCGATGTGGGCTTCCTGGCGCGACTCCTCGTCGGCGATGGCGGCGACGAGCTGATCGTCGAGTGTTGAGAATTGGGTTTGGCGCATGAAATATCTCCTTGTTATTGATCTTTCCCCTCGAGGCAATCTATTCACACTCGATCAAGATGGCCAATTTGAAGGGCAAATATGCGAATAAGGTCGAGTGAATATAGCGATGCTGTTGGTCGGCCGGGACCGCCGCACCAAGACGCGATTCGACAACGCCGCATGACGGGTAGTCACCAGGTGAACAGCCTGCAGGCGTCCATGGTCACCTCCTCATTGAGCTATGGTGGGATTTGAGCTTCAGCTCTCCTCGGAACTAGACGAGGCCGGCGTGGATCAGCACGTGGCATCTGAGAAAACGGGTGACCCACACCCCTTAACCCATTAGACATCTTCTCGCTGCGGGTGCTCCTCTTGGTACATGCCGAGGCATGTTTCTGGCTCAGGAATCATCAAAGTGTTTCGCGTGCATGGCTCTCTCCAGCTTGTATAATCAATGATTACATCAGTTGTCGAAATGGCCTGAGCAATGACAAATATACCGACCGACCTGCTGAGAACCTTCGTCACGATAAAGGACCTAGGGGGCTTCACCAGCGCAGGTGAACTCCTTGGCCGGTCGCAGCCGGCCATCAGCCTTCAGGTCAAGAAGCTGGAAGAAATCCTCGATACCAAGATCTTCCTGAGGGGGGTTAGCCTGGAACTGACCGAGGATGGGGAGTTCCTTTATGAAGCCGCTCGACAGATGCTGGAGATAAATGACCAGATCATCGCCAAGGTCAGGGGAGACAATATCTCCGGAAAGGTCAGGCTCGGCATACCCAATGATTTCGAGCTGGCGTTCCTTCCCAGGGCACTGAGGAATCTCTCGCGTGTCTACCCCAATATCATCGTGGAAGTCGACTGTGAGATCAGCAAGGTCATACTCCAGCGCTATCAGAAAGGACATTATGACATCGCCCTGGCCATGGAGCGTGTCAAACAGGATGAGGACAGGGATACTCGCGACTACCGCCTGGAAAGCCTGGAGTGGGTCTACAAGGAAAGCCGGAACATGGATGAGCAAGACGAGCCAATATCGCTAATCGCCTATCCTCAGGGATGTGTCTACCGCTCTATCATGGAAGAATATCTGCAGGGGCAGCAACATCCTTACCGCTTCATGTATACGAGCACCAGTTTGCTGGGTATCTTCTCTGCGGTGGAGGAGGGGCTCGGGATCACGGCAATGGCGAAGTCTGTTGTTCCAGATCACTTGAAGCATGCCTCCAGTACCAGAAGACTCCCGGAACTCGAAAGGGTCTGTATTGGGCTGCATTATAAGGAGCGTGAGCTCAATATCGCATCGCGCCACGTTCTCGACTTCTTACGCACGGGCCTGGCTAACATGTAAGGTGAAAAGACTAGGGCTTAAGGACACTGCCATCCATCATGGATGGCAGTGCCCGTTACCGGTTCAACTGAATGTGGTGGCAATCTTCTCGATGCACTCATCGAGAATCCATTCGCCTTTCTCGGCAGTTGCCTTCGACGGTGACGAGAGGGTGCCCGATTCGGGAACCCAGGAGGGATCCGGCGGGAAGATGTCATACGGAGGAAACTCCGCGGGTGGAATATCGACCGCTCTTGACATGTCTACCAGCTCGGGGTGGATCTTAAGCATTATTGAAGTCTCGAGAACGCCCCCATGCTCGACGGCCCAGCCCGAGAAACCCTCGGGAAAGACTTTGCCGACGGTGGCCTCGCTGATGAAGTCCCAGTAGGAGAGCAGAATCACCTTGACCTCCTTCCCTGACAGCCTTGCCTGCTTCACGACGCGATCTGCCGCCTCGACGAGGCACATGGAGTTCTCGAAGTGCCCATTGATCAGAATGAAATCCCGATTTCCATGCTCGACAAAGGCCAGCATAATGTCATAGACATACTCCTCCAGTGAGTGACTGCTGACGCAGGTCGTGCCCGGGAAGAAATTCCCACCCCCTGACTTCACCTGTGACTTGTAGCCGTAGGCGATTGGTGGCGCTACGAGCATCCCCCCTGCGCGCTCGGCCACCTTGCAGGCTAAATGCTGGGGGATCAGCACGTCTGGATTGAGCGACATATGCGGCCCATGCTGTTCGATGGCCCCCACTGGGATCAGAATCCTGGACTGGCCGTTCTCGACGAGCTCCCGATATGACATCCAATCCAGGTTTTCAATCTTTACGTTCATTTTCACGCCCCCCGAGAGGATTGATGCGGCTTAAGGCCAAGTTTTTTTTCCTGGCTGACTGCCTTGTAGACCGAGAAGGCCATCAACACCATGATGATCGAGAATGGCAGTGAGGCGAGGATGGCAGCCGTCTGAAGTGTCGTGAGCGCCCAGGCGCCACCCGCTACCAGCAGTACCGCTGCAATGACCCCTTCGATAATGCCCCACATCAACCGGTGACGGGAAAGGGGATGCGGATCGCCTTCGCTGAGGATGGTGGTTACCACGAGGGTGCCGGAGTCAGACGAGGTAATGAAGTAGGTCGAGACCAGCACGGTACCGAGCACACCTGCGATAAGTCCTATGATCCCTGAGTCGATTGCCTCGAATGTTGCATAGAGCGCAAGCGATACATCGTTGGCTACCATGTCCGTGATACCGCCACCACCGAACAGCTCCACAAAAATGGCAGAGCCACCATAGGCCGACAACCAGACAAATGAGAGGATTGAGGAAACTCCGACCACACCGAATATAAACTCTCGGATAGTACGGCCGCGTGAAACCCTGGCCACGAAGACACCGACGAAGGGTGCCCAGGACATCCACCAGCCCCAGTAAAAGATGGTCCACCACCCCTGCCATACATCTTTCCAGGATCCACTTCCATTGTCCGCCACCTCATTGGCGCCTGCGTAGAAGCTTAACGGAATCACGTGAACGAAGTAGTCACCGATTGAATCCAGGAAATTGTTGATGATATATCGAGTCGGGCCGAACACCAGGAAGAAGCCGAGTAAAATGAAGGTTAACCACATGTTGGCTTCAGAGAGATACTTTATCCCACGCTTGAGCCCTGTCAGAACGGAGATCAATGCGAGCAGGGTGATGGCTGCAATAAGCACCATCTGGACGCTTACCGAAATCGGAACATCCCACACAAAATTAAGACCAGAATTAATTTGCTGAACACCAAGCCCAAGAGAGGTGGCAATACCAAAGAGGGTGGCAAAGAGAGCAATGATATCGATGAGGTTGCCAATCCAACCATTGACCTTCTTCCCCAGGATCGGGTAAAGCGTGTGCCGAATGCTTAGCGGCTTACCGTAGCGGTATGCCATCAGCGCGAGGGACAGCGCGACGATACAGTAGATCCCCCACGCATTGAGCCCCCAATGAAAATACGCCAGACGCATCGCGACAGTGGCTGCTTCCGACGAGTTGGTAGCATCAGAGAATGGCGTACCCTGAGAAAGATGCATCATGGGCTCGGCAATGGACCAGAAGATTATGCCGATCCCCTGTCCGGCGGCATATAGCATGGCAAACCACGCAAAATACCCGAACTCCGGCCTTTCATCATCCTTTCCTAACCTGAACTTCCCATAAGGGCTTATTGCCAAGCCAATAAGAAAGAAAAGAAAAACTGCTGCCAGCGCTACATACCACCAGTTGAAATAGTAGGTGATGTAGCTTCTTCCGACATCAGTCGCTGTCGTAAGTCCCTGTGGAAAAAACACTGCCGCCGCCACCACCAACCCTATGATCCCGAGGGTTAGTGAAGCCACTAGGGGGTTGATGCCTCGGAAAGGCCCCGAATGCAGAATCATTGTTATTCTCCTCTTGGTATGGGCAAAAAGGGGGCCAAGGCCCCCTTTTTATCGTTATCTTATGATGTTGTGCTCAGGCCCATACGGGAAGCCGGTGATATTCTCGGCCCCGTGCTCATTCACTACCAGGATGTCGTGTTCGCGATAGCCGCCGGCACCCGGGCGTCCCTCCGGCACCATGATCATTGGCTCCATCGAGACGACCATGTTGGGCTCGAGAACGGTCTCGATGTCCTCGCGCAGCTCCAGGCCGGCCTCACGACCGTAGTAGTGGCTCAGAGTGCCGAAGGAGTGACCATAGCCGAAGGTGCGGTACTTGAGCAGGTCATGCCTGGCGAAGATCTCGTTGAGTTCGAGGGCGATGTCACAGCAGCGTGCGCCGGGCTTGATCAGCTGCTGGCCACGCTCGTGGACCTCGCAGTTGGCCTCCCAGAGGCGCAGGTGCTCGTCTGAGGCGTGCTCGCAGAAGAGGGTACGCTCCAACGCGGTGTAATAGCCCGAGATCATCGGGAAGGTGTTGAGGCTCAGGATGTCGCCGGGCTGCACCCGGCGGCTGGTGACCGGGTTATGGGCGCCGTCAGTGTTGATGCCTGACTGGAACCAGACCCAGGTGTCCATCAGCTCGCTGTTCGGGTAGGTCTTGGCAATTTCGCGGACCATGGCGCGCTGACCGGCCAAGGCAACCTCGTACTCCGGCACGCCGGCGGCGATGGCGTCACGCACCGCGACACCGCCCACGTCTGCCACCCGGGCCCCCTGGCGGATCAGGGCGATCTCCTCGACCGACTTGATCATGCGCATCTGCATGGTGGGCACACCGATGTCCACCAAGTCCACTTTGCCCAGCGCGTCGAGCAGCTTGCGCTGGTTCTGTAGGGTCAGGTGGTCGAACTCGACGCCAATGCGCTGCTTGCCCTCGCAGAGCTGCTGGACGGCCTTGAAGAAGTTGTCCTTCTGCCAGTCGGTATAGACGATGTTATTGCCCAGGCGGTTGCGACGATACGGCTGGCCGCCGTCGATGTTGGCGGTCACGGTAGAGAAATGGTCCTGGGTCACCACCAGGCCATAGTCGCGGCCGAACTTGCAATAGACGAAGTCGCTGAAGTAGTTGATGTTGTGATACGAGGTCAGCACGACGGCCTCGACGCCCTCGGCTGCCATGTGACTGCGCAGGCGATCGAGCCGGCGCTGCATCTCGGCATCGGAGAAGGTGGGGACGACCTTGTCGCCGTTGGGGATTTCGATGAGTGACGGCAGTTGCATCTTGTTCTCCTGGCTATTTTCAAGCAACTTAAAGGGTTGAGAGGGAGCCGATCTTTACTCTGACACCAGCCCCGTTTGACGATATTTTCTGCTCTGTAATTTCGAACAGGGTGACCTTGTAACGCTGTTCAAGGATCTTGATCATTCTGCAGGTGTGGTTGATATCCTCGCTGTCGTAGGTGAATTAAAATCCCAGCAGTCTTACGCCGAAAAGGTTGATGTCATAGCAGTGTTGAATCCTCCCGATCAGGGCGATGTGCTTCTTTATGCCTCTGGGCATCAGCTCGTCATCGGTCGGGTTTCCCGCCCTGAAGATGAGCTTCCATCGGCTCAAGTGGGCGATTCCCCCTAGGTGTACAGAGACTATCGACGGCTTGGATGATAGGGGCAAATTACTAGTCCAAATGGTCTCATTGGGGCGTTAAATGCCTTTGGAAATCAGTGAGGTGCCGATGACATCGCCCCCTTGCCGGAGACGAGGGCGTGGCGTTGGGGGCGCTCATGGCGGGCATAGACGGCTCCGTTGCGCCATGGCCTGCGCGTGCCGGATTGGCATGGTGTCGCCGTGGCTCGGGGGCTGGCGGTCCTGCCGGGGGCAGGACCGCAGTTGAGGGTGAAGGATCGGGGATTATCGGGTCAGGTAGGCGAGCGCTCCGGTTGCCATGGCCTCGATGCCGGTGCGCAGGGTCACGGAATTGCCCGGGAAGTAATAGGGCGAGTGCGGCATCTCCAGGTGGCGCATCTTCTCCGCTACGCTCTGGCCGGGGGTGTCCTCCCAGCGCTCCTCGGGGGTGGCGCCGATGAACCAGTAGACACAGGAAATATCCTCGCCATCGAAGCCCCCCGCCTCGGCGTTGCCGAAGAAGGGGAAGTCCTCGCTGCCATTCAGGCGGGGCATGTCGAAGAGATGGGCCACGCCGAAGTGTTCGCCGTGGGCCTGGCGGATCCGCGCCACCGCCGCGGGGTCGTTGTGCAGGGCGAGGGTTTCGTTGAGCACGTGGAATTCCGGTGGCCTCGGCGAACGGCCTGCCTCGCACTCGGCGCGCACGATGCGCTCGATCGCGTCCACCACCTGCCGATGAATATCGTTGTCGAAGCTGCGGATATTGATCTCGAGCTCGGCGGAGTGGGGAATGATGTTGGCCTGGGTGCCGGCGTGCAGCTTGCCGACGGTCACGACCACCGTCTGCTCCGGCGGGACCTCGCGGGCGACGATGGTCTGCAGGCGTGTAACCACATGGGCGGCGATCACCACCGGGTCCACGGCCTGGGCGGGCATGGAGCCGTGGCCGCCGGCACCGTGGATGGTGACGGCCAGGTTGGTGCACGCGGCCATGGCGCTGCCGGCAATATGGCCGACGGTGCCGGCGAGTGCCGGCATGTTGTGCTGGCCAAGGATCACATCCGGCCGAGCGAAACGAGTGTAGAGGCCGTCCTCGAGCATGGCCTTGGCGCCGCCGAAGATTTCCTCGGCGGGCTGGCAGATCAGCATCAGGGTCCCCTGCCAGCTCGCCTTGAGCCCGGCCATCACGGCGGCGGCCCCCACTACGCAGCTGCTGTGCAGGTCATGGCCACAGGCATGCATCAGCGGCACCGTCCCGCTCTCGGTCTCCGCGGTCCGCGTGCTGGCGTAGTCCAGTCCGGTGTCCTCCTTGATCGGCAGGGCGTCCATGTCGCCGCGCAGCATCACCGTGGGGCCGTCGCCGTTGCGCAGCAGGGCAACCACGCCGGTGCCGCCCACGCCGCGGGTCACCTCATAGCCGAGCGCCTCCAGGGCCTCGGCGAGGCGGGCGCTGGTTTCATGCTCCTCGAAGGGCAGCTCGGGATGCTGGTGAATCTGGCGGTACAGCGCCTGAACCTCCTCGAGGGTCGCCTCCACCTGGGCGCCGATGGCGCCCTTGAGATCCGGCATGTCGGTGTGCGTCGTCATCGTGGTCTCCGGGAGATTAGTGGCTGTTGCGGGTCTGGGGCTCGCTGTCCTGCGTGGCGCGACGGACACGCTGGCAGGCGGCCACGACGATGACGTTGAGCAGCATCGCCCAGACGCCGGCATGCCAGTCCAGCGGTGAGCTCCACATGAACTCCATCAGCAGGAAGGCCAGGCTGCCGAGCAGCGCGCCGAGCATGACGCTGGTGCGGCGCAACTGCGGCATGAACAGCGCGCCGATGACCATCGGGAACAGTTGTATGATCACCCCGTAGGCGGTCAGCAGGATCATCACCAGCGAACCAGGGTTGAGCAGCGCGATCAGGTAAGCCGCCAGCGACAGGCCCAGCACGCTCCAGCGCGTGACGCTCACCGTGGTCGTTTCGCTGGCGTCCTTCATCACGGTGGGGCCCATCACATCGCGCACCAGTACGATGGCCGCGGTGTGGGCCAGGTTGGCCCCGGTGGACATGGCCGCCGCCAGGGCGCCGGAGAGCATCAGGCCGATCACCCAGGGCGAGAAGTTGGCCACCTCCATCACCATCGTCAGCAGCACGGTGTCGGCCCGTTCCAGCGGCGCGTCGGCGAAGGCCAGGATGCCGGCGAAGCCGATGAACAGCAGCGGTACCAGCAGATAGGCATAGAGCGGATAGAAGACACTGACCTTGCGCAGGGTCCTGCCGCTGTCAGCCGAATAGAACTTCATGAACAGGTGCGGCCACATGGCGCCGCCAAAGGCACTGACCAGCACCGCGGTACTGAAGTAGCCCCAGCCCATGCCGGTGGCCCCGGGCATGGTCAGATACTCGGGCGCCTGCTGCTGGAGCTGGGCGAACATCTCGCCCACGCCGCCATAGAGGCGCTCGGAGATGGCGAGCCCCAGGAACCAGGCGATGGCGATCATCATCACGCCCTGTACCAGGTTGGTCCAGCCGATACCGCTCAGGCCGCTGCAGAACACGTAGGTCGCCACCACCACGAAGGCCAGCAGGCCGCCCAGCCAGAACGGCACCATGCCGTCGGTCGCCGCCTGGAACAGCAGGCCGGCGCCGGCGATCTGGATGGTCAGGTAGGGCACCAAGGCCACCACGCCGATGATGCCGGCCAGCATGCCCAGCGGCTTGCTCCGGTAGTGGTCGGCGATCATGTCGCCCTGGGTGAGGTAGCCCCGCTCGCGGCCCAGCTTGGCCACTCGCGGGCCCAGCGCCCAGATGGTGATCGGCACCAGCGACAGGTAGGCGAGGATATAGAATGCCGGCGCGCCGTGTTTATAGGCCCAGCCGGGGGTGCCGAGGAAGGCGAAGGCGGAGAAGATCTCGGCGCCAAGGATAAAGAACAGGATTACCACGCCCACGTGGCGGCCGCCGGCCACATAACCTTCCAGGCTGGAACTCGACTGGCCACGGGCACGCAGGCCCACCACCAGCACCATCACCAGGTAGACGAGCGTGATGCCGATGATGATCACGGAATCACTCATGGCGGTCACCTCCGTGACGGACGACGAAGGCGACCCACATGCCGGCGAAGAGCACCAGCATCCACAGGGCGTACCAGAAGAACAGGAAGGGCAGGCCCAGCACGGTGGGCTCGATGCGGTTGGCGATCAGGGCGCCGGGCCAGATCATGGCCAGGGTGCACAGCGCAAAGTGCAGCCCCGTCAGCAGGTGATAGGTCTTGTTCATGTGGATCGTCCAGCTCGCCATGGCGAGTCTTGTTATGGATTGTCGTCTCACTATGGAACAGGTCTTTCGATACCAAAAATATGGGTTTTGGATATGAGCCATACATTCTAGGCATGACTATGTGTGTGCCATCGACGATACTGGTCGAACCAGGGTTCGGGAGGGGACGTCGCTGCCATCATGGAATTTCGACAGCTGGAGTACTTCGTGGCGGTCGTGGAGACCGGCTCCATTTCCGCGGCGAGCCGACGGGTCCACGTCGCCCAGCCGGCGCTCACGCGCCAGATGCGGCTGCTGGAAGAGGACGTGGGCACCCGGTTGTTCGAGCGCCATGCCCGAGGCGTCCGGCTCACGGTGGCCGGTCGCGCGCTTCACGACGAGGCCATCCAGCTGCTCGATGATCGGGCGCAGATCAAGGCGCGGCTCACGGCGCTGGGCAGCGGCCTGAGCGGAAAGCTGAGTCTCGGGATCACCGTGACCCATCTCTGGGTACCCGAGGTCGCCCAACTGATGGGCCAGTACCGGACCCGCTACCCAGGCGTCGCCTTCGAGGTGTTCCCGCTGCTCTCGGGCCCGCAGCTGGAGCGGCTTCGGGAGGGCTCGCTGGATGCCGGCATCCTCTATCTCGACGGTCCCGACCACCCCGGGTTGGACATGCGTCCGCTGCAGCATGATCACCTCATCCTGGCGGTACCCGAGCGCTCGCCATGGGCGTCGATGCCGCCGTCAAGCCTGAACGAGCTGAAGGATGCAGACTTCGTCTGGGGATTTCGCAGTGCCTCCCCGGTTTACTACGATCGCATGCTGGCGCACTTCCAGCGTCTGGGCTTTTCCCCCCGCGTCGTCCAGTACGGGGCAGATAACATCACCATCCTGAGCATGGTGGCGGCGGGCCTCGGGATCGCCATCGTGCCCTCGGCCAGCAGCGCCCACCCCATGCCCGGCATCCGTTTCCTGCGTCTCCCGGAGCTCGACCGCTGCGACATGCCGCTGTGGATGGCGTGGCGATCGGCCAATGACTCGCCGGCGCTCCACAACTGGATCGGTCTGGTCGACGAGGTGGTCGGGTGAGTGTCGTGTCAGGGGCGTCGGGGGCATCCATCGCAACTGGTATCCGGGGAATCTGCGGCATGTCTGGCGAAAGGCCCACCTGTCGTCCTTGTTGTCCGAGAGCCTCTCGATCACACCTAGGGTACGCCGAGGAAACGCCTCGATAGGGCGAGAGCCGGCGTCCATCCGCCAAGTCTGACTGACGATGGTGTCGCCCACCCGTCGAGTGAGGGTGGCGTGTTGGCATGCAGGGCGGCGTAGCGGAGGACCGACAGATAGGCGGGCAGAAGGGGCAGGGTGAGAAGAACGACAGCAGCCCGTCGAAGAGGGCGCCGATCGGGCCGATGGAGGAGAGCGTTTCCACGGGCCAGTTTACCCGGATGCGATGGCATGGTTGATGATGAGACGGTGTCCCTTGCTCGGCTCGGTCCCGCCAACGCTTTGTGTCATGCATGGTCAGATCCTCACCCGGCGCAGCCGCAGGGCATTGCCGACCACCGAGACCGAGCTGAACGACATGGCCGCGGCGGCGATGATCGGCGACAGCAGCACCCCGAAGGCCGGGTAGAGCATGCCGGCGGCGATCGGCACGCCGAGGCTGTTGTAGCCGAAGGCGAAGACCAGGTTCTGCTTGATGTTGCGCATGGTGGCGCGGCTGAGCCGGCGGGCGCGCAGGATGCCGCGCAGGTCACCCTTGACCAGGGTCACTCCGGCGCTCTCCATGGCCACATCGGTGCCGGTGCCCATGGCGATGCCGACCTGGGCCTGGGCCAGGGCCGGAGCATCGTTGATGCCGTCGCCGGCCATGGCGACGAAGCGGCCCTCGGCCTGCAGCGCCTTGACCTTGTCCGCCTTCTGCTCCGGCAGCACCTCGGCGATGACCTCGTCGATGCCCAGTCGCCTGGCGACCGCCCGGGCGGTGGTCTGGCTGTCGCCGGTGAGCATCACGATACGAAGGCCGTCCTCGTGCAGGCTGCGAATCGCCTCGGGGGTGGTTGCCTTGACCGGATCCGCCACCGCGACGAGCCCGGCGGGCCGGCCGTCGACGGCCACGAACATGGCGGTCTTGCCCTCGGCGCGCAGGCTCTCGGCGCACTCGGCCAGTGCCGTGGCCTCGATGCCCTCGGCCGCCATCAGGGCGCGATTGCCCAGCGCCACCGCCTGCTCGCCGACGCGACCCTTGACGCCCTTGCCGGTGACCGAGGCGAAGTCGGTGTAGCGCTCGAGCGAGACGCCGCGCTCCTCGGCGCCCTGAACGATGGCCGCCGCCAGGGGATGCTCGCTGCCGCGTTCCAGGGTCGCGGCCAGGCTCAGCACCTGGTCCTCCTCGAAACCCTCGGCGGCCACCACGTCCTGCAGCCGCGGGCGGCCCTCGGTGAGGGTGCCGGTCTTGTCGACGATCAGGGTGTCGACCCGGCGCAGCGTCTGGATGGCCTCGGCGTTCTTGAACAGCACCCCCAGCGAGGCCCCCTTGCCGCTGGCCACCATGATCGACATGGGCGTGGCCAGGCCCAGGGCGCAGGGACAGGCGATGATCAGCACCGCCACGGCGTTGATCAGCGCATAAGCCATCGCCGGCTCGGGGCCCCAGATCCCCCAGACGATAAAGGTGATGACCGCTGCCAGCACGACAGCAGGCACGAAGACGCCGGCCACCACGTCCACCAGGTTCTGGATCGGCGCCCGGCTGCGGCTGGCCTCGGCAACCATCTGCACGATCTGCGCGAGCAGGGTATCGCTGCCCACCCGCTGGGCCTCGATCACCAGCGAGCCGGTGCCATTGACGGTGGCCCCGATGACCTGCTCGCCCTGGGCCTTCTCGACGGGGATGGGTTCGCCGGTGATCATCGATTCGTCCACCGAGGAGGTGCCCTCGACGACGACACCGTCCACCGGCACCTTCTCGCCGGGACGCACCCGCAACCGGTCGCCGATCTGCACCTGTTCCAGCGGCACGTCCTCCTCGCGGCCGTCGTCCGCGAGGCGGCGCGCGGTCTTGGGCGCCAGGCCCAGCAGCGCCTTGATGGCGGCATTGGTCTGGCTGCGCGCGCGCAGTTCCATGACCTGGCCCACCAGCACCAGGGTGACGATGACCGCGGCGGCCTCGAAGTAGACGCCCACCTGGCCGCTTGCATGGCGGAAGGAGGGGGGGAAGAGCGGCGGGAAGAGCGTGGCGATTACGCTGTACAGATAGGCGACGCCCACCCCCAGACTGATCAGGGTGAACATGTTGAGGTTCCAGCCTTTCAGCGAGCGGTAGCCACGCACGAAGAAGGGCCAGCCGCTCCACAGCACCACCGGGGACGCCAGGGCGAGCTCGAGCCAGATGCGAACGCCGTGGGGCACCAGGGCATCCATGTTCACGCCGGGAAGCATGCCGCCCATGGCCAGGATGACCACCGGCACACTGAAAGCCACCGCGATCCAGAATCGCCGGGTCATGTCGACGAGCTCGGGATTGCGCTCCTCCTCGGCAGTGACCTGCCGCGGCTCCAGGGCCATGCCGCACTTGGGACACTCGCCGGGAGCGTCGCGGACGATCTCCGGGTGCATCGGGCAGGTCCACTCGGTCCGGGTCGCCGGCGCCGGGGGGGCGGTGGGTTCCAGGGCCATGCCGCACCTGGGGCAGTCCCCCGGTCGGTCGGACACCACTTCGGGATGCATGGGGCAGGTGTGTCGGGCGCCGGTCTTCGGTGCATCGGCCCGAGCCGATGACCGAGCGTCCTGACTCGGCGCACCTCGCGGATCAGGCTTGTGGCAATGATCTTGCGGCTGTTGTGTCATTGAATCGTCTCCATCACGTCCCTGCATGTCGTGCTCCTGGCCTGTCCCGATGGAGAGTCCCGAGCAGGGGGCGTCCCGAGAGCGGCACCGGGGTGCCGGCCGCCAAGGCGTAGAAAGCCTAAACCCCTTGTGTCACCCAAGGGTCAAGCGAAGGGGGAGCGCGAAGGGGCGGATAGCCCTCGACCTTGATCGGCGCCATGCCGGTGCTGTCCAACGGGGTGTACGCCCCACCATCCCCTCGGTCGTAGCGGGCGATGGAGCACGCGATCAGCTCGCCCCTCGGGTCGATGGGTGTCCTAGCCGCGTTGCCGCTTCATTCGACGAAATCCCAGCACGGCGCCGGCCAGCGCCAGCAGTACCATTACCCCGATCACCCATGTCGGCGCATAGAAGGTGGTATAGAGCTCCCAGCCCAGCAGGCGGGGCAGGGCGGAGAAGAAGGTGGGGGCCCCGGCCAGGTGACCGCCCAGGGTGCCGGTCAGCGCGAACAGCCAGGCCCCCAGCAGTCCCAGCACCACCAGTGCCAGACCGCGCAGGCCGCTGAAGGCGTCACGGCCCCCGACCCATACCAGCACGGGCAGCATGAGATAGACCGCCAGGGACCAGAAGGCCATCAGCAGGTGGTTGCGCGTCAACGGGCTGTGCACGAGAGCCTGGAAGGACCAGACGCCATAGCCGCTGAGCATGGTGGCGAGTGCCCCCAGGGCACCGAGGATCAGCACCGGCAGGAGGGCGGCCTGGCAGAGTTCGGCGAGACGTCCCCTGGCCAGCACGCCGACCAGGATCATCAGGCTGGCCAGCGCCCAGAAGGCGACGGGAAAGTGGGCGAGCATATGGTGCATGCCGGTCATGGTGTGCCTCCCGGATGACGGCGCCTGAAGGCGGGCAGCAGGCCGATGAACAGGCCGGCCAGCAGCAGCAGGCCGGCGATCAGGGTCAGGGCCCACTGGCGCCGGATGGCGTCCTGGAACTCCATCTCCACTCCATAGTGGGCCAACTGGCGCTCGTGGTGATGGGCTCGCACCGGGAGCCCCGCCGCGATGTCCTCGGCCCCGGCATGGGCCTCGCCGATCAGCAGCGGCCAGTCGACCTGGCCCGGGTAGTAGAGCATCAGGTCGAACCACGGCTGGGACCAGTCCGGCGTGCCCTCCGTCGCCCGTGAGGCCACGATGTCGGCCTCGCGTCCCAGGCCCAGGGAGTAGGGGAGCGATACGTAGTGCCAGCGGCTGCCGGTGGCGTTGCGGTGCACGGCGAAGGCCAGGTCATAGCGCCCCTGCGGGGCGAAGGCCTTGTCGTCCGGCTGCCCGGTGTCGAGGTCGCGGACCAGCGTTACGTCCCAGTAGCCGTCTGCCCAGCGCGCGTCGCCGGCGACCCGGATGTCACCACGGGAGCCCTCGCCCTCACGCAGCAGCCGGCGAGGGATGACGTCGCCCTCCTGCCAGTCGTGGTCGGGATCGAAGGGCACGGCGAAGGACTCGGCGAGGTAGTAGAGGTCGTCGAAGTCGACGCGCTCGGCGGTGACATCCTCCCAGCTCAGGGCATGACGGCCGGTGGCCTCGGGGTCGAACATCCACTGGGGGCGGGCGTTCTCGGCGTCCCAATTGGTCGTGTAGGGCCCCCTGCCGGCGTCGCTGTGACGATGCTCACCGACCCATTGGTCGTCCGACATGCCCACCGCATTGGAACGGCCCGCCCGCCAGTGCCAGAGATCGAGGAAGTAGCCGCTCGCCTGCTGTGCGGCCAGCTGCGGCTCGTCGACGACGCTGTCCCACTGGGCGGCGTCGCGTCGCGTCTCGGGCAGGTGCTTGCGCACCTCGGTCTGGCCGAGGGACTCACCCAGGTAAGGGTGGGCGGTCACGGCCTCGGCAGTGGCCTCGTCGCTGAAGAAGCGCATGCGATCGCCCACGGTGATGTAGCCGCCATAACGTCCGAAGTCGGGCACGGAGCCGTCGTCGACCAGCATGGTCACCCTGTCCTCGTAGGTGCCTTGCGGCTGGGGCCCGACGGGGGAGGCACCATGGCGGACCCACTCACCATCCGTGTAGCGCAGCATGTCGTGAAAGACATGCGGCCGCTCGGTGGCCCAGCGATAGCGGAACCAGATGCGTTCCTCGTCATGGGCCACCTTGACCTGCAGCGGCATGGTCAGCTGGTCGGGGATATAGAGGTTGCGGGCCGGGTCGTCGTGGATCACGCCGCTTCCCTGGGTGACCCAGGCCAGGCCCAGGCCCACCAGGCCGCCGGCCAGGAGGAGGGGAATCGCCTTGTCGCGCATGCCGGGCTCCCGAGCTAGAAGGGATACTCTCAGCATAGGTGCCCCCGCAGCCAAACCCTTGATCACGATCAAGTCCGAGCCAGCGAGGCGTGGCCGCGTCACTGCGCTCTCCGAGGGCCGCTCTCCGAGTTCGCGCATCAGATCGATGGGCAGAAATAGACTGACTTCCAGAGCCGGCCAGATGCTGGCCGGATGTGCTGCCTCAGCGTGTCGGCATGCGGCGTGGCCTGGGCAATCCCCACGCATGCCGCTGGGCCTGGACGCCGAGAGCCTGGCGCCTTGGCTCGATCCCTGGCTGCCCGGCCGCGAGACGCTCCACCGGCGGGCATCACCTGGCCGCCGAGCAGTTCACCCATCGGCCGGAGAGTACGCGCGTGAACAGGCCCACTCAGGACGACGCCGCGCTGGTCAACCCGGTGGCGTCCTGATGGGTAAAGTGCTCGGTGGCGTGGCCGCAGTCCCGGCAGGTGATGCAGTAACGGTTGCCTTCCAGGTGGCGCAGGTCGAAGGCCGCCCAGACGGGGCCTTCATGGGCCCTGATCTCCGTGGCACCGCAGGGGCACATCGCCATCCAGCCGCCCGCGGGATCCGACATCAGCTCGATCTCTTGCATGTGCGAGGTCTCCTTCTCTTGCCCATCAGCATGCCGCATGGGGCCGACGGTCGATGTAAGAGATCCCGTATTCCGGCTGTACGCCTGAGCAGATGCTTTTCCACCGGGCCACTGCGGCGGGAAAGGCCTGGCGTGAACGCCGGACTGCAGGAGGGCAGGCGGAATGGCTACCAGGCGAGGAAGACGTAGCAGGCGCTTGGCGGTGATCGCTGACGCGAGCCATCGCCGATCTCCTACGCAGGGGCGCGGCGATCGCGTTCAGCGGGGAGCGGCCTCTTGCATCAGGCTTCAGGAGGTGGTGCCAGTCCCCTAGCGTACCGATGGATCTGGGTTCGGTCTGCGCAGGGCATCATTCACCGAGCCTCCGGTCAGGGATCCGGCCGGGGACTCGGTGTCATCGCAACGCCATCCACCGCGATTCCGATTGCCTTCTCCTCCCCACCGGCTGCCGCAAGCGGCGTCGTGTCCAGCGGCCCCACGCCACTGATCGGACCCCAATTTTTGGATGGTTGGTTGTCCTGGCCGGTGACCATGGCCTGAGCCCTGTATCTCAAAGGACTCAGGCCATGGCGGCCGACGGCACCTCGGGTAGGTGCCGGACCCATTCCATGGCGGTCGCCTTCTCGCGCGTCGGGAAGGTGCGGATCTCCATGGTCTTGAACAGGCGGTTCTCGAGTCGCGTCAGGTGACGCACCCAACGCTTGTCGCTGAGCACCGCGGCTCGATAGTAGCGATCCAGGTCGCCGACCTGGGTGAGGGCATAGCCCAGGTCGCGCAGGAAGGCGGTGAACGTCATCCAGCGCATCTCGTCGAGCTCGGTGTAGAGACTGATGCGAGGGTGGCGCTTCTTGACGGCCTCGATGGCATCGATGGCCGGCTGCAGGTCGGCGGCGGTGACGCGACCGCTGACCCGCATCGCCACCACATGGTCGGCCCCCGGGGGCAGCAGTTCGAGCATCGCGTCCTCCTCCTCGGTGGGAGCGTGGAAGGTCTTTGTTGCAGCATAGCCTCTGGCCCATGGACCGGCCGCCGAGGGGCCGGTTCCCACCCCCATACCCGCCAGGCGGCCTGCCGCGACGCTCATCGTCAGGGGTCGGCGACGATCGCTGGCGCGGCACTACACTGGGGGAAACCACCGGAGTGCGTTCCATGCAACCACGCATCAGCATGATCACCCTGGGCGTCGCCGACCTGGCGCGGGCCGTGCGCTTCTACGAGCAGGGGCTTGGCTGGCCGCGACTCGAGTCGCCTCCCGAGGTGGCGTTCTTTCCCCTGAACGGGACCTGGCTGGGTCTCTATGGCCGCGAGGCGCTGGCCGAGGATGCCGGCGTGGCCGCCGAGGGCGGTGGCTTCGCCGGGGTCGCCCTGGCGCACAATGTCGCCAGTGAGGCCGAGGTGGACGAGGTGCTGGCGCTGGCCGTGCAGGCCGGTGCACGGCTGGTCAAGCCCGGGCAGAGGGTGTTCTGGGGCGGGTATTCCGGTTACTTCGCCGACCCCGATGGCCACCTCTGGGAAGTCGCCCACAATCCCTTCCTGTGGGTCGGGCCCAGCGTCGAGTGAGCGGGTACTCGAGCGGCCTCAGTGCGGTGCCGATTGCTCTCCCATCTCGCGGTCCTCGTAGATCAGCAACACATAGGGACGCTCGCCCTCCGGAATCAGTGTCGACTCCTGCACCTCCAGCGTATCCCGCAGACGGCGGGCTAGGTGTGATCTCTCGGTAGGTTGTTCATCCGGAACCTACCCGGACAATTGGAGGTGCGACCC
>NZ_JAUFPQ010000031.1 GCF_030409305.1 Halomonas maura
GCAGTTGCGGCAGCGGCCGCAGGCGATGTTGAACGGCACCGAGACCAGGTCGCCCGGGCGGATGTATTCGACGTCGCGGCCGGCTTCGATGACCACGCCGGTGATCTCGTGGCCCAGCACCAGGCCGGGGGGCGCGGTGGTGCGGCCGCGCACCATGTGCTGGTCACTGCCGCAGATGTTGGTGGTGACCACCTTGAGGATCACGCCGTGCTCGCACTTGCGATTGCCGAGGGCGAGTTCCGGATAGGCGATGGATTCGACGGCGACCTCTCCCGGGCCCTTGTAGACGACGCCGCGGTTGGCTGTGCTCATGATTGACTCCTGTTGTCTGGCCGGGACATCGAGGCGTACGACGCCGGAAGCCCCAGGAGGCTTGGCCGGGTGACATTGCCGATCGCCAAGGATGTCATTGCGCCAATTATTTATTGTAGGCAATGGTCGAGTCTAAGCGGGTCAATCAGCGAGACATATCGACTTTTCTTCCGGGCTGTTGATGACGTGAAGTCATGAACCCGAGCGGCTGATGCCGGAGGGGGCGCCACGCCGGCAACAGCCCCGGCCCTGACGGGCCGGGGCTCGGAGCTGGCGGAGCCGATAGCGACGCTCAGCGTCCCGCGCCGGACTCGGCGCCGGCCAGCTCGCGCTGCATCATGGTGTCGCTGTAGGCCACGCCATAGCGGGCTCGCGACCAGCCGTACAGCGCCAGGCCGAGCAGCATCCAGCCGGCGAACATGGCCCACTCGATGGTGGAGAGCGCCGAGGGGCTGCCGGGCAGGTACATGCCGACCAGCGCCAGCGACAGGATCACCGACAGCGCGCCGACGGTCTTGCCGCGACGCACCCGGAAGGGGCGCGGCATGTCCGGCTCACGCCGGCGCAGCATCACGAAGGACAGCGACACGAAGAGGTAGGCGATGACGATGCCCAGGCCGCCGGCGACCACCAGCCAGACCAGCGCCGGCCGACCGAAGAAGGGAGCGATGCTGGAGAGCAGGCCCATCAGCAGGATGGCGTTGGTGGGCGTGCGGTGCCTGGGATGCAGCTTGGCGAGGAAGGCCGGCAGCATGCCGGAGTGCGCCAGCGCGTAGATGGCCCGAGAGCCGCCGATGTAGAAGGCGTTCCAGCTGGTGATGATGCCCGCGATGCCGGCCAGGATCATCAGGTTACCGGCCCAGGGCGCCTGGAAGGCCGCCTGCATGGCGTCCGGGACCGCCAGGGAGCTCTCGGCCAGGGCCGCGGGGTCGAGCATCAGGGCGGTGCCGAGGATGATGAAGGCATACCAGAATACCGCCAGGATCACCGAGATCATCAGCACCCGGCCGATCTCCTTGAACGGCAGGTTGATCTCCTCGGCGGCCTGGGGAATGACGTCGAAGCCCACGAACATGAACGGCACCATGATGATCACCGTCATGATGCCGCCGATCACGCCCTGCTCGACGTTGAACAGCGGATCCAGGGTGGTGGTGCTGCCCTCGAACAGCGCTCCGGTGATGAACATGACGCCCACCGCCAGGATCAGCAGGGTGACCACCTTCTGGACCAGGGCGGCGGTGCGCACGCCGAGGTAGTTGATCGCCATCATCACCACGGAGCCGGCCACGCCGACCGCCACCCAGGTGGCCTTGACGTCCCATCCGGCGATGCTCCACAGCTGACCGACCGCATAGTCCGGGAAGAGGTGCTCCACCACGGTGGGCAAGGCCACGGCCTCGAAGGCCACCACGCTGACATAGCCCAGGGTGATGGCCCAGGTGCACAGGAAGGAGGCGAAGTGCCCCATGGCGCGATAGCTGTAGACATGCTCGCCACCCACCTGGGGCATCGCCGAGGCCAGCTCGGCATAGGTCAGGCCCACCAGCACGATGACCACCCCGCCGAGCAGGAAGGCGGTGATGGCGCCGAGGCTGCCGGCGGACTGGATCCAGCTGCCGGTCAGCACGATCCAGCCCCAGCCGATCATCGCGCCGAAGGCCAGGGCCAGCACATCCTTGCGCGCCAGCACCCGCGTCAGGTGCGTCTCCGTGGACGTCGTCTCGTTCATGTCACTCCCCCTCATCGGTGAGATTGATTTTTTGTAGGAATTAATTCATTTATCGAGAGTATCGACAAAAAATAGACCACCGCCGCGCCCTCGACAAGACGACTTCTCGGGCAGGAGACCTCCACTTTGGTCTCATCAATCACCGTATCTTGATATTCAAAGCCCGTCACGCAGCGCCTTGCGGTGCCCCGGCTCCGCCACCGGCCAATCCTCCCGTCACGACACTGGCGAAACCGGCCAAAAGGCTGCATGCTGTAACCGTCGATTCTGTCCCTTGGAGCATCATGAGCACGGCAAGCCCCTCGACCGCCGCGGAACTCCTCGACCCTCCGCGAAGGTGCCCTGACCTCGATGTCAGGGATCTGGAACAACGCACTCGCCTAATGCGCATCATTACCCGGTTGATCGCCGTATCGGATCTGGGCAATCGCGACATCGCTCGCCGCGCCGGTATCCCGATGCAGAAGATCAGCGACCTCCTCTCCGGTCGTCTCGAGCAGCTCACCCTCGACGAGCTCCAGACGCTGCGCCGGACCATCGACCCCCAGCTCACTCCACCCTGAGCCCTCGGCCGCCCCGTCCGAACGGGCCAGGACCCAGGCCGGCATTCATGCGACTGCCGGCCTTCATGGATTCGAGACCTTCATGGATTCGAGACAGAGGGAGATCCCCACATGCGACACCTCGTGACCGGCCTGTTGCTGGCCGCCTCGCTGCCCGTCCTCGCCGATGGTCAGGCCACCCTGGAGACCCGCTCCGACCAGGGCAGTGCCACCATGGAGGTCAGCTGGGCAGGCGACGACCTGCGCATGGACTTTCCCCAGCAGGCCCAGGCGGGCTTCATGCTGCTCAAGGATGGCAAGGGCTACATGGTCAGCCAGATGCAGGGCCAGACGATGGTCATGGACATGGCCAGGCTCCGCGAGATGGCGGAGAGCATGGGCGGCGACCAGGCCAGCGCCGGCATCGCCAGCCAGCAGGCCAGCGCCGTCGATGCCCTGGAGGCCACCGGCGAGACGGAGACCATCGCCGGCCTCGAGGGCGAGGTCTACCGCCTGCAGTGGACCGACAAGGCCGGGACCGCCCATGACGACGACCTGGTTCTCAGCGAGAACCCCCAGGTTCGGGAGCTGATGGCTGCCTTCCACGCCTACCAGCAGTCCATGACCGGCGAGCCCGACCCCATCGCCTCCACCCTCGAGGAGCGCGGCCTCGGCATGCTGCGCTTCGGTGAGCGTTTCCGCATCGCCGAGCTGTCCGACGAGTCGCCAGAGGCATCCACCTTCACCCTGCCCGAGGACGCCATGAACCTCGAGGACATGATGCGCTCCGCTCCCTCGCAGTAGACCGTCACGCCGCCCGGCCCTGGACGCCGCGCCCCTGCCGGGGCGCGGCGTCGTCGTTCAGGGGACCGGCGTCGGCAGCACGAACGCCTCCTCGAACAGCAAGGGGTCATCGAAGTGGCGCCGGCCGACGAACACCGTGGCGTGGGTGCCCCACTGGCGCATCGCCCCGGGGCTGCGGATCCCCGCCGGCCACAGCAGGAAGCGCTCGAGGCGCTCGGTGCCCGCCACGAGGCCCTCGGGGCCGAACAGGCTGCGCCGCCCGCCATCCGGCAGCGCCAGGGAACGACGCCCGTAGTGCGGCGGTGAGCGGGTCAAGCGCAGCGCGTAGGGGACGTCGGCACTGGCGGCGTCATCGACCGTTGCCAGGCCGACCAGGTAGTGGCTGACCGCAGCCAGTTGCAGCGCCAGCCGTTCCCCCGGGGGGTGTGGCGGCGTGTACGCCGGCGTCAGCGGCGCCTCGCGCAGGTCGTGATCCGCCGGCACCACGACCCGGCGCAGCGGGGGGACCGGGAAGAACAGATGGTAGCAGCCACAGGCATGAATGCTGTCATGGATCAATGGCCGGCCGTCCGCGCCCAGGGTCACCCGCCACACCACCCCGTCCAGGCGACCGCCGAGGATGTCGAGGGCCCCCAAACGGGTGCGCGCCGGGAACCACACCGTATAGACGAGCTGCGGCAAGACCCGCCCGTCAAAGCGGGTATGGGCGAGGCGCACGTCGGCCACTGCCCGATTGGTGTCCACCGCCGGCAGTGGCCCCGCCGGCCCCCGCCGCCAGTAGGGGGCGCCGAGGCGGTCGTCGTGACCCCGGGTCTCGATGGCGAACACCGGCGCGTGGTGCGCCGCCAGGCGCCGCAGGGTCTCGTCGTCGAGGTCGACCAGGCCCAGGGGGCTGCGGGGAGCCCTGCGCACCAGCCGGGCGGCGGCCTCGGCGTCCAGCGGCGGGCCCGCGGGCGGGGCAGGCGCATAGCGCCGCACCTCGCCCCGGGTCGGGAAGGGGCCGTCGAAGCCGGCCAGGTAGGCGTCCCGCCAGCGACCATAGCCCAGCGACAGCCCCACCCGTGCCAGGGGATAGAGCCCCAGCACCCGCCAGGTGTCCACGTAGTGGTCGGGGGCCGCCACGGCCTCGCGCAGCGCCACCCGGGCCGGGCCGTCCTCCGGCCCCAGCAGTTCCGCGGCCAGCAGCCGCTCGCCGCGGGCCTTGGCCGCCGCGGCCGGCGCCTCGCCGCCGCTGCGCCGAGCCAGGCGCTGGCGTGCCGGGGTCGGCAGGTTGGCGGCCTCGATCCGCCGCGCCTCGGCATCGCCCTGCCGCATCCGCCCCAGCCAGTCGGCATAGCGCGGGGCGTCGGGATGATGGCGCAGCGTCGGCGCGAAGCTCGCCAGCAGGCGGTCGGTGCGCAGGTACGGGAAGCCGGCGACCCGGGCCCTGCCGGCATCGCCGACGCCCGCCTCGGCCACGGCCATGTCGAAGGCCGAGAGCAAGTCCCGACACTGCCGCTGGCCGGGGGGCGGCGTCTCGCGCCAGCTCGGGGTGCCGGCACAGCCCGCGAACAGCAGCAGCGCCAGCAGTAGCACCGCCCAGGTCGCCCCGCGGGCGGCGCTCGCCACGGCCATCGGACTATACCGGCCGGTCGGTCACCGCCCCCGTCGAGGCGGAGCTGACCGTCCGGGCGTACTTGGCCAGCACCCCGCGGGTATAGCGTGGCGCCGGCGGCTGCCAGGCGGCCCGGCGACGCGCGAGTTCGGCGTCGTCGAGGGCCACCTCGAGGGTATCGGCCTCGGCATCGATGGTGATGGTGTCACCGTCCTCGACCAGTGCCAGGGGGCCACCGTCGAAGGCCTCGGGGGTGACATGGCCGACCACGAAGCCATGGCTGCCGCCGGAGAAGCGACCATCGGTGATCAGGGCCACCTCGCTGCCGAGCCCGCGGCCCATGATCGCCGAGGTCGGGGTGAGCATCTCGCGCATGCCGGGCCCGCCGCGGGGCCCCTCGTAGCGGATCACCACCACCTCACCGGCCACCACGCTGCCGTCGTTGATGCGCGCCTGGGCCTCCTCCTCGGAACCGAACACCCGGGCCGTGCCGGAGAAGCGGACGCCCTCCTTGCCGGTGATCTTGGCCACCGCCCCCTGCGGGGCCAGGTTGCCATGCAGGATGCGCAGGTGGCTCTCGGCCTTCAGCGGCGCCTCGAGGGGGGCGATGATCGTCTGGCCCTCGGGATAGGGCGCGACGTCCGCCAGGTTCTCGGCAAGCGTCCGGCCGGTCACGGTCAGGCAGTCGCCGTGCAGCAGCCCCGCCTCGAGCAGGGTCTTCATCAGTGGCTGGATGCCGCCGATCTCGACCAGCTCGCTCATCATGTACTGGCCGCTGGGCCGCAGGTCGGCGAGCACCGGCACCCGCCGGCCGATCTCGGTGAAGTCGCCGAGGGCGAGCGGCACGCCCACCGCATCGGCCATGGCGATCAGGTGCAGCACCGCGTTGGTGGAACCGCCCAGGGCGATGACCACGGTGATGGCGTTCTCGAAGGCCTGGCGGGTCATGATGTCCGAGGGCTTGATGTCCCGCTCGAGCAGCGTCAGCACCGCCTCCCCCGCCGCCCGGCTGTCATCGTGCTTGGCTTGGGACACGGCATTCTGCGCCGAGCTGCCGGGCAGGCTCATGCCCAGGGCCTCGATGGCCGAGGCCATGGTGTTGGCGGTGTACATGCCGCCGCAGGCACCGGGGCCGGGGATCGCCGTCTCCTCGATCTGCTTGACCTCGATCAGGTCGAGATCGCCGCGACTGTGGGCGCCCATGGCCTCGAACACCGAGACGATGTCGGTGTGCCCCTCGCCGGGCAGGATGGTGCCGCCATAGACGAAGACGCTGGGCCGGTCGAGCCGCGCCAGGCCGATCAGGCAGCCGGGCATGTTCTTGTCGCAGCCGCCGATGGCCACCAGGCCGTCGAAGCCCTCGCAGCCGGCCACCGTCTCGATGGAATCGGCGATCACCTCCCGGGACACCAGCGAGTACTTCATGCCCTCGGTGCCGTTGGCGATGCCGTCGGAGATGGTGATGGTATTGAAGATCACGCCCTTGCCGCCGGCCGCATCGGCCCCGGTGCTGGCCTGCTCCGCCAGTTCATGGATATGGCTGTTGCAGGGGGTGACGCGGCTCCAGGTGGAGGCGATGCCCACCTGGGGCTTAGCGAAGTCGGCATCGTTGAAGCCCACCGCGCGCAGCATGGCGCGGCTGGCCGACTTGCCGACGCCATCCACCACCGGGGCGGAATGGCGGCGGCGCGGATCCTGGGGCGTATCGCTCATGGCGCGGTTCCTCTGTTCGATCGGGGTGACCTTCAGAGGGTGGCCGTCATCCCCCGGCCTGGCAACCGTCAGGCGACATGCGGCGCCCTGGCCGGTCGCCACCAGGCCACCAGCAGGCCCACCAGGGTGGAGGCGAGCAGCGCCCCGAGGAAGGGGGCGAGCGTCGGCACGCCGGATGGGAAGCTCGCCGCGAGCAGGCCCGCCACGAGGCTGCCGCTGGCCAGCCAGCCCGGCAACACGGCTCCCGCGAGGCCGGCCACGCCGCCGGCCAGCGCCGCGGCGGCACTCATCCGCGGCCACAGGCCCAGCAGCACCGGCACCACGATGGCGGCGCACAGCAGGTCGGCGATCAGGAACAGCCGCAGCACCGAGAGCCCCTGCAGGGCGATGACCACCACCGGCAGCATCAGCGCCACCGTGACCCAGCGTGCCACCGGCAGGGACAGGCCCCGCCGCCCGCTGCCGGCCACCACCAGCGAGGCGATACCGTTCTGCAGGGTATCCACGCTGGAGGCGACCAGGGTCACCGCCAGCACCAGCGCCGGCAGCGCCAGCCAGTCCGGCGCCCCGGCCAGCAGCGCGAAGAAGGGAATCGGCGGCTCGCCCAGCGCGAGCCCGCTCATGGCGGCGAGGATGCCGAGGCCGCCGACCACCGCCACCACCAGCACGGTCACGGCGCCGCCCAGCCAGGCGCCCCGCCCGAGCGCCCGGGCGTCCCGGGCCGCCCAGACGCGTTGCCAGTAGCCCTGGTGGAAGAGGTTGGCCGCGGTGACGGCGATCACCAGGGTCAGCGCCACGGACAGCGCATCGCCGACGGGGATCGCCGGCATCGCGGCCCCCGGCGGCAGCGCCGGGAGGCGGACCAGGGCCACGCCCCCGACCACGGCCAGCAGCGCCAGCAATAGCCAGGCCTGCCAGCGGTCGGTGGCGAGGCTCGCCCGCAGGCCGCCCAGTGCCGTGTAGAGCAACGTGGCCAGGGCCACCCCGACTATCACCAGCGCGGGCGGCACCGCCGAGAGCAGCCCGGTGATGGCGCCGATGGCGGTGAGCTCGGCGGCCAGGAAGCAGGCCATGTAGAGGATCGAGACCAGCGATACCCAGCGCCGTACGCCGGCGCCGAAACAGGCCTCGGCATATTCACCGATGCTGCGGCCCTCGGGGAGGCGACGGCGGATGGCCGGCCCGAACAGGCCCAGCACGATGAACGGCAGTGCCGAGCCGATGGCATAGCCGGCCAGGGCCACGGGGCCCACGAAGGCGCCGATCTCCGGCGGGGCGAAGAGGATCCAGGCGCCCATGCCGGAGGCCAGGAAGGACAGGCCCAGGGTCGAGGCCGTCTGGGAGTTGCGAGCGGTGACGTAGTCGTCGAGGGGCCCGTCGGCGCGCCGTGCCCGCAGGCCCAGCACGGTGAAACACAGCAGCGCCGCGCCAAGCACGGCTGACGTCAGGTAAGGCATGTCGCGCTTCCTCCGCCGGCATGAACCGGATCAGGTTCCAGGGTCAGCGCCGAGCGCCCTCTCAGCCCCCGCCGGATGCAATATCCGGGCGAGCGGGACTCCCCTGGCGACAGTGAATGAATGGTGTTGGATGAACCTCAAGGACCGGCCGACGCGGCCGATATCGCAGTCACGCATCAGCATGACACAACGGCGTCCGATGTCGAACGCTCGCTCGCCGGGCGCCCGCCATGCCCTCCTCCACAGCCAAGACGCACGCACCTCGGGCGCCTGCCTCGGCGCTGCGCCGAGCCCTACTCCGCCTTCGGCGCCATCGCCACCGCCGAGGCCCGGGCCAGCCGCGGGACGCAGAGACCCGCGAAAGCTCGGCCCACTAGTCGAACGTCACTACCTGGCGGATGGCCCGGCCGGCGGCCAACGCCTCGAAGCCGTCGTTGATCTCGTCGAGGGTCAGCACCCGGGAGAGCAGACGGTCCACGGGCAGCTTGCCCTGCTGGAACAGGGCGACATAGCGGCCCACGTCGCGTACCGGCACGCAACTGCCCACATAGCTGCCACGCAGGGTGCGCTCCTCGGCCACCAGGCTGACCTGCTGGATGGCGACCCTGCGCTCGGGATGGGCGAGCCCCCCGGTCACCGTCAGCCCGCCGCGGCGGGTGATCCGGTAGGCGAACTCCAGGGCCTGCTCCGAGCCGGCCATCTCGATGGCGCAGTCCACGCCGCCGCCGGTGGCCTCGCGCACCCGCTCCACGGCATCCGGGGCGGCGCTGTTGATGGCGCGGGTCGCGCCCAGCGACTCGGCCAGCGCCAGCTTGTCGTCGTCCAGGTCGAGCGCGACGACCTCGCCGGCCCCGGCCACCAGGGCGCCGAGCACCGCGTTGAGCCCTACCCCGCCCAGCCCCACCACGGCCACCGACTGGCCGGCGCGAATGCCGGCCGAGTTTATGGCGGCCCCCACGCCGGTGAGCACGGCACAGCCGAACAGCGCCGCATGCTCGAAGGGCAGGCGCGGATCGATGCGGACCAGCGAGTGCCGCGACACCACCGCATGGTCGGCGAAGGCGGAGACCCCCAGATGGTGGTTCACGGGGGTGCCGTCGGCACGCTGCAGCCGATGCTCGCCGCTGACCAGGGTGCCGACGTTGTTGGCGGCGTTGCCCGGCTCGCAGAGCGCCGGGCGCCCCTCGGCACAGGGCGGGCAATGGCCGCAGCTGGGCACGAAGACGGCCACCACATGATCGCCCTCGGCCAGGTCGGTCACGCCGCGGCCCACCGCCCTGACCACCCCGGCGGCCTCGTGGCCCAGCGCCATGGGCACCGGGCGGGGCCGGTTGCCGTCGATGACCGAGAGGTCCGAGTGGCAGAGCCCCGCGGCCTTGATCTGCACCAGCACCTCGTTGTCGCCGGGCGGGGCCAGCTCCAGTTCCTCGATCTCCAGGGGCCGGCTCTGCGTGTAGGGCCTCTCCAGCCCGATGGCCTGCAGGACGGCGGCGCGGATCTTCATGGGGATGACTCCTTTCTCGAGAACCGGGGAAGAACGAAATGGTGGCTCAGCCCTCGCGGGGCACCCGGCCCATCAGGTAGAACTCGGGATTGGGTGGGGTCGCGGTGAGGGTGACCAGGCGGTTGGACAGGGCGAAGAAGGCGGCGATGGCGCCGATGTCCCAGATGTCCTCCCGAGTGAAGCCGACGGCCTGGAGCCTGGCCTCCCAGGCCTCGGTCAGCTCGCCCACCTCCAGCCCGCAGTACAGCGCGAAATCGAGCATCACCCGGTGCCGTTCGCTTAGCGGCGCGGTATGGTGATTGACCGCCACCTGATCGGCGAGCAGCGGGTCCTTGCTGTAGATGCGCACCAGGGCCCCGTGGGCCACCACGCAGTATAGGCAGCGATTGCGGGCGCTGGTGGCGACCACGATCATTTCCTTCTCGGCCTTGGTGAGGGTGTCGGAGTCGCGCTCCATCAGCGCATCGTGGTAGGCGAAGAAGGCCCGGAACTCGTCGGGCCGATGGGCCAGCATCAGGAAGACATTGGGCACGAAGCCGGCCTTCTCCTGCACCGCCAGGATGGCGTCGCGGATGTCGGCGGGCAGGTCCTCGAGGCGTTCGGGGACGGGAAAGCGGCTGATGGGCTGGGTCATGGGGGCGCTCCTGAGGGGTGATGACGAGCCAGTCATGACAGTTAACGTCAACGTCAACATGTTGTCCATGCGCCTTGTGGCGGACGCTGGCGCCCTCGTTGCGCCTGCGCTCTCCTGAAAGGCGCCATCGCCCGCTTCCGGGCTTTCCCGGCGCTATACTGAACTCAGCCCCTCCCCCGAGACTGGACCAGGTCCATCGAAATACCGTCATGAGCGCTGGGGTGCCCTGAGGCTCGACAGCGCACTGCCACGATACCTGCCTTAGCTGCCTGGCCCTGATCACATCGGGATGGCCGGTACCGATTGCCTGACGCCGGAACGACCATCAGGGCGAGGGGATATGGCGTCAGGCAGGGCAAGGCAAAGCACAGGATCGCGAGTCCCCTGTGCCTCGCCCTCCCGAGGAGGGTGTCATGACGACCCATATCGACAACGCGGCACTCCAGGAGTTACGCCAGGGCTTCTCCGGGGAGATCCTGCTCCCCGAAGCAGCCGGCTATGACGAGGCCCGCAAGCTATTCAACGCGATGATCGATCGCCGGCCGGCGATCATTGCTCAATGCGATGACGTGGAGGATGTGCTCGCTGCCGTGACATACGGCCGTCGGCTCGAACTGGAGATCGCCGTGCGTGGCGGTGGCCATGGAGTCGCCGGCAAGGCACTGACGGAAGGCGGCCTGGTGATCGACCTGCGACGGATGAATGGCGTGTCGGTCGATCCCGACGCCCGCACCGCCACCGTCGCCGGCGGTGCGACCATGAGCCATCTCGATCGCGCCACCCAGCCCCATGACCTGGCAACGACGGGCGGCCGCGTCTCGACCACCGGCGTCGGTGGCTTTACGCTGGGCGGTGGCGACGGCTGGCTGGCCCGCAAGTTCGGGCTGGCCTGCGACAACCTGCTGGCCGCCAAGCTGGTGACCGCCGACAGTTCGGGCTGGCCTGCGACAACCTGCTGGCCGCCGAGCTGGTGACCGCCGACGGCAGCATCGTGCACGCCAGCGAGCGGGAAAACCCCGAGCTGTTCTGGGCGCTGCACGGCGGCGGCGGCAACTTCGGGGTGGCCACCTCGCTGACCTTTCGGCTGCATGAACTGAAGCAGGTCACCGCCCTGCTGCTGCTGTGGTCGCCCGAGAGGGCGCCGGAGGTCCTGCGTGTCTACCGTGATTTCCTGGAGACGGCACCCGACGAGGTAGGCGGTGGCGCCCTCTATATCACGGCCCCTCCGGAAGCCTTCGTTCCCGAGCATCTGATCGACAAGCTCACCTTCGCCATGCTGGTTGTCTACGCCGGGCCGGAAGCCGAGGCACGGGAGGTCGCGGCTCCGCTGCTGGCACTCGGGCACGAGGGCGAGATGATCGACGAGATGCCCTACGCCGACCTGCAGTGCATGCTCGACGACCCGCCCGGCTATCGTAACTACTGGTCGGCCGAATACCTGACGTCCTTTCCCGACGAGGCGCTCGCGCTGTTCTGTGAACGGGCGGGCGACATGATCGTGCCCTCACCCTCCCAGCACGTGCTGTTTCCCCAGGGAGGTGCCGTGGCGAGAGGCGCCGACTTGCCGATTTCCTGGCGCCATGCCCCCTGGGTCGTGCACCCCTTCGGTCTATGGGATGACCCGGCCGACGACGAGCGCGGCCGGCAGTGGACACACCGCCTGCGCCAGGACCTGCGCCCCTGGGCCAGCGGTAATGTCTATCTGAACTTCATCGGCGACGAGGGCAAGGAGCGCATCATCGCCGGTTACGGCCGGGAGAATTACCAACGGCTGGCCAGGATCAAGGCGCAGTACGACCCGCAGAACCTCTTCCATCTGAACCAGAATATCGCCCCGGCCTGACCCGCTGACGATCGAGGCCATCAGCGACCGGCGCCAAGAGGCGGCCCCGTCTCTCTCGAGACGGGGATGCCTCGGCTCCCCACGGGGATTGCCCCACGAGGCCGGCTCGGTCATTATTTTTCCACAGGGGCGGCCCGCCTTCCCGACCGGAGTGACGGGGCCCTCCTGACGGACCTTGCGCATTTCCCGCATCCCCGTGGGTCGCCAGGATCACCAAGCGGTGCCGTCGAGTCCCTCATCGAGCCCCGCCACACTGCTGCCTGCAGGACTTTCAGTATGCCCGAGCAAGCCGGTCTCGAGTTTTCAGCGTGGAACCCCGGCCTGGAAGCCGACCTGCCCAGCCGTTACCAGGCCCTGGAGACGATTCATCACCCGGCCAATGTCGACTCCCGCCTCGCCGACATCCCCGAGCTGAGTGCCCTCACCGGGCTCACGGAGGAGCAACTGGTCGCGTTCAAGGCGGAGCGCCTGGTGCTGCACGAGGTGATCGTGCAGGTGACCGCCGATATCGTGGTCCTGGAGGGTGAAGAAGAAGAGCTGCTGGGACAGCACTTCCGCGACATCGCCATCAAGATCCTGTCCGACTACCTGGCCCCCCATCTGCCGGCGCTTCGCCAGGAACATGCCCGGCTGTATGACGAGATCCACGGCCGGGTCGGCGACATCCTCGCCGCGGCCTTCGCTCCCGAACCGACGGCGGTCGAGCCCGAGCCTGTCTCCTGGCTATCCCGCTGGCTGGGCAAACGCCCCGCCCCGCGGCAGCAGACGGACCACCGCTCCATCGAGGAACGCCACCATGAGGTGATCCGGGGCATCAAGGACACGGGGCTGGCCGCCCGTGGCGAACTGGAGCGGGCCATCTACAAGAGCACCTACCGTGTCCTGAACTCGATCGCCAGCCGCCAGGGCCATATCGGCGTGGACCGGGAGCTGTTGGCGCGGTTGATCACCCAGCAGGTGTGCAACGACTTCGGCAGCCGCCACCTCGGCGAGAAGATCGCCCCTTATGTCGCGCGCGCCATGGAGGTCGAGGGCTACAGCCGGCTGCCCTGTGCCAGCGAGCCGATCCTGATCAGCCTCAAGGGGGCCTCGGCGGCCGGCAAGAGCTCCCTGCGCCCGCTGCTGAAGGACACCCTGCGCGACCTGGGCATCCAGGCGGACCACTACGGCACCGTCTCCCCCGACATCTGGCGCCGCCTGCTGCTCGACTACGACGCCCTGGGCGAGGCCTACAAGTATGCCGGCCGCCTGTCCGGCAAGGAGGTCAAGCTCATCGATGCCAAGCTCGACCGCTACATCCGCGACAAGGCCCAGCGGGACCGCTCCATCCCGAACCTGCTGATCGACCGCTTCCGTTTCGACAGTTTCTCCCAGGAACGGGTACCGCGGCTGCTGGATGCCACCTATGCGAAACATGTCGCCACCATGTACTTCTATTTCATCGTCACCCCACCGGAGGCGACGGTGGAGCGGGGCTGGGAGCGCGGCCTGACCCGGGGACGCTACAAGGCGGTGGAGGACTTCCTGGGGCATTGCGTGGAGGCCTACGACGGCATGCCCAGGCTGCTCTTCAAGTGGCTGGACAGCCGCTATCCCCGGCTCGAGTACTTCTTCCTGGACAACAGTGTCCCCAAGCACACCCCGCCGACGACCATCGCCTATGGCAATCGCGAGGTCCTGCACATCCTGGCGCCCCTGGGCCTGGTCAACATCGACCGCTACAAGCGGATCAACACCCGGGCGACCTGCCCGGCGGAGGTCTATCCCGACGATGACAGCCTGGCGATCGGCAGGAACTGTACCTTCCTCAAGCAGTGCCTCGCCAAGGTGCCGGAGGTCCGCTTCGTCGACGAAACGACCGGCGAGGAGTACCTGCGAGCCTCGGCAGGCCGTTTCGCGGTCGTGGATCCCGCCATCCTGCAGGCGCGGCGAGAGACCCCGGAACTCGCGGAGCTGTTCGCCACCCTCGGGGTGCCCGAGCGTTAGCGGCAATCTCTCGGTAGATCGCGCATCCTGAAGGGCCTGCTGGTGGGCTGCCCAAGCCATGAGGGCAGTTCGGCAGGAGGGCACTCCAATGACTCCCGTCCGGCGTGGCACAGGAGTCATTTCGGTCCAGAGATGGGCGTTCACGCACGGCGGGCACTTGTCCCTGCCCCGCCATCGGACGGGATCATCGTTGCTGAGCGTCGAGCCGGGCGTCGATAGCGATGGCGTCGGCCATGGCTTCATAGCCCCGGTCACTGGGATGGAGATGGTCCCCCGAGTCGAAAGCGGGGAGCATGCGCGTCGGTCGAGCGGGATCCCGGAGCACGGCATCGAAGTCGATGACGGCATCGAACTCGCCACTGTTGCGAATCCACTCATTGACCCGCTGGCGAAGCCGCTCCTTGTCCGCACTGTAATAGTCCCCCATCGGTGTCCCCTCCAGGGCGCCCGCGAAGGGCGTCAGGGTCGCGCCTATGATGCGGACACCACGGACATGCGCCCGTGCGATCAGTTGCCGGTAGGCGGCGATCAGGTCATCCACGCTCGGCAAGGCAGCATCACCGGGCTGCAGGGGGGTCCGCGGCCAGCCGATGTCGTTGATGCCCATCAACAGGATCACATCGGTGACCCCGGGCTGGCCCAGCACGTCCCGCCCGAAACGCGCCAGGGCATTCTCCCCCATCTGGCTGCGCAACAGGCGAGCGCCGGAGATCCCCGCATTGAGCACGGCGACATTGTCGGCGGCCAGACGCCGAGCGAGAAAGTCCGGCCAGCGATGGTTGGCGTCCGGCGTGGAGGCATTGCCGTCGGTGATCGAGTCGCCGAAGGCCACCAGGACGCGGCTGTCGTCGCCTGTCTCGACCAGAACGCCGCTCAGCAGCACACGGATGTCGTGGGTCATCTCCGTGTCCAGTGTCGTGGCCGCGACCTGATTGCCCGCGCCGACATAGGCGGTCTGCCGGCCATCCCAGTGGAAGGTGGCGGGCGGTGTCGGCTCGGGCAGGTACAGGCTGATGGCGACCTCGTCCAGTGCGGCAACGGCGAGGTCCACCGGGTCGCTGAGCACCTGGGCCCCCGGGGGAATCGCGATCCGGCGTTGGCCGGAGAAGGTGAGAGCTGCCGCCGACTCCGCCTCGATGGCCGAGTCGACACCGGCAGTGGCCAGATGCGCGTCGCCGATGACCACCGGCCGGTTACCGTAGGCATTGGACAGGACCACACGGACTCGCTCGCCACCGATACTCAGACGCGCCACCTGACGGATGGTCTGATCCCAGAGCTGGAAGGGGGTATGCGTCGGTAGCGGGAAGTCCCCTTCCCAGCGCGGCTGCGGGCTCGCGCTCCAGCTGGCGAGCCATTGGTCATCGCCGCCGCTGCCGGCCTTGGCCATCGACATGGTGAGCAATGTCGACATGGCGAGTGCGGCGAGGCGCCAAGTCACCGATCGATGGAAGGGGCGCCGCCCCGGGTGGGTGTTATCAGGCATGATGCGGGTCTCCCTGCAAGTATCCGGACTCAGCACTCGGACGGGTGAGCGACGGTAGCGAGCGCTGTGGTGGTGGGCGCGTGCCGGCGTGCCAGGCGCAGGCCCAGCAGTGCCGTGAGCGTGGCGGCCAAGGGCACCAGGGCCGCGATCCAGGGCAGGTCGCCCAACCGCAGGCCATGCTCGAGCGCAAGGCCGCCCAGCCAGGCACCCATGGCGTTACCCAGGTTGAAGGCGCCGATGTTGAAGCTGGCCGCCAGGCTCTGGCCAGCGCCCTCGGCCCTCGCCAGCACCCACATCTGCAAGGGGGGCACGGTAGCGAAAGCGGCAGCGCCGAACAGGCCGATGAAGACGATGGCGAGGATGCGGTCGTGAATGGCGAAGGCCATCAGTCCCAACACGGCGGCGAGCAACAGCAGGCTACCCAGCAACGCTCGCGTCAGGTGCCGGTCGGCAAGGCGACCACCGACCAGGTTGCCAACCACCAGGCCGCCACCGAAGACCAGCAGGATGGGCGACACCGCGGTCTCGGCGAAGCCACTGACCCGGGTCAGGAGGGGGGCAATATAGGTGAAGACGGTGAAGGTGCCACCGAAGCCGAGCACCGTGGTCAAGAGCCCGATCAGCACCGGGCCACGCGCCAGTACACGCAGGTCGCGGCGCCAGTCGCTGGCCTCGGGCGGCGCCGAATCGCGCGGAACATAGCGGCCCAGGATGACCAGTGCCAGTACGCCGACGAGCGTCACCGCCCAGAAGGTGGCGCGCCACCCCATCGCCTGACCGAGCCAGGTGCCGAATGGTACACCGAGGATGTTGGCCACGGTCAGGCCGGTGAACATGATGGCGATGGCCGAGGCCTTCCTGTCGGGCACGACCAGGCCGGTGGCGACGATCGAGCCGACGCCGAAGAAGGTACCATGGGCGAAGGCGGTGATGATGCGTGCCACCATCAGGGATTCATAGGTCGGCGCCAGGGCGCAGGCGGCGTTGCCGAGGGTGAAGATCACCATCAGGGCGAGCAGCGCCGTCTTGCGTGGCCAGCGCCCGGTCAGCACCGTCATGAGCGGTGCGCCGACGACCACGCCCAGCGCATAGCCCGAGATCAGCAGCCCGGCCGTCGGGATCGTGACGCCGAGGTCCAGGCTCAGCTCGAGCAGAATGCCCATGATGACGAACTCGGTGACGCCGATGCCGAAGGCGCCGGCGGTCAGGGCATACAGGCCGGCCGGTATCGAAGTGAAGGATCCTTTCATGGCTTCGCCTCGCTTGGCTCGTGAGCCCTGGCCAGTGGGAGGTGCGCGCCGGTGTCGATGCTTGCGGTCATTGGAAGGCTCCTGTTCCCGTACCTGAATGGCCGCATTGTGGCGTCTGGCAACGCCATGGATAATGCCCTTATGCTGTAAATCTCTTTCAATGAAAATTTGAAAATGACCAGCCTCAACGACCTGCATGTCTTTGTCGAAGCCGCGCGTCTCGGCTCCCTGAGCGCCGCGGCGCGTCGTCTCGGGCGCACACCGGCGGCGGCCAGCGCCAGTCTGAAACGGCTGGAGGCGGAGCTGGGCATCCGCCTGGTCGAACGCAATACCCGCACCCTGCGCCTGACGCCGGAAGGCATGTTGTATCGTGACCAGGTGGAGCCCGGTCTGGCGCTGCTGGACGAGGCGCGACATGCCATCCACGGTGAGTGCGACGATGTCGGCGGAGAAATCCGCCTGACCGCCCCCATCGACTTCGCGCGGCAGGTGCTGCGCCCGGTGCTCAATGACTTTCAGCGCCAGCATCCACAGGTTCGGTTCACCCTGCTGGCCGGCGACGAGGTGCGTGACCTGGTCTCGGAGCCGCTGGACCTGGCGATCCGCTTTGGCGAGCTCCCCGATTCGGCCCTGGTCGCCCGCAAGCTGCTCGACAACCGTCGCGTGGTGGTGGGAACGCCGGACTATTTCGAACGGCACGGTCGGCCCCGGCGCCCGGAGGACCTGCTGACCCACAACTGCCTGATTTACATGAGTGGTGGCATGGCCTATCGACGCTGGCCCTTCCAGCGGGGCCGGCAGACCGTGGTGGTAGAGGTCCATGGCGACCGCATCAGCAACGACGGCAGCCTGGTGCGCGAATGGGCCCTGGATGGCGCCGGTCTTGCCTTCAAGAGCGAGCTCGATGTCCGTGCCGACCTGGCTGCGGGGCGCCTCGCGGAGGCCTGCAAGGAATGGCGGGGCCTGTCCCTGCCATTGCATGTGGTGTTTCCGGGCGGCGGCCCGCGACCGGTGCGGGTGCGACGCTTCGTCGAATTCCTGCGCGCCCGGTTGCAGCAGGGGGAGGCGGCTAGCCGCTGTCTGCCAGGCCCCTCACCCGGCCAACGCCAGGCCGAGTCGGGCCCCGGTCCTGGCTGACCGGCAACGGGGCGCAGTCGCGCTTCCGGCAACGTCCATCATCACCGCCAGGGGCTCGCCCAGGGCCATCGGGTCCTCCCGATGGCGGCACACTCGCCTGTGCCGCCCTGGAGGGCGCACTTCACCGCTGGCCAGCGGCTGGGGGCCTGCCGTGAACCACCCGGTGCGTCCATGCCCCGTGCCCCGTAAAACGGCCCCGCCTCTGTCGAGACGGGGCCGTCTTCGTCGCGCGCCAGGGATCAGTGCAGCGAGATGGTGCTGTTGATGCCGCTGGAGACGTTCTCCGGCTCGAACCAGCGCGCGGTGACGGTCTTGGTCTGGGTCCAGAAGGCGATCGCCTGCTTGCCGTTGGGCCCCAGGTCGCCGAGCTTGGAGCCGCGCGAGCCGGTGAAGCTGAAGTAGGCCACCGGCACCGGGATCGGCACGTTGATGCCCACCTGGCCGACGTCGATGTCGGTCTCGAAGCGGCGCGCCACCCAGCCGGAGTTGGTGAAGATGGCGGTGCCGTTGCCGTTGGGGTTGGCGTTGATCAACTCGATGGCCTCGTCCAGGGTCTCGACGCTGACCACGCAGAGCACCGGGCCGAAGATCTCCTCCCGGTAGATGGTCATCTCGGCGCTGACGTCGGCGAACACGGTGGGCCCGACGAAGTTGCCGTGGGGATAGCCCTCCACCTCGCAGCCGCGGCCATCGACCAGCAGGCTGGCACCCTCCTGCTCGCCGGCATCGATCAGGCGGATGACGCGATCACGGGCCGCCGGGGAGACCAGCGGGCCCAGGTCGGCATCCTTCTGGATACCGGGTCCCACCTTCATCTTGCGGGCGCCGTCGACGATGTCGTCGAGCCAGGCCCGGGCCTCACCCACCAGCACCACCACCGAGTTGGCCATGCAGCGCTGGCCGGCGGCGCCGAAGGCCGAGCCCAGCAGGTTGTTGATCGCCTGGCTGCGGTTGGCGTCGGGCATGATCACGCAGTGGTTCTTGGCGCCCATCATCGACTGCATGCGCTTGCCGGCCTCGCTGGCGCGACGGTAGAGCTGGGTGCCCACATGGGTGGAACCGATGAAGGACAGCGCCTTGATGTCCGGGTGGTCGGCGATCTGGTTGGCCACGTCGGGGCCGCCGTGCACCACGTTGAGCACGCCGGCCGGCACGCCGGCCTCATGGGCCAGTTCCACCAGGCGCATGGTCGAGCTCGGGTCCTGCTCGGAGGGCTTGAGCACGAAGGTGTTGCCGGTGGCGATGGCCAGCGGGAACATGAAGCAGGGCAGCATGATCGGGAAGTTGAAGGCGGTGATGCCGGCGCCCACGCCCAGCGGCTGGTTGAGGGTGTAGACGTCCACCTCGCTGGCGGCGTTCTCGGCCAGCTCGCCGAGCTGCAGCGAGGTGATCGAGCAGGCATGCTCCACCACCTCCAGGCCCCGGCCCACCTCGCCGGCGGCGTCCGGCAGGGTCTTGCCGTGTTCCTCGGTGATCAGTGCGGCCAGCTCCTCGGTGTGCTCGCGGATCAGCGCCTGCAGCTTGAGCATGATGCGCATGCGCTTGGCCAGCGGGACCTTGCGCCAGGTCGTGAAGGCCGCCTGGGCGCTGGCCACGGCCCGGTCGACTTCTTCGGCGCTGCAGAACGGCACCCGGGCGACCACTTCCTGGGTGGCCGGGTTGACCACGTCACGCCACTCCTGGCTCTGGGACGGGACCGCCTGACCATCGATGTAGAGGGGAATCTCGCGAACGGACATGGGCATGCTCCTGAAGAGGATGTGGTTGTAGGATCGCCGTGCTCGACGTTATGTGCATACCGGCACGAAACCTGATGCTTTCGAGTCTATACAGTCGGTGGATGACACGACAACGGGCACTCAGGCACATTGTTTGTGCATGTATACACAACCGATGCGACGGCGAGGGGAAGCGATGCTCGACTGGCAGGATATCCAGATCTTTCTCGAGGTGGCCCGCAGCGAGCGCCTCACCGACGCCGCACGACGGCTGGGGGTCGACCACTCCACCCTGTCGCGGCGCACCCGGCGCTTCGAGCAGGCGCTGAATACCCAGCTCTTCGAGCGTAGCACCCACGGCTACCAGCTCACCGAGGCCGGCCAGCGGCTGCTCGCCCATGCCGAGGAGATGGCCCGCCATGCCTTCGAGGCCGGCGAGAGCCTCGCCGACCAGGACCACCAGATCGGTGGCCAGATCCGCCTGGGGGTCACCGAGGGCTTCGGCACCTGGGTCATCGCGCCGCTGCTCTCGGCCTTCTGTGCCCGTCATCCCGGCGTCACCCTGGACCTGCTGGCCCTGCCCCGGGTGGTCAACCTGAGCCGCCACGAGGCGGATCTCGCCATCACCATCGAGCGCCCGGTCAGCCCGGGCCTGGTGATCTCGCGGCTCTGCGACTACCGGCTGCGCCTCTACGCCAGCCGCGACTACCTGGACCGGCACGGCACGCCACGCCGGCTCGCCGAGCTCGGCCGGCATCGGCTGATCGGCTATGTGGACGACCTGATCTTCAGCGAGCAGCTCAGCTACCTGGACCCGCTGCTGGACCCGGCGGTGGTGGGCCAGCCCGGCCCGCACTTCGCCATGCGCAGCACCAGCGTGACCACCCAGCATGCCGCCGCCCTCGCCGGCGCCGGTCTGGCGGTGCTGCCCAGCTTCATGGCGAGCACCTCGGAGGCCTTGATCAACGTTCTGGAAGACGAGGTGGAGGTGGTGCGCCAGTTCTGGATCACCGCCCGCCAGGAGCAGCGACGCCTGGCCCGGGTGCGGCTGCTGTGGGATTTCCTGCGCGAGGCGCTGGAGGCCAACCGCGACTTCCTGATGGGCGAGTCACGCCAGCTGGTGATCCCCGAGGCCGGCCCCCGGGCCTGACCGACGGCCCGCCCTCTCGACCGCGGCCCGCACCGGCCATGCCGCTCTTCCGCCTACGGACAGCGACGCCTGGTGTATGCACGATTGATGATAAAGATTGGCTATCGAGGCCTTCGACAAAGAAAAATGGAAGCCGTGGGGCCCGGCACTAAGCTTGGGGGAGAGGGATGAGTGACGCCCCCTATCACTGACGCCGTGAGCCCCCGGGTTCGGTCAGTGCATCGCCCTGGCAGGGAGCCTTGCGCTGTTGCTGGGGGATCCGCACCACCCGACATCGTGACGACTGGAGAGTAGAGATGGGCAACGAACAACACAGCACCGCCGGCAAGTGTCCAGTGATGCACGGAGGCCAGACCGCCAGCGGTCACTCCAACACCGACTGGTGGCCGGAATCGCTGAACCTGGACATCCTTCATCAGCACGACCGCAAGACCGATCCGATGGGCGAGGACTTCGACTATCGCGAGGAGGTCAAGAAGCTCGACTTCGACGCGCTCAAGAAGGACATGCACGCCCTGATGACCGAGAGCCAGGCGTGGTGGCCGGCCGACTGGGGCCACTACGGCGGCCTGATGATCCGCATGGCCTGGCACGCTGCCGGCACCTATCGCATCGCCGACGGACGTGGCGGCGGCGGAACCGGCAACCAGCGCTTCGCTCCCATCAATTCCTGGCCGGACAACGGCAACCTCGACAAGGCGCGGCGCCTGCTGTGGCCGATCAAGAAGAAGTACGGCAACAAGCTCAGCTGGGCCGACCTGTTCATCCTGGCCGGCAACGTGGCCTACGAGTCCATGGGCTTCAAGACCTTCGGCTTCTCCTTCGGCCGCGAGGACATCTGGCATCCCGAGAAGGACATCTACTGGGGCGCCGAGAAGGAGTGGCTGGCCCCCTCCGACACTCGCTACGGCGACGTCGACCAGCCCGACACCATGGAAAACCCGCTGGCCGCGGTGCAGATGGGCCTGATCTACGTCAACCCGGAAGGCGTGAACGGCCAGCCCGACCCGCTCAAGAGCGCCGAGCAGGTCCGCGAGACCTTCGCGCGCATGGCCATGAACGACGAGGAAACCGCCGCCCTGACCGCCGGCGGCCACACGGTCGGCAAGACCCACGGCAACGGCGACGCCGAGGCCCTGGGGCCGGAGCCGGAAGGCGCCGACGTCGAGGCGCAAGGCTTCGGCTGGCTCAACCCCCACATGCAGGGCAAGGCCGCCAACGCCGTCACCTCCGGCCTGGAAGGGGCCTGGACCCAGAATCCCACCCAGTTCGACATGGGCTACTTCGACATGCTGTTCGGCCATGAGTGGGAGCTCAGGAAGAGCCCCGCCGGCGCCAACCAGTGGGAGCCCGTCGACATCCGGGAGGAGGACAAGCCGGTCGACCCCAGCGACCCGTCCATTCGCCATAACCCGATGATGACCGATGCGGACATGGCGATGAAGATGGACCCGTCGTACCGGGCCTACTGCGAGAAGTTCATGAAGGATCCGGACTACTTCAAGGACTGCTTCGCCCGCGCCTGGTTCAAGCTGACCCACCGCGACATGGGGCCGAAGTCGCGCTATATCGGCCCGGAAGTGCCGGACGAGGACCTGATCTGGCAGGACCCGGTGCCGGCCGGCAACACCGACTACTCGGTCGAGGCGGCCAAGCAGCGCATCGCCGAGAGCGGGCTCTCCGTCGCCGAGCTGGTCGCCACCGCCTGGGACAGCGCCCGCACCTTCCGCGGCTCCGACATGCGCGGCGGCGCCAACGGCGCGCATATCCGCCTGGCCCCGCAGAAGGACTGGCAGGGCAACGAGCCCGAGCGCCTGCACCGGGTGCTGAAGGTCTACGAGGGGATCGCCGCCGACACCGGCGCCAGCCTGGCTGACCTCATCGTGCTGGGCGGCAGCGTGGGCATCGAGCAGGCGGCCCGGGCCGCCGGCCACGACATCCTGGTGCCCTTCTCGCCGGGCCGCGGCGACGCCAGCGACGAGATGACCGACGCCGATTCCTTCGAACCGCTGGAACCGCTGGCCGATGGCTTCCGCAACTGGCTGAAGAAGGATTACCTGGTCAAGCCCGAGGAGCTGCTGCTCGACCGCGCCCAGCTGTTGGGCCTCACCGCCCCCGAGATGACCGTGCTGGTCGGCGGCATGCGGGCGCTGGGCACCAACCACGGCGGCAACAAGCACGGCGTGCTCACCAGCCGTGAAGGGCAGTTGACCAACGACTTCTTCGTCAACCTGACCGACATGGCCAACACCTGGAAGCCCACCGGCAGCGGTCTCTACGAGATTCGCGACCGCAAGAGCGACCAGGTGAAGTGGACCGCCACCCGCCTCGACCTGGTGTTCGGCTCCAACTCCATCCTGCGCTCCTACGCGGAGGTGTACGCCCAGGACGACAACCAGGAGAAGTTCGTGAAGGACTTCGTGACGGCCTGGACCAAGGTGATGAACGCCGACCGCTTCGATCTGGCCTGATGCCGTGCGGCGTCGCCGGCCACGGCGGCGCACCACGGTTCCCTTCGCGCCGCGCCGGCCTGCGGGTCGGCGCGGCCCCGTCATGGCCCCGGGTCTGCCCCTGGCACCGCCGCCGCGCCCTTGGCGTCTCTCACCCGCCAGGCCTCACCCGCCAGGCCTCATCCGCCGGACCAAGGTGACCCCGTGACGTCGGCAGGCCTCGAAGCGGTGTCCTCCCGGGGCTGGACTTGTTACGTTATATCATTTAAAAAGCGACTCCTTGAAATGTTATCTCATAACGAGAAAGGAGTCTCCATCCATGTCCCCCTGGCTACTCGCCGCGGCACTGACCGCCGGGCTGATCACCGGCCCCGTCCAGGCAGCGAACGTCGATGATCGCCTGGACGTCGTCGCCCCCTGGGAGATCAACAGCCCCGATCCCGCTCGCGCCGGCCATGTCTTCCTGCGCATGCAGGTCGCCGAGACCCTGGTCGACACCGACCACGACGGCCGCCTGGTTCCCGGCCTGGCCGAGCACTGGGAGACCTCGCAAGACGGCCTCGAGTGGCGCTTCACGCTGCGCGACGGGGTGCGCTTCCACGACGGCTCGCTGCTCACCGCCGACAGCGTCGTGGCGGCCCTCGAGCGTGCCGCCGCCCGCCCCGGCATGCTCGCCCAGGCGCCGATCGAGGCGATCGAGGCCGAGGGGCCCGCGGTGGTGCTGCGCCTCGCGCGCCCCTACGCCCTGCTGCCGGCCCTGCTGGCCCACAGCTCGACCCAGATCCTCGCCCCGGGCTCCTTCGATGACGATGGCCGGGCCGTCGAGGTCATCGGCACCGGCCCCTATGCCGTCACCTCCCTGCAGACGCCCCAGCGACTGAGGGTGGCGCGCTTCGACGACTACTGGGGGGAGCCGGCGAGCATCGCGGCGGCCAGCTACCTGGCCGCGCCTCGCGGCGAGACCCGCGCGCTGATGGCGCAGAGCGGCGATGCCGACATCGTCTTCACCCTCGACCCGGCCAGCCGCCTGCGCCTGGCGCGCCAGCCGAACCTGGCACTGGCCTCCACGCCGCTGCCGCGCACCGTGGTGGTGAAACTTAACGCCGCCCACCCGGCCCTGGCGGAGGCGCCGACGCGCCGCGCGCTGAGCCTGGCCGTGAACCGCCAGGGCATCGCCCGGGGCGTGATGCGCACCCCGCAGGCCGCCGCCAACCAGCTCTTCCCCCCCGCCCTGGCGGGCTGGCATCGCGACGACCTCGGTGCGCCCGAGCGCGACCTCGACACCGCCCGGACGCTGCTCGACGACCAGGGCTGGACCCTCGGCGATGACGGCATCCGCACCCGCGACGGCCGGCGCCTGGCACTGACCCTGACCACCTTCGCCGACCGCCCGGAGCTGCCGATCATCGCCACCGCCCTGCAGGACCAGTGGCGCGAACTGGGCGTCGATGTCGCGGTCAACGTCGGCAACGCCAGCGAGATTCCCGCCGGCCACCACGACGGCTCCCTGGAGATGGGCCTGATGGCGCGCAACTACGGCCTGGTACCGGATCCGCTGGCCACCCTGCGCGAGGACTTCTCCCCCGACGGTGGCGACTGGGGCGCCATGAACTGGTCCGACCCGCGGCTGACCGACCTGCTCGCCTCGCTGACCGAGACCCCGCCGGGCGAGGCGCGTCGCGAGCAGGCCGGCGCCGCCGCCGATCTGCTCAACGCGGCGCTGCCGGTCATTCCCGTGGCCTGGTACCAGCAGAGCGCGGCGGTGAATGCGCGGCTCGACGGCTTCAGCCTCGATCCCCTGGAGCGCAGCTACCGCCTCACCGACCTCAGCTGGAGCGAGACATGAGCCGCCTGACCTCGCTGTTGCTCGGCCGGCTGCTGCAGGCGGGGCTGGTGGCCTGGGGCGTCGGCACCCTGACCTTCCTGCTGACCCGGGCGCTGCCCGGCGACATGGCCTATCGCATCGCCGCCGGCCGCTACGGCTACGAGAACGTCGACCGCGACGCCGCCGAGGCCGTATCCCGGGAACTCGCCCTGGGCGGCTCGCCGCTCGGCGACTACCTGCACTGGCTGGGCGACCTGGCGCGCCTCGACCTCGGCCACTCGCTGGTCAGCGGCGAGGCGGTCTGGAGCGAGGTGCGCCACCAGCTCGGCCACTCCCTGGACCTGGCGATCGTCGCCGTGCTGCTGGCGCTGCTGATCGGCCCGCCGCTGGGCATGCTCGCCGGGCTGCGCCGCGACGGCTGGCTCGATCGCGCCAACCTGCTCGGCGCGGTGCTGCTGCGCTCGCTGCCCTCCTTCGTGATCGGGCTGCTGTTGATCATGGCCTTCTCGGTCGGCCTCGGCTGGTTCCCCGCCGCCGGTCACGGCGGCGCGAGCCACGCCTGGCTGCCGGCGCTGGCGCTGGCCCTGGGGCTCGCCGCCGTCTCGACCCGGGTGGCGCGCAACGCCATGGCCGGGGTCGCCGGTTCGCCTTTCCATGCCTTCGCCCTGACCAAGGGCCTGTCACCGTCGCGCGTCTTCTGGCGCCACGGCCTGCGCAACGCCGGTGTCCCCGTGGTGGCCTACCTCGGCGTGCAGCTGGTCTATCTCATCGAGGGTGTGGTGGTGGTGGAGTCGCTGTTCGCCTGGCCCGGCATCGGCCATGCCCTGGTGCACGCCCTGGTCGCCCGCGACGTGCCCATGGTCCAGGGCACCGCGCTGGCCATGGGGCTGCTGTTCGTGGCCCTCAACACCCTGGTCGACCTGACCTGCCTGCTCATCGATCCCCGGAGGCGCCAGGCATGATCGCGACACTTTCCCTGCTTCCCTCCCGCTGGCTGTCCCTGCCCCGCGCGCGGCGCTGGGGCGCCGGCCTGTTGCTCGCGTTGCTGGCCGTGGCCTGGCTGCTGCCGCTGGTCACGGCGCTGGACCCGGCGCGCCAGGACCTGATGAACACCCTGGCCGCCCCCAGCCTGGCCGAGCCCCTGGGTACCGACCACCTGGGGCGCAGCCAGCTCGCCCGCATGGCCGCGGCCATCCGCCTCTCCACCGGCATGGCGCTGGTGAGCGTGCTGAGCGCCGCGCTGCCCGGCGTGCTGCTGGGCGTGCTCGCCGGCTGGCGCGGCGGCTGGACGGACCGCGCCCTGGGGCTGGTCGCCGACTGCGTGCTGGCCCTGCCCGGCCTGCTGCTGGTGCTGCTGCTGGCCGCCATCGCCCCGGGTCAGTTCTGGGCGCTGTACCTCGGCATTGCCCTGGTGCTGTGGGTCGAATACTTCCGCGTGGTGCGCGCCACCACCCGTAGCCTGGCCGCCTCGCCTCAGCTCCAGGCCTCACGGCTGCTGGGCTTCGGCCCCGGCTACCTGCTGCGACGCCACCTGTGGCCGGCGCTGGCGCCGGCGATCTCGACGCTGGCCGCCTTCGGCGCCGCCAACGCCATCCTGGCGATCGCCGCCCTGGGCTTCGTCAGCATCGGCCTGAAACCGCCCACCGCGGAGCTGGGGCTGATGATGACCGACCTGCTGCCCTACTACCGCGAGGCGCCGTGGATCATCCTGCAACCCATCGCCGTGCTCTTCCTGCTGGTGCTGGGCTGCCAACTGCTGGCCGGGAGGGAGCCCCAATGACACTTCACGCCATCGACCTCGGCGTCTGGGCCGGCGACGACTGCCTGGTCGCCCCCTGCAGCTTCCGCCTGTCCGCCGGCGAGAACCTGACCCTGCTCGGCGAGACCGGCGCGGGCAAGAGCCTGCTGGCCCAGGCGATCATGGGCACCCTGCCTGCCGGCCTCGAGGCGCGCGGTGAGGTCCGCCTCGATGGCCGGCAGCTGCTCGACCTGCGACGGGGCGAACGCCGCCGGCTGTGGGGCCGCGAGCTGGTGCTGCTGCCCCAGGAGCCCTGGCATGCCCTGGACCCGCTGATGCGCGCCGGCGAGCAGGTCCGCGAGACCTACCGTTTCGTCGCCGGCGACGACGCCGGCCGGGCCCGCGAGCGCACGCGGCGGGCGCTGGCCCGGCTGGGCCTCGGCCAGGCCGCACGCCGCCTGCCGAGCGAGCTGTCCGGGGGCATGGCGCAGCGGCTGGCCTTCGCCGCCGCCACCGCGGCGGGCGGGCGGCTGGTGATCGCCGACGAGCCCACCAAGGGCCTGGACAGCGACCGCCGCGACGAGGTGGTCGCGCTGCTGCAGGAGGCCCAGCGCGACGGCGGCATGCTGCTCACCATCACCCACGATATCCAGGTCGCCCGGCGACTGGGCGGCCGGGTGATGATCCTGCGCGACGGGCGCTGTCTGGAGGAAGGCGAGGCCGCCGAGCTGCTGCGCCGGCCGCGGAGCGACTTCGGCCGCCGGTTGCTGGCCGCCGATCCGGCCGAATGGACGGCCCGCGCCACGCCGCCGCGTGCGGCCGGCGAGCCGGTGCTGCGGGCCCATGGGCTCGGCAAGACGCTGGGCGGCCGGCGGCTCTTCGAGGCGCTGTCGCTCTCGCTGTCGCCCGGCGAGGTGGTCGGCCTTGCCGGGCCCTCGGGCTGCGGCAAGAGCACCCTGGGCAACCTGCTACTCGGCCTGGGCACCCCGGATCGCGGTCGGGTGGAGCGCGCCACCGGCCTCGCGCCGCATCGCTTCCAGAAGCTCTACCAGGACCCACCGGCGGCCTTCGCGCCGCACTGGACGCTCGGCACCCTGCTCGACGACCTGCTCCGGCGCCACCGCCTGGACCGCGACCGGGTGCCGCCGCTGCTGGAACGCCTCCGGCTGTCGTCGGCGCTGCTCGCGCGCCGGCCCGGCGAGGTCTCGGGCGGCGAGCTGCAACGCTTCTCGCTGCTGCGGGTGCTGCTGCTCGACCCGGTGCTGCTGTTCGCCGACGAGCCCACCTCGCGGCTGGACCCGCTCACCCAGCGCGAGATCCTGCCGCTGATGACCGAGCTCGCCCGCGAGCGCGGCTGCGCCCTGCTGCTGGTCAGTCACGACCGTGACCTGGTGCGCCACAGCTGCGACCGCACCCTCGAGCTCGGCACGCCGCTCAACCAGGGGAGCGCCTTGACCGCCCGGGAGGAGCGGGCTATGCCAGAAAGTGGGTGACAGACGGCTGTCACCCCGGCATACCGGCCTGGCCCATGGTCCGGGCGTCCGTCGCTCGGATGGGTTCCATCTGCCCTTCGGCTGCGCTGAGGTCATGGCGCAGGCCGGTGGTCCGCACTCCCACTTCACCCGACCGCCCGCGTGGCGGCGGGGAGGTCATCATGAATCGATGCATGCCAAGCGCAGTTACTGCCGGGGCATTCGCCGTCGCTCTGGGTGGAATTCCCATGTCGGCATCCGGCGACCCGACAACCTTGCTGACGACGGAGCTGCAAGGCATTGAGGGCATGGAGGTGAACATCGTGCTGTTCGAGGAGGAGCCGGGTAAGGTCTTCGGGCGACACATCCACCCGGGAAATCTTTTCGTCTATGTGCTCGATGGCAGCCTCCGAGTAGAGATCGAAGGCCAGGAGCCCCGAGAGGCCAAGGCCGGCGAGGTGATTCATGAAGTCCCCGACAAGCCGATGGTCGCAAGCGTGACGGGTGAGGAAGGCGTCAGGTTCGTCGTCTTCCAGATCGGTCCCATCGGCGAGCCCATCATGGTCTCCCAGCCCGAGTGACATCGCGTCCGCGTGCGTCGCTCGCGAGGCGCGACGGCCGACCCTGTCGGCCGTCGTTTCGTGTCAGCGCGCGGTGATGGCTCAGGTACCGCAGAAGGTCCGCAGCACCTTCTCGCTGTCATGGGGCGGGCGGGTGTAGTCGACCTCGCCGTGCGGTGGTGCCTCGAAGGGCCGGGTGATCACCGCCAGCAGCGCCTCGAAGGGCGCGAAGTCGTCCTCCTCGGCCGCCGCGGCCAGAGCCTGCTCCACCCGGTGGTTGCGCGGTATCACCGCGGGGTTGGTGCCACGCAGCCGACGGGCGATCTGCGCCTCGTCGACGTCCTCACGGGCGAGGCGCTCCCGCCAGCGCGGCAGCCAGTCCGCCAGCGCCTCGCGGTCGTCGAACAGCTCGGCCAGGTGGGCCTCGCCCTCCGGGCCGTCGAGGGCATCGGCCAGCCGGCGAAAGGCCAGGGTGAAGTCGGCCTTGCCCGCCTGCATGGCGTCCAGCAGCTCCTGGGCCAGGGCGCCATCGCCCTCCTCCTGCACCACCAGTCCCAGCTTGGCGCGCAGCACCGCCTGCCAGCAGGCATCAAAGCGCTCGGTGAAGGCCTCGATGACCGATGTCGCCCGGGCGATGGCGCGATCGCTGTCGTCATCGATCAGCGGCAGCAGCGTCTCGGCGAAGCGCGCCAGGTTCCACTGGGCGATGACCGGCTGGTTGAGGTAGGCGTAGCGGCCGCGCTCGTCGATGGAGCTGAACACGGTGCGCGGGTCGTAGCTGTCCATGAAGGCGCAGGGGCCGTAGTCGATGGTCTCGCCGGAGATCGAGGTGTTGTCGGTGTTCATCACGCCATGGATGAAGCCGATGCCCATCCAGCGGGCCACCAGCTCGGCCTGGCGTCCCACCATGGCCTCGAGCAGCGCCAGGTAGCGCTCGCCCGCCGGCCCGTCGGCCAGCTCTCCCGGCAGGTCGGGATAGTGGCGGTCGATCGCCTCGTCGGCGAGCAGTTGCACCGCCTCGGTGTCGCGCCGCGCCGCGAAGTACTGGAAGGTGCCCACCCGCAGGTGGCTGGCGGCGACCCGGGTCAGCACCGCTCCGGGCTCGGGGATGCGCCGGAAGACCCGTTCGCCGGTGGTCACGGCGGCCAGCGCCCGGGTGGTGGGAAGGCCCAGGGCGTGCATGGCCTCGCTGACCAGGTACTCGCGCAGCACCGGTCCCAGGGGGGCGCGACCGTCGCCGCCCCGGGAGAAGGGGGTGCGGCCCGCGCCCTTGAGCTGCAGGTCCCGCAGGCGTCCGCGACGGTCGACCACCTCGCCCAGCAGCAGCGCCCGACCGTCGCCGAGCTGGGGCACGAAGTTGCCGAACTGGTGGCCGGCGTAGGCCATGGCCAGTGGCTCGGCCCCCTCGGGGACGGCATTGCCGGCGAACACCTCGGCGGCGCGCTGGGCGTCGAAGGCCGCGAGGTCGAAGCCGAGCTCGTCGGCCAGCTCGCGGTTGAAGGCCACCAGGCGAGGCTCGGCCACCGGCGTCGGCAGGCAATCGGCGCGCAGCCGCGCCGGCAGCCGGGCATAGCGAAGGGAGAAACTCGGGAACATGACGCCTCCTCGGTTGAGCGCTCGCCTACCCTACAGGGACAGGCGATGGCGGCCAACATTCCCCGGTCGATGACCAGGGCCATCTCAGTTGGGGCTGATGAGGGGCTCCGGGGACAAGCCGAAGAGGAGGTCCTACGCCAGGGGTGAGGAGCACGGCTCCGAACGGGCTGGCCATGGATGGCCAGCACCGGACCTGCAAGCGGAGCGGGACGCGAGAGCGCCGCAGGGCGTCGGTAGCGTACAGGGAGGTATTCACAGCGCCTCCTCGATGGTCCGGCACCCCGGGGCTTGTCGACGGTTCAGCCCCGCGCGATACCGCTGAGGTAATGCCACGGCGGGCCGCGGCTTACAGCGGCACGATATAGAACAGGCAGTCGCTGCGGGCGATCTCGACGTTGGTGGTGGCCATGAACAGGCGCATCGGGCCACGGGGATAGAGCCGTCCCTGGCGCTCGCAGAGCAGCTCCGGCAGGCGGTCCCGCCCCCGGGCATCGCAGGCCTGCAGCCCGGCCAGCCCGCCTGCCCCCAGCCAGCCCAGGAAGGTGTCCGGCAGCGTCAGGCCATGATTGTGCTCGTCGATGCGCGCCCACAGCGTCACGTCCACCCCGGGCTGGGGCTCGCGGGCATAGGCGATGCTCACCCCGGGACGGAGCTCCACGCGCAGGGGGTGCACCAGGATATCGAGGTCGGGGTTGGCGCCCAGCTCGCTCAGCTCCGCCCACTCGGCCAGGCGGCGATAGACGCGGCCGGCCACCGCCAGCGCCTCCGGCTGCAGGGCGCCCCCGCACTCCAGGGTGAGCATCGGGCAGCGAGCGAGCCCCGGCACCAGGAGGGGCAGCTCCATCAGGCTGCCCAGCCGGAAGTCGGTGACGATCAGCCGCTCGCAGAACTGTCCCGCCAGCCGCTCGAGACGCGGGTCGCGCTGGGTGGCCACGGCGAAGGAGGGACCATTGCCCGAGGTGTTGTGCAGGTCGATGACACACTCCGGAGCCCAGGCCTGGAGATCCTCGACGATGGCCCGGGCCAGCGCCCCGCCGGTACCCTCGTGGGGGGGCCGGAAGCAGCGATTGAGGTCGTGCCCGCCGGGCACGCTGCGGTGGGTGAAGTGCGGCGGTGTCAGGGCCGCCTCGACGTTGGCCACCAGCACCGCCAGCCGCGTTCGCGGCCGGGGGCGCTCGACCAGCCAGCGGTGCAGGGCCAGGACCCCGGAGGGCTCGTTGCCGTGCAGCAGGGTGGTGATCACCCGGCAGCGCCGGTCGTCGGCCCCGGACAGGACGATCCAGGTGGCCTCGCCCAGGGCCTCCACCCAGGCACCCACGTCGGCGTGGTCGACGGGCGGGTCGCGAAGGATGGGCAGGCGCAGCGCGACCATTCACGCCTCCCTCGACCAGCTGGCCACCGGCCGGTTGGCCTGCGACGCCTCGCCATAGCGCGCCAGCATCCGGTGGCAGGCGTCGAGGCGCTCGAGGCCCTGCCGCTCGAGGCCCTGCATCACCTCGCGCTGCCAGACGGCGCCGTTGAGGCGCGCGGCCAGGCGATGCTCGATCGTCGACAGGTAGGGCGCGCTGTCGGCCGTCGCCACGCCGAGCGAGCGCAGGCCCCGGCTGGCATGGGGCAGCAGGCGCTCGAGCAGGGTGACGACCGCCACTTCCTCGAGCCGGTGGTGGCGGCGGTGGGGCCACAGCAGCCGCGCCGCCAGGCCGTGCTGGGCGACGCGATAGAAGTTGTACTCGGCAAAGCGGAACGGCATGGCACTCAGCCAGTCGTCGATATCCTCGCGCAGCCCGGCCACCAGCCCGAGCATCAGGGCGGTGTTGGCCACCATGTCCACGGCACTGGGGCCCGACGGCAGGGCGCGCATCTCCACCCGCAGGTGGCCACCGTAGGCGGGATCGTAGACGGCCCGGTTCCAGGGCCAGACGGTGCCCATGTGCAGGCGCAGCTCCGGCAGGGCCGGAGCCCCGGTGCCGGGCTGCCAGCCCTCCAGCGGCCCCTCGCCGTTGACGGGCATGATCGGCCGGTGCAGGGCGACCGTCTCGGCGAACAGCTCCCAGGCGCCGCGGCGTACCCAGCCCTGGCCGAAGGCCACCCGGGACGGCTGGCGCCAGCGCCCGCTGCCGCGCATGCGACAGTCCACCGCCTGCTTGAACAGGGCAATGCGGGTTTCCTCCCACAGGCAGTGCTGCAGGAACAGCGGCGAGTTGGCGCCCAGCGCCAGCACCAGCGGGGTCACCAGCTGGATGGTGTTGAAGGTGTCGGCATAGTCCTCGGGCGCCACGCGCAGGTGCAGCTGGTAGGAGGTGTTGGCCCCCTCCAGCACCACATGGGAACTGCTGACGCGGATGGTGTCGTCGCCATGGATCTCGACGCTGAAGTCCTCGCCGCGCAGGCGCTTGAGCTCCCGCTCGAGGGCCCGATAGCGCGGCAGGTCGGTCATGGCGTGCTCACCGAGGTCCTCGGCGCGCAGGGTGGGCAGGATGCCGATGGGGACGATGCGCCCCTGGTGGACCGCGGCGGCCGACTGCAGCCGGGCCAGCACCTGCAGCAGCTGTTGTTCCAGGGCATGCAGGGGCCAGTCCTGGAGCTCCAGGGGGGCCAGGTTGTACTCGATGTTGTAGCGATTCAGTTCGAGCTGCAGCTGGGGATCCTTGAGCTCGTCGACGAGGGTCTGGTTGATGTTCAGCACCCGGCCGTCGACATCGGTGATGTAGGCCTCCAGCTCCGCGCCGATCGTCGCGGGCCCGACGCCGAACCCGGGCTGGGCCAGCACGTCGCGCAGGATGCCGAGGCTGGCCCTCAGGCGCCTGCCGAACAGCCGGAAATCGGCTGCCGTGAAGGCATCGCGCTCGATGATCGAACCCATATACCGCCCCCGTGGACAACGGCCGATGACAGCTTCAGTTTAGGCAATGTCCGAAAAGGCCTGCGCTCGGCGATACGGCGTTAACAATCGGCTCGTGCGCGAGCCCGGTCAAAGTGCTCATTTACTAGCTGTAAACTGCGCCTTCTGACTCGCGACATCCATGTCGCTCGCTCTGAGAGCAGCGAAGCTGCCCAAATCGGCAGTCCTTGCCGATTTGTCACCGATGTTTGCCTTGTGACCCACATGGATGTGGGAAATGCGTTGGCCCGCCGGGAGCGGGCCTAGCCCTAGCCTTCGCTCGTCGACTTTTCCGACAAAGCCTTGGAGACAACCCGGTGGGTTTACACAACTAGCCGCGCCGTGCCGCCTCGAGCAGCGGGGTCAGCGCCGCCACGGCCTGGCGCAGCGCCTCGAGGGCCGGCCCGGCGCGCTCCAACTCGCCGGCCTTGGCCAGGGTCTCGAGACGCAGCGCGGCCTGCCCCGCGGCCTGCCCGCCCAACACCCGGGCCGAGCCCTTGAGGGTATGGGCATGGCGGCGCAGCGTCCGGGCATCGCCCTCGCCCAGGGCGGTCTCCATCGCCTGCAGCAACTGGGGGCACTCCTCGAGGAAGATCTCGACCATCTCGGCCAGCAGCGCCCGATTGCCGTCGAGGTTGTCCAGGGCCGTCTGCCAGTCCAGGCAGGCCGACGAGTCCGATTCAGGCGTCGGCGGGGGGCTGGCGGGCGCCGTCCCCCGGCTCGCGACGTCCTCCACGGCGGCGTAGAGCTCGGCGGCGCGGAAGGGCTTGGTCACGAAATCATCCATGCCCGCCGCCAGGCAGCGCTGGCGATCCTCCTTGGTGGCGCTCGCCGTCATCGCCACGATCGGCACATGCCCGCCGCGGTCCCGCTCGAGCTCGCGGATCGCCCGGGAGGCCGCCAGGCCATCCATCACCGGCATATGGATATCCATCAGCACCACGTCGAAGGCATGACGCCGCACGGCATCCAGCGCCTCGCGACCGTTCTCGGCCAGCTCGACCCGGTGGCCACGCTGGAGCAGCAGGTCCGTCGCCACCCGCTGGTTGGTGATCCCGTCCTCCACCAGCAGCACCCGGCGTCCGCCCCCGCCCATCGGCCGTGTCTCGCGCCCGACGTCGGGCCGGCGGCGGACGCTGCCGATCTCCAGCACCTCGCCGACCGCATCGAGCAGCTCCGACTGCTTGACCGGCTTGAGCAGCAAACGGGCGATGCGCAGCCGGCGGCGCTGCTCGGCGTCACCGGAACGACCGCCCGAGGAGAGCATCAGGATCGGAATGCCGGCGTGGGTCGGGTGCTCGCGAATGCGCGCGGCCAGTTCCAGGCCGTTCATCCTCGGCATCATCACGTCGAGCAGCGCCAGCGGGAAGCTCTCGCCGCGAGCCTCCCTTTCGTCGATGGCGGCGAGGGCCTCGGCGCCGCTCGCCACCACGGTGGGACGCATGCCCCAGCTGAGCAGGATCTCCTCGAGGATGCGGCGGTTGGTGGCATTGTCGTCGACCACCAGCACCGGCCGGCCGTGCAGCTCGCTGGGATGCGAGGGCCGCGTCGGACGCTGGCCGGGCAGGCCGAGATCGATGGCGAACACGAAGCGGCTGCCGCGCCCCTCGGGACCGCTGTCGACCTCGATGCGTCCGCCCATCATGCCGACCAGCTGGGCGGCGATGGACAGGCCCAGCCCGGTGCCGCCGCTCTGCCGGGTGGTGGAGGTATCGGCCTGACTGAAGGCCTCGAAGATCTGGCGGCGCTTGGCCTCGGGGATGCCCACCCCGGTATCGAGGATCTCGAAAGCGAGCCGCAGCCGGCTGCCGTCGAGAGATTCGATGGCCAGGTCGACCACGATCTCGCCGGCCTCGGTGAACTTGATGGCGTTGCCGACCAGGTTGACCACCACCTGCCTCAGGCGCACCGGGTCGCCGCGTACCCGGTCGGGCACCTCCGGCGGGATGTGCACCGCCAGCTCCAGGCCCTTCTCGTCGGCCTGCAGGGACAGGGTCTGCAGGGTGTCACCGAGGGTGTCGCGCAGCACGAAGTCGGTCGTTTCCAGCTCGAGCCGCCCCGCCTCGATCTTCGAGAAGTCGAGGATGTTGTTGATCAGCCCCAGCAGGGTGTCGGCGGACTTCTGGATGATCGCCACGTAATCGGCCTGTTGCTCGGTGAGCGCGGTGCGCTCGAGCAGCTCGGCGATGCCGATCACCCCGTTCATCGGCGTGCGGATCTCGTGGCTCATGTTGGCCAGGAACTCGCTCTTGGCCAGGCTGGCCTGCTGCGCCTCGTCCCGGGCCCGGCGCAGCTCGACCTGGGAGGCACGCAGCTGCTCGGTGGTCGCCTGCAGGGCCGCGGTGCGCTCGGCGACCATCTCCTCCAGGCGCTGGCGGTGGTGCTCCAGCTCGGTGATATCCGAGTAGACCCCGACATGGGCCCCCTCGGCGGTGCGGTGCTCGCTGATCTGCACGCACACGCCGTCGCTGCGGGTGAACTGAAAGGGCCCGACGGGATGGCGGTGCTGCGCCAGGCGCGCGCGGATGTAGGCCTCCCCGGAGGGATAGTCCCGCGGGGTATAGCCGCTGTCGACCACGGCCTGCAGCAGTTCCTCGAAGCCCAGGCCCGGCCGGACCACCTCCCCCGGGGTGACGAAATGCTCCTTGAAGCGGGAATTGAACAGCACCAGCCGATCCTCGGCGTCGAACAGCGCGAAGCCCTCGGCGATCGACTCCAGGGCCTCGGTCAGCTGGGCATGCGCCGCCTCGGCGCGGGCCTGGGCGGCCTCGGTCATCGCCACCTGCGCCTCGAGGCTCTCGCGCTGTTCCTCCAGCTGGGTGATGTCGGTGTAGATGGCCACGACCCCGCCATCGCGGGTGCGGCGTTCGCTCACCTGCAGTTGCTTGCCATCGGTGCGGCGGAAGATGAAGGGCGTTCCCGGATTGCGCCGCCGCTTCAGCCGCCGCGCGATCCAGGCTTCCGGATCCATGCCGCCGAGATCGATGACACCGGTATCGACGGCGGTACGGATCAGGGTCTCGAAGCACACGCCCTGCTCCACGACCTGCGCCACGCCCGAGTAGTCATCACGGAAGCGGCTGTTGAACACCACCAGCCGATCCTCGGCATCGTAGAGGGTGAAGCCCTCGGAGATCGCCTCGAGGGCCTCGCTGAGCTGGTGGTGGGTGGCCTCCGCCCGGCTCCGCTCGACCTCGGTCTCCTCCACCTGGGCGGCCAGCACCTGACGGCTCAGGCGCTGCTCGGTGATGTCGGTCATGAAGCCTTCCAGCGCCTGGAGCTCGCCGGCCTCGCCGAAGACCCCACAGCCCTGTTCCCAGACCCATTTCACGGTGCCATCCCGCGCCTGGATGCGATACTCGACCTGGAAGGGACGCCGCTCGCCCAGCGCGGCCTGGACCGCCTCCCACAGGTCCTCGCGCTCCTCGGGATGGATCAGGTCGGCATAGCTCGGTTGCCCCTGGATCAGGGCCTCGGGCGCATGGCCGGTCAGCTCGCGGCTGCCCTCGCTGACGAATTCCATGCTCCAGCCGCGATCGTTCAGGCCGCGATAGGCCATGCCGGGCAGGTTGGCCATCAGCGTCGCCAGGCGGCGCTCGCTCTCGCGCAGGGCCCGGTCGGCCCGCTCGCGCTCGATCACCCGGCCCAGTTGGGTGCCGGTCTGGGCCATCACCTCCATCAGGGCGTCATCCGGCGCCATGGTGCACTCGGCGAAGAACTCCAGCACCGCCACCACCTCGTCGCCCACCAGCACCGGGAAGGCGGCCCCGGCCCGCACCTCGATGTCGCGAGCCTGTTGCGCGCGCTGGAAGTCGGGATCCTGGGTGACATCGCGGATCCAGACCGGCGCGCCACGGCGCTGGACGCGCTCCACCAGCCCCCCGCTGGCCCCCCAGCGGGCCGCCTCGGTGAGGCGACGGAAGACCGCGAAGGCCCGGTCGTCGTCGGGATACCACAGCCGGGTCGAGACCAGTTCTCCGGTGGCGGGGTCGGCCAGCAACCAGGCATGGCCGATGGCCCAGCCGGTGTGCCGGCAGACCTCCTGGAGGGCATGGCGCAGCGCGTCATCGACCCGCATGGCCTCGTTGGCCGCCCGGGTGATGGCCTGGATCAGGCTCAGGAAGGCCGCCGGATCGCGGAGTCCCCGGCGGTCGCCTGTCCCGGTCTCCCCGTTCATCGCCTCTCCTCCCGGGCGCTCACGGGAAGACGCCGCGCAGCAGCTTGGCCTCGGTGACCCGCGTGACGCCCTCGATCAGGGCCGCCGTGCGCATGTCGAGGTGACTCTCCTCGGCCCGTTCCAGGGTGCGCTCGAAGGCGTCCAGCAGGATCGCCTGCTGTCGGCGGTTGATCTCCTCGTGGGTCCACATCAGGTTCTGCATGCCCTGCACCCACTCGAAGTAGGACACCGTCACCCCCCCGGCATTGCCGAGGATATCCGGCAGCACGAAGACGTCGTGATCGGCGAGGATATCGTCCGCCTCGAGGGTGGTGGGCCCGTTGGCCCCCTCGGCCAGCAGCCGGCAATTCAGGCGGGCGGCGTTCTCGACCGTCACCTGGTTCTGCAGGGCCGCCAGCACCAGCACATCGCAGGGCAGCTCGAGCAGTTCGGCGTTGCCGATCACCTCCGCATCCGGGTAGCCCGCCAGCACCCGGTGCCCGGCCACATAGGCGAGCAGCGCCTCCACCGAGAGGCCATCGCGGCAATACAGCGCGGTGGAGGCATCGCCGACGCCGATGATCCGCACCCCGAGAGCGGCGAGGAAGATGGCGGTGTGGCTGCCGACGTTGCCGAAGCCCTGGATCACCGCCGTGGCGCCGGCGAGCTCGATGCCCAGGTGCGACGCCGAGGCCTCGATCAGGTACACCAGGCCGCGCCCGGTGGCTTCCTTGCGCCCCAGGGAGCCGCCCAGCACCACCGGTTTGCCGGTGACCACGGCCGGCACCGCATGGCCGATCTGCTGGCTGTAGGTGTCCATCAGCCAGGCCATGACGCGCTCGTCGGTGCCCATGTCCGGCGCCGGGATGTCCTTGTCGGGGCCGATGGTCTCGATGATCTCGGTGGTGTAGCGGCGCGTCAGGCGCTGCAGCTCGCGATCGCTGAGGGTGGTGGGGTCGACCCGCACCCCGCCCTTGGCGCCGCCGAAGGGCAGCCGCATCAGCGCACACTTCCAGGTCATCCACATCGCCAGGGCGGCGACCTCGCCGAGGTCCACGTCCTCGTGATAGCGGATGCCACCCTTGGTCGGTCCCATGGAGAGCACGTGCTGCACCCGGTAGCCGAAGACGGTCTCCACCTGGGCGCGATCGTCGCGAAAGAAGGGGAAGCTGACCATCTGGGTGCGCTGGGGGAACAGCAGCCGCTGGCGGATATTGTCGTCCAGGCCCATGTACTGGGCGGCCTTGAGAAACTGCTGCTGGGCCAGGCGGAACATCGGCGAGTCCCATTCGCCGCCCCGGGCCCGGGCACGGGACAGGGTGTAGCGGATCGCCCGCCCCAGGGCCACACCCTTGAGGTGCGTCTTGACCAGGTAGTCGTAGGCGCCGGACTCCACCGCCCGGGCGGCCAGCTTGAGGTCGTCGAGACTGGTCAGCACCACCACCGGCACCTGGGGCGCCACCAGGCGCACGCGGAACAGCGTCTCCAGCTCCTCGCTGTCGGGCAGCACCAGGTCGAGCAGCACCAGGTCCAGCCCGCCCTTGACCAGCCGCGTGAGCCCGTCGGCCAGGTTGTCCACGGCCTCGACATCGCAGTCGAGCTGGGTATCGGCGGCGAGCAGCCGCTGGATCAGCTTGCTGTGAAGCGGATTGTCCTCGACCAGCAAGAGGTGAATGGGGGAATCCTGCATGACGGCGGCCCTCACCCGGATCGCGATGCGAAGGCGGTCTGCCCTCGCCGCCGGCCCGCTAGCGCCTGAGTTGGCCCCGCCGACCGGCTTTACCTCTCAGCGTAGGCCAAGCGCCCAGTCCGGAACATAGCGGCCTCTCGCCGCCACGGACCGGCCGCGGGGCCGCTCACGGCGCCAGGGACGCCCCCTGCCGCTCGAGGGCCCTGACGCTGGAGACGAAGTCGCTGAAACGCTCGCCCTGGATCAGCACGTGCTCGCGCAGGACATGCTCGGCCTGCTCCGCCTCCCCGGCCTCGATGGCGGCGAGGATCCGCCGATGCTCGTCCAGCGAGGTGCCCATGCGGTGGCGCACCTGCAGCTGCATGCGACGGTAGGGCTTGAGCCGCTGCTTCAGCTGGCGGGCCTCCTCGGCCAGGAAGCCATTGTGGCTCGCCGCGTAGATGGCGTGGTGGAACCCCTCGTTCTCGTAGTAGTACTCGTCCGGGTCACCACCCCGGGCGGCGGCCTCGCAGCGCCCCAGGGCCTCGCGCAGCTCGGCGAGTTCGCCCGCGGTGATCCGCCGCGCCGCCAGGCGACCGCACATGCCCTCCAGCTCCGCCATGACCTCGAACATCTCGATCAGCTGGTCGATGCCGATCTTCGCCACGAAGGTGCCCTTCTTGGGCGTCACCGTGACCAGGCCGCTGGCCACCAGCTGCTGGATCGCCTCGCGCACCGGGGTGCGCGAGACCTGATATTCCCGGCCCAGGGCCTCGGGATCGAGCCGCTCGCCGGGCAGGCGTCGCCCGTTGATGATGTCGTCCTCCAGCGAATCCTTGAGTCGCTGGGCGTTCGATCGTTTCGCGCCGCTCACAGGCCACCTCCCTTGCAATGGAACGCCGATACGCCGGGGTCATTGCCACTATGGTCTAGTCCCGCGGCGTTTGACACTAGTATATGTCAAGCCTATAAGAAGTATACATCAGCCATGCTGATATATATCACACAACAACAATCTCTCAGGAGACGCCATGAAAACCCCGATCGCATCCGCCGTTGCCTGCCTCTCGCTGGCCCTCGCCTTCAGCAGTGCCGCCGCGGCGGACACCGTGCTGCGTGCCTCCCACCAGTTCCCCGGCGGCCAGGGCGACGTGCGTGACGAGATGGTGCAGCTGATCGCCGACGAGGTCGCCGCCGCGGACGTCGACCTGCAGATCCAGGTCCACCCCGGACAGTCGCTGTTCAAGGCCAAGGAGCAATGGCCGGCGCTGGTGCGGGGCCGACTCGACATGACCTCGCTGCCCCTCGACTACGCCAGCGGCCGACATCCGGAGTTCTCGGCCACCCTGATGCCCGGCCTGGTGCGCAGCCACGAGCGCGCCCAGCGGCTCAACGACTCCGAGTTCATGGACATGATCAAGCAGGTGATAAACGACGCCGGGGCCCGGGTGCTGTCCGACGCCTGGCTGGCGGGCGGCTTCGCCTCGAACATGCGCTGCATCACCGCCCCGGACACCGTCGACGGGCAGACCATGCGTGCCGCCGGCCCGGCCTTCGACGAGATGCTGGCCACCGCCGGCGCGTCGATCGCCTCGATGCCGTCCTCCGAGATCTACACCGCCATGCAGACCGGCGTGCTCGACGGCGCCAACACCTCCTCCGGTTCGTTCGTCTCCTACCGCATCTACGAGCAGGTCGACTGCCTGACCGCCCCGGGCGAGAACGCCCTGTGGTTCATGTACGAGCCGATCCTGATCTCCGAGCAGAGCTGGGACAGGCTCAACGAGGCACAGCAGCAGGCCCTCAGCGAGGCGGGCCAGAAGGCCGAGGAGTACTTCGCCGGCGAGGCCGCGGCCCTCGACCAGAAGCTGGTGGACGTCTACGAGGAAAATGGCGTCGAGGTCGTGACCATGAGCGAGGAGAACTACGATGCCTGGCTGGAGATCGCCAAGCAGAGCTCCTACAAGACCTTCGCCGAGAACGTCCCCAACGGTCAGGCACTGATCGACGCGGCCCTGGCCGTCGAGTGATCCCGTGCGCCAATCCCCGGCTGCCTCGCCCGAGGCAGCCCCCCACTCACTTACGCCGGGGTGTCCCATGGATCACAGTCCCAGTCGCGCGGTTACGCCCAGCCGTGGCGTGATCGGCGCCTATATCCGTGTGCTCGACCGCCTGTCGACCGCGGTCGCCGTCCTCGCCGGCGCCCTGCTGCTGGCGGGCGTGCTGGCGGTCTGCCACATGATCTTCATGCGCTACGTGCTGGGGGAGAGCACCACCTGGCAGACCGAGTTCGCCGTCTTCTCCATCACCGGCGCCATGCTGTTCGGCGCCCCCTATGTGCTGATGACCGGCGGCCATGTCGCGGTCACGGTCCTTCCCGATGCCCTCGGCGGCTGGCCCCGCAAGGCCATGCAGCTGGTCGCGTCACTGGTCGGGCTGGGCTTCTGCGCCGCCCTGACCTACGGCGGCTGGCACTACCTCCTCGAGGCCTACCACGGTGGCTGGACCACCGGCACGGTGTGGAACCCCCCGCTGTGGCCGGCCCTGCTGCCCCTGGCCCTCGGCATCAGCCTGCTCACGCTGCAGTACCTGGCGGAAATCCTACGCGGAGAATCCTGATTATGGATCCAGTCACCAGCGGTATCCTGGTCATCCTCGCGCTGTTCGTGCTGATGGCGATCGGCACCCCCATCGCCTTCGCCCTGGGCGGCGTCGCGCTCGGCGCCCTGGTGCTCGACCGCGGCATGAGCGAGCTGACCTACTTCGGCGAGACCTTCTTCAGCAGCATCGCCTCCTTCGGCTTCGTGGCGATCCCGATGTTCATCCTGATGGGCGCGGCGGTGGCCTCCTCGCCCACCGGGCGCGACCTGTATCGCTCCCTCGACCTGTGGCTGGGCAGGATGCCCGGCGGCCTGGCGATCTCCAACATCGGCGCCTGCTCGATCTTCGCCGCCCTGTCGGGCTCCTCGCCGGCCACCAGCGCGGCGATCGGCAAGCTGGGCATTCCCGAGATGCGCAAGCGCGGCTATCCCGACGGCGTCGCCGCCGGCTGCATCGCCGCCGGTGGCACCCTGGGCATCCTGATCCCGCCCTCGGTGACCATGATCGTCTACGGCATCTCCACCGAGACCTCCATCGGCCGGCTGTTCATCGCCGGCGCCCTGCCCGGGCTGATGCTCGCCGGGCTGTTCATGGCCTGGACGCTGCTCGCCTGCAAGCTGGCCGGCGGCTATGGCACCCCGAGCCCGCTGGCGGCGGCGGCCCACCAGGTCAAGCAGAACGTCGAGGGCAACCTCAAGGCGCTGGTGCGGGTGGTGCCCTTCCTGGTGGTGGTCACCGGCATCCTGTTCGCCCTCTACGGCGGCGTCGCCACCCCCTCGGAGGCGGCCGGGGCCGGCGCCTTCCTGTGCCTGGCGCTGGCGATCCTGGTCTACCGCATGTGGCAGGCGAAGCCGCTCACGCTGATCATGCGCGATGCCCTGCGCGAGAGCGTGATGATCATGCTGATCATCGCCGCCGCCGAGATCTTCGCCTTCGCCCTGTCGTCGCTGTTCATCACCCAGACGGTGGCCGGGGCGATCGCCGACCTCGAGGTCAACCGCTGGGTGCTGATGGCGATCATCAACCTCTTCCTGCTGGTGGCCGGCTTCTTCCTGCCCCCGGTGGCGGTGATCGTGATGACCGCGCCGATCCTGCTGCCGATCATCCTGGCGGCCAACTTCGACCCCTACTGGTTCGCGGTGGTGCTGACCATCAACCTGGAGATCGGCCTGATCACCCCGCCGGTGGGCCTCAACCTGTTCATCATCAAGGGCATCGCCCCGGACATCGAGCTGCGCGACATCCTGATGGGGAGCCTCCCCTATGCGCTGTGCATGGTGCTGGGCATCGTCCTGCTGTGCTTCTTCCCGGGCATCGCCACCTGGCTGCCCGACCTGATCATGAGCCACTCATAAGAGGCGACCCGCCATGAACATGAGCTTCCTCCAGGAAATGTTCAGCACCATCACCCAGCGCGATGCCCTGCGCCGGCGGCGTAGCGACGAGCGGCTGCCCGCCAGCCATGGTCGCCTGGTCGAGTCCTGCAGGGCGCTGCTGGAAAGCGATGGCGAGGCGTCGAGCATCACCCTCGCCGGCCGTTGCCTGGAGCTCTACTCGAGGCTCGACGCCCCGGAGAAGCAGCGCTTCTTCGAGCGCCTCACCGAGGACTTCTCCGCGGACCCCGGGCACATCGACCAGGCCTATGCCCGCTACCGCGACTCGCGGGACACCCTCGCCCTGCAGGCGCTGTTCGATGCCTGCGAGCCGAGCCGCCAGGAGGTGCTGCGCCGGCTCAACCTGACCAGCGGCGGCACCCACGAACTGGTGCGCATGCGCGAGGACCTGCTGCCGCTGCTGCCCGAGCATCCCGAGCTGGGCGCGCTGAACGCCGACTTCGCGCACCTGTTCGCCTCCTGGTTCAACCGCGGCTTCCTGGTGCTCAAGCGCATCGACTGGAACACCCCGGCCGCCATCCTCGAGCGCATCATCCACTACGAGGCGGTCCACGAGATCCAGGACTGGAACGACCTGCGGCGTCGCCTGGACGCCCGCGACCGCCGCTGCTTCGCGTTCTTCCATCCGGCGATCGGCGACGAGCCGCTGATCTTCGTCGAGGTGGCCCTGAACAAGGGCCTGCCCGACCAGATCCAGGCGATCCTCCACGGCCACGACAACGACGTCGAGGCCTCGGACGCCGCCGACACCGCGGCCTTCTTCGGCATCAGCAACTGCCAGACCGGACTGCGCGGCATCTCCTTCGGCAACTTCCTGATCAAGCAGGTCGTCCAGGAGCTGAAGCAGGAGCTGCCCGGGCTGCGCCACTTCGTCACCCTGTCACCGGTGCCCGGCTTCCGGCAGTGGCTCGAGACCACCTGTCTGGGCGACGATGCCCCGCTCGCCGGCGAGGCCCGCCAGGTCCTCGAGGCCCTCGAGACCGACGACTGGCACCGGGACCCGCAACGGGCCGCCGCGCTCGAGGAGGTCGTCAAGCCGCTGGCCGCCCACTACCTGCTGCGCGAGAAGAACCGCCGCGGCCTGCCGCTCAACCCGGTGGCGCGCTTCCACCTCGGCAACGGCGCGGAGCTGCATCGCATCAACTGGCTGGGCGACGTGTCCACGAAGGGCCTGCGCCAGGCCGCCGGGCTGATGGTCAACTACCTCTACGTGCTCGACGACATCGAACGCAATCACGAGCAATACAGCACCGACGGCACCATCGCCCACTCCTCGGGCATCCGCGACCTCGACCGGCGCGCCCGCAAACTGCTCAAGGGAGAGACTGCAAAATGAGCCACAACCTCTTCGACACCCTGGCCCGCCGCATGCAGGACCGGGGGGATGCCGAGTTCATCATCACTCGCGAGGGGCGCGGCTATACCTATGCCCAGGCCCTGGCGGCGACGAGCCGAGTGGCGGGCGCCCTGACCGCGCTGGGCGTAAGCCCCGGCGATCGCGTCGCCGTGCAGGTGGACAAGAGCCCCGAGACCGTCCTGCTGTACCTGGCCTGCCTGCGCATCGGTGGCGTCTATTTGCCGCTCAACACCGGCTACACCGGCGAGGAGATCCGCTACTTCCTGGGCGACGCCGAGCCCGCGCTGTTCGTGTGCCGTCCCCAGGACCTCGACAGCGCCCGGCAGATCGCCGGGGAATGCGGCTGCCCGGCGGTCGAGAGCCTCGGCACCCGGGGCGACGGCAGCCTGATGGCCCAGGGCGAGACGGCCACGCCGCGCGACGACATCGTGCCCCGCGGCGAGCGCGACCTGGCGGCGATCCTCTATACCTCGGGCACCACCGGGCGCTCCAAGGGCGCCATGCTGACCCATGACAACCTGCGCTCCAACGCCGAGGCGCTGGTGGCGAGCTGGCGCTTCACCGACGCCGACCGGCTGATCCATGCCCTGCCGATCTTCCATACCCACGGCCTGTTCGTGGCCTGCAACGTGGTGATGATGTCCGGCGCCAGCATGCTGTTCCTGCCGCGCTTCGATGCCGACGTGATCGTCGAGGAGCTGCCGCGGGCCACCGCCATGATGGGGGTGCCGACCTTCTATACGCGCCTGCTGCAGGACGAGCGGCTGAGCGCGGCACTGACCGCCAGCATGCGCCTGTTCGTCTCCGGTTCGGCGCCGCTGACCGCCGAGACCCACCAGGCCTTCGAGCAGCGCACCGGCCACGCCATCCTCGAGCGCTATGGCATGACCGAGACCAACATGAACCTCTCCAACCCCTACGACGGACGGCGCATCGCCGGCACCGTGGGCCGCCCGCTGCCCGGCGTCGAGATCCGCATCACCGACCTCGAGACCGGCGAGCCCGTCGCCGACGGCGAGATCGGCATGCTCCAGGTGCGCGGGCCCAACGTGTTCATCGGCTACTGGCGGATGCCCGAGAAGACCCGAGAGGAACTGCTCGAGGACGGCTTCTTCATCACCGGCGACCTGGCCCGGGTGGAGGAGCACGGGTACGTACAGATCGTCGGCCGCGACAAGGACCTGGTGATCTCCGGCGGCTACAACGTCTACCCCAAGGAGATCGAGCAGGTCATCGACGAACTCGACGAGGTGGACGAGTCCGCGGTGATCGGCGTGCCGCATCCCGACTTCGGCGAGGGGGTGACCGCCGTGGTGGTGCCGCGCCCCGGCGCCCGGATCGACGAGACCCGGGTCATCGAATCACTGGCGGGACGGCTGGCCAAGTACAAGCAACCCAAGCGGGTGTTCTTCGTCGACGCGCTGCCGCGCAACACCATGGGCAAGGTGCAGAAGAACCAGCTGCGACAGCAGTTCCGGGATACCTACGCCGCCTCCTGATCACGCCGTCCGAGAGGAACCGCCATGCCTGCCACGGCCTATCGCATCGGCCAGATCGTGCCGAGCTCCAACACCACCATGGAGACCGAGATCCCGGCGCTGCTGCGCGCCCGGGAGGCGGTGGCGCCGGAGCGCTTCACCTTCCATTCCAGCCGCATGCGCATGAAGCAGGTGACCCGCGAGGAACTCGCGGCCATGGACGATGCGTCCGAGCGCTGCGCCCTGGAGCTCTCCGACGCCGCGGTCGACGTGATGGGCTATGCCTGCCTGGTGGCGATCATGAGCCGTGGCCGGGGCTATCACCGCGACTCCCAGCGGCGCCTGCACGAGGTGTCCGTCGCCAACGGCCAGCCGACCCCGGTGGTCAGCAGCGCCGGGGCCCTCACCGAGGGCCTGGCGACGCTGGGCGCCCGGCGCGTGGCCATCATCACGCCCTACATGCCGGCGCTGACGCGGATGGTGGTGAACTACATCGAGGCCGAGGGCATCCGGGTGGTCGACAGCATCGCCCTGGAGATCCCCGACAACCTGGAGGTCGGTCGCCGCGACCCGATGGCCCTGGTCGACATCGTGCGTCGCCTGGACCTTCGCGAGGCGGACGCCATGGTGCTGTCGGCCTGCGTGCAGATGCCGTCGCTGGCGGCGATCCAGACGGTGGAGGACGGCCTGGGACTGCCGGTGGTCTCCGCCGCCACCTGTACCGTCTTCCAGATGCTCAGGGCCCTCGACCTGGAGCCCCGGGTGCCGGGAGCCGGCCGGCTGCTGAGCGGCGATTACCGCTAGCCGGCCGTGACCTCTTCCTCGACCGTCGCCTCGGCCTCCACGAAGGTGCGATAGTCCTGGCCGACGCAGTCGGCATAGCTCAGCGCCAGGGTCGCCACCATGGCGACGAAGTGGTCCAGCCGCCCCTCGATCCGCGCGCAGACGCTGCGCGCGAAGCGCGCCGGGTCGTCCGGGTGCAATGCCCGGGCGCCGCGCAGGTGCTCGCGGGCGAGGATCCGGCCCCACTGCCGGGCCAGCTTGCGGTAGGGCTTGGCGCCGTCGAGCTTGTGGGTCGGGAAGTCGTCCTTGAAGGGCGAGCGCTCGCGTACCGAAAACACCGTCTCGCCCAGGTGCAGCCAGCCCAGGTAGAGGTCCGGGTGCTCGGCGATGGCGCTGAAGGCCGCGGCGTGGCGCGCCCCCTCGTGGGGGAAGGCGCGGCGCCAGGCGCGCTTCTCGGCGGCGTTCATCAGCCGCCAGCCCTCCGGGGGCGTCTGCTGCTTGATGTCGAGGATGACGTCGTCGTGCTCGTGGTCCCGGCCGCCCTCGATCAGCACGTAGAAGCGCTCGAGCCCCAGCGACCCGGTCCCGGCGTCGAGCCGCCGGGCCATATCCTTGATCCGGAAGTGGTCCCCCTCGGCCTCGGCACGCGCGCCGCGCAGGGTCTGGCGGTACTCCTCCTCGATGGCCTTGCGCAGCTGGCTGGCCTGGTGGGCCGGCAGCCGGGCCAGCTTGTCCGGGCGGTCCTCGACGGCGAAGCGCCTGCCGTCCTCGCCGAGCGTGGTCCACTTGTCGAGCATCTTCGCCCGGCTGCGCTTGGCGGCCACCTTCTCCAGGAAGGGGGCGAGCGGCCCCTTGGCGGTCTCCCGGGTCACGGCCAGGGGCTCCTCGCCGCGGACATGCCCGGCGAGCTCGTCGACATAGGCCTCGACCAGGGCATCGAGGGCCTTGTGGGCGCCCTTGCCGGAGAGCTCGGCGTTCTCCCGGGCGTCGAGCACCAGGCTGATGGCCAGGCGCCAGAGGTCGTACTGGTAGTCGCCGATCAGCGCATCGTCGAAGTCGTCCATGCCGTAGCGCACGGCATCGTCGTGATGGCCGTAGGCGCCGAAGTTGTAGGCGTGGGCGTCGCCCTGCAGCCAGGTCTGGGTCTCCGGCAGGCCGCCGTAGAGGGCGAAGCGCCAGTCGTGCCAGACGTCGGCCCAGTACAGGTGGTTGGTGCCGCGAAAGAAGCGGTACGGCGACTCGGCCAGCTTGGCGTACTTGGCGGCGCGATCCTCGGCGGAGAGGCCGGCATTGACGGCGGTGATGGCGTCGAGGACCTGGCGGGGACGGTTGTGACGGGTGAGCGGTTGCGACATGCGTGGACTCCCAATGGCAGACGGGGCCGCAGTCCCGCGGCCCCCGTCAGTCAAGCAAGCCAGCCGAGCGCCGGCAAGCCTAGAGCCCGTTGACCAGCACGACGATGGGCAACACCGGGCAGACGAAGCGGATATACCAGGGCCACAGCTTCCAGAACAGGGTGTCCTCGATCTCCGGCGCCCCGCGCCGCAGCTCCTGCAGCTTGGCGTTGCGCGACAGCAGCCAGCCGACGTAGAGGCACACCAGGGCGCCGATCAGCGGCATGTTGTAGTTGATGGTAACGGTGATCGCCCAGCCGAACAGCGTCTCGAAGTGCGCCAGGATCAGCGTGGAGATCGCGAAGATCACCCCGCCCATCAGCAGGGTCGCCCAGCGCCGCGAGACCCGCCCGGTCTCGACGATGGTCGCCACCGGCACCTCCAGCACCGGGAACATCGAGGTCAGGGCGGCGATCGCCAGCAGGGCGAAGAACAGCACCTCGAGCCCGGCGCCGAGGCCCCCCAGCTGGGCAAACATCGCCGGCATGACGTCGAACAGCAGGGTCGAGGAGCTCTGCAGCTGCCCGCCGGCATCGAAGATGTCCACCCCCAGCTCGTCGGCCACGAACATCGAGGGCACGATCAGCAGGCCCCCGATGAAGGCCACGCCCATGTCGATGAACATCACCTGGGCACCGGTCTTCGGCAGGCTGGCCTCACGGCTCAGGTAGGAGCCGTAGATCACCATGGCGCCGACGCCGATGGACAGCGAGAAGAAGGCCTGGCCCATGGCATCCATCACCAGCTGGCCGGTGACCCGCGAGAAGTCCGGCACCAGGTAGGCGGCGAGCCCGCCGGTGGCCCCGGGCAGGGTCATGACCACCACGATCAGCACCAGCATCAGCACGATCAGCATCGGCATCAGGCGCTTGGACCAGCGCTCGATGCCCTTGTTGACGCCGGCCAGCACTACGCCGACCGTCACCAGCATGGCCAGGCTGGCCAGCCCCCAGTCCTTCCAGAACCCGGCGGCGTCGAGCCGCGCGGCCCAGGCCTCGAGGCCCAGCAGGTCGAACAGCGGCGTCAGGGTGTCACCGATCAGCCAGCCGGTGACGATGGCATAGAAGGCCTGGCCGAGGCAGGCGGTGAGGATCGCCAGCACGCCGATGCCGGCGCCCAGGCGGCCGGCACCGCCGTCACCGCCGACCCGAGACATGGCGGTGATGATGCCGCTCTGGGCATGGCGGCCCAGGGTCAGCTCGGCCATCAGCGCCGGGTAGGCCAGCACGAAGGCCATCACCAGGTACAGCAGCAGGAAGGCGCCGCCGCCGTTGTTGGCGGCCATGGACGGGAAGCTCCAGACGTTGCCGAGGCCCACGGCGGCACCGGCTGCAGCCATCAGGAAGCCGAAGCGAGAGGAAAATTGCGCTCTTGTGTTGTTCATGACGAAAGGATCCATGGGGAGTCGCTTCACGACTCCACTGTCGTTGTTGTGGTGGCCGCCTGCGGCGGCCTATAGGTGGTCGAGAATGTCGAAGTGATCGCAGCCCGGCAGGTCGACGAGCGCCGCCTCGCGGCCGGCCGCACGCAGCGCGGTCACGAAGTCGGCGCCCTGGCGGCGGAAGGCCGGGGTATCGTGCTCGGCGATCGCCACCCGGGCGGGCGGCAGCGCCGAAAGATCGTCGAACAGCGGGCTCAACGATCGGGCCCGGGCCCGATCGAGGCCCAGAGGCGCGTTGACATAGGTGTCCACCAATGGGGTCAGGTCGTAGACGCCGCTGACCAGCAGCAGGGCATCGACGCGTACCCCGCCCGCGGCGGCCACCCGGCAGGCCAGCTGGGCGCCGGCGCTGTGGCCGCCGAGGGTCACCGGCCCGGCGCCGCCGCGCTCATCGAGGGCCACGAGGGCCATCTCGAGGCCGCGGGCACACTGCCCGACCATGACCTCGATCGACGTCGCCGGCGCCAGGCCATAGCCCAGCGAGGCGAAGGCCATGCCGCGGGCCAGATAGCGCTCGGCCAGGAAGTCGGTGGCGGTGTGATCCAGCTCCTGCCAGTAGCCGCCGTGGATGAACGCCATCAGCGGCCAGGGGCCCGCGCCCTCGGGGACGAACAGGTCCAGGCGGGCCGCCGGATCGTCGCCGTCGACCAGTTCTAGGGGGCACAGGCGCGTCGCCAGTGCCTGCCCGGCCGCCGCCTGGCGCGCCAGGGTGGCCTCGACGTCGCGGGCGAAGCGGCTCGGCGAGTAGGCGTGGTCCAGGGCCTCGTCGGTCATGACATGCGCTCTCCTTGCTTTCCCTGACGTCAGGTCACCGCGCTGCGCACCTGGAAGCGCGGCTCCCGGTACTCGCCGCTCTCGACCACCTCGCGGAAATGCCGCGCCGCCTGCCAGACGTCCTCGAAGCTCAGGTAGAGCGGCGTGAAGCCGAAGCGCATCAGCCCCGGCTCGCGGTAGTCGCCGATCACCCCGCGGGTGATCAGCGCCTGGACGATGGCGTAGCCATGCTCGGTGTCCACCAGCGAGACCTGGCTGCCCCGCACCTCGGCGGGCGGGGTGAGGTCCTCGATGCCGTGGACATCGAGCAGGTCGGCCAGGCACTCGCGGAACAGCTCGCTCATCGCCAGGCTCTTGTCGCGCAGGGCCGGCATGTCGACCTCGGCCCACATCGCCAGCGAGGCCTCCAGGGCGCTGTAGATCAGCGCCGAGTGGGTCCCGGTGCGGAAACGCGTGATGTCGCCGGCCGGGGCATAGTCGGCGTCGAAGGCGAAGGGCGCGGCGTGGCCGTGCCAGCCGGAGAGCGGCTGCCAGCCGCCGGCCTGGTGGTCGCGGTGGACGTACAGGAAGGCCGGCGCCCCGGGCCCGCCGTTGAGGTACTTGTAGGTGCAGCCCACCGCATAGCGCGCGCCGCAGCCGTTCAGATCCACCGGCAGCGCCCCCGCCGAGTGGGCCAGGTCCCAGATCACCTCGGCGCCGTGGTCATGCACCAGCCGAGTGGTGGCCGCCATGTCGCGCAGCCGCCCGGTGCGGTAGTTGACCTGGCTCAGCACCACCACGGCCACGCCATCCAGATGCTCGGCGAGCGCGGCGCCCTCGGGCAGGAAACGGTGCTCATGGCCGCTGATCCGACAGAAACCCTGGGCAATATAGCCGTCGGTGGGGAAGTTGCCGCCCTCGCTGAGCACCGCGCGGCGGCCGTCGCTGCATCGTCCGGTGATGTAGCCCAGCAGCTTGAAGAGATTGAGCGTGATGTTGTCGGTGACCACCACCTCACCGTCGCGGGCGCCGATGATGGGCGCCATCAGGTCGCCGAGGCGCTCGGGAGCATCGAACCAGCCCTGGTTCCAGCCCTTGATCAGCTCGTCGCGCCACTGGTCCAGGGTGCCGTCCACCGCCTCGCGGGCCGCCCTCGGCTGGGCGCCGAGGGAGTTGCCGTCGAGGTAGAGGACGCCCTCGGGCAGGGCGAAGCGGCGCTTGAAGTCGGCCAGGGGATCCTGGCGGTCGAGGTCGCGGACGCGATCCAGGCTCACGCTCATGTCGGGTCTCCGGAAAGGAAAGGGAATCGCCTGAGGGCATTCTAGGGGGAGACGGATGACGCGGGGTTGCGTTTTGATGCGCCTGGCACCACCTTGTGTGCAAGACTTTTGCATCAAGGATCGAAAAACGAGAAATGACGTCACTCGATCGCTTCGACCTGAAGCTCCTCCAGGCCCTGCAGCGCGACGCCCGCCTCACCCTCGGCGCCCTCTCCGAGGCGGTCAGCCTCTCCCCCAGCCAGTGTTCGCGACGCCTGGCGCGGCTCGAGCGGGAGGGCGTGATCCAGGGCTATTCGCTGCGGCTGGACCCGCCCTCCCTGGGACTGGCGGTGACGGCCTTCATCTTCATCTCGGTGGACAAGCAGCGCATGCACACGCCCCGGGAAGCCGTGGCGGCCCTGCTGGCCCGGGAGGAGGTCATCGAGTGCCATACCGTCACCGGCAACCACGACTTCCTCCTCAAGGTGATGGTGGAAAGCCTGGGGGCGCTGTCGCACTTCCTCGCCGAGGCCGTGAGCCCGATGGAGGGCCTCCGTGACGTCGCCACCCAGGTGGCCATGGAGTCGCTCAAGACCAATGGCCCGCTGAGGGTCGAGGCCGGCTAGCACCCCATCGGCGGGCAATGGCGGGCCGGTTGGCCGTGACCCATACTCCAGGCAGCCTGGGCACCATACACCGCATGGGGATAACCGAGAGGACAAGGCCATGGGCACCTGTGATACCTGCGGCAACGGCTATGACGACTCCTTCCAGGTGATCAAGGACGGCACCGAATACACCTTCGACTGCTTCGAGTGTGCGATCCACAAGCTGGCGCCCGAATGCGCCAGCTGCGGCATCCGGATCATCGGCCACGGGGTCCAGCACGGCCAGGCCGTCTACTGCTGCGGCCACTGCGCCCACGGAGACGGCGCCAGCAACATCGTGGATCACTACTGATCCCGTCCCATCCGCCGGTCGGCGCCAGCAACGAGGGCAAGCCGATGACGCTCGGTGACGCCTGCAGCCGGGACCTGGTCATCGCCGCATCGCCGACGGAGATCCGCGATGCGGCGAAGCTGATAAGCACGCAGCACGATTGTTCACCGAGACCCTGGGCAGGAAACGGCGCCCGGGCGAGAGGCCCTGGGGCAGCGCCGAACGTGGCCGCCTCAGTCCTGCTTGTCCAGGCGCCGGATCAGGCTGTCCCGGTACTCGCCGCGCTCGAGCAGCAGGCTAGGCTCACGGCCACGCGATCCCAGCCGGCTTCGCAACAGGGCGAGCCGGGCGCACGCCCGCCTGTGCTCCTCGCCATGGTCGAGTCGGGCGATCAGGCTCTCCACCTCGCGGATCTCGCGCACCAGCTCCAGTTCCGGCGGCAGGAAGCCGGCGTTCTTGAGCAGCCGGTAGCCGGCGCGCAGCGCCGGCGGGACCAGGCTGTCGTCGTCCAGGTGCAGCGGCTGGCCGCGACCCGGCAGGCGGTCCAGCGCGCCGCCGTCGAGCGCCTGCTGGATATGGGCTTCCGCCAGCTGATCGACCAGGGTCATGCCCTTCCCTCCCAGGGGACGGCCTGGAGTAGACCTCTTTGTTGAGCGTAACAGCGATCACGCGGGCCGAGGACGCCTGGTGGCAGGCCTCGGCTCAGTGGCGATGCGGTGCCTCGCCGGTGGGCAGGCGTGCCAGGAAGGCCTGGAAGGCCTGGTCTTGGCGAATCCGCCGATGCAGCTCGCCCAGCGCCGTCACGGCGTCCGACGAGTGGTCGATGCGCAGGTCGAGGGGCAGGCCCCCGGGGGCGCGCACCTTGAGTGCCGCCGACACCAGCCCCCGGCGGTCGCCGCCGGCTCGCTGGCCAGCGATGAGGGCGGCCAGCAACGCCTCGGCCAGCGCCTCGCCGGAGGCCATCGCCTGCCGGTAGGCCGCGATCATGGCGGGCACCACCTCGTGGCTGCCCAGCATGTTCCCCGCGACCACCAGGCCGGGCTCCAGGTGCAGATCGCAGACCGGCACGTTGCTCGCCCCGGTCCAGCCCGCCACCTCGCCGCGACGATCCATCAGCGCCAACTGCCGCCAGGCCTCACCCCGGTCGGCGCGACGCAGTTCGGCCACCGCCGCGGTCACCGCCTCGCCGGCCGCGAGCCTCGTCAGGCCGCGCTCGGCCGCCATCACGCTGGTGCTGTAGCCCTGGGTGATGGCGGCCCCGACGCCGGCCAGCAGGTGCGGCACGAAGCCGCCCAGGGCGGGCCCCCCGGTGGCACAGGCGATACCCAGGGTCCGTCGGTCGCGATCCAGGGCGATCAGGCTGAAGGTCATGGGACACTCCTGTGAGAGGCATCGGCGGCATTGGCGCCAAACGCCGCGAATATTTATCATGACAAATATCATGACATCAGGATCGGCGACAATCGCCCCGCCGAGCGAGGGACCCACCCGTCTGGACAGCGTACCGGAGAATACGGATCATCGGGCCCGTCGCCACCGGCCATGCCATCCCGGCCCGCCCATGAAGGAGAGTGATGAGCCAGCCCCCACGACACACCGCGCGCCGTACCCGTCCCGAGATCATCGGCGAGGCGATCAAGGAGTACATCGCGCGTCACGGCCTCGCCCCCGGCGATCGCCTGCCCCAGGAATCCCACCTGGTCGAGGCGCTCGACGCCTCGAAGGGCACCATCCGCGAGGCGCTGCGCGGCCTGACGGCCCAGGGACTGATCCAGACCCGTACCGGCCCCGGCGGCGGCGCCTTTATCTGCGAGGTCAGCGACGACCGTGCCATGGAGCTGCTGGGCAACTACTTCTTCTTCCGCCCGCCGACCATCCATGACATCTACGAGGTCCGCAAGCAGCTCCAGCCGGCCATGGTGGCCAGCCTCGAGGGCGTGCTGGACGACGATGCCTTCCGGCGCCTGGAAGCGGTCATGGCCTACTACACCCATCCTCCCGCCTCGCTGGAGGAGGAGCGCACCCAGCGCATCAAGGAACTGGAGTTCCACCTGGTGCTGGTGGATTACTGCCCCAACCCCCTGCTGGCGCTGATGTGTCGCTTCATGATCCGCCTGCTGATGAGCCTGACGACCTGCCAGCGGATCTACGACCGGCCCTACCCGGAGCTGCGCCAGCGCGGCTACGACTTCCAGCGCCGACTGCTCGACGCCCTGCGCGACGACGACATGGAGCAGGCGCGCCGCATCATGAGCGAGCACATGCAGGCCGCCCAGGCGCTGATGGAGGCGCGGGAAGCCACCCTCGACAAGGCCTTCTTCCGCGCCGACGACACCGCCGGCGAGGCCCCGAGCCGCGAGTACCTGGCGCTGCGCGACCTGTCCGACGCCATCGATCCCTTCACCGCGCCCTCGAGCTAGACCCCACCGAGTCTCCCCTCCCCCGGCGGGCCCGCCCGGCAGGCATCCGGGGGCGTCGCCCTGCGCGCCGTCGGCTCGACGAGCCGAGAGGCCCCCTCCCCTCGACCCGGCCATGCCAGGCGACTAGACCATCGTCGCATCCCGGGCAAGCGCCCCCCCGCAAGGAATTTATCATAACAAATTGTTTTCCCCCGACTTCGCCCGGCCGTCGGCCGAAATGGCGCGCCTGTGTGGCAAGCGGCAGCGATTGACAGCGCTCGTCGGGCGCCACTAGCCTCTATTTATCATGATAAATTAACGACGCCATGGCGGTGCCGATTTCGGCCGCCTCGGCAAGGGGAATCCATGAATCATTCGTACGAACCGGCCGCCCGACAGGCCTGGCAGTGGCTGGAAACGGCGGCCCGCTTCAGTGAGACCCGGGACCCGGACCGCGAGGGCGTCAGCCGGCGCTGCGCCACGCCGGAACACCGCGCCACCCTGGAGGCGCTGGGCGGCTGGATGCGCGAGCTGGGCATGTCGGTACGGCTGGACAACGGCGCCAACCTGATCGGCCGTCATGCCAGCGCGACCCCGGGGGCCCGCACGCTGCTGCTCGGCTCGCACCAGGACACCGTGCCCAACGGCGGGAAGTACGACGGCATCCTGGGCGTGATCCTGCCGCTGGCGCTGGTCAAGTACCTGAAGGACAACGCCATCGCGCTGCCCTTCCATATCGACGTGGTGGCCTTCAGCGACGAGGAGGGCACGCGCTTCAGCTCGACGCTGCTGGGCTCCAAGGTGCTCGCCGGCACCTTCGACGACGCCATGCTGGAGGCCACCGACGATGCCGGCGTGACGCTGCGCGAGGCCCTCGAGGCCTTCGGCTGCCACCCCGAGCGCATCGCCGGGGATCGCTATGCCCCCGAGCGGGTCCTGGCCTTCCTCGAGGTGCATATCGAGCAGGGCCCCCAGCTCGAGCTCGAGGACCTGCCGGTCGGCGTGGTGAGTGCCATCACCGGCATCGAACGCCACCGGCTAACCATCCGCGGCCAGGCCGGCCATGCCGGCACGGTGCCCATGCACGTGCGCCAGGACGCCCTGGTCGGCGCCGCCGAGGTGATCCGCCTGGTGGATGCCCTGTGCCGGGAGACCGAGGAGCTGGTCGGCGTGGTGGGCAAGATCGAGAACGCCCCCAACGGGGTGAACGTCATTCCCCAGACCACCACCCTGTCCATCGAGCTGCGCTCGCCGCGCGACGCGATCCGCCACCAGGCCCGGGACACGCTGCTCGAGCGCATCGATGCCGCGCTGACCGCCTCCCGCCTGGGCATCGACCATGCCCTGACCTACGAGCAGTCCGCCGTGCAGTGCTCCGCGTGGCTGTCCGAGGAACTGCAGGGCGCGGTACGCGACAGCGGCCTCCCGTCGAGGGTGCTGTTCAGCGGGGCGGGCCATGACGGCCTGGCCATGCGCTCGCTGTGCGATATCGGCATGCTCTTCCTGCGCTGCGAGGGGGGCGTCAGCCACCATCCCGGCGAGGCCATCGATCCCGAGGACCTGACGGCCGCCGTCGAGGTCCTGGTCCGCGTCTGCCGCCGCCTGGCCCAGCGCCACGACGCGGCATGACACCACTCCCCGACTCGCTTCACCCCCCACGACTACACCTACAACACCGACAACGCTGCGAGGGTTGACCATGAGCCAATCTCAACAACAGACCCAGACCTCGGCACCATCGGCATCCACGGCGCCGAAGTGGTACCAGCGCGTGCCGGACCCGATGGTCCTGATCTTCCTGATCCTGGTGGCCGCCTACCTGATGACCTTCATCGTGCCGGCCGGCGAGTTCCAGCGCGAGATGGTCAATGGCAGGACGACGGTCATTCCCGACTCCTTCCGCTACCTGGCGGACGTGGCCAATCTCCACGTCTTCAACATCTTCGTGGCCATCCCCGAGGGGCTGATCGCCGCCTCGCAGTACCTGTTCATCGTCTTCATCGCCGGTGGGCTCTTCCACATCCTGCAGCGCACCGGGGCCCTGGAGAACGCCATCGGCGTCGCCGTCCACCGGGTCGGTGCCGAGCATAGTACCCGCAGCCGCAACCTGATCATCGTCGCCGGGACCTTCATCTACGGGTTCTTCGGCGTCGCCGTCGGCTTCGAGAACAACATCGCCCTGGTGCCCATCGGCGTGCTGATCGCCACGGCCATCGGCTGCTCGCGGCTGGTCGGCGTGACCATGGCCGTGGGCGGCATCGGGGTCGGGTTCGCCCTCTCGCCGATCAACCCCTATACCGTCGGCGTGGCACAGGGCATCGGCGAGCTGCCGACCTTCTCCGGCTGGGGGCTGAGGACCCTGATGGTGATCGGCTGCCTGGCCACCCTGAGCGCCTTCATCTGCCGCTACGTGACCCGCATCGACTATCGCGACGACCAGCCCGCCGAGCTCACCAAGCGACTCGAGGACTACACCCTGACGCGCCGCGACCTGATGACCCTGGGCATCTTCGTGGCCGGCCTGGTGGTCATGCTGGTCGGCGTGTTCACCAACGACTGGTACATCAACGAGATCGCCGGGATGTTCCTGTTGATGGCGATCGTGATCGGCTTCGCCAACGGGCTGGGGGCCAACGAGCTGGTCAAGCAGATGATGGAGGGCGCCTCCACCGTCACCGCCGGTGCCCTGGTGATCGGGGTCGCGGCGTCGATCCAGGTCATCCTCAAGGACGCCCAGATCATCGATACCATCGTCCACGCCCTGAGCGGCCTGGTGGGCGACATGCCGACCGCCCTGGCGGCGGTGGCCGCCAGCGTCATCCAGGGCATCATCAACCTGTTCGTGCCCAGCGGCTCGGGCCAGGCGCTGGTGACCATGCCGATCCTGATTCCGCTGGCCGACCTGATCGACATGAGCCGCCAGCTGATGATCACCGCATTCCAGGTGGGCGACGGCCTGACCAACCTCATCGTGCCCACCTCGGGCGGCACCCTGGCCATGCTGGCCCTGGGCCGGGTCTCCTATGCCCAGTGGCTGCGCGTGATCATGCCGCTGATGGTGCTGGTCTATGCCATGTGCTGGATCGCGCTGATCGCCGGTCACTATCTCGGCTACTGAACTCGGCGGCCGAGCCGGAGGAACTCCCGGCCCGGCGTTACCGGGTATCACGAACGGGGCGAGCGTCCGCATCAGCGGATGCTCGCCCCGTTCGTTTCCGCGCCGTCCAGGGTGATCGGGCGGGGGCACGGGAGCGCTGCCGACGAGCGATCCGCCGCGTCAGCGGCGGCCATTCCCCCGAGTTCGTTCAGTCCGTGGCGTCAGTTGGCGTCGCCGGCTCGGTCGCCATCAGCGCCCGCGAGGCCGCCAGCAGCTCGCCGTTGGCCAGGGTCTCCATCACCGAGAAGTGGTGGGTGCCGGGCACGCTCGAGACCACGATGCCGTCGAGGGCATCGCCCCAGCGCTCGGCCAGCCCCCGGGACTGCCAGTGGAATTCCTCGCTCTCCCGCTCGCCGACGGCCAGGTGCAGACGCAGGCCGGGGTTGGGGGTGGCATGCAGCGGGCTCAGCGTCCGCGCCGTCTCGGCGTCCGGCAGGCCAAGCAGCGGGCCGAAGCTCATGTGGCGCATCGGTTCGAGCTCGTACAGCCCACTGACCAGCAGCGCGGAATGGATGGGATCCCCCGGCATGGCCGGGTCCATGGCAGGCCAGTCGGTGCTGGCCAGGCAGGCCCCCAGATGCCCTCCGGCGCTGTGCCCGCAGACCTGGATCCGCGACCGGTCGAAGCCGTAGCGCTCGGCCCGGTGCCAGAGGTGGCGAAGCGCCAGGTGCACGTCGTCGACCTGGTCGGCGATCGTCGCCTCGGGGCACAGCCGGTAGTTGAGCAGCGCCACCGCCCAGCCGGCGTCGAGATGGCCCTCGATCAGCTGCGCGTGCTCGGCCTTGTCCATGGCCTGCCAGTAGCCGCCGTGGAGGAACACCAGCAGCGGCGCGTTCGGCCGAGGCGCGGGAAAGAAGTCGAAGCGCTGCAGCGGCGCCTCGCCGTAGGCCAGCTCCCGCTGCACGTCTCGCGAGGCCAGGACACGCTGCCCCGCGTCCCGCCAGCGCTCGAAGATCTCCAGGTGCTCCGGCACGGCCGCCCGGGCGCTGTAGGCCGCGTCGATCTCGGCCGGGGTCAGGCCATGCCAGACCGGAGCCGCCTCGGAGGCGGGAGGCGACGCCGTCGCCAGGGTGACCGCCAGGCCGATGGTCGGCGCCTCCCCCGCCCGAACCTCAACGCTTGCCGGCTGGAAGCCGCCGAAGACCTCGCGCCAGAGCCGGTCGCAGGCCGGGTCTCGGGGATCCAGCCAGGCGCCCGGCGAGGTCACGGTCAGCCGCTGCATCCCGGCCGTCGAGCAGTGGGCGGCCTTGAGGCGGCCGAGCAGCGCCACCGCCGCCTCGCGATAGGCGGCCACCATGGCCGCGGCAGCGTCGTCGTCCAGGGCCGCCTCGGCCCTGAGGGTCGTCATCGTCATGGCGGTCATCCGATCAGCACCAGGGTCAGCCAGGGCTGCCAGGCCAGCAGCACCAGGGCCACCAGGCTCATCAGCAGGAAGGGCCAGAGCGCGCGGAAGATCCGCCCCGGCGGCACCCCGGTCATCGACGAGCCGATGAACAGGCCCGCCCCCACCGGCGGCGTCAGCAATCCCAGCACCAGAGTCAGGCAGACCACCACACCGAACTGGTAGGCACTGATGTCGAACTGGTTCTGGGCGATCGGCAGCAGGATCGGCACCACCAGGATCAGCGCGGCGATACCGTCGACGATCATGCCCACCAGCAGCAGGATGCCGACCACCAGCATCAGGAAGGCGAAGGGATCCTCGGTCAGCCCGGCGATCCAGGCCGCGGCCATCTGCGGCAGTTCCTCGTAGACGATCACCCAGCCGAACACCCCGGCGGCGGCGATCAGCATGATCACCAGGCCGGCATTGAAGGCCGTGCGCCTGAGGATCTCGGGTAGCCGGGCGAAGCTCAGGTCGCGGTAGACATAACGGCCGATCAGCAGCGCCGCCAGCGAGGCCAGGGCCGCCGACTCGGTGGGCGTGGCCAGGCCGGCGAGGATGCCGCCGATGATGATCAGCGGGATGCTCATGGCCGGCAGGCCCATCAGCAGGAAGCGCCGGGCCTGCGCGCGGGTCGGCCACTGGCCCTGGGGATACTGCTGGACCAGCCCCACCGCGGCGATGGCCAGGAAGAACAGTCCTCCCATCAGCAGCCCCGGGAGGATGCCGGCGATGAACATGTCGGCGATCGGCACCTGGGCCATCACTCCGTAGAGCACGAACAGCATCGACGGCGGGATGATCGGCGACAGCAGCCCGCCGGCGGCGGTGATGGCCGCGGCGAACGGCTTGTCGTAGCCGTCCTCTTCCATGGCCGGGACCATGGCCCGCGACATGATGGCGATCTGCGAGGCCGCCGAGCCGACGATCGCGGCCATCATCATGTTGGCGACGAGGTTGATGTAGACCAGCCCGCCACGGAAGCCGCCGACCAGGATCCGCGCCAGGTCGATCAGCCGCCGGGTCAGCCCGCCCTCGTTCATCAGCTCGCCGGCGAGCATGAACAGCGGGATGGCCAGCAGGCCGTAGTTCTCTATGGCCCCATACAGCTGTTGGGGATAGGAGGCGAACAGCAGGATGTTGCCGGAATCGGCGATGTACCAGGCGGCGGTGAGCGCCAGCACCAGGGCGATGGGCACCGCGCCCAACAGCAGGACGGCGAAGACGACGAGAGTCATGCGAGCCTCCTTTCCGCGCCCACCAGGCCCTTCACGCCGTCGATCAGGTTGACGACGGCATGCAGGGCGAGCGAGACGGCGAAGATCGGCAGGCACAGCCAGGCCCAGAACTTGGGAATGCCCAGCGTGCGCGAGGTTTCGGAGTAGATGAAGTTGAAGGTCTCCCCCTGGAAGGCCTGGAGATCGAAGCCGGTGGCCCACAGGGTCGCCGGGTCGTACCAGCGCCAGCACAGCACGGCCAGGAAGAGCGCGAAGAACAGCACCATGGCGTCGACGAAGAGGTGCAGCCCTTGGCGCATGCCATCCGGCAGGGCATCGACCAGCAGGGTCACGGCGACCCCTTCGCGGCGCTTGAGCACCGCCGAGGTGGTGAAGAAGGTCATCCAGATCATGGCGTGGATGGCCAGTTCGTCGGTCCAGTAGAGGGCATGGCCGAGCGAGCGGGTGGCGATATTGAGCAGGATCAGCAGGCTGATCAGCGCGGCCAGTCCCGCCGCGATCGCCCCTTCACAGCGGGCGATGCCGGACGAGAGTCGTTTGAACATGACGGCCTCCAGGGGCCCCTGCGCATGGCCGGGGCGGTGACGGGTCAGGCGGGAATCACTCGGCGAGTTCGGCAGCCGTGTCGCGCAGGGCGGCCAGCGACGGGGCCTTGGGCGCCCAGACGCCTTCCCACTTCTCGATGGCGTCGGCGAAGAACTCGGGACCGATATCGGTGACGGTGATGTCCTGGCGGCGCAGGTCCTCGCCCCAGGCCTCGTGGTTCTCCTGGAAACGGGTCATGACGTTGTCGGCATGCTCGGCCATGGCGGTGCGGATCAGTTCGCGATCCTCGCCATCGAGCTGGGCCCAGACGCGACCGGAGACCACCGCCACCATGGGAAACATCATGTGGTTGGAGACCACCAGGTTGTCGGCCTGCTCGTAGAATTTGAGCAGCCGGATGGCGTCGTAATCCATGTCGATGGCATCGACCTGACCGTTGGCCAGGGCGTCATAGACGGCGGGCAATGGCAGCGGTGTGGGGGCGGCACCGGCGGCGGCGTAGAAGTCGCGGATCGGGTCGAAGGGCGTGATGCGCACCTTGAGCCCGCTCAGGTCCTCGGCGGACTCGATGGGCTCGCGGCTGAGGATCTGGCGCATGCCGGCCATGCCGTAGCCCACCCCGACCAGCCCGACCTGGGCCGGCATCTTGTCGAGCAGGCCCTCGGCGGTGTCCGAGTGCAGCAGGGTCACGGCATGATCGATGTCCTCCACCAGGAAGGGCGCGTAGAGGGCGCCGAAGTCCGGGATGCGGTTGGAGATCTCGGCCAGGGTCAGGAAGGCCATGTCCAGGGAGCCCGCCTGGAGCTGCTGGACCATCTGCGCCTCGGTGCCCAGCTGCTGGGCGGGGAAGATGCTGACGCTGTGTTCGCCGCCGGAGCGCTCGGCCAGGGTTTCGGCGAAGCCCTCGGCCTCCTGGGTCCAGATGTGCGGCTGGGGGGTGATCAGGCCCAGCCGGAAGTCACGGGCCTGGGCGCTGAAGGCGGTGACGGAAAGCGACGCCGCCACGGCAGCGGTCATCAGGGTCTTGAGCGTGTTCATGGGGTTGGTCTCTCTTGTTGTAGTCTTCGCTGGTGGCACCGGCCCCGGAGGGCCGGCTATCGACGCGGGGCGCGTTACACCTTGGCGGTAGCGGCCTGCTGGCTGGCCTGATCCTGCTCGTCTTCCTTGGCCCGCGGGCGGTTGTGGCGATGCTGAAGCTCGGGATTCGCGGTCGCCGACAGCTCGATGTCGAACACCACCTCGGTGAAGGGTCCCTCGAGGCCGCGCTTGTCGGCCTCGGCGGCGTCCTCGATCCGCTGGCCCGGCACCACCAGCTCCTCGCGGGTGGCGAAGGCGAAGTCGTCGTAGGTGTAGGGATCGCCGGCCAGATTGATCTGGGTGGTCAGGTGCTGGTGCCCCGGCGCCGAGATGAAGTAGTGGATGTGCGCCGGCCGCTGGCCGTGACGGCCGAGCAGGTCGAGCACCTGCTGGGTCGGGCTGTCCGGCGGGCAGCCGTAGCCGGAGGGAATGATGCTGCGCACCGCGTAGCGGCCCTCGGCGTCGGTGATGATGGTGCGGCGCAGGTTGTACTCGCTCTGCGAAGGATCGAAGAAGGAGTAACCGCCCTTGGAGTCGGCGTGCCAGATCTCGACCCTCGCGCCGGCGACCGGGTTGCCGTCGGTGTCACGCACCTGGCCGGTCAGCCACATTGCCTCGGCGTCGGTGTCGGTGCCATCGTCCATGCGTCCGGAGCCCTGAAGCTCGGGGGCGCCGGCCACGTACAACGGGCCCTCGATGGTGCGCGGGGTGCCGCCGGTGCGACCGGCCTCGGCGTCGGCGGCGTCCATGCGCATGTCCAGGTAGTGATCGAAGCCGAGCCCCGGGGCCAGCAGGCCATACTGGGTGCCCTGGCCAAGCGCGTTGAGCACGCTGACGGCGGACCAGAACTCCTCGGGGGTGACGTCGAAGTCGTCGATCAGCTTGAACAGGTCACCGACCAGGCGATGCAGGATCCGCTTGGCGCGCTCGCTGCCACCGTCCTGGTCGAAGCCGGCGACGGCCTTCAGGAAGTCCTGCACCTCGGGGGTATCGAAGATCTTCACGGTCATGGTCGTTTCCTCGGTTGTTGTCGTCTGTTGGACGGCCGGCGACGCTGGCCGGCGTGCCCGTGATTCAGGAATCGTCGTCGCGGATCGCGGACGGGTGACGGCACAGCGGCGTGACGCGGATCTCCATGTAGGGGAACAGCGGCAGGTTGCCGACCAGCTCCTGCAGTTCGGCGTTGTCCTCGACGTCGAAGATGCTGACGTTGGCGTAGCTGCCGGCGACCCGCCACAGGTGCCGCCACTTGCCGGCATGCTGCAGCTCCTGGGCGTAGGCCTTCTCGCGCGCCTTGATCTCGGCGGCCCGCTCGGCCGGCATGTCCGGCGGCAGCTTCACGGTCATTTCCACCTGGAAGAGCATGGGCGTCTCCTTGGGATGCAGGGCGCGGCTCAGGCGCGGCGCCGATAATGGTTGAGCTTGTCCTCGTCGAGGCTGATGCCGAGGCCGGGGCCGGCCGGCAGGTCGACGCCGAACTCGTGGTAACGCAGCGGCTCGGCGACGATGTCGTCCTTGAGCAGCAGCGGGCCGAACATCTCGGTGCCCCAGGTCAGCTCGCCGAGCGTCGCCCAGGCATGCAGGGAGGCGGCGGTGCCGATGGTGCCCTCGAGCATGGTGCCGCCGTAGAGGCTCACGCCGGCCGCCTGGGCGACGTGAGCCAGCTCGAGGACGCTGCGCGGCCCGCCGGCCTTGGCGATCTTCAGGGCGAAGGCATCGCCGAAGCCGCCGGCGGCCAGGGTGAAGCCGTCGCGAGCGTCGTGGACCGCCTCGTCGGCCAGCATCGGCACCACGAAGCGCTGGGCCAGCCGGGTCAGGCCGGCGAACTCCCGGGCCGGGATCGGCTGCTCGATGAGATCGATGCCGGCGGCCTCCAGGGCGTCGATGCCGCGGGCCGCGGTGGCCTCGTCCCAGGCCTGGTTGACGTCGACCCGCACGCTCGCCCTATCCCCCAGCGCCGCCTTGATGGCGCCGACGTGACGCACGTCCTGGTCCACCGGGTTGGCGCCGATCTTCAGCTTGAAGTCGCAGTGACGGCGCTCCTCGAGGCGCTGGAAGGCCTCGTCGATGTCCTTGCGGGTGTCGCCGCTGGCCAGCGTCCAGAGCACCGGCAGGTGAGCGCACTGGGCGCCGCCCAACAGTGCCGCCACCGACAGGCCGCGGCGCTTGCCCTCGGCGTCGAGCAGCGCGGTCTCGAGGCCCGACTTGGCGAAGCTGTTGCCGCGCACCTGGCGGGCCATGCGGGCCCGCAGGGCGTTGAGGTTGTGGGCCGGCTGGCCGACCAGCAGCGGCGCCAGGTAGGTGTCGATGGTCTGCTTGATGCCCTCGGGGCTCTCCGGGCCGTAGGCCAGGCCACCGATGGTGGTGGCCTCGCCCAGGCCCTCGGTGCCGTCGGACAACCTCAGGCGGATGATGACCAGCGTCTGGCAGGCCATGGTGGTCATCGAGAGCTTGTGCGGCCGGATGGTCGGCAGGTCGACCAGCAGGGTCTCGATCTCGTGGATCAGGATGTCGGACATCGGGGTCTCCAGGCGGCGCGCCGAGGGCCACCGCTCACGGGGTCAGGGTCGGGTGGACTCCGGCCGGCGGCGAGTCGCCCACCGGCCGCAGAGCGATCAGCTCGAGACGAACTTCTCGAAGAACAGCCGGTGTTCGCCGACCTCGCGCTCCTCGAGCCACTGCTTCGAGGCCTCGATCATCGGCGGCGGCCCGCACAGGTAGGCGTCGAAGGGCCGGGCCAGGAAGTCCAGGTCGAAGAGGTCGCAGACGACCCCCTTCCTGCCCTGCCAGGCCTCCGAGGGATTCATCACCACGGTCTCGTAGGCGAAGTCCGGCAGGGTCTCGGTGAAGGCGTCCAGGCGGTCGAGCTCGCTGAGGTCGGCCTCCTGGGTCACGCCGTAGCACAGCCGGATCGGCTGGGCGCAGTCGCCCGCCTCCTCGAGCCGCTCGAGCATGCCGAGGAAGGCCGAGAGACCGGTGCCCCCCGCCACCATCAGCAGCGGGCTCTGCACCTCGCGCAGGTAGAAGGCGCCCAGCGGGGCCTCCAGGGAGATGGCGTCGCCCGGCCGGGCGCGATCGCGCAGGTAATCGCTCATCACCCCGCTGGGCAGCAGGCGAATCAGGAAGCGCAGCCGGCCCTCCTTCACCGAGGCGGTGGCGAAGGAGTAGGCCCGCCAGGCGTCGGTGCCCGGGATCTCGAGGCGCGCATACTGCCCGGGCAGGAACTGCAGCGCCTGGGCGGGATCGTCGAGGGTGATCTCGAGGATGGCGGCCGCATCGGAGACCTGCTTCACGGCGCTGACGGTGGCCTCGTGCACCTCGGTGGCCACGCTGCACACGTCGGAGTCCACGTCGAAGTAGAAGGAACCGTGGGCGGAACGTAGTCGCGTCTGGCAGGCCAGCACGTGGCCCTCGGCGATCTCCTCCTCAGTCAGCGCCTCCTCGTCGATGTACTCGACATCGACCTCTCCGGCCTCGCGCAAGCAACGGCAGGTCCCGCAGACACCCTCCCGGCAGTCCACCGGCAGGTTGACCCCGTGACGCTGGGCGGCGTCCATCAGCAGCTCGTTGTCGTCGACCTTGACGAAGCGCGTGGTGCCGTCCCGAAAGACGATGGCGGCTGTTTTATGCATGACTCGCCCTCCAGCGAAACTCAGACGTGGTAGAAATCCAGCACGGAATCGATCTTGTCGTTGAGCAGCACGCTGTGCTTGCGCAGGACCTTCCAGCTGTCGCCCTCGCCACGCAGGGTGTAGTCGGCGGTGCCGAAGAAGTGGCCGCTCTCGCCGAAGCGATAGAAGTGGGTCACCCAGTTGACCCGCACCTGGACGATGCCATCGCCCTGCTCCGTGCAGCGCACGTTGTCGATCAGGTGCAGGGTCCGCGGCAGCGGCGTGGAGGCCGCGGACTTGCCGGTGCGCAGGCGGAAGACGCGGTCCTCGATGCCGGTGCGGTCGGCGTAGTACATCAGCGACATCTCGCGCTTGGGATCGCGGGTGAGCTCGTCCTCGTTCTTCCACTGCGGGATGTGGAACTCGCACTCCGGCGCGAACTGGTCGAGATAGCCGTCCCAGTCGCGGTCATCGCAGAGCTCGGCCAGGCGGTACATGAACTGCTCGACGGATTGCTGAAGATTCATGGCTTACACCTCCTGGAGCTTGAGTGCTTTCTTCTCGAGGCCCTCGAGCAGCAGCCGCTGCCAGGTGCCGTGCTGGTTGACGTAGAGGCCCTCGTGGGTGAACTCGGTGCCGGTGATCACCGGCTTGATGCCGAGCACCCGGCTGTTGTGGGTCTCGCCGTACTGCCAGTCCTGATGCCCCCGGGAGATGTCGCTCCAGCGGGAGGCGCGCGCCTGGAAGCCGCGCTGCTGCTCGCGGAACTCCACCAGATCGTCGGGTGTGCCCATGCCGGAGACGTTGAAGAAGTCCTCGAACTGGCGGATGCGGTTTTCGCGGTCGGCATCGGACTCGCCCTTCACGCCCAGGCACAGGCTGATGACCTCGGTCTTGTTCCAGGCCACCGGGCGCACGATGCGCAGCTGCGAGCTGATCTGGTCCATGAAGAACAGGCTCGGGTAGATGTTCAGGTTGCGCAGGCGATGCATGGTCCACTCGGCGCGCTCCCGGGGGTGCTGCTCGAGCATGCGCGGCATCACGGTGGCGTAGCCGGGCCGCACCTGGGGGTTGGGCATGTCGCTGAACAGCAGGCTGTGGCCGTTGGCGAAGGAGAACCAGCCGTCGTCGGTGTCCTTGTCGCCGGCACCGAGCTTGCTGTAGTCGAGGGTGTCACCGTTGTCGCCGTGCTTCTGCGCCTCGAGTTCGCGGCGATGCTTCACGGTGGAGACGTAGTTGTAGTGCACGGTGCTGACGTGATAGCCGTCCAGGCCGTTCTCGTTCTGCAGCTTCCAGTTGCCGTTGAAGGTATAGGTGGACTTGCCCGGCAGCACTTCCAGTTCGCCGTCCTCGGCCTGCTCGACCATCATGTCGAAGAACAGCCGGGTGTCGCCGAGGAAGTCCTCGAGGCTATCGGTGCCCTCGGTGTCCAGGCTGATGAACACGAAGCCACGGTAGCTCTCGATGCGTGCCTGCTTGAGGCCGCGACTCGACTTGTCGAAGTCCGCCGGGTACTCGCTCGGCGCCTTGACCTTCACCAGGCGGCCGTCGGACTTGTAGCACCAGGCGTGGAAGGGGCAGGTGTAGGTGGACTGGTTGCCGCACTCGGTGCGCACCAGGGTCGCGCCACGGTGCTGGCAGGTGTTGGCCAGGGCCCGCAGCTGCCCCTTGCCGTCGCGCGCGATGATCATCGGCTGGCGACCGGCCTGCATGGTGATGAAGTCGTTGTTGTTCGGGACCTGACTCTCGTGGCAGGCGAAGATCCACTGCTTCTCGAAGATCAGTTCCATCTCCAGGTCGAACAGGGCCTCGTCGGTGAACATCTCCCGGGCCATCTGGTAGACGCCGTCATCGGGGCGGAAATCGAGACAGTTCTCGACGAATTGCTGCCACTCGGGGATAGAGCGTTGTGCTGTCATCGGTCATCACCGTCTTGTTGCTTGTCGTGGTGTGACCCAAGTTAGGCAGGCCTTCGCCTCGCCACTATTCGCTTCTTCGGCCAAGGCTATGCACTTTTTCGGCGTCGCGCAGGAACCCGCCTGCCAGGCCGACTCAAAACGCCTAGACTTTAGTCGCGACCCCAGCAAAAAGCCGTCCTGGCCTTGGCCCAAGCCAATGGAGATGTGGCATAAAGGTGCTATAATTCGCACAATAAAGTTCGCAATGCGCACAATACGCCGACATGCGAACAACAAAGACCTCTGACAACGGGTTTCGACGCCCCCACAAGAAGCCGTAACCAGCGGCCAGCGCCGAGAGGCGAGGAGACCGCATGACACTCGCGCCCCACGCATCACCCCGCCGCAGGATTGCCACCCTGATCCACGAGCCCGACGACGCTTGCCGCTGGATGCGCGGCATCAATGGCCCCCATCGGCTCGAGGTGCCCCGGCCCCGCGACCTGGCCTTCCGCCACGAGGGCACGGCGCTCGGCAACGTGGCCATCGGCATCATCGAGTACGCGACCCGGGTCACCATCAAGGTCGACGACCTGGCCCAGAGCTACAGCATCAGCCTGCCGCTGTCCGGCGAGCAGCACATCGAATACGCGCGACAGGAGTTCGCCTCGGATGCCCGGGTGGGAGCCATCATCTCCCCCCACCAGCCGCTGCACCTGAACATCGGCGAGGACTGCCGCAAGCAGCTGGTGCGCCTGTCCCGGGAGGCCGTGCATCACCGCCTCGGCCAGTTGCTCGGGCGGAAGGTGACGGCACCGGTGATCTTCGACCCGCGGATGCCCCTCGAGGGCCATCTCGGCGACTGGTGGAAGACCGTCGCCCACCTGCAGGACCTGCTCGGCGCGGAGGGCTCGCTGTGCGACCTTCCCGAGGTGTGGGGCAACTTCGAGAGCGGCCTGATCACCAGCCTGCTCTATGCCCAGCCCCACAACTATTCGGGAGAGCTGCTCGGCCGCCAGCAGGAACGCCCCGGCTACCTCGACCAGCTCGACGCCATGATGCGCGAGTCCCTCGACCAGCCGCTCACGCTGGAAGATCTCGAGAAGCTCTCCGGCGTCTCCCGGGAGCGCCTCTACCAGGACTTCCACGCCCACTTCGGCGCCGCGCCCATCGCCCACTTCCGCAACCTGCGCTTCGAGTGGGTGAAACGCCGCCTGGAGCACGCCGGTCCGCGAGAGAGCGTCTCCAGCATCGCCATGGACTGCGGCTTCCTGCAGCTCGGCCGCTTCTCCAGGGACTACCAGAAGCGCTTCGGCGAGCGGCCCTCCCAGGCCATCGGCCGCCACGCCGGGAGCGGGGTGCCTGCCGTCCATCACTGACGGCCTGTCGAAGGCGCCGCCGAGGGAAGCGCCGCCCCCGGCCATCCAACGGAAAGGGCACGGACCATCAGCGATGGCCCGTGCCCTTTTCGGTTTCTTCTACGATGCCGCCTAGAGCGGCCAGGCGGCCTTGATCCACCAGGCGTCGCCGTCCGGCCGGTTCTCGACGAAGAACTCCCGCTCGTACTTCAGCGCCACGAAGGCCCCCTCGCCGGCATCCCACTTGATGGACGGCCCGATGGAGAAGGCCTGCCCCTCGTTGCCGATATCCACGCCGTTGAGCCGGTCACCGGTGACCTGCTTGTAGGCATAGCCGCCGATACCGACCACCCAGTTCGGATGGATGCCATAGCCCAGGGCATAGTCCGCATGCAGCTCCTGGCCGGAACGGTAGTCGGTATCCTCGTTCTCGAAGTTGTAGTCGTACATCAGCTTGATGTCCCAGTTGAGGCCGGCCGGGTCGACACGGGAAGCGGCATACACCCCCTGTACCGTCCAGTAGTTGCGGCCGATATTGGCCAGCTCCCCGGCGTCAAAGCTGCCGGTTGGGGCGATCACGTCGAAGCCGAAGGCACTGTGCTGCTCGGGACTGTGGTGATAGGCCAGGGCCGCGGTAAGGTCGATATCGCCGATGCCCCGGTCGCTGTCGCTCAAGCCATTGACCGAGACATCCAGGTCCACCAGCGGCAGCAGCGCCGCGAAGGCCAGCTGGCCGCCCAGCAGGCGCCGTTCGGTCACCCAGAGCAGCCTCGGCGCCAGCACGTCGGCGCGCAGGCGGAAGTCCACCGGCAGACTGTCGCCCGCGTCGTCCCGGAAGTCGTCGGCGGCATAATGGTTGGCATAGAGCAGCGAATAGAACCCCGGCGGCGGCAGCGCCCCCATCAGGTAGTTTTCCGCGCCCATGGGGTAGTTCGAGCCGCCCCCCTCGGTTGCCTGTGCGGCCGTCGCCAGCGACAGCGCCAGCCCGGCGATGCCGGCCGCAACGCCTTTCTGAACATGTGTCATGAGGATCATCCGATCGTTGTTGTTGTGATGCGGGCTCCGACGAGGCGGAGCCCGTTGATGCTCAAGCGCTGAGGCGCTGAAACCCGCCCTGATAGAACAGCAGGGGCTCGCCCTCCTCGGCCGAGATGGCCTGCACCCGGCCGACGATCAGCAGGTGATCCCCGGCGATACGGGTGAACTCCACCCGACATTCGAGCCGGGCCAGCGCCCCTTCCAGCAGCGGCACGCCCGCCGCATTGTCGTGATGAGCCACGCCATCGAACTTGTCATCCGACGGCCGGGCGAACTGCATGGCCAGGGCATCCTGATGATGGCCGAGGATATTGACCACGAAGGCACGCCCCTCGGCGAAGGCCGCCAGGTTGGGGGACTTGAGGGCCAGGCTCCAGAGGATCAGCGGCGGATCGAGCGACAGCGACGAGAAGGAGTTGGCGGTGATGCCGACCGGCGCCCCCTCCCCGGTCCTGGTGGTGACGATCGTCACGCCGGTGGCGAAGCGGCCCAGGGTGTCGCGCAGGGCACGGCCATCGATCGCCGGAGTTGCCTCGGCGCGAGGCGAAGCCGTCAGGATCGTCATGTCAGGCCCCCTTCTTCATGTGGTCGTTGACGAAGTGATCGCAGGCTCGGGCCTCCAGCCACCAGGGCAGGAAGTCGGGTGGGTTGTCGAAACCGTTGGCGAGCACCGCGGCCAGGGATGGGGACTCCTGCGCCGCCCCGAGCAGGTTGAGGATGTGCTCCTCGGGGGGCAGCAGCAGGCTGTTGGTCCAGCTGACCACGTCCTTGGCATAGTCCCAGTACGCCTCGAAGGTGGCACGCATCCAGTCGGCATCGAAGGCCGCCTCCCCCCGCGCCAGGATGGCGTCCAGATAGACGCGGCTGCACTTGGCGCCGTTGTTGGAGCCCTGGCCGGTGATCGGGTCGTTGACCACCAGCGCATCGGCGATGCCCAGGACCTTCCGCCCAGAGGGCAGGGTCGCGACCGGCTGGCGCACGGTCGGCGGGAAGCGCCCGGCGAGGATGCCCTGGTCGTCGGCGAGCTGGACGTCCCGGCAGCGCTCGGCTTCCCAGGGCGCGAAGGTACGCAGCAGCTCCACGCTCCTGGCCAGGTGCTGCCCGGGGGTCGCGACGTCCTGCCAGCAGTCCAGGGGGCCACCGGGAATCCCCTCGAACACCATGATCTCGCAGGGGCCGTTCAGGGTCAGGGCCGGGAAGGCGAAGTACTCGCCGACGCCGGGGATCAGGTTGAAGGCCACCCGCGAGAAGGGCTCCCGGGGCGCCATGCCCTGCACATAGGTCAGCGCCAGGGCCCGCTGGGGCTTGTCGAAGCGGGAGCGCTGGGCGTCGCGCTCGAACAGGCGCACGATGTCACCCTTGCCGGCGGCCACCAGTACCAGGTCGTAGGCAGCGGCCAGCTCCTCCAGGTCGTCGATTCCGGCATCCTGGATCACCAGTTCGCCGCCGAGGCGGACGAACTCGTCCATCCAGACCGGCATCTTGAGACGCTGGTCGACCGATTGCGCCGGGCGGTCGAGGCGCGCGGCCCAGTCGATGGCCTTGGCCCCTTCCCGGTCGGGATCGGGCACCGTCATGCCGATGCCCTCGACCGGCGGGCAATCCTGCTCCCAGAAGTTCAGGCCCAGATCGCGCTCGGTCTGCAGCGCCCGGTCGAACATGCACTGGCTGGACATCACCCGCCCGCCGCGGATCTGCTCGGCGGTGCGGTTGGACAGCAGGGTCACCTGATAGCCGTGCTTGAGCAGGCCGATCCCTGTCTGCAGGCCGGACTGGCCGGCCCCTACGATGGCAATGCGTCGGGTCATCATCATCTCCACGATCGTTTGTTGTTGTTCCAGCCGGGGGCTGGGGTAGTCGGACTCAGCCGGCCAGTCGGGGAATCGCCGGCACGCGCTGCTCGGGCCCCAGGGCCGAGTAGCCGCCGTCGACGGCGTAGTCGGCGCCGGTGACGAAGCTGGCGCGCTCGGAGCACAGGAAGAGCACCACCTGGGCGACCTCCTCCGGGTCGCCGGCGCGGCCGAGCATGTGGAAGTCCCCCGCCACCCGGTCGGTGCGCTCGCGGTCGCCACCGCTGACCTCCTCGATCAGCCGCGACCAGGTCCAGCCGGGGGAGACCGCGTTGACGCGAATGCCTTCCTCGGCGAAGTCGAGGGCCATGCTGCGCGTCAGCTGGCGGATGGCGGCCTTGCTGGCCGGATACAGCCAGCGGCCGGTCTGGGCGGCCTGGGCCGAGATGCTGCTGAAATTGACGATGGCGCCGCCTCCGCGCCGCCGCATCGCCGGCAGCACGGCCTTGGACGCCATCACGGCGCTGACGAGGTTGATGTCGAGGGCCTTGAGCCAATCGGCGCGCGAGGAGGCGACGCCCTCGTCCAGATAGCTGCAGGCCAGGTTGATCAGGGCATCGATGCCGCCGAAGCGCGCCTCGACCTCCTCGACGGCTTGCTGCAGCCGGGCATCGTCGGTGATGTCGGTGGCCAGGAAGCAGGCCCCGGGCCCCAGGCGATCCGCCAGGGCAGCCCCGGCCTCCGCATCGATATCCAGGATGGCGACACCGGCCCCGGCGGCGACGAAGGCCTCGGCTACCGCCTGGCCGATCAGGGTGGCGCCACCGGTGATGATCACGGTGCGTGCGTGAAAGTCTTCCATCTCGGTTTCCTCCCCGTTCAGCGCTCGGCGCTCTCGGCCCACTTGGCCATGAGCTCGTTGGACGGCAGCGTCTCGTCCAGCAGCTTGGCGGCGGTGGCATACCCGGCCACCGGCAGCCCTTCGGGATCGAGCACCCCGATCTGCACCAGCACCGAGGCCTGATCCCAGTAGATGTGCTCGTGGTAGAGCTTGTCGCCGCGGAACTTGACGATCGCCACCAGGGGGATCTCGACGTGCTTGCCGGTGGGGGCGATGCCCGGCAGCAGCCAGTCGATCTCGCGGTCATGGGTGAAGCAGAACAGCAGCTCGTCGACGATCTGGGTCTCGCCGATGGTCCGCGAGATCGGGATCAGCTGGGTGTCGGCCGGATTGCTGTCGACGAAGTGGTGCTTGTAGAAGCGGTACAGGTCCCGGTAGCCGACGCCGCCGGTGAGGGTCGGGATGTGGTTGACGTAGGGCTCGCCGACCATGGTCGCCATGGTGTCGTCGACGTTACGGGTGGAAAACTCGTATTCGCAGTGCTTGTCCCACAGCGCGGAGAGGTCATAGTGGGGCCCCATGGCCTTGCGGAACGCCGCCACGGAGCGCTGGTGCGCCATCAGCGCCGACGGCTTGTGATGGTGCTCGGAGGCCGGACGGGCAAAGGCGTGATCCACGCCGGGGTAGAGATACAGCTCGACGTTGTCGCGGCTCTCCAGGGTGGCCTGGATGTCCTGACGCGCCGCCGCCGGACAGTACTCGTCGTTCTCGGCGAAGTGCAGCACCAGCCGACCCCGGATGTTCTCCGCCTCGTCCAGGTGATGCTCGATGCCCATGCCGTAGTAGCCCACGGCGGCCTCGACGTCGCAGCGGCAGGCGGTGAGATAGGCCAGCCGCGCACCGAGGCAGAAGCCCAGCGCCCCGACCGGGCCGCTGCACTCGGGGCGGGCCCTCAGCGTCTCGATGGCCGCGCCGATGTCCGCCACGCCCAGGTCCTGGTCGAAGCCCTGGTAGAAGCCAAAGGCCTTCTGCCAGTCCTCGGGCCCGTAGCCCAGCTCCACCCCCGCCTCCTGGCGCCAGAACAGGTCCGGCGCCAGCACCACATAGCCTTCCTCGGCATAGTAATCGGCAATCTCGCGGATGGTGCCATTGATGCCGAAGATCTCCTGCAGCAGCACGATGCCGGGCCCGCTGCCGGCGGCCGGGACCGCGAGATACCCGCCGAAACTGCCGCTGCCATCCGCCGCCTGGATCTCGATGGACGTGCCCATGGTCGTACCTCCTCGGTTGTTGTTGGCATTGACGAGGTTCACCTTAGGCAGGCCCCCCCGGCGGCACGAGCCGGCCAGTGCAGCGGCTATCCGTTCCGTGCAGAAAGTGCATCCCCAAGGCCTGGATCAAGGAAACGCGGCCTTATACTGGGCACACCCCTGAGCCCCCCGACAACACCGGGCGGATGACAACAACAACAAGGGAGCACCCATGACACCGGAAGAACTGTCACCCGGCTGGCTGAGGTCGGCCCTGATGGAGGACGACCGTCGGCTGATCTTCAGCTCCGACGCCCTGGAGGAGGCCCAGGAGAGCGTCTCGAACGTCTTCAAGCCGCACCGGCTGGACACCCTGCGAGGCGATGGCCCCCTCAGGGCCCGGCTGCACTCCGTCGGCCTGGGCAAGGTCTCGTTCAACCGCCTGACGTACGGCCGTGAGGTGCGCATCGATCCCGAGCGGCTCGAGCGCTTCTATCTGATCCAGATGCCCGTCTGCGGGCAGGCCGAGATCCTCACCGATGGACGAGCCATCGCCTCGAACGAGGCCCTGGCCTCGGTGCTCAACCCGACGGCGCCACTGGAAATGCGCTGGAGCGGCGACTGCGACCAGCTGATGCTGCGCATCGAGCGCGAGGCGATGGAACTGGCCTGCAGTCGTCACCTCGGCCACCCGCTGCGCGAGCCGCTGTGCTTCCAGCCGGAACTGCGCTGGCGGGACGACCCGAGCTGGTTTCACCTCATTGCCTACCTGGCCCGGCTGCTCAAGGAATCCCCCGGCGCCCCCGCCCAACCGATACTCGCCCCGCAACTCGAGCAGCTCGTCATCGGCACCTTGCTGACAATCCAGCCTCACAACTACTCCGAGGCGTTGCAGCACGGCGAACGACGCCTGGCACCACGCCACGTCAAGCGGGTCGAGGAGTACATCGAGGCACATACCCAGGAGCCGTTGACCCCGGCCCTGCTGGCGGAGGTCGCGGGCGTCAGCCTGCGAACCCTCTATGCCGGGTTTCGCGACTTCCGGCACCAGAGCCCGATGGACTATCTTCGCCAAGTGCGCCTGCAGCGGGTACGGACGGCCCTGCAGACGGACGATGGCAGCGGTTCGATCACCGAGACCGCCATGCGCTGGGGGTTCACCCACATGGGGCGCTTCAGCCAGCGTTACCGCCAGGTCTTCGGCGAGACGCCGAGCGAGACCAGGCGCCACGCCGGGGGGTGAGGACAGGCCGGAAGCCACACGCTTCGAGTTCCGATTCCGGCTAGTCGCCGCTGCCCAAGGCGATACACTGGAGGGCATGACCCCACGCCGAGGAGCGCCGCCATGCTGGACCCCGCCCAGTGCCGCCAGGCTCGCCTGGCCCGGGATGCCCGCTTCGACGGCCGCTTCTTCGTCGGGGTGACGACCACCGGCATCTACTGCCGCCCGGTGTGCCCGGCGACACCGCCCCGGGAGCGCAACGTGCACTACTTCGACAGCGCCCTGGCCGCCGCCGAGGCCGGCTTTCGCCCCTGCCTGCGCTGCCGGCCGGACAGCGCCCCGGACTCGCCGGCCTGGCGCGGCACCCACACGACGCTGGAACGTGCACTGCGGCTAATCGACGAGGGCGCCCTGCAGGAGGCGACGCTGACGGCGCTCTGCGACCGGCTGGGCATCGGCGAGCGCTACCTGCGCCGGCTCTTCCAGCAACGCATCGGCGTCTCGCCCAAGGCCTACGCCCAGCACCGCCAGTGTCTGTTCGCCAAGCAGCTGCTGCACCAGACGACGCTGCCGGTCACCGACATCGCCTACGCCAGCGGCTTTCGCAGCCTGCGCCGCTTCAACGACGCCTTCCACAGCCGCATCGGCCTCACACCCCGGGACCTGCGCCGTCGTGCAGGCGACCCCGCCGAGGGCCTGACGCTCCACCTGGCCTATCGCCCGCCCTACGCCTGGGAGACGCTGCGCGACTTCCATGCCAGCCGCGCCATCGAGGGCCTCGAGTGGGTCGGCGAGCGGCACTACGGCCGCTGCCTCCGCTGGGGTGAGGCGACGGGCCGCTTCACGGCCGAGCACCTGCCCGACCGCCACGCCTTCCGGGTTCGCCTCGAGCTCGATGACCTGCACGCGCTGGCCCCGGTGGTGCGGCGCATCCGCCGGGTGCTCGACCTGGACGCCGACACCGCCACCATCGAGGCCCACCTGAGCCATGCCCTCCCTGGCCTGGCGCTGACCGAGGGACTGCGCCTGCCCGGCGTCTGGTCGCCGTTCGAGGCCGGCGTGCGCGCCATCCTCGGCCAGCAGGTCGCGATCGTCGCCGCCCGTCGGCTGGTCACCGAACTGGTCGCGGCCCTCGGCGAGCCGGGCGGNNNNCGGCGCCCGCCACTTCCCCACGCCCGCCGCCGTCGCCGGCAGCGACCTGGCCTTCCTCGCCATGCCCGGGGCGCGACGCGAGACCCTGCGCCGCTTCGCGGCCTGGTACGCTGAGGGGGACGCGAGCGACGACCCGGCCGCCTGGACGACGCTCAAGGGCATCGGCCCATGGACGGCGAACTACGCGGCCCTGCGCGGCACCGGCCACCCCGATATCTGGCTGGCCGGCGATGCCGGCCTGCGCCGGGCGCTGCCGAGGCTCGAGGGCGCCGACCCGGCGAGCGCCTCGCCCTGGCGCAGCTACCTGACCCTGCAACTCTGGTCGCGAGAATCCTGAGAACCAAGGAGCAAGCCGATGACTGACCACGCCCTGGACTACTACCAACCGCCGGAAACCGGCGCCCTGGGCCTGATCCGCCTGCGGGCCACGGCCGCCGACCTCACCGAGATCGCCTTCGTCATGGAGGCCGACGAACCGGCCCGTCCCAACGCGATCACCGAGCGCGCCCGCGCCCAGCTGGCCGAGTACTTCGCCGGTACGCGCCAGGCCTTCGACCTGCCGCTGGCGCCCGAGGGCACCGACTTCCAGCGCCGCGTCTGGCAGGCGCTCGAGACCATCCCCTTCGGCGAGACGCGCTGCTACGCCGAGATCGCCGAACAGCTGCGCTGCAAGGGTGGCCAGCGCGCCGTGGGCGCGGCCAACGGCAGGAACCCGCTGGCCATCGTGGTGCCCTGCCACCGGGTGATCGGCAGCGACGGCCGGCTCACCGGCTACGCCGGCGGCATCGGCCGCAAGCAGTGGCTGCTGGCCCACGAGGCCGGCGAGATACCCTTCGCGCTGGGGTGAGCGCCCCGCGCCAGCCCAGGAAGTCGCCCATGACACCGTTCTGGTGAGATCCGGGGCTGCCGACGTTCTCGTGAAGGGTGCGTCGGCCTCAGTGCCCTGGCGCTTCCAGCCATTCGCGCTGTTCGATGACCAGCTCGCTTAGGAAGTCGGCGAGCGCCCGCACCCGCGGCGCGCGCGACAGGTCGGTCTGGATGACCAGGTAGATGTCCTGCGCGACGCCGAGGTCCGCCTCGAGGCAGACCAGGCCGGTGTCGCGCGCCAGCAGGTGTGGCAGCACCGCCAGCCCGAGCCCCGCCTCGGCCGCGACGACCTGGGTATGCAGCGAGGTCGTGGTGAGCGCGGCTTCCCGGCCGTCGAGCACGCCTTCCACCCAGCGGGCGGCGGGCAGGTGCGCCTGCCGCTCTCCCCAGGTGATAAAGGCATCGTCGTCGTAGCCGCCCGCCAGTGAACCGGCCAGGCGCCGCGCCAGGTAATCGGCGCTGGCGTAGAGCCCGTAGCCCAGGCTGCCCAGCCGCCGGAGCGAGACGTTGCCCCGCTCGGGCTTGACCATGCGGATCGCCAGGTCGGCATCCCGGCGCTGCAGGTTGGCGGTCGCGATGTCCGTCACGAGGTCGATCGAAAGCCCCGGATGGCGCTCGCGAAAGGCCGGCAGGGCCGGCAGGATCAGCCGGGTCGCCAGGTTCTCGGCGGTGGCCAGGCGGACTCGCCCGGTCAGCGCATCGTCCGCTTCGATGCCCGAGGCGAAGGCATGGGCGGCGGCTTCCAGCGCCTCGGCCTTGGCGACCAGGGATCGGCCCTCAGCGGTCAGCGGGTAGCCCGACTGCTGGCGGACGAAGAGCGGAATCCGCATCGCGGCCTCCAGGCGTTCGATGCGTCGCGCCAGGGTGGCGATGCCCACGCCGAGCGCGCCGGCCGCCCCACTCAGGGTGCCGTGGCGCGCCACGGCGAGGAAGGCCTGGGCATCGTTCCAGTCGACCCGGCGCGAGGCCGGCTTTTCATTCCTGGAAATCCCCTTTCCGGAGTCGTGCATGTTTCCCGCCTCTGGTGTGTGTGACGCTGCCTTCCGACGCTTTCCGCAACTCGCAAGGCCAGGAGATTCAAGCATGCAAAGACGCACCCTCGGAAAGGACCTGACGGTCTCGGCCATCGGCCTGGGCTGCATGGGCATGAGCGAATTCTACGGTCCACGCAATGATGACGAATCCCGGCGCGTATTGGCCAGGGCGGTCGAACTCGGCGTGGATTTCCTCGACACCGCCGACATGTACGGCTCCCACCACAACGAGACCCTGATCGGCGACGTCCTGTCCCGCCAGCGGGCCGAGGTGAAGATCGCGACCAAGTTCGGCATCGTGCGCAACCCCGGCGAGTACCGGCGTAGTCTCGACAACAGCACAGGCTATGCCCGCGAGGCCTGCGACGCCTCGCTGCGCCGGCTCGGCGTCGAGCGGATCGATCTCTACTACGTGCATCGCATCGACCCCGAACGGCCGATCGAGGACACCATCGACGGGCTGGCGCGTCTCGTCGAGCAAGGCAAGATCGCCCGCATCGGCCTGTGCGAGGTCAGCGCCGACACCCTGCGTCGGGCCCACGCCGTGCATCCGATCAGCGCCGTGCAGACCGAGTACTCGCTATGGACGCGCGACGTGGAAGACGAGGTGCTGCCCACCTGCCGGGAACTCGGTATCGGCTTCGTGCCCTACTCGCCCCTGGGCCGCGGTTTCCTGACCGGGCGCTTCCGGGATGCGACGGCATTCGACGACGGCGATTTTCGTCCCAACCTCCCCCGTTTCACGCCGGAGGCGATGGCGGCCAACCGTCGGATCGCCGAGGCGATCGCGGACATGGCGGCACACAAGGGCTGCACGCCGGCGCAGCTGTCGCTGGCCTGGCTGCTCTCCAAGGGCCCCGATATCGTGCCGATTCCGGGCACCAAGCGACTGCGCTACCTGGAGGAGAACGCCGCGGCGGCGAGCCTCACGCTGACAACGGAGGAAAGCGAGCGGCTGGACGCGATCACCGCCCGTCTTCCGGTGACCGGCGAACGCTATACCGCGGAAGGCATGAAGGGAGTGAACGCATGAGCGATGCCCAGTCCAGTCGCCGCGACGCTGCCCTGGCCCTGCTGGCACGCCTGGAGCCGGACGCCCCGGCACGGGTCGCGCGCAACCTGGACGACTTTCATGCCGACGCCACCGAGATCCTGCTGGGCTTCGCCTTCGCCGACGTCGTCGCCCGCGACGGCATCGACCTCAGGACCCGTGAGATGCTGACGGTGGCGATGCTCGGCGCCATGGGCACCGCACCGGGTCAGCTGGAGTTCCATCTGCGCGCGGCGCTCAACTCCGGCGTGACGCGCGAGGAAGTGGTCGAGATCGTCATGCAGGTGGCGGTGTATGCCGGCCTCCCCGCGGCGATGAACGCGATGAGCGCGGCCAAGACGGCCTTCCGGGCACAGGACACGCGCTGACGGCTGAAACCACGCTGATGTGTCGCGCCTACAGCGGCAGATGCAGGATGGCTCCGCGCAGGGCCGTCTCGTCGGCCCACAGCTGGCCCAGGGTCAGCGGCAGCGAGAAGCGGCGCCGACCGGCGCCGCCAGGGTTGAACAGCAGCCGGCCATCGCGCCATTCGTTGCGCGCCTTGTGGGAGTGGCCGTGGAGCACGGCGTCGCAGGGCGTGGCGGGATCGAAATCGGCGATATCGTGCACCAGGTGCAGCCGCCAGCCGTTGACCACCAGCTCGCGGCGCCACGGCAGCCGCTCGGCCCAGGCCGCGGTGTCGACGTTGCCGCGCACCGTGAGTAGCGGCGCCAGTTCGGCGAGCCGCTCGAGGATCGCCGCGTCCTGCGCCCGGCTGCCGACATCGCCGAGATGCACGATCAGCCCGCAGCCCTCGAGCATCGCCAGCGCCTCGTCGCGCAGCGTGCCGTGGGTATCGGCGATCACGCCGATCGGGGCGTCGAGCTCGAAACGCTCGGTATCCATGGGCAGGCTCCCGTCATGCGATTCGGCCCCATGGTGACGCCGATCGGCCTAGTCGGCCAGCGCTGCTGCGTCAGGGCCGCGTCCAGTCCGCCTCGCCCTCGCGGTCCAATGATCGGGCATCCAGCCCCAGCAGGGGCGCCAGCGCCGCCCAGGCGTCGTCCACGGCGTCCGGCCCGAACAGGTAGGCGTTGACGATCATGCCGTCCAGGGTCACCTGGACGAGGCGCGCCAGTTGCGGTACCGCCTCGCCACGCCACTCGGCGAGGATGTCCTCGACCAGTGACTTCACTGCGGCCTTGTGCCGCCGCGACAGCGCCAGCAGGGTCTCCGGCTCGCGGGCATATTCCTCGGTCGCCTTGAGGAACATGCAGCCATGGAACCGCTCGGAGGCGAACCAGCGGGCATGCCAGTCGAAGACGGCGCGCAGCCGTGCTTCCGCCGTGCCCGCCGACTCGACCGCCGCGCCCAGGGAGGCCATGAAGCGCTCGTGGCGCTGTTCCAGCACCGCCTCCACCAGCGCCTCCTTGCCGGGGAAGTGATGGTAGAGCGTCATCTTCGAGACCCCGGCCTCGTCGCGGATCCGGTCCACGCCCACCGCGTGATAGCCGTGTTCCCCGAACAGCCGGGTCGCCGTCGCCAGGATGTCGTCGCGCTTGGCCATGAACACACCTCCTCGTCATCGGGTGCCTTGCTCCCATGCGTTGATGCTACTACTGTACAGACCTGTCTGTACACAACCCCGACAAGGCGATTCCCATGCTCCACAAGATGAAGGGCGGCGGCACCCTGCCGGCGCGAGCCGATACCTTCCAGATCCTCACCGGCCTGATGGGCGGCATCAGCGGCATCGGCCTGGTGGCCTGGCTGACCCGGCTCACCGAGGTGCCGCTGCTGATGGCCCCCTTCGGCGCCACCTGCGTGCTGCTGTTCGCCGCCCCGGGGGCGCCCCTGGCCCAGCCGCGCAACGTGGTCGGCGGCCATCTGGTCGCGGCGCTGGTCGGCCTGGTCGTCATGCAGCTGATGGGCACCGGGCCGCTCGCCATGGCGGTCGGCGTCGGGCTGGCCATCGCCCTGATGCAGGCCCTGCGCGTGGTGCATCCCCCGGCGGGCGCCAATCCGCTGGTGGTGATGATGTCCGGCGCGGTGGGCTATGACTTCCTGCTGATGCCGGTACTGGCGGGCTCGGTGAGCCTGGTGCTGGTGGCGCTGCTGATCAACAACCTGGGGAACGAACGCCGCTGGCCATCGTATTGGCTGTAACGCGCAAGCGAGCATGACGCCGGCTTCATGCCCCCGGCGATTTGCGGCACCATGAAGGCCCGTTTCATCGCCGCGAAGGATTCGCCATGCTCGCCACCGCAGAGACAGCCCTGACGCCCGGCTTTATGGTGGTGCACGGCAATCGCCTGGAGGCGCTGCGCGACCTGGCGGTGGAATGGCTGCGCCACCACCCGCTGGGGCCGCTGGAAGACGAGGTGATCCTGGTGCAGAGCAACGGCATCAGCCAGTGGCTGAAGCTGGCGCTGGCCGCCGATCCGCCCGCCGGCGCCGGCATCGCCGCGGCGATGGACGTCACCCTGCCGGCGCGCTTGCTGTGGCAGGCCTATCGGGCGGTGTTGGGAAGCGAGGCCGTGCCACCGGCCTCGCCGCTGGACAAGCCGCGGCTGACCTGGCGACTGATGCGCCTGCTGCCCGAGCTGCTGGACGATGAGACCTTCGCGCCCCTGGCCCGCTTCCTGGCCGACGACGAGGACCTGCGCAAGCGCCACCAGCTCGCCGAGCGCCTGGCCGACCTCTTCGACCAGTACCAGGTCTACCGCGCCGACTGGCTGGCCGCCTGGGCCGAGGGCCGCGACGAGCTGATCGACGCCCGCGGCCAGGCCAAGCCGCTGGCCGAGGACCAGCGCTGGCAGCCGGCGCTGTGGCGGCGACTGCGCGACGATATCTTACAAGGACAGGGCGAGGACGGCCTGGCCACCAGCCGCGCCTGGGTGCATACCCGCTTCCTCGAGGCCTGCCGGGAGCTCACGCCAGAGACTCGGCCCGCCGGCCTGCCGCGCCGGGTGGTGGTGTTCGGCATCTCCTCGCTGCCCCGCCAGACCCTCGAGGCCCTGGCCGCGGTGTCGAAGGTCAGCCAGGTGCTGCTCTGCGTGCACAACCCCTGCCGCCACTACTGGGCGGACATCATCGAGCACAAGGACCTGCTGCGGGCCGCCCGCCGGCGCCAGCGCCACCGCCCGGGCATGCCGCTGGAGCTCGACGACACCCAGCTCCACCTCCACGCCCAGCCGCTGCTCGCCGCCTGGGGCAAGCAGGGCCGCGACTACCTGCGCCTGCTCGACGAGTTCGACGACCAGGACGCCTACCGGGCGCTGTTCGACGCCGAGGCACTGCGCATCGACCTCTTCGACTCCCCGGCCGAGGGCGCGGCCCCCGGCCTGCTCCAGCAGCTGCAGGACGACATCCTCGAGCTGCGCCCGCCCCAGGAGACCCGCGACGCCTGGCCGGCGGTGGACCCGGCCCGCGACCACAGCCTGCGCTTCCACGTCGCCCACAGCGCCCTGCGCGAGGTGGAGATCCTCCACGACCAGCTGCTCGCCGCCTTCGACGCCGACCCCACGCTGCGCCCCCGCGACGTGCTGGTGATGGTGCCGGACATCGACACCTACGCCGCCGCCGTGCAGGCGGTGTTCGGCCGGCTGCCGCCGGACGACCCGCGGCATATCCCCTTCACGCTCTCCGACCAGACCAGCCGCCACCGCCAGCCGCTGCTGGTGGCGCTGGAGGCGCTGCTGCACCTGCCGGAATCGCGGCTCACGGTGAGCGACCTGCTCGACCTGCTGGAGGTGCCCGCCCTGCGCGGGCGCTTCGGCCTGGATGCCGAGGCGCTGCCGGTGCTGCGCCGATGGATCGAGGGCGCCGGCATCCGCTGGGGGCTGGATGCCGAGCAGCGCGCCCGGCTCGACCTGCCCGGCGGGCTCACCGCCAACACCTGGGCCTTCGGCCTGCGCCGGCTGATGCTGGGCTACGCGGTGGGCCACAGTACAGAGAACGAAAGCGCCGCGGGCCCCTGGCACGACATCGAGCCGTTCGGCGACATCGGCGGCCTGGAGGCGGCGCTGGCCGGCCCGCTGATGGACCTGCTCGACGCGCTCGAGACCCAGTGGCGCGCGCTCAGCGAGCCCGCCGACGTGACCACCTGGTGCCGGCGGCTGCGTGAGCTCGTCGGCGAGTGCTTCGCCGCCGAGGACGAGGCGGACCTCGCCACCCTGAGCCGCCTGGAAGAGCTGCTGGAGGACTGGCAGGAGACCACCGAGGACGCCGGCCTCACCGAGGCCCTGCCGCTCTCGGTGGTGCGCGAGCACTGGCTCGGCCAGCTCGACGAGGCCAACCTCTCCCAGCGCTTCCTGGCCGGCGCGGTGAACGTCGCCACCCTGATGCCGATGCGCGCCATCCCGTTCCGCCACGTCTGCCTGCTGGGCATGAACGACGGCGACTACCCGCGCACCCAGCGCCCGCTGGACATCGACCTGATGGGCCACGACTACCGCCCCGGGGACCGCTCGCGCCGCGAGGACGACCGCTACCTGTTCCTCGAGGCGCTGCTCTCGGCCCGCGACCGGCTGGTGATCAGCTGGGTGGGGCGCAGCATCCACGACAACGCCCCCCGGCCGCCCTCGGTGCTGCTCGGCCAGCTGCGCGACCACCTGGCCGCCGGCTGGCGACTCGCCCCCCACGAGGACGACGACGGCCAGGCCCTGCTCGACGCCCTGACCACCGAGCATCCGCTGCAGCCCTTCAGCCGCAGCTACTTTGCCGACGATGCGCGGCTGTTTACCTACGCCCAGGAGTGGCGGGCGGTGCACCAGGCCGCGCCGGACGCCGTGGCGGAGGGCGAGCTGCCGCCGATGGCGCTCGACACCGCCCTGCCCCTGGCGCGCCTCAGTGGCTTTCTCAAGGACCCGGTCAGGGCCTTCTTCACCACCCGGCTCGGCGTGTTCCTCGAGCGCGAGGCCCTGGAGAGCCCCGACCACGAGCCCTTCGCCCTGAACGGCCTCGACCACTGGCAGCTCCAGCAGGCGCTGGTCGAGGCCGGGCGCCGCGCCGTGGACGAGGGCGCCTCGCCCACCCCCGCCGTCCACGACACCCTGGAACGCCTGGAGCGCGAGGGGCGCCTCGCCATGGGCGGCTTCGCCGAGCTGATGCGCGAGGCGCTGGTGGAGCCGCTGGACGCCCTCTTCGAGGCCTATGCCGAGAAGCTCGCCGCCTGGCCCCACGCCTGGGAGACCCCGGCCCCGGTCTCGCTGGAGCTCGCCACCGATGCCGGCCCGCTGCTGGTGGAGGACTGGCTGGACGGCCTGCGCGAGAACGACGCCGGCGAGCGCTGCCGGCTGGTGCTGATGACCAGCAGCCTGGTCAACAAGGGCAAGTACCACTGGAAGCACTGGCTGGCCCCCTGGGTCGCCCACCTGGCCGGCCAGCTCGCCCTCGGCCCCATGACCACCGAGCTGCTCTCCCGGGCCGGCGGCGGCACCCTGCCACCGATGGACGAGGCCACCGCCCGCAAGCACCTGGAGGCCATCGCCAAGGCCTGGCGGGCCGGCATGACAGCCCCCCTGCCGCTGGCCCGGGACACCGCCTTCGCCTGGCACGAGAAGGGCGGCGATGCCAGCGCCCTGGCCCGCTGCCTGGGCGATGCGGGCTCTTCACAGACAAGCAAGGCCGAGGAGGCCGACCTCAAGGCATGGAAGGCCGCCGTCACCGCCTTCCATGGCACCGGCTTCAACGGCGATCACGGCGAGCTGGGCCGCGATCCCTACCTCGCCCGCCAGTGGCGCGACCTGGAAGGCCTGGTGCGCCACCAGGCCGCCGGCCGGCGCTTCACCGAGCTGTGTGAGGCCCTCTACGCCCCGCTGCACGATGCGGTGAAAGCCAAGGGCGGCGAGAAGAAGAACGCAGGCAAGCGCCAGGGAGGCCGCTCATGAACGCGCCCGATTCCGCGCGAGTGAACTCGCCAGAGACCGCCCAGGCAGCCGAGACGCCGCGCCTCGACCCGGTGGCCCTGCCGCTCACCGGCAGCCGGCTGATCGAGGCCAGTGCCGGCACCGGCAAGACCTTCACCATCGCCCTGCTCTACCTGCGCCTGGTGCTCGGCCCCCGCGACGCCGAGGACGCGGCCAGCTTCCCGCGGCCGCTGACGCCGCCGGAGATCCTGGTGGTCACCTTCACCAACGCCGCCACCCAGGAGCTGCGCGACCGCATCCGCGCCCGGCTGGTGGAGGCGGCGGAGGCCTTTCAATCGGGGACAGCCCCCGATTTCTCGAGCGGCCCCGGCGAGACGGGAGATCTCTTCGCCGAACCGCCGGCAGCCGAATGGGGGACAGACCCCAGTTCCTCCGGAAATGGGGTCTGTCCCCCATTCGACCCGCTGCTGGCCCTGCGCGACAGCTATCCGCGCGAGAGCTGGCCGACCTGTGCCCGCCGGCTGCGGCTGGCCGCCGAGTGGATGGACGAGGCGGCGGTCTCCACCATCCACTCCTGGTGCCACCGCATGCTGCGCGAGCACGCCTTCGACAGCGGCAGCCTGTTCGCCCTGGAGATGGCCCTGGACCAGTCGGAGATGGACCTGGAGATCGCCCGGGACTACTGGCGCAGCTTCTACTACGACCTCGACCCCGAGGCGCTGGCGATCATCGCCCGCTACTGGACGACGCCGGACACCCTCAACGACACCGCCGCCCGGCTGCGCACCCACGCCGCCGCCCTGCCCGCGGCCCCGCCACCGGCCGAGGCCCTCGCTGACTACCGCGAGAAGCGCGCCGCGGCGCTGGCCGCGCTCAAGGCGCCCTGGCCGGCCTGGCTCGACGAGCTGGAGGCGATGCTCGAGGACGCCGCCAAGCGCAAGGCGTTCAACGGCCAGAAGCTCAATGCCCGGAGCCGTGCCAACTGGCTCGGCGCCCTGCGTGAGTGGGCGAGCGACCCGGAGCTTGCCAAGCCAGCGCTCACCGACGCCGCCTGGAAGCGCCTGACGCCGGAGGGCCTGGCCGAGATCTGGAAGGAAGGCCCGGCGCCGAATCTGCCGGCGCTGGAGGCGCTCGCCGAGCTGCCGGACAGGCTCGCCGAGCTGCCCGATCCCTTCGCCGACCTGCTCGCCCACGCCGTGCACTGGATGGCCGCGCGGCGCGAGACCGTGCAGCGCCGCCGCGCCGAGCTCGGCCCCGACGACCTGCTGCATCGCCTGGACGCCGCCTTCGCGGGCGAGGCCGGCGAGACGCTGGCCGCACGCATCCGCGAGCAGTTCCCGGTGGCGCTGGTCGACGAGTTCCAGGACACCGACCCGGTGCAGTACCGGCTCTTCGACCGGGTCTACACGCTGGCCGAGAACCGCGACGACAGCGCCGTGCTGCTGATCGGCGATCCCAAGCAGGCGATCTACGCCTTCCGCGGCGCGGATATCCACACCTACCTCCAGGCCCGGCGCGACACCGCCGGCCGCCACGTGACGCTCGGCACCAACTTCCGCTCCGCCGAGCCCATGGTCGAGGCGGTCAACCGGGTGTTCGCCCACGCCGAGCAGAGCGAGGCCGGCGCCTTCCTGTTCCGCCGGGGGGACGATAACCCTGTTCCGTTTTCTCCAGTGGATGCCAACGGCAGGAAAGACTCACTCACGCGCCAAGGCAAGACCCAGCCCGCGCTGACCCTCTGGCACCAGCCCGCCGAGACGCCGCTGTCGAAGTCCGCCTACCTCGCTGAGCTGGCCGGGCGCTGCGCGGCCGAGATGGCCGCCCTGCTGCGCGAGGGCCAGGCCGGCCAGACAGGTTTTGAGCAGGACGGCGAGCTGCGCCCCCTGGCGCCGTCGGACCTCGCCGTGCTGGTCAACAACGCCTCCGAGGCCCGCGCCATCCGCGCCGCCCTGCTGGCCCGCGGCATCCGCAGCGTCTACCTCTCCGACAAGGAGGGCGTGTTCGAGACCGAGGCCGCCGCCGAGCTGGAGGTATGGCTCGCCGCCTGCGCCGCCCCGGACGACGAGCGCAGCCTGCGCGCCGCGCTGGCCACGCCGAGCCTGGGGCTCTCGCTCGCCGAGCTCGACGCCCTGAACGGCGGCCCCCAGCAGGACGAGCTGGCCTGGGAGGCGCGGGTGATGCAGTTCCGCGACTACCACCGCCAGTGGCAGCGCCGCGGCGTGCTGCCCATGCTGCACCGCCTGCTGGCCGACTTCGCCGTGCCCGGCCGGCTGCTCACCGTGCCGGAGGGCGAGCGACGGCTCACCGACCTGCTGCACCTGGGCGAGCTGCTCCAGGAGGCCAGCGCCGAGATCGACGGCGAGCACGCCCTGCTGCGCCACCTGGCCGAGTCCCGCGCCCGGCCCCAGGAGCAGTCCGACGCCCACCGCCTGCGCCTGGAGAGCGACGCCGACCTGGTGCAGGTGGTGACCATCCACAAGTCCAAGGGCCTGGAGTACCCCCTGGTGTTCCTGCCCTTCATCGCCGCCTGCCGCCCGGTGAAGGCCGGCGACCTGCCGCTGCGCTGGCACGACGACGCCGGCCGCCTGCGCCTCTCGCTGGAGGCCGACGAGGCCATCCTGGCCCGGGCCGACCACGAGCGCCTGGGCGAGGACCTGCGCAAGCTCTACGTGGCGCTGACCCGCGCCCGCCACGCCACCTGGCTGGGCCTGGCGCCGCTGGAGGCCATGGAGCGCAGCGCCATCGGCCGGCTGCTCAAGGGCGGCGAGCCGCTGACCCCCGAGGCCCTGCGTCCGGCGCTCGAGGCGTTGGCGGACGCCGATGGTCACGACAGGGGCCGGGTCACGGTGACCGACGCCCCCGAGCCGGACCCCACGCCGGTGCACTTCGCCGCCGAGCAGGCGCCGCTGGGCGAGGCCCGCGCGCCCACCCGCGCCATCCGCGAGCACTGGTGGATCGCCAGCTACTCGGCGCTGCGCGCCGGCGCCGCCCCGGACGACGCGCTCGAGCCCGCCGCCACCGTGGAGGCCGAGCCGGCCCCCGAGCCCACCACCGCCATTGAAGCCACCGCCCGGGAGGTGATCGACGAGCCGAGCGACAGCGGCGTGGCCGCGGTGAGCGAGGGCTCGCTGCATCGTTTCCCCCGCGGGCCTGCTGCGGGCACCTTCCTCCACGGCCTGCTGGAATGGGCCGGCGAGGAAGGCTTCGCCCGGGTGGCCGGCGACGCCGCCCTGCGCGAGGACACCCTCGCCCGGCGCGCCAACCGCCGCGGCTGGGAGGGCCAGATCCCGGCGCTCGCCACCTGGCTGCCGGAGCTTCTGACCACGCCGCTGCCCGTGCCCGGCGAGGCCGCCCCGCTGCGCCTCGATGCCCTGGACGGCTACCGGGTGGAGCTGGAGTTCTGGTTCGCCGCCCACAAGGTCAACACCCGCAGGCTCGACGCCCTCGTCAGCGCTTACACGCTGGACGGTCGGCCCCGGCCCGCGCTCGAGCCCGATACCCTCAACGGCATGCTCAAGGGCTTCATCGACCTGGTGGTGGAGCATCGGGGCCGCTTCCACGTGCTCGACTGGAAGTCCAACCACCTGGGCGCGGACGACGCCGCCTACACCGAGGCGGCGATGAGCGAGGCCGTGCTCGAGAAGCGCTACGACGTGCAGTACTGCCTCTACCTGCTGGCCCTGCACCGGCTGCTCGAGGCCCGCCTGCCGGACTACGACATCGACCGCCACCTGGGCGGGGCGCTCTACGTCTTCCTGCGCGGCACCCGCGCGCCCTCCCGGGGCGTGCACGCCGAGCGCCCGCCGAGCGAGCTGATCGCCAGGCTCGATGCCCTGTTCCGCGCCGCCGAGGAGGCCAGCGCATGACCCCGAGCAACCGAAATCCCGTCCCCGAACGCGCCTCTGATCGAGCGCCCGAACATGCGCTGGCGGATCACGCGGCGCTGTTCGCCCTGCTCGACCGCTGGGTAGCGCGCGGCTGGCTGCGCTCGCTGGACCGCGCCTTCGCCACCTTCCTCGGCCGCGAGGTGAGTGAGGCCTCCCCCCTGCTGCTGCTGGCGGCGGCGCTGGCCAGCCACCAGCTCGGCCGCGGTCATGTATGCCTTGACCTGGCCCAGACCCTGGCCACCCCGGACCTGGCCCTCTCGCTGCCGCCGGAGGGCGACAGCCTGGAGGACCCGCCGCCGCTGCCCAGCCGGGTGATGGCCGCCCTCGACCTCGACGCCTGGCGCGCCGCCCTCGACCAGCCCGAGCTGATCGCCAGCGGCCCCGGCAGCACCCCTTTGGTGCTCGCCGGCAGCCGCGACCGCCCCCGGCTCTACCTGCGCCGCTACTGGAAGCACGAGCAGGATATCCACACCCGGATCGGCGACCGCCTCGCCGAAGGCGCCGACGCGGATGGCATCGAGGCCCCGGCCGCGGCTCGCCTGCGCCCGATCCTCGACGCCCTCTTTCCGCCCCGTCCCGATCTCGACCGGCAGCTCGACTGGCAGAAGGCCGCCTGCGCCCTGGCCGGCCGCTCGCGCTTCGCGGTGATCACCGGCGGCCCCGGCACCGGCAAGACCACCACCGTGGTGCGCCTGCTGGCCCTGCTCCAGGCGCTGGCCCTGAGTGAGGAAGAGAGGGAAAACGAGAGTGAAGGCGAGCAGGCGCTACGCATCCGCCTGGCCGCCCCCACCGGCAAGGCCGCCGCCCGGCTCAACGAGTCCATCGCCGGCCAGGTGGCGAGCCTCAGGCTCGACGGCCTGGCCGACGATCCCGAACGGCTACGCGACGTTATCCCCAAGGACGTCAGCACCCTGCACCGGCTGCTGGGCTCGCGCCCCGACACCCGCCGCTTCCGCCACGACCGCCATAACCCGCTGCCGCTGGACGTGCTGGTGGTAGACGAGGCCTCGATGGTGGACGTGGGCATGATGGCCGCGCTGCTCGAGGCGCTGCCGCCCCGGGCACGGCTGGTGCTGCTCGGTGACAAGGACCAGCTCGCCTCGGTGGAGGCCGGCTCGGTGCTGGGCGACCTGTGCGCCCGGGCCGAGGGCGGCCACTACACCCCGGCCACCGCCGAGTGGCTGGCCCAGGCCACCGGCCAGCCGCTGCCCGGCGACACCCTCGACGCCGACGGCCAGCCGCTCGACCAGGCCATCGCCATGCTGCGCGTCAGCCACCGCTTCACCGCCGACAGCGGCATCGGCCAGCTGGCCGCAGCGATCAACGCCGACGCCGAGCCCACCGCCAAGCGTCGCGCCATCACTACGGCGCTGACCGCAGGCTTCACGGACCTCTCGCACCTGAAGCTTTCCGCCGACGACGAGCGCGGCCTGGCCCGCCTGGCGGTGACCGGCTGCCCCGAGCGCTTTCCTCAAAATCAGCCGAATGCCCGCGCAGCCGCCGAACCGCCGGTGGGCTACCGGCACTTCCTGAGCGTGATGGCCGAGCGGCGCCCGGCCGACGACGCGGATCAGGACGCCTTCGATGACTGGGCACGCGCCGTGCTGGCGGCCCACGGGCACTTCCAACTGCTGTGCGCGCTGCGCCGCGGCCCCTGGGGCGTGGAAGGCCTGAACGAGCGGGTGCGCCAGGCGCTGGAGCGGGAGAAGCTAATCGACAGCCAGGACGGCCGCCAACGCTGGTACCCCGGCCGCCCGGTGCTGGTGACGAAGAACGACTACGGCCTGGGGCTGATGAACGGCGATATCGGCATCACCCTGGACATGCCGCGCCCGGGCGCCGCGCACTCTGCACAGCGCCCGAACACTGCGCCTGCCGACGGCAGCCGCCGCCTGCTGCGGGTCGCCTTCCCCGCCGGCGACGGCACCGACCGCATCAAGTGGGTGCTGCCCTCGCGCCTGCAAGCGGTGGAGACGGTGTTCGCGATGACGGTGCACAAGTCCCAGGGCTCGGAGTTCACCCACGCCGCCCTGGTGCTGCCCGACGCGCCGAACCCCATCCTCACCCGGGAGCTGGTCTACACCGGCATCACCCGCGCCCGCCACTGGCTGACGCTGGTGGAAACCGGCCGCGGCCAGCTTATGGACGCGGCGCAGCGGCGAGTGATGCGGGTGAGTGGATTGGGGGGCTGATGGGAATCAGCCCCTTACTCAAGCAGCAGTAGAGGCCTGCTTTCGACACCAAGCGGGAGAGCTGGTAGCAATAGTTAACCTCCGCAAGCATAAGATATCAGCAGCGTCACTTAGACAAATAGATAAAATATCTAGAGATTTTTATCATCCACAACAGCAACACTGCACTTGAAAAAGGTTTTATCTAATATACAATTATTCCCCAACCCCCTACATCAGCAATCTCTTTCTCTATAAAACTCACAACCTACGCAGGCCCAAGAATGAACCCAGTAGTGCGCGCACAACTAAAAGCATTTGGAAATGCACATCCATCAAAGAACCTACCTGAAAATGAGTTATTTGAAGTTTTTTCAATATTCTCAATCTCAAATGGCCTACTGACGGATGACATAGATCCTTTCTCAGCCCATCTTGAAGGAAGTGAATTTGGAATTGACGGAATTTCTCTAATTATTCAGGGCGAACTATGCACCAACTCCGACGAGGTGGAAGGTGCTCTATCATCAGGGAAAAATCATACTGTCGAATTTAACTTTTTCCAGTCCAAGACAAGCGAAAAGCTTGACTATGGGGAAATATCAAAGTTCTTTGATGCAACGCATGACTTCTTTAACAATGAGTTTCTATCTCCATCTAATCAGATAATAGACCTAACAGCAGCAAAAGATACTGTATACGGCTCCTTATTAAAGAAAAACCCTGAATTAAGACTTTTCTTCGTATCTACTGGGAGCGGAGATAAAAGTCGCCAAATAAAAAAACTCATAGAAGAAAACAAACATAAGCTTCTTAACCTTAATATTTTCAGCGAAGTAGACATCGAAGTAATTAGCGCAAAAGATTTGCAAAACGGCTATCGCTCTGCAACAAACTCTATATCTGAACAAATTGACATCCACAAACCCATAACTCTTCCGGACCACCCCTCAGTCCAGCAAGCATTTCTTGGTTTTGTATCTGCGGAACAGCTTGTCAGGATCGCAACCATAGCTTCTAACGACTCTTCTACCAGAAGAATTAACAAAGCAGTATTCTTTGACAATATACGCGATTTCAACCCCAACTCACCAATAAACAAAAGCATTTTAAATGAAGTAAAAAATGGAAATCGAGAGTCGTTCATCTTCAAAAACAACGGTGTTACCGTCGTATCAAAAGAGATTAATCGAAAAGGTGACACATTTCATCTAGAAGATTACCAGATTGTAAACGGCTGCCAGACCAGCAATATCCTTTTCTTGGCAGAAGAACATGCGAGAGACATATATGTTCCATTTAGACTTATCGGTAGCAACGACCCGGAATTTGTGTCAAGCATAATAATTGGGACAAACAAACAAAACGAAGTAAAAGATGATCAGTTCTGGGCGCTGACATCATTTATGAAGGATCTAGAAGAGTATTGCCGAGAGCAGTCTGGGGACCTTCAGCTTTTTGTTGAAAGGCGAGAAAACCAATATCGCGGTGAATCCATTGAGAGGACAAGAGTCTGCCGGCCAAGCGACTTGGTAAAATCCGTATCGGCAATGTTTCTCTTCCAACCTCACAGATCTGCGCGTGATTACAGAGGCATTAGGAGGGAATTTTCAAATAGAATATTCCAAGACTCACACTCTGTCGTACCCTATCATACTGCGGCATTTGCCGCTTACCGGACCGACTTCGCCATTCGTAACAAACGAGTACCCAACGACTGGAGTATATACAAATACTACTTTCTTTCCGCAATCGGAAAGAATTTAACTGGCGGCAATGAAGTTTTCATAATGAACAAAAGAAAACAACAGGAAATATGCAAGAAAATTATCGATATTTTCTCGGACGAGGTGATCTTAACAAGAAGATTCCAAGAAGTCGCCGACACGCTAGACAAAATACTAGAAAGCAACAATATAAAAACAAGGGAAAAGAGCCGAGACTTTTTGAGAGCAGAAACGGTGACAGCTCAATTCGACAAAATATACCACCAATAAATATATAAACTGGGGAGCTTGCTCCCCAGTTTAATACTCAGACATATCGATCACTAAACTTTTCTACGCTAGCACTAAATATAATTGACTTAATCACACGTCTTGCTGCGCGGCATCTCGGAAACAATCGGGGCGGCCCCTTCCTACCATTGCAGCTAGAAGCACAAATTCACCTTTCTGATCAACTCAATACCTCGTTTCATCCCCAGTTCTGAATTTCATAAAACGAAACTCAGTTTCAATCGATGCGACCACTGGCCGAAGATACTCAAGGGCGGGACAACGCTTAGGGAGATAAAATCCAACGCCTTGTTAATTTTCCCGATGAGACCCATGCCTAAAAAACTCCTTATCCGTCTTATTTCCTTTACTTAAATTACAAGATGCGCAAGCAATAGTGAGATTGCTTCGCCGATTTGTTCCACCGCGCGACAGTGGGCGTTTATGTTCAAGGTGTGATTTTTCAGCGGCTATGCGCTTCCCGCAGTAATAGCAGGAAAGAACTTCACCTGATTGATGCTTTTCCTTTAATAAATGTTCCTTGAGTGTCTTTGATGCACTACGCAATGCTGTTGATTTCTCTAGGTAACGCAACCGCTTTTCATATTTCTGATTAGCTACTCTTTCGGCGCGCTCCTCTGCCTCTTTTTTTCGTGATGCGTGGGATTCTAAGTAATCGGCTTTTCCTTTTTCGGCCGCCTCTTTTACATCCTTACTTCTCTGCTCAACTAGCCTTTGCAGCTCTTCGACCACGCGATCAATATTTTTCTCTATCGGGACCATGAAGTTTTGGCGATATAATGTCTCTTTACCAAAAACGGATAACAATTTGGACACAAAAGACTCATGCTCTTTTGCTTTATTCAAATCTTCTTTAAGCTGGTCACGGAAAGAGCGGAGCCTATTTATTTTAGGCTCATACTTCGACTGCACTCTTTCGATAGCTGATTTCTGGCTTTGCTCTAGATGGTATTTATACCACTGTAGCCGCGTTCGTCTTTTCATATCCACCCCGAAAGTTGGAAACCGGAGACCGATGACATTTCTTTAATTCGCTAGAGAACCTCGACATATCCACACCCTCTCTCGGCACATACTGACGATGTGGATAGCCACACTCGCTCAGTTCGATGCCATTACGTGTATCCGCAATCAGGGTGTTTCCATCAAGGATGCGTAACCGGCGGTTATGCGGATGCAGGGTAATGCAGGGGTCAGTGGAGTAGTCGGCCATCGGCAGTTCCCTTGCGAATCGGCTGAACCATCAGCCTAGAATGAGGGATACAGAATGTCACTCCTTGGTGACAATTTCACTTAGGCTTTTGATCTACGTCAGTCTTACAGAAACGGGCAGCCCAGCACCAACCGGGCCATCGCGCTTGGCGCCAACGCCCCTGCCCGCCATGATGGTGGCGATCATGGACTGCAGGAGACTCTCGGGATGAACCAGACACCACGCGCACCGGCGCCACTGACGGACCTGGGCGGCCGCTCCGTGCTCTTCGTGATGGCGGCGGATGCCGAATACGGCCCGCACCTCAGGGAACGTTTCACCCCCTTCATGACCGGCGTGGGGCCGGTCGAGGCGGCGGTCGAGCTCACCGCCGCGCTGGCCGAGCTGGAGGCGCGCGGGCGCCTGCCGGACCTGGTGGTGTCGCTGGGCTCGGCGGGCAGCCGACATCTCGAGCAGACCGAGGTCTATCAGGCCACCTCGGTCGCCTACCGCGACATGGACGCCTCGCCGCTGGGCTTCGAGAAGGGCGCCACGCCCTTTCTCGACCTGCCGGCGATCCTTCCGCTGCCGCTGCGCATTCCCGGCATTCGCGAGGCGTCGCTGTCGACCGGCGCCAATATCGTCTCGGGCGCGGCCTATGCCGCCATCGCCGCCGACATGGTGGACATGGAGAGCTATGCCTGCCTGCGCGCCTGCACGCGCTTCGACGTACCGCTGGTCGTGCTGCGCGGCATCTCGGACGGCAAGGCGGAACTGCACCACGTCGATGACTGGACGGAATATCTCCATGTCATCGACGAGAAGCTGGCCGCCGCCGTCGACCGCCTCGGCGAGGCGATCGGCCAGGGCCTGTTGCAGCGCTGAGGCGCCGGGGCATGGCAGGCCCGTGGCCGGTGTGGGGCAGCGCGCCGCGCGGCGGCATGCCGTGGCCTTGCCCACCACCGGTGAAGGTGTCATCGTCCCCGGACCCCCTACGCCGCTGACGACAAGGAGCCCCACCATGTTCATCGCCATGAACCGTTTCCGGGTCAATCCCGAGAGAGTCGAGGAATTCGAGCAGATCTGGCTGGAGCGCGAGACGCACCTGCAGGGCCTGCCCGGCTTCGTCGAGTTCCATATGCTGCGCGGTCCCGAGGAAGAGGATCACGTCCTCTACGCCTCCCATACCGTCTGGCGCTCGCGCGAGGACTTCGAGGCCTGGACGCACTCCGAGGCGTTCCGCGCCGCCCACGCCAATGCCGGCCAGAGCCGTCGCGAGGGACTGTACCTGGGCCCGCCCAAGTTCGAGGGCTTCGAGGTCATCCAGACCGTCGGTGACGCCAGCGACGGCTGATCGTGCCCCCGCCCGCCTGGCGCCGGTGATGCCGCCGTACCACCCGCCCCGCTGCCAGGGAGAAGTGCGGCACGCTCGAGGTGTCGCCGACGCGCCGACCTTCTAGGCTGGAAAGAACCTTTCCGGCATAGAGCTCAAGGAGGCGCCATGCCCGCCACCCGCACGACCTCGCCCGCCCTGGAGCGGGCCCACCTGGTGTGGGATCTGCTCATCATCGTGCTGGTGATCGCCAACCTGGCCCTGCTGCTGTTCGACAGCCTGTTCCTGCTGCCCCCACTGAACGCCGCCTTCGAGGCCGTCGCCCCCGGCCTGCACGCCGCCTACGACCGGCACATCCATGCCAACTTCATCACCATCGACCTGATGTTCGTGGCCATCTTCCTGCTCGACGTGCTGCTGGGCTGGGCGGTGGCCATCGCCGAGCGGCACTACCACCGCTGGTTCTTCTACCCCTTCGTGCACTGGTACGACGTGCTCGGCTGCATCCCGCTGGGCGGCTTCCGGCTGCTGCGCATCCTGCGCGTCATCTCGCTGCTGCACCGCCTGCAGCGCATGGGCCTGATCGACGTGCGCCGCTGGCGCCTCTACGCCGTGGTCGCCAAGTACTACGACATCCTGCTGGAGGAGCTCACCGACCGCATCGCCATCCGCATGCTCGACAACGTCCAGCAGGAGATCCGCGCCGGCGACGGGCTGTCCACCCCGGTGATCGAACGGGTGGTGCGGCCCCGCAAGGAGGCGCTGATCCGCGAGATCAGCCAGCGGCTGGAGGCCATGGCGGGCGACGCCTATGCCCGCAACCGCGACGACACCCTGCGCTACGTGCGTGGGCTGGTCGGCCGCACCCTGGCGGAGAGCCCGGAGCTCAAGCGCCTCGGGCGCCTGCCGCTGGGCAGCCAGCTGGCCCGGGGGCTCGAGGCCTCGCTCTCCGACCTGGCCTGCCACCTGGTCGACGAGGCCCTGGCGGGGCTGAAGTCGGCGGAGTTCTCCGCGCTGGTGGAGCACCTTGCCGAGAGCGGCTTCGATGCCTGGCTGCGCACCGATGCCCACACCGAACAGATCACCGAGCAGGTGCTGGTGGACATGCTGGAGCTGCTCAAGGAGCAGATCGCGGTCAAGGGCTGGCAGCACAAGTACCAATGAGCCCACCGCCGGCGCGAAGAGCGAAGTCGGGGGACAGACCCGGCTTCACCGGAAGCTGCCCCCGACGATTTCCCCAGGTCCCGGCTAGCGCCGCGGCCGCCCTTATGAGCTGACCGCGGGCTTTTCCGATGCGTCCTCGACGGGCTCCGGCAGCGGCTCGCCCTGCTCGTTCTGGAGCTGGTGGTCGTAGGCCGCCTGCAGGCCGGCGTCCTCCTCGGCTTCCTCCGCGGCCCCATGCTCGATGTGGCCCGGATAGAGGGGCGACAGGATGGCCGCCAGGATGCCGAGCGCGGCGAACATGGCGAACGCATCGGCGTAGCCGAAGCCATTGACCAGCCCCCCGACGACCGGCGAGCCGGTCGCCTGGCCGAGCGATACCGCCATGAAGGGCAGTACCGGCCCCATCGACAGCCGGCCCGGCAACAGGCGGATACCGGTCATCAGGTAGAGCCCCGTCAGGCTCATGTAGGCCAGGCCAAAGACCAGCGCGGAAAAGGCCGCCAGCACCGTCTGGCCGGGGCTGGCCGCGAGCAATGCCAGGCTCGCCGACAGCATCATCAGCATCAGGGAATGCGTGATGGGCGGGTTGTTGCGATCGGCCAGGTCGGCCACCACCGCGCCGCCGAGGCCGGCGATGCCCACCGCGAGCCATAGCCAGCCGGTGGCGCCGGCCGGCAGGCCGCCGAGGGTGACCACCAGGTCGGGCGCGAAGATCCAGTACGCGGAGGAGACGAAGCCCATCACGTAGGCAAACAGCGAGAGCCTGACGAGACGCGACCACGGCAGTTCGCCGAGCGGGGGCGGCGGCGCGGCGTTCGCCGGCGTGATCCGCGAGACCGAGGGCAGGAAGAGCCAAGCGGCGATCACGCCGAGGCCCGCCAGGACGGCGAAGGAGAGGTACGCGAAGCGCCAGGCGCCGACCAGGAACAGCACCGTCGGCACGGCGACGATCACGCCGATGCTGGTGCCCGCGTTCATCACCGAGCTGACGCGGCCGTGCAGCGAGCGTTTCACCATCGCCTGCATGGCCGCCGTGAGCGCCGGCATCATCAGGCCGGTGCAGATGCCGCAGGCGAACACCCCGGCGCCGAGCATCAGCGCGTCGCCGGCCTGACTGATCAGCGCCAGACCGCCGACGCCGAACAGACCGGATAGCATCGCCGCGTTGCGGGCACCGAGATGGTCGGCGGTGAAGGGCGCGATCACCGTGGCCAGCAGGAAGCTGATCAGCGGCAGCGCGCCGATGATGCCGATCACGTCCGGCGTGAGTGCCAGCTCGTCGCGGATCGGGGGCACGAACAGCCCGAAGGCGAAGCGTGCGAGCCCGAAACTGATCGCGACCAGCGCTGCCCCGAAGATCGCGAACCCTGTGCTCGAAAGAGACTTCATGGCACCTCCGCCAGACAAGCATCGACGATTCCGAGCCATTCCGCTGCCATGCGACGCCACGGCTGCTCGATGGCCGCCCGTTGCTGCTCGATATCGCTAGTGTTCTGGATCACCCTCTGCCCCGCCGACACGGTATCGGGGTCACGGCCTATCCGACCTCGGCATGAGCCAACGATAGTTCGCCCTGGGCATTCTGTCGTCTGCCAGGTGATCGGCGAGCCGCCCTCCCCCGAGGGTGGCGTGCGGGAGTGCCGGGGCCGATGCGCGATTCGAGCAGGAGCAGGAGGTCGATCGGCTCGAGGCGACAGGCGAGGAAATCCGCCAGAGGCTCGACGAGCTCAGTGCGCCCCCATGGAAGCCCCGCGCCTCGTCGAAGGCTTCCGCTGCCGTGTTCGCCGTGATGGAATTACCCCCTCCTTGATCTTTTTTCCTTCACCCAGGCTGCTGACTCCATGGCGTATTCGAGCAAGGCACCGTTCGCCTCCTTCCCGCCACTCTGGAAGGGGGCGCTTTCCCGAAGCGACCGTGGCCGGTTGATGGACTCGGCGCGCGAGCCGGTGATGCGGCCAGGGTCGGGCGGCCGATGAAACGCTACGAACGCTTCGCCGCCGAGATCGCCGAGCTGATCCGCGATGGCGTGCTGGCTCCAGGCGAGCGGGTGCCCTCGGTGCGCCAGGCGAGCCGCGAGTACGGCATCAGCCCGTCCACCGTCTTCCAGGCCTATTACCTGCTGGAGGACCGCGGGCTGATCGTGGCGAAGTCGCGCTCCGGCTATTACGTGCGCGAACAGGCCCGGCGCGTGCTGCACGAACCGAGAATGACGCCACGCCGGCAGGATACCGCCGACGTCTCGGTCAGCGAGCTGGTGTTCTCGGTGCTCGATTCGCTTCAGGACCCCCAGACCGTGCCGTTCGGCTCCGCCTTCCCCAGCCCCGAGCTCTTCCCGCTCGCGCGCCTGGCCCGCAGCATGGCCAAGGCGCTGCGCGGAATGTCCGGCGACGACGTGCTCAAGGACATGACGGCGGGCGACCCCGACCTGCGCCGCCAGATCGTGCTGCGCTACACGCTGAAGGGCATGCCACTGCCGCCCGACGAACTGGTCATCACCAACGGCGCCATGGAGGCGCTGAACCTCGGGCTGCAATGCGCCACCTCGCCCGGCGATCTGGTCGCCATCGAATCCCCCGCCTTCTATGCCAGCCTGCAGGTGCTGGAGCGCCTGAAGCTCAAGGCCGTGGAGATCCCCGTGCATCCCCGCGAGGGCATCGATCTCGCGGTGCTGGCGGACAGCCTGGCCAGGATGCCGATCAAGGCCTGCTGGTTCATGAGCCACCTGCAGAACCCGCTGGGTGCCAGTCTCGACCAGGACAAGAAGCGCGCGCTCTACGCGCTGATCAAGCGATACCAGGTGCCGCTGATCGAGGACGACGCCTATGCGGAGCTGCACTTCGGCACCACGCCGCCCAGGCCGGTCAAGCAGTTCGACGACGAGGGCCTGGTCATTCACTGCGGCTCCTTCTCGAAGTGCCTGGCGCCGGGCTATCGGGTCGGCTGGGTGGCGGGCGGCCGCTACGCGGAACGGATCTCGCGGCTCAAGCTGATGACGACCATCTCGCCCTCGCTGCCGGCCCAGGCCGCCATCGCCGACTACCTCCAGCACGGCGGCTACGACCGCCACCTTCGCCGGCTGCGCCATGCCCTGGAGACCCAGCAGGGGCAGATGCTGGCCGCGGCCGCACGCTGCTTTCCCGCCGAGACGCTCGCCACGCGCCCCGCCGGCGGCTACTTCCTGTGGTTCGAGTTTCCCGAGCGGGTGGATGCCCTGCGCCTGTTCCGCATGGCGCTGGAGCAAGGCATCAGCGTCGCGCCGGGCCCCATCTTCTCCGCGACCCGCGGCTTTCGCCACTGCCTGCGCCTGAGCTACGGCCACCCCTGGACGCCGCGCAGCGAAGCGGCCATGGAGCGACTAGGCGAGTTGCTCGACGCCTTCTGAGCCGTTCACGCGCCGGTTCAGCCGGCCGATCTGCTGGATATCGTGCAGGTAGAGGTCCAGCTTCGAGGCCCCGTAGGCCAGCAGCGCCGACGCATAGACCAGTGCCGTCAGCACGAAAACGCTGTTGGCCCAGGCCAGCGAGGGAGCCGCCACCGGATAGGCCGCCGTGAAGATGCTCGCCGCGCCCCAGAACAGCGCCAGAAGGCTGCTGGCCATGACGATCATCAACACCGGCCCCCGCCGGTAGCGGGCCGGCGGGCGGGTCTTCCAGAACGGCAGGTGCGCGATCCTCAGCTCGCCGTTCGTCTTGATCCGCCGCTTGCGGCGCAGCAACGGCTCCGCGAAGGCCTTCTGCCTGCCGGATGCGACTGCCGCCAGCACCAGGCGCGCCTCGACGCCGCTACCGAAGATGCGCCGCACCGCCTGCACGAAGCCCGCTGACGGCTCGCCGTCGGCACACCCCCGAGCCTCGTCGGCCAACGCCTTCAGAGCCTGGTTGACCCGCTCCGGACGCTCCTCCTCGTCCTCGAAGTTGATCGCGTAGTGCACGCTGTACACCTGATAGAGCGCGAGCGTCACACCGACGAAGATCAGGAAAAACGCAACGTATATCACCATGACAACCACTCTCCACCCTGAAAGTTCGGCCCATCATCATGGGCATATTCGGCCCGCTTCGCCCTGCCCCTCTCGTCGGCCCATCGCCTCGCACGAGACGACAAGCCGGGCATGCCTGCGATGCGGCCAAGGTGACAGATAGGCCGAGACCATAACAGGGTCAGAAAGCCGCAAAAAAAGCGTATCAGTCTTGGCAGGAGGGCTCGGTGTCAGGCTGTCAGGGCAGGAAATGGAATCAACCCAGCAGAACCTCGCCCTTTAGCGACTCTCGAAGAACCGGGTCATGAAGAGAGCTTGGGTAAACTCGCTGGTAGCCTCCGTCCCCATCGCTTTTGAGTGCATATTCGTATTTCATAGCATCCTTGCCCGATTCACGTAACCGATCATCCCTGCCTGCCAGCCATGTTGAGCGCTACGGCGGCGCGTATGAGCCCTTCGAAGGCCGGCTCGTCGATGCGGTCGCCCTGGTGGATATCGATGGCACGGCGCACCTTGCCGTCCAGGCTGGCATTGAACAACCCGGCGGGGTCCTCCAGCGAGGCGCCCTTGGCGAAGGTGAGCTTCACGTGGTGCTGGTAGGATTCCCCCGTGCAGACGATGCCGTCGTGAGTCCAGGTGGGCGTGCCTCTCCACTTCCACTCTTCCGTGATCCCGGGATCGGCGGCCTTGATGAGTTCACGGACTCGACGCAGCATCTCCCCGCGCCAGTCGCCGAGCTCCTCGATCCGCTGGTCGATCCGTGCCGAGGGTGACGTCTCGTCTGCCTTGCCTGCCTGTGTCATCACCTGCCTCCCTGTGGACCCGCGCGATCCTCGCGATCCTCGCCATCACATGAGACGTTAACTGGCCTCTTGGTGACACGGCTGCGACAGCGCACCGCTTGGAAACTGAACATTGTCCGCGTCCCGGCTGGACGCGCTCACTCGTGCTGCAGGATATTGACCAGCTTGCCGAACGGGTCGCGGACGTAGAAGCGCCGCACGCCCCAGGGCTCGCTGACGGGGCCGTATTCGATGGGAATGTCCGCCTCCTCGAAGCGCGCCAGCGCCGCCTCGAGATCGTCGACCTCGATGGAGAAGTCGGGCACTGGCGTCCCCGAGCCGCCCTCCGAAGCGAAGCTCACCTGGACCCGCATCCGCTCGTCCGAGCCGTAGGTGCGAAACCAGCCGTGATCCATGAGCCGCTCCAGGCCCAGGAGGCCCCCGTAGAAGGCCTCCGCCTTGTCGAGATCCTCCGTGGCCGTATTGGCCATGATGCGCTTGACCTTCATCCGTCACCTCGGCTGCTGTGTCCCTGGCGGGGTCGAGCATCGCACCCTCCCTGCCGCGTTCGCCGGTCGGATGCGCGCTACTCCCTCAGCCAGACTAGACGGCGATAGCGAGGCTGTCAGGCGACTCGCTATCGGCGCGGCGTCCCGGGAGCAGGCCGGGCTCGGCTTCGTCGCACTTGCGCTTCCTGGCTGTCTGGCTACTTTCCCATGAGAACGGCCATGGGCTGCGAGGGGAGCGCAGGATGCGTGCAGCGCATCGCCTGCCAGGCGAAGCGGCACCACGTCGACGACTGGACGGACTCTCTGCATGGCGTCGACGAGACGCTCGCCTCCGCCGTCGACCGCCTCGGCGAGGCGATCGCCCAAGGCCCGTTGACGCCCTGACCGCTGGCGAGAATGAGCAGAAGGTTGCCGGGTCCGATCAGCCCAGACGGATGCCTCGTTCGACCGGCTCTCGCAGGGGATCGCCAGCCCATCGTGGAGCCGCTGGATACCGAGGAGACGCAGCATGGACCGAGTCACCGGCGGTTGCCTTTGCGGCCGCGTTCGCATCCTGGCGTCGGGACGCCCCTACCGGGTCGGCCTGTGTCACTGTCTCGACTGCCGCAAGCATCATGGGGCCCTGTTCTACGCGTCCGCGGTGTTTCCCCGGGAGGCGGTGACGATCGAAGGCGAGACACGCGACTACGCCGGGCGATTTTTCTGCCCCCGCTGTGGCTCGTCGGTGTTCGCGCGCAGCGAAGACGAGATCGAAGTGCACCTGGGGTCCCTGGATGCCCCTGATCAACTGATGCCGACCTACGAAAGCTGGGTTAGCCGTCGCGAGTCCTGGCTGCCGCCGTTTCCGCACCTGAGACGCTACGAGCGCGATCGCGACGTCACGGGGCGCTTCGAGGAGTAGCCGGCAGGCACGCTGCGAAGGCCCTGCCCGCGTCGAGCCGGCGGTGCGAGGCCCCTGGCTTCGCAAGGTCCCCTCAAGGCTCGCCCGCTGCCAGCGGCAGCCACACGTGCTCATAGCTGATCGATAACGCGACCCACACCAGCAGTGCGGCCATCGCCAGGCTGAACCCCTTGAGAATCGTCGGGTTGTCGATGCGCTGCCCGACCACGGCACCGATCAGCGCATAGCTGCCGGGGGCGCCGAAGGCCAGCGCCGCCAGCCCCAGCGACCAGAGCAGCAGGCTGGCGCCATGGATGCCGGCGGCGGGGAACTGGATGGTGGCGATCGGCAGGGTCGCGATCATGCCCTTGGGGTTGCAGAGTTGCATGATCAGGCCATCGCGAAAGCTCAGCACGCGCGACGCCCGGCGAATGGCCCCCGGCTCGATACTGGAGCGGGCGACCTTAAGGGCGAGGTAGAGGATATAGGCGCATCCCAGCGCCCCCACCCCGGCGAGCATGTCGCCGCGCACCCAGGCCGCACCGACCCAGCCGAACGCCAGGAAGAGTACCAGCATGGCCAGCCCCACCCCGCCGAAGAAGCCGATGGAGGTCCTGGCCTGGCCGTTGAGGCCCGCATTGAGGCCGAGCAGGTTCACGGGCCCAGGCGTGTACATGACGCCCAGGGCATAGGCGACGATCTCTAGCATGGGGGAAGCCTCGGGTTATTGGGTGACGCAGCGCTGGTACTGGAGGGGCGTCATGCCATAGACGCGCTTGAAGCGGCGATTGAAATGGCTGAGGTCGGTAAAGCCATAGCGGAAGGCCACCTGAGTGGGCGCCGCCCCCGCCGCCAGCAGGCGGCGCGCGGCATTGACCCGGCGGTTGAGCACATACTGGTGCGGCGTGATGCCGAACTGCTGCCGGAACAGGCGCAGGAAGTGATACTTCGAGAGGTGTGCGGCCTGGCTGATATCGTCCAGCGACACATCGTCCTCGAGGTGCGCGAGGATGTAGTCCCTGGCCCGCAGCAGCAGCGCATCGGGCCGGCTCAACCTGCCGCCCGGCTGATAATGGCCGGCACGCTGAACGAGGCGTGTCGCCACCTGATGGAGGGCCTGCTCCTGATCGATACGCGTGCCCAACCGATGGGTCACCAGATCGGCGAGGTCCAGGATGGCACGGCGCAACTCGGGATCCGCAATCAGGGTCTCGCCGCACCGGAAGTTGCCGGCACGCTCGCATCCCGCCGCATCGGCGAACAGTGCCTCGAGGTGGGCGGCCGGCACGTAGGTCATGACATACCCCAGTGCGCTGTCGCCCCCCGGGTGCCCATCGTGCACTTGCTCGGGATTGAACTGGATGACGTTGCCCGGCGGGCTGCGGTGGAACTGGCCGCCGCTGAAGAAATCCTGCCGCCCGACGAGAGTGACGCCGAAGGCGTACTCCTCATGGGCATGACGGTCGTAGCTGAAATCGCTCAGCGCCGCCTGCAGTACCGTCAGCTCGGGGATATGCCGGCTGTTGAAGTAGTCGAACCGACTGCGTTGCTTCGCCATGCCCTGCCTCCCGGAACGCCACTCAGGCATAGCCTAGGCCTGGCCCAGGCTACGGGCTTGGACATTATTGCGGAATTGGCCAGGATTCGCCGCTTCAGCGGCAGGCGCCGGCTTCGCGGACGGCGCCTCGTGTCTCACGGGAGGTCGGGAGGGTCGCTCATTCCACGTTGGCGCTCCCCCCCTGTCTCGGCCTGCTCGGCATACAACGCCAACCTGCCCACCATTGCCCCATGCCCTGGCACGGCCGCTCAGCGTCCACGCCACAGCGGTCGGATCGCCCAACGAGACGTACGCGGCATCGCCCTCGAACGGGCAGTGGGTCAGGGCTCCATGTCGACAAAACCCTCACCGCGTTCGAAGCGGGCAAGCTGGTCAGCGGCGAATTCAGCCGCCTGGCTGGTGCTGTGATCGGCGTCGGGCACGATGTAGAAATTCCAGTTGAATGGTACTTCGAGGCGCTCGGCCTGCTCTGCCGACGTTTCGAAGTAATTGATGGCGCGTTCTACGCGGTTCGCGCCCAGCGCCCTCGCGCTGGAGGAGTTTGCAAGATTGGAATGATCGGGGTCGTCGTCATCTTCACCCACCATGATCAGCGCCGGCATGGCGAAAAAGTCGGCCTGATCCGTCGTATCCACATCCAGGGGGTCATCCTTCAATCCAAAGTGCCAATTCATGTTGTCATCCGGAAGCGTCCATACCCCTGCCGCGCTGCATACCAGCGCCTCTACCTTGGTGGTGATATCGAAGGTCAGCAGTCGATGGGCAGCCTGGCATCCGGCACTATGACCGAAAAGATAGTACCCCTCTCTGGTCGAGCTCAGCGTCTCCGCCACGTCCTCGAATAGTGGCTCGATAACGCTGTATGACCATTCCTCCGGTGGGTTGGGCTGCTCGGATTTCCTGTCGACCAGGTTTCCCCTGTTGTAGTTCCTGCTTCCTGGATAGTCCTGTTTGTTGAATTCCGGCGCGATGACAACGAACCCGTACTCTTCGGCCCTCTCTTCCCAGGCGTCCCGGTTGTACCGAGCATTGCGCCCGGCGCCATGCATCACCATGACGATCGGGGACTTGCGGGTCATGTCGTCGGGCAAGTAGGTATAGACATCAAGTTGCTGATCGCTACCCGGGAGGGAGTACCTGAAACGTCCCTCGCCTTCCGACAAGGTGAACGCGGATGCCCCGCAGCTTGCAACAAGCAGCGAAAAGCCCAGGGCGGCAGAAGGGAGAGAAGGAGAAATTCGGCTGAACATGGGGTACCTATTGATTCATTTCCGGCCCTGAGGACGCACTCCCCCCGATCCTCGTTGGTTATTCGGTATCGAGGACAGCTCCGTTGCTGTCATCCGGGCGCCAGTTTCCGAGCCAACTTCAGGAACAGGTCCTGGTCGGGATAGTAGCTGATCGGCGACAGGCGATTGATGGGTCCGAGGGCCCGGCGCCGACGATGAACGCTTCGAAATCCATCGAAGCGCGTGGTGCCGATTCTGTCACGCTGAATCTCCAGATGAAAACCATGTCTCGACGGCATCGACAGAGCCAGCGTGCGTCCGCATGGTCAAGGCCGTGCCGACGCGACGCCGGCGAGGATCGCCGGAGCCTGAGGCCGGTGGGTCGGGACCAGGTCCTGGAATTCAGCGAAGGCGAAATCGGTCGCTGCGCCCTTGCAGGGGGCGAGGCAGCAGTCGTGGGGTAGGCATCGGAGGGGAAGGACGGCCTGGATGCATATGCTGGAGAGGCGATGGACGCCGAGCTCCACCGCTCGAATCGGTAGCGGCCCGCGCATCCGTGTGACGCCGAGGCAGTGCGCGCATGGCGCGGCGACGGCAGGCTACCGTCGCGTATCCACGTCCCCACCCACTCCCCGAGTGCCCATCGTGCACTCGCTCGGGATGGAACCGGATGACGTTACCGGCGGGTTGCGGTGGAGCTGGCCGCCGCTGAAGACATCCTGACGCCCGGCGCTAGCCCGGCCATTGCTCGCCGTTGTTTCAGACAACACTTAGTCGACGATCGCACCGCAGGTCATGTTGGCGACTGTCCCGGTCATCGAACGTGCATGATCTGACGCCATGAGCGCGGCCATGTCGCCGACCTCGGCCAGGGCCGGCAAGCGCTTGAGCAAGGTCATCTCTTCGAGCGAGGCGATGAAGTCATCCCGTGTCATCTTGCCGGCGGCGGCGTGAGTATCCATCGTTTCGGGGATCGACTCCGGGGAGCCGGCCGAACGCAGGCAAACCACCCGCACGCCGTTGGGCCCAACCTCAGCGGCGAGTTGTCGGCATAAGCCTTCCAGCGCCGCACACGCCACGCCGAAGCCTCCACAGTGTGGAATGGCTAGGCGCGCGGGTGTCGCCGTAAGCATCAAGATCACCCCCGCCCCCTGCCTGACCATGTGCCGCGCCGCGGTGGTGGCCGTCAGGAACTGCGACCGCGTCGCCCTGTTGATCGGGCGGGCGAAATCCTCGAGCGACATCTCGACGAGCGGGGTGCCCTGAACGTCGTCCATGCCGATGGCGTTGAACGAGATATCGATAGGTCCCACCTTGCGGATGATCTCGACGGCGTGCGCTTCGATGGCCTGTTCGTCGAGCGCGTCGACAACCGCCGTCTCGGCGAAACCGCCCGCCGTGGAGATTTCCTTCGCGACCGCATCGAGCTTTGAAAGCGTGCGGCCGGCGAGGAAGACGCCTGCTCCCTCCCGGGCAAACGCGAGGGCCACCGCACGACCGATGGCCCCGCCAGCCCCATAAATCACGGCATTCTTGTTGCTAAGCAGCATCTCCATTCTCCGTGCAGTTCGTGGATGGTGGTATCTGGTAGTCGAATGGAGCGCCCCCAAATCTACAAGGAACGCCAAGGAATGCGGGGGACAGCCCCAGGGGATTCCCCAGGGGCTGTCCTCGATGACGCCACGGTGGTCGCCCCTCAGGCCGTGACCGCCGGCTCGCGGTGGGCCAGACTCAGCTCCTGCAGCCGGCCGATCAGCGCATCCACCCGGCGCTCTGCTTCCGCGAGGGAGGCGGCCAGCCGCTCCCCGCCTTCCTCCTGATGCTCGATCGCCACCCGGTGGATGCGGGTGATGCCGATGAATTCCAGCGCCGTGGCCAGGCCGGGCTCCAGATGATTCATATGGGCCAGCTCGCCGCCGGGCCCGAAGCCGGCACCGCCCCGTGACGACAGGATGATGGCGTGACGCGGCCGATCGGCCAGCAGGGGCGTGAAGGGGTCGTCCGGCCGGCTCGGGTCAAAGTCCACCGTGCGCCCCATGCGCACCACCAGGTCCACCCAGGCCTTCAGCGCCGCCGGCATGCCGAAGTTGTACAGCGGCGCGCCGATCACCACGACGTCGGCGGCCGTCAGCTCGTCGATCAGCCGATCGCTCTCGGCGAGCACCTCGGCCATCCAGGGTTCCTGGCGTTCCGGCGGGGTGAAGGCGGCCTGGATCCAGCGCTGGTCGATGAAGGACGGCGGGGTGCCGCCCACATCGCGATGGGTCACGGTGGCGTCCGGCTGGCGGGCCTGCCAGCCGGTGACGAAGCGCTGGCTGAGGCGGCGGCTGAGCGAACCGTGCTCATCGGTGCCGGCGAGGCCGGGGCGGGCGCTGGCGTCCAGTTGCAGGATATGGGTCATGTCGGGCTCCTTGTCTTGTGAGTTGAACTCACTCATCGTTGAGGGTGACTTGAGCCTATGCCCGAGCATTCGGAGCCACAAACGATGAATAGTTGCCGCTATAGATGAGGTGAATTCAACCATGAGCCCTCGCCGATTACCCTCGCTCTCGGCCCTGCGGGCGTTCGAGGCCGCCGCCCGCCACGAGAGCGCCAAGCGGGCGGCCGATGAGCTGTCCGTCACGGCCACGGCCATCAGTCATCACATCCGCGGCCTGGAGGATGCCCTGCAGGTGGCGCTGTTCGTGCGCAAGCCCCGGCAGCTGGTGCTCACGCCCCAGGGCAGAGAGCTCTTCCAGACCCTGGAAGCGGCGTTCGACAGCATCGGGGAGGCCGTGGAGCGGCTGAAGGCGCCGCCCGTGCGTCAGGCGGCCACGCTCTCCACCACCCCGGCGGTAGCCGTGCGCTGGCTGCTGCCCTGGGTGTGCCTGCTGCGGGAGTCGCACCCGGAGATCGACCTGCGTATCCATGCCTCCCACGAGCCGGTGGCGCTGGACGGCGTGACCGCGGATCTGGCGATTCGCTACGGCGACGGCCAGTGGCCGGGGCTGGTGGCGGAGAAGCTGTTCGACAACACCTTCATCCCGGCCTGCAGCCCCCAGCTCAACCTGAACGATCCGTCCGAGCTGCCCGGCCATCCGCTGATTCACTTTCGCCCCCAGGGCGGCTCGGTGACGCCCCTGGACTGGGCCGGCTGGCAGAAGCGGGCCAAGGTGCCGGGGCTGGATGTCGGCGCCGGGCTGGTCTTTTCCGACGAGACCCACACCGTCTCCGCCGCCATCGGCGGTCAGGGCGTGGCGCTGATGAGTCGCCCGCTGATCGCCGATGCGCTGGCGGAGGGGCGCCTGGTGCAGCCCTTCGGGCCGGAACTGGAAGGCAAGCCGTTCTATCTGGTCTATCCGGAGAGCCGTCGCGATGACCCGACGGTGCGGGCGATCCGCGACTGGGTGCTGCGGGTGCCGGGGGGGCTGTGCCCTCACGCAGAGACAGCGCCCCCGTGACCATGGCGGCTACCGGGCCACGCCGCTTGCCCGGCGTGGCCCAGGCAGTCGCTGAACGACGGGAAGCCGTCCCGGTCGATGACGCCGCCGGCCTGGCGCAGCGCCCCCCCCCCCCCGAGGCTGGCGTGCGGGCGTGCCGCGGCCTTGCCACCGCCCTGGGTCGGTGTGCCACCCTGCGGGAAGTCCTCATTCGCCCGACGAGAGGCTATCTTGAAGGTTCCCCATACCGGCAGACGGACAGGAGGATTCCCATGAGCGACAGGAATGCCTACGAGCAGAAGCTGCGCGCCAAGCTGGACGAGCTGCAGGCCGAGATGGACAAGTTCAAGGCTCGTGCCAGGGGGGCCGAGGCCGATGCGCGGATCAAGCAGGAGCAAGACCAGGAGCTCAATCAGCTCGAGGCGAAACGCGACGACATGCGCCAGAAGCTCGACGAACTGCGCAACTCCAGCGACGACGCCTGGGAGGACGTCAAGGCCGGCGCGGAGCGTGCCTGGAGCTCGCTGAGCGCATCCCTCGAGCGGGCGCGTACCCGCTTCAAGTAGTCCATCGCCCCTTTTCCTGGGCGCCCGGCGGCGGCGCCCTGGCCGGCGCCGCGCTGTGCTGGGTCACCAGCAACCTGCTGACCGGCTCGGTCGGCGGCCCCCTCGCCGAGAGTCTGATCTTCCTGACCAACGTGGTTACCATGCTGCGCCTGCAGCGTGATGGCCGCCTGAGCTGCAAGCTATCGAAGGGAGGCGGGCTGATCCGCGATTGCCGTCAGCGCGACATCCGCCTCGCCGCCGGCCTGACGGTCAGCGTGCAGGAGACAACGGGCTCCCAGGTCGCCTTCGCCGCCCTCGCCCACCTGGGGCCAACGATGCCGACCCATGCCTTGCGCTGCATTCTCGATGTGGGCGACATGATCACGCCGGTGACGGCAGACCTCGCGGCACCTTTGGTGGAGGGCGGCAGCTCACCTGCCGTCAACGGCACGCATGACGCCGCAGGCGGCGGTCAGGTGACGCGACTGGTGTTATGCCATGTTCAGACCATGACGTGTTCCCGGTACCACTCGATGGTTTCCTTGATCGCCATGTCATGAGGCGTGCTGTCATCACCAAACCTCTCCGCATATCGCTTGTGCTCGACGATGTATGGCTGCTCCCATTCATACATCATCTCCTTCACCTCCCTCAGCATCGGATTGAACACCCCCAACAACGCCACCATGGACTTGCCGACAGCACGTATCTTGATTGGCCTGCCGATGTGCTGCTCAACCATGGAAACCAGTTGCCGGGTTGTCATGGTCGGCGCATTGGGTACGTGCCAGACCTGACCAAGGGCGTCTTCATGGTCACTGAGCTTGACTAACGCCCCGGCAAAATCCTTGATGTATGTATAGGTATGCGGCAAATCCACATTACCCAGCAGATTGGCAGGTTTACCTGATAACGCCGCCTTGAAGAACGATTCACCAAGCGCGGAATGCGTCACCAAAGGCCCATAGAAATCAGAACCCCTGCCTATCACGACCCTTACGTCTGCCTCGCTCAACAGCAGCTCGGCCATTGACGCCCTCACCTTCCCCTTGCGACCCGTGGCCTTGCAAGGAAGCTCCTCGGTTAGCGGAAGACCTTTGGTATCACCATACCCATAGAGATTGTCACCATAAATCAACTTGCAGCCGGCTTGTTTCACCCCACCGAGAATGCCTCCTGTCAACGAGGGAAACTTGTCTGGCCATTGGGTATAGGGTGGCATGGCACAATGGAAGACCGAATCCGCTCCTTTGCAGATTTCGTAGACCTCTGCCGGATCATCGGCATTCCCGGCAATGACCTGAATCTGACCCGGCACGTCATGGGTCAGCTTTCCGCTTCGATTGACGACCGCGACCTGCCTGCCTTGCCCAGCCAGCACTCGAGCCACCCATAAGCCCAGCGGTCCTGCACCGAAGACGATATTCTCTCGATTTTCCATGATCTTCCCTGAAACAGGTCACAGTGAGTAGACCGCCCGCTCGATGATTCACGCGAACGCAGTGGGGCTCGCCGGAGGACACCGACAGCACCGTGATCTCCGCCTCCCCTTCGGGAACTCACTTCGCAGGTCAGGCCGGTATGGATCGCCACGCTCGCACCGTTCGATGACATTTCGGGTATCGGCGACCCGGCTGTCGCCGTGATAGATGCGCCCCGGCGAGCGAGCGGACGGTGGTTGAGGCAAGCTCTCGGAGGCTGGCGTCCCGACAAGAGTAGGCAGGATGACATCGCGCCTCATCTCGCTCCCTCAACGCAGGGCTCCCTGGGGCGGCCCGCGGGACATTCCGGCCCTGGCGGCCGGGATGCCGGGCACCTGAGGCCACTTCATGCAGCACGGGATCGCCATGCTCCGCCTGCGGCATGATGCCGCCTGCGCTACATCCATGGCCGAGGCGGAATGTCACTTCATCTCGAAGCCGCGCTCGATCAGGAAGCCGCGCATATGAGGGCGCAGCTTGGTATCGAAGAGCGGGGTGAGGTTGCGCGACCAGTCGGACTCCTTGTTGCCGCCACTGCGCTCGCGGTAGTAGCGCTGCATGGCGTCGTCGAAGGCCGCCACCTGCTCGTGATCCTCGTCGTAGTGATCCTCCTTGAGGATCGCCTCCACCGGCAGCCGCGGCTTCACATCGGGATCGTGGGCCGGGTAGCCGAGGCACATGCCGAACACCGGATAGACTTGCTCGGGCAGCCGCAGCAGGTCGCTGATCGCCTGGGGCTGGTTGCGGATGCCGCCGATGTAGCAGATGCCCAGGCCCTCGGACTCGGCGGCGATCGCCACGTTCTGCGCCATCAGGGCGGTGTCGACGCTGGCCACCAGCAGCTGCTCGGTCATGCCGCGCACGACGTTGGCGCCGGTACGCTCGGAGGCCTCGGTGGGGCGCTTCATGTCGGCGCAGAACACCAGGAAGTCGGAGGCATTCGCCACATAGGCCTGGCCGCCGGCGAGTTCGGCGACCTGCTCGCGGTTGGCCGGGTTCGTCACGTGGATGACGCTGTACGCCTGGACATGGCTGGAGGTGGCGGCACTCTGGCCGGCGCGGATCAGCTCCCGCAGCAGTTCCCGGGGGATCTTCTGCTCGGTGAACTTGCGGATCGAACGATGGGATTTCAGCAATTCGATGGTGGGGTTCATGGGTCCTCGCGGAATGCCATCGGGGGAGGGGCCGGGATGTCGGTGCCCCCGGCCCGGAAGCGGACAGGCACCAAGATACCTAGCCTGCTTATCAGCTTCCACCACGAATGCCGACCCCAAGGCGAGCGGACGCGCCGCCGGTTCGGTCTCCCACACCGCGAGCGGGTCGATCGGGCAGACGGCGCCTGTCCCGGAGGAGGCCGTCAATCAACGGCAGAGTCCCGGAGGAGGCTGGACCTCCCGCCTCTCGCCATCGGTGACTGAGCGGCGCGGGCGTGGCGCCTGCAGCTCAGCCGCCAAGCTTGGTGTAATAGGTGATCACCTCGGAACGCACGCCGTTGGCGTCGACCTTGATCAGGCCGCTGCCCTTGATCTGCGTGCCCGGGACGGCCCACCAGCACGACGCCGTGAGGACACCCTCATTCTCCTGGGTGAGCACCTCGGTGAGCTCCATGAAGGGCTCCGGAACCCGGCCGTTACATTGTGACGCGACGGCCTCCTTCAACGTCACCAGGTACTCCGAAAACGCCTCCCTCGAGACGACGCCGACATTGGGATCATCGAAGGTATAGCCGTCCGCGCTGGCCTGCAGGATCATCTCGGCATCGCCCTTGGACCAGCCTTCCGCATAGGCACTCAAGTATTCCACTGTGTTCATCGTCGTCACCCTCTCGTCATCCTGGGATAGCACTCACGGGAGGGGGCGAAGCACAGTGCCGCAACACGGCGGCGAAGTGACGGGCACGCTGACGACCTGCCCCCTTGATCAGTGTTGGCATCATGATGCCCCCTCATAGGCTGATCTTTTTAAACGCCTATCATGACCAGGGATGAGCGGGGCTCCCCACAGCACCGGGGTAATGGCCGGACAAGCCGCTCATGCTGCCTCGTGCGGCGCAGGCAACGTCGTCGACGGGAGCGCCTCCGGCATCCCCTGTCGGCGATTGCCGCGCGCGATCACCGCAACGGCTTGCGGTAGCGCAGTTCGCACAGTTCCTTGCCGCCGAGCCGCAGGGATTCCCGGCGGCCGTCCGGCACATAGCCGACCCGGGCATAGAAGCACCGCGCCCGATGGTTGGCCTCGAGCACCCAGAGGCTGGCCAGCCGGTGGCCGTCCCCGGCCAGTCGCCGCTCGGCGGCGGCCAGCAGCGCCCGGCCCACGCCCCGCCCCCACTGCTCGGCCCGCAGGTAGATGGCGTAGACCTCGCCGGCCTCGGCGACGTCCTGGTCACGGCTGCGCCCCATGGCGACCCAACCCACCACGCGGCCGCCGGGCGCCGTGGCCACCAGGGTGCCGCCCGGCGTGGCCGTCAGCGAGCCGAGCCAGCGGCGGGTGAAGCGCGCCGCCGAGAGGCGCTGCAGGTAGCCATCTGGCACGATGCCGGCGTAAGCATCGTGCCAGGCGCCCACGTGGATGCGGGCGATGGCGCGGGCGTCCCTCGGGCCGGCGTCACGGATCACGGCGGCGGGTCCACGGATGAACGGCATCGGCTGGTATCTCCCCAGTGGTTGGCAGCGGAACGGGGCCGGCATGACGGCTCCGCCAGCCTAGCATCCCGCGGGAATGGCGCGCCCGCCCGGGTACGGTCGCCAGGATGATGGCCCAGCACGTATGCTGAGGGCCTGTCGGGAGCAAAGGGGGAAGGAACCAGCATGTCATCCTTGACGCTCAAGCCGCCCCGGCGCGGCGGCAGGTGGCCCAGGCGCCTCGCCTGGCTGGCGGTGATCCTGCTGATCGTGGCCGCCCTGCTGATGGGCGGCGCGGGGCCGGCCTACCGGCTCGAGCTGGTGTCGCTGTCCACCTCCTTCGCCTGGCTGCGCCAGGGCGCGCATCTGCTGATCGGTGCCGGGGTGGTGGCGCTGGTGACGCTGGTCGTCGCCATGGTCTGCCGGCGCTGGCGGGTGGCGCTGGTGGGCGCCCTGGTGATCGCCGCCGGGGCGAGCCTGGTGGCCCTGCCGGCCCAGTGGATGCAACTCGCCCGCAGTGTGCCGCCGATCCATGACATCACCACGGATCTGGAGAACCCGCCCGCCTTCGACGCTCTGGTACCCGCCCGGGAGGCGGCGCCCAACGCCGTGGCCTACCCCGGCGAGGCCACCGCCCGCCAGCAGCGGGCCGGCTATCCGCGGCTCGGGCCGCTGACCCTGGACGCCACGCTCGGCGAGGTGCGGGGCGCCGCCGAGGCCACGGCCCGGGAGCATCGCTGGGAGATCGTGGCCATCGAACCGACACGGATCGAGGCCACCGCCACCACCCGCTGGTTCGGCTTCCGGGACGACGTGGTGATCCGCCTGACCGAGATGGACGACGGCGTGAGGGTCGACATGCGCTCCGCCTCCCGGGTCGGCAAGAGCGACCTCGGCACCAACGCGGCGCGCATCCAGGCCTTCATGGAGGTCCTGGCCCGGCGGGTCGACGGCGCCACCGCGCCGTGAAGCGAATTGCGAATCGCACGCAAAGATAATCGCAACATTCTGAATTAAAAGGAAAACTTGACCAAGGACGTGACTCTTCATAGGATGCAGCCCTGACATCCCCTGCGCCAGGAAAGGACTCCCATGAAAGGCCATCCCGAGATCATCGACGCCCTGAACGGCCTGCTCGCCGCCGAGCTCGCCGCCATGGACCAGTACTTCATCCATGCCGAGATGTACGCCGACATGGGCCTCGGCAAGCTCCACGAGCGCATCGCCCACGAGTTCGACGACGAGAAGGGCCATGCCAAGCAGCTGATCGAGCGGATCCTGTTCCTCGAGGGCAAGCCCGACATGCATACCCGCACCCCGGTGCGCATCGGCCAGGACGTGGAGGAGATGCTCACCAACGACCTGCAGCTGGAATACGAGGTGGGCGACGCCCTGAAGGCCGCCATCGCCCTGTGCGAGCGGGAGCGCGACTTCCAGACCCGCACCGTATTGCTGCCGCTGCTCTCCGATACCGAGCAGGACCACGCCTACTGGCTGGAGCAGCAACTCCGGCTGATCAAGCTGGTCGGCCGGGAGAACTACCTGGCCGCGCAGATGTGACCCGACGCGCTCGCCGGGTCAGACAGCCCCGTTGGGCCGGATGGCCCGGCCTCACCGCGGGACCGGCAGCGCCTCCAGCCGGCGCAGCACCGCCCGGGTGATGGCCTCGCGCTTGGGCAGGTCGGCCAGGCGCTCGGGCGTATCGAGGTTCAGGGCGAAGAACACCGGGCCGCCGGGCCGCTCGACCCACCCCACCCACCAGCCGACCTGGCCGTCCCAGCCGCTCTTGGCGCGCAGGATCCAGTCACGGCCCGCTTCATTGATCATGATGTCCTTGACCAGCCGCTGGTCGGCCTCGGCGAAGGGCAGCGCCAGCGCGTAGAGCCGCTCGAGGAAGTCGACCTGCTCGATGGCCGTGACCCGCAGGCTGCCGTCGAGCCAGAAGCGCTCGACGTCGTCGCCGAGCGTGGCGTTGCCGTAGCCGATCTCGCTCAGGTATGCCCGCTCGCGCTCGCGGCCGATCTGCTCGGCCAGGCGCTGGAAGACCCAGACCGTGGAGTAACGAAGTGCCGAGCGCAGGGTCTGGTCCTGGTTCCAGGCCGCCACGTCACGTTCTTGACCGTCCCAGGGAATCACCTCGAACTCGTCCTCGACCACGCCGGCACCCAGCGCGAAGAGCGCATGGGGCACCTTGAAGGTGGAGGCCGGCGAGAGTCGCTCTGCGGCCCGCTCGGGATTCACCACCCAGCGCTCCTCGCGACCCTCCCGCTGGTCGACGATCACCAGGGTCGCGTTCTCGGCCCCCTGCTCGGCGAGGATCCCGGCCCAGTCGGGGCGTGGCTGCCAGTCGCCAGCCAGAGCCGACATCGGCAAGAGGGTCAACAAAGCCTGGCCTAGCAAGGTGGGTAAACGTTTCATCGTCAATGTCTCTCTCGCCGAGTGTCGCCACCATATCCAGTCTGGTGGCCATGGAGAGGCAAGCGTAGCCGCCCGCTTTGCGAGAGGACAAACCATGATATCTTGCATGACCCATTAGCTGAGCTTGGCCTGGCATGACACGTCCCTACCTGCCCCTCAATGCCTTGCGTGCCTTCGAGGCCGCTGCCCGGCATGCCAGCTTCACCCGCGCCGCCGAGGAACTGCACGTCACCCAGGCGGCGGTCAGTCATCACGTCAAGCAGCTGGAACTGCACCTGAACCGCAGCCTGTTCCGTCGCTTGCCTCGGGGCCTCGCGATCACCCCGGAAGGGGAGGCGCTGCTGCCGGTCCTCGGCGATGCCCTCGACCGCATGGGCGAGATGCTGCAGCGCCTTCAGGATGGCGAGGTCCGCGAGATCCTGACGGTCGGGGCGGTCGGTACCTTTGCGGTGGGATGGCTACTGCCGCGGCTGAATGACTTCCACACCCGGCACCCGCTGATCGAGGTGCGTCTCTCCACCCACAACAACAAGGTCGACCTGGCCGCCGAAGGGCTGGATTGTGCCATTCGTTTCGGCGACGGGGGCTGGCACGGCAACGAGGCGATGCCGCTGTTCGAGGCCCCTCTGTCGCCGATCTGCACGCCCATCCTGGCAGCGAGCCTGACACACCCGACGGACCTGCTGTCCCACACCCTGCTTCGCTCGTACCGCGATCAGGAATGGTCACAGTGGTTCGCGACGGCGCGGGTGGCCCACCCACCGCCAATGCGTACGATGCGCTTCGATTCCTCTCTGGCGATGATGGAGGCGGCACGGCAGGGCGCCGGAATCGCGTTGTTGCCACCGTGCATGTTTGCCCATGCACTCGCCATGGGCGAGGTGGTGCAGCCCTTCCCCACCAGCATCTCCCTGGGCAGCTACTGGCTGACGTGGTTGAAATCACGCAAGCCAAGCCCAGCCATGGCCGCCTTCCGGGACTGGCTGGTCGGAGCCGCGGAAGAGCCAGGCTAGCCGCGGGCCGCCAGCGCGCGTTGGAACTCGTCCCGCCAGGCCTCGGCATGGCCCGACGGGTCGGCCGGGAAACGCCCCAGTTCCACGGCGAGGTCGAAGAAGCCCTGCGCCGGCAATCCCTCGCCTCGCCGGCTGACCACCAGGGCGGCGATGAAGGGACGCCCCTGGCGGGCGTCCTCCCCCATCAGCGCCTCCAGTGCCCGGGCGACGCGCTGGATGGTCCGCGGCGGGGCGAGCCCCAGCGCCTCGGCGAGCTGCTGGTAGGTCATCGGCAGCAGGCTCTCGGGGGCCTGCTCGAGCACCCGACGGGCCCGGACGGCGAGCGCCGCCACGGGGTCTGGTGTCGTCATGGCGGTGTCTCCTCCGTAGGACTGGGTAGCGTGGTGGCTCAGGCCAGGGCCTCGGTGATCACGCGCTCGCCGTCCAGCAGGTGGAACTCCCGGTCGACCAGCCACCGGGCCTGCACCAGGTGCAGCAGCGCATGGGCCACGTTGGCCCGCGACACGGTGTTCTCGCCGCCGGTCTCCTCGAGCGAGGTGGCGACCCTGTCCGTGGCGGGCTCGTCGGTGAGCCGGCCGGGCTTGAGGATCAGGTGCGGCACGCCGGCCGAGCGCAGGTAGGCATCGGCGGCGAACTTGGCGGCCATGTAGGGGCGCAGTGTCTCGGGCGCGGCCTGGGGATCCTCGGCGCGCAGGGCGCTGACCATCACGAAGCGCGCGAGCCCCAGCTCACTGGCCAGGTCGACGGCGCGGGTCGCGGCGTACAGGTCGATCAGCAGCGTCTTGTCGGGCCCGGTATGCGGGCCGGAGCCGGCGGTGAAGAGCACCTGGTCGCAGCCCGCGAAGGCGTGGCGGAAGTCGCCCTCCAGGTCGGCCACCACCGTGGCGATGCCGCGCTCCTCGAACCAGGCGCGCTGTTCCTCGCGGCGGACCATCGCCTTGATGGGCACGCCGGCCGTCTGGGCGAGCGCGCAGAACTGGCGGCCGATCTGGCCGTTGGCGCCGATCACCAGTGTCGTCATGCTGCTTCCTCCCTGTCGGTTGCCTGTCGCGGGCCGTGGCGGAGACGGCGCGTCGCGCGAACGGCAAGCCTAGCATGAAGGATAGGCCGACTGGCCTGGCAGGCGGCGGCCCGGTGCCGTAAGCTGCCACGCCATGCTTACCGCACCCCAGCGCGCCGAGGAGCGAATCCCGTGAACCCCGAAGACCTGGAACGGCTGGTCACCCTGCGCATGCCCTTCGGCAAGTACGAGGGCACCCTGATCGCCGACCTGCCCGGCCCCTACCTCAACTGGTTCGCCCGGGAGGGCTTTCCCGAGGGCCAGATCGGCCGCCTGCTGCAGCTGATGCACGAGATCGACCACAACGGGCTGAGCGAGCTCCTCGAGCCCCTGCGCCGGGGCACCTGAGCCCCCTTACGAGGTTGCCATGCTGCGTATCTCCAACACCGTGGAGCTGGCCGAGCACGAGATCGAGATCACCCAGATCCGCGCCCAGGGCGCGGGGGGACAGAACGTCAACAAGGTCGCCTCGGCCGTCCACCTGCGCTTCGACATCCCCGCCTCCAGCCTGCCGCCCTTCTACAAGGAGCGGCTGATGGCGCTCTCCGACCAGCGCATCAGCAAGGAGGGGGTGGTGATCATCAAGGCCCAGAACCACCGTACCCTGGAGCTGAACAAGGAAGACGCTCTCACCCGCCTGCGCGAGCTGATCCGCCACGCCATCAAGCAGCAGAAGGCCCGCAAGCCGACCAGGCCCACCAAGGGCTCCCAGCGGCGTCGGGTCGACAAGAAGGTCAAGAAGGGCAAGACCAAGGCGCTGCGCGGCAAGGTGAAGCCCTAGGCAATATGTCTGAAAAGTGCCTGCGCTCGGCTATACGGCGTTAAAAATCGGCTCAAAGTGCTCATTTACTACCTGTAAACTCCGCCTTTTCACCGATTTTTGCCTTGTCTAGCCTTCGCTCGTCGACTTTTCAGAAAAAGCCTAGGCGCCTGTCGGACCGCTCGCCAGGTGGGCTCGATCGCGGCCGACGCTCGCCCGGCCCGACGCCTATAGTGACTCCTGACGTCCCTTCATTCGCAGGAGATCGCCATGAGTGCCGACAAGACCCCGGACGGCCCCGACCTGGCCGCCGGCATCGAACTGAACGCGCTGGCCGAGGGCCAGATGCTCACCGGCCATGTCGGCGAGAAGGCCGTGCTGCTCGCCCGCAGCGGCGGCGACTTCCACGCCGTCGGGGCCCACTGCACCCACTATGGCGCGCCGCTCGGCGACGGCCTGATCGTCGATGACACCCTGCGCTGCCCCTGGCACCACGCCTGCTTCAGCCTGCGCAGCGGCGAGGCCCTGGCCGCCCCGGCGCTGGACGGCCTGACCTGCTGGAAGACGGAGGTGGTCGGCGACCGGGTGATCGTGCGGGAACGTGCCGACCCGGGGCCCGCGCGCCGCCCGGCCCGCTCGCCGTCCTCGGTGGTGATCGTGGGTGGCGGGGCGGCCGGCGAGGCGGCCGCGGAGATGCTGCGCCGCGAGGGCTACACCGGGCCGGTGACGATCGTCAGCGATGACACGCACCCACCCTGCGACCGCCCCAACCTCTCCAAGGACTACCTGGCCGGCACGGCGAAGGCCGCCTGGATTCCCCTGCGCGGCGACGACTTCTATGCGCAGCACGACATCACCCTGCGACTCGCCACCGAGGTGGTAGCGATCGAGCCCGAGGCCTCGCGACTGCGGCTCGCCGACGGCGAGACGCTCGACTACGGGGCGCTGCTGCTGGCCACCGGCGCCGAGCCGCTGCGCCTGACGGTGCCTGGTGCCGAGCTGCCCCACGTGCATACCCTGCGCAGCCAGGCCGACAGCGAGGCGCTGATCAGTGCCGTCGAGGCCGGCGCGCGCCGCGCCGTGGTGGTCGGCGCCAGCTTCATCGGCCTCGAGGTGGCGGCGTCGCTGCGCAAGCGCGGGCTCGAGGTGCGGGTGGTCGCCCCCGAGACGCGCCCGCTGGCGCGGGTGCTCGGCGAGACGCTGGGTGACTTCATCCGCGCGTTGCACGAGTCGAAGGGGGTGGTCTTCCACCTCGAGGAGCAGGTGGCCGGGATTACCGCCGATGCCGTCGAGCTGGAGGGCGGCGAGCGCCTCGACGCCGACCTGGTGGTGGTGGGCATCGGCGTGCGCCCGCGCACCGCGCTGGCCGAGGCGGCCGGCCTCAGGGTGGACGATGGCGTGTGGGTCAGCGACACCCTGGAGACCAGCGTGCCGGGCATCTATGCCGCCGGCGACAGCGCCCGCTGGCCGGACCCGATCAGCGGCGAGCGCGTGCGCATCGAGCACTGGGCGGTGGCCCAGCGCCAGGGGCAGCGCGCCGCCCGCAACATCCTCGGCGCCGGGGATGCCCGGGCCGCCGTGCCCTTCTTCTGGAGCCAGCATTACCACATCGCCATCAACTACGTGGGGCATGCCACGCACTGGGAGCGCATCGAGACCGACGGCGACCCCGCGGCCCACGACTTCACCGCGCGCTTCATCGCCGATGACCGCCTCCTGGCAATGGCGACGATCTTCCGCGACCGGGAGAGCCTCGAGGCCGAGGCGGAGATGGAGGCCCGCTTCCAGGCGCCTTGACACCGTCACCCTGGCGGGTCGTCCAGCAGAGACTGGCGTGGAAATTGCCCCGGCTGGTGCCTGCTGGCCCGGCCCCACGTCTGCGTCTCTCGCGAGGAAACGGCCGATGCGATCGACGCCGGGGAGGGCCCTGGCGTCGATCGAGTTGAAGTTACTCGGTGGGGGTGGCCATCTCGTCGAATTCGCTCTTGAACTCCTCCAGGTCATACTGCATCCCGTTCAACACCGTGCTCCAGTGCCGCGTTTGCGCGGCCAGTGCCACCGCCTCGCGAATCTCGTCATCGGTCGCCCCCGCGGCCCGGGCGCTCGCAGTGTGGGCGTAGGAGCAATACGAGCACGGGATCTGGGCCGCAACGGCGAGGCCGATCAACTCACGGGTCTTGGCATCGAGTACGGCCTCTTCCCCATTGAGGGCACCCTGCGCCTCCATTGCCGGCTGGAGTGCATGAGCGGGATAGGTCTCGGTGTAGAACTTCGGCGCGTCCTGGGCCAGGACGGTGCCGGACACCCCGAGAAGCAGGGCGATGGGCAGAACGAAAGCTTTCATCTTGGTGCCTCCTCCAATCAATCATCTGATCACCCAATTTCCAGTATAGAAGCGGCAACTTCGGTGGTAGGGCCCCTGCGACGATGCCAACGACGAGCCCTTGGCCTTCGCTTATCAGGTCGTGAGCCTTGCCCCCGATAGCCGCCGCGAGGAGGCTCAGGGGCGGTCGAAGGGGAGCATGGTCGGCTTGCGCGATGAGGGCCAGGCGAGGCGCGCCGTGTGGCCACGACCGTCGATGAAGGCCCGCCTGCGTGCGGGCCGGCAATCCGGAGGCGCCCCCCCGATCACCCCGGCCCGCGCCACTCGCGTTCAGGCCATCCGGGCGATGACCCGCTCTCTCGGCCAGCGCACCTTCTTGAGGCCGGCGAGCCAGTCGGCGTCCTGGTCCCGGTAGCCCAGCGCCACCACCACGGCGCTGCGCAGCCGGCGCGCCTCCAGGCCGAGCACCGCATCCAGGGCCGCCGGATCGAAGCCCTCCATGGGCGTGGCGTCGACTCGCTCCAGGGCGGCCGCGGCCAGCACCATGCCCATCGCCAGGTAGGCCTGCTTGGCCGCCCAGTGCCGGCGATCCGCGGCGCTCTCGAAGCCGTTGACCACGCCCTTCAGGGTGTCGCGATAGCCCGCGAGGCGCGCCTCCTCGAGTCCGCGCTCCCGGGCCACCAGGCGGATCAGCTCGTCGACCTCGGCCTCGCCCGTGGTCTCCCAGGTGGCAAACACCAGCAGGTGCGAGCATTCGCCGACCTGGGGCTGGTCGAAGGTCGCCGGCCGGCAGCGCTCACGCAGCGCCGGGTCGTCGACCACCACCACCGAGTAGGGCTGCAGGCCGTAGGAGGAGGGGGCGAGATGGGCCGCATCGAGGATGCGTTCCAGGGTGGCCTCGGGAATGCGCTGGCCGTTCATGCGCTTGGCGGCATAGCGCCAGTGCAGGGCGGTATCGAGGGACATGCGGTGACCTCCGGGAGTGTCAGGGGAACGAGGTGGCGTCAGGGACGCCCGTAGCAGGACGCGTCCGGCGCGGGCCTCGCCGGCCGGGCGGCGCCGCGCTGGAAGATCAGGGTGCCGGCGACCACCAGGCCGGCGGCCAGCGCCAGGTTGGGTGGGGCGGGCTCGCCGAGTCCCAGCACGGCGACGGCGGTGCCGACGGTGGCGGCCACCGTGCCGATCTGGCTGAGATACACCGGGCCGGCCAGCCGCTGGAGGATAAAGAAGAACAGGTAAAGCACGGTGAATACCGTCACCTCGAGCCCCAGCAAGCCTGCGCTCGCCGGCGAGGCGAGCAGCTCGCCGATCCGCCCGGGCTCCATGGCCAGGCTGAGCGGCAGCAGGGTCAGGGCGGCCCCGGCCAGCACCAGCGCGGTCAGGTACACCAGCGGAACACCCGCCGGCCAGCGCAGGGTGCGATAGATGTTGCCCAGCGCCAGGGTCACCGGCATCAGCAGGACCAGCAGCGACCAGCCCAGCGGTCCGCCGCCGGCGCCGGCCTTGGAGAGCGCCAGCACGATGCCGCCGGATAGCCCCAGCAGCACGCCCCCCAGACGATCCCAGCGCAGCGCCTCGAGGCGCAGCAGCACGGCCAGCAGCCAGGTCACCAGGATGGGAAAGGCGAAGCTCAGCGAGATGAAGCCCGCCCCGACGTGACGCACCGCCAGGAAGCCGAGCGCGTTGGGCAGCGCCAGCAGGCTGCCGGCGACGGCGGCGTACTCGAGCACCCGGCGGTCGAGGCGCCAATCGCCGCGCCGCGGCAGGCCGATCAGCAGCAGGCAGCCACTGGCGCTGGCCAGGGCCACCATCAGGAAGGTCAGGCGAGGCAGGGCCGCCGCGTCCGCGAACTTGGCCACGGTCAGCGACATGGCCAGCAGGGTGCCCACCAGCAGCAGGCAGCCCAGGGCCTTGAGCCCGCTGCGATCGTGGCGCTTGTGTCCGGCGTGGGCGTTGGTCATCCTTGGGCTCCTATAGCTTGGCATCGTGTATCACGATGAAAAGAATCTTAGTATCAAGATAAACAGGTGGCAAGTCCCATGAACCGAGTGAGTGTTGCGATCGACCAGTGGCGCCAGGAACGGCCCGACCTGGACCTGCTGCCCATGGAGCTGACGGCCCGGCTGACCAGCGTCGGCCGACACCTCAGCCAACAATACCTGGACCCCTTCTTCAAGGCGCGGGGCCTGCAGCCCAGGGAGTTCGATGTGCTGGCGACCCTGCGCCGGGCCGGCGCCCCCTACGCGCTGACCCCGACCCAGCTGTTCGAGGTGCTGATGCTCTCGTCGGGGGGAATGACCAACCAGCTGGACCGCCTGGAGAGAGCCGGGCTGATCGCCCGACAGCCCAATCCCGCCGACCGGCGCAGCATGCTGGTGACCCTGACCGAGGCCGGCCTCGGCCTGGTGAACGAGACCGTGCCGCAGCACCTGGACAACGAGGCTCGGGCGCTGGCGACGCTGAGCCGCGAGGAGCAGCAGGCCCTCAATGCCCTGCTGGGCAAGTTGCAGGATGGGCTGGAGGCACAGGCTGCCGAATCATGAACGCCTGACGAGGCGGGTCAGCCATCGCCCTCGATGAGCGGCTCGACCCGCCGAGCATCCACGGCCGGTCGCCCGGCGCCGGCGCTAGTCCGCATCGATGCGCTTGATCAGCAGCAGCCAGTCGCCGCCGTGCTTGCCGCCGGGGTAGGGCTCGATCGGCAGCGAGGCCGCTTCGCGAAAGCCCTGGTGCTCGTAGAAGGTCCTGGCCACGCCGTTCTCGGAGGCGACGATCAGGCTCATCTCGGTACAGCCGGCGGCGATGGCCGAGGCCTCGGCCTGGGCCATCAGCAGGCTGGCGACGCCCCGGCGGCGCGCCGCCTTGTAGGTGGCGATGGCATTGATGTACCAGCTGCCCGGTGCCTGGGCCTCGAGGCGCAGCAGTGGCTGGACGACCCGCGGGCAGTCGTCGAGATCATCGAGGTCGTAGGGATCCGGCAGCCGGTAGTCCAGGATCATCCCCAGCAGCTTCTTCTTCTGCAGGCAGACCTTGGCATGCCGATAGCTGAAGCCGCCCTCCTCCCGGGCGGCGCGCTGCTCGCCGACGTCCATCGGCGACTCGTTGCCCGTGGTCATCTGCCCCCACAGGTACTCGGGCAGGCCCTCGCCCGCGAGGTTGATCAGGTAGGCCAGGTCCCTGGCATGGGCCTTGGTGGCATCACGAATGTTCATCTCACCTCCCGGACGACTGGCCGACACGGAGGACGCCGACTGGCGCCCCTGCCGATCTCGCTGGGGTCGACACAGCAAGGATAGATAAGGGACCACGATGGCCGGAGGGAATTCCGGGAAAGTCGCCCGACATGCCCCCCGTCTCGGGGCCCGCCCCCAGGGCTGCTAGCTTGAAGGAAAGCCCCCTGAGAGGACCGGGACATGAGCGACGCCTTTGAGCTGACCGACGAACTGGGACCGGAGAAGGTCCTCTACCTGCATGATCCCGCCACCCAACTGCGCGCCATCCTGGTGATCGACAACGTCGCGGCCGGCCCGGCGATCGGCGGGACGCGCATGGCCCCGGACGTGAGCCTCGAGGAGTGCGCCCGCCTGGCCCGCTCCATGACGCTGAAGAACGCCTCGGCCGGTCTGCCCCACGGCGGGGCCAAGGCGGTGATCTTCGCCGATCCCCACATGCCCACCGCCGACAAGGAACGGCTGATGCGGGCCTATGGCTACGCGATCCGCGCGGTGACGGACTACATCCCCGGCCCCGACATGGGCACCGACGAGATCGCCATGGCCTGGGTGCATGACATGACCGGCCGCGCGGTGGGCCTGCCCCGTGAACTCGGCGGCATCCCCCTGGACGAGATCGGTGCCACGGGGTACGGCCTGGCCGCGGCCATCGACGAGGCGCAGGCCCATGGCGGCTTCCGGCTCGCGGGGGCACGCATCGCCATCCAGGGCTTCGGCGCCGTGGGCCAGCATGCGGCGCGCTACCTGGCCGAGCGCGGTGCTCTGCTGGTGGCGGTCAGTGACTCCGCCGGGACCCTGGCACGCCCGCAAGGTCTCGACGTGCCGGCCCTGATCGACTGGAAACGCGGCGGCCATGGGGTGGCCGAGTTCCGCAGCGGCGAGGCCCGCGAGCGGGACGCCATCATCGATGTCGAGTGCGAGGTGTGGATTCCCGCGGCGCGTCCGGATGTGCTTCACGAGGGCAACGTGGACCGACTCCGGGCCAGGGTGGTGGCCGAAGGCGCCAACATCCCCGCGACCGAGGAGGCCGAGCGCCGGCTCGCCGAGCGGGGCGTGCTGGTGTTGCCCGACTTCATCGTCAATGCCGGCGGGGTCATCTGTGCGGCGGTCGAACACGCCAACGGCAGCCAGGGCGAGGCCCTGGCCCGCATCGAGGAAAAGATCCGCCACAACCTCGACGAGGTGCTCGGCCGGGCCAAGGCCGAGGGCCGGCTGCCCCGCGCGGCGGCGGTGCAGATGTCGCGGGAGCGGGTGTGTTCCGCGATGCGCTTCCGCCGGCCCTGGTGATGTCCGGATGGAGCGGCACGCGTCGGGGCGTCGATCCCGCCCGCCTCGACGAGGCGCCGCGCCGCCAGTCGAAGCCGAACGCCATGCACTGAACCAACGGATCTTCCCGGGCCTGAATCCCGAGCGGTGCGCCCACGAGGTCATCGCGCCCCGATCGACGCGGGCCCGGTCGTCACCGGGCCCGCGGTCATGAGGCGGAGGCGTGGTAGGGCTACTGGAAGGTATCGCAGACGGCCGTCTGGGCCGAGGGATCGTGGCTCTCCACATGGGTGGTAGCCTGGCCGCCCGCCTCGAGGGTCACGCTCCACTGGTGGTCGTTGTCCATGGGATCGCAGTTGCCGGCGCTGCCGCCGCCGAAGTTCGAATCGATCCAGTAGTGCACGGCATAGCTGCCGCCTTCCTGCATCACGCCGGGAAACTCCAGGGAGAATGCCGGATCGCCGTCGGCGGAGACCTCACCGGTCTCCACGGCGATGGTCTCGTCGTTGGCCGTGTCCACCAGCGCCGCCTGGATCGCCTGGCCGCCGTGCGGCCCGTTGAAGCTGGCATCGCCCTGGAAGGTCAGGTCATGGCCGTCACTGGCCAGGGCCGCGCCTGCCACCAGGGGCAGCGCCAACAGCAGGCCCCGTCCGAGGCGTGCCGCGCAGAGCATCGTGGTCGTCATGGTGCACCTCCCGAAGAGTGACGGATCAACGTGAAGCCCCGAGGGCTGACTCCAGCATAGTGCCCCATGCCGCCCAGTGCCGAAGTCGTCGGGCCGGCGATCGGCACGACGCGGACGCCTGGGCGCCTGCCGGCCAGCGGCGCTCCCCGGGCGCACCGCCCTCGAGGGTCACGGACGCGGGGCAGAATGATTCGAAATGGCTTATATTCTGGTCCACGCCCTGCCCAGGCGGGCTCGACGGTCGCGCCGCGGTGCGGTGAGCGGCCAGGACGAGGAGGTCCGGCGTTTGCCCAGGCAATATTAAAACGATCGTTTGCATTTCTCGAGCGGCCGGCTAGGCTGATTGACGAACACTGTTTCAAAACCTTCCAGGGACGGGAGACTCGATCATTCCAGCCCCTCACCCTCGATCCCGCCGCGAGGTTCGCTGATGGATACGCATTCGCTACTGATTCAGGTCCTGCTGTATGTCTTCCTGCCGCTGTGGGGCATCGCCGGCTTCGTCGACTGGTGCTGCCACCGGGCCACCCGCATCGAGGCGACCTCGGGGCTCAAGGAGTCGCTGGTCCATTCGCTGATGGGCGTGCAGGTCGGCCTGCCGATCCTGCTGTGCCTGCTCTACCGGGTCAACGTGCTGGTACTGCTGATCTGCCTCGCGGCCTGGCTGCTGCACGAGCTGGTGGCCCACTGGGACGTGCACTATGCCGCCCCGCGGCGACATATCAGCATCTGGGAGATGCACGCCCACAGCTACCTGGCCAGCCTGCCGTTCTACATGCTGGCCATGATCGTGGTGATCAACTGGCCGGTGATGCGGGACCTGCTGACCCTGGACTGGGCCGGCCAGCTTCGGCTGGTGCCGCTCGACGCGCCCCATGGCGGCGAGGGTTACCTGCCCGTCTACCTCGGCTTCATGGCCCTGCTGGCATTCTTCCCCTATGCGGAGGAGAACCTGCGTTGCCTGCGCTATGCCCTCAAGCAGCGAGGGACGACGGCATGAGCGTCTACATCACCAGCACCGGCCACCATCTGCCCGGCGAGCCGGTCGACAACGCGCACATCGAGGAGGTGCTCGGCCGGGTCCACGGCCGGCCCAGCCGGCTGAAGCGGCGCATCCTCAAGTCCAATGGCATCCAGACGCGCCACTACGCCATCGACGCCGAGCACCGCACCACCATCGGCAACGCCGCCATGGCCGCCCGGGCGGGCGAGGACTGCCTGGCGCAGGGCTACCTGGCCAAGCGGCGCATCGAGATGCTGAGTGTGGCCACCAGCCAGGGCGACCTGGTGCTGCCGGGGTTCGGCAGCATGGTGCAGGCCGAGCTGGGCGTGTCGGACGTGGAGCTCAACACCAGCCACGGCATCTGTTCGAGCAGCATGATGGCGCTGAAGGCGGCCTACACCGGCGTGAAGGCGGGCGAGCACGGCAACGCCCTGGTCATCGCCAGCGAGCTGGCCTCGCGGCTGTTCAAGGCCAGCCGCTACGAGGCCGCCGGGGCGGAGGTCGACTTCGACGCCGAGTTCCTGCGCTGGATGCTCTCCGACGGCGCCGGGGCCCTGCTGCTGGAGACGCGTCCCCGGGAGCTGTGCTTCCGCATCGACTGGATCCGCGGCATGTCCCACGCCGATGCCTTCCCGGTGTGCATGAGCGTCGGCCGACCGGCCGGCGGCGAGGGCCACGCGAGCTGGCAGGACTACCCCACCTACGCCGAGGCGGAGGCCGCCGGCGCCTTGCTGATCCGCCAGGACGTGCGGCTGCTCGACAACCTGGTCAAGCTCGGCGTGGACGGCCTGCTGCGGCTGATCGACGAGGGCCGGGTCGCGGTGGACAAGCTCGACCACCTGCTCTGCCACTACTCCTCGCATCACTTCCGCGGCAAGATCTTCGACATGCTCAGCCAGGCCGGGGCGGCCATTCCCGAGGAGCGCTGGTACACCAATCTCTATACCCGAGGCAACACCGGCTGCGCCTCGCTGTTCATCATGCTCGACGAGTTCCGCCGCACCCAGCGCTACCGCGAGGGCGACACCCTGCTGTGCTTCGTGCCCGAGAGCGGTCGCTTCAACAACGTCTACATGCACCTGACGGTCGTCAAGGAGTCGTCATGAACAGCGTCATGAACCATCGGGTCACCACCCAGGCCGGGCAGGACTGCCTGCAGGGGCTGATGCGCATCTGGTTCGATTTCGAGCGCCAGCTGGGACGCGTTCCCGTGATCCAGCGTCTCGAGCGCGGCCGCTTCACCCTGGAGGACTATCGCCACCTGCTGCTGCACCTGCGCCAGCAGGTGGTCGAGGGCGCGCGCTGGATCACCCGCGGCGCCTCGAGCTTCGACCGCGACTTCACCGAGGTTCGCGCGATGGTGATCGGCCATGCCGGGGAGGAGCACCGCGACTACGAGATGCTCGAGGCGGACTACGTGGCCGCCGGCGGGGAACGCCGGGCCATCGTCGAGGGCGAGCGCAATGCCGGCAGCGAGGCCCTGCACGCCTTCATGATGTACCGGGCGAGCCAGCCCAACCCCGTGGACCTGATCGGCGCCATGTGGATCATCGAGGGGCTGGGCCAGAAGATGGCCAGCGACTGGGCGCGCCGGGTCGACGACGCGACCGGCGGCGACGGCGGCTACACGCGCTTCATGCGCTATCACGGCGAGAACGACGACGCCCACCTGGACAAGCTGTATGCCCTGCTCGACCGGGTCTGTCGCGATGCGGCCGACCGCCGGGCCATCCTGCGGACCGCCCGGGTCGTGGCCCGGCTCTATGCGCTGCAGCTCGAGGAGGTGGACCATGACTAGCCGGCGCAGCCCCTTCCTGCGGGCCCTGGAAGTCGACGACTCGCTGCCCATCGAACCCGAGGCCATGCGCCTGTGGCTCGCCGACCTCGAGCGCCCGACCCGCTGGTGGCTGCGCCCGCTGCTGCAGGGACTGCTCGGGGCGCTGCTGCATTTACTCTGGTTCCTCAAGCGCCTGCCGCTGCCCCAGTTCCGGGCCCACGGGCTGCTGCAGCGGCTGATCTGCTGGTTCTGTACCCATGCGGTCAGCCCCGAGGCCAACCTGCTGATCCTGCGCCACTTCGCCACCGAGTCGAACGTGATCAACTTCCTGGTCGATAACGGCGAGGCGGCGGACGTCGCCCCGCTGGCGCTCTATCCCCGGTGTATCCGGGACATGCGGGAGGCGAGCTTCGTCGACCACGACCAGGAGCTGTTCCGCGCCTTCGCGGCGATGGGCCACTGGCGAGCGCGTCCGGCCCCGCTGGCCCCGGAAACCCTGCGCTGGACACACTGGCGGCCGATCGCCATGGCGGACTTCAGGGTCCGCCGGCGGCGCACCCAGGTGCTGGACTTCGAGAGTGCCCATGGGCTGTTCATGTGCCTGTTCTGCCTGCTGCTGACCCGGGAGGAGTACCGCGACGCCATCAACGGCTTCAACCTGGACCAATCGCTGGCCATCCGCATCGGCCAGCTGATCGGCGACCCGGGCCTGGCCGAAATGGCCTACAACAAGTACCCGCATTACCTGGTGGGGCCGTGGAACCTCAGTCAACGCTTCCTGATGCATGGCTTCTTCACCGAGTACCTCTACGCGCGACTGGAGGGGCTGCGACAGGCGTCGGCAGGAGTGCCTCGCTCGGCGCAGCGCCCGGCCGGCCGCCAGAGTTACACGACGTGACATTTCCCGGGGCCTTGACCATATTATCCGGGTGCGCCAGGCGCACGGCCTCTCATCGCAAGGGATAAAGGGATTATGTCGATCTATCGCAAGGCTGCGCTCGTGGCCCTTCCACTACTGTGCTACACGGCGGGGGCCCAGGCCCTGGAATGGGAAGCTGCCCCCTCCTACGGCACCGTGAACCTCGTCTCCGGGTTCCAGCCCGACCCGCACCGCACCAGCCTCACCGCGGGCGGCAACCGCTCCGCCGACGAAGCGGGTCGCAACTGCAGCGGCTTCGTCAGCGACAAGCCCGACCTGGACCTCAACTACGAGGCCGGCCAGCACGTGCTGAGCATCTTCGTGGAGTCCCCGGCCGACACCACCCTGGTGGTCTACGACGGTGCCGGCAACTGGCACTGCAACGACGACTACTCCACCGCGGCCGGCAGCAACCCGGGCATCAAGTGGAACAATCCGCCATCCGGCAACTACAACATCTGGGTCGGCACCTATGCCGCCGGCGAGCTGCAGGACGCCGTGCTCAGCATCTCCGAGGCCAGCCCGTCCTGGGGCGCCAGCAACGCCAGTACGGACAGCCGCACCGGCGGCATCGAGTGGGGGGACAACACCAGCCGCTGGGCCAACGACGGCGAGTGCGACGACCCGCGCTTCGGCGGCCCCGGGGTGCACTCGCTCAACATCGACGAGGACCGCTACCACGACGCCAGCGACTGCCGCGGCCTCTACGAGCAGGGCCAGGTCTACCTGAAGTGAGCCGGCCGTGATCCCGCTGCCGGCCACCGGCCGGCAGCGGACCCGCCTAGTGTTGCTTGACCCGCCAGATCCGCCACGCCAGCAACCCGATGACCAGCACCGCCAGCGGGCCGAATACCCCGGCGGCGACGCGCGGCTCGATGGGCATGCCCAGGGCCCCCAGGCTCTCCAGGGCGAGCTTGATCAGGCTGAAGATGTAATAGCTGATGACGATGATCGACAGGCCCTCGACGGCCTTCTGGATCTTCAGCTGGCTGCTGGTGCGCTCGTTGAGGCTCTTGAGCATCTCGGCGTTCTGCTCCTCGATCTCCACCTGGGCGCGGGTTCGCAGCAGGTCGTTGAGGCGCGCCACGTTCGTGGCCAGCTGCTCCTGGCGGCGGTCCACCGCGGCGCAGTAGCGCACCGTGGGCAGGAAGCGTCGCATCAGGAAGACCCCCAGCCGCTGGCAGTCGCCGACCCGGGTCTCGCGCAACTCCTCCACCCGGGTGAAGACGATCCTGGCGTAGGCCTCGGTGGCGCTGAAGCGGTGACGACTGCGGGCGCCGCTGCGCTCGAGGCGGGCGGAGAGCGAGGCGATGGCAGCCAGCAGCGGGCGCGGCCCCTCGGAGCCGTCCTCGGCATTGCGGTCGGAGAGCTCGCCCAGCTCGGCCTCGAACCCCGCCAGCTCGCTGCCGAGCCGCTTGGCCTGGGGCAGCGCCAGCGAGGCCATCATGCGGTAGGTCTCGATCTCCAGCAGCCGCCGTGCCATGCGCCCCAGGCGGAAGTCATTGAGGGCACGATTGACGATCAGCAGCCGATTGACGCCCTGCGCGTCGAGGCGAAAGTCGCTCCACACCGTGGCATCGCCACCGCCGATGCGCGACCCGGCGGGGTCGCGAAACCCGCAGGCCTCGGTGTCGCTGCCCCAGGAGGCCTGTGACTCGACCAGGATCACGGTGGCGTTGATCAGGGCTTCCCGGTGGGCCTCGGCGATCTCGGCCAGGCGCGGCGGGGGCGGCGGCCAGATCTCCCCGTCGGCTGCCCTGGGCACCATCAGGGTCAGGGTGAAGAACTCGGTATGCCGCTCCCACTTCAGCACCTGGCCATCCTCGAGGGTCAGGATGCCCTGCACCGCACCGGGGGCGAGGCTGGTCCCGGCCAGCTCGCAGAGGCGCGTGATGATGCCGTCGCAGACACCGTCGGTGTCGAGGAAGGCGTAATGGTGGAGGTGGGCCGGCTCCGAGAAGTAGATCGACGGGCGGGCATGGAGCTCGTTGTGCAGTTGCTCTCGCTGGGGATGCATGGTCGGGTCCGAAGGGGATGGGTAGACCGAGACTAAGGTCCAATCCCCGTCGGGCCAACCGCCGCCCTCAACGCGGCGCGACCCGACGGGCCCGCCTTGCCGCCCCCCCGGCTGTGGAATCAACGGCTTGCAATGCCCTGCCAAGGATAGCGAAGCAGCGACGACCGGCCGACTGCGTCCTTTTGCCCCACCCGGCCTCAGGGCACGCGACTCACAGGCGCCGGCTCCCCACAGCGGGCCGGTAGCGGTCATATCATCGCTTGGTCATCCTTTGACGCAACACTGTGAGCAGTTTGCGGCACGAGCCCTCGTCTTGCCCAGTCCCGCCACCCCATCATCGCCCGGAGTCAGCATGACCGACAGCCATCGCGCCGGCGAGGTCTTCCGCGCCTTCCTGCTGCTGGGGCTGAGCGCCTTCGGCGGTCCCATCGCCCACCTGGGGTACTTTCGCCACGAGTTCGTCACCCGTCGAGGCTGGCTCGACGAGCACGCCTACGCCGATCTCGTGGCGTTGTGCCAGTTCCTGCCCGGCCCGGCCAGCAGCCAGGTGGGCTTCGCCCTGGGCCTGCTGCGCGGCGGCCCCCTCGGTGGCCTGGCGGCCTGGACGGCCTTCACCCTGCCGTCGGCGCTCCTGCTGATGCTGTTCGCCCTGGGTGCGGCCAGCCTGGAGGGGCCGCTGGGCAGCGGGCTGCTGCATGGCCTGAAGGTGGTGGCGGTGGCCATCGTCGCCCACGCGGTCTGGGGCATGGCCCGGACCCTCTGCCCCGACCGGGCGCGTGCCACCATCGCCGTGGCGGCTGCCCTGCTGGTGATCGCGGCGGCGGGTCCCGGCGGCCAGGTGTTGGCCATCGGGCTCGGCGGCCTGGCGGGGCTGGCCTGCTGCCGCGGGGACGGCCAGGCCAGGCCCCCGGTGCCGGGCTTCGCCATCTCGCGCCGGACGGGGCTCGCCTGCCTGGTCGCCTTCGTCGGGCTGCTGCTGGGGCTGCCGCTGCTGGTCCAGGCGGGCGCCGGCCAGGGCGTGGCCCTGGTGGATGCCTGCTACCGGGCGGGCGCCCTGGTGTTCGGCGGCGGGCATGTGGTGCTGCCGTTGCTGGAGGCCGAGGTGGTGCGGTCCGGCTGGGTGGCCGCCGACGACTTCCTGGCGGGCTATGGGGCGGCTCAGGCGATCCCCGGCCCACTCTTCACCTTCTCCGCCTACCTGGGCATGGTCATGGGCCCTGCGCCGGGCGGGGTGCTCGGCGCGCTGCTGGCGCTGGTGGCGATCTTCGTGCCGGGGCTGCTGCTGCTGGTGGGCACGGTCCCGTTCTGGAACGCCCTGCGCGCGAGACCCGCCGTCCAGGCGCTGATGCGCGGCGCCAATGCCGCCGTGGTGGGCCTGCTGGCGGCGACGCTCTATCAGCCGGTGTGGACCAGCGCCATCCTCGGCCCGGCGGAGTTCGCCCTGGCCCTGGTGGGCTTCACCCTGCTGTCGGTATGGCGGCGGCCGGCCTGGTTGGTGGTGCTGGTCTGTGGCCTGGGGGGCATGGCGCTGGGGCTGCCCTCGCCGCCGTGAGGCCAGGGAACCGCTTGCCGGTGGGCGGCGAGCGCCACCGGCGATGGCCGTTCCGGGTCAGGCCTCGGCTTCGTGGGCCGACTTGAGCCGGTAGAACTCCTCGACCACCTCGTCCATGGCCGCGGCGTCGTAGGGGCACAGGCCACTCACCACCAGCTTCTTGGAGCCGGTACCGACCTCCTCGCCGCCGGCGATGATGCGGAACTCGAGCAGCGCATCGCCACGCTTGCCGGTCACCGCCAGGGAGGAGTCGACCAGTTGCAGGCCAGGCGCGATGCCGTCCAGGCGCTCCAGGGCAAAGCCCATGCTGTCGTAGATGACCAGTGGGCGCCTGGGGTTGAACATCACGCCCTGGTCTTCCATCAGCGGCTTGAGGTAGTGCGGGAAGTTCTTCCCCGAGAAGGCCACGTAGCAACGGGTGAAGGCCTCGACCACGGCTTCGTCGTGGGTCACCTCACCGTTGCGCTCCGCCTCGAGATAGCACTTGCCGCCGTCGTCACGCACGCGAATCAGGCCATCGTCGTCCTCGGCGAAGGTCAGCGGGACGTTGTCCCCCACCATGCTCAGGAAGCGGAAGGTCATGCGCTGGGAGAGGCCGAAGCGCGCCAGCACCAGGGCGAAGAGCAGATCACCCGGCACGCAGAAGCGGCGTGCGTCCGGGTTATGGATGGGGTTGAAGTCACCGGCGACACGCTTGGCAAAACGGCTGGCCTGCTCTGCGGAGATGCAGAGGCGTGAGCCCGTGCGCGAGTGGTAGTCATCGAGAAACATGCGTCTTGAGCCTGCCCTGAGTCATTGGCGTTGCGATGGTGCGCCCGGTCGCGACCGGAAGGGGCAGATGATGCCATAAATTCCCCCTCGGCGGGGGATCGAATCGCGGCGAGCTGCCCGGGATCAGGGAAGCGCCGGAAGGCTTCCGCCCCCTACCAAAGGGGCAGTCCAGAAAGCGTTCCGATTCAGCACGATATGGTAAAATTCGCGCGTTTTCGAACCCTTTCACCCACTTTCTGCTCATTGGATGAACACCGCCATGCTGACCACCTGTTGCTCCCCCAGCATGCCCAGGCACCCCGCTCGATGGCCTGGCTGTCTGATTCTCTTCCTCTCGCTCGTCGCTTTCGCCTCTCCCGCCGTCGCTTCCCGAGGTGAGCTCGACCTGACCACCTCCTTCGTCGGCCTGCTGGCCGTGGTGATCTTCGTCCTCGCCTATGCCCTGGTCATGGCCGAGGAGAAGATCCACATGCGCAAGTCCAAGCCGGTGCTGGTGGCGGCCGGCATCATCTGGGGCCTGATCGGCTGGGTCTATGTCAAGGCCGGGATCCCGGCGGAATCCGAGCACGCCTTCCGCACCACCCTGCTGGAGTTCACCGAGCTGATGCTCTTCCTGCTGGTGGCGATGACCTATATCAACGCCATGGACGAGCGTCGCGTCTTCGATGCCTTGCGCGCCTGGATGGTACGCAAGGGCTTCAGCTACCGGACCCTGTTCTGGATCACCGGCCTGCTGGCCTTCGTCATCTCGCCGGTGGCCGACAACCTGACCACCGCCCTGCTGATGTGCGCGGTGGTCACCAAGGTGGCCGAGGGCGACAAGCGCTTCATCAACCTGGCCTGCATCAACATCGTGGTCGCCGCCAATGCCGGCGGCGCCTTCAGCCCCTTCGGCGATATCACCACCCTGATGGTCTGGCAGGCGGGCATCATCCAGTTCCAGGAGTTCTTCGAACTGCTGGTGCCGTCGTTCGTGAACTTCATCATCCCCGCCGTGGTGATGAGCGCCTTCATCAAGAATCGCGTCCCGGCGAGTCTCGAGGAGGACGTGCCGCTCAAGCGCGGTGCGCGGCGGATCATCCTGCTGTTCCTGGTCACCGTGGCCACCGCCGTGGGCTACCACACCCTGCTGCACCTGCCGCCGGTGCTGGGCATGATGACCGGGCTCGGCTACCTGCAGTTCTTCGGCTACTACCTGCGCCAGAGCCTGCCGCGCTCCCTGGAACGCAAGCGCAGCCTCTACACCCGGCGCGGCGACTGGAAGATGCTCGAGCAACTGGGCAGCGTGGTGCCCTTCGACGTCTTCAACCGCGTGGCCCGGGCCGAGTGGGACACCCTGCTGTTCTTCTATGGCGTGGTGATGTGCGTGGGGGGCCTCGGCTTCATGGGCTACCTCGGCCTGCTCTCGGATGCGCTCTACACCGGCTGGAACGCCACCTGGGCCAACGTCGCCCTGGGCGTGATCTCGGCGGTGGTCGACAACATTCCGGTGATGTTCGCGGTGCTGACCATGGAACCGGACATGTCCCACGGTCACTGGCTGCTGATCACCCTCACCGCCGGCGTCGGCGGCAGCCTGCTGTCGATCGGCTCCGCGGCCGGGGTGGCGCTGATGGGCCAGGCCCGCGGCAACTACACCTTCATGGGACACCTGCGCTGGTCGCCGGTGATCGCGCTGGGCTATGTCGCCAGCGTCCTCGCCCACCTGTGGATCAATGCCGCCAGCTTTAGTACTTTCGGCTGAGTTGCTCGCCCGGCGGTCTCACCCGCCGGGCTTAGTCTTCAGAATCAGTCATCGCGTTGAAATCCCTCCTGTACATTGGCCTCCCTTGATGTAGTTTATGAAGGTAAGCTGTGACAAAGCCTGAGGCTGGGCACTGAGAGATGCCCCACGTTTGCCTGATATCGATAATAACCAGGCCCGATACGGGCTGCAGGGAGAATGCGTCATCGACTCACCAATGCCCCATTTTCCAACACGGGCCACCGAGCACCGCTGGCCCCGCAGGCCAAGCGAGTTCAGCGCGCCATGCGAGCTCCATCTCTGAGCCCTCCCCGCCTGCCGTCGCCCCTCCGCGATATCGACGACCGCTGGAGGCCCGGCGCATGAGGCGGCTGAGATTCGTGGCCCTGCTGGTGTGGGGCCTGATGAGCGTCATGCCCTCGGCAATGGCCCAGGACGCCGACGTGCTGCTGGTGGCCAATGCCGATGTCGAGACCCACCGCCTGACCCGGGATACCACCCGGGCCATCTTCGCCATGCGGCAACGCACCTGGCCCGACGGCCAGGCCGCCAGGGTCTTCGTATTACCCAATAGCCACCCGGTGCATGCCCGCTTCGTCAAGGGGCGCCTCTCGGTCTATCCCCATCAGCTTCAGCTGGCGTGGGACCGGGTGGTCTTCTCGGGTACGGGGCAGGCTCCCAACCGAGTCCGCACCCAGGCGGAAATGCTCGAACAGATTGCCAGCACTTCCGGTGCCCTGGGATATGTAGAGAGGGAGTATCTGGATGACCGTGTCCAAGTCATTTCGATGGAGTAAGCCGCGCCCTGCCCTGCTCATGGGTGCCGCGCTGCTCGCGACCGTCACCCAGGCACACGGCGAGGAAGAGAACGTGCTGGATACGCTCCAGTTGCATGGCTTCCTTAGCCAGGCGCTGGTGATCACCGATGACAACAACTTCTTCGGCCCCAGCAGCAGCGACGAAGGCAGCCTCAAGTTCACCGAGATCGGGGCCAACGTGTCGCTGCGCCCCCACGAGGACGTGCTGATTGCCGCCCAGGTGCTCAGCCGGCGGGCCGGTGGGGACGGCAGCGAGGCCAGCCCCGAGCTCGACTATGGCCTGATCGACTACCAGATCCAGTCGAACCAGCAGCGCAACTTCGGCGTCCAGGTTGGCCGCTTCAAGAACCCCTTCGGCTTCTATAACCAGACTCGGGACGTGGCCTTCACGCGCCCGAGCATCCTGCTGCCGCAGTCGATCTATTTCGACCGTACTCGGTCGCTGGCACTGTCGGCCGATGGGGTGCTGAGCTACTACGAGGAACGCCTGTCCCAGGGCACGCTGCGCTTCCAGGCCGGCGTGGGACGCGTCCAGGCCGGCGACGACCTGCGCCGCACCCTGCGCCTCGACCGGATCCCCGGCGATCTCGAGCCGGAAACCTCGGCGATCGGGCAGGTCCGCTACGAACACGACGGAGGACGCATCGTTGCCGCCTTGGGAACCGCCCAGGTGGGAGCGTCGTTCGAATCGAACACCCCGGGCCTGAGCGATGGCGATTTTTACTTTCGTCCGGTGATCCTGTCGCTCCAGTACAACGCCGAGTATTGGAGCCTGACGACAGAATATGCCCTGCGCGAGTCGGGAATGGAGAACTTCAATGATCCACGCCTCAACTTCGACGCGACGGGGGAAAGCTGGTACATCCAATACACACGACGCTTCCTGGATGACTGGCAGTGGCTGGTACGTTACGACAGCTTGATCAGCAACCGCGATGATCGTTCAGGCAAAGCCTTCGAAGCCGCGGGGGCCGGGCCGGCTCACTCCCAGTTTGCCAAGGACATGACCTTCGGTCTTCAGTGGACCCCTCACCCAAGGTTGTTGCTCTCCGGTGAGTACCATCATGTCGATGGCACCGGCTGGCTACCGGCCCAGGACAACCCGGACCCTTCCGAGACGAGTCGATACTGGAACATGCTGCTGTTCCAGATGTCGCTGCGTTTCTGACGCTCTCTCCGCGCCCCCCATCCGCATCAGGGAATCGGAGAGATGACCACCACACCATTCTCCTCCAGCCGCCATCGACTCAGCCTGACCTGGCGCGTCATCGCACTCAGCAGCCTCCTGCTGCTCGTGCTGGTCACGCTGTTCACCTGGCTGGGTCACCAGAACCTGACCCGCCAGTTCCAGGAAGGCCGGATGCAGCACCATGCACGCCAACAGCGTGAGATCCAATTGGCCCTGCGTCGCTCAGAGGAGAACCTGCGTCAGTTGGCCAGCCTGGCGGCGGCCTCTCCACGACTCGGCCCCTCGCTGCAGTCCGGCGATAACGATGCCATCCTGGCCGCCCTGAAGCCCCAGTGGCCGACCTTGCAGCTCGATGCCGGGGTGGAGGAGATCATGGTCTTCAATCGCCAGGGAAGCGCGATGGGGAACTGGGGCGATGACATGGTCAGCAATGAGCGCACCGTACAGGCCTGGGTGGATCGCGTGATGAGCACCGAGATGCCGTTTACCACCCTGCGCTGCACCATCGACTGCCGGCAGTATGCCGCCGTTCCGGTGCTGGTGGAGGGGCAGAGCGTGGGCCTGGTCATCCTGTCGCGCTCGCTGGCCGACGTCACCCGCCAGGCCAAGTCGGTCTCTGGCAGTGAAGTGGCGCTGTTGGTGACCGGCCCCATGGACGCCAGGGGCTTGCCCCAGGAGCGCCGCCTGGACGACTGGGACGGCCAGTTGATGGCGTTGACCGAACAGGAAGAGAGTCTGCCCTTGCTGCGCCAAGCCTCGGGAAAGGCCAGCCTGACCGTGCTGATCGAGTCTCCCTTCTACCTACAGCACGAGGGACTCCACCTGGAGGTGTCGGCGTCGCGAATGGAGGAGGAGGAGGACGAGGACAGGCGCAGTACCGGCTATTTCCTGCTGGTCTCCGATATCACCGACCAGATCCAGGCCATCAACCACGATACCCGAACCCTGCTGTACGCCGGCGTGGCGGGCTGGTTGGCGGCCGAACTGCTGCTGCTGATCATCCTGCTGGGCCCCATGTCGCGGCTGCGCCGGATCGCCAGTGTGCTTCCCGCTCTCGCTCGTGGCGGCTTCGCCGAGGCCAGGGAGGCCATTCCCGGCAAGATTCGCCGGCTGCCGGACGAGATCGACGTTCTGGAAGGCACCACCCTCGAGTTGTCACGGCAGCTGGAGCTGCTCGAGGGAGAGGTCCAGGCAAGAGGTGAGCAACTGGCCGAGCGCGTCGATGAACTGGCCCAGGAACGGGATTTCGTCGGCAGCCTGCTCGATACCGCTCGCGTCTTCATCATCGCCCAGGATGGCGTGGGCCGCATCAGCCTGGTCAATGCCTATACCCTGTCCATGCTCGATATCGGCGAAGACGTGCTGATCGGTCGACATTTCGACGATATCTTCGAAGCGCCCGGCCATTCTCCCGTCGCGACGGCCGAAGCCCCCCAGCAAGAGGAACGCACCTTGCTGACGCCCGACAATCAGGTCCATACCATCGTCTGGTACCATGCCCCCCTGCCGACCGGCAACGATGCCAGCATGGCTCGCATTTCCGTGGGCCTGGATATCACCGAGCGCAAGGCCGCCGAAGGGCGCCTGACCTGGCTGGCCGAGCGCGACCCCCTGACCTCGCTCTACAACCGCCGCTACTTCCAGGAAGCCATCCAGCTGGCCTTGCAGCAAGGCCATACGGGCGCCGTACTGCTGCTGGACCTGGATCAGTTCAAGGAGGTCAACGAGCTCAGCGGCCATCATGCCGGGGACCGCCTGCTGCGCGAAGTGGCGGATACGCTCCAGCTCAATCTGGATCACCGCAGCATCATCGCCAGGCTCGGCGGTGACGAGTTCGCCCTGTTGCTGGAAGATGCCGACGCCGACCAGGCCATCACCATCGCCCAGCATTGCAACCAGTTGCTGGAAGGCATCAGTTTCTCCGCCGGGGGGCGCCGTCACCGGGCGGTGGCCAGTATCGGCATCGTCCAGTTCCCGATTCACGGCGAGACCCCCATCGACCTGATGGCCAGTGCCGACGTTGCCATGTACAAGGCCAAGGAAAGTGGCGTGCAACGCTGGCACCTGCTCTCCACCCTGGAGAGCGCCAAGGACGAACTGCAGGAGCGGGTCTACTGGGTCGAGCGCCTGCGCAAGGCCCTGCAGGATGATGATTTCATGCTGATGGTGCAGCCCATCGTGCGGCTCGAGGATCGTGACGTGAAGCACTACGAGGTGCTGATCCGGATGCGTGAAACGGATGGCCGATTGATATCCCCCGCCAACTTCATTCCCGTCGCCGAGCGCACCGGCATGATCGTCCAGCTCGACCGCTGGGTGCTGCACCACAGCCTGAAGGCCCTGCGACAGCTGCAGGAGCAGGGAGTCAGCCTGGCGGTGAACCTCTCGGGCCATTCCCTCCACGACAAGGGGCTCGAATCCTTCCTTGCCGAGGAGCTGGCCAGCAGTGGCGCCGACCCCCATCACCTGATTCTGGAGATCACCGAGACGGCCGCCATCACCGACTTCTCCACCGCACGCGGCGTGCTCCAGGCCATCCGAGACCTTGGATGCCGGACCGCCCTCGATGACTTCGGTGTTGGCTTCAGCAGCTTCCATTATCTCGGACAGCTGCCCGTGGACTACATCAAGATCGATGGTTCGTTCATCCGCAGCCTGATCCTCAGCTCCGATAGCCGGGTGATCGTGCGCGCCATTGCCGATATTGCCACCGGTTTTGGCAAGCAGGCCATCGCCGAATTCGTCGATGACGAGTCCTTGCTCCCCATACTACGTTCCTATGGCATCGTGTATGGACAGGGATTCCATCTTGGAAAGCCCAGGTTGCTGCAAACAATAATTGAAACCGCAACTTGAAACCTCTTACCTATCAAGGCTTTGGGAATGCGGAAACCAGGCACACCGTCTCAAGGAAACCGGATCATGCCATATAAAGCGCTGGCTGACAGGGAACGCAAAGAGCAGGAGCCCAACCGGCTGCTCGAGAGGTTTCGTAACGATTTCACCTTCAGGCTTGCCCAGGATGATGCAACCCGCAAGCGCGTATATCGACTTAGATACGACGTCTACTGTGCAGAACTTGGCTATGAGCATCCAGACAATCCATCAGAGCACCAGGAGCATGATGCGCATGATGAGCATGCCATCCAGTGTTTGGTGGAACATCGGAAGAGTGGGCTGGCAGCGGGCTGTGTAAGGCTCGTGCTACCTCAATCCAGCGAAGAGGGGGATGCCCAGACACTGCCGCTACAGGAATATGGTGGCAATAGCCTTAATCACGTCACGTTACATCCCTCAAGGTTCTGTCATGGCTCCATCTGCGAAATATCGCGACTCGCCATTTCCCCGCTTTTCCGCAAACGCTCAACACGCGATGAGATTGCCAGCATTGTCCGCACGAATCACGCCTTTACGGACGCCGAGCGCGAAACCTTTCCGCTGATTGTCATTGGCCTTTTCCTGGCGACCTATGCCCTTCTCGGGCTCTCGAAACGCCCCCACGCCTTCGCCATGATGGAGCCAAGGCTGCCTCGCCTGCTCAGGATGTCGGGATTTTATTTCACCAAGGTCGGTGAAACCATCGATTTCCATGGCAAGCGAAGCGCCTTCTACATTGACCAAAGGCGGGTCGAAAAAGACATGCACAAGGAGCTGATGCCCCTTTATCAGCACATCCAGTCGACCTTGGCCCCCCAAATCGAAGGTGCACTCGCCAGCGTCGCCACAGAATCCATCTACTGAACCGGCAGCTCCAGCAATGGACCTGGGTGCAGGCGACCCGGCCAGTCGAGCAGCATGATTGCCAGCACATTGCGGTGCTCACCACGGCTCAGGTCGGTCCCACCGCGCTCCGATGGCACCATTTTCGCCCGGGAATCATAGGCCCGCACCAGCGCATCCCGTAACCGCTGCACCGCCGGGTGATCCTCCCGGCCCGCCAGCAGGAAGCCGATGCCCACCTCGGTGTAGATATCTTCCTTGGTGTCGGCCAGGATGCGATCCAGGTGGGACGCGAAGTATGCCAGTATCCAGTCGAATTCCCCATCCGGCACCCGTCGCTGATAGTAGTCGCTCGCCGCGATCACCAGGTGCGTCATGCCATAGATCTTGTTGCGATAGGAGGCTCGGGAGAGTTCACCATCCCGCGACGGGGGATAATGGTGTCGGAGGGCCGCGATCACCGGTTCACGCAGGTCCGCCACGCCGAGATGGTGGAGGTAGTACACCAGGTTGGCCACCTGGGCGGCATAGATCTCCATCACCCCGGGATCGGTCAGGAAGGGCCGGAAGTCGACCCCCTCGAGATAGGCCAGGGCGCGGCGATATCCCGGCAGGTGTTGCTCATCGAGCAGGCCATGATAGCTGGCCTGGACGAGCCGAAAGGCCAGGCTCTTGGCGTAGCCGATCTCCCCCCACTCGCCGAGCATGCGCTTGCGCCGCCGCTGCTTGGGCGAACGCGAGGGGTAGTCCGCCACCTTCTCCCGGGCCCGTCGCGCGACATAGCCGGGCTCGGCCAGGCCGTCGATCTCCTGGCGCAGGGATATCAGCAGGCGTTTACCATAGGCCCGATTGAGGGGCAGATAGCGGTCATCCCCGGTCAACCGATAGAGCCGCTGGGCATAGTGGCGCTGCTTGCCGGCCGGCAGCGTCGGCAGCGCCTGCTCATAGGTCGCCCGGATCTCGGCCGCCACCTCGGCGGGCGGCAAGGCGGTCGTGCGACCCTCGAGGGCGCAGCCGACCAGCAGGGCCAGGATCCACAGCCACAGCAGCGACGACCGGCACGCAAAGCGGCTCATGACGATTTCCCTTTCCGCCGCCGGGCGCGTTTCGGCGGGATGAGTTTCACGCGAGCCTTGGGCCGCCGGGGCTTGGGAGGCGGCTCGCCCGACGCCGGCGCCTGCTCGGGAGGTGGCGGACGCGACACCACGACCCAGGCGAACACCGGCAGGGCGAGCCGCCAGTGGATGGCGGCCAGGCGAAGCCCCAGGGTGATGGCCAGCGAGGCGGCGATGGAGACACCGAAGGGCGCGTCCAGTGCCTCGAGGGCCACGAAGGTCACGCCGCCGGCGATGGAGGCCGTGGCGTAGACTTCCTGGCGCAGCACCATGGGCACCCGACGGGCCAGCACGTCGCGCACCATGCCGCCGGCCACACCGGTCAGCAGGCCCATCAGCACCGCGACCACCCCGGGGGCCTCGAGCGTCAGCGCCTTGTGGGTACCGATCACGGTGAACAGCGCCAGGCCGAAGGCATCCGCCACCGGCAGGAAGACCCGCGACAGGCGATGGATGTAGTGGAAGCCGAGGATCGAGAGCGCCACGGTAACGAGGATCACCCACAGGTAGGCCGGATCCGTGACCCAGAAGACCGGTCGCACGCCGAGGATCAGGTCACGCAGGGTACCGCCACCGATGGCGGTCACCGCCGCGAGTACCAGCATGCCGAAGGGATCCATCCGCGAGCGACAGGCGAGTATCACGCCCGAAAGCGCGAAGACGATCACCCCCGCAATATCCAGCCAGTAGACCAGGCCTGTCACCGTCGTCCTCCCCGTGTGATTGCCGCCAGCATAGCAGCCGGGCCGGGGATGCCCCCCAACGCAAGCGGGCGGCCCGCAGGCCGCCCGGAAGCACTGGATCCCAATGAAAGAAGAAAAGCGCTGATTGACGTGGCGAGCAAGGATAGGCCGGTCGTCGAGCGCAGCAGAAAATCGGCCTTGTCTCAGCCGACGGTGCCGCCGCCGTGACGCGTGATCGCCACCACCGAGGGCCGCGGCGGCATGCCGTCCTCGAAGTCCGGCCAGCGGGTGGCGGGCGTCTCGAAGCTGGAGCGGCCCGAGTGCCCCGGGAAGGCTTCGGCGCCATCGGCGGCGGGGTGCTGTACCGCCACGAACAGGGCGGTATCGTCGGGGGTAAAGCAGGGGCCACACATCTCGGCACCGATCGGCACGCGGAAGAACATCTTGCCGGTCCCGCGTCGCTCGCCCTCGGTCTCCAGCGCCCAGACGCCATCGGCGGTGCCCGATTTGGGCCACTTGTCGCCCTGGTCGGTGGTCACCCAGAGGCGGCCCCGGGCATCCACCACGCAGTTGTCCGGCGAGGCGAACCAGCCGTTCTCGCTGGTCGCCGGGTTCCACGTCGTCCCGACCTCGCCTTGCGACGGGTCCCCACAGCACACCAGGACTTCCCAGCGGTTCTCGGTGGCGGTATGGCGGCCTTCGGTGACGATCTCCAGCACATGACCGAAGAGGTTCTCGGCCCGCGGATTGGCCGCATCGACCTGGTCCTCGCCGCGCTCGTTGTTGTTGGTGAGCATCACGTAGACGTCGCCGGTGAGGGCGTTGGCCTCGATGTCTTCCGGCCGATCCATGGGGGTGGCGCCCAGGGCATCGGCCGCCAGTCGGGTATCGATCAGCACGTCGGCCTGGCTGGCGAAGCCGTTGTCGGCGGTCAGCGGCCCCTCGCCATGGACCAGCGGCAGCCAGGTCACGCCGCCCTCGGCATCGAAGCGGGCCACGTAGAGGGTGCCGTGATCGAGCAGGTCGCGGTTGGCGGCCGGCTCGGCGGTGTTGACCACGTCGCGGCTGACGAACTTGTAGACATAGTCGAAGCGCTGGTCATCGCCCATGTAGACCACCAGGCGGCCGTCCTCGGCGATCAGCGTCGCCGCCCCCTCGTGCTTGATGCGGCCCAGGGCGGTGCGCTTGACCGGCGTGGAGGCGGGATCGAGCGGGTCGATCTCCACCACCCAGCCGAAGCGGTTGGGCTCGTTGGGCTCCCGGGTGATATCGAAGCGGGCATCGTGGCGCCCCCAGCTGTAGGACGCCCCCGGCACCCCGTAGCGAGCCAGCTTGTCCTTCTCCGGGTGATGGGTCGCGTCCCCCAGGAAGTAGCCGTGGAAGTTCTCCTCGCAGGTGAGGATGGTCCCCCAGGGCGTCATGCCGCCGGCGCAGTTGTTCAGGGTGCCGATCACGCGGCGTCCTTCGGGGTCGGCGTCGGTGCGCACCCGGGCATGGCCGGCCACCGGCCCGCCGAGGGCGATCTCGGTGCTGCGCGGGGTGATGCGGCGGTTGTAGCGGCTGTCCTGCACATAGCTCCAGCGACCGCCCTGGCGGCGGATCTCGACCACCGAGAGGCCATGCGCCGCCTTCTCGATCTCAGTCATCTCGGCGGTGATGCCGCTGAAGTCGTGCTCATCCTGGGGGCCGGGAAGCCCGGGGAACATCAGTTCCTCGTTGGTGTACTCGTGGTTGACCACCAGCAGGCCGCGATCCAGGCGACCCTCCAGGGGCACGAAGCCGACATAGTCGTTGTTGTAGCCGAACTGGCGTTCCTGGACATCGGCCTGCTGGTCGTGCGGGTCGAAGGCCGGCGCATCGGCGAACAGCGGGTCGCCCCAGCGGATCAGCACCGCGGCGTCATGGCCGGGGGCCACATGATGAGTGGTATCGACGCCGTGGCGGATCTCGTCGAAGGCGAAGCGGTCGAGGCCGTCCCCCTCGGCCGCCATGGCGGCGGCCAGCGGGTTCATGGCACCGATGGCCGCCGCGCCCAGGCCGGCCGATCCCGCCCCCTTGAGAAACCCGCGACGCGAGAAGCGACGCTCGATGATCTCGCCGATGGGCGAGCGGACCTCGGGGTTGCTGGGCGTGTTCTCGGCGTTCTCGTAATGGGCGCGACGGTTGAAGGCCATGACAGCGTTCCTCTGATGATCGGCGGTGACGGGCCACAAGTGATACGCCCCTAAGGTGTCAATCTAGTTAAGCGGACGTGATTCGGCATTGCCGCGGGCCGCATGCACCGCATTATGCTAATAATGGCTTGTAGTCCTCATGCCGAGGCGGCAGACAGCTTGTCAGCAGTGCCTCCTAGGCAGGATAAACGACACCAAGGAGCGCCCATGGACTGGAATCCCGCCTATGCCTGGCTGGCCATTGCCCTGCTGCTGGGGCTCGCCGAGCTGACGTCGGGCGCCCTGCTGCTGCTGGCCCTGGGGGTGGCCGCCGCCCTGACCGCCGGACTCGCCGCGTTGGGCCTGTCCCTGACCTGGCAGCTGCTGGGAATGGGCGTGTTCTCGGGCCTGCTCGCGCCGCTGGCGATCATGGTGATCCGCCCCTGGTTCTCGCCCAAGGGGGTGGCCTACGGCACCACCGGCACCGGCGTGGAGAAGGGACGCACCTTCACGGTCCTGGCGCGGGACTTCGACGACGCCCGCGGGATCAAGATCAATGGCGACTTCTACCGGATCCGCCTCGCCGGCAACGGCGATGGCGATCTGCCGGAGGGGACCCTCGTGACCTTCGAGGCATTCGATGGCACCACCGCCGTCGTCAGCCTCGCCACTGCCAAGGAGCAATAAGCATGGACCTGCCCATCAATCCGGGATTGATTCTCAGCCTGATCATCGTCGTCATCGGCATCCTGATCATCGCCAAGGGCCTGGTGGTCGTTCGCCAGTCCGAGGTGATGGTCATCGAGCGACTGGGGTCCTTCAGCCGGTTTCTGGAAAGCGGCATCAACATCATCATCCCCTTCATCGAACAGCCCCGCGCCATCACCATGATCCGCTACCGCAAGCTCGGCGAGGACTACCAGGCCATCACCAGCGACGAGGTGCGCATCGACCGCCGCGAGACGGTGATGGACTTTCCCGGCCAGCCGGTGGTGACCACCGACAATGTCACGGTCACCATCAATGGCGCCCTCTACTACCAGATCATCGATCCCAAGCGCGCCGTCTACGAGGTGGAGAACATGAGCCAGGCGGTGGAGGTGCTGGCCAAGACCACCCTGCGCTCGGTGGTCGGCAAGATGGAACTCGACAAGCTGTTCGAGTCGCGTGCCGAGGTCAACAACGAGATCCAGTCCTCCATGGAGGAGGCCGCCTCCAAGTGGGGGGTGAAGATCTCCCGGGTCGAGGTGCAGGATATCGCCATGCCCGAGGAGGTGGAGTCCGCCATGCGCCTGCAGATGGCCGCCGAACGCCGGCGCCGGGCCACCGTGACCGAGGCCGAGGGCGAGAAGGCGGCGGCCATCGCCAAGGCCCAGGGCCAGCGGGAGTCGGCGATCCTCAACGCCCAGGGCGACAAGGAATCGGCCATCCTGCGCGCCCAGGGGGAGCAGGAGTCGATCAAGCTGGTACTGGGCGCCATCGGCGACAGCGAGGAGAACAAGCGCACCGTGGTGGGCTACCTGCTGGGCCAGAGCTATATCAAGGCCCTGCCCACCATGGCCCAGCACGGCGAGCGGGTCTAAGTATAGAGCAGTTTTTGTGTAATTTACTGACTGACTGACTGAATGGCCCATGAATACTGCGCCTGTGGTGCATCTTCATATTTACACACTGTGTAGCTTGGTGTGTAAAGAAGATTCGCTGCGTGTCTGGCACCGGGAGATGGCCGCTGGTACCGCTTGATATCATGCGACTCTAGGTTCTGTCTGGAAAGTCGGCACGTAGGCAACGATCTATGCAGGCCAGGCATACCATCGCTCTGAAGCTGCTGGCCAACTTGTCGTAGCGGGTGCAGACGTGGATCGCTGGTTCAGAGATGAAGCCACCTCAGGGGCTTATCAAGGCCAAGCAAAGGAAGGGCCTCAGTGAGCTAATGAGCCATGTCCGAGAGGGAGATACCGTCATCGTCTACGCCATAGACCGACTAGGACGGAACACCATCGACGTACTAGAGACGGTGGATGCCCTCAAAGCTAAGGGAGTAGCCGTCTTGTCTCTCCGTGAAGGCTTCGATAAGCCTCGTTTCTCTGAATGACTTGGCCGCCTGTCGGAATGGCAGAGCTTGTATTCAGCGAAAAATTCGTGTGAAGTGATTGAAGTTAAAATAAATAAGGACATGAAATGGATTCGGAAGGTGGCGACAACTTAAAAAAATGTCCGGAATGTAGAGAAAGTATCGACAAGGATGCTAAACGTTGTAAGTACTGCCACTCCTCATTATCTTGGCAGCGCCACCTTTATCTTTCTAGGTTCTGTACGAAAAGTCAGCTCGTAGGCAGCGGCTTATGCAAGCCAGGCATACCATGGCGCGAAAGCTACGAGCCAGCTTGTCATAGCGCGTAGCGATTCGCCGTAGCGCCTTGAGCCAGCTAAAGGCACGCTCTACCACATTGCGCTCCCGATACTTGGGCTTGTCGAACCCTCGGGGGAGGCCAGGACGAGGCTTTCGGTACATCTTGCGCTGCGCGATGATCGGCTTCATCCGGTATCGATCGCAGTAGCGGCGTAAGTCATCGCTGTCGTAGCCTTTGTCGGCCACGATATAGCGACAACGCTTTCGTGGCCGCCCCGCCTTTCCTGGCAGGCGGATCGTCTCCATCGTGGGCATGAAATGACGTGTGTCGGCGTCCTGACCCGGTGACAGCGTGAAGGTCAGCGGCCATCCATGTCGGTCGCAGACCAGATGGAGCTTGGTGGTCAAGCCGCCCCGGCTGCGCCCCAACGCATGGTCTACCGGTTCGTCCGGTCCCCCTTTTTTCCGCCTCCCGAGGCGGCCCGTGTGGCACGAACGGCCGTGGAGTCGATCATCCAGGTATCCAAGTCCATCAGGCCATCCTCGCGAAGCTGGAGCTGGAGGCCTGTCTGCACGGCGCCGAAGGTGCCATCATCACGCCACTGGCGGAATCGGTCATACACCGTGGACCAGGGACCGTAACGCTCGGGAAGATCGCGCCACTTGGCGCCCGAGCAAAGGATCCAGAAGATGCCGTTCAACACCTGGCGGTCATCGCGACGGGGACGCCCCCTTGTCTTCGGCGGCGACACGATATCCTCGATGAGGGCCCAACCGTTGTCGGAGATCTCGTAGCGTCCTGCCATACCTCACCTATGTTGTTGCGGCATAGGGGGAATTAGCAAATTCTACTTTTCGTATAAACCCAAGAATACCCGGTCCGCTTCAGACCCTACACGTAGCCATCTTGATCAGCACACCAGTTTAGCCCAGATAAATTAGAAAAAAATACTTGACCTGGCGGGGCAGGGAGGTATAAATATATAAGGGATAGAGTATATATCGTTTTTTGGTGCAGTAATGGCACAATCAAGTGGAAAGAACAGGGGTCGCTGCCTAATACGTGATACGCCATTGCCTTCATCAACCACCTCTTCGTTAGCGAGCTAGCACGCGCTTTATCACTTTGTTGTTTCTGATTCTCCACCACCAAGCATCACTGAAAGGTTTCGCTAGACCCTTAGACTCTACAGTCATGGATAGGGAGATCCAAAAATGAAGAACTATAAGATTAACCTGCCATATACTCGCATGGCTGACTGGACTACTCTTAGTTTTCTATTTTCAGCTTGTATAATATTCTTGCTATCGTTTATCAACGAAGCTAGAGCCGCAGCAGTCGACTTCGACGGATATCCGTTAGGAACGGAGATCACGGATCAGTATATTGACTTGGGTATTAGATTTTCTTCAGGCCAATCAGAACCTCCATACGTAAGTTACCCCTCATATTTTGGCGTCGAAGATCACGCTCTACTTGGTCCGAATCAGAGCTATGGAAGTGGTCCAGTCATTATATCTTTTGTCGATCCGAATAGCGGCGATCCAGCGCACGTCACCTCCAATAACTTTTCCCTTCAATATTATATTCTACTTAGCAACACTGTAACGTTCACTTTCTACGACACTGAGGGAGTTACCCTAAGCGAGCAAGTGGTAGATAGCTCTAATCTATATGACTTTGAGCTTGTCAACCCTCCTCAGTTTCATAAATTATCCATTGTCACTAGCGGAAATACTTATATTTGGTTAGATGAAATTATCTTCCAAGTAACATTGCCACCCCCGCCACCGCCATCACTCATTGATCCTGGTCCCTCAATGGAATGTGAGGCCGAGGCAGGCAAGCCGATAAATCTGATGACGGGCAATGTCTGGATGTCCACCACAGATTACTCGGTACCGGGCCTAGCGGGAGGACTCTCTGTAGAGAGAACTTGGAATAGTCTTTGGAACCACAGTAACCCGCCTTTCACCGCAGGGATGTTCGGCAAGGGGTGGACGAGCGACTTCGAAGAACGATTACAGGTCTTCAATAGCAATTACATCATCTACTGGCGTGGATCAGGAAATACCTGGGTCTACGAGAAACCCGATGGATGCTCCTGGTGCAACTACAGCGTGGTCAGCCCTGCCAATAAACAAGGATCGCTAGAGTACGATAATACAACGGCCGAGTATACGCTTTCATTTTCCGATGGGACCAAAAAAGTTTTTAGTAGCGAAGGGAATCTAGTAGGGGTGATCGACCGCAATGGCAATCACACTACGGTTTCCTATGACAGTCTCGATCGCATTAGCATGGTCACCGCACCGGGTGGACAATTGATGTCATATACCTATGGTGACCCACAGAACCCAAACCTGGTCACAACTGCCCAAGATGCTGTCGGGACCATCGCGACATACAGCTACAGCGACGACAAGCTAACGCAGGTGACCTATGCCGATGCCAGTCAGCTCAACTATGGTTACGATGCTGCTGACAATATTATCAGCGTAACCGATAGTGAAGGAAAGGTACTGGAAACGCACACCTATGATGCCAGCGGGCGTGGATTATCCTCATCAAGTGCCGATTCAGTAGAGTCAATTACCTTACAGTACCCATCCACTTCTTCCACTATATTGACCGACTCGACAGGCAATCAAACCACCTATCAGCACACTACGATTGCCAATCAAAACTATTTAACAGATATCCAGGGGCCTGGATGTAGTAGCTGTGGTGGCAGAAACAATCGGACCTTTGTTCTAGATGGGTCTGGGAATCGACTGAGTGTAACAGACGCCAATGGCAATGAGACATCATACACCTATGATTCAGCGGGCAATGTCCTCTCAAAAACGGATGCGGCTGGTACCTGGACCTATACGTACAACGGTTTTGGTGATGTGCTGAGTGCTCAGGACCCTCAGGGAAATACTACGCTCTATGAGTACGACGTAAATGGCAACTTAACATCAGAGACAGCTCCCTCGCCCCAAGCAGGAACCGCTGGACCGGAGACAAAGTACCAAGTCGATGCCAGCGGGCAAGTAACCCAAATTACCGATCCCCTGGGGAATGCGACCAGCGTGACCTATACGCCGGAAGGACTGATAAGCACCATCAAGGATGCCAGCAGAAATGTAACTTCATTTAGTTATGATGGGAGAGGGAATACTACTGCCGTAGTCAACGCATTACAGCAAACGACGACCTTTGTTTATGATGTCATGAATCGCCTGGAGCAGGTGGTCTATCCGGATGGCACAACTCAATCCTATGCTTACGACACTCGGGGACGCAGGATTTCGGCTACTGATGCGAACCAGCTGACCACCACTTTCAATTATGATGACGCTGATCGCCTTGTTTCGATAATTGATCCGGAAAGTGTAACAACATCCCTATCCTATGATAATGAAAATAATCTCACAGCCGTAACAGATGCGAAAGATCAAGCTACCAGTTATGAACACGATAGTTTGGGACGTGTAATAAAAACGACTTACCCATCCGGGCTGTTCGAAACCTTCAGCTACGACAATGTAGGGAATCTCCTCAGCAAGACGGATCGCAATGGTCAGACGATCTCCTACACGTATGACACATTGAATCGGATGACGCAAAAAAGTTACACTAATTATACGGCGACCTATAGCTACGATAGCCTGCACCGCTTGACGCAAGCCAGTGATCCGACGGGTACTTACCAGTTCGTCTATGACAACATGGGGAGACTTATCCAAGCCATTACGGACTACACTTTCCTACCCGGTAATTCCTTTACGCTTTCCTATGCTTACGATGCGGCCTCGAACCTCACGGTAATGACCGATCCGCAAAGCGGCGTCACATCGTATGCGTACAATAAACTCAATTTAATGACTTCACTGATCACTCCTGATAATGATCGATACAAGTGGAGCTACGATGATATTGGACGCAGGAGCAGTCTTTCTCGGCCGAATGCGGTAGCCTCCAGCTACACCTATGATGTGCTCTCAAACCTTCTTTCCGTTTCCCACGAGAAACGTAATAAGATGCGGGATGGCACGAGCTATACTTACGACGCGGTCGGTAATCGTGTCAGCAAAACTCCTCTGCCTGATGGTATCACCACGGACTATACTTATGACAATCTTTATCAGCTCGTGGCTGCAACCCAGAACGCGGGGACCATCGAAAGCTACTCCTACGATGCTGTCGGTAATCGGCTGGCCTCGCTTGGAATCTCACCCTATAGCTATGATGCATCAAACCAACTTACCTCAACTCCCAATACGACCTATGCCTATGACGGGAACGGCAACCTGCTAAGTGAAACGGATGCAGGTGGTACAACTAACTACGTCCTGGATCAGGAAAACCGGCTTACCAGTGTGACCCTGCCAGGCTCAGGGGGCAATGTCAGTTTTCAATACGATCCCTTCGGACGGCGAATCTATAAGTCTTCACCATCGGGAACAACCATCTACGTCTATGATGGTGTAAATGTGCTGCAAGAAGTGAGCGACAATGGCACGGTGGTGGCGCGCTACACCCATGCTCTCGGGATTGACGAGCCCCTTGCCATGCTGCGCAGGGGCACCATGAGCTACTACCTGGCGGATGGTCTAGGTTCGATTACATCGCTCACCGATTCCAATGGTGATATCGTTTCGACCTACCAGTATGACTCATTTGGCAACCAGACCGCTGTAACGGGTTCGATCGTCAATCCTTTCCGATTCACTGGCCGAGAATTCGATGCCAAAACGGGCCTCTATTACTATCGTGCCCGATACTATGATCCAGTGATCGGGCGGTTCATACAGAGTGATCCGATTGGGTTGGCAGGCGGCATAAATACCTATGCTTACGTCAACAATAATCCTATAAATTTCATTGATCCTCTTGGGCTTTGGCGATGGCCCCAAGTTATCTATGACGATGCGTTGAGGGATGCAGCTAATCGCTTTCCTGGCACGACGCACAACGGAATCGGCGACGCATACCGCCACTGCTTAGGTAGCTGTATGCTTGCCCAAGAAAACAGTCAGCTTGAATCCCAGATTCTTGGCTGGGCGAATGAAAAACGTGGCGATTGGTGGCGTAACCAGGAAGAAGGTGAACGCGTTATGGATGATTTTAATAACCAATGTGGTCGTGATGCCGCGAAAAATGCGAATTCAACTCAGGATTGTATTAGCTCCTGCCTGAGCAAAGCCAATTCTGGCCAGTTGCAAATATATACGCCAGGTACTACACCCGGATATTGGGACGGCCCAAATAGACCGTGGAATCGTTACCCATGATCATGAAAAATGCAAGATTGCTGATCGGATTCATTATGTTGGCTACCGTGTTCGGATGCACGGACTCCGAGCGCTTTGACTCTATGGAACCGCCTGTGTCACTGATTGACGACATTGTCAGTTATCAATCACTAGATGTTTTCAAGGCGTCTCTTGGATCTGGTTATTCTTGGGAACTATTGCCGGACCAGCGTAGCAGTTTTTCTGGCGACAAGTATCGTCCCCCATTTGAGGTAGAGAGTCTCTTAATACGGGACTTCTTTCATCTTGGGCACAGGGGTAATCTGTTGGTTGTCTTTTTTAACAATCGACTAGCCAAAACACTTTTTTATCCGTCTAACTATGATGGCTATCTCGCAGCCTTATCATCCGAGATTGAGGTGGACTTAATAGTCATTAAAGAAGCTCAGGTTCGATCTCATGTGCGAATTTGGGTGGCCACAGACCATCAGGGTAATAACTATATTGGTTGGGAGGATGAGCGTCTTGCGGATGAGATGATCAAGTGGATAAAAAAGTACGCCTAACGAGGTAAGGCGCGTTGTATTGCATCATTAATCACATGCCCTAGGCAGGCATAGTAGTCTGACCGCCATGCTTGTTTGATCTAGGGCATCTTACTCAACAGTAATGATGAGATACTTGTTTATAATCCTGACTTTGAGTTGGTCTCGTCTTCTATGGTGGAAACTTGTTGTCCCAAGGTTTTCCGCCTAACCTGTGACATAAGACCCCTAAGGGAGTGAGTGTAAAGATGATTGAATTCCTAGAGAGTTCATGCAAAATATTACTTGCTCAGTAGTTTACCGAATAGTGAACTAGTGCCGTATCCACCATTTAAGTAGCTTACCAAGCGAGATTGAGGCAACCATGAGCGAATATATAGAAATGATACTGATTGCCTCACCACTCATTTTGGGTAGTGTCGTGGTCGCCTGGAGCGCGTATCGAATGAGTAAGAAGAAATAATCAAGATTTATCGGTTCTCTCCGGCCCTCTCTAGGGCCCCGGTCTCGTCATCGGCATTCAAGAAAATTCTGACGCGTTACGTAGAGTGAACAGCTTGCATGACAGATCAAGGGGCTCCGCCCCTACCCCCGCCCCTCGCCCCTCGCCCCTCGCCCCTCGCCCCTCGCCCCTCGCCGGGGAGGCAGGGGGCGCAGGTAGCGCTTCGCGAACCTGCACCCCCTGCAAACAGGGTAGGCGCTTCGCGGTGAAGGCATGTCAAGAAAAATAACGGTTTCCACTTCGTGGAGCCTCCGCGATTTTTCTTGACATGCCCCTTACCTGAACTCACCCTGGAAGAACTTTACCATCGAGGTTCTACGTAAGAGATCCTGTGAAATAGAGATATAGGTCTCCTGTCTAATAAACTCTACCTGCACGTTTCGGCAGCCTTATTCATTCATTGGGAGTGAAGCACTTATATTAGTTATGCGTTTTGAGAATAAGTTACCTCTGCGTAGCGCTCTATCTATAAGAACTGAGTCGCCCATCAGGACAAGCTCTTTGGTGGGGCGGGTAACAGCCGTGTAAATCAGAGACTGATCAGTCATACGAGATGCGTAGCTCGGCAGCATCAAGATGCATTTGGCCCACTGTGATCCCTGAGATTTATGGATCGTGATAGCGTACCCAAGGTCAATGCTTTGAATCGTGTCATCAGTGATGTCGATGTCGTTTCCGTTTATTTGCATGACTCCGTATGAACCGCCACTGGGGCGGTCATAAACTTTAGCAATAACCCCCAAATCACCATTGCGAATATCGACATTGTAGTCGTTGCGAGTCACCATAACATGGTCGCCTAGTCTGAGCTTCGCTCCGCTGCTTGTTATCCAGGGAAGCCATTCCATGAAATTAGACTCTTTGTAATAAAGTTCTTGAGGGTGAAACTCGTCGTATTGAGCTTGGATCAGCTTATTAATTGCGGTGACACCAAGAGGCCCCTTGCGGGTAGGCGTCAGTACGATACACTCGGCTCCATTTCTTGCCTTGACATACTCCTTTAAAAGCGCCTCGTGAGTCGACTGAGGTATGTAGCGTGTATCACCAGATGCGCTATTAAATAGCGAACTATCCATCTTTCCTGTGCGAACGGCAGTGGCTAACTGATGGATGCCACTTTGTTCACCCTGTCGCTTAACCTGTGTTAGCTCAAAGACAGGCAGAGCGCTGTTCATTGCCGCATGGAAAATCAGCCCACCCCCTACAGGAGGAAGCTGAGATACATCCCCTACCATGACAATGCGCGTAGCATAAGGCAGCAGTCCCACGATTTTATAAGCAGAGATCAGATCCACCATTGAAGCTTCATCGATTACCAGCAAGACATGCTCTTCTAAATCTGGCTTATTGGCGTTGAAATGATCAGATATAAACTTGGCGATGGTTTGCGCCTGCCGCCCAGTGCTCTCAGCCATGCGTTGAGCAGCTCGACCTGAAAGTGCAACTTGATACTGTGCAAGGCCTATCGAAAGTTGATCATAAATGGCGAGCATCGCTAACAGGATCGTAGTTTTACCTGTGCCAGCCCCACCCGAAATAACCGACACTGGAAATTTTACAGCTCCCACGACTGCCTCTCGTTGCTCATCAGTCATCGTAAATGGCAACGAACCCTCAAAAGATTTCAGCGCCTCTACAATTCTCTCCTCTGTAAGCTCTGCTTCCCAAGAAGCCACTATCGAACCAGCCCCTTGAGGGCGCTCGTTACACTGTTTGAGAAAGCGACCTACCGTTCGCTCCTGGATGGCTGAGCCAAGGCTTTGAAAGCCGTTCTCCACTTTAAGAAGAGAGCCATGCGTGAGTGAAGCCTCAACTACTTGAGAAGGATCGATGCCGATGGACTCACAGACTTCTATGGCACCTGCAAGCAAATCGCCTTCTGGAATAACGGTTGAACCTGTTTCGTAACAGTATTTGACGGCTACCTGCTCAGCCACCGCTGCGAGTATCCGACTTTCAGGAATATCAATCTTAATGCGTTTGACGAGCTTAAGAGCATCCTTGAACGACACGCCAAATGCTGTGAGTATCAAGGGGTCATCGGATATGGTCTTAACTGGATCATCATAAACCCGTGCTAAACTCTGCGCCAATGAGAGAGGGAGCTTGGACTTCTGTAACCATTCTAATGCTGCATAGAAGCGCTCAGAGGGCCATTTCTCAACAATGGCGTATGCAGATTCCACTGACACACCTGCAACGCTTGATAGGGCCGCTACATCCTTCTCACGAACACGCTGATCAAGATCAGGAAATTGTCGCACCAAACGGTTAGCTTTTACCTCACCGACGCCTTCGATGTTGGCAGCTATCCAGCGAGCCAAGAGTTCGCCGCAGGGGCGAAGAAACTCCAATTTCTTGACCTTCATATGGCGTTCGGTGATTTCATACTCTCCCGCCTTGAATGTGTGGTTTTTTATCAATCCATCAACATTCCAGACAGTCCCAACTTCAGCTGCGCCAATTGCCTTTGCAGGAAACCTGAGACAAAGTGTATGTTTTTGCCTGATAATTGAGCCGTCCTCCGCAATCTCCCAAGCGGCACGAACGCCTGATTCGCGTATTTTAGCGATCTGAACTTTCATCATCGTGGCTGGTATCCGGTTTCCAGGAGCACCTCTTTCATAGCGGAGTACTTCTCATTTTCGCGTTTTAGCTGTGCATTCTCGGCCTTTAGCTTGACGATTTGATCCATTAGCTTGCTGATTTCAGCATTGGTTGCTGCTGCCTTCTTCTCGGAGCGCTCACGAGCTGCTTTATGGGCTTTTGTATCGACCTCTTTGTTGCCGTACCAGCGAACATCAGCATCTTCAATGAGCGCCCTTATTTGAGGGTTCGATCCATAGGTGGATCGTGATATGTTTAGCTCCTCAAATAGAGCTGAGCGGTTAACAATGCCTCTTCGTTCGTACTCGCCGTAATCAGCCAGGGCATCACGCTCAGCTATCCATTGCTTAACAGCTTGTAAATTCTCTTGCCCTTTTGCCTGACCATTACTCATCAATCTCTCCCAGCAGTTTTTTGAGCCCTGTCAAGAATCCACGAGGGAGGATTTCGGTACCATACGCATCTTTCACTTGGCCTAACGAATTTTCCTCAAAGTCTAGTTCATCTAGCCATTCCTCAGTACATATGGATTTTAACGCCTTGATCTCGTTATCGGAGCAGATTCCCTTTATCGATGGTAATAACTCTACGGCGGAGTCTGCCTGACTTTCAGTAAAAGGAGTAGGCCGCTTATCGATAACAAGTTTCGTCTGGCTCTTTAGCATGTTTACTTCGCTCTTGTAGCGATCACGCTCACGGACAATTTGCCCAAAGAGAGCCCGTACTGCCAAGTCATCAATACGCTCCAGTAGTTGATAATCATCTCCAGTCTTCTTGGAAGATGCGATAGAAGGCTTTTTGGTGCTGGTCTGTGCCTTGGCAGCCCATGCTTCGATCAAGTCGCGATAGTGTTTATTAGCGGTTGCACGTATGGACTGGTATCCCACGCCACCGTGCTCATTAGACACACGCCCAATAGTGGTGATTGAAAAATCTCTAGCACCTGACTTATAGTAGGTTTTTAGTGTTTCGTTGAGTTTGACCAATGATTCTTGCGTTCGTGCGGTTTTGCCGTCTTTGAGAGTATCCAACACCGCTTCAGTATCAATACTCATCAATCATTCTCCACTAGTGAAATTCGCTTGAGGGGCGCTACCGACAACGTGAGCGGCGCGGACTTTTGAAGCTCATTGAGGCCCGTTTGAAGCAAGCGTGCGTCCACCAGATACTCTTGCGCATCAATATAGCTTGAAGCTATTCGATAACCTTCCATCTTGTCATCGGGGTCGGCGATTTTCGCCATTTTTCGCATAAGGGCATTGCCCACGATGAGCTGGGCTTGCTCATCCATCTCCAGAAATACTGGCTGGTAGCCAGAGCGAGCCATCATGCGACTCAATGCGTTGCTACGCTTGGCGATTGCGCTAGTCGTGCGTAAATCGTCGTGTAGATCGGGGTAGAACTCTGCATCATCACACAAGAGCGACAAATGCAGCAGCTCTGACTTGGTTTCGATGAATTTCATGCTAAGATTTAGGTCATCAGCAGAGCCCACGGCAATAACCCTCTGTGCCTCATCGCCCTTTTCACGTTGGTTCTCAATCTCCATGATTCGGGAGATGAGGTTAAAGGTGGCGATATAGTCCTTCGCATACTCATCAGCCTCGACACGCTGCTTTTCGTAGCGCCGCTCTGTTGCTTGTAGCTCACTGTGCTTGAGGAATATATCTCCCGACTCTTCAGCGATAAACAGTTCATCTTTTAACGCCTCCAACTTACCCTCAATTTCAGCCGCAAGTTCAGCGTGTTGATGAGCCTTGTAACTTATCTGATTGAAGCGTGCATTAAGCGCTGGCAGGTAGGTCGCATCCGTGATGTGCCAGCGGCAACGTACACAGTTTTCTGGTCCATGGGGAACGGGACCGTATGCGCGAGAGCTAATTTGAATATTGTCTTTTATGAGTTCCCCTCCATTCCAGCACCCACCCACGGTAGACAACTGATCAGAGCGTACCGCGTTACCACCGACCAAGCATAACCCTGTTACGCGCTCTTCCCAGCCAATGGGATTTCGATGAGAAATCGCGGCTTCGACAGAGTTGTATTTATCAGAGTGGTACACACTGCGGAGCTGGATTTGATTAAGCTCCGCATCGGCGAGAAAGTTGCGCAGGGAGTCTTCACCTTTCTCAGCAAGGGCGACGCTAGCCTCTTCCATTTTCTTGGCCATCACGGAGGGCGTGATTTTGTTATAATAAATTGTCATTAACAAGCGTGAGTGACCTGCTAATAGTTTGGAAACCACGGGTAGAGGCAAGTCCGTATCCATAGTATAGCAAGTGATCAGCGAGACCCGTAAACTGTGCAAGGGATACTCAGTTACAGTCTTGCGATATTCTTTTTTATCGTAGTCATCACCATAATCTTTAACGAACCTCAGGCGGTCACCATTAGCCAGAGTGTGGCCAGTTGCGAATACATCCTCCTCTAGTTTTGACAGCAGGCGATACCACGGATTTTCTGCAAGAGTTCGATGCATCGGCAAATTAGAGTTTCGATCTCTAAACAAAAACGAAAACTCGCCCATTTCTGCCAATTGTTTTTCTGGCTTTGCTGCGCCAAGAATATTTCGACCAAGCTTTTCACCTTTACACAAGCTATGAATAGGATTGTATTTTTCTTGCCAGTTTCGAAGCTTTTCTAGCCAATACAACAGCTCTTCGTGTTGCCAGGGGATGGTGTAGCCGCGCTGAACTTCATCCTTGTTTTGGTCGGCTGTCTTATTGGTTGAGATATACAATCCTGTTGAATAGCTTTCACTAATAGGATCGTAAATACGTCTAAAAACACCCTTTTGATAAGGACGCTTGGGTGAGCCGTATTTGAAGGCGTGCTTTGTGTTTTCGACCCATTGACCGTGTTCATAACGCCATGTATCGCCCTCGCCAGAATCTAGGAGTCGCACCTGAATTGAACGCAACGGCAGGTGGAGCTTGGTAAACATAAACATCGCAACAACAGGCGACCAAATTTCATGGATTTCAATAGGTTTAGTTCTACTTATAGATTTTCGAATGATCTTTCTTGTACGAACAATGCAGTCAGGGTCCTTAGGGTCGATGAGGTCGGGGGAGATTTCCATCCAAGCCCAGCTAGCTGCTTGAAGGTTTTCGATTGCCCACTTCCAATCACTGAAGTGGCGACCGACCCAAGGAGTTTTGTTTTTAGAATCATTAACCGGATAAGGGCAAAGAATCTGGCGTAATTGCTGTATATACCTATAAGGCAAAGGGCTGTGCACGCTTTCATCATTTGAAGGCGTGTGTATTCTTATTTTTTCAAATGGATTCACGAAAATAGGGGTGTCAACCCCACGATCATCTTTAGCATTCAGATGATGTTTTAAGATGAAGTCACATAGCTTGACTATATAGCCGATGTATACACTGGCTTTAACTTTCAACCCATTTTCTAAAAGAAAAGATTTGAACTCTTCAGATGAAACCCTGTGACCACCGGGATGGCCTCTGAACATCGAAACCACATCAGAAGCATAAGGGGCTTTATTTTTAAGGTAAGTGATAAAATGTTTCACTGCCGGCAATCTAACGTTTGCGCTATTCCCTTCCTTGGCAACCCATTCAGCAGCGTACTGTTGCCACTGAAGCCATTCTTCACCAAAATCTATAGTTATCCAGCCCAATGTCAGGTCGGTAGTATACCCCTTAACACCCTTATGTTCTTTGATCATTGTCATTTCTTCCCTAGCCGTGGATTCTTCCCTGTGAAATCCCCATTCGGATCAATATCTTCAAATCCGTGTTCTGTCAGGGTTTTCCAGTCGAAGGAGGTCGTCGGTTTGCCTTCGACATCTTCTGATTCAAGTCGAATTGATGCATCAGAAAGCATCTGTGATACCTTCGCATTGGACTTCAGTGTGTAAACTACTTGCGAATCGATCCTTTTATGGTGCATGCATCTCTTGATTATCAATGGATTAAGGTCTGCGTCAGCGAGTCTGCGCCCATAGTTGTGGCGATGCCCATGAGGGTCTAATCCCTCTGATTTGTTGGGCTCCAGGCCAATTCGCCTAAGCCCAGCGGCATAGTTTTTATCAAACGCAGTGTAGGTATATGGGCGACCCAGATACCGCGTATCAAAACTGATGAATGCGTAGGGGTGATGACATTCGACGGATGCTCGGTAATTCAAATACTGCCGCCATAGAGACATAAAGACTCTAGCGAAATCCTCTGGAAAAAAGTACGCTTCTAGATAACCATCTTTATGATCGAGAACCTTCGATTTCCAGCCAAGCTGCTCTGTGCTTTGCATCTCGGCACGGGGGATGCGTCCGTACTTTTCTTTCAGGTAAGCTGCACGCGTTTTAACGCCTTTGCGTGACTTCCAGCTGTTAGGTGCTGCGCCCTCTGTCTCGTTGTAAATACGAACAATAGCCCGACCTGGATCAGACGGGTCTTCGAATACGTCTGTTACCCACAGCGCAAGTGCTTCACTTCGCCTAAAGCCAGCCCCATGCATAAGCAACAACACAAGCTTATCTCGAAGTGCAACACGTGGATTTTTTGCGCCGCCAAGACCATAAATATAAAATTCTTCAAACTTTGAGTCAGGGAAAGAGATTGCATCATCATCAGTCTTTGTGAGTGGCGTTCTTCCCTTGATGCTACGAGCCCTTTTGATAGTTCCGCTAATGGACTTGTCTCTAATGTGGCCCAAGAAGTCATTCTGATTCCGTCTGAACCACGCAGCGTACTGAATACGCTCCTCATGGCGCGAAGCTGTGCGCAGTGTGTTGATCTGCTTGCCTAGTCCCTTATCTGACATCCAGTTTGTGAAGTTCGTCAGATTATTTATGTGGCTAGACACTGTACCCGTAGATGCAGGTATCCAGTAGAGTTTAGACGGATCCAATCCATCCTCACCAACGGTCCCGCTGTAAAGCCTTCTGACAAATACAGAGAACATCTCTTCGGGATTCTCAAACATACCCCTGTTAGCATCCATGAATTCAATCAAGAGCATGATGGACTTGATATGCTTATTGATCGTAGAGAGTGATTTTCCATTCAGATGAAGACTAAGAACGTAGTCCGTCACTGATTCCAGAATACCTTCATCAGTCAGGATGACGGGAATTTCGGTTGTGACACCGCTGCTGTCCTGCACTACTTGAGCAGTCACTTTTGTAGCTATCATCTCAACCCCCTACACAATTACACAATTTATAGTCTGCACCTGATTATAAGTCAAGCATAAAATAACCTGCCTTAGGACAGGTCATGAACGATATTACACAGTTTTCAGAACTCTATACTTGGGTCTTCGTGCCCTACGAGTCCTCCGCCCTGCTCGGCTCCATGGGCATGTTCCGCGAGATGGCCGGCTCTCCCGAAGACGCCGTGGCCAGCCACCTCCGCTCGCAGGCGCCCCGGGAGGGCCTGCGCAGCGGCATGGTCGGCGGGGCCGCCTCGGCCGGCGACTGAGCAGTCCGCGACGCGGGCTCGGCGCGGCGGCGCGGGCCGATCGCGGGTCATGAGCGTGACGTCCTCGCCGTGACCGGCGAGGGTCTCGTGATCCTGCTGACCCAGCCGGCACTACGGCGCCTGCTGGTCCGGGGTGAACGGATCCAGCCGGTCGCTCCCTTGACGCCAGGCCTCGTCGTCACCTTGGACCTTCGTCGTAGCCATCATCGGTCCCGCCGGCCTCTCGGGCATAATACCAGGCCAGCCATGCTCGTCTCGGGAGTCCCGATGCCGCTGATCCAGGAAAAGCTCGCGCCCCCACCATTGCCCGTCTCACTGGTGGCCCGACCGCGCCTCAACGATCACTTCGTCCTCGACGAACGCGTCAGGGTACTGCTGGTCATGGCACCGCCGGGCTACGGCAAGAGCACCCTGGTCGCCGAGCGGCTTCCTGCCCTCGAGCAGCGGGCCGCCTGGCTGCGCCTGGATCGCCGCGACGACCAGCCGGCGCGCTTCGCCGCCTACTTCGCCGCCGCCCTCGCGCAACTGTGCCGGGAACACCTGGCCGTCTCGCTGCCGGCCATGGATGACGCCCTCCCCCTGGATGCACAGCTGGAGGCCTGGCTGGCCAGCCTGCCCGCCGAGGCCGCCCCCTGCCGGCTGGTGCTCGACGAGTTCGAGCACATCCGCCACCCGGCCATCCTCGAGGGGCTCGCCCACTGGCTGCGCCACCAGCCGCGCTGGCTGACCCTGACGCTGGTGTCGCGCACCCGGCCGGCTCTGGGCCTGCCGGCCCTGCGCCTGCGTGGCGAGCTGGAGGAGATCGACGCGGCGCAACTGGCCCTCGACCTGGAGGAGGCCCAGACCCTGTGCGCCGAGCAGCTCAGCTTCCCGCCGACCCGGGTCAGCCTGGAGCGTGCCCTGCGCCTGACCGAGGGCTGGCCCATGGCCATGACCTGGCTGATCGAGCGCACCACCACCCGGGCCGGCTTCGATGCGCTGCTCGAGCGGCTATCCGGGGCGCATCCCGATTTCGTGGCCTGGTTCGACGACCTGCTGAACGCCAGCCTCGACGCCCCGGACCAGCAACTGTTGCTGCAGCTCGGCGTGCTGGAGCGATTCTCGCCGGCGCTGGTGGCACGCCTGCTGGAGGGCGAGCGGGTCACCCAGCGCCTGGAGGCCCTGGAGCAGGCCGGGCTGTTCCTGCATCGCCCCGACCCCCACGACCAGTGGTACCGCTTCCATGCACTGTTCGCCCAGTACCTGCGTCACCGCCGCCACGAGTTGAGCCTGGACACCCAGCGCCGGCTCCACGGCCGCGCCAGCCAGGCCTGGCTGGCGCTGGGCGCCCCGGCCCTGGCACTGGCCCAGGCGATCGAGGCCGACGCCCCCGACGCCCTGGCGGCCTTGATCGAGGATCAGGGCCCCTACCTGCTGGCCCACGGCCACTTCGCGCTGCTGGCGCGGGCCCTGACGACGCTCGGCGAGCCGCGTGTCGGCGCCTCACCGCGCCTCACGCTGATCCACGGCTGGGCGTCCCACGCCCAGTCCCAGTTCGACCGTACCGCCCAGGCCATCGGCTGGATCGAGGCCCAACTCGACGAACCGGCCTGGCAGGAACTCGCCGCCGAGTTCGCCACCCTGCGCGCCCAGCTGGCGATCAACCAGGGCGATGCCGAGCGAGCCGCCCCGCTGGCCGAGCAGGCCCTCACCCTGCCGGCGCGTTACCTGGCCGCCACCCCCGTCTCGGCCGGCGCCATTCTCTGTGAGTCACGCTTCGTCCAGGGCCATCTCGAGGAGTCCCTGACCCGCATCCAGGCGGTGGAACAGCACGCCAGGCACATCGGCGATGACCAGCTGATGCTGTGGGCGCTGTGCCACCATTCGGAGACCCTGGTCGCCCAGGGACGGCTGCAGGCGGCCTTCGACATCCAGGAGCGCGCCTTCGCGCATATCGAGCACTGCGGCCTGGATCGCCTGCCGGTGGCCGAGTTCCTGTATCGCATCCGCAGCCAGCTGCTGTGGGAATGGCACCGCCTGGACGAGGCCGAGCAGGCGGCGCTGGCGGGCATCGCCGTGCTCGACAATCAGGGCGAGCACTGGACCCTGCAGTGTCACGTCGGCCTGGCCAAGGTCGCCCTGGCCCGCGGCGACCAGGCCCAGTGCGCCGACCATGTCCGCCGGCTGCGCAAGATACTGGCCGAGGGCGACTACCATATCGACTGGCGCGCCAATGCCCACGCCGCCCTGCTGGCCTGGTGGCAGGCCAACGACGACCGCGACGCCGTGTCCCGCTGGCTGCAGGAGGCGCCGCCCGCCGAACCCGACACCGCCAGCAATCACTTCGCCCAGGCCAACGTGCGCAACCACGCCCGCGCGCTGATGCTACTCGACCGGCCGGACGAGGCCCGGCCCCTGCTGGAGGCCTTGGAGGCACAGGCCGAGCGCTTCGGGCTGGTCACCGACGCCAACCGCGACCGGCTTTGCCTGGCGGCGCTGGAGTGGCAGTGCGGCCAGGAGGCAGCGGCGCTGACGCATATGACGACTGCCCTCGAGCTGGCCTCGCGCACCTCCGTCACCGGTAGCTTCCTGCGCCTGGGCAAGCCGCTGGTCGAGATGCTCGCGGCCCTGCTCGAGGGCGGTGAGCTCGATGAGCTGTCCCGCGCGCGGGCCGAGCGGCTGATCGAACTGGCCGGCCGCCAGCGCGACTTCGGCCGCGCGGTACGCCTGATGCTCGACGACGCCGTGATCGCCGACATCGTCACCCGCCCCGATGTGCCGGAGTTGATCCGCACCTCCCCCTTGACCCGTCGCGAGTGGCAGATCCTGGGCCTGATCCACGCCGGCTTGTCCAACGAGCAGATCGCCGAGCAGCTCTCGGTGGCCCCCACCACCGTCAAGACGCATATCCGCAGCCTCTACCAGAAACAGAACATTCGCCGCCGCGAGGAGGCCATCGCCCTGGCCGGCGACCTGCTGGCCCGCATCCAGGGGGAGTAGCCACCGGCTCACTCATCCCCTCCTCCCCCCGCCTACGCCTGCCTTGTCCCCGACGGGAGGATTTCTCCCGTCGACACTCCCGGCACCATGGCGCGACACCCGTCCCGTGCGGTTGATGCCCCGCGGACCGGCGCGAGACCTCGCGCCCGACGACTAAGGACAAGGCCCATGACCACAGAGACTTCGCGATATCTCGGCAAACAGGGCGCCGACTGGTGGCGTGGCGCGGTGATCTATCAGATCTACCCACGCAGTTTCCTGGACACCAACGGCGATGGCATCGGCGACCTGCAGGGCGTGATCGACAAGCTCGACTACATCGCCTCGCTGAATGTCGATGCCATCTGGCTATCGCCCTTCTTCACTTCGCCGATGAAGGACTTCGGCTACGACATCAGCGACTACCGCGACGTCGAGCCGATGTTCGGCACCCTCGCCGACTTCGACCGCCTGGTGGAGGCCGCCCATGCGCGGGGGCTCAAGGTCACCATCGACCAGGTGCTCTCGCACAGCTCCGATCAGCATCCCTGGTTCCAGGAGAGCCGGGCGAGCCGCGACAACCCCAAGGCCGACTGGTACGTGTGGGCCGACCCCAGGCCCGACGGCGCCCCGCCCACCAACTGGCAGGCGATCTTCGGCGGCAGTGCCTGGCAGTGGGACACCCGCCGCTGCCAGTACTACCTGCACAACTTCCTGGTCGAGCAGCCGGACCTCAACTTCCAGAACCCCGAGCTGGTGGAGGCCGTCCTCGGCGAGGTGCGCTTCTGGCTCGAGCGCGGCGTCGACGGCTTCCGCCTGGATGCGGTCAACTTCTGCACCCACGGCGAGCTCAAGGACAATCCGCCCCGCGAGGATATCGTCGAGGGCTTCATCGGTGTGCGCCCCGACAACCCCTATGGCTATCAACTCCATATCCATGACAAGACCCAGCCGGGAAACCTGACCGTCCTCGAGCGGCTGCGCGCCCTGCTCGACGAGTATCCCGGCACCACCAGCGTCGGCGAGGTCGGCGACGACGACTCGCTGGGGGTGATGGCCGCCTACACCCAGGGCGGCAACCGCCTGCACATGGCCTACTCCTTCGACCTGCTCGGTGAGCGCCATGACCCCGCCTTCCTGCGCGAGACGCTCGCCACCATGGAGGCGCGCATCGGCGACGGCTGGCCGTGCTGGGCGCTGGGCAACCACGATGTCACCCGCCTGGCCACCCGCTGGGGTGCCGAGGGCAACGCCGCGGCACTGCGGCTCTATATGGCCTTCCTGCTCACCCAGCGCGGCAGTGTCTGCCTCTATCAGGGCGAGGAGCTGGGCCAGAGCGAGGCCGAGCTCGCCTTCGACCAGCTGGTCGACCCCGCCGGCATCACCTTCTGGCCGGCCTACAAGGGCCGCGACGGCTGCCGCACGCCCATGCCCTGGCGGGCCGACGCGCCCCACGGCGACTTCTCCACGGTAACGCCCTGGCTGCCGGTGCCCGAGGCCCACCTCGGCCTGGCCGTGGACCAGCAGGACGGTGATCCGGACTCGCTGCTCAACGCCTATCGCGCCTTCCTGGCCTTCCGCCGCACCCAGCCGGCGCTGGTCAAGGGCGAGATCCGCTACCACCCGGTGCGTGACGAGGTGCTGTGCCTCGAGCGCACTCATCAGGGCAGCCGCCTGCTGGTGGCGCTGAACTTCGCCGGCGACCCCCGCGAGCTGCCGGCCCCAGGCGCCGCGCGCGCCCTCGAAGAGGCTCCGGCGATGGTCAACGGCGCCTGGCAGGACGGCACTCTCACTCTCCCGGCGTATGGCATCGCCATCGCCCGCTGCCCGCAATCCGACGAGGAGGATGCGCAATGGGACGTCTGACACTCGAAAGCATCGGCAAGGACTACGACGGCGTCGAGATCTCGCGCGACATCGACCTGGCCATCAACGACGGCGAGTTCGTGGTCTTCGTCGGCCCCTCGGGCTGCGGCAAGTCGACCCTGCTGCGCATGGTCGCCGGCCTCGAGGACATCTCCCGCGGCGAGATGTGCCTCAACGGCGAGCGGATCAACGAGATCCCGCCCCAGGAGCGCGACATCGGCATGGTCTTCCAGTCCTACGCGCTCTACCCGCACATGACGGTGGCCGAGAACATGGGCTTCGGCCTCAAGCTCGCGCGCACCGACAAGGCCGAGATCCAGCGCCGGGTCGATCACGCCGCCGGGATCCTCCAGCTGACCCCGCTGCTCCAGCGCAAGCCCAAGGACCTCTCCGGCGGCCAGCGCCAGCGGGTGGCGATCGGCCGCACCCTGGTCAAGGAGCCGGCGGTCTTCCTGTTCGACGAGCCGCTGTCCAACCTCGATGCCTCGCTGCGGGTCGAGATGCGCGTGCAGATCGCCGAGCTGCACAAGCGCCTCGGCGCCACCATGATCTACGTGACCCACGACCAGGTGGAGGCCATGACACTCGCCGACCGCATCGTGCTGCTGTCGGGCGGCCGCATCGCCCAGGTCGGCGCGCCGCTGTCGCTCTATCACTTCCCGAAGTCACTCGAGGTGGCCGAGTTCATCGGTTCGCCGCGCATCAATACCCTGCCGGTGACGGTGGTCGACCCCGGCCCGCGGCGCACCACCGTGCGCCTGCCCGCCGGCGAGACCCTGGCCGTAGCGGTAGACGGCCGCGGCCTCAAGGCCGGCGACACGGCCACCCTGGGAATTCGCGCCGAGGACTTCGTGTCGCCCGAGCAGGGCGAGGCGACCCTCAAGGCCAAGCTGATGGTGGCCGAGAAACTCGGCTACGAGACGCTGGCCCACCTGAAGGTCGATGGCGTCGAGGGCACCATCACCCAGCGCCTGGACGGCCTGGCCCACCTCGAGGAACATCAGGTCATCGATCTGGGCCTGTCCAGCGAGCATTGCCACCTGTTCGCCGACGATGGCCGGGCCTGCCCGCGCCAGGTGGAGATTCCCGGCATCGCCCACTGAACGAGAGGCTTTCCTGCCGACCACGCCCCGGTGCGCCTCGCGCCCGGGGCGTTGTCGTTGGGGCCTTGTCGTTGCCATGGCCCTTCATCGGGCTTCATGGCTCCCCTGCGGGGTAGCGGCCGATGCCGGCGCTGCCCACGACCCCACATAAAAAACCCCGGCGAAGGCCGGGGAAGCGGGAGTCCCGGACGGGACGAGGAAGCAGGGAGCGAGGGGATTCAGCCCTTGACGCCGCCAGCGGTCAGCCCGCCGGTGATCCAGCGCTGGCAGAGCAGGAAGACCAGGGTGATGGGCAGCCCCGAGAGCACCGCGGCGGCGGCGAAGTCGCCCCAGCGCTGGTTGTGCTCGGCGAGGTACTGCTGGGCGCCGACGGCCAGGGTCAGCTTGTTCTCGTCGAGCAGCAGCACCGAGGCCATCGGGTACTCCATGATCGACATGATGAAGGCGAGGATGAACACCACCACCAGGATCGGCACCGACAGCGGCAGCAGGATATGCCGGAAGGCCTGCCAGGTGCTGGCGCCGTCGACCATGGCGGCCTCCTCCAGCGAGCCGTCGATGGATTCGAAGTAGCCCTTGATCGTCCAGATGTGCAGCGCCACCGCGCCCAGCGAGGCGAGGATCAGCGCGCCGTGGGTGTTGATGCCCAGCCAGGGCACCAGTTGCCCCAGGCGGTCGAACAGCGCGTAGAGGGCCACCAGCGAGAGCACCGCCGGGAACATCTGGAAGATCAGCATGCCCTTGAGGATCGGTGCCTTGCCCTGGAAGCGCATGCGCGCGAAGGCATAGGCGCTGGTGGTGGAGAGCGCCAGGATCATCAACGAGGACACCACCGCCACCTTGATCGAGTTCCACAGCCACAGCATCACCGGGAACGGCGGCTGGACGACGGTGCCGTCGGGGCGCTCCCAGGGGATGCCGAAGGCCAGCGCCCAGTGTTCCAGCGAGAAGCGCTCGGGGATCAGGCTGCCGGTGGCGAAGTTGCCCTCGCGGAAGGAGATCGAGATCACCAGCAGCAGCGGGAACACCACCAGGCTGACGAACCCCAGCAGCGCGAGGTGGGCGCCCAGCTTGCGGGTGCGGATGGAACGGGGTTGAACCATGGCCATGAGACGACTCCTGTTAGACCTTGACCTTGGACAGGCGCAGGTTGAGCGCCGAGAGGCCGACCACCAGCAGGAAGATCAGGGTGGCGATGGCCGCCGCCAGGCCGAAGTTCTGGCCGGCATCCTGGAAGGCGATGCGGTAGGTGTAGCTGACCAGCAGGTCGGTGGTGCCCGCCGGGGTGCTCGCGCCGAGGATGTCCGGACTCCCTTCGGTGAGCAGGGCGATCAGCACGAAGTTGTTGAAGTTGAAGGCGAAGGAGGCGATCAGCAGCGGCGTCAGCGGCTTGAGGATCAGCGGCAGGGTGATCCTGAACAAGTTGGTCAGCGGTCCGCCACCGTCCACCGCCGAGGCCTCGAAGAGGTCGCGGGGGATCGACTGGATCAACCCCATGCACAGCAGCAGCATGTAGGGATAGCCCAGCCAGGTGTTGACGATCAGCAGCATGGTGCGGGCCAGCGCCGGATCGGTGAACCAGTCGGGGCTGATGCCGAACAGATTCTCGAGGATCAGGTTTATCTCCCCGTAGTTCTGGTTGAACATGCCCTTGAAGATCAGGATCGAGATGAAGGCCGGCACCGCATAGGGCAGGATCAGCACGGTGCGGTAGAGGGCCTTGCCGCGCAGATGCTCCCACTGCAGCAGCGACGCCAGCAAGAAGCCCACCGCCAGGGTGAACACCACCGTCAGCCCGGCGAAGACGAAGGTCCAGACGAAGATCTGCAGGAAGGGCCCGCGAATGTCCGGGTCGGTGAAGATCTTGGTGTAGTTGTCCAGGCCCACCGACACCGGCCAGCCGGGGGTGAGCCGTTCGCCGTCCTCGGTGACGAAGAAGCCGCGCTCGTGGTCGGGCGTCAGGGTGGTGCCGTCGCGCCGGTCGGTCAGGCTGCCGTCGGGATTCTCGGCAAAGCGCGGCAGCATCGGCGCGAAGCTGCGCAGGCCCGCCATCTTGAGCTCGGTACCGTCCGGCGTCACCAGGGTCAGGCTCTGCAGGCGGTCGCGCAGGGCGATCACCTCGCGCAGGCCCAGCGCCTCGCCCGACGGGGCCGCCTCGGCCGACTCGACCGCCAGGGGTTGCCCTTCCACGGCGTGTGCCAGCGGCTCGGACACCAGCCGTCGCATGCCTTCCAGGTCGCCGGCGCCCTTGGCGTCCAGATAGAGGCGCGTCCGATTGCCCTCGCGAACCAGCCGGAAGTCGAAGGCCTGCCCCTCGGCCTGGTAGGTCTGGTCGAGGAACTGGGCTCGCACCCGCTCCTCGCTGAGCAGGTTGCTCGAACTGTAGTTGCTGAAGCTGATGCCGATGGTATAGACCAGCGGGAAGATCACGAACACGCCCATCCCGGCGAGCGCCGGGAAGATATAGCGATGACTCATCAGCTCACGCCTGCCGAACACGATCGCCAGGCTGGCCCCCAGCACCAGGAACAGCAGCGAGAACATCCACTGGCCGCGCAGGTGGAAGGCCACCACCAGCCACAGGGTGGCCAGCACCAGCAGTGCCGTCAGTGCACGCAGCGCCCAGCGGGTATAGCGCTCGGCGGGGTAGCGGGAGCGATGGCGCGGCAAGCCGCGCGAGGCATTGGTCACGAACATGGGATCACCTGCGGTCTGCCCCGGCCGGGCGGTGGTTCATGGCCGGCCGGGTACCTGGGCACTGGAAGGGAGGCGTTACTCGATGGCGTTACGGATGCGCCCGGCGGCGGCATCCAGCGCCGCCTGGGGAGCCTGTCGGCCGCTGCCGATGTTCTCCAGCGCCGGCCCCATGGCCGACCAGAAAGCGCCCATTTCGGGAATGTTGGGCATCGGGGCGCCGAGTTCGGCGTTCTCCAGGGTCGCGGCGATCCGCGGATCGGACTCCAGGTCCTGCTGGTAGGCCTTGTGGGCCATGGCGCCCAACGAGCCATCGCCGTTGAAGGTGCGCAGGCCCTGCTCCTCGAGCAGATAGCTCTCGAGGAACTCGGTGGCCAGGAAGTCGTTGGGCGAGGCCGAGTTGATCATCGCGGCCATCACCCCGAACAGCGGCTTGGCGCGCTCGTCGCCGACCCGGGGCAGCAGTGCCACGCCGAAGTCGATGCCGCTCTTCTCCAGGTTGCTCCAGGCCCAGGGACCGTTGATCATGGCGGCCACCTCGCCCTGGTTGAACCGCGTGTCGGTGACACTGTAATCGGTACCCTCGGGCAGCACGCCGGTCTCGATCAACTCACGCAGCAGGCTGGCACCTTCCACGGCCCCGGCGTTGTTGACCCCGATATCGCCGACCTCATAGCCGGACTCGGTGCGCTGGAAGGGGTAGCCGCCGTTGGCCGCCAGCAACGGCCAGCTGAAGTAGGGTTCGCCGTAGTTGAAGAGGATCGCCTTCTTGCCCTCCTCCTGGAGCTCGGCATCGAGCTCTTTGAGCTCGGCGAAGCTCTCCGGCGGCGTCTCCACCAGGGCCTTGTTGTAGATCAGGCCCAGCGACTCCACCGAGATGGGATAGCCGTAGCTCTCGCCGTTCCACTCGACGGCGTCCCAGGTGAAGTCGAAGTAGCGCTCGCGGTAGCTGTCGGAGGGCGCGACCGCATCGAGCAACCCGCTCTTGGCCCACTCCCCGATGCGATCATGGGCGAAGATGACGATGTCCGGCCCCTGGCCGCTGCCGGCGGCCTGCTGGAAGCGGTTGGTAATGTCGTCGGGATGGACGATATCGACGGCGATACCGGTATCGGTGGTGAACCGCTCGGCCACCTCGCGGATGCCCTGGGGCCCCTTGTTGTCGCCTATCCAGACGGTCAGGGTATCGTCCTCGAAGGCCATCGCCGGGAGGGCGGCGCCGGCGCTCAGGGTGGTGACCAGCAGCGGGGTGAGGAAGGCGTGGCGTCGGGTCATGGGTCGCTACCTCGGGTATTGTCGTGGCGTGTTGTGTTGTTGTGGCGTCACCCCGTATCGCCCAGGCGGCACGGGGAGCAATAGCGCCTAGCCTGGTCAATCCGGGGCAAGGCTTCCTCCTCCCCGGGAGGCGCAGGGGTGGCGTACAGGAGGGGCGTAGGGAGGGGGAAGCCGGGCGTCCCGCGGGAGGAGGGCGAGTTTGACGTCCGCCGCTAGCATGGGTCGGGCCATGCCTTCCCTCCACGACAACCACAACGGGATGCCCATGAAAGCAAAGCATTCGATTGCCCTGGCCGCGACCCTGGCCCTGTCGGCCCCGCCGGCCACGGCCGCCACCGACAGCGCCCCATCGCGGGGCGACCCCCGGCGCCTGGGCGACGCGCAAGCGGTGATGGTGCATCTGTTCGAATGGCGCTGGGACGATATCGCCACCGAGTGCGAGACCCATCTCGGCCCGGCCGGCATCGACGCCGTGCAGGTCTCGCCGGCCAACGAGCATATCGCCCTCGACGGCGTCGACGGGGCCTGGTGGGCCCGCTACCAGCCGGTGAGCTATGCGCTGACCTCGCGCAGCGGCGACCGCGAGGCCTTCGCCGAGATGGTCGAGCGCTGCGACGCCGCCGGCGTGGCCATCGTCGCCGATGGGGTGATCAACCATATGGCCGGCATCGGCGAGGGCGTCGGCATCGCCGGCACCGCCTACGCCCCCTTCCACTACGCCGAGCTGTACCGACGCGACGACTTCCATCACTGCGGCCGTCATGGCAACGACCAGATCCACAGCTACCAGGACCGCGACGAGGTGCAGACCTGCCACCTGCTGGGGCTGGCCGACCTGGCCACCGAGCGCGAGGCGGTGCGCGACACCATCGCCGACTATCTGCAGTCGCTGCTCGACCTCGGCGTGGCCGGCCTGCGGATCGACGCCGCCAAGCACATGCCGGCGGCGGATGTCGCGGCGATCCTCGAGCGTCTCGAGGGTGACCCCTATGTGTTCCAGGAGGTGATCGACCCGGGCAGCGAGCCGATCAAGAAGTGGGAGTATGCCCCGGCCGCCGCCGTCACCGAGTTCGGCTACTCGCACCACCTGGCCCAGGCCATCGCCAGCGGCGACCTGGCCGGCCTCGAAACGCTGGGACGAGGCGACGACTGGCTGGCAGACGATGCCCTGGTGTTCGTCGACAACCACGACAAGCAGCGCGGCCATGTGGGCGGCGGCATGCTGATGCACCGCGACGCCCTCTATCCGCTGGCCAACGTCTTCATGCTCGCCTGGCCCTATGGCACGCCCAAGCTGATGTCGAGCTATACCTTCGACGATGGCGACCAGGGCCCGCCCGCGCTGGCCGAGGAGGGCTGGCGCACCCGGCGGGTACATGGCGAGGACGGCCTGGGCTGCCTGGCTCACGACGAGCTGGAGCGACGCGGCTGGGTCTGCGAGCACCGCTGGCCCGAGATCAGCGCCATGGTCGGCTTCCGCGAGGCGGTCGGCGACGCCCCCCTCACCCACTGGCAGGCGGACGGCGCCTCGCGCATCGCCTTCGCACGCGGCGACCGCGGCTTCGTGGCCATGAATCGCGCCGAGGCGACCTGGGCGGCCACCCTCGACACCGGCCTGCCGGCGGGCGAGTACTGCAACCTGCTGGACGACTGTGCCACCCGGGTGACGGTGGACGCGGCGGGCCGGGCCGGGTTCGCGGTCCCCCGCGACGCCGCCGTGGCGCTGCGCGCCGACCGGCCTGCCCCCTGACACCGTTCGGGGCGAGCGTCAGCCGCCCCTGAAGCGCGCCAGCTGCATCTCGCGCAGCCGGCTCAGGGTACGGCGGAAGGGAAAGGCCAGCTGGCCATCGCGATAGAGGGCCTCGAGGGGCACGTCGGCCTCGAGGTAGAGCGGCACGCCGCGGTCGTAGCATTCGTCGACCAGGGCGATGAAGCGCCTCACGCCATCGTCCTGACGGGTCAGCGCGGGCAGCTCGCGATCGCCGGCGGCGACCCGGGCGCTGGCATCCTCGGTGCCCCGGGCGATAGCGCGGTCGGGAAGGCCCATGTCGAGGCGCGGGACCCCGCCGAGCAGTACATGGCGGAAGCGGTCGCAGAGGCCGATGAAGTCCAGCGCCGAGAGGGGCTGCTCGCACAGCGCCGCGTAGCGGCACCACAGCACGTCGTCGCTGTGTGCCTCCACCGGGATGGCGCGGTGGCCAAGCTCGATGGGCGACGTGCCCCTCGCCCGGCCGCCGCAGAGCCTGGCGAAGACCTCGGCCAGGGCGGAGGGCTGATTGGATTCGCGAACCCAGTAGCGGCGCAGGCCTTCACCCGGGTGGCGACGATGGTCCTCGTCGCCGTCCAGGTGCACCACCCCCATATGGCGGACGATCGCGTCGATCGCCGGCAGGAAGCGCTCACGGTTGAAACCGTCGGCATAGAGCTGCGCCGGCGCCTGGTTGGAGGTGACCACCAGCACCACCCCCTCCTCGAAGAGCGCGCCCAGCAGGCGCCCCAGCAGCATGGCATCGGCGATGTCGCTGACGAAGAGCTCATCCAGACACAGCACCCGCACGTCCGCGGCGAGCTCCGCCGCCAGTTGGCGCAGCGGATCGGAGGTGCCCGACAGCTGGAACTGCCGTCGATGCAGCCAGCGCATGAAGTGATGGAAATGCTGACGCCTGGCCGGCACCTCGAGGGCACGATGGAAACGATCCATCAGCCAGGTCTTGCCACGCCCCACCGAGCCCCACAGGTAGACGCCGGGCACCGCCCCCTCGCCCCTGGCCAGGGCCTGGAAGGTCGCCTCCAGGGCCTCGACCGCCCGCCACTGGGCCGCGTCGGCGACGAAGCCACGCTGCTCGAGGGCCTCGCGATAGTCGACGCGCGGCGAGCCGGGAGCCGCGACAACGTTCTCCGGATCGCGCGATGTCGGGGTGTCGAGTTCTCCACCATCCCCTGCCATGTCAGCCCCGGCGCAGTTGCTGAATCAGCGTCACCCCGCCCAGCACCACGCCCCCGACCGCGAGGCCGAACACCAGGTTGAGCAGCATCGGGCCCAGGCCATGGACGATGGCATCGAGCCCGGGCACCGCCAGCTCGACCTCGGCGACGCCCTGGACGAGATGGTGCACGGCGGGAATGCCGTGACTGAGGATGCCGCCCCCCACCAGGAACATGGCCACGGTGCCGACCACCGAGAGCAGCTTCATCAGGTAGGGAGCCCCGGCCACCAGCCCCCGGCCGATGGCGGCCAGGCCCCCCTCGCGACGACTGAGGTAGAGGCCCAGGTCGTCGAGCTTGACGATGCCGGCGACCAGCCCGTAGACCCCGACGGTCATCAGCAGGCCGATGCCGACCAGCACCGCCACCTGCTGGCCGAGCGCCACCCCGGCCACCGTGCCCAGGGTGATGACGATGATCTCGGCGGAGAGGATGAAGTCGGTGCGGATGGCGCCCTTGATGCGCTCTCTTTCAAACTCGCGCATATCGACGGCCTCGCTGGCCAGGGCCTCGACCCGGCGGGCGTGCTCCGCCTCGTCCTCCTCGCCATGCAGGAACTTGTGGGCCAGCTTCTCGGCCCCCTCGAAGCACAGGTAGGCCCCGCCCAGCATCAGCAGCACGGTTACCAGGGGGGGCAGGAAGGCGCTGATCAGCAGCGCCGCGGGAATCAGGATCACCTTGTTGCGCAGCGACCCCTTGGCCACCGCCCAGACCACCGGCAGCTCGCGGTCGGCGTTCACGCCGGTGACCTGCTGGGCGTTGAGGGCCAGGTCGTCGCCCAGCACCCCGGCGGTCTTCTTGGCCGCCACCTTGGTCATCAGCGAGACGTCGTCGAGGATGGTGGCGATATCGTCGATCAGGGTCAGCAGGCTGCTACCGGCCACGAGGGCCTCCTTTGGCAGTGAATGGACGGCCACCAGCATAACCGCCCCCCTGCCCCACGCCGAGCCCCGGCCCGCGATTCCGCCACGGCTGACGACAAGAAAGCCCCGCCGGCGGCGGGGCTACGCGATCACGGGCCCTGCTCGCCGGGCGGCTCAGCAGCGCTGGAAGGGATAGACGCTGCCCAGTTCGAGCAGGCCGGTCAGCTCGTCCAGCGCGGTGAGCGTCTCGGTCGCCAACTGCGGGTCGGCCAGGTCGGCCGGCGCCAGGCGGTCGCGGTAGTGACGCTCGACCCAGGCGGTGAGCTCGGCGTACAGCGCATCGTCGAGCAGCACCCGGCCGGAGAGCGCGGCCCGCTCCGCCGCGGACAGGGCCACGCGCAGCCGCAGGCAGGCCGGCCCGCCACCGTTGCGCATCGACTGCTTGACGTCCTTGACCACCACCTCGGCGATCGGGTTGTGGCCCGCCAGCAGGTGGTCCTGCAGGCAGCGCCACACCGCCTCCCGCTCCTGGCACTCCCCCGGCACCACCAGGGTCATGGTGCCGTCGGGATTGCTGAGCAGCTGGGAGTTGAACAGGTACGAGGCCACGGCATCGTCCAGGCTCACCGCCTCGACGGGCACTCGCACCGGGATCAGGGGCGTGGCCATCTTCTCGCGCAGCGCCTCCAGGGTGCCCTGCTCGTCGCGGAAGGCCATCTCGTGGTAGAGCAGCACCGGGCCGTTGCCCACCGCGATGACATCGTTGTGGAAGACCCCGGCGTCGATGGCCGCCGGGTGCTGCTGGGCGAACACCGTCTGCGCCGCGGCGAGGCCATGCTGGCGGGCCACCGCCTGGCTGGCCTCGAGGGTCTGGCGGGCCGGGAAGCGGCGCGGCTCGACGCCGTCGCCGCCGAACGCCTGGCGGCCGTAGACGTAGAGGTGCACCCCCGGCGCGCCATGCTCGCCGGCCAGCCGGGTATGGTTGGCCGCGCCCTCGTCGGAGAACGCCGGGGTCGCCGGCAGCACCGGATGATGGGCGAAGTGCGCCTCGTCACGGAAGATCGCCCCCAGCACCCGGGCGGTGGTCGCCGGCTCCAGGTAGCGGTGGAAGCTCGACTGCAGGTTGGCGGGGGTGAAGTGCACCCGGCCGTCGGCGGCGTCGACGCTGGGCGTCACCGTGCCGGCATTGGCGGTCCACATGCTGGACGCCGAGCACACCGCCCGCAGCAGCTGCGGCGCCTCGCCGGCGGCCCGGGCCAGCACCTCGGCGTCGCTGCCGGAGAAGCCCAGGGCGCGCAGCGCGCCCAGGTCGGGCCGCTGCTGGGGCGGCAGCACGCCCTGGGCGTAGCCGGCGTCCATCAGCGACTTCATCTTCTCGAGGCCCTGCAACGCGGCCTCGCGGGGATTGGCCACCAGCCCCTCGTGGCTCATCGAGGCCACATTGCCATGGGCCAGTCCCGAGTAGTTGTGGGTCGGCCCGACCAGGCCGTCGAAGTTGACCTCGCGCACCGTCATGTCCTGGTCCTGGCTCACAGCGTCACCCCCGGCGGCAGCTTGTCGGGCAGGTGCAGGTCGCTCTCCATGGAGGCCAGCGGATAGGCGCAGTCGTCCGCTGGGCTCATGTAAGCAGGCGCTCGGAGCGCCTCGGTCGGGATAAGGATCATATGCTGGTTCATAGGTGCACCCCCGGCGGCAGCTTGTCGGGCAGGTGCAGGTCTTCGCTCTCCATGGAGGCCACCGGATAGGCACAGTAGTCCGCGGCATAGTAGGCACTGGGGCGGTGATTGCCGCTGTCGCCCACGCCGCCGAAGGGCGCGTCGCCGGAGGCGCCGGTGGTCTGGCGGTTCCAGTTGACGATGCCGGCGCGGATGCGCAGCAGGAAGTCGTCCCAGTCGGCGCGCTCGCCGCCGATCAGGCCGGCGGACAGGCCATAGCGAGTGTCGTTGGCCAGCGCCAGGGCCTCATCCCAGTCGCGGTAGCGGTAGACCTTGAGCAGCGGGCCGAAGTGCTCCTCGTCGGGAACCGCCAGGCCGGTGACATCGATCAGCGCCGGCGAGAGCAGGCTGGTGCCCGCCGCCAGGCGCTCCATGCGCGCCAGCACGGTGCCGCCCATGGCCTCGAGGGCGTCCTGGGCCTCGAGCAGGCCGTCGGCCGCCGCCGGGCTCACCAGGCCGCCGTAGAAGGGCGCCGGCTCGCTGAACTGGCCGGCCACGTGGAGCCGCGAGATGGCGTCGGACAGCGCGTCCAGCAGGTGGTCGCCCACCTGCCCGTCCGGCACGATCAGCCGACGCGCACAGGTGCAGCGCTGGCCGCCGGACAGGAAGGCGGACTGCAGGATGGACAGCACCACGGCATCCTGGTCGGGCACGTCCTTGATCACCAGCGGGTTGTTGCCGCCGAGTTCGAGGGCCAGGATCTTGTCGAGCTGATCGGCGAACTGGCGCTGCAGCACGCCGCCGACCCTGGCGCTGCCGGTGAACAGCAACCCGTCGATGCCGGGATGCGCCGACAGCGCCTGGCCCACCGGGGCCGCGCCCTGCACCAGGTTGATCACCCCCTCCGGGAGGCCGGCCTCGCGCCAGCACTGCAGGGTCAGGTCGGCGGTCAGCGGGGTCTGCTCGCTGGGCTTGAAGACCACGCTGTTGCCGGCCAGCAGCGCGGGCACCATGTGGCCGTTGGGCAGGTGGCCGGGGAAGTTGTAGGGACCGAACACGGCCATCACGCCATGGGGACGATGGCGCAGCACCGCTCGGGCCTCGCCCAGGTCGCGCTCGCGCTCGCCGGTGCGCTCCTGGTAGCTGCGGATCGAGATCGCCACCTTGCCGATCATCGCGCCGACCTCGGTGCGGGCCTCCCACAGCGGCTTGCCGGTCTCGCCGGCGATGGCCGTCGCCAGGTCCTCGCGATGGGTCTCCAGCACCTCGCGGAAGCGCTCCACCAGCGCCTGGCGCGCCTCGAAGGGCTGGCGTGCCCAGGCCGGGAAGGCGGCGCGGGCCGCGTCCACCGCGGCGCCCACCTGGGCCTCGGAGGCGGCGGCGCCCTGCCACAGCGTCTCGCCCGAGACCGGGTCCTGCTTGGCGAAGGCCGCGGCCTCGCCCTGGTGCCACTGGCCGCCGATCAGCAGCCGTTGCATCGCCTTCATCACGCCTCCTCGTCAGTATCCAGTATGCGCAGGGTGTCGCCGGAGCCGACCTCGAGGCGCCTGGCCTCGGCCTCGCTCAGCGTCACCACGCCATCGTCATCGGGACCGCGCCCCACCCAGGCCGCGCGGAACCCGGCCATGGAGGTGGTGGCGGCCAGCCAGCGCGGCCGCGGCGCCTGCGCCAGCTCGCCGGCCTTGACCTCCACCCGGCAGGTCCGCGACAGGCGGACCCCGCGCACGTCGTCGACATAGGCCTCCACGGTGGGGCCACCGTCGAAGATGTCGATGAAGCCCTCCCAGCGCAGGCCCTCCTTCTTGAGCATGGCCAGCGCCGGGCGGGTGTGCTCGTGGACCTGGCCGATGCAGGCCCGGGCCTCCTCGGAGAGGAAGGGAGTGTAGATGGGGAACTTGGGCATCAGCTCGCCGATGAAGCTCTTCTGGCCCAGCCCGGTCAGCCGGTCCGCCTCATTGAAGTCCATGGGGAAGAAGTGGCTGCCCAGGCACTCCCAGAAGGGACTGCGTCCCTCGGCATCGAACACGCCGCGCATCTCGGCGAGCACCTTGTCGGGGAAGCTGTCGCGGAACTCGGCCATGAACAGCCAGCGCATCATCGACAGCAGCGCGCCGTTGCGCTCGTGGCGGCGGTCGGCACCACGGTACTCGGGGCGCAGAAACAGCGAGGCCACCTCGGCGTCGCCGGTGTGGTCGGAGCTCAGGAACAGGGTGTCGATGGTGCGGTGCAGGTCGAGTTGCACCGAGGAGTGCGCCAGGGTGCCCACCCGGTAGTGGTAGAACGGCACCTCGCGGCCCACCTGGCCCTCGATGGCACAGCAGCCGGCCAGCCGGCCGGTGGCCTCGTCTTCGAGGACGAAGAAGTAGAGCCGCTGGTCGACCGGCGTCTGCTGGGCGAAGGCGCTCGCCGCGATGTCGATCTTGGCGGCCAGGAAGTCGCGGTTGTCGGGCAGCGAGGTGAACCCCACCCCGGTCTCCCGGGCCAGGGCCTGCAGCTCGTCCAGGTCGGACGGGGCAATGGGTCGGATGCGCATCACAGCTCTCCCTCGTCGTAGCCCGGGTCATGCTCGTCGCCCGGCAGGGCCAGCGGCGCGGCCAGCACGGCGCGGCCCTCCTCGACGCCGAGTTGCTCGGCGTGCTGCGGTGACAGCATCAGCTGACCGGTGGGCGACAGCGCGTAGCGCGCCACCACGCAACGGAAGTCGCCGAGGCGCTGGTTGGCGATCATCGCCGGCTCGGCATCCGGCAGCGAGTGAGGCGGACGGATGCGTACCGGATGCCAGGCGGCGCGCCGGAAGCTCTCGAGCCGGTCGCGCTCGCCCTTGATCACCGGTCCCGCGTCGAAGATGTCGACATGGCGCGAGCGCAGGAAGCCCTCGGCGAGCATCTCGTCCATGGCCGACTCGTGGTCCGGGTGCTCGCGACCGATGGCGGCCCGCGCCTGGGGCGTGAGCAGCGCCAGATAGAGCGGGAACTGGGGCATCACCTCGGCGATGAAGCTCTTCGAGCGCACCCCGGCCACGTAGTTGATCTCCTGGTAGTCGCGCACGAAGAAGTGACGCCCCACGCTGTTCCAGAACGGCGACTGCTGGTCGTCGTCGAGATAGCCGGGGAAGGCCATCGCCAGGATCTCGGCGAAGCGTTCGGGGTACTGGGCGATGAACATCAGCCGCGCGCGGCGCAGCAGGCTCTCGGCGCTGGTGCCCCGGTAGCGGGGATCCAGCGAGTAGGCGCACAGCAGGCTCGCCTCGGAGACCTCGTGGGACAGCGACAGGGTCTGCACCTCGCGGCGCACGTCGAGCTGCTGCGAGGCGTGGATGAGGGTCTCCTGCCGGTAGGTGTAGTAGGCCTCCCGGGCGCCGGCCTGGGCGCGAATGGTGGCGGTGCCGACCACCTCGCCGCGCTCCTGGTCCTCGAGCACGAAGGTGTAGTGTTCGTCGCCGGGGAACTCCACCTCGGCCTCGAAGGCGCGCTGGGAGCGCGTGATGCGCTCCTCGAGGCGGTCCCGGTGGGCCGGCAGGTTGGTCAGGCGCGGCGTGGCGCTGCCGGCCAGCCGCTCCAGGGCCGGCAGGTCCGCCGGCCGGGTGGGACGTACGACCAGCATGGCATGGCCTCCACTGGATGATTCGGGGTCTCGCGGGGCGCGGCCGAGGCTCACTGGGCGGCCACCATCCGGGCGATCGCCCGCTCGAGGCGCGCCATGCCCTCGGCGATGTCGGCCTCGGGAATCACCAGCGACGGCGCCATGCGCAGCACATTGGGGCCGGCGACCAGCGCCATCACGCCCTCCTCGATGGCCAGCGGCAGGATGTCCTTGGCACGATTCTGGTAATCGTCGCTCATCTCGGCACCGACCAGCAGGCCCATGCCGCGGATCTCCTTGAACACCCCGTGCTTGCGGTTGATCGCCTCGAGGTGCTCGCGGAACAGGTCGTGGCGCTGCTTGACGCCGCCCAGCACCTCGGGGGTGTCGATGTGCTCGATGGCGGCCAGGGCCACGGCGGAGGCCAGGGCGTTGCCGCCATAGGTGGAGCCATGGGTGCCGATGGCCATGGCCGGGGCGATGCGGTCGGTGGTCAGCATGGCGCCCACCGGGAAGCCGCCGCCCAGGGACTTGGCGCTGGTCAGGATGTCCGGAATCACGCCGTAGTCCATGTAGGCGAACAGCGAGCCGGTGCGGCCCACGCCGGTCTGCACCTCGTCGAAGATCAGCAGGGCGTCGTGCTGGTCGCACAGCTCGCGCAGCCCCTGGAGGAAGGCGGGATCGGCGGGCAGGATGCCGCCCTCGCCCTGCATCGGCTCGACCATCACCGCACAGGTGTCGCCATCGATCAGCTCGCGCACGCTGTCCAGGTCGTTGTACTCGCCGTGGACGATGCCGCCCGGCACGGGGCCGAAGCCCTGGGAGTACTTGGGCTGGCCGCCGACGCTGACGGTGAAGAAGGTGCGGCCATGGAAGGACTGGGCGAAGGAGACGATGCGGTGCTTGTGCTCGCCATGGGTGTCATGCGCCCAGCGGCGTGCCAGCTTCAGCGCGGCCTCGTTGGCCTCGCCGCCGGAGCTGCACAGGTAGACCTTGTCGGCGAAGGTGCGCTCGACCAGCGAACGGGCCAGCTTGAGGGCCGGCTCGTTGGTGTAGACGTTGGAGAGGTGCCACAGCCTGTCGGCCTGCTCCTTGAGGGCATTGACCAGCACCGGATGGCAATGGCCCAGGGAGTTCACCGCGATGCCGCCGGCGAAGTCGATGTACTCCTTGCCCTGCTGGTCCCACAGGCGGCTGCCCTCGCCGCGCACCGGAATGGCCTTCTGGGGCGCATAGTTGGGCACCATGTACTGGTCGAAGTCGCTGCGGGTCGGGGTCTGGGTCATGTCACTCTCCGTTGTCGCGAGCCGAGGCTCGTCAGGCTGAATCCACGTTCATTCGAGTATAGGGAGCCCCCCGGCGGGGGGCTTTCAGCAATGGGACGGCGAATTGTGAAAAAGGCAGTAGCGCGGCCATCGCTACCCGTCACGGCGGGATCGGCTATGGTAGGAGTCTGTTCGAGGAGGATGTCCGGATGCTCAACACCACGGCCTGGAACCGCCTGCGCTATGGCCTCTATGCCCCGCTCTACGACCACGTCGCCGAGCGCGCCTTTCGCCAGGCGCGCCGTCAGGCGATGGCCCAGGTGCACTGGCGACCGGGCATGCGGGTGCTGCTGGTGGGGGCCGGCACCGGTCTCGACCTGCCCTGGCTGCCCCGGGACATCGAGCTGCATGCCACCGACCTGTCCCCGGCCATGCTGCAGCGCCTGGCCGCCCGCGCCGAGGCCATGGGGCGGGACGTGGAGAGCGAGGTGATGGACGCCGAGGACCTGCACTACCCCGACGGTCACTTCGACGTGGTGGTGATGCACCTGATCCTGGCGGTGATGCCGGACCCGGCACGAGGCCTGGCCGAGGCCCGCCGGGTGCTGGCCGCCCATGGCCAGCTGTGCGTGATGGACAAGTTCCAGGCCGACGAGCGCCCGGCCGGGGCCGGCCGGCGGGCGCTGAACCTCGTCACCTCGGCGATCGCCACCGACATCACCCGCCAGGCCCGGCCGCTGCTGGAAGGCGCCGGCTTCGTGATCGAGGCCGACCGGCCGGTGCTGATGGGCTCGCTGTTCCGCGCCCTGCTGGCGCGCAAGGCGGCCGCGCCGGGCTGAGACGGGCTCAGGCCGGCGAGGCGAGCCGGCGGCGCCAGGCCTGGGGCGAGTCCGCGGCGAAGCGCTTCCAGGCACGGCGCAGCTGGCGGTCGTCGCCCAGGCCCACCTCCGCGGCGATTCGCGCCAGGCTCCAGGGTGTCTCCTCCATCAGCTGGCGGGCCAGCTGCAGGCGCAGCCGGGTCAGGTAGTCCCCCGGCGACATGCCCGCCACGGCGACGAAGCGGCGACGCAGGTGGCGCTCGCTCATCACCGCCACCTCGGCCATGCCGCTCAGGCTCCAGCGCTCCTTCAGCCGCGCGCAGAGCGCGTCCTGCAGGCGATGGATGCGCTCGTCGACGTGGTTGCGCCCCTCGAGCCAGCTGCCCAGCTGGGGCTCGTGCCCGCTGCGCCTCAGGTAGAGCACCATCTCCCGGGCCACGGCCAGCGCCAGGCGATGCCCGAGGCGTCGGGTCAGCCAGTGCAGCATGGTATCGATGCCGGTGGAGATGCCGGCACTGGTCAGGCAGCGGCCGTCCTCGATGAAGATGCAGTCGCCCTGCACCCGGGCGCCGGGGGCCAGCTCGCGAAGGCGCGGCAGCAGGGTATGGTGGGTGGTGCAGCGCCGCCCATCCAGCAGCCCGGCCTCGGCCATCAGCAGCGACCCCGAGCAGATGCCCATCACGGTCTCGGCCGCGGCGGCGTGGCGGCGCAGCCAGGCGACGCAGGTCGGCTGCAGCCGGGAGTCGATGCCCCGCCGATACTGGCCGGGCACGACCAGCAGGTGCCGCGGCTCGAGGGCGTCCGGCAGCGGCGCGATACCGGACAGCGACAGCGGCCCCAGCCAGTCCAGAGACTCCCGGGGGCCGAAGTAGCAAACCTTGATATCACCCGCCAGCCGCTGGGCCACATGCAGCACCTGCAGCGGCCCGACCAGGTCCAGCGGTACCTGGCCGGGGAGCATCAGCACCCCGACCCTCAGTTCGTCCGTCTCAGGCGGCGGCACCGCGCCACTCCTGCCGCAGGGTGTCGACGTCGACGATCCGCGCGAAGCGCCCCTCCAGCACCAGCTCGGTGTGCTCCCGGATCGCCTCGGCGCTCCAGGTCCGGGCGTGGCGAGTCATGGGGAAGGTCAGGGTCGCCTCGCTGACGAAGTCCACCGCGAAGCCGAGGTCGGCGGCGACCCGCGTCGTGGTCTCGCAGCACTGCTCGGTGCGAATGCCGCTCACCAACAGCTGGCGGATGCCGCGCTCGTGCAGCCAGGCCTCCAGGCCGGTGTCGGTGAAGGCGTTGTGGGCGCGCTTGTGGAAGGTCACCGCGGCGGGATCGTCGAAGCCGTCGAGCGGATGGATCAGGCCACGCTCGGGATCGAAGGGCGTGCCGCTGCCCGGCGCCTCGTGGAAGATGCGCACCAGCGGAATGCCGGCCTCATGGGCCAGGTCCAGCAGGGCGCGCTGGCGGTGACGCCAGGCGGCGGCCAGGGTCTCGTCCCAGTAGTCGCGGGCGGGGAAGGAGGCCTGGACATCGATCAGCAACAGGGCGGTGGTCATCGTCTCGATTCTCTCATTGGGATGGAACCATCACCATAGCCCCGGGGAGGCGACGCGAACGGGCCCGCCCGGCCAGCAAGCGGACACTTTCGGCCATGCTGGCGTCGAGGACTCAGCCGGCCCGTGGCGGCGACAGCGTGCACCAGACGCCGACGATCACCACCAGGCTGCCCGCCAGCTCGCGGCCGAGAATGGGGTCGCCCAGCCACAGGAAGGCCCCGACCATGGTGAAGACCGGCAGCAGGTTGAGGTAGACGGCGGTCCGCGTCGGCCCCAGTGCGGCCAGCGCCTGGTTGTAGAGCAGCAGGGCGACGACCGAGGGGAACACCCCCAGGTAGGCCAGCCCGGCCAGTTCCTCGCCGGACAGCCGCGGCAGCACCTGCCAGGCCCCCTCCAGCAGGGCGATCGGCGCCAGGGCGAGGTTGGCGATGACCAGCATCACCAGCAGCCCGCCATAGCGGGGGAAGCGCGCCATGTGGCGCTTGACCAGCAGCGAATAGCCCACCCAGACCAGCACCGCCAGCAGCATGATCAGATCCCCCGGGTTGATCCCGCCCGGCATGGCCAGCTCGCCCTCCCCGGCGGTGATCACCGCCAGGGCGCCGGCGAAGGACAGCCCCACGCCCAGCCACTGCCGCCCGCGGAAGCGCTCGCCGAACAGCATGGCGCTCAACAGCAGGGTGACCACCGGAATCAGGCTCTCGAGGATGGCCACGTTGGTCGGCGAGGTGAACTTGAGCGAGGCGTAGATCAGGGCGTTGAAGAAGGCCACGCCGGACAGCGCCAGGCCCAGCAGCGGCCGCCAGTGACGGCGGAAGACCGGCCAGGCACGGCGCGCCTGGCGAAGCCCCAGTGGCAGCACCACCAGCAGCGCGATGGCCACGCGCCCCAGGGAGATGGTGAAGGGCGGCAGCCCCGCCAGGGCCTTGCCGACCAGGATATTGCCCGAGAAGATGGCCACCACCATCAGCAGCAACAGGTGGGGTCGCAGCGCGTGCATCGCGTCTCCCGTCCATGGGCCGCCGGCACGCTGGCCGACGGGCCGGCGTCACCCCAGGCGCTCCTCCCGCGGGGTGATGCCGAAGTGGTTGCGATAGGCGGTGGAGAAGTGCGCCGCCGAGGAGAAGCCGGTCTGCAGGGCGATCTCGCCGGCGGGCCGGTCGCTCTCGCGCAGCAGCCGCCGCGCCTGCTGCAGGCGCAGGTTGAGGTAGTAGCGGCTGGGCACCGCCTGCAGGTGCTTCTTGAACAGCCGCTCGAGCTGGCGCCGCGAAATGCCGAGGTGCTCGGACAACTCGTGAGTCGTCAGCGGCTCCTCGATGTTGGACTCCATCAGCGCCACGGCGTCCACCAGGCTCTGGGGCGCATGGCCGAGCCGGGTACGCAGCGGCACCTGCTGGGGCTCGTCGCCCATGCGGATGCGCTCCAGCACGAAGTGCTCCGAGATCCGCTCGGCCAGCTCCCCGCCGTGCTGGCTGCCGATCAGGGTCATCATCATGTCCATGGCCGCGGTGCCGCCGCCACAGGTCAGGCGGTCGCGGTCGATCTCGAACAGCTGCTGCGACAGGCGCACCCGCGGATAGTCCCGGGCGAAGGTCGAGAAGCGCGGCCAGGGCAGGGTCGCCCGATAGCCATCCAGCACCCCGGCCCGGGCCAGCAGCTCGGTGCCGCCACCGATCCCGCCCAGCACCACCCGGGCGGCGGCCAGGCGCCGCAGCCAGTCGAGCAGGCCCACCGGCACGCTGCCCGCGAGCGGCCCGGGGGCGCAGACCAGCAGCATGTCCAGGGCCTGGTCGGGCTCCCCGGCGACGGCCTGGGGCATCAGTGCCTGCCCCGAGGCGCTGGCCACGGGGCGCTCGTCGACGGCGAAGGTCGACAGGCGATAGAGGCTCCGCCCCTCCAGGCGATTGGCCACGAACAGCGGCTCGGTGGCGCAGGCCTGGGCCAGCAGCGAGAAGCCGGGCAACACCACGACCCCCACATGCCGTGACACCGGCACAGGCGATGGGGCGATCGGGGACTCGGGCATGGGGGTGCTCTCGTTGCGGGAAGAAGGCCTCATTCTATCCAAAGGCCGCCGTCACGACAGCCGCCCGCAACGCACGACGCCGGGCCCGGGGCCCGGCGTCACGTCACGAGACCGGTGCGACGGATCAATCGCTGAGGCCGATCACCAGCAGCCCGATGACCAACACCGCCACCACCACGATGAGCACCGGCAGCAGCCAGGTCAGACCCTGGGCGGACTGGTGCGCCTCGGGCTGCTCCTCATCGGGCTCGGGGTGCTCGAAGTCCTCGGGCTGGCTGACCTCCTTGAAGTGCTCCCGTTCCTCTTCCGGCGTCTTGCTTTCCCTGGTATCCATACCGACCTCCTGGGTTCGCGGATCTCGGGACAGGCCGCCGGCGAACCGGGGCCCTACAGGTTTACGACATCGAATTCCGCCACGGGATTCACCTCGGCGTCGTAATCGACGTCCTCCCGCTCGAAGCCGAACAGCTTCAGGAACTCGTGCTTGTACCCAGCGTAGTCGGTGATCTCGAAGAGGTTCTCGGTGGTCACCTGGGGCCAGAGGTCCTTGCAGGCCTGCTGGACATCGTCACGCAGCTCCCAGTCGTCGAGGCGCAGGCGCCCCACCTCGTCGGTGACGAGTGCACCGCCCTGCCCTTCGGGTGAATAGAGCCGCTCGGCGAACAGGCGGTTGAGCTGGTCGATGGTGCCCTCGTGCAGGCCCTGCTCCGTCATCACCTTGTAGACCATGGCGATGTACAGCGGCATGACCGGGATGGCCGCGCTGGCCTGGGTGACCACGGACTTGAGCACCGCCACGTTGGCGCCACCGCCCTGCCCGGCCAGGCGCGTGTCGATCTCGCCGGCGGCGCGGTCCAGGTCCTCCTTGGCCTTGCCCAGGGCGCCATGCCAGTAGATCGGCCAGGTGATCTCGGTGCCGATGTAGCTGAAGGCCACCGACCGGGCGCCCGGGGCCAGCACGCCGGCCTGGTCCAGGGCGTCGATCCACAGTTCCCAGTCCTCGCCGCCCATCACCGCGATGGTGTCCTCGATCTCCTGCTCGGTGGCCGGCTCGACCTCGGCCTCGATGATCGCATCCTTGTTGGTGTCGATGGCGGTGGCGCGGTAGGTCTCGCCGATGGGCTTGAGGACCGAGCGCTTGAGCTCGCCGCTGTCCGGCAGCTTGCGCACCGGCGAGGCCAGCGAGTAGACCACCAGGTCGACCTGGCCGAGGTCCTGCTTGATCAGCTCGATGGCCTTGTCGCGGGCCGCGTGGGAGAAGGCGTCGCCGTTGATCGACTTGCTGTACAGGCCCTCGGCCTTGGCGAACTTGTCGAAGGCGGCGGCGTTGTACCAGCCGGCGGTGCCCGGCCTCTTCTCGGTGCCCGGCTTCTCGAAGAACACGCCCAGGGTGTCGGCGCCATAGCCGAAGGCGGCGGTGATGCGCGCCGAGAGGCCGTAGCCGCTGGAGGCCCCGATCACCAGGACCTTCTTCGGCCCGACGCTCTTGTCCAGGCCCCGCGCCCGGGTCGCCTCGATCTGCTCGAGCACGTTCTTCTCGCAGCCGACGGGATGGGTGGTGGTGCAGATGAAACCGCGTACCTTGGGCTTGATGATCACGACAGACCTCTTCTTGGCTTCGGGGCGCGCCGCGGCGCGGCCCTGTTACATGGCATTCGTCAGTGGCGACATTCTAGCGGCCCCGGCCCGGGCTGTCCGCCCTTGAGCGACGCGGGCGGCTGGGGCAGGATGCTCGGCACGCCCCCGAGCAGGAGAATCCCATGGACGCGCAGACCCTCGTCGACGAGCGCGGTGAGCTTTGGCTGGCCCTGGCGCCGCTGTGGCTGGAGCGGGAACCGCGGGAGACCGACTACGCCCGCATGGTCGAGGTGATCCAGCGCCATGACCTGACCCTGCACGAGCTGGAGTGGGTGTTCCGCCTGGAGCTGGCGCCGGTGCTGGCCCGCCACCAGATGTCGGTGGCCGGGGAGTGGCGTCGCTTCGACGACCACAAGCTGATGCGCCAGCTGGTGGCCCACAACCTGCGGCTCACCGGCTGGCGGCGCAGGAGCTGGGCGCTGTTCTCCGGGCTGACCACCATGATGGCCCGCCATCGCTGGAGCGAACTGATGGAACGCGTGGCGGTGGCCCGGGGCGAGCCCGGGCTCTGACGGCGGCGCTCCGCCTCAGGGCTCGTCGAGCGCCTGCTCCAGGGCCTCGATCAGCACCTCGGCCCCGTCGCGGGGCGAGAAGCGCCGGATCACCCGGCCGTCCCGGCCCACCAGGAACTTGGTGAAGTTCCACTTGATCATGCCGGTGCCGAACACCCCCGGGGCCGCGCGCTTGAGTTCCACGAACAGCGGGTGGGCGTCCGGCCCGTTGACCCTGATCTTCTCCATCAGCGGGAAGGTCACGCCGTACTCGCGCTCGCCGAAGGCACAGAAGGCCTGGGCCGTCTCCGGCGACTGGTGGGCGAACTGGTTGCAGGGAAAGGCCAGCACGGTGAAGCCCCGGTCGCGGTAGCGCCGGTAGAGTCGCTCGAGGTCCCGCAGCTGGGGAGTGAAGCCGCACTTGCTGGCCACGTTGACGATCAGGAGCACCTGGCCGCGCAGGGCACGGAGATTGAAGGGCTCGCCGCGGTGGGTGCGGCAATCGTGATCATGGATGCTCATGGCGCGTGCTCGCTATCTGTTCCCTCACGATGCCACTTCCGGCCCCGTGGCGCCAGCCCCGGACCCGCTGCCGGTGTCCCGCGGCAGGCCGCGGCGCAGCTCACGGAGGTGGCGTCGCAGACGACGACGCAGCCGGCGCCGCTCGGCGGCGGCCAGGGGGGCATAGACCAGCCGCTCGAACGCCTCGGCCGCGGCCAGCAGCGCCGGCCCGGCGGCGCCGGCCTGGGGGGCCAGGCGCCGCAGGTGG
>NZ_JAUFPQ010000032.1 GCF_030409305.1 Halomonas maura
ACCGACCCGGCGAGCGGCCTGGTGGATACGCTGACCGGTCAGGACGTGACGCTGGCGCTGGATGGCGATGACGTGGTCGGCAGCAACGACGACGGTGACGAGGTGCTGCGGGTCAGCGTCGACGGCGACGGCAACGTCACCCTCGACCAGAGCCGGGCGGTGGTCCATCCGGACGACAGCGACCCGGACGACCTGATCACCCTGGCCGCCGGCAAGGTCGGGCTGACGGCCATGGCGACGGACGGCGACGACGACAGCGCCGAGCTGACCATCGACCTCTCGCCGTCGCTGGGCCTGCGTGACGACGGGCCGGCGATCTCGGGGCTCGACGACACCCCGTTGCTGGATTTCGCGGACGGGGAGACGTTCAGCGACGCGGGCTTCCTCGACTATGGCGCCGACGGGGAGGGTGACTTCGCGATCACCGGCTTCAGCCTCGTCAGCCCCGGGAACGACACGGTCCTGGGCGATCTCTCGGGGAGCATCTCGCCTGATGGCACGATGTTGACCCTGACCAGCAGCGCGTTCGGCGACTTCTTCGAGGTCACCGTCGATGGAGAGGGAACGGGCGGCTACGATGCGGAGGTGCTCATCGACAGGCCTATCGTCGAGGTGGCGCTGATCGAGGACACGACCACCCCCGGCGGCCCCGTGGAGGAGTTCGACCTTCCGCAGCCCCCGGACGAGCCGATCGTCACCCTGGATGGCTTCCTCTTCTCCGATCCGGACGACACTGCGAATCTGAGGCAGACGTACCTTGACGGCGATCTGGATGACGATCCTGCCGACGACATCAATATCAGCAACCGGGGTTCAGCGCTGTTCGACAACCAGTACGATGCCGGTGAGGGACTGGCGCTCAACTTCCATGAGGATGTCGCCGGCGTCAGCTTCATCGTGCAGGGTGGCACGGGCTCCCCCGGCAGTGATCTCACCCTGAAGATGGCGGGCTACGATGATGGCGAGCTCGTGGCATTCAGTGAAGAGACCTTCCCCCTGCCGAAGGGCAATGACGTCCAGGAGGTCGTGTTCCAGACGGAGGAAGAGATCGACCAGGTCATCCTCATCCATGACGCGACGGCCAACGGCTTCCGTATCCCGGAAATCTTCGCCTTCACGTTCGGCGATATTCCGGATATCGAGGGAACGGTCACCGTCGAGGCGACGGACGGCGACGACGATGCGGTCGAGGATACCTTCGCCTTCTCCATCGACGGCAACGGCGATGGCATGATCGCATGATCACCCCGGCGGCGGACGGCGCCTTCCTGGCCTGACGCCTCGGGTGTTGATGGCGACACAGCATCGGGCCGACCCGCATGGCGCGGGTCGGCCCGTTGGTTGAGGCCGTTCTTGTCGCTCGGCTCCAGGGGGCCGCTATGCTGAGAGAGTGATGAGGCTGAGCAAGGAGCGCATCCGCATGTCGACGCTGACGTTTCTGGGGGCGGTGGGCGAGGTGACCGGTTCGCGCTACCTGCTGGAGGTGGATGGCGAGCCGCGCGCGCACCGGCTGCTGCTGGAGTGCGGCCTGCACCAGGGCGGCCGCGATGTCGAGGGCGCCAATGCCGTGCCCTTCGGGCGACTGGCCACGGAGCTCGAGGCGGTGGTGCTGTCCCACGGCCACCTGGACCATGCCGGCCTGCTGCCCAAGCTGGTTCGCGAGGGCTACCGCGGGCCGATCCACTGCACCGCCGACACCGCCGAACTGCTCGAGATCATGCTGGTCGACGCCGCCTTCGTGATGGCCAAGGACCTGGAGTGGGAGAACCGCTGGCGGGGGCGGGCCGGCAAGCCGGCCATCGAACCGCTCTACGACGAGGACGACGTCGCCCTGACGCTGTCGCTGTGCGAGCCCCATGGCCTCGGCCGGCCGGTGCACCTGCCCGGCGGGGTGACCCTGGTATTCCGCGATGCCGGGCACATCCTGGGATCGGCCATCGTCGAGCTGGCCATCCCCTCCGGCGGCCAGCAACGCCGGCTGGTGTTCTCCGGGGACCTCGGCAATCCCGAGTCGGTGCTGATGAAAGACCCCGAGAAGGTCTACGACGCCGACCTGGTGATGATGGAGAGCACCTACGGCGACCGCGACCATCGGCCGCTGGCGGAGACCCTCGAGGAGTTCGCCCAGGTGCTGGAGGAGGCCCACCGGGACGGCGGCAATGTGCTGATCCCGGCCTTCGCCGTGGGCCGGACCCAGGAGATCCTCTATCACCTCAGCGTGCTCTATCACCAGGGCCGGCTGCGCCAGCAGATGGTGTTCCTCGACAGTCCCATGGCGATCCGCGTCACCGAGCTCTATGCCCGCAAGCGCGCCTCGCTCGACCCCGAGGACCTCAAGGTGCTCAATATCGCCGCCCACGGCGATCCCGGACAGTACCTGCCGATCCTGCGCCTGACCCGCACGGTGGAGGAGTCCATGGCCATCAACCGCATCCATGGCGGCGCCATCATCATCGCCGGCGCCGGCATGTGCAACGGCGGGCGCATCGTCCACCACTTCCGTTACAACCTCGAGCGGCCCAGCACCCGGCTGGTCATCGTCGGCTTCCAGGCCGAGGGCACCCTGGGACGCGAGATCGTCGACGGCGCCGAACGGGTTCGGGTGCTGGGCGAGGACCTGGCCGTCAAGGCCCGGGTGCATACCCTGGGGGGCTTCTCGGCCCATGCCGGCCAGAGCGATCTGATCGGCTGGGCCGGCGCCTTCCATGGCCAGCCACGCTTCTATCTGGTGCACGGCGAGCCCGGCGCCCAGCAGGCGCTCCGGGCGGTCCTCGCCGAGAGCGGCGTCCAGGCCGAGATCCCGGTCTACCGCCAGCGCATCGAGCTCTGACCCCGGCAACGATGCCGTTGCCGGTGGGTCATGTCCCGGGGGAATCGAGTTCGCTCCGTTATATTTCAAATAAATATAACGTTAGAACTTGTTGTGCGTTACGCTAGGGCCACGACGTGCCGATGGGCGGGGCTCGACCCTCACCGTTGCTGATTCCACCGCTATTCACCACTACAGGAGGCAGGCTTCATGGCGACGCATCCTCTCGTGACGGCGTTCTTCGACGAGCCCACCAAGACCTTCAGCTATGTGGTCCGCGATCCGCATTCGACATCCTGCGCCATCCTCGACTCGGTGCTCGACTTCGACTACGCCGCCGGGCGCACCGAGGTGCGCTCCGCCGACGCGATCATCGCCTGCGTGCGCGACGAAGGGCTCAGCGTCGAGTGGGTGCTCGAGACCCACGTGCACGCCGACCACCTCTCGGCGGCGCCCTACCTGCAAGAGCGGCTGGGCGGGCTGACCGGCATCGGTGCGCGCATCATCGAGGTGCAGGAGATCTTCGCCGAGGCCTTCAACGCCGGCAGCGAGTTCGCCCGGGACGGCAGCCAGTTCGACCGCCTCTTCGAGGAGGGCGACACCTTCGCCATCGGCGGCCTCGAGGCGCGGGTGCTGCACACCCCGGGCCATACGCCGGCCTGCCTGACCTACGTGATCGGCGATGCCGCCTTCGTCGGCGACACCCTGTTCATGCCCGACTACGGCACGGCGCGCTGCGACTTCCCCGGCGGTGACGCCCGCACCCTCTATCGCTCCATCCAGAAGGTGCTGGCGCTGCCCGGCGAGACGCGCCTGTTCCTGTGCCACGACTACAAGGCGCCGGGCCGCGAGGAGTACCAGCACCTGACCAGCGTGGCCGAGCAGCGCGCCGACAACATCCATGTCCACGAGGGCGTCGGCGAGGATGCCTTCGTGAAGATGCGCACCGAGCGCGATGCCAGCCTGGACATGCCGCAGCTGATCCTGCCCGCGGTACAGGTCAACATGCGCGCCGGCCAGCTGCCGCCCGCCGAGGACAACGGCCAGGTCTACCTCAAGGTGCCGATCAACCGGTTCTGAAGGCCGTCGAGTCGCGTTTCGGCGAAGCAACCCCCTGAAGGAGATCGCCCGTGGAGTGGCATTCCTACCTGGCCGGCCTGGTCGGCGGCGTGCTGATCGGACTCTCGGCCACCTGGCTGATGGTGACCCTGGGACGCATCGCCGGCGTCAGCGGCATCATCGGCACCCTGGTCACCGCCCGGCCCCGGGGTGACAGCGCCTGGCGCCTGGCCTTCCTGCTGGGGCTGATCTCGGGGCCCCTGCTGCTGGTGCTGACCGGTGGGGGGCTCGGCAACGTGGCCGACCGCCCCGGCGCGGTGATCGGCGAGCCCGCCGGCGGCGTCGCCCTGATGCTCGTCGCCGGCCTGCTGGTCGGCCTGGGCACCGGCATCGGCAGCGGCTGCACCAGCGGCCATGGCGTGTGCGGCCTGGCGCGGCTGTCGCCGCGCTCCCTGGCGGCCACCCTGACCTTCCTGGCGACCGCCATCCTCACGGTCCTGATGGTCCGGCACCTGCTGGGAGATGGCGCATGAGGACCCTGATGGGCTATCTCGCCGGCCTGCTGTTCGGCCTCGGCCTGGCCGTGTCCGGCATGACCGACCCGGCCCGGGTGCTGGGCTTCCTGGATCTCTTCGGCGCCTGGGACCCGACGCTGATCTTCGTGCTCGGCGGCGCGGTGGCCACGAACTTCGTCGGCTACCGCCTGGCCATGCGCCGGCCCAACCCGCTGTTCGCCTCGGCCTTCCAGCTGCCCAGGCGGCGCGACCTGGATGGCCGGCTGATCGGCGGGGCGGCGCTGTTCGGCATCGGCTGGGGGCTCTCCGGCTATTGCCCCGGCCCGGCCTTCGCCTCCGTGGCCGGCATCACCTGGCCATTGGCGGCCATGCTGCTGGCCATGCTGGTGGGCTGGTTCCTGGCCCGGGCGCTGCCCTCGCCGGACTGAAGAGGTTCTCGTAGCGCAACCTGTTGCGCGAGGGGCGACTCCGGCATCGCGTCAGGGCCGCGGGCCCAGGATCTTCGTCAGCGCTGCCTCGCTCGGCATGCCCTGGGCCGTCGCCAGGCGGTCCTCGTCGCGGTAGACCAGCCCCGGGGTGGCCACCAGGCCGAGCCGCTCCATCAGGGCGTGGTTCTCCTGCAGCGCCAGCTCCCAGTGGCGGGGCAGGGCGTCGAGTGGCTCGACCGGCGTGCCCGCCTCATGGGCCGCCAGCGCCGCGGACGGGTCGTCGGCGGCCAGCAGCGAGATGGCCAGGCGTGGGCTGTCGCGCTCGAGGATGCCGACCATGACATGGCGCAGCTGCACCTCGCCGGCCTCGACCCAGGGCCGGGCGGCCCGGAAGAACCGCCGGCAATAGGGGCAGTTGGGGTCGGTGAAGACGTAGACGATGCGCTCGGCGTCGTCGCGGCCATCGGCGATCCAGGCGCTGTCCGCCAGGGCCTGCCGGGTCTCGGCGTCCCGGGGGGCGCGTACCAGGCGATCGAGGGGGGCCGCCGAGAGGTTGTTGCCCTCGGCGTCGACCAGGTTGCCGATCACGGCATGCTCGCCGTCGGCGGTGACGAAGACGGTCATCGCCTGGCCGTTGGCGCTGGCCGCGTAGCCGTCGAGCCCGCCCGGGGCGGCGAAGCGGCCATGGACCGTCAGGCCCTGGGCCTCCAGGGCCTGAAGGGGGGGCGGCCGCGACTCGGCCAGGGCCGCAAGCGGCAGGGCAAGGGCGGCCAGGGCCAGGCGGGAGCGAGACGGCTGACGCATGACGGATCTCCTGGTAGCGGAAGGAAGGAATGCCTGCCTGGGAGGCTCGCGGGACGATAAAGTTCGTGTGCGGCAACGGCAGCGGGCCCCGGGAGTGTCCGACCCGCTGGGCGCTGTCGCCCCGACCCGTTACAATATGGCGACACCGTTTCCTCCATGTCGGATACTCGCTATGCATTGCCCCTTCTGCGGCGCCCATGACACCCGCGTGACCGATTCCCGGCTGGTCGCCGAGGGCGATCAGGTGCGCCGCCGGCGCCAGTGTGCGGCCTGTGGCGAGCGCTTCACCACCTACGAGACCGCCGAGCTGGTGATGCCCCGGGTCATCAAGGCCGACGGCTCCCGCGAGCTGTTCGACGAGGCCAAGCTGCGCGCCGGCATGCTGCGTGCCCTGGAGAAGCGCCCGGTCAGCGCCGAGGCCATCGAGGCCGCCGTGGAGCGCATTCGCCAGACGCTGCGCGCCCGCGGCGAGCGCGAGGTCCAGGCCCGGGACGTCGGCGAGGAGGTGATGCATGCCCTGAAGCGGCTCGACCAGGTGGCCTATATCCGCTTCGCCTCGGTGTATCGGCGCTTCCAGGACATCGACGAGTTCCGCGCCGAGATCGATCGCCTCGCCCAGGAGCCGAGCTTCCGGCCCGACGAGCCGGGGGGCGCATGACGGCGCCGCGGACCCCCGAGGCCTGGATGGCCCGCGCCCTGGTGCTGGCGCGTCGCGGCCTCTACACCACCGATCCCAACCCCCGGGTGGGCTGCGTGCTGGTCAAGGGCGACCGGCGGGTGGGCGAGGGCTGGCACCTGCGGGCCGGCGAGCCCCATGCCGAGATCCATGCCCTGCGCCAGGCCGGCGAGGCGGCCCGGGGAGCCACCGCCTATGTCACCCTCGAGCCCTGTTCCCACCAGGGGCGCACCGGTCCCTGTGCCGTGGCGCTGGTGGACGCCGGGGTGGCGCGGGTGGTGGTGGCCATGCAGGACCCCAATCCCCAGGTGGCGGGCCGAGGCATCGCGCGGCTGCGCGAGGCCGGCATCGAGGTCGAGGTCGGCCTGCTCGAGGCCCAGGCCCGGGCCCTCAACCCCGGCTTCATCGCCCGCATGGCCCGTGGCCGGCCCTTCGTGCGGCTGAAGATGGCCATGAGCCTCGACGGCCGCACCGCCATGCGCTCCGGCGAGTCGCAGTGGATCACCGGCCCCCGCGCGCGGCGTGAGGTGCAGCGGCTGCGCGCCCGCTCCAGCGCGGTGCTGACCGGCGTGGAATCGGTGATCTTCGACAACTCCCGGCTCACGGTGCGTGCCGACCAGCTCGAGCTGCCCGAGGGCGAGGCCATCGCCGCCCGCCAGCCGCTGCGGGTGGTGGTGGACTCGCGGCTGCGCCTGCCCGAGGCCGCCGCCTGCCTGCGCGAGCCGGGCCGGACCCTGGTGGCGACCCTCGAGGGCCAGGACGGCGAGCGTCGGGCCCGCCTCGAGTCCGCCGGCGCCGAGGTGCTGGCGCTGCCCGCCGGCGCCGACGGCCGAGTCGACCTGGCGGCGCTGCTCGCCCACCTGGCCGGGCAGGAGGCCGTCAACGAGGTGTTGCTGGAGACCGGCGCGACGCTCGCCGGGGCCATGCTGGATGCCGCCCTGGTCGACGAGATGCAGCTGTTCGTGGCCCCCACCCTGCTCGGTGGCGAGGCCCGGCCGCTGTTCGCCCTGCCAGGGCTGGAGCGCATGGAGCAGCAGCGCCCGCTGGAGATTCTCGATATCCGCGCCGTGGGCCGCGACTGGCGCATCACCGCCCGGCCGCGCTAGGCGCGCGGCGAGCGGTTGGTTGCCGACGCGACAAGACCGGGACGATCCGACGCCCGACGCCGCTCTCGAGAGTTCGCCGATGCCGCTCTCGAGAGTTCGCCGATGCCGCTCTCGAGAGTTCGCCGATGCCCGAACCTCATACTGGCGCCGGACGCCGCGCCACGGTACCCTGACGCGGTTTCGAGGTGGGCGACGCCCCCCGGCGACCCGAGCGTCGTCAAGGCGCGACAGCCGCCACGCAGAATCAATGGAGATTCCATGGAGCACTCCTCCTCCGGGGGCCTGGCCCCCATCGCCGAGCTGATCGAGGACATCCGCCAGGGCCGGATGGTGATCCTGATGGACGACGAGGATCGCGAGAACGAAGGCGACATCATCATGGCCGCCGAGAAGGTCGAGGCCGAGCACATCAACTTCATGGCGCGCCACGCCCGGGGGTTGATCTGTCTGCCGATGACCCGCGAGCGCTGCGAGCGGCTGCAGCTGCCGCTGATGGTCCGCGACAACGGCTCAGGCTTCGGCACCAAGTTCACGCTGTCCATCGAGGCCGCCGAAGGGGTGACCACCGGGATCTCGGCCGCCGACCGGGCGCGCACCGTGCAGGCCGCGGTGGCCCGCGACGCCCAGGCAGGGGACATCGTCCAGCCCGGCCACATCTTCCCGCTGATGGCCGAGCCGGGCGGCGTGCTGCGCCGTGCCGGCCACACCGAGGCGGCCTGTGACCTGGCGGCCCTGGCCGGCCTGGACCCGAGCGGCGTGATCTGCGAGGTGATGAGCGACGACGGCAGCATGGCCCGCCGCCCCGAGCTCGAGCGCTTCGCCCGCGAGCACGGCCTGAAGATGGGCACCATCGCCGACCTGATCCACTACCGCATCCACAACGAGCAGACCGTCGAGCCCCAGGAATCGATGCCGGTCCAGACGCCCCATGGCGAGCTGACCCTGCACGTCTTTCGCGACCGCATCCAGGGTGCCCACCACCTGGCCCTGGTCAAGGGGCATCCGCACCCCGAGGCACTGACCACGGTGCGCGTGCACCTGGCCAACGTGATGCGCGACCTGCTCTCGCTGCACAAGGGCGAGGGGGGCAGCTGGGCCGCCCACGAGGCCGTGGCCGAGGTGGCCCGCGCCGAGCATGGCGTCTTCGTGCTGCTCGACGATGGCCGTCCCCGCCAGGACCTCCAGGACCTGCTCGACCTGTTCCTGGAGCGTCGCCGCGCGCCGCGCACCACCGACTCCGACGGCGCCGGCAACTACCTCACCATCGGTACCGGCTCGCAGATCCTGCGCGACCTGGGCGTGGGGCGCATGCGCCTGCTCAGCTCGCCGTGGAAGTTCTCGGCGCTCTCCGGCTTCGACCTGGAAGTCGTCGAGCGGGTCGAGCCCGGCCAGCCGGCCGTCGCCGAGGATGACGCCGACGCCTGAGCGATCGTCACCGACACATTGACACGACGCCGGCCGTCGCGGCGTCATGTGGATTCCGTACCACCGGGTTCAGCAGGAAACAGACCATGCAACCGATTTCCCAAGTCGAAGGCAGCTTCGTCGACGTCGATGGCCGCTACGTGATCGTGGTGGGCCGCTTCAATCATCATGTGGTGGACAGCCTGGTGGAGGGCGCCGTGGACAGCCTGGTGCGCCACGGCGTGGAGGCCGAGAACATCGATATCGTCCACACCCCCGGCGCCTGGGAGCTGCCGCTGGCGATCAAGCGCGTGCTCCAGGTGGCGCGGCCCGAGGCGGTGATCGCCCTGGGCGCGGTGATCCGCGGCGGCACCCCGCACTTCGAGCACGTGGCCGGCGAGTGCAACTCGGCGATGAGCCGCCTGCAGCTGGAGTTCGATACCCCGGTGGCCAATGGCGTGCTGACCGTCAACTCCATCGAGCAGGCCATCGAGCGGGCCGGCACCAAGGCCGGCAACAAGGGCACCGAGGCGGCCATGGCGGCCATGGAGATGGTCTCGCTGCTGCGCTGCTTCGGCGATGACGCCGGGGAGGGGACCCGATGAGCGAGCAGCGCCGGGCACCGTCGAAGGCCCAGCAGTCCCGCCATGCGGCCCGCGAGCTCGCGGTCCAGGGACTCTACCAGTGGCAGCTGACCGGCAAGTCGATCACCGCGGTGGAGACGGAGTTCCGCAGCCAGGTGGCCGACGACGACCTGGAGGACCACGAGAACTGGCACAAGGTCATGGAGATCGCCGACCTGGCGCTGTTCCATGACCTGCTGCAGGGCGTGGTGCGCGACCGCGAGGAGCTGGACCGGGCCATCGCCCCGCTGCTCGACCGCCGCCTCGAGGACCTGGACGCCATCGAACTCGCCATCCTGCGCCTGGGGGCCTACGAACTCGCCAAGCGCCTCGAGGTGCCCTACCGGGCGGTGATCAACGAGGGCGTCGAGCTGGCCAAGTCCTTCGGCGCCACCGAGGGGCACAAGTATGTCAACGGCATTCTCGACAAGCTCGCCGTGAGGCTGCGGTCCGCCGAGGTCTCCGCGCGCCGACGCTGAAGGCGATGCACCGGATGCACAGTGAATTCGAGCTGATCGCCCGCTATCTGGCCCCCGCCCCGGCCCCCGCCGCGGCGGGCGTGAGCCTCGGGGTGGGCGACGACTGTGCCCTGCTGGCGACGACCGCGGGTGAGCGCCTGGCGGTGAGCGTCGATACCTCGGTGGCCGGCGTGCACTTCCCCGCCGATGCCCCGCCCGGGGCCGTGGGCCACCGCGCGCTGGCCGTCAGCCTCAGCGACCTGGCCGCCATGGGCGCCCGGGGCCGCTGGTGCCTGATGTCGCTGACCCTGCCCGCGGCCGACGAGGCCTGGGTGGCCGCCTTCGCGGAGGGCTTCCACGCCCTGTGCGCGGCCTGCGGGGTCAGCCTGGCGGGCGGCGACGTGACCCGCGGCGAGCTGGCCGTGGGCGTCACGGTGATGGGCGAGGTGCCGCCGGCCGAGGCCCTGACCCGCGCCGGCGCCCGGCCCGGCGACTGGCTGGCCGTGACCGGCGCGCTGGGCGGGGGCGCCGGCGGC
>NZ_JAUFPQ010000033.1 GCF_030409305.1 Halomonas maura
GGCGGCCGGCCCGGCTGATGCCGGCGCCGCGGCGGGCACGGCCTGGGAAGCCGGCGGCGCACTGGCCGGGGCCTCGCCCTGGCTGGCCGGCGGCGAGCCGGGGTCGCCGCGCAACGGCAGCGGCGTCTGTGCCGGCTTGGGCACGCCCTGGGGCCGGAAGGCCAGCATGCGCAGCAGGGTCATCTCCAGGGCGGTGCGCAGATCGGGGGCGTGGGCCATGTCGCCGCGGCCCTGGATGCCGATCTGATAATAGAGCTGGATGTCCTCGGCGGTGAAGCGCGAGGCCAGCGCCAGCAGCGTCTCACGGTCGCCGTGACCGTTGTCCAGGGCCTCGGGCACCATCTGGGCCACGGCCAGGCGATGCAGCACGCCGGTGACGTCGTCGAGCACGCCGGCGAAATCCGGGCCCTGCTCGGCCAGGGCCGCCACCTCGGCGAGCACCCGGGCGGCGTCGACCTCGGCCAGCGCCTCGAGCAGCGCCAGCACGTGGCGATGGTCCAGGGTGCCGAGCATGGCCGCCACGTCGGCATGGCGCACCTCGCCCTGACCGAAGGCGATGGCCTGGTCGGTCAGGCTCATGGCGTCGCGCATGGAGCCCTCGGCCGCCTTGCCCAGCAGCCACAGGGCGCTCTCTTCGAAGGGTACCGCCTCGGCCTCGAGTACCGTGGAGAGGTGACCGACGATACGCTCCGGCGGCATGTGCTTGAGGGTGAACTGCAGGCAGCGCGACAGCACCGTGGGCGGCAGCTTCTGCGGGTCGGTGGTCGCCAGCAGGAACTTCACGTGGGGCGGTGGCTCTTCCAGGGTCTTGAGCAGCGCATTGAAGCTGCTGGTGGAGAGCATGTGCACCTCGTCGATGAGGTACACCTTGTAGCGCCCCTGGGTCGGTGCGTACTGCACGTTGTCGAGCAGCTCGCGGGTGTCCTCCACCTTGGTGCGCGAGGCGGCGTCGACCTCGATCAGGTCGACGAAGCGCCCCTGGTCGATGGCCTCACAGCTCGGGCACTGGCCGCAAGGGGTGGAGGTCACGCCCTCGTCGCCCCGCCCATTGGCAGTGCAGTTCAGGCACTTGGCGAGGATCCTCGCCAGCGTGGTCTTGCCCACGCCGCGGGTCCCGGTGAACAGGTAGGCATGGTGCAGCCGGCCCTGATCCAGGGCGTTGACCAGGGCACGCTGGACGTGCTCCTGGCCGACCAGTTCATGGAAGGTACGCGGCCGCCACTTGCGGGCCAGAACCTGATAGCTCATGCAGCTCGGAATCCTTGCAGCTGGGCTGGCTGGCAGCCGAACACGTCAACCCGCCGGGGCGAGACTCGCTCGCCGACAGGCCCGGGGAAAGTCGCTTCATTCTACCGGGTGGCGGCCGAGGCGCAAAGGTCGGGGCCGTCCCGGCCGGCGATGGCGGCTGCCCCCGGGCTTGCGCCGCCTCCGCCGGCGCGCCACAGTGGCGCCATCGCCGTGGCCCACGCCGGCGCCCGCGGCCGCCCCTTCAGGCACGACAGTCAGGACACCCGATGGACAGACCCTCGCCCCGGTTCCGCACGGCCGTTCTCTGCCTCATGGTCGCCGCCATGGTGCTGATGTCCTGGCTGGATACCGCCGACCGCCGCACGGAGGCCTATGTCGATGCCGCCATGGTCCAGGCCCTGGCCGCCTTCGCCACCGCCCGCGCCCTGAATGGCGGCATCTCGGTGCTGCAATCCACCGAGGTGGGCGTCGGGGTGGCCAGCACCCAGCCGCTGGAGATGCTCGATCCACTGAACGACATGGTCGAGGACTACGCGGATGTCATGCAGCTGTCGATCGGTTCCCTGGTCACCCAGAAGGTGCTGGTCGAGATCGTCTCCACCGAGGCGTTCAAGCTGCTGCTGACCCTGGGCGGCCTGCTGCTGGTCCTCAGCCTGTTCCTGCGAGGGGGACGCCATGCGCCCGTCTTCCTCAAGGCCTTCCTGCTGGCCTCGCTCGCCCGCTTCCTGTTCGTCGTCGCGATGCTGCTCAACGGCCTGGTCGACCAGGCGGTCATCGACGCCCGGGCCGAGGCCAACATGGCCACCGTCGACGAGCTGGCCAGTGACATCGCCGGGCTGGAGGGCCGCGCGGCGCTGGACGAACGCTCCCGGGACGCGCTCGAGGAGCGCCTGGCCGGGTTCGAGGCGGACAGGCAGCGTCTGGCGGCCGAGCGGGCCGAGGGCCGGCGGCGCCTGCAGGCGGCCAGGGCCGCGGTGGGCCGGGCCAACACCGAGCTGGCCCACCGCGAGGGCCAGATGGGGCTCGTCGAGCGGCTCAACGTCTTCCACGAGGACCCCGCCCAGGCACGCCTGGAGCGGCGTCTGGATGCACGGCGCGAACGGCGGGACGAGAGCCGCGAGGCGCAGCGCCGCCTCGACGAGCGATGGGAGCGGCTCGAGGCGCAGATCGCCGAGACCCGCCAGACCCTGAGCGGCGAGCCGGACGAGGGCTGGCTGTCCGGCCTGACGGCGCGGCTCGCCTCGCTGCGCGACGCGGCGAGCCTCGAGGCCCTCTCCGGCCGGGTGGAGGGGTCGATCACCGCCATGCTGACCCTGATGGCGTTGTTCGTGTTCCGGACCCTGCTGCTGCCCCTGGCCATGCTCGTCCTGCTGCTCAAGGGCTTCCGGCTCATCTGGCGGCTCGACCACCGCCGCTGGCTCGGCCGGCGCGCCGGGCCCACCCCGGGCGAGGGTTGAGCGCGGCGCGATGCCAGGCGCCCTCAGGGCTCGCACAGCCGGCCGCTGCCACGGATCTCGGCGAGCCGAGCGCCGGCGATGCCGCGGATACGCGTCAGCTCGGCGGCGTCGTGCCAGGGACGCCCGGCGACGATGGCCGCGGCCCGCGCCGGGCCGACATGGGGCAGGGTCTCCAGCGCGGCCCGAGCACTGGCGTTGAGGTCGACACACCGGGCCGCCATCTCGGCGGCGTCGCCCCTGGCCGGGATCTTCAGCCGGCCACCGTGCAGGGCCAGGTAGACCGGGGCATGGTCCGAGACGCGCTCCCGGGCCCGCGCATGGTCGAGGCCCACCAGGGCGGGAAAGCGCACCATGCCGAGGTCGGCGGGACTCAGGCGGTCCGGGCGATACCAGATATTGTCGTAGCGGCTGGCGTAGCGCCCGTCGGCCTCGGAGAGGGTGGTCGCCTGGTCGGCGAGGGCCGGCACCGCGCCCAGCGCGCGCAGCGGCGCCCAGGCCGCGTGGTCCGCCGGCAGGTTGAAGTCGCCCATCAGCAGGCGGGGAGTCTCGGGATGGGCCTCGGCGAGCCACTGCCAGTAGTCGGCCAGGGCGGCGATCTCCGGCAGGCGATCGTCGATACCCTCGCCATAGATCACGTGCACCGAGGCGGCCACGAAGGCCTCGCCGCTCTGGCGGTCGCGAAACCGCGCCGAATAGGGCTCCCGGGCGAACACGTCGCCAGGGTCGAGGTACACCACCGCCCCGTCGAGGTACTCGACCTCGGCCTCCCGCCACAGGAAGCCGTAATGCTCCTGGTAGCGGCCACGCCCCAGCGCGTGGCTGGCCATGGCCGACCAGGGCTCGCCCGAGGCGGCCTCGAGGGCCCGCTCCAGCCGCCCCAGCGCCGCCGGGTCCATCAGTTCCTGTACCGCCAGCAGGTCGAAGTGGTCGGCCACCCGGGCGATCAGGTCGACGCGCTTGTCGTTGTTCCAGCCGAGATGCTCGATGTTCCAGCTGCCGACCACCGCATCGGCCCTGGCCGACACCGACAGCACGGCGAGAACCGCCGCCATGGCAAGACGTTGCATGCCCTTCCCTCCGACAAAGGGCGCCATCCTGCAGCGCCGCATCGGGCAGTGCAATAGCGGCAGGCTCGGGAAAGGGCCGGCGAGGCCAGGTCGGTCTGTTAGGCTGAGGGCGCCCCACGGGCCACAGCAACAGCGGAAAAGGGACGGACCGCATGATCGCCATACTGACCTGGACCCTCGTCGCCGTGATCGCCACGGCCATCGTCTGGAAGGGCAGCGGGCTGCTCGAGAGCAGCAGCGAGCGCCTCTCGGCCCATTATCGGCTCCCCGATATCGTGCAGGGCGCCATCGTGGTCGCGGTGGGGTCGAGCTTTCCGGAACTCTCCACCACCGTGATCTCGACCCTGCTGCACGGGGAATTCGAGTTGGGCGTGGCGGCCATCGTCGGCTCGGCGCTGTTCAACATCCTGGTGATCCCCGCCGTCTCCGGCCTGGCCAGCCACCAGGCGCTGACCGCCAACCGCGACCTGGTCTACAAGGAGGCCCAGTTCTACATGATCGCGGTGGCAGTGCTGACGCTGACCTTCTCCTTCGCCGCCATCTACCACCCCGTGCCCGACGACGCCGGCGCCATCCGTGGCGAAATGACCCGCTGGCTGGCCCTGATGCCGGTGGCACTCTACGGGCTCTACCTGTTCGTGCAGTACCAGGACACCCTGGAGTACGAGGCGGAGGTGGATGCCCGGGACATCCGTCCCGGACGCGAGTGGGCCCGGCTCGCGCTGTCGCTGGGGGTGATCGTGGTCGGCGTGGAGGGGCTGGTCCAGGCGGCCATCCATTTCGGCGAGATCTTCGGCACGCCGAGTTTCCTGTGGGGCATCACGGTGGTCGCCGCCGGCACCTCGATCCCCGATGCCTTCGTCTCCATCCGCGCCGCCCGCCAGGGCCGCGGGGTGACCAGCATCGCCAACGTGCTGGGCAGCAATACCTTCGACCTGCTGGTATGCATTCCCGCCGGGGTGCTGATCGCCGGCACCGCCGTGGTCAACTTCTCCATCGCCGCGCCGATGATGGCCGCCCTCACCGGCGCCACCGTGGCGCTGTTCCTGATGATGCGTACCGGCATGGTACTGACGCGACCGGAGTGCGTGGCCCTGCTGGTGCTCTATGCAGGCTTCCTGGCCTGGATCGGCGCGGAGACCTTCGGGGCCGTGGACTGGGTGCCGAGCCTGCCGCCCCGCTAGGAGCCTGTCGGACTTAACGCTGACCTACTGCGATTCCCGGGCTTTCGGCCAACTTCATTCGATCTGCTTCGTTAAATAGCACGCTATTCGCCTCAACAGATCGATAAAGTTGACTCGAAATCCGGGAATCTCGTGACGATCGGTCAAATCCGACAGGCTCCTAGGCGACAGGCCCGGCGGCCCGAAGGACGCCGGGAACGGCCTACTGGACGGTTTCCTGCTCGCCGAAGCGGCCCGCGAAGAGCGCCGAGGTGAGGTAGCGCTCGGCGCTGTCCGGCAGCACCACGACGATGTTCTTGCCCTGGTGCTCGGGCTGGCGCGCGATGCGCAGCGCGGCGACCATGGCGGCGCCACAGGAGATGCCGCAGAGGATGCCCTCCTCCTGCATCAGCCGATGGGCCATGGCGATCGCCTCGTCGTTGTCCACGGTCTCGATCTGATCCACCAGCGACATGTCCAGGTTGGCGGGCACGAACCCGGCGCCGATGCCCTGGATCTTGTGGGGGGCCGGCGTCAGCGTCTGCCCGTTGCGCGCCTGGGTGATCACCGGCGAGTCGACGGGTTCCACGGCCACGGTGGTGATCGCCTTGCCGCGGGTCTGCTTGATGTGGCGGGACACGCCGGTCAGGGTGCCGCCGGTGCCCACCCCGGCCACCAGGATATCGATCTCGCCATCGCTATCCTCCCAGATCTCGGGGCCGGTGGTGGTCTCGTGGATCCGCGGGTTGGCCGGGTTCTCGAATTGCTGGGGCAGGAAGTACTTGCCCGGTTCCGCCTCGGCCAGCTCCTCGGCCTTGGCGATCGCCCCGGGCATGCCCTTGGCCGGCTCGGTGAGCACCAGCTCGGCGCCCAGCGCCTTGAGCACCTTGCGCCGCTCCAGGCTCATGGAGGACGGCATGGTCAGCACCAGCGGATAGCCCCGGGCGGCGGCCACGAAGGCCAGGGCGATGCCGGTATTGCCGCTGGTGGGCTCGATGATGGTCATGCCGGGCTTGAGGGCGCCACGCTCCTCGGCATCCCAGATCATCGCCGCACCGATGCGGCACTTCACCGAGTAGGCGGGGTTGCGCCCCTCGATCTTGGCCCAGATCGTCGCGCCCTCGTTGACCCGGTTGAGCCGCACCAGCGGGGTATTGCCGATCGACTGCGAGTTGTCGTCGAAGATTCGCGCCATGAAACACTCCTTTTCCTGGGATGATGGGCCGTCAGGCCTCGCGGGAGGCGGCCTCGAAGCCGCTCAACACGTTGACGGCATTGATGCCGATCGCTGCCACCGCGTAGCCGCCCTCGAGCAGGAAGGTCGTGGGCAGGCCCAGGGTGGCGAGGCGTCGGCCGAGTTCGGTGAAGTCGTCGCTGGTCAGCTTGAAGGCGCTGATCGGGTCGTGCTCGAAGGCGTCCACCCCGAGCGAGACCACCAGCACCTCGCAGCCGGCGGCGCGGATGCGCCCCAAGGCGTCATCCAGGGCCCGGGACCAGGCGTCGAAGGCGGTGCCCGGCGCCATGGGGTAGTTGAGGTTGTAGCCCTGCCCTCGCCCGCACCCGGTCTCGTCGGCGTGGCCGAGGAAGTAGGGGAAGCAGCTGCGCGGGTCGCCGTGCAGCGAGGCGAAGAGCACGTCGTCCCGGGCGTAGAAGATCTCCTGGGTGCCGTTGCCATGGTGGAAGTCGACATCCAGCACGGCCACCCGGGCCGCGCCCTGATCGAGGGCATGCTGGGCGGCGATGGCGGCATTGTTGAAGAAGCAGTAGCCCCCGAACTGGTCACTGGCAGCGTGGTGGCCCGGCGGCCGGCACAGCCCGAAGCTCGGCTCGCCGGTCGCCAGGGTATGCGCCATGGCGGACAGCGCGATGTCCTTGCTGGCCGTGGCGGCCTCGAAGGTACCCGCGCAGATCGAGGTATCGGCGGACTGAGCATAGTGGCCCAGGCGACCATCGATATGCTCGGGGATCACGTCGTCACGCAGCCTCCGCGTCGGCCAGATCCAGGCGATGGCCTCGCCGGTCCGCCCCGCCGCCTGCCACTCGTCCCAGCAGCCGGCGATGAAGTCCACATAGCCGCGATCGTGCACGGCCAGCACCGGTGCCAGGCCGAAGCTCCCGGGCTCGCGCACCTCACCAAGGCCGACCTCGCGCACCCGCTTGAGCACCAGCTCGACCCGCTCGGGACTCTCGTAGGGCACCACCAGGCGCCCGCCATCCAGCTCGGTGCGCGCCCGGCGCCGGAGGGTCTGGTCACTGTAGAAGGTCAACATGTCACGCCCTGCCCCTGTCTGGATCGAATGCGGCGAGACCGCCCGGGCCGATCGACCGGCAACATGGGGCTCCCCGACCCGCTAGCTTGCCACCGGTGCGCGGGGTGTGACACCCCAGAGCGCCGGACATTGAGCCTTCCGGGGCGGCGACGACTCAGCTCGCCGGCAGGGCCTGGCGCTCGAGCTCCTGCTTCATGGTCTCGTCCAGTTCCAGGCCCGAGGCCAACTGGTCGAGCCAGGCACGCTCCATGGGGTCCTGGTCATCGATCACCGCCACGCTGACCAGGTACATCTCCCGGGCCGCCTGGGGCGAGTCGGCCTGGCGCGCCAGGGCCAGGGCATCCAGCGGCGCCGTGAGCTGCCGCTCGATCCAGGCATGCAGGTCGTCATCGGCACCGAGGGCGTCGATCTGCTCGGTGATCCGAGCCCGCTCACGCTCGTCGATATGGCCATCGGCCCGGGCGGCCATGATCATCGCCTGCAGCAGCGCCAGGCTGCGCTGCTCCTGGACCTCCCCTTGCAGGCGCTCCATGGGCTGCCCCTCGTGAGCCTCGTCCGCCGAGGCACCGCCCCGGGTATTCTGCCAGGCCTTCCAGGCCAGCATGCCGGCCCCGGCGATGGCGCCGTACTTGAGCGCCTTGCCGCCAAGCTTGCGGCCACGCTTGGAGCCGACCAGCAGGCCCATGGCCCCGCCGCCGAGCAGGCTCTTGATGTCGACACCACCGCCCTGGCCGGCGCTCCCGCCCGAGCCGCCCCCGCCCTTGAGCTGGGACGACAGGCCATCCACCAGGCCCTGCACGTCGACACCGCCCTGGCGGCGTTGACCACCGGCCTGCTGCATCAACTGGTCGAAAATTCGCTTGGCGTTCATCAGGATCTCCTTGTCGATGAGGGCATCCCCTTCGATAGCATCCCTCGGCGTTCGTTTCATCGTCCGGCCGGCATCGGGAACTGGGGCGGCGCCTCGAGGACACGGGGCGGCCAGCGGTCACGAGGGGCTAAGCGGGCGCGAACGCTCGCGGGGGCTGTCAAGCAGGGCAAGACAAGAGCCGGGGGAGGTGACGGCCAGGAGAAGGATCGGGAGGCCGCAAATGGAGGCGGCCCCGACAGCCACATCCCGGCACACGCGTCCACCACTACCGTTGCTCCCTTCCGGGCCTGGCGGGGTTTGCGGCTTAGCGTTGCGGGAGGACCGACGGGGCCACCACAGCGGGCACTGAATGCGCCGAAGTCGACGTTGGATCAAGCACTTGTCGAACGCCGCGCACTATACCAAGGGGGCGCGTCGTGAGCAAGGCACGATTGTCTGTCGGTGCGTCCGCGCCGCGTTGACCACAAGGATGTGAGAAGCGTTCCTCTGATGTAAGGTGAGAGATGGTTCATGCTTCCCGCCCGGGACGGTCGCGGGGAGTTTTCCATATTTCCGAACAGGAGGCGCACCATGAAAAAGGATCCCAACAAGGGCTATATCGCCCTGCTTGGCTGGAGCCTGAATGCCATCGAAGCCGCCGAGAACTTCGATCGACGCTATGTCGTGGTGGCGCCGGACTGGGCGGAAGACTACTGCAAGCAGCACGACATCCCCTATGTATCCTGGAACTTCGAGCGCCTCAACGACCGCTCCATGGAGATCGCCGAGACCCTCAAGGAGATGGGCGTCAACGTGGCGATTCCGCTGTTCGAGGAGACCGTGGAATGGGCCGGCGCCATCAACTCGGTGCTGCTCGACAGCCCCCGCCTCTACGGTCAGTCGCTGCTGCTGCGCGACAAGGCCCTGATGAAGCGCCGCGCCCAGCTGGGCGGGATCCGCGTGGGGATCTTCGAGGAGGCCCACGACAAGGAAGACGTCATCCGTTTCCTCAAGCGGGTCAACCAGACGCTGCTCAAGCTGGATGGCGACCCCAACGACCCGATCCATCTCAAGGCCTTCGACAAGGCCGGCTGTCTCGGTCACCGGGTGATCCGCACCCCCGACGAGGTCGATACCATCCCCGAGGAGGAATTCCCGGTGCTGATGGAGTCGCACCTGGACGGCTGGGAGTTCGCGGTGGAGGCCTGGATCCATAACGGCAAGATCGCCTTCCTCAACATCTCCGAGTACGTGACCCTGGGCTATTCGGTGTTCGTGCCCGCCTCGCCGGAGCTGGAGAAGTACCGTCCCCAGATCACGGCCCAGATCGAGAAGCTGATCAAGACCTTCGACATCGAGTTCGGCCTGATCCACCCCGAGTACTTCGTCACCAGCGACGGCGAGATGTACTTCGGCGAGGTCGCCTACCGGCCGCCCGGGTTCAAGGTCTTCGAGCTGCTGGAGCGGGTCTACGGCTTCAATGCCTACCAGGCCAGCATACTGGTCTTCGATCCCAAGGCCACCGCGGAGGAGGTCAAGGCGTTCTTCCCGAAGGAAGTGGTCGATGCCGACGGCTTCGCCGGCTGCTTCGGGGTCTATCCGCGCCGCCGGGTGGTCAGCCGCCTGGAGATTCCCGAGGAGGTCGAGGAAGACCCCTATTTCGAGTCCCACGAGCTGACCACGCCCATGGAAGAGACGGTGACCAAGCGTACCGCCTTCGGCACCCACTGGGGCCTGGTGTACTTCAAGGGCGATGACCCGCATCGCCTGCGCGATCTCCTCAAGCATCAGGAAGAGCTTGATTTCTATGTCTGAAGGGGGCGTCATGAGATGCATGACAGCCTGACGACGAGGAGTCGGCGTGACGACGCAACCTGACGATCAACGCGGAAGCCTGGCTTCCGCCACCTCGGACAAGCTCACCGGCCTGCTGGTGAAGCTCGACGAGGCCATCGAACTGCTGGCCTCGGCACGAGACTTCGCCAAGCCGGGCAAGCTGCCCCGGGTGCTGGACACGGCCCGCCGGGTCATGCTGCTCGACGGGGGCTGTGCCGCGGTGGAAGCCCGTGCCGAGAGGCTCGAGGCGGCGGGGGTGTTCCAGGGCTCCGACTGGGCCACCCCCCAGTACCTGGTGCCCTCGCTGACCACCCAGGCGCTGAAGAGCCCCGATGCCAACACCGTGGTGGTGGAGGCGCTGAGCGAGCTGCGCCTGCTGGCCGTGGCCAAGGGCGATCTGCTGCATCCCCTGGTCTCGTCCGAGCAGGCCCACCACTACCTCACCCAGGTGATGGCGCTCAACCTGTGGCTGTTGTTCGGCGCCCCGACCGAGGCCGAACGCGAGACCCAGGGCCGGCTGGCCCAGCTGCCCCGCCAGCTGTTCCAGCACCTGGCGCGACGCATCGGCTATGAACACATCATCGACAAACTGATCGAGGAGATCTGGCGGATCCTGCAGCAACGGCCGATCCAGGTGGAATCGGTCAAGCAGATGATCACCCAGATCGCCATCTGCCAGGCCAACCCGGCCATCGACCTGGGCGCCAGCGGCCAGGGCGCCGATCGCCTGGTCAGCTCGCTGTTCGGGCCTACCCAGGCCAGCCGGGAGGATCCCGGCCTCGAGGTGTATCGCGAGCGCCTGTCGAGCATGGACACCACCGCCCTCCAGGCGGAGGCCACCGGCTTCGCCCGCTCCATGCATGACACCGGCCTGGTCTCGGCCTACCACCCGGTGCTGCTGCGCCACCTCACCGAGCACAGCGATCACCTCATCTCCGAGGCGCTGGGCCTCTCCTCCACCGGGCGCGACTGCCTGCTGTGCTACCGCGACCTGGTGCATGCCCTGATCCGTGCCGGGGTCCATGCCGCCACCCCCCAGGCGGCCTACGGCCTGGCCCTGATGCTCGAGCGCGGCATCCTCTACCAGCCCCCCGTGGCCCCGGCCATGTGGCGCCAGCTGGGGCTGCCGGTCTCCGAGTGGTCGCAGCTGCGCCTCAACCTGGCCTTCGGCGAGACGATCTCGCCCCGCGCCCGACTGCTCGAGGGGGTGCTGTGCATGCTGGGCCTGCCGCTGGGGGTCGGCCAGGGCAACAACCCCACCTGCCAGTCGGCGAGAGCCCTGTCGATGTGGGCCTACAACGACCCGGACTATCTGCTGCAGATGGTCGCCTGGGCGGCCCGCGACGACGAGATCATCATGCACTTCGAGGGCATGCCACTGTCCTCGATGGCCAGCCTGGCGGGGGTCTCGGGCGAGTTGCCCATGGACCTGGACCCGGTCTCGCTGATCGTGGTCCCGCACCTGGATCGCATCTATGCCGAGATGGGGCGGCGCTGCATCGGCCGCGAGGGCGACCCGCACCGCTGGGTGAACCCCGAATTCCATGGCTGGTGGTCGGGCCGCGGCTTTCGCATCAACGTGGACGTGGCCAGCGGCCAGTTGCATGACCTGGACGCCTTCCTGCGCCACTTCTATGCCAGCTACCACCCCTACTACAACGGCAATCAGCCACTGATCCACCCGCAACCGGCGGGCATCGCCGTCACCGACAGCGCCGCCCGCTTCATCGGCTGGCATGCCATCACCCTGCTGCGGGTCAACCTGGACCCCTCGGACGTGATGCGGGTCTACTTCTACAACCCCAACAACGACAGCGGCCAGGACTGGGGCGATGGGGTCCGTGTCAGCACCGCCGGCCACGGCGAGCGCTTCGGCGAGGCCTCGCTGCCCTTCGAGCAGTTCGCCTCGCGGCTCTACATCTTCCACTATGATCCCCTGGAGCGCGGCGAGCTGGCCAAGGTCAGCCAGGTGGAGCTCGACGAGGTGGTCGGCTACCTCCAGCGCAGCTGGGGCGCCGATCGCCTGCCGCCCACCGGGCTGCAAGCCGACGAGGGCCCCTGACCCACCCGCCACCTTTCCGCCAACGGGGGCCCCGCCGCGGGCCGGCCCGCGGGGGATCACGGGTTTCGCCCTCGGCCGTCGCACACTGCCACGGGCGCCCCCTTCCCGTCGTGGCCGGGCGATATGGCATAATGCCGCCTTCGCTGCCGCCGGATGGCCCTCATGCCCCGCCTCGACCAACTGCTGCTCCGCCAGGGACTGGCCCGCTCCCGCACCCGCGCCCAGCGCCTGATCCGCCATGGACGGGTGCGCCGCCTCGACGACGGCCGGGTGCTGACCCGACCCGGGGAGAAGCTACCCGAGGCGGTGCCCCTGGCGGTCGAGGAGGACCCGGAAGAGCGCTACGTCTCCCGGGCCGGCCTCAAGCTGGAGGCGCTGCTCGAGGCATTGGCGCTGCCCCTGACGGGCCGGACGGTGCTGGACGTGGGCCAGTCCACCGGCGGCTTCACCGACTGCGCCCTGCAGCATGGCGCGGCCCATGTGATCGGCGTGGAAGTGGGCCACGACCAGCTCGATACCGGCCTGCGGGAGGATGCCCGGGTCACCTGCCTGGAGGGGCTCAATGCCCGCGCCATGCGCCACGACCCCCGGCTCACCACGGCCCTGTCCCGCCACCCGGCGGAGATCGCGGTGATGGACGTTTCCTTCATCTCCCAGACCCTGATCCTGCCCGAACTGGGCGCCCTGCTGCCCGACGGAGGCGAGTTGCTGTCGCTGGTCAAGCCGCAGTTCGAGGTCGGTCCCGGCGGGGTCAACCCGCGGGGCCTGGTCACCGATGCCCGCCGCTACGCCGAGGTGGAGGCGCGCCTTCGCGAGGCCTGCGCGGCCTGCGGCTTCACGGTCCGCCACTGGCGGGAGAGTCCCATCCGCGGCGGCGACGGCAACCGCGAATTCCTGCTCCACGCCCGGCGCCACTGAGTCGCCTCAGCGGCCACCGTCCCCACCGGCATCGCCGACGTCCCCGGGATCACCGTGCGCCCCGGGCGGCGGGTTGGCGGGAGGCTCGCCCTTGATGCGCCCCCCCTGGACCCGCGCCTTGGCGCCATCGGCCCGGTGCAGCCAGACATCCAGCTGGTTGAAGGCGATCTCCAGCCCATGCGCGGCGAACAGCTCGCCGACCCGGCCATTGATCTCGTCGGTGGCGAACAGCCGGTCGCCGAGGCTGTTGACGTAGATCCGCAGCTCGAACTCCAGGTTGCTGGTCCCGTAACGCATGAAGAAGACCTCGGGCGCGGGGTCATCCAGTACCCGGGGATTCTCCTCGGCGGCCTGGTAGAGCAGTTGCTGGACCCGCTTGTTGTCGGAGCCGAAGGCCACGCCGAAGGTCAGGATCACCCGGGTGATGTTGTCCGACAGCGACCAGTTGATCAGCTGGTCGGTGACGAAGGTCTTGTTGGGAATGATGATCTCCTTGCGGTCGAAGTCGGTGACCGTGGTGGCGCGGATGCGGATGCGGTGGACCGTCCCCGTGAGGTTGCCCAGCGTGATGGTGTCGCCGATCCGCACCGGCCGCTCGAAGAGGATGATCAGCCCCGAGATGAAGTTGGCGAAGATCTCCTGCAGGCCGAAACCGAGACCCACGCCCAGGGCGGCCACCAGCCACTGCAGCTTGCTCCATGACACGCCGACGCTGCCCAGCGCCATCACCACCCCGGTGCCGACGATGGTGTAGGAAAGCAGCGAGCTGATGGCGTAGGCGCTGCCCTGCTTGAGCTCCAGGCGGGAGAGCACCATCACCTCGAGCAGGCCCGGCAGATTGCGCGCCATGACCAGCGTCAGCGCCACCACCAGCAGGGCCACGAAGACGTCGGCGACCGACACCGCGCTCCCCACCAGGTCGGCACCCTCCTGGCCATCGCCGCCAATCACCATGACCCGATCGAGGTAGCTGAACACGGTCAGCAGATCGGACCAGACGAGATAGATCACCAGCAGGAAGCCGATCATCAGGATCAGCTTGGAAAGACGCAGCGACTGCTGGTTGACCTGCTGCATGTCGAGCGGGGGCTCCTCCACGACGTCTGCCCCATTGTCCCCGCTCTCCTGGGCCAGGGCCCGACGCCGGGCCACGGCGCGACGATAGGCCAGCCGCCGCGCCGCCACGGCCAGGCCGCGTACCACCGCGGCCTCCAGCAGGATCCACACCCCCAGCAGGTAGAGGGTGATCACGAAGCGCCCCACCAGGCTCAGTGCCGTATAGGCATAGCCATAGACGACCAGCCCCCCCAGTATCAGCGGTACCAGGGCCATCAGCAGCCCCAGCACCAGGCGGAACAGCTTGACGCCGAAGAACGGCGTATGGGCCAGGATCAGCTTGGCCAGGGACACGCTCATGCCGATCAGACCCGCCAGCAGCAGCGTCATCGCCAGCGGCCGCTGGGTAAGGTCGATCTCGGTATCTCGGGCCAGGGTGCCGATCATCAGCACCGGCACCAGGGCCACGGCCAGCCACAGCAACCACCAGCGCAGCCGAGCGGCATAGCCGGCGGGCCAGTAGAAATGACGGGTGGCGACCCCCTCGGGCACCAGCAGGCGGCGTGCCCAGGCGATCACCGCCCAGGTCAGCGACAGCTGGAGCAATGCCCAGCCGACCCCCACGGCAATGGCCTGGCCACCGAGGGTCAGCACCAGGCCTAAGGCGATCAGACACAACGGCCCCGGCAGGGCCAGCAGCAGGTTCAGCGCCAGGGCCAGGGGGGTATGCCCCTGGCTGTCGGCGCGGAGGTGGCCGACCTCGTCGTAGAGGCGCTTGACCCGCCGCCGGATCGGCCGACGCAGCGCCAGCAGCACGCCCGCCAGCAGCAACACCGGTGAGGCCAGCAAGGCCCCGGCGTCGGGCATGGCCCAGTGCCTGGGCAGGGCCTGACGCCACTCGCCCTCTTGCCACTCGGCCACCAGGTGGCTCGGCAGGCGCATGAGCCAGGTGAGGTCGAGGGGCTGGGCATTGGCCACCCAGAACAGCTGCTCGTTGATGGCGGAGCGCAGCGAGCGACTCGTATCCAGCAGCTGTTGCTGGTTGAGCTGCAGTTCGATGGCGGCGCTGAGCATCTCGCCATAGGTCGGCTCGAGCTGGTCAAGCAGCTCGCGACGGGCGAGCAGCAGCTGCTCCAGGGGTTCGATCAGGGCCGGTGTCGCCTCCGCCTCGGCATCGGCCAGCCGCTGGCGGGCCTGCTCCTGGGCATCCTTCAATCGCTCGCGCTGGCGCTCCAGGTCGAACTGCTGGAGACGCAGGTCGGCGATCTCGTCCTTGAGCCCGCTACGCACCTCGACCTGGGGCAAGGCCCGGCGCTGCTCGCTGAGGATCCGCGACAGCAGGGTGCTACCGCGGATGGCCTCGACATGCTCGCTCAACCCCCGTTGGAGCTGGCGTACCCGATCGAGCTGGCGGCGCACTTCCTGGTTCTGCCGGACCATGTCGTTGGCCCGGCTGGTGACCCGCAACAGCTCGAGGCTCAGCTCACGGTTGGCCTGCTGGGCCTCGACGATGACCGGATGACGCGCCACGCCCTCCGGCTCGTCGCGCACGGCCTGGGCGATCGCCTGTTCCGACTTCTCGCGCCGCTTGCTGTCGAGCTGCCGCTGCAGGGTCAGGACATGGGCCTCCTGGCTCGCCACCCGGCGCTGCAGCAGCTCGCGACGCTGCTGGGCCAGCTCCCGCAGGCGGGAGTTGGTGGCCAGTTCGCGCTGGTGGAGCTTCAGGCGCTGCTCGGCCAGCGCCTGTTCGATCCGCACCAGAACCCGTCGCGCGTCCTCCTCGGCGACGCCACGCGCGGCCAGCTGCTCGCGCTCGGCACGGTGTTCCTCGATGCTGCGGGTGGCCTCGGTGATGGCCTGCTGGGCCCGCTCGGGAAGGGTCTGGGTGCCGAGCAGGCGAGTCTCTACCTCGGCCAGCCGATCCTGGGCATCCTGCAGGGTCTCGGAGGCCTCGGCGAGTCGGGTCTCCAGCTCGCTCAGCTCGAGGGACTCGAGTTCCTCCAGTGACGCCGAGGTGGCCTCCTCGGGCGCCGAGGCCAGGGCCCGCCGCAGCTCACGCAGCTCCACCGGCGCCTGATCGACGCGGGTCTCCAGCTCGGCGAGCTGTGCCTTGACCGCCTCGAGCTCTTCCAGCGTCTCGATGGCCGCCCTCAGGGCATCGATGTCACGGGCCGTGGCTTCATCGACGGTCTGGCCTTCCTCGGGGGTGAGCGCAGACAGGCGTTTCTGCAGGGTCTGCGGGTCGGGAAGCGTCGGGACCTCGCTCTGCCCCTGCGCCGGGTTCGCAGCGAGCGCTGCGAGGCCCCCGACCAGCAAGAGGCAAACAATGTGAAAGACGAATGGACGGAGAGCGCGCGGCAATGCGTTCAAGGGAACCTCGGCGAGGGCGGAACCATGGGCGATGCCTGGGCATTCTCGACATCCGAGACCGGCAAGGCAATGCCTAGAGTCGCCGGATGGGCACAGTTGACTTGCCCCACCGGCGTGGTAGAACGGCATTCTCACTTCCGCCAGGATAGTCTGTCCATGACGCCGCCACGTTACCGATCCGGACTCGCTGCCGTCCTGCTGACCACCGGCCTGGCCCATCAGGCGCTGGCCCAGGGAGGCGAGGCACCGAGTGCCGCCGAACGGGAGGCGATCCGCGAACGCATCCAGTCCCTGGAGGTCGAACTCGAAGGCCTACGCGATCAACTGAAGACGGCCGACCCCACTCCCCTGCCCGCCGCGGCGCTCGAGGAAGAGGAGCTGGAGGAATCGGTGGCCAAGCGACGACTCCTCGAGGCGGAGTCCAATCGCAACCCCTTCGCCATCACCACCCACCGCCGCAACTACCTGTTGCCGCTTACCTATACCTCCTCGCCCAATGATGAGGCCTTCCGTGCCATCAATGACGAGGTGGACCCCGACCGGATGGAGATGAAGTTCCAGTTCAGCGCCAAGTTCAATCTGATCGACGATCTGATCTTCGGCAATGGCGACCTGTTCTTCGGCTATACCCAGCGCAGCTGGTGGCAGGCCTACAACGCGGATGCCTCCTCGCCGTTCCGGGAAACCAACTTCGAGCCCGAGGTCTTCCTGGACTTCGACAACAACTGGTCGCTGGCGGGCTGGACCAACATCCACAACCGCATCAGCCTCAATCACCAGTCCAACGGGCGATCCGCCCCCCTGTCACGGAGCTGGAACCGGGTCATCTGGACCAGCACCTTGATCAACGACGACTGGGCCGTGTCGCTATCGCCGCACTGGCGGGTCCCCGAGGACGAGAACCAGGACGACAACCCCGACATCCACAAGTACGTGGGCTACGGGGATGTCACCGTGGCACGTCGCCTGTTCGGCGATCAGGAGGCCAGCCTGCTGTGGCGGGGCAACCCCGGCAACGGCCATATGGGCGCCCAGCTGGATTACTCCTGGCCGCTGTTCGGCAAGATCCGCGGCCACATCCAGTACTACCATGGCTATGGCGACAGCCTGATCGACTACGACGACAGCGTGCAGCGACTCGGCGTGGGCTTCAGCCTCAACCCGCTGTTTTCTACCGGAACCTTCGCCCCCTGAGCCGCCGGGGATATTACGGCGGGCATGACGACTGCTATGCTGGAGCTGTCATTCACCGTCAGAGGAAGACCCGATGGCCGAGCGCACCTCCAAAGCCCAACAAGCGAGCACCTCTCGCACCCATGAGTCGACACGCCAGCTGAAGGAAGACCTGCATCACCTGACCCAGACCATCGAGGAACTGGTCAGCGCCACCGCCGATGACTCGCGCAGCAATATCAAGGAACTTCGCGCGCGCGCCGAGCAGCGCCTGCAGGACACCCGTGCCCGTCTCGAGGCCCGCGGCGAGCGCGCCTATCACGATGCGCGAGACTCCGTGACCCAGCAGGCCGACGCCTGTGACCGCTACGTCCACGACAATCCCTGGACCAGCATCGGCATCGGCGCCGCCGTCGGCGTGGTGGTCGGCATGCTGATCGGGCGTCGCTGATGGCGGGGAGCCAGGGACCGGCTCAGCGACTGCTCGGGGCCGGCAAGCGGCTGCTGTCCAGCCTGCTGGCGACCGGTGAGACGCGCCTGCGTCTCGCCGTGCTGGAACTGGAGGAGGAGCGCGCCCGGCTGGTGACGATCGCCCTGCTGGCCGGTCTCAGCCTGATCCTGCTGCTGCTCGGGCTCGGCACCCTCACCACCCTGATCATCGTCGTCTTCTGGGAAAGCCATCGCCTCACCGCCATCGGCGCGAGTGCCGCCGTGCTGTTGCTGGGCGGCATGCTGCTGGCCGCCTGGGTGATGCGCATGGCCCGCCAGCGCACCCTGCTGGCGAGCACCCTCAAGCACCTGGCCCTGGACCGCGAACTGGTGGAGAAGCACCGTGACTCGGACCACTGAGCCCAGCCGGCGCGAACGCCGGGCGGCCCTCGAGGCCACCATCGAGCAACAGCGGGTGGACCTGCTGGTCGCCGCCGATCGCTGGCAGGCGGCGGCGCGTCCGCTGGATGCCGGCTGGCAGGCCGTACGGCGTTATCGGGTGCCGCTCCTGGTGGTGGGCGGCCTGCTCCTGCTGCCGGTGGCGCGGCGCCCGGGCAGCGTGACCCGGCTGGGGAGAAAGGCGATCGTCGGCGCGCTGGCCGTGGATCGGCTGCGTCGCCTGCTGACCCGGTTCCGCTGAGCCCCCCGCCTGCCGCCTATCATGGCTCTGTAACCTAACGATGTTTCAGTCCTGTTATGATGGCATGACAACGATGTCATCATCGGGATCATCACAGGGAGCAGGGTTCATGCGCATGCTGGCCCTCTACAGCATCAAGGGCGGCGTCGGCAAGACGGCCTCGGCCGTGAACCTGGCGGCCGAGGCTGCGCGGGCCGGGCATCGCGTGCTGCTCTGGGACCTGGACCCCCAGGCGGCCACCAGCTACTACCTGCGCGTCAAGCCGCGCGTCCGTGGTGGGGTGGGCAAGCTGGTCAACGGCAAGGCCTCCTTCGGCAAGGTGATTCGCCACACCGAGCTGGACAACCTGCACCTGCTGCCGGCCGCCCTGGCTTCGCGGGAGATGGACGAACACCTGGCCAACCGCGGCAACAGCCACCTTCGCCAGATCCTCAAGCCCGTTCGCCACGACTACGACCTGGTCATCCTCGATTGCCCGCCCAGCCTGTCTCACCTGTCGGAGAACATCTTCTCCAGCGTGGATGCCTTGCTGGTACCGGCGGTGCCCACGGTGCTGTCGCTGAGAACCCTGGAACAGCTGCAGGGCTTCCTCGATGACCATGATATCGCCTGCACCCTGTGGCCCTTCATGACCCTGGCCGATCGTCGCCGGGCCCTGCACCGCGAGATCATGGCGACCCTGCACGAGCGCTGGCCGCTGATGCTCTCCCAGGTGATCCCTTCCGCCAGCATGGTCGAGCGCATGGGCCTGGAGCGCCGGCCGGTGCGCGACTTCGCCCCTCGCAGCCCCGCTGCCCGGGCCTACACCGCGCTGTGGCTCGAGCTCGCCCAGCGATTGTGCTGACGGCTCAGCCCGCCTCGCCGCGCATCGCCGCCCCGGCCGCGTCCAGCCGCGCCGACAGCGCGGCCATGTCCGTGGTCCCGTGGCGATCGACGGCGATCGCGTAGTGCGCCAGCAGCCGCTGGCGATTGCCATGGGCCAGGCCCAGGAAGCCGCGCAGGTGACGCGGCGCCGTGGCCCGAGTCGGCTCCCCGCGGGCGGCCCGCCACAGGCGGTCGACACTCTCCTCCCCGGCATGAGCGGCGGCGACCTCGCAAAGCGCCGGCTCGCGGACCAGGTCGTCATGGAGCACGCCGTAGACATCCTGGAAGGCCTTCATGGCCTTCTCGGCGTCCTTGCAGGCCGGCGATACCGCCTTCCATGGCCGCAGCAGGTAGCGGATGCGCTTGCCGGTGATCCGCGGTCGATGCAGCGCCTCGCGGTCCTCCGCCGAGCCAATGGCCCCCACCTCGCGGACCAACCGCGCCTGCAGTCTCGCCAGCTCCCGGGCGCTGGCCTCGCCGAACGTGAGCCCCTGGGTCTTGCGGCCGGCCAGCGACGAGAGGGCACGCCGCAGGCGCGTCTCGAGTGGCGGGAAGTCGTCCGCCAGCGTGCGGTTCGCCGAGGCATAGGCGGCCTCGACCTCTGCCTCGAGCCGGCGCTGCCACCAACTGACGGCGCCACGCTGGTCGGCCGGCAGCGCGTCCCGCTGGCTGTCGAGCCAGGCCAGCATCACCTCGCCATCCCGGGCGGCATTGGTCGCTTTCGCCAGGTCACGCAGCTGACGGCGCAGCGGCTTGGGGATCTTGATCCCCGGATACCCCCGGTAGGCCTTGAGCCAGGAACGCAGACGCCGCAGGGCCACACGAAAATCGTGGAGCCCCTCGGGATCCGCCGGATCGGGGATGCGGGGCAGCGCCACCCGCGCCTCGTCGAGCAATTCCTCGGCGACCCTCGCCACGACCGTCCCCAGCGCCTGACGGTGAAGTGCCTTGGCCATCTCGCCTCCTCCTTCGCTGGTCAGGGTCCGCCGATCATGACAGCGCCCGGATCATCCTGGTACCCCTGTCAGCCTTGGGCGTGATGGGTATGTCGCGGATCCATCATGCCTTCCTTGACCCCGTAGTGAAGCAGCAGGAGATTGACCGGATAGGCCGCGAGCAGCCCGCAGGTCAGCGAGACGATCATCGATGACCAGAAAAGGACCTCTCCCAGACCAGCCCCACCGGCAAGCGTGAGATCAACCCCGATGGCCACGACCTCCATCACGGTGATGCTCGGCGTCTCCGACAGCACGGCATCCCAGACCGCCTTGCCGAACGACTCGCCGCCCTGGACCAGGGGGCCCACGGTCAGCACGAAGCCGGCGATATAGGCGAAGGCGAAGGTGATCGCCGCGGTCCAGAGAGTGCCGAGTGCCAGCACACCGACCGCCAGCAGCAGGCCGATGATCTCGCCCATGCCACAGCCGGAATAGCAGTGGGCCACCGAGCGGAAGGCACGCCGAAAAAGACTATCGGTGGCGATTTCCTTGCGGCCGGTCTGCCAGTAGATCCACAGTCCCAAGGGTCCCGAATACAAAACGGTGAGGCCCCAGACCAGCTTCATCAGGCTCATCAGGTGGGCATTGTTCTTCCTGAGATCCCTGACCAGGATACCCAGGCTGGGAATCGTCAGGCAGGCCCAGGCCACCAGGAACCAAGGACTGGAAATCACGCCGACCAGGAACTCCATGGTCCAACCTCCTTGCGCTTGCGGTTCGTCGCGGCAACCGGCACGGACCGCTGTCATCCGGACACCAGCGCACCCGGCGGGGTGAGAGCTTTCCGCCTGGCCATGGGGACAGTGCCGTGGCGGCCGGGTTCACGCCGACCTGCCGATGGATGTCGCGGACCGTCCCAAAGGGCCGCTTCCCCCGCCTGGCGGCGAGGCTTTCTGGCCGCATAGCGGCCCGGCCCTTACCGGGATACCGCTAGAGCGACAGGCCGCAGGCCACGCCGGAGGCCCAGGCCCACTGGAAATTGTAGCCCCCCAGTTCGCCGGTGACGTCCAGCACCTCGCCGATGAAGCGCAGCTGGGGCAGGCCCTTGACTTCGAAGGTCTTCGACGACAGCGCCCGGGTGTCGACTCCGCCCAGGGTCACCTCGGCGGTGCGCCAGCCCTCGGTGCCGGCGGGCTTGAGGCGCCAGTCGTTGAGCCGGCCGGCCCAGGCCTCGAGCTCGGCGTTGGAGCGCTCGGCCAGCGGGCCATCGCCGCCGTGCCACTCGACCAGGGCCTGGGCCAGACGCCGCGGCAGGCGCTCGCCGAGCCAGGTGGAGACACGCCGCTTGGGAAATTCCCGCCGCGCCGCCACCAGGGCGTCGAAGGCCTCCACCCCCGGCAACAGGTCGATGGCCAGGCGGTCACCGGGCCGCCAGTGGCTGGATATCTGCAGCATGGCCGGGCCAGACAGGCCGCGGTGGGTGAACAGCAGGGGCTCGCGATAGGCGCCCTCCCGGCAGCGCACCGCCACCTCATGACTGAGTCCCGCGAGCGCCTCGGCCCGTGCCTTCCACTGGGAGGTCAGCGTGAAGGGCACCAGGGCGGCGCGGGTCTCGGTGATCGCGAGGCCGAACTGCCGGGCGATGTCATGGCCGAAGCCGGTGGCTCCCATGGTGGGGATCGACAGGCCACCGGTGGCCACCACCACCGCCCCGGCGTCGATGCGCCCGCGCGAGGTCACCAGACGCAGGCCCTCGCCGCAGCGCTCCAGCATCGAGACCGACGTCTTGAGGCTGATCTCGACCCCGGCCCAGTCACACTCGGTGAGTAGGATGGCCAGCAGGTCCTTCGCCGACCCGGCACAGAACAGCTGCCCGGGGGCCTTCTCCACGTGCTCGAGCCCATGACGCTCGACCAGTTCGACGAAATGCTCGGGGCGGTAGCGCTTGAGCGCCGAGATGCAGAAATGCGGGTTATCGGAGAAGAAGTTGGCGGGCGTGGTGGCCAGGTTGGTGAAGTTGCAGCGCCCGCCGCCGGACATCAGGATCTTCTTGCCGGCGCGGTTGGCATGATCGATCACCAGCACCCGCCGGCCGGCATAGCCGGCCGTCAGCGCGCACATCAGTCCCGCCGCGCCCGCGCCGATGACAACCACGTCAAACTGCGAATTCATACGGTTCCTATGTCGTATGGCTGCCTTGCGGCTCCGCCATGGGCCTAGTTTTTCCCCGCTGGGGGTGAGAAGCGCAGCATCCTACCAGAATTAGTCTTGCAATACTTTGTGTGACGGCTACGCTTGTTCCTGTAACAGGTTGTTACCTTATCGTCTCCATATAGCTACAAAGATTCTTTAGTTTATTTAAAAAACAAGCAGTTACCTAGAACAATCAACCCATGAAGAGCCAAGGGCACTAATTAGGAAAACCTGATTATGCAAGATCAATCCGTCCAATTCATATAAATAACTAATAAATAGAAATCTAACTCAACCTGTTCCAGGAAGAGCGCCTGAGAGAAGCTGCGACATCGCGGGTAAGCCCAAGGGGGCCTGAATGAAGGTAAATGACTATCTACTGGTGATTCCGAGAACCCGGTGTGACATTGCCGACCTGGACTACCTGAAGCAGTTGAAGCACCAGGGCTATCAGGTCGAGTGCCTGCCCCCAGGGCAGGATGTCGTCGAGGTCCTCACCTCCAGGCCGCCCTTCGCCGCCTGCTTCCATTACGATTACCCCGACCAGCAAGGGCTCGGTGACCTGCGCAAGGCTAAGCAGGCCGCCAGGTCGGTGCCCCTGCTGATGATCACCCACGCCCACTCGGAGGAGCTTGCCATCTGGGCCTTTCGTGCCCGAGTGTGGGACTACTTCGCCCACCCTCTGGATCTTCAGCGCTTCATGGAGGTGGTCAAGACCCTCCATGACCTGCGACTGGGGAGGACGATCACCGAGATGGCCCTCTCGCCGCTGGAACACAGCAATCGAATGCCCAGGGATGCCCGTCTCCACTATGAGGCACCTTCCACCCAGGAGGCGAAACTGCAGCAGGCGCTGGAGTTCATCGACCATCACCTGGACGGGCGGTTTTCTCAAGCGGATGTCGCCGCAAGCTGCGGACTGAGCGTCTTCCAGCTGAGTCGGCTGTTCAAGCGCAGCACCGGCTGTACCTTCCAGGACTACCTGCTGAAGAGGCGTCTCGAGGAGGCGGTGAGGCTGCTGGCCAATCCCACCGTGACCATCACGGACATCTGCTTTGCCGTGGGCTTTCGCGACCTCTCCTACTTCACGCGTACCTTCCATCGCCAGATGGGACAATCTCCGTCCGCCTATCGCTGCTCCCTCACGGACAAGACGCCTTCCCTGCCGTCCGTAGCACCCTCGAAACCGGACAAGCTCTTCGAGCAGCCGGACCGCTCGGTCAAGTAAGGCGGAATACCTCCATATAGACCGCTCAGGCCTCTCAATCTCGGGACCTTAAAAAGCAAAAAGGGCGCCGGTCATACAAGGCAATGACCAGCGCCAAAGGGGCTCTTTACCTTCAATCAACTTTCCTTCAATCGACCAGCACGGGTATTCGCGACAGGACGCCGAAGTTCTCCCCTCCCGTCTGGCCCTTGGGCTCATGGACATCACAGCTGGGCAGGAAGAAGATGCTCATCTTGCGCCAGTCGGCTGGGTCGCCATCCTGGTTCTCCAGGTCGAAGTGGCCGGTGAAATCATCCCAGCGTTCCTGGCCGCTTGTGCTGGTGTTCTCCCAGTCACCCCGCCATTCGACGTCCTCGGAGTCCGGTGCCAGGCTCATCCGCTCGGGCGCATAGGTATCGATCTGCGCCTCCTGGTTGTTGTCGATCACCCAGACGATATGCACGGTGACCGCGCCGACCAGCTCGTTGGTGGGCGCCACCCCCGACTCGCAGTCGACGACCGGCAGGGTCAGCGTCCAGGTCACCTCCCGGTTGGTAGCCTCCACCCAGCAATCGTAGAAGTCCCCGAAGGCCGACTGCACCTGGCCATTGTTGGTCTCGATGTTCTCGCCATAATTCAGCTGGTCCGGATTACCCTCGCCACAGACCAGGTCCCGCAACTCGTTGGCGTTGGTTGCACCGTTGTCACCATGTTGCAGGTTGGTCCAGCCCCCGGTCTGGTCGCCCTCCGGGATAAAGCGGCCTACGTCGCAGGAGTAACTACCGTCCGCCGGATCGAGGAGCGCCTGCTTGCACAGGGCAATGGGCTGATCCAGGTCCTCGGGCCGAACGGTACCGGCGAACCCGATATAGGCCACCGAGCGGGCCGCTACCTCATAGCCGTCGAAGCCCAGCACCTTGCCGAAGAACGCCTCCACCTGGGTCTGCTGCCGGGCGGTCACGACCTCCACCGCATTGATGAAATTGGGATTGAGGTCCAGTTCCTCGGTCGTCTGCCCGAAGAGATCCACGGGATCCAGGGAAGGATTGGCCGTGAAGCTTCGATCAGCAAAGCTCCAGTGCCCGCGCCGGGCACTGAGGACTTCCGCCGAGGCCTTCTGGCTGTCGTTGGCCTCGGCCGCGTCCGTGGCAATCTGGTTGGCATTCGGATCAACGGCGCTGCCGTCATCCGTATACAACCACCTGGCGCCGGCCAATGCTCCCGCATCGGCGGCATTGTGCAGTTCGTTACGGGCCACGAAGATGTTGCCACCATCCACGGCCAGGGCCGTGAAGGCCAGCAGCATAAAGAGCGCCAGGGTCACCAGCACCATGGAAACCCCCGTTTGTCGCCGACACGATCCTCGACGCCGCGACCCGGGTTTCTTGACCTTTGTATTCATCATTCCGCCCTCATCACCGTGGTCGTGGATAGGGCAAAAGTCTCGCCCAAGGTGCCGACGAAGCTCGGCAACAGCAGGAACTGATAGGGGTAATCGATGATCACGCTCAGATCGTCGCCGGCATCGAAGGCGCCGCTGGCATCCCTGTCGAAGCGCTCAATCGTGATATCCATCTCGGCAGGCCCCCCCAATGAAATCAGGTACTGGTCGGCATAATCCCGAATGGCCTGCTCGATGGCGGCATCCTCCGCCACCAGATCCCGGCTGGCCGGCCGATACAGGATCCCCGTTCTCGCCCCTTCCCGACTGGCATTGGTAAGGGTCGCCTTGTCGAAGAGGGCGACACTGAACTCGATGATGCCGAACAGGAGCAGGAACAGCAGGGTGGCCGAGATGGCAAACTCCACGGTTTCCGAGCCCCGCTGTCGGCGCAATGATCCTGGCATGGTCATGATCAATACCCCTCTTGTCAGTGACTAGTTCGTCGCTGGGGACACGTTACGCCGCATCAACTGGTTCAGGCTCTCGACGTTCTCTCCGGCGGTGGCATAGTAGGCAGGCGACAGTCGCATGGCCTCCTCGAAGAAGCCCATGGCCTGGTCGAAACGCCCTTCCAGCATCGAGATATAGCCGATGTCGTTGTAGGCCTCGGCGCGATCACCATGGCGTGCCACGGCCTCGATGGCTGTGTCGTAGTCACCCTGCCTGGCATAGACCAGTCCCAGATTACGCCAGGCAAGTTCGTAACGCGGATTGACGTTCACGGCCTGTCGAAGCTGCAGCCTTGCCGCGTCCAGGTCGCCGACGAGATAGTAGGAATAACCGAGATTATTGAGAACTCGCGGAATCCTGGGGTTGGCCTGCAGGGCCTTCTCGTAGTGGCGTCTTGCCTGTTCATGCTGACCACGGATGTCGGCGATCACGCCCAGGGCATTGTCGGCCTGCCAGGGGGCATTGGAGCGAGCTGCGATGGGCGTCAGGTAGTGCTCGGCCTGCTCGAAATCGCGCTGCTCCAGCATCAGGACCCCCATGGCGGTGCCGGCTCCCGCATGACGTGAATCGACGTCCAGGGCCCAGCGATAGGCCTTCTCGGCCAGGTCGGTGTTCCCTCGACCATGGTGGATGACGCCCACCCGATAGAGGGGGTCGGCTTGGGGGCGATCCTCCATCTGCAGGCCACGCAGATACTCGAAGAGCGCCCGGTCGGCGTCGCCGCTCCGCAGGGCCGCATCACCATTGCGATAGGCCTCCTCGGGTGAGCCCACCGGGAAGGCCGTGCTGTAGGCCACCGACGAGTTGCCATCACTCAGGGCCCCATAGGGGTCCCCACCGCCCTGTGGCCCCGACTGGGTAGCACAGCCTCCCAGGGTGAGAAGAAGCAGGAGACCGGCTACGGGAAAACGATACTTATGGTTCATATGGTTCATGGATCTGACTCCCTTGCGAAGAAGTGTCCTGCTCATTGACCTGCCGCCGACAACGCTCTCATGGCCCCCAGCAGCGGCGGCCCCAGGGCCACGACGAAGAAGCTGGGAAAGATGCAGAAGATCAGGGGAAAGAGCATCTTGGTGCTGACCTTGGCCGCCTTCTCCTCGGCTTCCTGGGTGCGCTTGTCGCGCAACTCCTCCGCGTAGAGTCGAAGAGTCTCGGCGATGCTGGTACCGAAGCGCATGCTCTGGAGCAGGGTAGTCACCAGGCCACGGATGTCCTCCACCCCGGTGCGCTCCTCCAGGTCCCGCAGTGCCGACTTGTTGTCCATGCCGGCGCGGGTCTGCATGCCGAAGAGGTGAAGCTCATCGGCCAGCTCGGGGTGACTCACCTCCAGGTCCCTGGCGACCCGCTGGATCGCCGCGACCAGTCCCAGCCCCGCTTCGCTGCAGACCACAAGCAGATCCAGGGCATCGGGCAGACCGCGACGCAGCAGCGTCGTACGGCGCTTGATGGCCCGCTCGAGCCAGAAGCGTGGCAGCAGATAACCGGTGATGGCCAGGCAAGCCACCAAGGAGATGCCAAGCACCGGCGGGATCCTCAGCAGCGGGAATGCCAGCAACATCAGGGTGGCAGGCAGGACGGCCAGCATCAGCCTCACGCCATGGAACACGCTGGCCGCCGAGGGAGATCGCTTGCCGGCATGGCTCAATTCCCGGGCGAGACGACTGCGGGTTTCCGCCTTGTCCGGCGCCAGACGCTCCCCCAGTGGCCCAAGCCACTGGTCCATCCCGGCCGTACCGGTCCCTGACGTGGCACCAGCGGCGTTAACCTCGAGATGCCGCAGTCGCTGGCGCACGGGATCGAACATTCCCTTCACCACCAGCATCAAGGCAAGCAACAGGGTGAAGATAGCAAGACCCATCAGCGCCGCGACCCCTAACTGGACGAGTTGCGGATCCTGTAGAACCCCATCCAGCGCTTGCATCAACCTTCCGATAGTTTCCATGTCGAAACTCCTCTAGACGTCGATCCGGATGATCTTGCGCAGCCAGAGTATCCCGATGACGATCATCACGAAGGCGGCCACCACGAGTTGCCGCCCTATCGGATCCTGAGTCAGCATGGGGATAAAGCTGGGTGCTGCCAGCGACAGGATGCCGGCCAGCGCGAAGGGCAGAAGGGAGAGAATCCAGGCCGCCATGCGGCCCGGCGCGGAAAGGGTCTTGACCTTGCGATGGAAGCGGAAACGGTCGCGTACCACCGTGGCCAATCCATCCAGGAGTTCCGCCAGGTTGCCGCCGGTCTCCTTCTGGATCAGCACCGAGGTCACGAAGACCATTACAGTCACACTCTGGACCCGCTGCAGCAGGCCAAGCAGGGCGTTTCTCACGTCTCCGCCGTAGTTGATCTCCATGAAGGTGGTGCGAAACTCTCCGGCGATGGGCTCGGCGAGCTCCTCCGACACCAGGTGCATGGCATCGATGAAGGGATGCCCGGCCCGCAGCGCACGCGACATGATGATCAGCGCATCGGGGAGCTGCTCCTCGATGCGGGCCACTCGCCGCGCCCGCTCCCTGACCAGTTTCAGGAAGGGCAGCGAGGCCAGCAGAGTCCCTATCGGCAGCCCCAGCCAGGGCAGCGGCAGCAGGTAGGCCGCCAGCCCTCCCAACAGGCCGCCAAGCGCCAGGCTTGCGAGCACCACCCGGTAGGCCGGCGTCTCACGCCCAGCCTGCTCGAGCAGCCGCTCGACGCGCTCCATGCCGGGCAATGACTCCAGCATTCTTTCCACGGCCGACAGCTCGCGCAGGTACTTCTTGCGTACCAGCGAGACCTGCTCATGGCGCTGACTCTCGGCCGAGATCGTACGCATGCGCTTCCTGAGGCGCTTCTGGACCTGGCGATTCTCGCCGAAGGCGGGGACCAGGAAACTCTGCATCAACAGGAAGACGGCGATGAACACCATGCCGATGACGATCGCCCGGTCGGAAAGCGCGATATCCAGTCCCATCAGTTCCATGGCCGCTGCCCTCCCCCCTGGAATACCTCGAGCCCGGGATCGAGGCCGCGGCGCTTGAGGTGATCGTAGAAGCCGGGGACGACCCCGGTCGCGACATAGCGGCCAATGACCCGTCCTTCCTCGTTGACCCCCTCGCGCTCGAAGCGGAAGATCTCGGACATGGTGATGATCTCGCCCTCCTGGCCGTTGACCTCCTGGACGCTCACCAGGCGGCGTACGCCATCCTCCTGGCGCTCGACCTGCACCACCACGTCGATGGCCGAGGCGATCTGGGCCCGCAGCGCCTGGGGCGGAATCTGGTAGCCACTCATGGCCACCATGTTCTCGACCCGCGTCAGGGCATCACGCGGGGTATTGGCATGGATTGTGGTCAGGGAGCCATCGTGGCCGGTGTTCATGGCCTGTAACATGTCGAAGGCTTCACCGCCGCGCACTTCGCCGACGATGATGCGATCGGGTCGCATGCGCAGGCTGTTACGCACCAGGTCGCGCTGGGACACCTCCCCCTTGCCCTCGATATTGGGGGGGCGGGTCTCCAGGCGTCCGACATGAGGTTGCTGCAGCTGCAGTTCCGCCGAGTCCTCGATGGTGACGATGCGCTCGTTGTGAGGGATGAAGCCTGACAGCACGTTGAGCAGGGTCGTCTTGCCCGCCCCGGTGCCGCCCGACACCAGCACGTTGAGCCGCGCCTTGACGACCTTCTCCAGCAGCTGGGCAGTGACTGCCGAAAGGCTGCCGTACTCGACCAGGTCCTCGGCGCTCAGGCGATCCACGGCGAAGCGTCGAATCGACAACATGGGACCATCGATGGCCAATGGCGGAATCACCGCATTGACGCGCGAGCCGTCCTTGAGCCGGGCATCCACCATGGGCGAGGACTCGTCGATTCGGCGCCCCACCCCCGAGACGATCCGGTCGATGATGGTCATCAGGTGCTGGTCACTGTCGAAGCGCAGGGCCGTCTGCTCCAGCTTGCCACGCCGTTCCACGTAGATCGGGGTGGTGCCGTTGACCAGGATGTCGGAGACCGTCCTGTCGGCGAGCAGGGTCTCGAGCGGCCCCAGCCCCAGCACCTCGTCCTGCAGTTCGGCGACGATGCGCTGTCGCACCGAGGCATTGAAGGGCAGCGTCTCCCGGCTGATCAGCGACTCGCAGACCTGCTGGACCTGCTGTCGTGCCTCCCGCTCTTCCAGGGTGCTGAGCAGCGTCAGGTCCATCACCTTGACCAGTTGGCGGAAGATTTGCTGCTTGCATTCCTGCTCCGCCAGGGAAAGGCCTCCACCGGCCATGCCTCGCCGTCCCCAGGAGGGTCGCTCGTCGCCATCGCCCGTCATACGGTCACGAAGTTCCATCGGTGATTCTCCTCACGCTTGATCAATGAAGGCCACCCTCAGCCTCGACTCAGTGCGCCCCGCGACGTGGCCACAGCCGCAATGACCACTTGCGCGCAGGGCCACCTGCATCGGGTGCAGGCTCGTCGAGGGCATCGGCCAGCCTGTGGAGCCGACGGGTCAGCGCGGCCTTAGGGGCAAGCTCGATCAACGGGGTTCCCACGTTGATGCCCTGGGTTGCCAGCCGGAAGTCGTTGGGCAGCGTATATAGCATCACCCCGGGCAGGACGTCGGTAATCGCGTCCAGGCTCACGTCGCTGCGCTTGTCGAAGCGGTTGATCACCAGGTGGAGCCGCGACGCCGGCACCCTGAGTTCATGCACCAGGATGTCGCGCAGGCGCTGGGCATCATGCAGATGAGCCACGCTCTGCTGCATCACCAGCAGGATGTGGTCGGCACGCTCCAGTACCGAGGCGGTCGTGCCGCCGATCCAGCGCGGCAGATCGACCACCACGTCGTCATGACCCTGACACAGGACCTGCAGGAGCTGCTCCACCCTGGCCTCGGGTACCTCGCCGAGGCCGATGCGGTCATCGGGGGACGATGCCAACAGTTCCAGGCCGCTGCGATGACGCTGGACATAGGCCTCCAGCGCCAGGCCATCGAGGGACTCGACGACCTCGAGCGCTTTTATCAGGCCGTGCTCGGGACTGAGATTGAAATACATCGGCATCGAACCGAACTGCACGTCCATGTCCAGCAGCAATGTCTTGCCACCACTCACGGCCAGCCGATGGGCGAGGTTGGCCGCCACTAGACTGGCTCCCGATCCCCCCTTGGCATTGATCACCGCGGTCAAGCGGGCCGATTCGCTGGGCGCGCGCTCGCTTCGATCCCGGGACAGCTGCCTGATGAAGCAGGTGATCTCGCCGTCATCCACCGGCGGCGAGAAATAGTCCCTGGCACCCGCACGCATGGCTAGCCGGATCAGCTCGACGTTGTCCCTTGGCCCCACCACCAGCAGGGGGGGGCGCTCCGTCGCCGGTCGCTCGCAGAGCGCCTGGAGTTCCGCCTCCCACCTTTCGCCCACCAGCAGGATCAAGGCGTCTGGTGAGGTGTCCTTGCCGCCCTGGGAAGTCTGAAGTGGATCGACGTTGCCGTTGACCATCAGCCGTGAACGGACATGGATGTCGCCGTGGCTGTGGAGCAGTGTCTCCAGGGCTTCCAAGTCCTCCCTGACCCGTCCTGCCAACAGTATGTCCAGCCTTGTGTACATGCTTCCCCCTTGCCTCTGCGTGTCATCACCGTCTTGTCGAGTCGCCGGCTAGACCTTGATCTCGTGATCTGGACCGCCGGAGCGGCGAACCCCGTCCTTCAGGGCAGCGACACGGAGGTCGTCGTGTTCATTGGCGAATACTGTTGTGCCCCCCCCGCCGGGGTTCGATAGCCCCGAATGGCCTCGGCGGCCTTGGCGCCACCCAGGGAGGGCACGGGGTCGCCGGGTTGATAGGTCTGGATCGCCTTGGTGTGGCGCACACTGTCGCCGAAGGCCGGCAGGTCGGCGCCCGGCCGTGGGGCCATGCAGCCGGCCAGCACCAGGACACTGCTTGCGGCCAACAGCCACCCCATGAGCGAACGACGGGCCGATGATGCGATTGCGATACGAGACATGGCACTTTCTCCCAGCAGGCAGTTCACAGGTCGTGACCGAAGCGGCCCTCGGTGCCGCCCTCGGAGCGGCCGGACATCATTTCGAGCTCGAGGTCGGACGGCGGCCTGCGGCGCTCGCCCTCCACAAGGACGGGCTTGAAGCTGCCCAGCAGATAGAAGTCCGCATCGGTAGGGGGCACGAAGGAGCCGGTGGGCAGGCGCGCCTGCTCAGGCTCGAAGGAGCGTGCCAGCCTTGGGGTGACGAAGATCACCAGCTCGGTCTGTTCCTTGATGAACTCCTGGCTACGGAACAGTGCCCCCAGTACCGGCAGCTCCCCCAGTCCCGGCAGCTTGGAGACGTTCTCCCGCAGACTCTCGTTGAGCATGCCGGCGATGGCGATGGTCTGGCCCGAGGCGAGTTCGAGCGTCGAGCTGGCACTGCGCTGGACCAGGGCCGGGACGAAGAACTGCGAGCTCGACTCGTCTCCCACCCCGATCCTCAGGCTATTGGCCGGCACCAGGTCCGAGACCGAGACATCCACCTGCAGGTTGATGGCCCCGGAATCCAGCACCACGGGAAGGAAGCGCAGCCCCACCCCGAACTCCTTGTAATCGATGGTGACCTGGCCATCCCCCTGGGGCACGGGGATCGGGAACTCCCCGCCGGCGAGGAACTGTGCCTGCTGGCCGGTCAGGGTAGTCAGGTTGGGTTCGGCGAGGATCTTGGCGATGCCCTCACGACTGGCCGCATCCAGCACCAGGTTGAGCAGGTAGTCGCTGCGCTGGTAGCTGGCGAAGATGCCGGTATCCTCGATGCTGGCGGTCGCCGGCGAGAACTCGGAGACTACCGGTCCGACGGGTGTGCCACCGCCGAACACCGGCAGTCGGCCGCCGAGGCCGTCCGCACCCTCGAAGACGGCATCCGGGAAGCTGGCGCCGCCGCTGACCGCACCGACACGCAGCGCAGAGGACCCCACATTGAAGACGTTGAAGTTGGCCTCCAGGCGCTTGACCAGCGAGCGCGAGACCTCGGCCACCCGCACATCGAGCATCACCTGGTTGGCGCCCCCCACCTGCATCAGGTTGAGCACGCCATCCTCGCTACCGGCATAGCGCGATGCCAGGCGCATCGCCGTCTCCAGCCGCTCGGCGCTCGAGACCTCGCCACTCAGCACGATGGTGTCCTGGGCCGAGCGCACCTGGATGTTCTCGCCGGGCAGCAGGGCATGAAAGTTGCTCTTGAGGGTGCCGAGGTCGTGGGTCACGGTCACGTTCAACGCCCCCTCGACCCCCTCCTGCCGGTCCCACAGCACGACATTGGTCGTGCCCGTCGACTTGCCCAGCACGTAGAGCTGGCGGGAGCCCATCACCACGATGTCGGCCACCTCGGGATTGCCCACCGAGACCACCCGTACCGGCCTCGGGAAGGCCAGCACCTGTGCCTTGTTGAGCTCGACTGCCACGGATTCCGCTCGCCCTTCCAGGGGAATCGCCATACGGCGAGTCCCCTCCCGAGTCGACGCCTCCTGGGCAAGCAGACTCGTTGCACTTCCCACCATCAGCAGGCTTAGCCCTGCCACCATCAACCACTTGAGTGCAATGTTTTGCCTTGTCATGACACTTCTCCCCTGCGCCCCTTGCTAATAAGGACCTCTCATTTTGAAAGTAGCCCTTTTGTATTAGTGATAGGCGATCTCTAGTTCTTGACGCTCACCGTACTCATCTGGGTGCCCCGCAGGACACTGACCTGGTGCTGAATGGGTGCCCGGCGCGCGACCGGACGCGGCGCCGGTTCCGGCTTCTCCACCGGCTCGGGAAGATTGAGCACCGAGCGCTGCGCCGCCATCAGGTCCGAGATGTCGTCCTCCTTGTCCATGGGATTGCGCAGGGTCAGCTGCACCTTGCCTTCCTGGGTGGCCTCGACCAGGGTCTCGGCCTCGTCGGGCGTCACCTCCAGGGTCACGGCCCGCACGATCACCGGGTCGTCGCGGTCCTGGGAGGCGATCTGATCCACCGCCAGCACCTTGAGGTTTTGCAGCACGGTCTTCGATACCACGTTGGAACGGCTACCGCCGTTGCGCTGGGTGGCGACCACATCCACCCGGTTGCCAGGCAGCAGGAAGCCGGCCACCCCGACCACGTCGTCGACGCGCACGCTCATCGCGCGCTTGCCTTGCTCGAGCACCGCCGCGAGTGCGCTGCCCTCCATGTGCTCGACGACCCGCCCCTCGTGGAGGATCTCCCCGGCGTAGAGCACCTGGGTATTGACACGCCCCACCACGCTCTCGATATCCGAGAAGCTACCCTCGGGCACCGATTCGGGCGGCATGGGCATCAACTTGAGGTCGGAGGCCTGCACCCGCGAGCCGAAGGGAATCTCCACGGTTGCCACCACGACCTGGCTAACCTTGGCCACGTCATCCCCATCTCCACCTTGTTGTTGCATCCAGTTCATGGCGACCAGGGCCGCACCGGCGGCCATGACCAGCGACGCCAGGAACATGGCGACGATACCTTTGCGTTTCATGAGACTCTCCTCCCGTTGCTGGAGGCTTCATCGTCGACAAAGTCTCCGAAATAGGTGCGCCACGCCCAGGACAGGGTGTCGCGATCCAACGCCTCGCCGCCCCAGTACTCGAGACGATCCCTGGCCAGGCCGAGAAGGTCGCGGGGATGACAGGCCAGCAGCGGCACCCCACGACGGACATGCAGCTCATCGATCACGAAGTCGGCCAACTCAGGTGCATAGGCCAGGTCGAGGTCTCGGCACTGCTGTTGCCAGATCGACCGGTAAGCTTGGCGCTCCAGGGGTGCAAAACGAATCTTGTAGCCGATGCGACGCAGGAAGGCGGCATCGGCCAGGGCCAGCGGGTCGAGGTTGGTGGAGAAAACCAGGGCCACATCGAACGGCACGCTGAAATGGTGGCCGTTGCTCAGCGACAGGAAGTCGCGGCGCTCCTCCAGCGGCACAATCCAGCGATTGAAGAGCTCGGTCGTGGTCATCCGCTGGCGGCCCAGGTCATCGATCACCAGCATGCCGTTGTTGGCAAGCAACTGGACCGGCGCCTGGTGGATGCGGGTCGCCGCATCGTACTGCACCTCGAGTCGCCCCATGGTCAACTCACCACCGGTGACCACACAAGGACGCAGGCAGCGCACGTAGCGGGGATCGTGGCCCTCCCCCAGATAGAGAGAGGACACCTCGCCCCGGTCATCCGCCACCGAACTGTGGACCGCCGCATCGAAGCAGCGAACGGCCTTGCCGCCGACAAGGATGGCATGGGGTATCAGCACCTCTCCGGGCAGGAGCCGCATCAGACGCCGGGCGATATAGCTCTTGCCGGTGCCCGCCTCACCATGGATGAACATGGCCCGCCCCGAATGCAGCCCGGGACCGAGCTGGTCGAGCAATGCCGGATCGATGACGGTATCGTCGAAGGCCTCTATCACCGTGTCGCGATCCAGTCCCACCTTGCTCAGCGCCTGGGCCTTCACATGGCGGCAGTAGTCGTCTAGAGGGACGGGCGCCATGCCCGAATAGCCATCCCGACTCAAGGCCTCCAGGGCCGCGACACGCCCCCGGTCGGTCAGGCCGATCACCAGGGCGCCGGAACGCGCCTGGCCACGCACCTCGGCACGCGCATCCTGGCGCAGGAAGTGGCAGATCTCCTCCACCACGCTGCCGCTCAGGGCGCTGCCGCGGCTCAGCTCATGGAGATCCTGCGCCCCCCGCTCGACGAGCTGCTTGGAGAGCAGGTCGGCCAGATAGAGCAATGGCAGCCCTGTCTCCGCCACGCTGGAGGGCCGAGGGGCCGATGCTGCCGGGGCCGTCTGATGGTGAGCGGGTGACACGATGTCCGACTGCATGGTTCGACTCCTGTAATCCACGTCTCTAGGGAAAGACTCGCCTGGCGATGGGCACGCCGCCTAGTGCACCCATTGCCAGCCAAGCCAGGCCGATGTGCCGAGGAAAATGGCAATGCCGAAGGGGAAACGCTGCCCCATCGCTTCGCCATCACGCGGAGCGATATAGATGGGTCGACCGGTAGTTACGAGCGTCCTGGCCATCAGTCCATAGCGTTGCCAGGGAGAGGCCGAACGCGCAGATAAGCAAGCGATGCATAGAGCCACCAGGCCGCCCGCCAGCAGGCTAAAACAACCGACCGCCAACGCCGAGACAGGCCCAACGAAACTACCAACAGCCCCCATAAGCTTGACGTCGCCCGCCCCGGTAAAGCCCAACAGGTAGCCGGGCATCAGGATCGCCATGCCCGCCAGCAGCCCGAGAAAGGCCGCCGGGACACCGCCGGGGCCCTGCGCCAGAAATTGGCAGAGGATTCCCAGGGCGGCTCCGACCACAACAAAGCGGTTAGGTATGCGTCGCTGACGGATATCCCAGATCATCGCCACCCCGACCAGCAGCAACAGGGCAGACATTAGCCATGGAGATTCCAACGGCATGATTATTACCCCGACATCGAGAGCAATAGGGGCGCCGGTGGACCGGCGCCAAAAACATCACAAAAGTGACTACTGATATTTCGAGACTTAACCACCAGTACCAGTGTCACCAGTACCAGCAGCAGCGCCAACATTGTCGGCAGCTACTCCCGTCTGTTCACTCAGATAACCGAGCGCCGTACTGACATGCCCCCCGATGGTGACAAAGAGAGCGGCCCCCACGGCCACTATCAGGCCCCCGACCAGGGCCCACTCCACCACCTCTGTACCTTCCTCGTCCTTCCAGAAGCGCTCGATACCCTTCATCAACTTGCTCATGATCAAATCTCCTGTTGTGTCTGATCAGACTCGTCATGCTGTTGTCGACTCGGCATCGCCTACCGCCGGTCCACGGTCTTGAGCATCGCGGTTACAATCCAGTTACGCTTGGAGGATCTTGCAGGGGGTATAGGATTATCTTGCAGCCAGGGATGACATCTCCGGCTGGGCCTGGGGCAGACGGGTGGTAGACTGGCCTGCAACCAAGCCGGCAAGCCTGAGTCCAAGGGCTCGCTGGCAGGGAATGGCCGGGCGGGACGCCCGGTCTCTCATCGATACGCTGGACCTTGCGAGATCACATGACCTCGAGATCGACCCGGCTTCCCGCCCGCTGGCGGCAGGGTCTGACGCTGTTGCTCCTGGTTCTGACCTACGCCCTGCCGCTAGCCGCCCAAGAGCGCACCGCCGGATCGGCACGCGATTCGCCCCGGTCAGCCGCAGCGTGCCAGACCGTGCCCTGCTGGCTAATCCGCAGGAGCGACTGCGGCCTGGCATGCCGATGAGGTGGCCCTAGCTGTGTAAATCCACCAGGTTGTTCATCGAAATCCCTAGCCGGCTGACCGGAGGCCGATAA
>NZ_JAUFPQ010000034.1 GCF_030409305.1 Halomonas maura
TCACGACCAAGATCTCAATCAACAAGAGCGGATACGCCATGACCAATTCTACCCTCCGAGCCCTGTCACAGCCAGAACCCGAGACTGCCGACCCGTTGCACGAGTTGTTGCGCCAAGGGGCACGAGACTTGATCGCCAAGGCCGTGGAGGCCGAGCTGGCCACCTTCCTGGCCCAGTATGCCGACACGACCCTGGAGGACGGTCGGCAGGCGGTGGTACGCAACGGCTATCTGCCGGAGCGCACCGTGCAGACCGGCATCGGTGACGTCACCGTCAAGGTGCCCAAGGTGCGGGACCGGAGTGGCGGCCAGGCCTGCTTCAACAGCACTCTGTTGCCGCCCTACCTGAAACGGGCCCGCAGCGTCGAGGAGCTGATTCCCTGGCTCTATCTCAAGGGCGTCTCTACCGGCGACTATCAGGAGGCCCTGTCGGCCCTGCTGGGTGACCAGGCGAAGGGCCTGTCAGCCAACACGGTCTCGCGACTGAAGGCCCAGTGGCTCGACGAGCACAAGGGCTGGTGTCAGCGGGACTTGGCGGACCGCCGCTATGTGTACTGGTGGGCCGATGGCATCTACAGCAATGTGCGATTGGATGATCGCCTGTGTCTGCTGGTGATCGTTGGCGTCACCGAACATGGCCGCAAGGAACTGGTCGCCGTCGAGGATGGCCATCGAGAGTCGGAGGCCAGCTGGAAAGAGCTGCTCACGGGCCTGCGAGAGCGAGGTCTGACAGAGGCGCCCAGACTGGCAGTCGGCGACGGCGCGCTGGGTTTCTGGAAGGCGCTGAGCAAGGTCTACCCGACCACGGCACACCAGCGTTGCTGGGTTCACAAGACCGCCAACGTGCTGAACAAGCTGCCCAAGTCGGTGCAGCCCAAGGTCAAGGCCGACCTTCACGAGATCTGGATGGCTGAGACGCGCGAGGCAGCCCATCGAGCCTTCGACCGCACACTGAAGCGCTTCGGCGCCAAGTACCCCCAGGCGATGGACTGCCTGGCCAAGGATCGGGACGAACTGCTGGCGTTCTACGACTTCCCGGCAGAGCATTGGGTGCACATCCGCACCACCAACCCGATCGAGTCGACCTTCGCCACAGTCCGCCTGAGGACGAAGCGCAGCCGGAACTGCGGCTCCCGGGACACAACCCTGGCGATGGTCTTCAAACTGCTCCAGTCCGCCCAGAAACGCTGGAGGCGGATCAAGCACTTCCAGAAGTTGGAGCTGGTCGTCAGCAACGTCAAGTTCCAGGACGGGGAGCAG
>NZ_JAUFPQ010000035.1 GCF_030409305.1 Halomonas maura
CTCGACTAGTGAGCTATTACGCTTTCTTTAAAGGATGGCTGCTTCTAAGCCAACCTCCTAGCTGTCTGAGCCTTCCCACATCGTTTCCCACTTAACCAGGATTTCGGGACCTTAGCTGACGGTCTGGGTTGTTTCCCTTTTCACAACGGACGTTAGCACCCGCTGTGTGTCTCCCACGCTGCACTCACCGGTATTCGGAGTTTGCCTCGGGTTGGTAAGTCGGGATGACCCCCTAGCCGAAACAGTGCTCTACCCCCGGCGGTGATACGTGAGGCGCTACCTAAATAGCTTTCGAGGAGAACCAGCTATCTCCGGGCTTGATTAGCCTTTCACTCCGATCCACAAGTCATCCAAATCTTTTTCAACAGATCCTGGTTCGGTCCTCCAGTTGATGTTACTCAACCTTCAACCTGCTCATGGATAGATCGCCCGGTTTCGGGTCTATTTCCAGCGACTGGTCGCCCAGTTAAGACTCGGTTTCCCTACGCCTCCCCTATACGGTTAAGCTCGCCACTGAAAATAAGTCGCTGACCCATTATACAAAAGGTACGCGGTCACCCCACGAAGGGGCTCCCACTGCTTGTACGCATACGGTTTCAGGATCTATTTCACTCCCCTCTCCGGGGTTCTTTTCGCCTTTCCCTCACGGTACTGGTTCACTATCGGTCAGCCAGGAGTATTTAGCCTTGGAGGATGGTCCCCCCGTCTTCAGTCAAGGTTTCACGTGCCCCGACCTACTCGATTTCACATGATCAGGCTTTCGGCTACGGGACTATCACCCTGTATCGTCGAGCTTCCCAGCTCGTTCGCCTAACCAGTCACATGCTTAAGGGCTGGTCCCCGTTCGCTCGCCGCTACTGGGGGAATCTCGGTTGATTTCTTTTCCTCGGGGTACTTAGATGTTTCAGTTCCCCCGGTTCGCCTCCCACACCTATGGATTCAGTGTGGGATACCCAGGTTACCCTGGGTGGGTTTCCCCATTCGGAAATGTCCGGGTCACAGGTTGTTTGCCACCTCGCCGAACCTTATCGCAGGCTTCCACGTCCTTCATCGCCTCTGGCTGCCTAGGCATCCACCGTATGCGCTTCATCGCTTGACCATATAACCCCAAGGGGTCTGGATCCGCGATGACAACACGACAATTGCCGGATACGCTTGAGACGTAT
>NZ_JAUFPQ010000036.1 GCF_030409305.1 Halomonas maura
AAGGAGGTGATCCAGCCGCAGGTTCCCCTACGGCTACCTTGTTACGACTTCACCCCAGTCATGAACCACACCGTGGTGATCGCCCTCCGAAGTTAGGCTAACCACTTCTGGTGCAGTCCACTCCCATGGTGTGACGGGCGGTGTGTACAAGGCCCGGGAACGTATTCACCGTGACATTCTGATTCACGATTACTAGCGATTCCGACTTCACGGAGTCGAGTTGCAGACTCCGATCCGGACTGAGACCGGCTTTATGGGATTAGCTCCACCTCGCGGCTTTGCAACCCATTGTACCGACCATTGTAGCACGTGTGTAGCCCTACCCGTAAGGGCCATGATGACTTGACGTCGTCCCCACCTTCCTCCGGTTTGTCACCGGCAGTCTCCCTAGAGTTCCCGACCGAATCGCTGGCAAATAGGGACAAGGGTTGCGCTCGTTACGGGACTTAACCCAACATTTCACAACACGAGCTGACGACAGCCATGCAGCACCTGTCTGTGCGTTCCCGAAGGCACCAATCCATCTCTGGAAAGTTCGCACGATGTCAAGGGTAGGTAAGGTTCTTCGCGTTGCATCGAATTAAACCACATGCTCCACCGCTTGTGCGGGCCCCCGTCAATTCATTTGAG
>NZ_JAUFPQ010000037.1 GCF_030409305.1 Halomonas maura
GTGACATCGGCCACATTTGCCGAGGTGGCAGCGACACTGTGGGTCAGGCCGGTGACAGCATCGACGCCGATATGGGCCTTCATGCCGAAAAACCACTGGTTGCCCTTCTTGGTCTGCTTCATCTCCGGGTCGCGTTGCTTGGCCTGGTTCTTGGTGGAGGGCGCGGCCGCCACGATGGTGGCATCGACGATGGTGCCCTCGCGCATGAACAGTCCCTGCTCGGCCAAGCTGGCGTTGATCTCCTCGAAGATCCGCTGGGTCAGCGCATGCTTCTCCAGCAGATGTCGGAAACGCAGCAGTGTGGTGGCGTCCGGCACGCTCTCGATGGCCAGGTCGATACCGATGAAATCGCGCATGGCCTGGCTGTCATAGATGGCATCTTCCAGCGCCTCGTCGGCAAGCGCATACCACTGTTGGAGGAAGTAGATCCGCAGCATGCGCTGCTCCAGGCCAATGGGCGGCCGGCCCCGCTTACCCGCCGCGTTGGGGAAGTAGGACGGCGACAGCGCGTCGATCAGCCGTTGCCAAGGAACCAGGGCATTCATCTGGACCAGGAACCGCTCTCGGCGGGTAACCTTCTTCTTGTTCTGGTGCTCAGCCTGGGCAAACGAGATCTGCTTCATTGGGTGGCTCTATCAGACGGCGGCAGGAA
>NZ_JAUFPQ010000038.1 GCF_030409305.1 Halomonas maura
GTCGAGGTCGCTGCCGCCCTGGCTGCCCTCCATGAAGGCGTTGGCCTGGGCCAGCATGTTGGTGAGCAGGGCGAAGTGGTGATCCTCGACGCCGGGCTCGGGCTTGAGCGAGGCGATGAAGTCGATGGGCACGTAGCGGGTGCCCTGGTGGAGCAGCTGGAAGAAGGCGTGCTGGCCGTTGGAGCCGGTCTGGCCCCAGACGATCGGCCCGGTCTTGTAGTCCACCGGGCGGCCGAAGATATCCACCGACTTGCCGTTGGACTCCATGTCGAGCTGCTGGAGGAAGGCCGGCAGCTGATGCAGGGCCTGGTCGTAGGGCACGATGGCCTGGGTCTCGGCGCCCTGGAAGTTGATGTACCAGATGCCGATCAGCGCCATCAGCACCGGCATGTTGGCGGCGTTGGGCGCGGTCAGGAAGTGCTGGTCCATGGCGTAGGCGCCCTCGAGCATCTCCATGAAGCCGTCGAAGCCGATGGCCAGGGCGATGGGCAGGCCGATGGACGACCACATGGAGTAGCGCCCGCCGACCCAGGCCCAGAACTCGAAGACGTTCTCCTCGCGGATGCCGAATTCCATGGCCGCCTGGCGGTTGGTGGAGGCGGCGACGAAGTGGGCGCCGACGTCGGCGTCCTCGCCGGCCTGTTCCAGGAACCAGCGCCGCGCGGTCTTGGCGTTGAGCAGCGTCTCCTGGGTGGAGAAGGTCTTGGTGGAGACGATGAACAGGGTGGTGGCCGGGTCGAGGCGCGACAGCACCTTCTGGATATGGGTGCCGTCGACGTTGGAGACGAAGTGGAAGTTGAGCTCGGGATGGCGGTACTTGAGCAGCGCCCGGCAGGCCATGTTGGGGCCGAGGTCGGAGCCGCCGATGCCGATGTTGACGACGTCCTTGATGCGTTGGCCGCTG
>NZ_JAUFPQ010000039.1 GCF_030409305.1 Halomonas maura
GCAGCGCTTCTCAAATCTCCAACGCCCACGGCAGATAGGGACCGAACTGTCTCACGACGTTCTAAACCCAGCTCGCGTACCACTTTAAATGGCGAACAGCCATACCCTTGGGACCGACTTCAGCCCCAGGATGTGATGAGCCGACATCGAGGTGCCAAACACCGCCGTCGATGTGAACTCTTGGGCGGTATCAGCCTGTTATCCCCGGAGTACCTTTTATCCGTTGAGCGATGGCCCTTCCATACAGAACCACCGGATCACTAGAACCTACTTTCGTACCTGCTCGACGTGTCTGTCTCGCAGTTAAGCACCCTTATGCTCTTGCACTCATTGCACGATTTCCAACCGTGCTGAGGGTACCTTCGTGCTCCTCCGTTACGCTTTGGGAGGAGACCGCCCCAGTCAAACTACCCACCACACACGGTCCTCGATCCGGATCACGGACCTGAGTTAGAACGCCAATGATGCCAGGCTGGTATTTCAAGGTTGGCTCCACCCGAACTGGCGTCCGGGTTTCCAAGCCTCCCAGCTATCCTACACAAGCAACATCAGCGTCCAGTGTGAAGCTGTAGTAAAGGTTCACGGGGTCTTTCCGTCTAGCCGCGGGTACACAGCATCTTCACTGCGATTTCAATTTCACTGAGTCTCGGGTGGAGACAGCGTGGCCATCATTACGCCATTCGTGCAGGTCGGAACTTACCCGACAAGGAATTTCGCTACCTTAGGACCGTTATAGTTACGGCCGCCGTTTACCGGGGCTTCGATCAGGAGCTTCGCGTGAGCTAACACCATCAATTAACCTTCCGGCACCGGGCAGGCGTCATACCCTATACGTCCGCTTACGCGTTTGCAGAGTACTGTGTTTTTAATAAACAGTTGCAGCCACCTGGTATCTTCGACCGCGTCAGGCTCCAGTCGCGAGGACCTTCACCCTAATGCGGCGTGCCTTCTCCCGAAGTTACGGCACCATTTTGCCTAGTTCCTTCACCCGAGTTCTCTCAAGCGCCTTGGTATTCTCTACCTGACCACCTGTGTCGGTTTGGGGTACGGTCCCACAGTATCTGAAGCTTAGAGGCTTTTCCTGGAAGCGTGGCATCGATGACTTCCAGACCGTAGTCTGTTCGTCTCGTCTCTCGGCCTTAGGGGTCCGGATTTGCCTAAACCCCCAGCCTACTGACTTTCACCAGGACAACCAACGCCTGGCTCACCTAGCCTTCTTCGTCCCCCCATCGCAATACTGTGAGGTACGGGAATATTGACCCGTTTCCCATCGGCTACGCTTTTCAGCCTCACCTTAGGGGCCGACTCACTCTGCTCCGATTAGCGTCGAACAGAAACCCTTGGTCTTCCGGCGGGGGAGTTTTTCACTCCCCTTGTCGTTACTCATGTCAGCATTCGCACTCGTGAT
>NZ_JAUFPQ010000004.1:0-24450 GCF_030409305.1 Halomonas maura
TTTGGGTCGCACCTCCAATTGTCCGGGTAGGTTCCGGATGAACAACCTACCGAGAGATCACAGCTAGAGCGCAACGGCAAGGAGGCCCCGCCGCGCTGTTCGTGATCGGCGGCTCACTATAGGGATTGCGCCCGAGGGGCATGATGCGGGACATGGGCCAGATCGCCCTCGGCAAGCTGGTGCTGGACCCCCTGGCGGTGCTCGGCGGCTTGCTGCCGATGCCACAGCTCGCCCCCCAGCTGCTCAGCGGCGCGCTGCTGTTCGCCTGCGCGCCGATGAACAGCGTCTACCCGCTGTTCGGGCAGCGCTTCGGGTTGGGTGACATCACCGCTGCGACCCTGATGGTCGGTACCCTGGCCGCGTTCCTGACCATCGGCCTGGTACTGTGGCTGATCCATCACGCCGGCGTCTTCGTGACGCCCTGAGCGACGCCGAGACCTCAGGCGCCGGTCATCACCGCCTCCAGGGCGGCACGGTAGCCCTGGCTGCCGAGGCCGGCGATGACACCGTCGGCGCGCAGCGAGACGTAGGAGTGGTGACGGAAGGCCTCGCGCTTGTGGACGTTGGAGAGGTGGACCTCGATGACCCGGCCGTCGAAGGCGTTGAGGGCGTCGAGGATCGCCACCGAGGTGTGGGTGTAGGCGGCGGGATTGATGATGATTGCCGCGGTGCCATCCAGCCGGGCGGCGTGAATGGCGTCGATCAGCTCGCCCTCGTGATTGCTCTGCCGGCAGTGGATCTCCCAGCCGCCCACAAGGGCCTGCTTGCGCAGGTCGTTGTCGATGTCCTCCAGGGTCTCGCGACCGTAGATCTCCGGCTGGCGGGTGCCCAGCAGGTTGAGGTTGGGGCCGTGCAGGATCAGAACCTTGTTCATGGTGTGGTGTTTCCTCGATCGTTGCGGGGCTCGAGCAGCCGTTCCCAGACCTCGATCACCGCCTGCCGATGGGCCCGGAAGTCGTCGTTGCGGCCGCGTGCGGGGTCGCGGGTCAGGGCCGAGCGGTGGGCCGCGGTGCGGCAGGCCAGGTAGGCCTCGCGCAGCCGGCGGCAGTCGTCGGCCGGCAGTCGCCCGCTGGCCTCGAGGGTCTCGAGGGTCTCGAGGGTCTCGAGGATGCGCATGTTGTCGCTGTAGGTCAGCAGTTCCGGGGTCTCGTGCCCCATGGAGAGCACCGCGAACTGGCACAGGAACTCGATGTCGACCATGCCGCCGGGGTCATGCTTGAGGTCGAAGTCGTCGCCCTCGCCGTTGCCGGCCAGGTGGTCGCGCATCTTGTGGCGCATCGCCACCACCTCCTCGCGCAGCGCCCCGAGGTCGCGCTGGCGGCCGAGGATCTCGCGCCGCACGGCCGTGAAGCGCTCCGCCAGCGCCTCGTGGCCCGCCACCACCCGGGCCCGCACCAGCGCCTGGTGCTCCCAGGTCCAGGCCTCGCGGCGCTGGTAGTCGGCGAAGGCCTCGAGGGTCGAGACCAGCAGGCCGGCGTTGCCGGACGGGCGCAGGCGCATGTCGACCTCGTAGAGGCTGCCCGCGGGGGTCACGGCGGTGAGCAGGTGGATGATGCGCTGGCCGAGCCGGGTGAAGAAGACCGCGTTGTCGATGGGCCGCGCCCCGTCGGTGCTGCCCTGTCCCGCGCCGTCGTGGAGGAACACCAGGTCCAGGTCGGAGCCGTAGCCCAGCTCGATGCCGCCGAGCTTGCCGTAGCCGACGATCAGGAACTCCGGCGCCTGGCCGCAGCGCCCGCCGTCGCGCCGCTCGGGGAGGCCATGCTTGCGGGTGAGGTGCTTCCAGGCCATGGCCAGCACCGTCTCGAGGATCACCTCGGCGATATGGGTCAGGTAGTCGCTGACCTTCATCAGATGGCGGGTGCCGGCGATATCCGAGGCGGCCACGTGCAGCACCTGGGCATGCTTGAAGACCCGCAGCGCCTCGAGCTGGGCCTCCTCGTCGTCCTCGGGGATCCGCCCCAGGGCCTGGCGCAGCTCGTCGGCGAGCCGCGTCTTGTCCGCCGGCGTGTAGAGGGTATCCGGGGTCAGCAGCTCGTCGAGCAGGATGGGATGGCGGGCCAGCTGCTCGGCGATCCACGGACTGGCGCTGCACAGCCGCATCAGGTGCTCCAGCGCATCGGGGTTCTCGCGCAGCAGGGCCAGGTAGGCGGTACGTCGCAGCACGGCCTCGACCAGCGGCAGGACCCGCTCCAGGGCGGTGTCCGGCGCCTCGCTGGCGGCCGCGGCATCGAGCAGCAGCGGCATCAGCGCCTCGAGCCGCTCGAAGCCGATGCGCTGCATCGTCTGCACCTGCCGGGAGTGGCGCAGGGCCCGCAGCCGACGTCGGCCGGCCGCGGCATCGCCAAAACCGGCCTCCTCCAGCCGCGACTCGGCCTCCACCTCGGGGAGCTCGTCGCGCCACAGGGCCCGCCACTCGTCCAGGTCGACCTCCCCCGCCTCGGCGGCCGCGGCCGCCTCCTCGGCCTCCTCCTCGGGCTCGGCGATTACCGCGTCGAAGTGGCGCCGGACCCGGGCACGGACCTCGTCGAGCCGCGCCATCACCGCGGGCCAGTCCTCCATGTCCAGGGCCAGGGCAACCCGCTCGCGATCCAGCTCCTCGACCGGCAGGCTCTGGGTCTGGCGGTCCTCCAGGGCCTGGAGGATATGCTCGATGTCACGCAGCAGGACGTAGTCGGGGGTCAGCTCGTCGACCACCTCCTCGGGCAGCAGCCCCAGCGCCGGCAGGCGCTCCAGGGCGGTGCTCAGGGAGGTCACCTGCAGCTCGGTATCGCGCCCGCCGCGGATCAGCTGGAAGGCCTGGACGACGAACTCCACCTCGCGGATGCCGCCCGGGCCGAGCTTGATGTTGCTCTGCATGCCGCGACGGCGCACCTCGCGGTTGATCATCGCCTTGAGCTCGCGCAGCGACTCGATGGCGCCGAAGTCGAGGTACTTGCGGTAGACGAAGGGGCGCAGGCTCGCCAGCAGCTCGGCGCCGGCCCCCAGGTCGCCGGCCACCGGCCGCGCCTTGAGCATCGCGTAGCGCTCCCACTCGCGCCCCTGATCCTGGTAGTAGCCGGCCAGCGAGGCGAAGCTGCCAACCAGCGGCCCGCCGTCGCCCAGCGGGCGCAGGCGCATGTCGACGCGGAAGGCGAAGCCGTCGGCGGTCACCGCGTCCAGCGCGGAAATCAGCTTCTGGCCGAGCTTGGTGAAGTACTCCTGGTGCTCCAAGGACTTGCGCCCGCCCTCGGTGTCGCCCTTCTCGGGGAAGGCGAAGATCAGGTCGATGTCGGAGGAGAGATTCAGCTCGCCGGCCCCGAGCTTGCCCATGCCGAGCACCACCAGGCGCTGCTCGCTGCCGTCGGCGCGGGCCGCGGGGCGGCCCCAGCGGGGCGCGAGGTGAGCCTCGAGCCAGCCCAGGGCGAGCTCCAGGCAGGCCTCCGCGAGCTGGGTGACTGCCGCCGCCGTGGCCCACATGTCGATGCCCGGCGGACGCGTCAGGTCGCGCCACACGATGCCCAGCATGCGCGCCCGGCGAAAGCGGCGGATGGCGGCCTGCATGGCCGCCTCGTCCTCGGCGGCCTCCAGGCGCTCGGCGAGGCTCTCGCGCAGGGCCTCCGCGGCCGGCGCGGCCTCGAGTTCGCCGGCGGCGTCCAGGTGGACCAGCCAGTCGGGGTGACGGATCAGCGTCTCGCCGGCGAAGTCGGAGACGGCGAGCACCCGCGCCAGCTGCTCGCGGCGCCTCGCCGAGAGCGCCGACCAGGTCTCGCCGGGACCTTCCTGGTCCTGCATCGCTGCCAGGTTGTCGGCCTGGGCGAGGGACGCCTCGAGGCGCTCCCAGGCGTGTCGCAGCGGCGCCACCAGCGGCTCGGGAATGGCATCCAGCGGCAGGAAGTCGTCGGGCAGGGCCATGGGCGTCTCGCATCCGGTTGATGAATACCCTCAGCATACCCAAGCCGGGGCGCCTGGCACTAGGCGCCTGGCACGAGGCTCAGATCAGGAAGCGCTGCCAGGCCAGCAGGCCCCAGGTGAGCCCGAGGATGACCAGCGACAGCATCACCGCCGCCGAGCCGATGTCCTTGGCCCGGCCGGAGAGCTCGTGGCGGTCGGGGCCGATGCGATCCACCACGCTCTCGATGGCGCTGTTGAGCAGCTCGACGATCAGCACCAGCAGGCAGCTGCCGACCAGCAGGATCCACTCCACCGGCTCCCTCCCGATCCAGGCGGCCAGCGGCAGCAGGACCGCACAGATGCCCAGTTCCTGGCGGAAGGCCGCCTCGTGGCGAAAGGCGGCCTTGAGGCCCTTGAGCGAGTAGCGGGTGGAATGCACCAGGTGGCGCCAGCCGGTATGTGCGGGTTTCATCTGCGAGCGTCCATCGATCAGTCGTCGGCGTAAGCGGCGATGGTAGCAAAGCCGGGCGGCCGGCGCGCCGTCGACGGCCGATCGACCAGCCAGGCCCCCGGCGGCCCCGGGTGGCCTGGTCGGGATGGCGGCTCAGTGCGCCTGGATCATCGCGTCGAGGTCCTGCGACAGGCGATCGAGCACCGTCGTCCAGCTCAGGTAGGGGGTCGTGGCGGTGCCGTTGACCAGCACCGTGAACACCCCCCAGCGACCCGACAGCGTGCGGAAGTAGCCGGTCACCGCGCGCACCGTCACCGGCTGGTTGAGGGTGCCGGTCTTGAGCATGACGTGGTGCTGGAAGGTCACCGAGCCCCGCCGGATGAAGCGCATCACGCCATTGCCGGGCGACTGAAGGGCCGCCACGAAGCTCGGGAACAGCGACGGGCGGCGGAACATGTGCGCCAGCAGGGCGTTCACGCCGGCCGCGGAAGTCCGGTTCTCCGGGGTCAGGCCGCTGCCGCTCGCCAGGATGGCGGGACCGTGCCCCGGGATGGTGCCGGCGAAGGCCTCGAGGGCGCCGCCCGCCTGGGACAGTGACGGACGGGGGACCTCGGCGAGGTCGAGGGCCAGGGTGTCGGCCATGAAGTTGTTGGAATAGTTCAGGGTACGCAGCAGCAGTTCCTGCAGCGGCTCGCTGTCCACCGCGGCGAGCCGCCGCGCCGAGGCCGGCGGCCGGGCGGTGCTGGTGGCATGGCCACCCTGCACCGGGATGCCGGCCTGGCCGAGCATGGCCTTCAGGGTGTCGGCGGCCTGCTCGGCGGGATCGGCGCTGGTGCGGTAGATCTCGCGAGGATGGGCATTGGTGGAGATCTGGCCGCCGACCCGCATGACGTCGCCGTCGGCGTCGGTCAGGCGCTCCGCCGTGAGCTCGGTGCCGCTGTCGTCCGGCCGGGTCGCCACCCGGTTGTCGATGCGCGGCAGACGGGACTGGCTATCGCAGCTGGTGATCTCCGCCGGGTCGCCGGGGATATGCGCCGGCGCGACGGTCACGCACCAGTTGCCGTAGTTGATCGCGGCCGACGAGAGCAGGGCGCTGTAGGCGTTGTCCACCCGCCGCTCGCCCTCGCAGCGGTCGGTGGTGATGCAGGTCACCGGGCCGAAGCGCCATTGGCTGACCACCAGGCGTCCGGTCACCTCGCGCACCCCCGCCTGGTGGAGGCGCTGCACCAGCCGCCACAGGTCCTCGGTGGTCAGCGCCGGGTCGCCGCCGCCCTCGAGCACCAGGTCGCCATGCAGCACGCCCTGGTCATCCGGCTCGGCGGTGCTGACCAGGCGGGTGGTGAAGCGGTGCTGGGGACCCAGGCGGTCGAGGGCCGCCGCGGCCAGGTAGACCTTGGTCACCGAGGCCGGTGACAGCAGCCGCTGCGGCTCGAGGCTGCCCAGGATCTTCCCCGGCTCGCCGTTGCCCAGCAGGCGGGCCTCGGCGCCGATCGCGAAGCCGTCGGCGGCGAGACTCGAGAGGCGCGGGAAGCCCTGCCCGAGGGCCGACAGCGGCATCAGCAGGAGCAGGCAGAGCGAGAGCAGGCGGTACGGCATGAGCGGCGTCCAGGCAGCGTGAGTCGACGGCGCCCGGGCCAGGGCGCCCCGGGCCGCAGTCTACCCGCCCACCGGCGGGGATTCGACCGACTCCGCCTCAGTGGGGCGTCACCGAGGAGAACGCCTGGATCACCACCACCCCACCGACGATCATGGCGATACCCGCCAGCGCCGGCAGGTCCGGCCGCTCGCCGTAGACCACCATGCCCACCAGGGTCACCAGCACGATGCCGAGCCCCGCCCAGAAGGCATAGGTAATGCCCACCGGCAGGGTCCGCAGCACCAGGGTCATCAGGTAGAAGGCGATGGCATAGCCCGCCACCACCAGCAGGCTGGGCCACAATCGGGTGAACTCCGCCGAGGCCTTGAGGGCCGAGGTCGCGACCACCTCGGCGATGATCGCCAGGGCCAGGTACACATAGGTCATCAGCACCCCCTCTGCGCCAGCCGACGGCGCATCACGTGATCGAACAGCGTATTGAACACCAGCGCATAGGCCAGGAAGAACAGCATGAAGCCCAGGTCGAGCCAGAAGGCCTCGACCAGATCGATGGCCAGCCACCAGGCCACTACCGGCAGGGTCATCACCAGCAGTCCCAGCTCGAAGCCGAGCGCCTGGGCGAGGCGCTGGACCAGGCTGCGCCGCCGGGTCGGCACCCAGCCATCGAAGAGCCGGTTCCATACCAGGTTCCACAGCATGGCGGTGGTCGCGAGCCCCAGCGCCAGCACGCCGATCTCGCCGGGCCCATGGCCGCTGACCCAGCTCGCCAGCGGCGTCACCATGATCAGGCCGCCCGCCTCGAAGAGCAGGGTATGGCTCAGCCGTTCCTTCCAGGAGCGCATGTGGATCTCCCCTACGGTCGCTCGCCGGGGCCGGGACGGCCTCGACATGGCCCCCCATTCTCGCCAGGATGGCGATGGAAGCGAGTTGGAACCCATCAGAAAAACAGATAGGTCTAGACCATGCGCTGGAGCCTCGACCAGCTGGAAGTGCTTATCGCCTGTGCCGAACAAGGCTCCTTCTCCTCGGCGGCCCGTCACCTGGGGCGCGCCCAGTCGGCGATCAGCACCGCCATCGCCCACCTGGAGGCCGACCTCGGTTGCTCGCTGTTCGACCGCAGCGCCCGGCTACCCCGGCTGACCGAGGCGGGCAAGGCCCTGCTCCACGAGGCTCGGGCGGTGGTCCGCCAGTGCCAGCGGCTGGACTCCCGCGCCCGGGCCATCGCCCAGGGCGAGGAGGCCCAGCTGGTGCTGGCCATCGACGAGGCCCTGGTGGAGATGCCCCCGGTGGACGAGACGCTGGAGGCCCTGGCCCGGCACTACCCGGCCCTGCAGCTCACTCTACTGTATGGCGCTCAGGGTGACATCGCCGGCTGGGTGGAGGACCGCACCGCCGACCTGGGCATCCTGCTGCGCCAGCAGGGCCAGGGCCCGGTGCTGGAAGGCATCCGCATCGCCCACCTGCAGCAGGCCCTGGTGGTGGGGCGCACCCATCCCCTGGCCGAGCTCCCCGCCCCCACCGCCGGCGACCTGGCCGACCATCGCCAGCTGCTGATCGCCTCGCGCAGCGAGGGCGCTGCCGGGGCGACGCTCAGCGCCCAGTTCTGGCGCCTCAACAGCTTCTATTCGATGGGCGAGCTGGCCGCCCGCGGGCTCGGCTGGGCCCTGGTACCCCAGCATATCGCCCAGTACCCGCCCTTCCGGGAGGACCTCGTCGAGCTGTCCGGCGAGGCCCTGGGGCGTCCGCCGGTCATCGAGGTGGAGACGGTCTCGCGTCGCGACGCCGCCCAGGGCCCGATCGCCCGCTGGCTGCGCCAGACCCTGGGAGAGCGCTTTCGCGACCGCCGCCAACGCTAAGCTTTGTCTGAAAAGTCGACGAGCGATGGCCAGACAAGGCAAAAATCGGAGAAAAGACGGAGTTTACGCGGTGTAAATGAGTACTTTGATCCGATTTTTAACGCCGGATGGGCGAGCGCAGGCAGTTTTCAGACAAAGCGTAGGCAAACACTGGGTGACCTGGAATCGGCGAGCCTTCAGGCGTCGGGCACCAGCTCGGGGCGATGCGCCAGGTCGACCACCAGGCGCCACAGCGGCTGGCCACTGTGGTGGTACTTGCGCTCGAAGTGGGTGAGGCAATCGCCGCCGGGGTCGAAGCCCTCCACCGCCGCCCGGCGGCCGGCCGCCTGCTCGACCGCCAGGGCGAACTCCTCGACATAGAGGCGCCAGTTGGAGCGCAGCTCCAGGCGACCGCCCAGCGCCAGGATGGCGGGAAACACCGGGTGGCCCTGCCAGCGCATCTTGAGGTGGGCGGCCTTGGGGTAGGGGTTGGGATAGAGCAGGTAGTGACGCACCGGGCGCCAGCCCCCGGCCAGCGCCAGCCGCCAGAAGTCCACCAGGTCCGCCCGCACCAGCCGGGCGTTGTCGGGCAGGGGGCCATGGTCCCGGGACAGTCGATCCGCACTGCGGTCGATGCCGATCACCGCGCACTCGGGGTGCCGCTCGGCCAGCTGGCGCGTCGACAGGCCGACGCCACAGCCGGCATCCAGGATCAGCGGCTGATCGCCGCACCCGGCCCGCCAGGCGTCGGCCGCGGCGAAGGCCTCGCGGGTGTGCGCGGCCAGTGGCTTGCGCAGCGGATGGTTCAGGGCCCGGGCGACGCGGCGCGACAGGTCCTGGTGGGGGCCGGACTGGCGGGAGGTAACGATGCGCGAGCGCTCAGGCATGACGGGAACCGCTGGGCGACGACGAAGGCCGCCATTCTAGCAGCCGGCAGCCGGCCCGCGCAGGCCGATAGGCACCATGCCCCGGCATGACGCCGTGGCGGGCCGGGTGCTATGATCCTTGCCCAAATAGCGGCAATGAAGCCCAGACATCAACCGCACAACGAGGAACCCGGCTTGTCACATTTACCGGTGATCGTGGGCATGGGCGGCGTGAACCCCGCCGGCCGAACCTCGGGCCATCAGGCGTATCGCCGCACCGTGCTCGACGCCCTGCCCGCTGACGACCAGGCCCAGACCCTGCTCGGCCTGGCGGCGATGATGCGCCTGGCCCATGCCCAGGCGGACGACACCTGGCACGACGCCGATGGTCAGCCCCTCGACGCCGCCGCCATCGTGGAGCAGACCCGCCAGCGGGTGCTGGACCACACCCTGATCCGGCGCATCGAGGACCCCCGCTTCGCTGCCGAGGGGCTACCCGCCAATCGTCGTGCGAGCCTGGCCCTCGAGGCACCGATGACCTTTCGCGTGCGGCGCCGCCAACTGCCCGAGAGCCTGCCGCCCACCTGGCAGGTCCGCGAGCTCGACCGCCGCACCCTGGAGGTGACGGTGCCGGCCGGCGAGATGGACGTGATGCTGCCCGAGACCCGCCCCGCCCAGGTGCGCGCCGCCGGCCAGCTGCCCTCGGGCTTCGAGCCCAGTCGCCTGTACCGCAGCGTCCACCACCCCCGGGGCCTGTCCATGGCGATCTTCGCCGCCAGCGACTGCCTGGGCGACAGCGGCCTGGACTGGGACGAGCTGCGCGACCGCCTCGATCCCGACCAGGTCGCGGTCTACGCCGGCAACTCCATCGGCCAGCTCGACGACGAGGGCTGGGGCGGCCTGCTCAAGAGTTTCGTCTCCGGCAAGCGCGCCACCTCCAAGCAGATGCCGCTGGGCTACGGCCAGATGCCCGCCGACTTCCTCAACGCCTACGTGCTGGGCAGCGTGGGCGGCACCGGCGCGGCGCTGGGTGCCTGCGCCAGCTTCCTCTACAACCTGCGCCTGGGCGTGGACGACATCCGCGCCGGGCGGCGCCGGGTGGTGATGGTCGGCACCGCCGACGCGCCGATCACCCCGGAGATCGTCGAGGGCTTCCGGGCCATGGGCGCCCTGGCCGACGACGACAGCCTCAAGGCCCTGGACGCCCTGGAACTGCTCACCGATGCCGACTACCAGCGCGCCTGCCGCCCCTTCGCCCGCAACTGCGGCTTCACCATGGGCGAGTCCAGCCAGTTCCTGATGCTGATGGACGATGCGCTGGCCCTGGAAGTCGGCGCCGAGATGCTCGGCAGCGTCCCGGAGGTCTTCGTCAATGCCGACGGCTGGAAACGCTCGATCTCGGCCCCGGGGATCGGCAACTACATCACCCTGGGCAAGGCGGCCGCGCTGGTCCGCGACATGCTCGGCAGCCGGGCCCTGCGCGAGCGCACCATCGTGCACGCCCATGGCACCAGCACCCCCAAGAACCGCGTCACCGAGTCCCATGTCCTCGACCTGGTCGCCCGGGCCCATGGCATCGAGGCCTGGCCGGTGGTGGCGGTAAAGGCCTTCGTCGGCCACTCCCAGGGCAGTGCCGCCGGCGACCAGCTGGCCAGCGCCCTGGGCAGCTTCGCCCATGGGCTGCTACCGGGCATCCCGACCCTCGAGGCGGTGGCCGATGATGTCCACGCCGAGCGGCTGCGCCTGTTCCGCGACCCGCAGCGCTTCCAGGCCGACGCGGCCTTCATCAACGCCAAGGGCTTCGGCGGCAACAACGCCACCGGCGTGGTGCTCTCCCCCGCGGTGACCGAGCGCCTGCTGGTGGCCCGCCACGGCGAGACCGCGGTGGCCGCCTGGCAGGCGCGCCGCGAGGCGACCCGAGAGGCCGCCGCCGGCTATCGCCGTGACGCCGACTTCGGCCGCTTCCATCCCCGCTACCGCTTCGGCGAGGGGGTGCTGGAGGGGCCCGAGCTCGAGGTCAGCGACGCGGCCATCCGCATCCCCGGCTATGCGCGGCCGGTCTCGCTGGTCGCCGACAATCCCTTCGGGCGTCTCGACGACGGGGAGGGCTCATGAACGTCGCCATCTATCCCGGCACCTTCGACCCCATCACCAACGGCCACTATGACCTGATCGAGCGTGCCGCGCGGCTCTTCGACAAGGTGGTCGTGGCCATCGCCACGAGCCCCGGCAAGGGCCCGGAACTCGACCTCGACACCCGCATCGCGCTGGCCCAAGAGGTGGTGGCCGGGCTGAACAACGTCGAGGTGGTCGGTTTCTCGGGACTGATGACCCAGTTCATGAAGCAGCAGAAGGCTCGCGTGCTGCTGCGCGGACTGCGGGCGGTATCGGACTTCGAGTACGAGCTGCAGTTGGCCAACATGAACCGCGCCCAGATGCCGGAGCTGGAGACGGTGTTCCTGACGCCTGAGGTGGAGAACTCCTATATCTCCTCCACCCTGGTTCGCGAGATCGCCCGGCTCGGCGGCGACGTGTCGAAGCACGTGCATCCCGAGGTCGCCGCGGCGCTGAAGAGCCATTACAATACCTGAGCATGGCACTCGGGCATCCCGCGCCCGAGATCGACTGCACCAAGGGCAAGGGCCGGCGTGACCGGCCGCGACTTCCGTGAGGTACCCCATGGCCCTGATGATCACCGACGAGTGCATCAACTGCGACGTCTGCGAACCCGAATGCCCCAACGGCGCCATCTCGCCGGGGGAAGAGATCTACGTCATCGACCCCAACCTGTGCACCGAGTGCGTCGGCCACTACGACGAGCCCCAGTGCCAGCAGGTCTGCCCGGTGGACTGCATTCCGCTGGACCCGGAGCGCCAGGAGAGCCGTGATCAGCTGATGGAGAAGTACCGGACCATCACCGCCGCCTGACCCGGCGGCCTCGATGCCCAACGCCAGCGCCCCGCTCATCGAGCGGGGCGCTGGCGTTGGTAAGCCATTCAAGGATGTTGATCTGCCTTGTTATCCACCCTCAGCGCCAGGCCCGCTGTGGGGCAAGGTTGTCGACCCAGACCCGCGCGTCAGAACGGCGTCAAGTTGCCATCATCAGCCCACCGGTGGAATCGGTCTCTCACCATAGTCCAGGGGCCATGGCGCTCCGGCGAGTCACGCCATCTGGCCCCGAGCGCTGGACCCAGCAGCTGCCATTGACCATCCCGCTCGGCCGGCCCTGCGCCTGGGCGACGAGACGATGCCCTCGATCGGCGACCCGCGGAGCCCGGCTCGCTCGTAGTGCCCTGCCATGGCTCGCCTGCTGCTGCGCATGGGAAAAGTTAGTAGATTCTACTTTTCCTGCCAAACCAGGACCGTTCCGTCGGCCTGCCTTCGCAGGTGCCTTGTCAGGGTCTCGGTGTCGGGCTGTGTACATCGCCCCACGGCCCAGATCCATGGCGACCCAACTAACTGACGAGGCTCTCGTATCAGCGTTTTCCAGCCCGCCCCATCCGCAGCCCGAAGAACTAGAAATCTAATTCTTATGAATTAGATATGGACATACCGAATAAATAACAATGACTACTTTTTCCGTCTAACCAGGGCCAGCAAAACCATCTGGAAGAACCGCTCTCATTCCTCCTAGGCTAGGAACGTAACACTTTGTTACTAAGATTAACCGCGTAGACACATTGAGACTTTCCCCGCGGTTTTCCAACTTAAGACAAATGCCATAAGGAAATCGGCAGGGAGGAATCATGAAAGGCGTCATCCCCTTGAGCATCTTGGTATTACTGTCATGCAATCTCGCAATGGCCCAGGACTACTCCTCTCGCCATACGGGGATCTACTTCGGCGCCAGTGCCGGAAGTGCCGAACTAAACAACAACACCTTCGAGCGACTCAGCGACTACGGCTTCAGTAACGATGAAACCACCAGTGGCTATCAAATCCATTTCGGCTACAACTTCACCCCCAATGTCGGGCTCGAGCTCAGCTACACCGACTTCGGCGACTACACTTCCGAGATCTCCGTTCCCGTGCAGAACACCACTCTGCAGGAAGATATCGAAACCGGCATTGAAGGGGCCGGGCTGGCACTGGTCGGGAAGATGCCGGTGACTCGTGGCTTCAGCTTTTACACCAAGGCCGGGATCATTGCCTGGGAGAGCACGACCCTCGATGTCGCCAGAATGGATGACGAAACGTTCATGGAGCTCGAATTCAAGGCAGAGGGAACAGATCCCTTCTTCGGGATAGGTGCCGAATACAGCCTCGGCCGTTCGGCCATTCGCAGTGAATACGCCCGATACTCACTCGCCGATGGCGATGAGAGCTTCCAGATCGACATGTTCTCCTTGAGCTTGAGTTACCTGTTTTGACTCAAGAACAACTCGATTACTTGCTCACCACGAGCCGCGCTCAACCCTTCGTGAGCTGAACGCGGCCGCTTCCTCGTAGTATTGCCAGCAGACAACGCTCGAATTACCCGAATTACCCGAAGGGCGGAGCGGCTTTAATACCTGGTACTATCGTCGGCGCGACGGCTCATCTCACAGCCCAGGCAACGCCGGAAGGTCGCCTCGGCGGGCGTCTTGATCAGGGTCTCGGCGGCGGCATCGACGTTGCCGCCCAGGGCACTGAACGGCAACGACACCAGAAAGACCGCCGCCCCCCCGATCGTGGCCGCGGCCAGCAGCGGCCGGGCCAGCAGCGCATCCGCCACCATCGCCCCGCCACTCGGCCGTGCGGTGTCATTGGCGTAGTCATCCTCGGCCATGGCCGACTGACTCCCCACAACCATGACCATGGTCAGCATGGCACCCATCACGTACTTGCCCGTTGCCTTCATCATCCCCGCCCCCTACTGGTCGTCGGCCACCCTACGCCCCGAATCATGCCTGACCGTCGCGTCACGGATTCCCGGGCCCCGCTCCCGGCATCAGGCGACGGCGGCAGGCGTTCACGGAACCTTGCATCAGGGTAGTTGGCTTTACCGGGTTCCCCCAACCTCCGAAGCGCCCCGCACCGATCCCGGATAACGCAGGATGCCGCCACTGACCGCGCGTCTCACGACCATGCCGACGCCGTGATCAACCGCTCCTCGGGTAGGCCCTCCACCCGACCAGCGACGGCGAGATGGCGTCAGCTCGACCCGATCTCGGCCTGCTGGGGATCGCCCTTCCGCCCCGGGCAATCGGCCCACGATGCCCCACGGCCCCGCCACCGCGGGGCTGTTGCGTTGCGGCCGGCGGGAGGCCATGCTGCCGGCCCCGCTCGCCGACCGGAGCCACCGTGACCTCACCCGCGACCGCCACCGCCCAGCCCCCCCAGCGCATCTGGGCGCTGGCCTGGCCGATCATCCTCTCGAACATCACCGTCCCGCTGCTGGGGCTGGTCGATACCGCGGTGGTCGGCCACCTGCCGGATTCCCGCTACCTCGCCGCCGTGACCCTGGGCGCCACCCTGTTCGGCTTCCTCTACTGGGGCTTCGGCTTCCTGCGCATGGGCACCACCGGCCTCACCTCCCAGGCGGTCGGCCGCGAGGATGACGAGGCCATCCGCCACCTGCTGGGGCAGTCGCTGCTGCTGGCCGGCGGCATCGGCGGCCTGCTGGTACTGGTCGGTGGCCCGCTGGTCGAGTTCGGCCTTTGGCTGCTGGATGGCAGCGACCAGGCCACCGCGCTGGCCGCGGACTATGCACGGATCCGCCTGCTCTCGGCCCCGGCGGTGCTGGCCAACTACGCCATCCTCGGCTGGTTCCTGGGCCAGCAGAACGCCCGAGTCACGCTGTGGCTGCTGGTGTTGACCAACGGCGTCAACATCCTCCTCGACCTGGTGTTCGTGGTGGGGCTGGGCATGACCAGCGACGGCGTGGCCTGGGCCACGGTGATCGCCGACTACAGCGCCCTGGCCTTCGGCCTGTGGCTGGTGTCGCGCCAGCTGAGAACCCTCGGGGGCCGCTTCCGCCGCGACCGGCTGTGGCGACTGGCCGCCTATCGCGAACTCTTCCAGGTCAACGCCAACCTCTTCGTGCGGACCCTGGGCCTGCTCTTCGCCATGGCCTTCTTCACTTCCCGGGGCGCGGCCCAGGGCGACACCGTGCTGGCCGCCAACGCCGTGCTGCTGCAGTTCATCATGCTGACCTCCTATGGCCTGGATGGCTTCGCCCACGCCGCCGAGGCCCTGACCGGTCGCTCGGTGGGCCGCCGGCGCTGGGACGAGTTCGCCGCCACGGTGCGCTCGGCCGCCCGCTTCTCGCTGGCCACCGCGGCGGGCGCCGCCCTGGCCTTCGCGCTGGGCGGCGAGTGGCTGATCGCCCTGCTCACCGGGCTGCCGGAGGTGCGCGCCACCGCCGGCCACTACCTGCCCTGGATGGTGGTCATGCCGCTGGTCGCGGTGTGGAGCTACCTGCTGGACGGGGTCTTCATCGGCGCCACGGCGATCCGCGAGATGCGCAACAGCATCTTCGCCGGCCTGGCGATCTACCTGCCGGTGTGGTGGCTCACCCAGGGGCTCGGCAATCACGGCCTGTGGCTGGCCTTCCTCGTCTTCACCGCCGTGCGCTCCATGGTGCTGGTCGCCTATTACCGTCACTACCGACGGACACGCTGGACGGGCGCCACAACCTAGACATTCGTCGCCTTTGACAACATTTCACCCCCACGGCAACGTGACACCCCAGCCTGTTGGCCGAGCACAGGCCGCGGATGCGCAGGCTCCCTCCACGGAAAAGGGACATCTCCATGCTGAAGTTGCTGTCACGACCGGCCGTCAAGATGGTCGAGCGCTACCTTCCCGACCCCTATATCTTCGTCCTGCTGCTGACGGTCATCGCCGCGGCCGCGGCGATCGCCGTGGAGCGCCAGACGCCGCTGGCGGTGCTGCGCTTCTGGGGCGACGGCTTCTGGAACCTGCTGTCGTTCTCGATGCAGATGCTGCTGGTGCTGGTCACCGGCTTCATGCTGGCCAGCTCGCCGCCCGTCAAGCGCCTGCTGCAGCGCCTGGCCGGCCTGGCCAACAACGCCGGGGCGGCCATCGTGCTGGTGACCCTGGTGTCACTGGCCGCCAGCTGGATCAACTGGGGCTTCGGCCTGGTGGTGGGGGCGCTGTTCGCCAAGGAACTGGCCCGGCAGATCCGGGTGGACTACCGCCTGCTGGTGGCCAGCGCCTACTCGGGCTTCATCGTCTGGCACGGCGGCCTGGCCGGCTCGGTGCCGCTGACCATCGCCACCGAGGGCCACTTAACCGCCGAGCGGATCGGCGTGATCGGTACCGGCGAGACCATCTTCTCGCTGTTCAACCTGGTCATCGTGCTGGCGCTGTTCGTGGCGATGCCGCTGTTCAACCGCCTGATGCTGCCCGACGAGAAGGACAGCGTCTTCGTCGACCCCAGCCTGCTCGACGACGGCGAGGAGCACCGCGTGCGCATCACCCGCCCCGCCGAGCGCCTGGAGAACAGCATGACGCTGGCCTGGCTGGTGGGCATCCCGGGGCTGCTGTTCCTGCTCGACCACTTCGTGCTGCAGGGCGGCGGGCTCAATCTCAACGTGGTCAACTTCCTGTTCCTGTTCCTGGCCATCGTGCTGCATCGTACCCCCCGCAGCCTGCTCGAGAGCCTCCACGAGGCCATCAAGGGCGGCGCCGGCATCGTCATCCAGTTCCCCTTCTACGCCGGCATCATGGCGATCATGGTCCAGTCCGGCCTGGCCGAGACGCTCTCCGAGGCGCTGATCTCGCTGGCCACCGAGGCCACACTGCCGGTCTGGACCTTCCTCAGTGCCGGCATCGTCAATATCTTCGTGCCATCCGGGGGCGGCCAGTGGGCCGTGCAGGCGCCGGTGATGCTGCCGGCCGCCGAGGCGCTGGGCGTGGATATCCCCAGGGTCGCCATGGCCGTGGCCTGGGGCGATGCCTGGACCAACCTGCTGCAGCCGTTCTGGGCCCTGCCGGTGCTCGGCATCGCCGGGCTCAAGGCCAAGGACATCATGGGCTTCTGCCTGGTCCAGCTGCTGCTGACCGGCATCATCATCGCCGCCGGCCTGACCTGGCTCTGACCCCGGCGCGTCAGAACACAACGCCTTGTGCCATCGGCGGGGCCAAGGCGTTATGCTGAGGGGACAATCGCCCCAAGGATCTCCCCTCGATGGACGAACAAGCCCTCCCCGGCCAGCACGAGCTCACCATGACCGTGCTGATGACTCCCGACATGGCCAACTTCAGCGGCAAGGTGCATGGTGGCGCCATCCTCAAGAAGCTCGACGAGGTGGCCTACGCCTGCGCCAGCCGCTATGCCGGCCACTACGTGGTGACCCTCTCGGTGGACCAGGTGCTGTTCAAGCAGCCCATCCACGTCGGCGAGCTGGTCACCTTCCTGGCCTGCGTGAACCACGTGGGCCGCTCCTCCATGGAGATCGGCATCAAGGTGGTGGCCGAGGACATCCAGAACAAGCTGATCCGCCACACCAACAGCTGCCACCTGACCATGGTGGCCGTGGACGGTGACGGCAAGCCGGCGCGGGTGCCCCCGCTCAAGCTGGAGACCCGCACCCAGAAGCTGCGCTTCGAGAAGGCGGCCCTGCGCAAGAAGCTGCGCAAGCAGGCCGAAGAGGTGGAGCGTCGTACCCAGTTCGAGCACGACACTCCCTAGCGCTTCAGTAGGATTCCTCCTGGATGGCCTCACCGCCCTCCTCGATATCCTGCCCCATGCCACGCATCGTGTTGCAGCCGGCGAGCAGCGACAGGGTGAACAGGGCGACGAGTACCAATGACAGCGTGCGTTTCATGGCGACCTCCTGGCGTCGGTGAACACGTAACCAGCGATTGCTTATTCAATCTAGCAGGCTCCGCCCCCTGCCGGCGAGGGCCGCCTCAGGCCAGCAGCAGTCGCAGGATGATGGCGACGATCACGGCGAGGGTCAGCCATTTCACCCACAGGGCGCCGCGCGGGCTCATGTTGACCTGGACCGCCAGCCAGGCCCCGAGCATGCTGCCGGCGGCCAGGACCAGCCCGTACCCCCAGCGGACCTGGTCCTGGAACAGGAACATGCCCAGGGCCGGCAGGGTGTAGACGAGCACGATCAGCACCTTGAAGACGTTCACCTGGGCCAGGTCGATGCGCAGCAGGCGGTAGAGCACCACGATGAACAGGATCCCCACCCCGACCTGGATGAAGCCGCCATAGACCCCGATGACGAACATCGCCAGGTAGACCGCCGGCGTCAGTCGCTCGGCGGTCAGCGGTCGGGTCGCGAGGCGCGGCTGGGGCAGCAGCATCAGTACCGCGGCCACGGCCATCACGCCGATCAGGATCGCCTCGAACAATGCATCGCTGACCCGCAGGGCGAGCCAGGCGCCGAGCAGGGACCCCAGCACCGCCGGCACCGCGAGGCGCAGGCTCAAGCCGATGTGACGGGCGCCGGCGCGCAGGAAGCTGACCACGGCCGAGACGCTCTGCAGGGCGATGGAGACGCGGTTGGTGCCGTTGGCGGCCTGGGGCGGCAGCCCCAGGAACATCAGTATCGGCAGGGTGAGCATCGAGCCGCCCGCCGAGAGCACGTTGATGAACCCGGCCAGGGTGCCGATGCCGAGCAGGGCCAGGGCCTCGAGAAGGGTCATGGCGGAATCCTTTGCTGCATGACACGAAGGGCCGTCCAGCATAGCGATTCGCTGCCGGGACGTCGCCCGCTGTGCCATGATGGCGGCAGGATCAGCCAGCCAATCGAAGGAGAGCCCCATGTCGGATTTCGAGCCGGATGCCCGTCTGGTGGAGGACAGCTACCCCGTCACCGAGCTGCCGCTCTGCCAGCTGCGGCTGATGAACGACGCCCGCTTTGCCTGGCTGTTGCTGGTGCCGCGGCGCACCGGCGTCAGCGAGGTCTTCGAGCTCGACGAGGCCGAGCAGCGCCAGCTGTGGCGCGAGGCCACCCTGATCGGGCGGGCCCTCAAGGACGGGTTCGGCGGCGACAAGCTCAATATCGCCACCCTGGGCAACATGGTGCCCCAGTTGCACCTGCACGTGATCCTGCGGCGTCGTGACGATGCCGCCTGGCCGGGCCCGGTCTGGGGCCATGGCCAGGCCGAGGCCTACGACCTGGACGCCCTGGCCGCCATGCGCGATCGGCTGCTCGCCCAGGTCGAGGGGATCGACTGGTCCCGGGAGGCCTGAGGGCGCTCAGCGGGCCATCTCGAGGCGGGAGTTCAGCTCGGTGAGCAGCGGCTCGACCAGTGACGGCGGCAGGGGGCGGTTGCCCCGGTAGGCCGTCATGGCGATCCGGCTCGCCGTGCCGCTGTCCTGCACCTCCAGCTTCACCCGGTAGCCCGGCCAGCGGGCGATCACCGCCTCCAGCCGCCCCAGCGCCGCATCGGCGTGGCGAATCACGTAGCCCCGCGCCATCAGCAGGTCGAGGCTCTCCACCAGGACCGTCCTGGGCGGCACCGGCAGCTCACGGACCGCCGGGATCGCCGGCGGCGGCGTGGTCGCACAGCCCGCCAGCCACAGCGCCAGCCCGGCCGCCATCAGCCCGGCCCTCATGGCGCCACCTCCGCCGGCTGGCGTCGTACCGCCAGGCGCAGCTGGCGACAGAAGGCCGCGTCGCTGGCGGTGCGCGATTCCCGCTGCGCCCCGCGCCAGTCGAACAGCCGGTAGTCGCGGGTCACCTGGACCCACTCCGGCCCGACCACCGCCGAGACGCGCTCGATCTCGGTGGCCTCCTCGTCGACCGAGGCATAGCCCGCCCCCATGCCCAGCACCACGCCGGAGGCGACGCTTCCCCCACTGCCGCCGACCACGAAACCGCCCAGCCGGGGGCCGGGGTCGACGGCATTATGATAGATGGTCCGCTTGGCCCGCTCGGCGCTGACCAGCCCCAGGTCGGCCGCGGTGTGACGCACCAGGAAGTCCTGGTCCTCGAGGGCCGCGACGACCCGCAGCAGGGTCGTCGGCGGGGTGTCGGCATCGACCGGCCACTGACAGGCCGGGTCGGGTGGCGGCTCGGCCACCGGCAGGCTCGAGGGCCCGCCCTGACAGCCGGCCAGGCCCACCAGCAGGCATACCCACCACGCTCGCTGCATCGCGCCACTCCCCCATCACCTCTCGTGAGTCTAGCCCGGCCAGGCCCTTGAAGCATCAGGCCGTCGCCTGCACGTCATCGAATGAACCTATGATGGCGATGCACGGAATTCGCTTACCCCGCGCCATCCCGCTGCCTACACTGGCACCACACACGATCGAGGAAGCATTCGCATGAGCGACACCAACAGCATCGGCCTGCACCAATCCAGTGCCAGCCAGCTGGCCGAGCGGCTCAACGTCCTGCTGGCCAACTACCAGATCTTCTACATGAACGTGCGCGGCTATCACTGGAACGTGAAGGGCCAGGACTTCTTCCAGCTGCACACCAAGTTCGAGGAGTTCTACACCGACCTCTTGATGAAGGTCGACGAGGTGGCCGAGCGCGTGCTGACCCTGGGCCACCAGCCGGTGCACGCCTACAGCGACTACGTACGCATCGCCGGCATCCAGGAAGACAAGGACGTGCACGACGGCGAGGCCTGCGTGCGCGGCGTGCTGCGGGGCTACCAGGCCCTGATCGAGCTGCAGCGCGAGATCCTCTCGCTGGCCTCGGACGCCGACGACGAGGGCACCGCCGCCCAGGTCGGCGACTACATCCGCGAGCAGGAAAAGACCGTCTGGATGCTGGGCGCCTACCTGGGCTGAGCCCCCTGCGCTGCCGGTCGACGCCGCCTGCGGGCGGCGTCTTTCATGGCCCGTCGCCGGCCTCCTCGGCGTCTTCCCGCTCCCCCTCGGCGGCGCGCACCAGCTCGGCCGACAGCGGCTTCTTCATGCGCACCCCCAGGCGCTCGAGGGCCGTGGCCTGGGCCACCAGGCTGCCCTGCCCCTCGACGAGCCGGTTCATGGCCCGGCGATGGCTGTCGCCGGCGCGCTCCAGGTGGCGGCCGACCTCCTCGAGGCTCTCGACGAAGCCGCTGAACTTGGTCAGCAGCCGCTCGGCGCGCGCGCCGATCAGGCGGGCGTTCTCGTTCTGGCGCTCGAGGCTCCACAGGCCGGCCACCGTACGCAGGCTCGCCAGCAGGGTGGTCGGGGTGACCATCACCACCTGGCGGTCGAAGGCCTCCTGGAAGAGCGTCGGGTCCCGCTCGAAGGCGGCGGCGAAGGCCGGCTCCACCGGCACGAAGAGGAACACGAAGTCGGGGGCCTTCAACCCCGGCAGCCCGGGGTAGTCCTTGGCGGAGAGCCCCTGGACGTGGCTGCGCAGCGACTGCAGGTGGGCCTGCATCGCCGTCTCGCGCTCGGCATCCTGCTCGGCATTGACCACCCGGGTCCAGGCGCTGAGCGACACCTTGGCGTCGACGATCAGGTGACGGTCCTCGGGCAGGTAGATGATCGCATCCGGACGCTGACGCCCCTGCTCGCCGGACAGCGACACCTCGCGCCGATACTCGATGTCGCGGCGCAGGCCGCTGCGCTCCAGCACCGTCTCCAGGATCAGCTCGCCCCAGTTGCCCTGGGCCTTCTGGTCGCCCTTCAGGGCCTTGGCCAGGCCCGCCGCCTCGTCACCGAGGCGCGCATTGAGGCCGGCCAGCTGGTCGAGCTGGGCCTTCAGCGAGCCCCGCTCGCGCTGTTCCTGGCCGTGGAGATGTTCCACCCGCTGGCGGAACTGCTCGACCTGCTCGCGAAACGGCTTGAGCAGCGCCTCGAGGCTCTCGCGACTCTGGGCGCTGTAGGCCTGCTGGCGCTCCTCGAAGACGCGGCCGGCGAGCTGGTGGAATTCCACCTTGAGCCGCTCGCGGGCCTCCTCGAGCAGGGCCAGTTGCTCCCGGTGGCGCAGCGCCGCCTGCTCCCGCTCGGTCTCCAGCCGGGCCGCCCGCTCGCGCTGCTCGGCCAGCCGGTCGCGGGCCTGGAGGAGCTCGGCCTCCACGGCGGCCAGGCGCTCCCGGCAGCCATCCAGCTGGGCATCGCTCTGGGTCAGCTCCTGCTCGAGGCGCACCGCGGCGGCCTCGCGCTCGGCCAGCCGCGCCCTCACCGCCGCCAGCCGCCGTCGCTGGGCGATGCCCCAGCCGACGGCCAGCAGGGCCAGGGCCCCCAGGCCGACCAGCCATGGCCAGCCCTGCCGCACCCCTTCCTGCCAGTCGAGCATGGTCATCTCCGCGGTGTGTCGGCGAATTGTGAAGACATCTGGGAACCCCCGGTCATATCAGAAAGGTGTGAACGCCGCCGAGACGGGGCGTCACTATACTCAAGGTCAGGGAACGAAGGAGTGAAGGCGTCGAACGCTCGTCAGGACTTCCGAGGTACCCACCATGAACCGACATCTGCTGGCCGCCGGCCTGGCGGCGCTGATCCTGGCCCTCAGTCTGCCGGCCATGGCCGAGCGCGGCCACCATCCTTCCGGCCGCTTCGGCAGTGACTTCCACGCTCCGGCCCGCTATAGCCAGGATTTCCACCACCACCAGCGCCATCACCGGGCACCGCTGCGCTACGGCCACCGCGCGCACCGGGTGGAGCGCCACGTCTTTTTCGCGCCCCCCCGCGACCGCCATCACCGCCATCACCGCCATCACCGGCACGACCGGCATCGCCATGGCGGCCACCGCCACCACGGCGTCATCCCGCTGGTCACCGTGGACGGCTACCCGCTGCTGCGCATCCAGGTGAATCACTGACAGGAGCGCGTCCGGCCGCCTCAGGGCGCCGGACGCGACAGGTCCTCGACCAGGCTGCACAGCACACCCCAGAACTCCTCCACCGAGGCGATCTCGACCCGCTCGTCCGGCGAGTGGGCGCCGCGGATCAGCGGACCGAAGGAAATCATCTCCATGCCGGGGTACTTGGCGCCGAGGATCCCGCACTCGAGACCGGCATGGATCACCTTGATCTCCGGGTCGACGCCCAGCCGGGCCCGATGCAGCTCGCAGAAGCGCGCCAGCAACGGACTCTCCGGGTCCGGGGTCCAGCCCGGGTAGGCGTTCTCGACCCGGGTCCGCGCCCCGATCAGCTCGAACAGCGCCCGGAAGCGGTCGGCGATGTCGGCGGTGGCGCTGTCACGCAACGAGCGCACCAGCGCACAGAGGTGGAAGCGCCCCCCCGCCAGGCTGACCACCCCCAGGTTGTTGGAGGTCTCGACCACCCCGGGCACATCGACGCTCATCCGCTCGACCCCGCAGGGGGCGGCATGCAGGGCCGCGATCAGCAGGCGGCTGGCATCCCGGGTCAGCGCCTCGGCGGGGCGCGCCTCGGCGGGCGTCAACGCCAGCTGCAGGCCATCGTCGGCCCCGGCCAGTTCGTCGCGCAGCTCGATCTCCAGGGCCACCAGCCGTTCGCGGGCGGCCTCGACCTCCCCCGCCGGCAGGGCCAGGGTGGCGAAGGCCTCCCGTGGCAGGGCATTGCGCAGGGTGCCGCCCCGATAATCCACCAGCCGCGCATCGAGGGCCTCCAGGCTGCGCAGCACCCGCACCAGCAGGCGGTTGGCGTTGCCACGCCCCTTGTGAATGTCGATGCCCGAGTGGCCGCCGACCAGCCCGGTCACTGACAGCACCAGGGCGCGCTCGTCCTCGGCCAGCGCGGCGGTGGGCAGCTGGGCGTCGACCACCACGTCGGCGCCGCCGGCGCAGCCGATATACACCTGGCCGCGGTCCTCCGAGTCGAGGTTGAGCAGCCGCCGGCCCTCGAGCCAGCCCTCGGCGAGGTGCAGGGCGCCGCCCATGGAGGACTCCTCCTCCAGGGTAAACAACGCCTCCAGCGGCCCGTGGATCAGGTCGTCGGCCTCGAGCACCGCCAGCGCCGCCGCCACGCCGAGGCCGTTGTCGGCGCCCAGGGTGGTGTGACGCGCGTGCAGCCAGCCGTCCTCGACGTAGGTGTCGAGGGGGTCCCGGGTGAAATCATGGGGATGGTCGGCGTTGGCCTGGGCCACCATGTCCAGGTGGCCCTGCAGGACCAGGCCGGGGGCGGCCTCGCGGCCGGGCGTCGCCGGCTTGCGCAGGCGCAGGTTGCCCGCCGCGTCGCGGTCGTGAGCCAGGCCGCGGGCATCGGCCCAGGCCTCCAGCCTGGCCACCAGCGCGGCCTCGTGGCCCGAGGGACGCGGCGTGTTGCACAGGGTGCGGAAATGTCGCCATAGCGGGCGCGGCGAGAGCTGCTCGAGATGTGCGTTCATGGCGCTTCTGTATCGGGGTTGACCCGGAGACTCTACCGGCCGGCCTCGTCGCTGGAAAGCCTCGGCGGGGTCAGCCAGGCGGCCAGGGTACGGCGCCGCCAGGCCGCGACCTGGCGCGAGCCGGTCAGGCCCAGCCGGTGTGCCAGCCAGGCCTCGTCGCGTCCCTGGAAGGCCCAGGCCGCCAGCAGGCCAAGCTCGGGGTCGCCGCCGGCCCCCCTCGCCGCCAGCCGGACCAGGGCCTGCAGCGCCGGGCGTGCCAGGGCCGGCTCGCGGTGGCCATGGGCCACGTCGTCCAGGTCGGCGCGGTCCTCGTCGGACAGCGGCTCGGCGTCCCCCTCGGCCAGCAGCGCGAGGACCAGCCCCGGGTCGAGGTCGGCCAGCTCGAAGGCCAGCAGGGCCGGCAACTGTCGCTGGAAGCGGCGCCCCAGGCGCCGGGCCAGGCCCTCGCCCGCCTCGCTGGTGGCCTGCACCACCATCAGGGCGTGCTCGCCGGTGGCGGCCTCCCGGGTCAGGCCGAGCCGCACGGCGCGGAAGCCCTGGGCCTGCCAGAAGGCCAGCAGTCCCGGCTCGGCGCCGAAGCTCGCCCCCAGCAGGTCGATGCCCGCCGCCCGGGCCTGCTGCCGTTCGGCCTCGAGCAGCCGGGCCCCCAGTCCCTGGCGGCGGGCCGCCG
>NZ_JAUFPQ010000004.1:24472-70402 GCF_030409305.1 Halomonas maura
CCGGGTGCACGGCGATGCGCAGCACCCGGCGCAACCGAGCGGTCAGCGCCGCCCGCTCGCCGGCGTGGGCGGCGAGCGACTGGGCGAGCAGGTGCCCCCGGGGGCGTCGCTCGCCCCGGGCCACCCGCTCGGCGAGCCCCGCCGCGAAGCCGCCCTCGTCGCCGCTCACCACCACGCCCCGGGGCCCACGGTCGTCCTCGAGGGTGGCGATGCGGGTCCCGGGGGCGTCCAGCAGGCGCCGCAGGTCGCTCGGCGTGGTGCGGTAGTGGGCCTGCACCAGCAGGCCGAACAGGGCCCGCAGGCGCGCCTCGTCATGGGCCAGGGCATCGCGGTCCGCCTCCTGCCAGCGCGGCGCCCCGTCGCCGGGGGCCACGGGCTCGGCATCGAGCATCAACAGCCGCGCGGTCAGCGCCTCCAGGGGGTCCTGCTCGGCCCAGCGGATCGGCGCGCCCAGCCGCCACTCGCGCCATTCCGGCGTCAGCCGCTCCAGTCGCTCGCGGAAGCGCAGTGCGAAGCCGCGCCCCGCTCCCTCGTAGCCATGCACCGTGGTGGCGAAGGCGATCCGCGGAAAGGCCTCGAGCCACTGGCCGAGCAGGCCGGCGGGAATCGCCGCGGCCTCGTCGACCAGCAGGCGGGTCCCCGGGCCACCGGCCTCGCCGCGCTCGACCCGGGCGCTGAGCGCGTCGGGGGCCAGGAAGGTCAGCGTCGCGGCACCGAGCCGGAAGCACTGGCCCTCGTGGCGCCCCTCCGGGCAGAGCGCGACGAGCCGCTCGAAGAGCCCCGCCACCGCCGCGGGTCGCGGCGCCGTGACCAGCAGCTCCGGCTCGCCCCGCGCCAGCAGGCGGGCGCAGGCGATCCCCAGGGCGGCGGTCTTGCCGCGCCCTCGGTCGGCGGTGAGCACCAGCGGCCGGCGGCGGCGCAGTCGCACGAGCCGCGCCACGGCCTCGGCCTGATCGCCGGTCAGGCAGTCGGGATCGGCCGGCGGTGGCGGGAGGGCCGGCGCCGGCGGCCAGGCCGGGAGCACGAGCGGCCCGTCGGCGGGCCAGCGCATGGCCTCGGGGGCCGCGGCCAGCAGCCGGGCCAGGCGCGCGAGGTAACGGGCCTCGAGCTGCTCGGCCCGCCAGGGGTGCTCGGCCAGGCGGACGTAGTCGGCGTCGGGGCGAGCACCCCAGTCCTCGGGGGTGAGCAGCACCAGCAGCCCCCCGCCGCGCAGGGTGCCGGACAGCGCCCCGAAGGCGTCGGGATCGAAGCCCGCCTCCGGCGACACCGCCTCGACGATGACCAGGTCGTGCTCGCCGCCCAGCCGGGTGCGCGCCTTGGCCGTGGGCAGGGGGACGATGCCGTCCGCCTGCAGCGTCGCCAGCGCCGGGCCCAGCCACAGGGGCGCCCGCCAGGACCGGGCGCGCCACAGGGCGAGGCCCCGGGCCAGCGCCTGCCCGGCGGCGGCCGGCACCCACAGCAGGGCACGCTGACGGCGACGCGCCAGCGCGTCCGCCGCGGCCAGCAGCCGGGCGATGGTGTCGGAATCGGAACGGACTGAAGCCGCCCCGGGGACGGCTTCAGGTGGTCGGGAGGCCAAGGCGCATGCCCTCGACGTCAGGATGTCGTCAAAGCATCTCAGCCATAGGCCACGCTGGGCAACCAGGTAGCGATCTGCGGCAGCATGAAGACCAGGGCCAGGGCCAGCAGCTGGATGATGATGTAGGGCATCACGCCGCGGTAGATGTCGGTTGCCTTGATCTCCGGCGGTGCCACCCCCTTGATGTAGAACAGCGCGAAGCCCACCGGCGGCGTCAGGAAGGACGTCTGCAGGCACATCGCGAAGAGGATGGTGAACCACACCAGGTCGAAGCCGAGCCCATCCACCACCGGCGCGACCAGCGGCAGGATGATCAGGGTGATCTCGACCCAGTCGAGGAAGAAGCCCAGCAGGAAGACCGCGAACAGGATCACCAGCACCACGCCGCTGGGGCCCAGGGGCAGGCCGAGCAGCGCATCCTCGATGACCTGGTCACCGCCCAGGCCGCGCAGCACCACGGAGAAGGCGGTCGCGCCCAGGAAGATGGCGAAGATGAAGGCCGAGGTGCGGGTGGTCTGGTACAGCGACTCGCGCATCACCGGCAGGGTCAGTCGTCCCGACAGCAGGGCCAGCAGCAGGGCGCCCAGGGCGCCGACGCCCGACGCCTCGGTCGGCGTGGCCACGCCGGCGAAGATCGAGCCGAGCACGCCGAGGATCAGGGCGGCGGTGGGGATCACCGCGACGATCACGTCCCAGATCACCCGCGGGCCGATCGCCGGGAGGTTCTCCGGAGCCGGGGCGACCTGCGGCTGCAGCATCGGACGGCCGATGGCATAGACCACGTACATGGCGCCCAGCATCAGGCCGGGGAAGAAGGCCCCCATGAAGAGATCGCCCACCGAGGCCTCCGGCACCGCCAGGCGGTCGGCCATCAGCACCAGCATGATGGAGGGCGGAATCAGGATGCCCAGGGTGCCGGTGGCGCAGGCGGTACCCACGGCAAAGCCCTTGTCGTACTTGTTCTCCATCATCACCGGCAGCGAGAGCATGCCGAGCAGCACCACCGAGGCGCCGATGATGCCGGTGGTGGCCGCCAGCAGCACGCCGATGACGATGACGGTGACGGCATAGCCGCCGCGTACCGCGCCGAACAGCTTGACCATGTTGTTCATCAGCCGCTCGGCGATGCCGGACTGGTCCAGCATGATGCCCATGAAGATGAACATGGGTAGCGCCACCAGGGTTTCGCTTTCCACCAGCCCCCAGACCCGCTCGGGGATCAGCCCCATCGAGGAGCGGTAGTCGAACCAGAGGTCGGCGCCGAAGCTGTCGACGGCGACCACGCCGATCACCGTCCAGACGAAGGCCGTGCCGCCCAGCACCCAGGCGACGGGAAAACCGCTCATCAGCAGCACGCCGAAGGTGGCGAACATGCCGATGACGAAGATCGCTTCAAGAGACATCAGGATGCTTCCCCTTTGGCGTTGTCGGTGGCGATGGGCTTGGGAAAGCCGAACAGCAGGGCCGTCACGCGCAGCAGGCGCGACAGGGCCGCGAGGATCAGCAGGGCAAAGGAGAGCGCCACCGTGGCCTTGAGGATCCAGCGATGCGGCAGGCCCGCGGGGGCCTGGCTGGTCTCGCCCTGGGCGAAGGAGCTCATGGCATAGGGCGCCATCTCGTAGAGGGCGATGCCGAGAAACGGCAACAGCAGCAGCAGGATGCCGAGCAGCTCGATCCAGCCCTGGGCCCGCAGGCTCAGGCGCTCGTGGATGACATCGACGCGCACGTGGTCATCGGTGGCGAGGGTATAGGCGAGGCCGAGCAGCCAGGCGGCACCGGCGATGTGCCACTGCCATTCCTCGAGGGTGACCGAGCCCCGGCCGAAGGCATAGCGCCCGACCACGGCCCAGATGATCACCGCCACCACGACCAGCCAGAACCACGAGGCCACCTTGCCGATCACCGTGAGCAGGCCGTCGACGCCGAGGCTGAGGCGGGTCTGGGGCAGCTCGGTATGGTGGTGGATGAGCTCCTCCACATCGGAGGGCGCCACCCCATGGCGCTCGGGGGGTTCTCGATCAGACTCCGTCATGGATATCCCTCAGGCCGAACGAGGCCCTTTGTCACGGGCCCCGGCATTGTCATGTCAGTTGGCCGGCACGCCGGCCGGCCATCTGGCCGATGCCCCGGCCCGGAGGCCGGGGGAGCCGATCACTCCTCGCCGCTCTCCGGCGCGGTCAGCTCGGGAGACAGGTAGGCACGCTGGTCCCACACGGAGTAGCTCTCCTGGAATTCCTGCTGGCTCTCGTAGACGCGACGGAAGTCCTCGTCGTTGGCCGCCTCCTCGGCCAGCACCTCGTCGGTGACGTCCTTCAGCTCCCGCAGCACCTCGTCGGGGATCTGCTGGGCGGTGACGCCGCCCTCCTGGAAGCCGGCCAGCACCTCGCCGTTCTTGTACTCGCCCTCGGCGAGACCGCGGGTGACGGCGGCGGTACAGGAGGCCTCGACCAGGGCCTTCTGGGAGGCGTTGGTGCGCTCCCACTCGTCCTTGTTGATCAGCATGTACTGGGCGGTGAACGGCTGGTGCCAGCCCGGGAAGAGGTTGTACTTCACCACCTGGTCGAAGCCGAGGATCTGGTCGATGGCCGGCATGGAGAACTCGGTGGCGTCGATGGTGCCCTTCTCCAGCGCCTGGAAGAGCTCGCCCCCGGGCAGCATGGTGACGGAGGCACCGAGCCGCTCGAGCACCTTGCCGCCGAGGCCGGCGAAGCGGATCTTCAGGCCCCTGTAGTCATCGAGGCTGGTGATCTCCTCGGAGTACCAGCCGGCGGTTTCCGGCCCGATGATGCCGCACAGCTGGGCGTGCACGTCGAAGCCCTTGTTGGCATAGACCTCCTGCAGCATCTCGTGGCCACCGCCGTAGTAGTACCAGCCGGTGAAGGCCCAGGGCTTGAGGCCGAAGGGCACGGCGGCGAACAGCGGCACGGCCGGTACCTTGCCCTGGTCGTAGCCGATCCAGGTGTATCCCGCCTGGACCTTGCCATCGGAGACGGACTGCAGGATGTCGAAGGCCGGCACCAGCTCGCCCGGCTCGTAGACGCGCACCTCGATGGAGCCGTCGGAGGCGGTGGTCAGGTTGTCGGCGACCCAGGCCGCCGGCGAGCCGAGCCCCGGCAGGTTGGTCGAGAAGGCCGTCGGCATGCGCCAGCGCAGGTCGTCGGCGACAGCGGAGCCGGTGACGAGGGCGAGCGCGCCGGCGCAGCCGGCCATGGTCTTGACGAGTTTCATTGGTGAAGTCTCCATGCTGTTGTTGTGTTGCTTCAGCTTCTGCACGTCCCACCCATCGGCAACACGAGGTGAGAATCATCCGGCCGCCCAGGCGGGACCAGGCGATCTACCTGAGCCAGTGTAGGTCTGCTTCATCGGCAGCGACCAACGACGCCAAGTGACGCTATAGCGCGGCTCACGCCTTTTCAACTACGGTAAATTGGTCTGACCAAAATCGAGAGCCGCGCCGCGGGAGGCGACGCTGCCGTGCCAGCGGCCGGACGCCGCGGCCTCGACGGTAAGCGCATGGCGTGAATAGGAAAAAAGATCGCCTCGAGATCCAGCGCCGGCGGCGGGGTCGCAAGGCGGGCGGACACCCTGTGCGACCAATGGATGAGCGTCGGCGACCGGGCGAGAGGCATTCCCGAGGGCGGAGCGGGACACGTCGGAGCAGCATCCGGCCGAGAGCGGCACCGTCACCCGGCCCCCCCCATCGGCGAGCGCCTGGGTGGCGCCCGGAGCGAGGCCTCTACCAAGCCTGGCGAATGTCATTGTCAGCATCTCCGCATATCCCGTCGGGACCGGGATCGACAGCTTCAGCCTAGGAGCGCCGAGGCGCGATTGAAACGGCCGTGTAATCGCGCAGATTCAACGCAAGGGTTAGCGCCCCCAAGGGGTTAGACGACGGACCCATGTCGCGGAAAGCGCCGGCCTGCCTCGCCCGCTTCCGTCCCCTCCCGGCATCGCCACGCGCGATACCCTCGACTCGGCGTCCGTCCCTCCTTGGTAGCACCGCGAGATGACAATCCCGCGTCGGCCGGCGCCACCGGCGGGGAAGCTGCAGGCCGGATCACCAGCTGATAGTATTCTCGCCTGCATTCTGGTCGCATTCCGCCGGCTCACGCCCGCCACCGGAAGGAGTCAATCCTTGTCCAATCCCGCCAGCCCAAGGCCGTCTTCGCTCGCGCGGCGCCTGTCGCTGCGCTTCAACACCTGGAGCGCCCTGACCATCGGCATCGCCCTGGTCGTGGCCCTGCCGGTGCTGGTGATCCTGGCGCATATCGCCATGCCGGCCGGCGGCATCTGGCAGCACCTGGCCAGCACGGTCCTCGCGCGCTATCTCGCCAACACCCTGTTCCTGGTGGCCGCGGTGGGCATCGGCACCTTCGTGATCGGCACCGGCACGGCCTGGCTGGTGGTGATGTGCCGCTTTCCCGGGCGCAAGCTGTTCGAATGGGCACTGTTGCTGCCACTGGCGGTGCCCACCTACGTGATCGCCTATGCCTACACCGACTTCCTGCAGTACGCCGGCCCGCTGCAGAGCTGGCTGCGCGAGACCTTCGACTGGGGGCATGGCGACTACGTCTTCCCCGACGTGCGCTCCCTGGGCGGCGCCGCGACCCTGATCACGCTGGTGCTCTACCCCTACGTCTACATGCTGGCCCGGGCGGCCTTCCTGGAGCAGTCGGTGTGCGTGCTGGACGTGGGCCGCACCCTGGGGCGCGGCCCCTGGCGGCTGTTCACCAGCGTGGCGATCCCGCTGGCGCGACCGGCGATCGTCGGTGGCGTATCGCTGGCCCTGATGGAGACCCTCAACGAGTTCGGCGCCGTGCAGTACTTCGGCGTCGACACCTTCACCACCGGCATCTACCGCACCTGGTTCGGCATGGGCGAACAGGTCGCCGCCGCCCAGTTGGCGGCCTGCCTGCTGGCCTTCGTGATCGTCTTCGTGCTGCTGGAACGCTGGTCCCGGGGCAAGCGGCGCTACTTCCACACCTCGAGCCGCTACCAGCAGCTTCCCGAGTTCCGGCTCCGCGGCTGGCGGGGCCTGGCGGCCTGCCTGGCCTGCCTGACGCCGGTGATGGTGGGCTTTTTGATCCCCAGCGGCCTGCTGGGCTATCTCTCGGTGCGCGGGGGGGATTCGCTGTTCGGTGCCCAGTTCCTGGAGTTCGCCGGCAACAGCCTGCTGCTGGCGGCGCTGGCCGCGCTGGTCGCCGTGGGGCTGGCCCTGGTGCTCAGCTACGGGGCGCGCCTGCACCCGGGGCCCGTGACCCGCACCGCCACCCGCGTCGCCGCCATGGGCTATGCCGTGCCCGGCTCGGTGGTGGCGGTGGGCATCCTGATTCCCTTCGCCTGGCTGGACGACACCATCAACGGCCTGCTGCGCGAGCACTACGGGGTGATCGCCGGGCTGATCTTCAGCGGCTCGGCCTTCATCCTGATCTACGCCTACGTGGTGCGCTTCCTGGCGGTGTCCTTCAATGCCCTGGAGGCGAGTCTCGGCAAGGTGACGCCGAGCATGGACGCGGCGGCCCGCACCCTGGGTCAGACCGCCGGCGGCACCCTGCGCCGGGTGCATACGCCGATCATGCGCGGCAGCCTGCTGGCCGCCGGCATCCTGGTGTTCGTCGACGTCATGAAGGAGCTGCCGGCGACCATCATCCTGCGCCCCTTCGACTTCGACACCCTGGCGGTGCGGGCCCACAACCTGGCCACGGACGAGCGCCTCGCCGAGGCCTCCACCGCCTCACTGACCATCGTGGCCGTAGGCATAATCCCGGTGATCCTGCTCAGCCTCGCCATGCGCGGCTCCCGTCCCGGCAGCCGCGCCCGGGTCGGCCGGAAAGACGAAGACCTGTGACGGATCCAGCCGGAGCGTGACCGGCTGCCCCTCGTCGGGCAGGAAGACGCCGGGCACCCGGGCGTGCAGGTGGGATTCTAGCCCCCCCCCGGCGTGGGCGCAGATGTGCAGCAGGCTGCAGCGCCCCAGCAGCTTGGCCATGATCACGTGGCTGTGGTGATCGGCCGGGGGCTCGTCGAGGGCCACCACCCGCAGGGCCTCGGGGCGGATCATCACCCTCACCCGTGCCCCTTCCGGCAGCCCGGCCGCCATGACTTCCCCCACCGGCGTGTCCACCCGGCCCTGGCGCACCACGCCCTCCAGCTCGTTGACCTCGCCGAAGAAGGTGACCACGAAGGGGTCCACCGGGGCACAGTAGAGCTCCCGCGGCGTGCCCATCTGGACGATATGGCCATCGCGCATCAGGGCGATGCGATCGGCCATGAACATCGCCTCTTCCGGATCATGGGTCACCAGCAGCGCCCCCGACCCGACCCGCTTCAGCACATGCAGGGTGTCGTCGCGGATGCGGTCACGCAGCCGGGCATCGAGGCTCGAGAAGGGCTCGTCCAGCAGCATCAGCTGGGGGGCCGGGGCCAGCGCCCGGGCCAGGGCCACGCGCTGCTGCTGGCCACCCGACAGGGTGTGCGGGTAGCTCTCGACGAAGCGCCCCATGCCCAGCTGGTCGAGCAGCTCCATGGCACGCCGGCGGCGCTGGCGGCCCGGCAGGGACTCCAGGCCGAAGGTGACGTTCTCCAGCACGCTGAGATGAGGAAACAGCGCCGAGTCCTGGAAGGCCAGGCCCACGTTGCGCTTCTCCGGCGGCACATGGGCGCGGCCGGGGCGGCCGATCGCCTGGCCGTTGAGATCCACCCGGCCCTGCTGCAGGACCTCGAGGCCGGCGACGATGCGCAGCAGCGTGGTCTTGCCGCAGCCCGACGGCCCGAGCAGGCAGACGACCTCGCCCTGGCGCACCTCCAGGCCGACATCCTCCACGGCCAGGTGATGGCCGTAGGCATGACGGATATTGTGCATGGCGAGCACCGGGGCCTGGCCCGGCGCGACCTGTCCCGCGGTGGACAGTGGCGGTTGGCTGGTCATAGGCACCATCGGATCGGCCCAGTGAGAAATGGGCGTACATGGTAACGCGAAAGCTTCGTAAAGACGTTGCACTTTTCCGCGCCTGCCGAGCCACACCCGCCCGAGGCCCGACGTTGACCCAGATCAGTGCCCCCCATCGCCGCAGTTGACGCCGACCGGGCCAGGCGCTTCAATGGCTCGACATAATGCAACGCATTCTCATTCTAGATCACATCCCGTTCACCCTCCCACGAGGTTCTCGATGACCCAGCACCGCCGTCTCGTCCTGCCGCTCGCCGCCCTGCTGGCCGGTGCGGCCTTCGTCACCCAGGCCTCGGCCGATGAAGTGAACATCTACTCGGCCCGCCACTACGACTCGGACCAGGCGCTCTACGACGCCTTCACCGAGCAGACCGGCATCGAGGTCAACATCCTCGAGGGCGGCTCCGACCAGCTCATCCAGCGCATCACGCGCGAGGGCCAGGCCAGCCCGGCCGACGTGATGATGACCGTGGATGCCGGTCGCCTGTGGCGCGCCGAGCAGGAGGACATCTTCGCGGGGGTCGAGTCCGAGGTGCTGGCCGAGCGCCTGCCCGAGGCCATGCGCCACCCCGAGGGCAAGTGGTTCGGTTTCAGCCAGCGCGTGCGGGCCATCTTCTACAACCCCGAGGCGATCGGCGCCGACGAGATCGCCGACTACGAGGACCTCGCCGACCCGCGCTTCGAGGGCGAGGTCTGCATCCGCTCCTCGAACAACATCTACAACCAGTCCCTGCTGGCCTCGATGATCGCCCACCACGGCGAGGAAGGCGCCGAGCAGTGGGCCCAGGGCGTGGTCGACAACTTCGCGCGCCAGCCCGAGGGCGGCGACACCGACCAGATCCTCGGCGTGGCCAGCGGCGAGTGCGACCTGGCCGTGGCCAACCACTACTACTACGTGCGCATGCTGACCTCCGACGACGACGCCACCCGCGAGGCCGCCGAGAAGGTGCAGATCCTGTTTCCCAACCAGGACGGCCGCGGCGTCCACGTCAACATCGGCGGCGCCGGCATGGTCAAGGGCGCGCCCCACCCGGACAATGCCGTGCGCTTCCTGGAGTTCCTGGCCTCCGACCAGGCCCAGGAAATCTTCGCCGCCGGCAACCACGAGTTCCCGGTCGTCGACGGGGTGGAGATCGACGCGGTGCTCGCCGATTGGGGCGACTTCAAGCGCGACGACCTGAACGTCAGCGTGCTGGGCGAGAACAACCCGCAGGCGGTGCGGATCTTCGATCGCGTCGGCTGGCGGTAAGCCGTCTCATGGCGGGAGCCGGACCCTGGTAGCGGTGGATCAGCGCCCGCGCCTCCGCCAGCTTGCAGGCTCGACCTCCGTCATGCGCCGATAGCGAGAGGCCCGCGGCAGTGCCGCGGGTCTCTCGTGTTCCGCCGCCAACATCGGGAGGCCCCGACTAGGGAAGCGCTGATTTATGTCGCGAGCGATGAGAGGCTGGTCGCTGCCGGAACGGTACTCGCAGCGAAGCGGAGAGAACGTCCGAAGGACGGCCCCGCAGGGGCGAGAAGCCGTAGGCTTCGAGTCAACACCGGAATTTACAAGGCAGTAAATGAGGATGTTGACCGGGCTCGCGCGCGAGTACCGCCGGCGGCCAGGATATCGAGCGCAGCAATAAATCAGTGTCTCCCTAGCGCGGGATCATCAGCACCACGCCAGAGACCAGTGCGAACATCAGGACCCCCTGACGCAGTCGGCGGGCATCGAGACGGTGGTGCATGGCGCGGCTGGCGACGCTACCGACGAGCAGCGGCACCACCAGGTAGAGCGACCACATCAACTGATCCTGCTGGACCCTGCCCGCCGCGGCCAGGATCGCCAGTGAGACCAGCTCCCCCACCAGGAAACAGCAGGCGATGGTCGAGCGCAATTCCGGCCCGGGGCGGTGCTGGTAGAGCAGCGCCAGCGGCGGGCCACCGACGCCGGTGGCAGTCTCGGTCACCCCGGTGACCAGCCCCACCGAGGCGCAGGCCCCGGCCCGGGGACGGAAGACCGGGGCGAACAGTGCGGCGAGCACGGCGATCACCGTGGAGGCGCCGATCAGCTGGTTGAGGCCATTGGTGCTCATGATCAGCAGGATCCCCAGTCCCAGGAAGGTCCCCGGCAGGCGCCCCACCCCGATCCAGGCCGTGCCCCGCCAGTCGATGGCCTCACGCTCGCGCAGCGCCACGTAGAGGTTGAGCGGCAGCATCAGCACCAGCAGGGCGACCGGCAGCAGGTCGGGACGCAGGAAGCCCATCACCGGAGCGACGATCAGCGCGAAGCCGATGCCGATTGCCCCCTGCATGAAGGCGGCGATGCCGGTGGACACGGCCAGGGTGGCGAAGACGACGAGCTCACTCATGGGGCGACCGCCCCTCCCCGGCCCGCCGGGATTCCACGAGGTGGGCGCGATGCGCCGCGGAGGTCGGATGGACCCGCTGGATCGGCGCGCGCTCCACCGCGGCACCGGCCGCCTCCCGCACCTCGCGCAGCAGCGCCCGGGCATCCCAGTCGACCGGCCAGCCCTGCCACAGGCGCAGCCGGCCGTTGGTGAAGACCGCGTCGATCTGGTCGCGATTGGCGTAGCGCACCAGCTCCCAGGGCCGATCCCAGGACGGCGTCATCTCCGGGATGTCGAGATCCACCAGCAGGAAGTCGGCGGCCAGGCCCGGGGCGATCGCCCCGGTCACGCCCGAAAGCCCCACGGCATCGGCGCCGGTGCGGGTAGCGTGCTCGAGCCACAGCCAGCCGCCGCCGCAGGAGGAATCGCCGCTGGCCAGCCCGAAGGCCAGGCGCTGGCTGGTCTCGGCGGCATCGAGCAGCCGGAAGGCGTCGCTGCGCGTGCCATCGGTGCCCAGCCCGAAGCGAATGCCCTGGGCCGCCATCTGCAAGGCCGGCGCCACGGCGTTGCCCTTCCAGCTGCTGGCCACCGGGTTGAAGGCCACCGCGGTGCCGGTATCGCGCAACAGGTTGAGTTCCCAGGGCGTCACCAGGGTGGCGTGCGCGACCAGGGTCTGCGGGCCTAGGGCGCCGACGGCATGCAGGTGCTCCAGCGGTCGCTGTCCCCGGGCCACCAGGGAGCGCTCGACGGCCTGCAGGTGCTCGTTGACGTGGGTCTGGAAGATGGCCCCGCCCTCGGCACACAGCGCCGCGGCGTCGCGCAACATGGCATCGCTGCCGACTTCGGGGATCGACACCGCCAGCGACGGATGGACCAGCGCATGGCCCGCCCAGTCCGCCAGGTGGCGCTCGGCGGCGCGGCGGATCGCCCCGCCATCCGGGCGGTCACCGCCCAGGTCGTTGCAGATGAAGCCCAGCACGCAGCGCAGGCCGGTCTCCTCGGCGGCACCGGCGATGCCGGCGAGCTCCGCCGAGGCCCGGGTGCCGGCGTCCACGGCGGTGGTGAAGCCGCCGCGCAACGCCTCCAGGGCGGCGAGCTTGGTCGAGAGATGCAGCAGCCGCTCGTCCAGGCTGCCCTCCAGCGGCACCCAGATGCGCTTGAAGATCTCCGAGGGCTCGCCGAACACGAGCGACTTGCCGAGCGACTGGGTCAGGTGGTGATGGGCGTCGATGAACCCCGGCATCAGCAGCTTGCCGGGGAGCTCGAGGGGGGGGAGCTGCGGATGACGGGCGAGCAGCTCCCGGCGGTCGCCGACCTCGGCGAAGCGGCCGTCCGCCACCAGCACCGCCTGGTCGCGGGCGCAGCCCCCCTCCAGCAGAACTTCCTCGGGCAGCAGCAGGAGCGTCTCGGCGGCGAAGGCCGCCGGGGTGAGGGCCGGCGTCGTGCCGGCGCGGTTCCGTGATGAAGGCGTCATACGATTACTTTCCCTTGATCTCTTGGCTGGGGAGCTCGGCATCCCGGGGCACGGGGGCATCCGCACGGCGGCCGAGGTGATGGAACAGGAGGTTGACGATCACCGCGGTCAGGGTGCCCATCGCCAGGCCATTGCCGAGGATGATCTGCAGGTGCTCGGGGAAGGTGCTGTAGAAGCCGGGCACCAGGATGGGCAGCAGGCCCATGGCCAGCGCGGAGGCCAGGGTGAACATGTTGCCGTGCTCGTTGAGGTCGACCCGGCGCAGGATGTTGATGCCCATCACCCCGATGATGGCGAAGACGATGACCGCGGTCCCCGCCACCACGGCGGTGGGCAGCAGCGACGCCAGCCGGCCGAGCGGGGCGAACAGGCCGAGCACCACCAGGATCAGGCCGGCGGCGACGGTGACGTAGCGCGACCGCACCCCGGTGGCGCGGACGATGCCGATGTTCTCGCCGCTGGTGATGATCAGCGAGGTCCCGAAGCAGCCGCCGATCAGCGAGCCCAGGGCGTCGGCGCGGATGTTGCGCGGCACCAGGGCGCGCGAGTCGCCGCTCTTCTCGACGATCTCGGCGGTGGCCATGGTCTGGCCGGTGGCCTCGGTCATCGACACCACACTGAAGATGATCAGCGGCAGGGAGGCGAAGAGGTCGAACGTGGGCATGCCGAAGGGGAACAGCGACGGGAAGGCCACCACCGGGCCGGAGAGCACGCCGTCGAACTCCATGAGGCCGAATACCGCGCTGAGCGCCGCGCCGGTGAGCAGCCCCAGCATCACCGCGATGCGCTGCAGCATGCCGGTGAAGATCCGGGCGCAGACCACGATGGCCGCCATGGTGCCCAGTGCCAGGGCGATGGCCGGCAGGTTGGCGAATTCCGGCGTGCCTGCCTGCCCGGTGATCAGGCCACCGAAGATGCGCACCAGGTTGATGGCGACCAGCAGCAGCATGGTGCCGATCACGATGGGCGGAAAGAACTTCAGCACCCGGGTGAAGAAGGGCAACGCCAGGAAGTAGAACAGCCCGGTGAGGATCACCGCGCCGGTGGCCGTCTGCAGGTCGGTGGCCTGGGCGATGGTCAGGAAGATCACCAGGGGCGCGCCGCCCGGGACCTGCACGAAGGGCAGGCGGGCGCCGATGCCGAAGGGGCCGAAGGACTGCAGCAGGGTGCCCAGGCCGCAGACCAGGAAGGTGGCGCTCATCAGGGCGACCATGACGTCGTTGCCGAAGCCCATCGCCTGGCCGACCAGGAAGACGGCGGTGATCGGCGCGGCGGCCATCACCAGCACGTGCTGCACGCCGAACAGCAGCATGGAGGGTAGCGGCAGCTTCTGGTCGACCGGTTCGACACGGGGATCGCGTGAGCCGAGTGGCTCGTGGGGAGTGCTCATGGCAGGGAGCCTCGCTTGTTGTTGTGGAGGTAGTTTCAAGCTAGCGCCGCCCAACCGTACTGGTCCATAATAATGTTTCGCTCATTTCGTTGCCTAAAAGGCAACATATATGCCTCGGGAGACGGCCATGCACCTACTGCTCACGGGATTGCGCTACTTCGAGGAGGTCGCCCGTCAGGGCTCGCTGCGCAAGGCGGCGGAGCGGCTGCATGTCGCCGCCTCGGCGGTGAATCGCCAGATCCTCAAGCTGGAGGACGAGTTGGGCGTGCCGCTGTTCGAGCGGCTGCCACGCGGCCTGCGGCTCTCCCCGGCGGGCGAGCTGATGCTCGCCCAGATCCGCCAGTGGCAGCGCGACGAGCGCCATCTGCTGGAGACCCTCGGCGATATCCGCGGCACCGGCTGCGCCGAGGTGCGCATCGCCACCGTCGAGTCGCTGACCGATGAGGTCCTGCCCAGGCTGCTAGGCCGCTTCGGCGAGCGCTTCCCGCGGGTCCGCTTCGCGCTGCGCACCGGTTTGACCGAGGCCATTCTCGAGGAGGTCGCCACCGGCGAGGCCGACATCGGCATCTGCATGAACCCGCACCCGACGCCTCGGATCCGCTTCATCGAATCGGTGGAGCTGGGCTTCGGGGCGGTCGTCGCCCCCTCCCACCCCCTGGCCGAGCGGCCGGACGTGGGCCTGGACGACTGCCGCGACTATCCGGCTATCCTGCCGGATGCCGAGATGTTCCGCGGCTCGACCCTGGAGCGGGTACTGGCCCAGTCCGATATCGAGCTCTCGCCGCTGGCCGGCTGCAACCGCATCCTGGCAATCAAGTCGCTGGCCCGGGCTGGGCTGGGGGTGGCCTTCCTCAACGAGCTCGACGTCGCCCGCGAGCTGGCCCATGGCGAGCTGGTGTTCAAGCCGTTGCGGGAGCCGCGCATCGACGGCGCGCGGCTGGTGCTGTGCGGCGCCGCGGGGCGCACCCTGCCGCTGGCGGTGGAGGTCCTGGTGGAGGAGTTGAGCGTGGCGATCCGGGCACTGGCGCCCCGGGGATGAACAAGGCCCGCGGCGTGGCGCGGGCCTTGTCGTGGGCGGGGCCGGCCTAGTGCGCCTCGTCCCAGTTGGCGCCGCTCTCGGCCTCGACGATCAGCGCCACGTCGAGCTCGGCGGCGGCCTGCATATGGCCCTTCACCTGCTCGATGAAGGTCTCGACCTCGCTGTCCTTGACCTCGAAGACCAGCTCGTCGTGGACCTGCATGACCATCATGGCGTCGATGGTCTCGCGCTCCAGCCAGCCGTCGACATCGATCATCGCCCGCTTGATGATGTCCGCCGCGGTGCCCTGCATGGGGGCGTTGATGGCGGTCCGCTCGGCACCCTGGCGGCGCGCCCGGTTCTGGGAGTGGATCTCGGGCAGGTAGAGGCGCCGGCCGAACACCGTCTCGACGAACCCGTCATCGGCCGCCTGGGCACGAATCCGTTCCATGTAGCGGGCCACGCCGGGATAGCGGTCGAAATAGCGGTCGATATAGGTCTGCGCCTGGTTGCGGTCGATGTGCAGCTGGCGTCCCAGCCCCCAGGCGCTCATGCCGTAGATCAGCCCGAAGTTGATGGCCTTGGCGCTGCGGCGCTGTTCGCCGGAGACCTTGTCGAGTGCCACGCCGAACACCTCGGCGGCGGTGGCGGCGTGGATGTCGCGGCCCTCGGCGAAGGCCGCGAGCAGCCCCTTGTCGCCGGACAGGTGCGCCATGATGCGCAGCTCGATCTGCGAGTAGTCGGCGGCGACGATGCGATAGCCGGGCCGGGCGACGAAGGCCTGGCGGATGCGCCGGCCTTCCTCGGTGCGGATCGGGATGTTCTGCAGGTTGGGGTCGGAGGACGACAGCCGGCCGGTGGCGGTGACCGCCTGGTGATAGCTGGTGTGCAGCCGTCCGGTGGCCTTGTTGACCAGCCTGGGCAGCTTGTCGGTATAGGTGGAGCGCAGCTTGGAGAGGCCACGGTGCTCCATGATCACCTTGGGCAGCGGGTAGTCCAGCGCCAGCTCCTCGAGCACCGCCTCGGCGGTGGACGGCGCGCCCTTGGGGGTCTTCTTGATCACCGGGATCTGCTGTTCCTCGAAGAGGATCTGGCCGAGCTGCTTGGGCGAACCGAGGTTGAACTCGCGCCCGGCAAGCTCATAGGCCTTCTCCTCCAGTTCGCCGATGCGCTTGCCGAGCTCGCGGCTCTGGGTATGCAGGCGCTCGGCGTCGAGCGCCACGCCGCCCCGCTCCATGCGCGACAGCACCCGGATCAGCGGCCGCTCGAGGGTGTCGAGGACCTCGGCCAGGCGCCCCTCGGCCTCGACCCGGGGGCGCAGCTCGCGGTGCAGGCGCAGGGTGATGTCGACGTCCTCGCAGGCATAGGGCGCGGCCTGCTCCAGGGCGACCTGGTTGAAGGTCAGCTGCTTGGCGCCCTTGCCGGCGATCTCCTCGAAGCTCACCGTCTTCTCGCCCAGGTACTTGAGCGCCAGCGAGTCCATGTCATGGCGGGTGGCGGTGGAATCGAGCACGTAGGACTCGAGCATGGTGTCGTCCAGGGCGCCTTGGACCTCGAAGCCGTGCCGGCCCAGCACCGAGATGTCGTACTTGAGGTTCTGGCCGACCTTGGCCTTGCCGGCATCGGCCCACAGCGGGCGCAGGGCCTCGAGCACCGCCCGGCGGTCGAGCTGCGCCGGGGCGTCCAGGTAGTCGTGGGCCAGCGGGATATAGGCGGCCTCCCCCGGCTCGAGCGCCAGCCCCACGCCGACGATCTCGGCCTCCATGTAGTCGAGGCTGGTGGTCTCCAGGTCGAAACAGAAGGCCTCGGCGTCCGCGAGCCGCGCCAGCCAGTCGTCCAGCTCGGCCTGCTCGAGGATCACGCTGTCCTGGCGGTCGGCGCTGCCGCGTTCGCCGCCCTCGCCGCTGTCGCCTGCCGGGGTCGCGCTGCCGCCGGCCACGTCGTCGACGCCCTCGTCGCTGCCCTCGAGCAGCTCGGAGAGCCAGGCCCGGAACTCCAGGCGGCGGTAGAGCTCGAGCAGGGCCTCCCGGTCGGGGTGGGCGATGTCCAGGTCGTCGAGTCCCACCGGCAGGTCGCAGTCGGTCTTGATGGTGGCGAGCTCAAAGGACAGGAAGGCCTGGTCGCGGTGCTCCTCGAGCTTCCTGGGCAGCGTCTTGGCGCCGCGAAAGCCCAGCGTCTTGACCTTCTCCAGGTCGGCATAGACGGTCTCGAGGCCGCCCTCCATGCCCTGCAGCAGGCCCAGGGCGGTCTTCTCGCCGACCCCCTGCACGCCGGGGATGTTGTCGACCTTGTCGCCCATCAGCGCCAGGAAGTCGATGATCCGCTCCGGCGGCAGGCCGAACTTCTCCTCCACCCCGGCCACGTCCAGGGTCTCGTCCTTCATGGTGTTGACCAGGGTGATGTGCTCGTTGACCAGCTGGGCCATGTCCTTGTCGCCGGTGGAGATCACCGCGTCCCGGCCGGCCTCGGTGGCCCGCCTGGCCAGGGTGCCGATGACGTCATCGGCCTCCACGCCCTCGATGCACAGCAGCGGCAGCCCGAGCGCCTTCACGCACTCGTGGAGCGGCGCGACCTGGGAGCGCAGGTCGTCCGGCATGGGCGGCCGCTGCGCCTTGTACTGCGCATAGAGGTCATCGCGGAAGGTCTTGCCCGGCGCATCGAAGACCACCGCCATGGGGCTGTCGGGGTAGTCCTTGATCAGCCGCTTGAGCATGTTGAGCACGCCCTTGATGGCACCGGTGGGCTGGCCGTCCGAGGTGGTCAGTGGCGGCAGGGCATGGAAGGCGCGGTAGAGGTAGGAGGAACCGTCGACGAGTACGATGGGGGTGTCGGCCATGTATCGGCATCCCTTGAGGTCTGGGCGGAAGTCAATGTCGGGGCTGAAAGCCTGATCCTGGTCACCCATGATACGCATAGGCGGCAGCGTTTGCCCCGGGAAGGTGGGCCTCGTCACGCCAAGGACTTACACTGGGGACACATCCCGTGGCCCAGGAGGACCCATGATGCCCATCCCTCGCCTGCTCTCCGCGCTGCTGGTCGGCGCCTGCCTGAGCGCCGCCGCGGTACCGGTGCTGGCCCAGTCCAGTGGCGACGTCGAGCCCGACATCACCATCCGCCAGGAGGAAGACCGCACCATCCGCGAGTACCGGGTCAACGGCGAGCTGTATGCCATCGAGATCCGGCCCTCGGCGGGCCCCTCCTACTACCTGGTCGACCACGACGGCGACGGCAACTTCGAGCGCCAGCAAGGGGACCGCATCGCCGTGCCCCAGTGGGTGATCAAGCGCTTCTGACCCCGCCGCCAGGGGCCCTGCCGCCGACCGGCGGGCCCCGCTCCATCCGGTTCGTGCATCGCGGCGACAAGCCGCTACAATAGGCGGCTTGGCATTCCCGGGCGAGAGACACATGGCCGTATTCACACCGCTTACCGACTCCCAGGTCGCGGATTTCCTGAGTCGCTTCGATGCCGGCTCGCTGGTTTCCCTCGAGGGCGTGCCCGCCGGCACCGAGAACAGCACCTTCTTCGTCACCACCGACCGTCGCGAGCTGGTGCTGACCCTGTTCGAGCAGGGCGAGCACGAGGAGCTGCCGTTCTTCGTCGAGCTGCTCGACTACCTCGACGAGCACCGCCTGCCGGTGCCGGGCCCCCTCCACGACCGTGACGGCGTCGCCCTGCACAGCCTGGCCGACAAGCCGGCGCTGCTGTTCCCGCGGCTGCCGGGCAAGCACCCTCGCGACCCGAACCTGGCCCAGTGCCGGGCCCTGGGCGATGCCCTGGGCCGCATGCACCGGGTCTCGCAGCACTTCCCCGGCACTCGGCCCAACCCGCGTGACCTGCATTGGCTGCTGCCGATGCACCACAAGGTCCTGGTCTATCTCTCGCCGGAGGACCAGACCCTGATGAAGGACGAGGTGGAGATCTACCAGGGCTTCTTCCACGAGTCCCCCGAGCTGCCCCAGGGGGCGCTCCACGGCGACCTGTTCCGCGACAACACCCTGTTCGACGGCGACCGGCTGGGCGGGCTGATCGACTTCTACAACGGCTGCACCGGCGACCTGCTGTTCGACCTGGCCATCGTCATCAACGACTGGGCCACCGAGCCCGATGGCCGCCTCGACCCGGCGCGCTACGAGGCCATCCTCACCGCCTACCAGGCCCGCCGCCCGCTGGTGCCGGCCGAGCGGGAGGCCTGGGCGATGATGCTGCGCCTGACGGCACTACGCTACTGGCTGTCCCGGCTACTGGTGGTCTACGTGGACCCGCCGGCCCACGACCTCACCCCCCACGACCCGGAGCAGTTCCGCACCGTGCTGCGGCGGCGCATCGAGGAAGGCGCCCTGCCGCTGCCCGAGGCCCGGCCATGAGCCTGGCGATGGGCAGCGCCGCGGGCCCCGCCCACCGCGCCCGGCACACCTGGAACATCGACCAGTGGGGCAGCGGCTACTTCGACGTGGACGACGACGGCCAGGCCCTGGTGCGCCCGCTCGGCGGCGAGACCGACGGCCCCTCGCTGCCGCTGGCCCCGCTGATCGCCCGGTTGCGCCAGGCCGGGCTGCGCCTGCCGGTGCTGATCCGCTTCACCGACATCCTCCACGACCGGGTCGAGCAGCTGTGTGCCGCCTTCGACGGCGCCATGGGCGAGGAAGGCTTCACGGGCGGCTACACCGCGGTCTACCCGATCAAGGTCAACCAGCAGCGTCGGGTGGTCGAGGAGATACTGGCCACCCAGGAGCGCGGCCACGGCCGGGTCGGCCTCGAGGCCGGCAGCAAGCCCGAGCTGCTCGCGGTGCTGGCGCTGTCCGGCGACGGCCCCTCGCTGATCGTCTGCAACGGCTACAAGGACCGCGAGTACATCCGCCTGGCGCTGATGGGCGAGAAGCTCGGCCACCGCGTCTACCTGGTGGTGGAGAAGCTCTCCGAGTTGCCGCTGATCCTCGAGGAGGCCGACCGGCTCGGCGTCACCCCGCGGATCGGCCTGCGTGCCCGGCTGGCCTCGGTGGGCAAGGGCAAGTGGCAGAACACCGGCGGCGAGAAGTCCAAGTTCGGCCTCACCGCCGGGCAGATCCAGGCCGTGGTGGCCCGTCTCGCGGAGGCCGACGCCCTGGCCAGCCTGCAGCTGGTGCATTTCCACCTCGGCTCGCAGATCGCCAACATCCGCGACATCCAGCGCGGCCTGCGCGAGTGCGCGCGCTTCTACCAGAGCCTGCTGGCGCTGGGCGTCCCGGTGGACACCGTGGACGTGGGCGGCGGGCTCGGCATCGACTACGAGGGCACCCGCTCGCGCAGCTTCTGCTCGATCAACTACTCGATGCGCGAGTATGCGCGTAACGTGGTCACGGCCTTCGCCCAGGTGTGCGCGGCCGAGGGCCTGCCCCACCCCCACCTGATCAGCGAGTCCGGCCGGGCGCTGACCGCCCACCACGCCGTGCTGGTCACCAACGTGATCGGCGAGGAGCGCGTCGACACCCAGCCGCCGCCGCCCCGGGTCGAGGGCGATCCCCAGGTGGACGAGCTGTGGCGGGTCCACGACGAGCTTCAGGCCATGCACGACCCGCGTGGCCTGGTCGAGGCCTGGCACGACCTGGTGCAGGCCATCGGCGAGCTGCAGGAGCGCTTCGTCATGGGCCTGGCCGGCCTCGAGACCCGCGCCGAGGGCGAGGGGGTCTATGCCGCCGCCTGCGCCCGGCTGCGCGAGCGCCTCGATCCACGCAACCGCGCCCACCGCGAGATCCACGACGAACTGGCCGAGAAGCTGGCCGACAAGCTGTTCGTCAACTTCTCGCTGTTCCAGTCGGTGCCGGACGTCTGGGGCATCGACCAGATCTTCCCGGTGCTGCCGCTGGCCGGCCTGGACCGCGAGCCCACGCGACGGGCGGTGATCCAGGACATCACCTGCGACAGCGACGGGCGCATCGACGGCTACGTGGATGGCCAGGGGGTAGAGACCACCCTGCCGCTGCCCGAGTGGCGGGAGGGCGAGGAGCGCCTGATGGGCTTCTTCCTGGTGGGGGCCTACCAGGAAATCCTCGGCGACCTGCATAACCTGTTCGGCGACACCGACTCGGTGGACGCCGCCCTTGACGACGCCGGCGAGTGGCGCTTCGACCACGTGCGCCGCGGCGACCGGGTCGCCGACGTGCTGGGCTATGTGGACTTCGATGCCGATACGCTGCGCCGCCGGCTGGCCGAGCAGCTCGCCGCCAGCGGCCTGGCCAGCGACGACCAGGCACGCTTCCTCGACGACCTCTCCGACGGCCTCGAGGGCTACACCTACCTGGAGTGACCCCGCGCCCGCGACCGACACGACAGGGCCCCGCCGGCATCGCCGGCGGGGCCCTGTCACGTCGGGGACCTCCCGGTCAGTCCACGACGCGGGTGGTCACCACCATGCCGTCGACCAGTTCCAGGCGCAGCTCGGCGCCGCGCGGCAGCTTGCCGACCCCGGCGGGCGTGCCGGTGAGCACCACGTCCCCCGGTGCCAGGGTGAAGTGGCGGCTCATCTCGGCGACCAGCTCCGGCACCGGGAACAGCATGTCCGCGCCCCGGCCATGCTGGCGGGTCTCGCCGTCCACCGTCAGGGTGAACTCCAGGCCGCTCCAGTTGGGCGCCGCCTCGAGGGGCAGGAAGGCCGACAACGGGCAGGCGCCATCGAAGGCCTTGGCCACCTCCCAGGGCTGGCCCTTCTCCTTGAGTTCCGCCTGGACGGCACGCAGAGTCAGGTCCAGGGCCAGGCCGATGCCGACGATGGCCCGCTCCGCCTCCTCGGCGGAGGCATGGGTCAGCGGGTGACCGATGAGCAGCGCCAGCTCGGTCTCGTAGTGCACATCGTCCCGCTCGGAGGGGGCGGCGATGGGCGATTCGAGGTTCACGGCGCTGGTGGCCGGCTTGATGAACAGCAGCGGCTCGTTGGGCACCGGGTTGTCGAGCTCCCGGGCGTGTTCGGCGTAGTTGCGGCCGACACAGACGATCTTGCCCAACGGTTCCGGGAAGGCCTGACCATCGGTGAAACGGGGGACGAAGCGCATTCCTGTCGACTCCTTGTTCGGGGATGCCCGCGGACGGGTGGCAGTGCCACCAGTCTACTCCCCCCGCCGGCCCGCGTCAGGCGTCCGCCGACCAGTCCTCGTCGGGCGCATGGGCCAGGAACCGGGGACGACGCTTGCTCGCCGCATAGGGCTCGACGCAGCGGTTGTCGCGGCGGTTGTAGACGAAGAAGACGTTGCTGCGCGGGTCCGGCGACATGTTGGCATTGGAGCCGTGCAGGGTGTTGCAGTCGAACAGCAGCAGGCCGCCGGCCGCGCCGGTGGGTGCCTCGATGCCATGCCGGTCGATCAGCCGGCGCAGCGCCTCGCGGCTCGGCACGCCGAATTCCTGGGTCTTGAGCGATTGCTGGTGGTGGTCCTCCGGCGTCTCGCCGAGGCAGGGCACGAACACCCGATGGGAGCCGGGCACCAGCATCAGCGGGCCATTGAAGGCGTGGTTGTCGGTCAGCACGAGGGAGGCGCTCACCGCATGCATGGCCGGCATGCCGTCCTCGGCGTGCCAGGTCTCGAAGTCGGAATGCCAGTTGAAGCCCTTGCCCTCGAAGCCGGGCTTGTAGTTGATGCGGGACTGATGGATATAGGGTTCGCCGCCGAGGATCTGCCGGGCACGACCCATCAGCCGCTCGTCGTTGGCCAGGCGGCCGAAGAGTCGCGACAGGAAGTGCACGGCGAACAGCGAGCGGATCTCGTTGCCCTGGGGCTCGGTGATGCTGAAGTCACGGCCCTGGAAGTCGTCGCGGGCCATCAGGGCGGACAGTTCCCGGCGCAGTGCGTCGAGCTCCTCGCCGGCCAGGAAATCCGGCTCGAAGAGGAAACCGCGCCGCTCGAAGGTGTCGAGCTGCTCGGCGCTGAGCGGCCCCTCCCGGTCGCGGCCCTTGACCACCGGCTCCTGGCGGTTGAGCCAGGGCAGGTCGAGGGCCTCGGCGAGGCGGGTCGGATAGGGATCCTCCCCGGGCCGCGGCGCGCTGCGCACCCGGCTCTGGGGATCGGGGGAATCGATGACGGTATGGGCTTTCGCCTGTTCCAGCGGTCGGTTGGACGATGTCTGCACTGACATCCAATCACCTCCTTGCGTCGTGATCAGTTTCAGATTCGATCTCGATCCGACGGCGGTCAGCCGCACGGCGGGGTCCGGCGTGGACCCGCGACGGAGAGGTGGTGACGGCCGGGCGGGGTTTCAAGGCCCCTCCCGCGGGGCAAGGCCGCTGCCGCGCGGCTCCCCCGTGGGGCGGGCCGGCGGCAGGCATTCAGCGGCTCGCCAGCCGCTCGGCGATGAGCGCCTCGAGGCGCTGCTGGTCCTCGGCGAAGCGACGGATGCCCTCGGCCAGCTTGTCGTTGGCCATGGCATCCTGGTTGTGACCCCAGCGGAACTCGGCCTCGCTGAGCGGTGCCGGCCGTGCACCACCGCCTTCGATGGTCACCTGGCGGGTCACCTCGCCCTCGGCGTCGGCCAGCTCCTCGAGCAGCGCCGGCGAGATGGTCAGCCGCGGGCAGCCGGCCAGCGCCAGCACCTGCCCGGTGTTGCGGAAGCTGGCGCCCATCACCACGGTGTCGAAGCCGCCCTCGCCGACCCGCCGGCAGACCTGCCGCACGAACTGCACGCCGGGGTCGCTGTCGGGGGTAAAGTCCTGGCCGGTCGCCTGCTTGTACCAGTCGGTGACCCGGCCGACGAAGGGCGAGACCAGGAACACCCCGGCATCGAAGCAGGCCTGGGCCTGGGCCTCGCTGAACAGCAGGGTCAGGTTGCAGTGGATGCCTTCCCGCTCCAGTCGCTCGGCGGCGCGGATGCCCTCCCAGGTCGAGGCCAGCTTGATCAGCACGCGATCCGGCGAGACGCCGCGCCTGTCGTAGAGCGCGATCAGCTCGTGGGCCTTGCGGATGCTGGCCTCGGTGTCGAAGGACAGCCTGGCGGCCACCTCGGTGGACACCCGGCCGGGGATCAGCTTGGCGATCTCGCTGCCCTTGGCCACGGCGAGGCGGTCCACGGCATGATCGATCCGGGCCTGAGGGTCGCTGGTCTCGGCCTTCACGGCCGCCAGCTCCGCCTCGATCAGCGGCTGGTACTCGTCGAGGTCGAAGGCCTTGAGGATCAGCGAGGGATTGGTGGTGGCGTCGTGGGGCCGGTAGCGGCGGATGGCGTCCAGGTCGCCGGTATCGGCGACCACCAGGGAGAGCGACTTGAGGGCATCGAGTTGGGATGGCATGGCGGACTCCGTCAGTCAGGGGTTCAGGCGGGGATGGCGTGCCGGTCGGCCAGCGCCCGGCGGTAGCGAGCGTAGGCCTCCTCGTAGGCCGCGACGCGGTCGGCGTCGGGGGTGGCCCGGGTGCTCTCGTCGAGGTGCACCAGGCGCTTGCAGAGGGCCTCGAGGGGCATATCGGGGTAGCCTTCGCACCAGGCCGCCTGCAGCGCCGCCCCCAGGGCGGCGGCCTCGCCGACGGTGGGGCAGATGACCGGTGCGGCGGTGATATCGGCGACCATCTGGCGCCAGACCGGGCTCTTGGCGCCGCCGCCGATCAGGCGGATCTCGCTGGCTCCCCGGGCCAGCGGGCCGATCCGTTCGAGGCCATAGCGCAGCCCGAAGGTGGCCCCCTCGACCACCGCCCGGCACAGGTTGTCGGGGGTGGTGTTCAGGCCGGTGAGGCCCGCCAGGCTCGCCGTGGCCTGGGGCAGTGGCGGCACCCGCTCGCCGTTGAAGAAGGGCAGCAGCGTCAGCCCCCCGGCGCCGATGGGCGCACGGGCCACCCGCTCGTTGAAGGCCGCCAGGTCGAGGTCGAACAGCTCGCGGATGCGGGTGGTGGCCGAGGTCACGTTCATGGTGCAGATCAACGGCAGCCAGCCAGCGTGGCTGGCACAGAAGCTCGCGACCTCGGCGCTGTCGGCGATCACCGGGGCCTCGGCATGGGCGTACACCGTGCCCGAGGTGCCGAGGCTCAGGGTCACCAGCCCCGGGGTGATGTTGCCGGTGCCGATGGCCCCGAGCATGTTGTCGCCGCCGCCGCTCGAGACCACCACGCCGTCGGCCAGGCCCAGCTCGCGGGCCAGCTCCAGGCGCACCGTCCCCGCCGGCTCGTGGGACGCGACGAGGCGCGGCAGCACCCGACCGGGGTCGAGTTCCGGGGCGATCTCGGCGAACACGTCCTCGCGCCAGCGCCGCGCGCGGGTGTCGAAGTAGCCGGTGCCCGAGGCGTCGCCGGCCTCGGCGACCCGCTCGCCGGTGAGCCAGAAGTTGAGGTAGTCGTGGGGCAGCAGCAGGCTGTCGATGCGCCGGTAGGCGTCGGGCCGGGTGTCGCGCAGCCAGGCCAGCTTGGAGGCGGTGTAGCCGGTCTGCAGCACCAGCCCCAGCCGGTCGAGACAGCCCGCCTCGCCGCCCAGGCGCTCGACCAGGGCGGCGTTGTGCGCGGCCGTCTCGGTGTCACACCACAGCTTGGCCGGGTGCACCGGCTCGCCCCGCTCGTCCAGGGCCACCAGGCCATGCTGCTGGCCGGACACGCCGATGGCGCGGATCGCCCGGGCATCGATGCCGGCGCTGGCCACCGCCTCGGCGAAGGCGCCGAGGAAGGCCGCCCGCCAGTCGGCCGGGTCCTGCTCGCGACGGCCATTGTCGCCCTGCTGCAGGGCATGGGGCCGGCTGGCCTCGCCGAGAATCCGCGCCGCCTCGATATCGACCACCACCACCTTGGTGCTCTGGGTGCCGCAATCCACCCCGATGTACATCAGTCGCCTCCTCGCGTCGTCGCCAGGGCCTTGAGTGTGGCACGGGCCCCCTGCTCGTGCAGCGAGGCCAGGGCCGCAAGATAGGCCTGGCGGAAGCGCTCGTCATCGGCGAGGTCGCCGAACAGCTCGCGGTTGTCGATAAAGGCGGTGAGGTCCTCGCGCTGCCGGCCCGCACGGGCCATCAGCTCCTCCCCCAGGCGATCGACCACCTCGATGGGCTCCCCCTGCTCGTCGCGCCCCTCGGCATAGCGCGCCCAGCTGGCGACCACCGCGGCGGCACTCTGCATCTTGCCGCCGCGGGCCAGCTGCACACGGATCACCGGCAGCAGCCACTTGGGGATGCGATCCGAGCTCTCGGCGCACAGCCGCGCCAGGGTGTCCTTGATCTCGGGGTTGGCGAAGCGCTGGATCAGGGTATGCCGATAGTCGTCGAGGTCGATGCCGGGAACGGCGGACAGGGTCGGCGTGGCCTCGCGGGCCATGTAGTCGAGCAGGAAGTCGACGAACAGCGGGTCCTGGCAGACCTCGTGGGCGTAACGATAGCCGGCCAGGTAGCCGAAGTAGCACAGCGCCTGGTGACTGGCGTTGAGCAGCCGCAGCTTCATCAGCTCGTAGGGCTCGACGTCGTCCACCACCTGCACGCCGACGTCCTCGAAGGCCGGGCGCCCGACGGCGAAGCGGTCCTCCAGCACCCACTGGGTGAAGGGCTCGCAGACCACCGGCCAGGCGTCCTCGAGGGCGAAACGGCTGGCCAGCTCCTCGATATCGGCGGCCATGGTGACCGGCGTGATGCGATCGACCATGGAGTTGGGAAACGGCACCTCGGCCTCGATCCAGGCGGCGAGCCCGGCATCCCGGGCCCGGGCGAAGGCCGTGAACATGCGGTGCGCCACCTCGCCGTTGCCCTGGATGTTGTCGCAGGACATCACCGTAAAGGGCGGAATGTCTCGTGCCCGACGCCGGGCCAGCGCCTCGGTGATCAGGCCGAAGGTGGTCCTCGGGGTGGCGGGAGTGGCCAGGTCGTGGCGCACGTCGGCGTTGCCGAGGTCGAACTCGCCGGTCACCGGATGGAAGTTGTAGCCGCCCTCGGTGACGGTCAGCGAGACGATACGGATGGCCGGGTCGGCCATGGTCTCGATCACCGCCTCGGGGTCGTCCGGGGCATAGCGATAGTCGATGATCGAGCCGATCACCCGGGGCACGACCTCGCCATCGGGATGCTTGATCACCAGGGTGTAGAGGTGGTCCTGGGCCGCCAGGGCCTCCTGCATGCGCCGGTCGCCGGGCATCACGCCGACGCCGACGATGCCCCAGTCCAGCGCCTGGCCCTGGTTCATCAGGTCATCCAGGTACATGGCCTGGTGGGCACGGTGGAAGCCGCCCACCCCGAAGTGGACGATGCCGGCGCTGACGGCGCCGCGGTCGTAGGCGGGCACGGCGACCGCCGGGGCCAATCGCCCCAGGTTGTCGGTGTTGAGTCGCGTCATCTTGGATCTCCTGCCGCGTGCGGCGAATCGGTGTCGGGGCTGGCGTCGTCGCTCAGACCGTGGCGGCCCAGTGCACGTCGGCGGGAACGGACGCGCGCTTGATCAGGCGGGCATTGAGCATGTCCTTGTGACGGGCGCGGTCGATGGCCCCGTCATGGTCCTGACCCATGTTCAGCCAGCGCTGGATCAGCCGCGCCTCGAGCACCTCGTCCGGCACCTCGAGGAACAGCGTCATGTCGAACGACGCCCGCAGCTCCGGCCAGGGCCCGTGGTCCAGCAGCAGGTAGTTGCCCTCGACGATCACCAGGCGGTGGTCGAGGGTGATCAGCCGCCCGCCGGCCCGGGCCAGGTCCAGGGGCCGGTCGAAGACCGGCACGGCAACCGTACGATCGGCACGGCGGATGCGCGCCAGGTCCTGCAGCAGGCCGTCGGTATCGAAGGTCTCGGGGGCGCCCTTCACCGGCACCAGCCCCTCGGGCTCGAGCACGGCATTGTCGAAGTGGTAGCCGTCCATCGGCACCACCGCGGCGATGCCCGGCTGGCGCTCGTTGATCTCGCGACACAGCCACTCGGAGAGCAGCGACTTGCCGGCCGCCGGCGGCCCCGCCAGGGCCACGATGAAGCGCTCGCGCCCCGTCGCCGCCTCGAGCAGCCGTACGGCCATGTCATGGATATTCGGATTCATCGTTGTTCCCGCGTGGTCAAAAAATCGCCGAGCGGGATGAAGCGCTAGGCGCACGGCGCGCAGGAGCCCGAGCATATGGGGTATATGTGAGGGACTCCGAGCACCGCGCAACGCAGCGATTCGCCCGCGCAGGCATTTTTTCAGCTCATCCAGTTGCCGCCATCGACGTTCAGCGTCTGGGCCACCACATAGTCGCTGTCGTCGCTGGCGAGGAAGACGGCGGCCCCGGCATGGTCCTCCGGCCGGCCCATGCGCCCGTAGGGCACGGCCTCGCCGACCAGGCGTTTCTTCTCGCCCAGGGGGCGGTTCTCGTAGCGGGCGAACAGCGCATCGACTTCGTCCCACATCGGGGTGTCGACCACCCCCGGGGCGATGCCGTTGACGTTGATGCCGTGCTCGATCAGCGCCAGGCCGCAGGACTGGGTCAGGCTGATCATCGCGGCCTTGCTGGCGCAGTACAGGCTGACCAGCGGCTCGCCGCGGCGCCCCGCCTGGGAGGCCATGTTGATGATCTTGCCGCCCTGGCCGCGCTCGACCATGGCCTTCGCCACCGCCTGCAGGGTGAAGAAGGCGCCCTTGACGTTGACCGCGAACTGCCTGTCGTAGCTCGCCTCGCTGACCTCGAGCAGCGGCGCCATGTCGAACACCGCGGCGTTGTTGACCAGGATGTCGATGCCGCCGAAATCGCGCCGGGTCGCGTCGATCAGGGCATCGATGGAGGCCCGGTCGCAGACGTCCAGGCGGATGCCTCGGACGCGCTCGCCACCGGCGAGCTGGGCCACGGCCGCGTCGATGGCGGCGGTGTCGATATCAGCCACCACGACCCGTGCGCCTTCGGCGAGATAGCGTTCGGCGATGGCCAGGCCGATGCCTCGCGCACCGCCGGTGATCACGGCCACCTTGTCTTGTAGTTTCATGCTGTCGTCCTGGTAAGGGGGGTAAAAGGGAAGAAGACGAGTACGCTCAGGAACCGACGGTCGGCCGGCGGGTGTCCCGCCATTGCCGCACCGTCTCGACCAGCCCGGTCATGTGCGACAGGATGCGCCAGGCGCCGGCCTCGCGGAGCCGCTGGGCCTGCCCCGCCGCCACATGGCTGGCGCCGGTGAAGCCGACCACCGCCATGCCGGCGCCGTGGGCCGCGGTCACCCCGGAGACGCTGTCCTCCACCACCAGGCAGTCACCGGGCGCACAGCCCAGGCGCTGCGCGGCCAGGCGGTAGACCGCCGGGTCCGGCTTGGGGTGGGCCACCTGATCGGCGGTGATGATCGGGATATCGCCCAGCCGGACGTCGAGCCTGGTGGTGGCAAGCGACGCCAGCACCCGCTGACGTCGGCTGTTGGAGACCACCGCCAGCGGCAGCTCGAGGGCGGCGATGGCCGCGGCGACGCCGTCGACGGGGCGCAGCTCGTCGGCCAGACGGGCCTCGATGGCGTCGTCGACCCGCGCGGCGGCATCCGTCGGCAGCCGATAGGCGCTGCGCGCCTCGAGGTAGCGCAGGATGTTGGCCGTGGTCATGCCCAGCGCCGCCTTCAGCTCGGCCCGGGCGGCCAGGTCCGGCAGCCACTCGCCCAGCAGTTCGAGCAGGGTGGCCTCGGCGATGGCCTCGCTGTCCACCAGCACGCCGTCGCAATCGAAGATCAGGCTGTCCATGCGCCCTCCCATCACTGGCCGACGGCGTCGGAGGGGGCACGACTGTCCTGGCGGCGCAGGCCGGCCAGGGGATGCTGTTCGAGACTCGACAGGGCCAGCCCCTGGGCATCGAAGAGATGCGCCCGGCCCGGCGCGAAACCGAAACGCACCTTGTCATGCACGCGGTGCGCGACATCGCCGTCGGCCATCAGGGTGACCATGGCCTCGCCCATCTGCACGTACAGCGAGGTCTGGCCGCCCAGCCGCTCGAGGACCTGGATCTCCCCTTCCAGGGGGCCCTGGTCGTCCAGCACCAGGTGTTCGGGGCGGATACCCAGTTCCAGGGTGGTGCCGCTCGCCTGGCCCTGCCCCGCCACGGGCACCCGGGTCACGTCACCGCCCGGCAGGCGAACGCCGACGCCATTGGCGTCGGCCTCGACCGCCTCGACGGCCAGGAAGTTCATCTTCGGCGAGCCGATGAAGCCGGCCACGAAGCGGTTGCGGGGGTGGTGGTAGAGCTCCATGGGCGAGCCCACCTGCTCGACCTCGCCGTCGTGCAGCACGACGATCTTGTCGGCCATGGTCATGGCCTCGATCTGGTCGTGGGTGACGTAGATCATGGTGGCATCGAGCTCCTCGTGGAGCCGCGCCAGCTCGATGCGCATCTGCACGCGCAGGGCGGCATCCAGGTTGGAGAGCGGCTCGTCGAACAGGAAGATGCTGGGGTTGCGCACGATGGCGCGACCGATCGCCACGCGCTGGCGCTGGCCCCCGGAGAGCGCCTTGGGCTTGCGATCCAGCAGCGGTTCGAGCTGCAGGATCCTGGCCGCCTCGAGGACCTTGCGGCGCCGCTCGGCCCTGGGCACCCCGGCCAGGCGCATGCTGAAGCCCATGTTGTCCTCGACCGTCATATGCGGGTAGAGCGCATAGCTCTGGAAGACCATGGCCAGGCCGCGGTCGGCGGGGCCGACCTCGTTCATGCGCTGGCCATCGATCACGATGTCACCGCTGGTGGCACTCTCGAGCCCGGCGATCATGCGCATCAGGGTCGACTTGCCGCAGCCGGAGGGCCCGACGAAGACCACGAATTCCCGGTCGTTGACCTCGAGGTCGACGCCCTTGATGACGTCGGTCTCGCCGAAGGTCTTCCTGATCTGCTTGAGTTGTAGCGTTGCCATAAGGGGATTCCTTTACTTGACGGCGCCGAAGGTCAGGCCACGCACCATCTGTTTCTGGGTCTGTGCGAGAGCGCCAGCCGAAGATCGGCGGCTCGGCATCGTCGTCATCTGTTTCACCGCGCCGAAGGTCAGGCCGCGCACCATCTGCTTCCGGGGCTGTGCGAGAGCGCCAGCCGAAGATCGGCGGCTCGGCATCGTCGTCATCTATTTCACCGCGCCGAAGGTCAGGCCGCGCACCATCTGTTTCCGGGCCTGTGCGAGAGCGCCAGCCGAAGATCGGCGGCTCGGCATCGTCGTCATCTATTTCACGGCCCCGAAGGTCAGGCCGCGCACCATCTGTTTCCGGGCCTGTGCGAGAGCGCCAGCCGAAGATCGGCGGCTCGGCATCGTCGTCATCTATTTCACGGCGCCGAAGGTCAGGCCACGCACCATCTGTTTCTGGGTGAGCCATCCGAAGACGAGAATCGGCGCGATGGCCATGGTCGAGGCGGCGGAGAGCTTGGCCCAGAAGAGCCCTTCGGGGCTCGAGAAGGAGGCGATATAGGCGGTCAGCGGGGCCGCCTGGGAGGAGGTGAGGTTGAGGCTCCAGAAGGCCTCGTTCCAGCTCAGGATCACCGACAGCAGGCCGGTGGAGGCGATCCCCGGCAGGGTCAGCGGCAGCAGCAGGTAGAGCACCTCCTGCAGGGTGCCGGCGCCGTCCATGCGTCCCGCCTCGAGGATGTCCTTGGGCATGTCCTTGAAGAAGGTGTAGAGCATCCACACCACGATCGGCAGGTTCATCAGCGTATAGACGATGACCAGCCCGGTACGGGTATCCAGCAGCCCGACATCGCGGAACAGCAGGTAGATCGGCACCAGCACGCCGACCGGCGGCAGCATCTTGGTGGAGAGCATCCACAGCAGGGTGCCCTTGGTGCGCCTGGTGGGCAGGAAGGCCATGGCATAGGCCGCCGGGATCGCGATCAGCAGCGCCAGCAGCGTCGAGCCGAAGGCCACCACCACGCTGTTCAAGGCGAACTTGGCGTAGCCGGCGCGGTTCTGGACCGCGTCATAGCTCTCCAGGGTCGGCGAGAAGATCAGCGACGGCTCGGCGATGGCCTCGGCCTCGGTCTTGAAGCCGGTCAGCACCATCCAGAAGATCGGGAAGAAGATCAGCAGGGCCACGGACCAGCCCAGCATGCCCAGCCACAGGCGGCGGCTGTGCAGGATACCCAGCAGCGGCGCGCGTTGCGCCTGGGGGGCGGAGTGGCTGGTGGACAGCGGTTTGGTTCTTGCAGTCGTCATGAGAGGCGCTCCCGCGTCAGCTTTCCAGGTTCCTGGCCACCATGCGGACCAGGAAGATGGCGACGATGTTGGCGAGGATGATCGCGATCACCCCGCCGGCGGAGGCCATGCCCACGTCGAAGTCGAGCAGGGCGCGAATGTAGATCAGGTAGGCCAGGTTGGTGGTGGCGAGCCCCGGGCCACCGGAGGTGGTGACGAAGATCTCGGCGAAGATCGTCAGCAGGAAGATCATCTCGATCATGATCACCACGCTGATCGCCCGCTTGAGGTGCGGCAGGGTGATGAAGAAGAAGATGGCGATCGGCCCGGCGCCGTCCATGCGGGCGGCCTCCACCTGGTCCTCGTCGAGCGACTGCAGGGCGGTCAGCAGGATCAGCAGCGCGAAGGGCAGCCACTGCCAGGCGACGATGATGATGATCGAGGTCAGCGGCAGCGACGAGAACCAGTCCACGGCCGGCAGCCCGAACAGCTCGGCGACCCAGGACAGCACGCCGTTGGCCGGGTGCATCATCATGTTCTTCCAGACCAGCGCGCTGACCGTGGGCATGACGAAGAATGGCGAGATCGCCAGCACCCGGGCGATGCCCTGGCCCATGAACTCCTGCTGGAAGAGCACCGCCAGCAGGGTGCCCCCGACCACGGTGATCGCCAGCACCCAGCCGACCATCAGCAGGGTGGTGCCCATGGCCGACCACAGGGCGGGGTCGGTGAACAGGTACTCGTAGTTCTCGAGCCCGGCGAAACCGGTCATGCCGGGCATCAGCAGGTTGTAGCGCTGGAAGGAGAACCACAGGGTCATGCCCAGCGGGATCAGCATCCAGAGCAACAGCAGGGAGACGGCGGGCGCCTGGAGCGAGAGGGACCTAAGCCCCCCGACGGTACGCCCGGAAGTTCTGGTCTTGTTCATGTCGGTAACCGTGAAGGGTCGCGAAGGGGGCACCGGCCGGGTCTCCCCGGCCGGCGGACAGGGTCACTCCTGGTAGCCGGCACGCTCGATGGTGCGCTGGGTCGCGCGCTGAGCCGCCTGCAGGGCCTGCTCGACGGAGGTCTCGCCGGTCAGCGCCGAGGCCACCATCTGGCCGACCTGGGTGCCGATGGACTGGAACTCGGGGATGCCGACGAACTGCACGCCGATATAGGGGGCCGGCTGCTGGGTGGCGTCGGTGGGATCGGCGCCCTGGATGGCCTCGAGCACGAAGTCGGCGAAGGGCGCGGCCTCCTGGTAGTGGGGGTTCTCGTAGGTGGACTTGCGGGTCCCCGGGGGCACGCTGGTCCAGCCCTCCTGCTCGCCGACCAGCTCGACGTACTCCCGGGAGGTCGCCCAGGTGATGAACTCGCGGGCGGCGTCCTGGGAATCGGAGGTCGCGGGGATCGCCAGCGCCCAGGACCACAGCCAGTGGGAGCCCTTCGGCGTCTCGGCCACCGGCGCCGGGGCGAAGCCCAGCCGGTCGGCGACCCGGGACTCGTCGGCGTCGTAGAGCTTGCCCGCCGCCGAGGTGGCGTCGACCCAGATGGCGCAGTTGCCCCGGGAGAACAGCGCCAGGTTCTCGTTGAAGCCGTTGGAGCTGGCGCCGGGCGGGCCATAGTTGCCCAGCAGGTCGACGTAGAAGCCGATCGCCTCCTGCCAGGCCGGCGAGTCGATCTGCGGGTTCCAGTCCATGTCGAACCAGCGCCCACCGAAGGTGTTGATCATGGTCGAGACGAGGGCCATGTTCTCGCCCCAGCCCGGCTTGCCGCGCAGGCAGATGCCGTAGGTCTGCTCGTCGGGGGCATGGAGTTGCTCGGCCCAGTCGCGCACCTGCTGCCAGGTGGGCTGCTCGGGCACCTCGATGCCGGCATCACTGAAGAGGTCCCGGCGGTAGTACATCATCGAGCTCTCGGCATAGAAGGGCAGCGCATGCAGGGTGCCGTCCTCGCTCAGGCCGTCGCGGACCGACTGCAGCAGGTCGTCGACCCGGTAGTCCTCGGGCAGGCTGTCGAGGGGCGCCAGCCAGTCGCGCTCGGCCCAGATGGGCACCTCGTAGGTGCCGATGGTCATGACGTCGAACTGGCCACCGCCGGTGGCGATGTCGGTGGTCAGGCGCTGGCGCAGCACGTTCTCCTCGAGCACCACCCAGTCCAGGGTGATGTCCGGGTGGGCCTGCTCGAAGGCCTCGGTCAGGCCCTGCATGATCACCATGTCGTTGTTGTTGACGGTGGCCACGGTGATCGTTTCCGCCTGGGCCGCGCTGGCGCCCACGGCCGCGATACCGGCCAGCGGGAGCACACGAGAGAGCTTCATGGTTGGCTCCTTTGGGGAAGTCTTGTGTTGTTGTCGACGCTTGATTCGGCTTTTTGATCATTTAAATCAGAGCACGAACAAATGATCGATCACGACCCCAAAAAAAGCAAAGCCACAGCGTTAGACTTTAGGCGCTAAGACTTTGGCCGCAGCGCCTGTGCCGTCAAGACCGGATCAGAGCTCCGCCTCGACGATGTAGCGCGCCGCGTGTTCGTCGGTGACCAGGCCCTTGAGCCAGCCGCCGCGCAACGCAGCGAGCAGCGCCGGTCCCTTGTCACGCCCGCCGCCCAGCGCCACAAGGGGGCGATCACGGAAGATGGTCAGCGGCAGACTGGTCACCCGCCGGGTGATGGAGCAGTCGATGACCTCGCCGTCCTGGCTCAGCGGCCAGCCGAGCAGTTCGCCCACCGCCTCGCGCTCCAGCAGCTCGTCGAGCTCGGCCTCGCTGATGAAGTGGTCCTGGAAGAGCGTCGCCTGGCGGTCGATGCGCCCCACCCCGATGAAGGCCACCTCGGCCTCGCGGGCGACCTCGGCCACCGACTGGTAGAGCCGCTGCCCGCACAGGGCCTCGCTCTCCTCCACCGAGCCCGCCACCACCGGGGCCGGCAGCAGGAAGCGCTCGCCGCCGGTCTTGTCGGCCAGCACCATGACGCCGTCGTAGCGGTTGGAGGAGCCATCCCGGGCGACGTTGCCGACCAGCGAGACGACGCGATGCTGCGGGCGGTCGATGCGGCTCAGCGCCTCGACCATGCCGCGCACGGCACGGCCGGTACCCAGCGACAGGGTCAGCGGCTCGCTGCGGTCCAGGTACCAGGACAGTCGCTCGGCCGCGGCCACCGCCAGGTAGCGGGTACTGCCGTCGGGCGCGCCCTGGGGATCGGAGGGCACCACGTCGCAGAACTCCAGCCCGTACCGCTCGCCGATCGCCTCGGAGAGCGCCATGCAATTGGCGATGGGGTGGTCAATATGCACCTTGACCAGGCCCTCCTGGCGCGCCAGGGCCAGCAGGCGCTGCACGCCGGGACGCGACACCCCAAGTTGGCTGGCGATCTCGTCCTGGGTGTGACCGCCCACATAGGACAGCCAGGCGGCCCGGGCCGCCTGGTCCAGCTTTCTCTCGAACTTGTCCACGGGTCGCCCCACTCCGGTTGGCCAGTCACCGGCCGATCATCGCAAGGCGCACGCCAATGCACAAATGGCGGCGCCGACGCGATCCGGCGTCGGCGCCGCCATCGGGCCCCCGCGCCTATTCGGCCGTCGCCAGCAGGCTGGCGTTGCCCCCCGCGGCGGTGGTGTCGATGCACAGGTGGCGCTCCACCACGTAGCGCGCCGGCGCGATGGCCTGGGTCTCCAGCGACACGATGGGCCCGTCGCGCTCGGCGAGCGCGAGACGCAGCTCGCGGGTCCAGTCGCCGGCAGCGGCACCGGCGGCGGCCACGGCCGCGATGCCCTTCAGGGCGGTGAGCGCCTCGGCCGCGACGGTGCCGTCGAAGGCGGCGACCGGCGCCCCGGCCTCGCTCAACGAGCGCACGTCCCCGTCCGCACCGGGAGCGACGATCAGCGCCGCACAGCCCGCGCCGAGCGCCTGCGCGGCCTGGGCGATCGCGATATCGAGGGTCGGCCCCAGGCACAGCACCGGGCCCTTCGGATACAGCGACAGCCGGTTGCTTTCCCCCGTCGGCCCCGGCAGCGTCTGCGGCGTCATGTCCAGGGCCGCGGTCTCGGCGAGCGCCTTGCGGATCACCCCGCGCTTGCCGGAGAGCGCCTTGCGCAGCACCTCGACCCGATCGGGCCGCGCCGCCCAGTTGCGCGGATCCAGCCGGTCGAGCGCTGCCTGGAGGTCGGCGAGAGGCACGACCTCGCCCCGGGGCGCCTCGAGGTGCTCGACGGCGGCGGTGCGGCGGAAGCGGTTGACGTAGAGTGGGCCGCCGGCCTTCGGCCCGGTGCCCGACAGGCCCTCGCCGCCGAAGGGCTGGGAGCCGACGATGGCGCCGATCTGGTTGCGGTTGACGTAGATGTTGCCGACATGGATACGCTCGACGATCTGCTGCACGCGGTCGTCGATGCGGGTGTGCAGGCCGAAGGTCAGCCCGTAGCCCTTGGCGTTGATCTCGTCGACCACGCCGTCGATGTCGCGCGCCTTGAAGGTGGCCACGTGCAGCACCGGACCGAAGATCTCGCGCTCGAGATCGTCGATGCCCCCCACCTCGACCACGGCCGGGGTGACGAAGGTGCCGGCGTCCGGGGCGGGCAACGTCTTGAGCACCTTGCCGGCCTTGTCCTGGGCCGCCACATAGGCGCCGATATCGGCCTGGGCCTCGGCGTCGATCACCGGCGAGACGTCGGTATCGGTGTTCCAGGGATCGCCGATGCTGAGCGCATCCATGGCGCCGTCGAGCATCGTCAGCAGCCGCTCGCGCGCCTCTTCCTGGACATACAGCATGCGCAGCGCCGAGCAGCGCTGGCCGGCCGACTGGAAGGACGAGATCAGGATGTCGCGCACCGCCTGCTCGGTCAGCGCCGTCGAGTCCACGATCATGGCATTCAGCCCGCCGGTCTCGGCGATCAGCACCGCCTCCGGCCCCGCATTCTGCGCCAGCGCCTTGTGGATGATCTGCGCCACTTCGGTCGAGCCGGTGAAGCAGACGCCGGCGATCCGCGGATCGCCGGTCAGCGGCCCGCCCACCGTGGGGCCGTCGCCGGGCAGCAACTGCAGCGCCGCCTCGGGCAGGCCGGCCTCGCGCATCAGCTCGACGGCCCGGGCGGCGATCAGCGGCGTCTGCTCGGCGGGCTTGGCGAGCACCGCGTTGCCGGCCGCCAGCGCCGCCGCGATCTGGCCGGTGAAGATGGCCAGCGGAAAGTTCCACGGGCTGATGCAGACGAAGATGCCGCGGGCGTTGCCCGGCGCTTCCGCCTCCAGCCGCTCGCCCTCGCAGGCGTAGAAGCGCAGGAAGTCCACCGCCTCGCGCACCTCGGCGATGCCATCGAGGATCATCTTGCCGGCCTCGCGGGTGGCGATCACCGTCAGCTCGGCCATGTGCTCCTCGTAGAGGTCGGCGACCCGACGCAGCACCTCGGCCCGCTCGGCCACCGGGCGCGCCGACCAGTCCTTGAAGCCGTCCTCGGCGGCGTCGAGGGCGGCCGCCACCTCGTCCGGCGTCGCCTCATGCACCTGGCCGACCACCCGCGAACCGTCGGCGGGTGACAGCGCATCGCGCGCCGGGCCCTGCGGTGCCGGACTGCCGGCCAGCATCGGCGCGGCCATCCAGGTGGTGTCGGCGAAGGCCTCGCGCGCCGCCAGCAGCGGCAGGATCGAGGCGGGTTCGTTGATCCGGTAGCCGCGGGAGTTCTTGCGTTCGGGGGCGAAGAGCTCGCCGGGCCGGCGAATCGACGGGCTGGCGATGGCATCGCCCAGGCGCTGCATCTCGGCCACCGGGTCCTTCGAGACCTCGCTGGGGGGGATCGACTCGTCGACCACCTGGTTGACGAACGAGGAGTTGGCGCCGTTCTCCAGCAGGCGGCGCACCAGGTAGGCCAGCAGGTCACGGTGCGCGCCGACCGGGGCGTAGATCCGGCAATGGGTCCCCTCCGACTCCTTCACGATGTGGTGCAGCGACTCGCCCATGCCGTGCAGGCGCTGGAACTCGTAGCTGTCCTTGTCGTCGCCGGCCATGGCGACGATGGCGGCGCAGGTATGGGCGTTGTGGGTGGCGAACTGTGGATAGATGCGGTCGCGCCGGTCGAGCAGCAGCTGCGCGCAGGCCATGTAGCTGACGTCGGTGTTGACCTTGCGGGTGAACACCGGGAAGGTCTCGACGCCCATCTCCTGGGCCAGCTTGATCTCGGTGTCCCAGTAGGCGCCCTTCACCAGTCGCACCATGATCTTGCGGTCGAGCCGCTCGGCCAGCTCGTAGAGCGCCTCGATCACCGGGGCGGCGCGACGCCCATAGGCCTGCACCACGACCCCGAAGCCATCCCAGCCGGCGAGGGCGGGGTCGGCCAGCAGCGCCTCGATCACGTCGAGCGACAGATCCAGCCGGTCCTGCTCCTCGGCGTCGATGTTGAAGCCGATATTGGCCTTGGCCGCCTGCTTGACCAGCTCCAGCGCGCGGGGCACGAGGTCGGCCATCACCGTCTCGCGGTGGGTGGTCTCATAGCGCGGATGCAGCGCCGAGAGCTTCACCGAGATCCCGGGGCTGCCGCGCACGTCGCCCTTGGCCTGCCTGGCGATGGCGGCGATCGCCTTGGCGTAGGCCTCGTAATAGCGCAGCGCATCGTCGTCGGTCCGCGCCGCCTCGCCCAGCATGTCGTAGGAATAGGTGTAGCCCTGCTTCTCGAGGGCGCGGGCATTCTTCATGCCCTCCTCGATGGTCTGGCCGAGCACGAACTGGCGGCCGAGGATCCTCATCGACTGGCCGACCGCGGTGCGCACCACCGGTTCGCCCATTCGCCGCACCAGGCCGCGCAGCGCCCGCACCGGCCCCTTGGGGTCCTCTTCCAGCACCTTGCCGGTGAGCATCAGCGCCCAGGTCGAGGCGTTGACCATCGACGACGAGGACTTGCCCAGATGCGCGCCCCAGTCGGACGGCTCGATCTTGTCGTGGATCAGATCGTCGATGGTTTCCGCGTCGGGCACGCGCAGCAGCGCCTCGGCCAGGCACATCAGGCCGACGCCCTCGGCGGTCGAGAGCCCGTATTCGGCCAGGAACGCCTCCATCATCGACGGCGACGTTTCCTTGCGCACCCGTGCCACATAGTGGGCGCCGGCCTCGGCGACCTTGCGGCGGTCATCCTCCGACAGCTTGATCTGGTCGACGAGCCCATGCAGCACCGCTGCCTCGTCGGCCGCGTAGTTGGCGCGGATGCGTGCCCGCGACTCGCTCACGTCGCCTTGCGGCTGAAGGTTGGCTTCGTTCATGCAGGATCCCCCTAGCGACGCGCATCGCCTCGTCGATGTGATCTCGGATGCCGTCGTCGTTGTCGAAAGTCATTCATCTAGCGTAGGCGCCCAGGCCGGGGTTGCCCCCACCCACTTCGCTCACGCGATAAACGGTGGCCCCCGGGGACCTGGCGGCAGCGGCGCTAGGCCGGGCAGCGGCCGGTCTGCTCACGCCGTCCCCGATGCCCCGAAAAGCGGGTCACGCGGTAGGGGGCGAGGTCCAGGGCCGGGGCTTGCCCCGCCAGTCGCGCGGCCAGAAGCTCCGCGGTGATCGCCGCCTGGGTGAGTCCCAGGTGCTGGTGGCCGAAGGCGAAGTGCACCGCCGGGTAGTCCGGATGGGTATCGATCACCGGCAGCGAATCGGGCAGCGTCGGGCGGAAGCCCATCCACTCCTCGGCGCCATCATCGAGGCCGGCGGGGTCGCGCAGCAGCGCCTCGGCATGATGGCGCAGGGAGGCGTAGCGGCGCTTGACCGGCGCCAGCGACAGGCCACCGAGCTCGGTGAAGCCGACCACCCGCAGGCCACAACTCATCGGCGTCATCACGAAGCGCCGCTCCGCCGAGCCCACCGGGTGTCGCAGTGCCTGCCCCCGCTGGGGCAGCGTGAGGTGATAGCCGCGCTCGGTCTCCAGCGGGATCGACAGGCCGAGTCCGGCCGCCAATTGGTGGCTCCAGGCCCCCGCGGCGATCACTGCCTGGTCCGCCTCCCACTCCCCCGCGTCGGTGTGAAGGCACACGCCTTCGCCACGGGGCTCGAGGCGCTCCACCTTCGTCTGACGGATCACCCCGCCGCGGGCCTCGAAGGCCGCGGCCAGGCGCCGCACCAGGGCATAGGGGTCGCGCACCTGGTGGGCGCCGGGGAAGTAGAGTCCGTGGCTCAGTTCGCCCGTCAGCCCCGGTTCGCGCTTGCGCAGCGCCGCCGCCTCGAGCCATTCCACCTCGATGCCCCAGCGCCGCAGGTGGGCCATCTGCGCCTTGGCCGCGGCCCGGCCTCGGTCGGACTCCCAGACCAGCAGGTAGCCCGAGGGCAGCAGTTCCTCCCCGGCGCCGATATCGGCCAGGCAGCGCCGCCAGGCGGCCACCGCGGCCCCGTTCAGGGCTGCCAGTGCCTGGCGCCCTTTCGCTACCCGGGAGGGACGGGCGGCGGCGACGAAGCGCACCAGCCAGGGCGCCAGCTGCGGCAGGTAGCGAAGGGGCAGGGCCAGGGCCCCGTGGGGGTCGAGCCAAAGCCGTGGCGCCTTGCGCAGGGTGGCCGGCGTCGACAAGGGATCGATCAGCTCGGTGGCCAGGAAGCCGGCGTTGCCGTAGGAGGCGCCCTCCCCTGGCCTCTTGGGGTCCAGCACGCTGACCGCATGCCCCTGGCGCTGCAGGGCCAGCGCGGTGGTCATGCCCACCACGCCGGCGCCGACCACCGCGATCCGGCGGGGGTAAGCGGCCTGGCTCATGCCAGGTCCTCCGCCACGGCCGCACCAACCGGTGCCTCGGGCTCGGCCCGCCGGGAGAACCAGCCCAGTTGGGCATAGAGGATGCCGATCAGCGGCGACAGCCAGCAGGCGAAGGCCAGCGGGATATACAGCAGCTGGCTGAAGTCGCCGGCGGTCACGGTCAGCCCCAGCGCGCCCATCACGAAGGCGCCGCCCGCGTTCCAGGGCACCAGCGGCGAGACCAGGGTACCGCCCTCCTCGATGGCTCGGGCCAGGTTGAGCCGCGAGTAGCCGAGCTCGTCGTAGGCGGGCTTGTACATGCGCCCCGGCAAGGCGATGGACAGGTAGACGTCGCCGGACACCACGTTGGTGGCGATGGAGGTCATGATGGCGCTGGTCTGCAGCCCCCGGAAGCCCTTGAGGCGCTTCATGATGGTATCGACGATGGCCTCCAGGCAGCGGGTGCGCTCCAGGGCACCGCCGAAGGCCAGGGCGAACATCATCAGGGTCACCACCCAGGTCATCGAGGTGACGCCGCCGCGGTTGAGCAGGCTGTCCAATGTCGCGGTGCCGGTCTCGATGGTGAAGCCGCTGTGGGCAAAGGTCAGGGCATCGTGGAGGGTCGCGCCCTGGGTGAGGATGGCCACGCCGCCCCCCAGCATCACCCCGGTGAACAGGGCCGGGATCGGCGCCACCTTGAAGAAGGCCAGGCCGATGACCACCACCAGCGGCAGCAGTTGCCAGACGCCCATCGCGAAGTTGTCGGCCAGTCCCTGCTTGATCAACTCGATCCGCTCGAGGGAATCGCCGCCGGCGCCCTCGGCCCCCCCTACCACCAGGTAGACCGCCAGGGCGATCAGCATGGCGGGAACGGTGGTGGGCAGCATGTAGCGGATATGGTCGAAGATGTTGGTCTCGGTCACCGCCGGCGTCAGGTTGGTGGTGTCCGACAGCGGCGAGATCTTGTCGCCGAAGAAGGCCCCGGAGACGACGGCACCGGCGGTCCAGTAGATGGGCACGCCGAAGGCGTCGCCGATGCCGATCAGCGCCAGGCCCACGGTGCCGACGGTGGTCCAGGAGGAGCCAATGGACAGCGATACCATCGAGCACATCAGCATGGCGGCCGCCAGGAACCAGCTCGGGTCGATCAATTCCAGGCCCAGGTAGATCAGCATCGGCACGGTGCCGCTGGCGATCCAGGTGCCCACCAGCATGCCGACGATGATCAGGGTACCGATGGAGGGCATCGCCACGTGCAACACCTTGAAGGCACCGGCCTCGATGTCCTTCCAGCGGTAGCCCTGCAGCCAACCGACCAGGGCGGTGATGCCGAAGCCGATGGCCAGCGGGATATGCGGGGTGAAGTCGTCGTAGTAGAAGATCTGCACGCCGAGCAGGCCGATGGTCAGCACGATGGGGATCAAGGCCAACGGCAGGCTCGGTACAGGGATGTCAGGGACTGAGTGGTCTTTCATCTTGCTTAACACTCCCGGGCGGGGTATGACCCCACCCTGTTGTCGTTGTGTCAGGAGTCGAGGGACGCAGCGAGGGTCGCCAGCCCTGCTCCCAGGGCTGGTCGATGACGAGGGCTCAGGGCTGTGCGGTACAGCGCTCGTAGGCCAGGATGGCGGCGGCGAGATCCTCAACGGAGGCGCCCACCGACTTGAACACCGTGATGGCCCGTTCGGGATCCTCGAGCGCGCTGCGCCCGGCATGGCGCTTGGCGCACAGGTCGGGGAAGTCGGCCAGGATATCGGCTTCCTCGATGACCCCGGTCTTCAGCGGATCGATCAGGTCGCCGGTCTCGCTGAACGCCCCCTCGCGGGTATCGACGAAGATCGCCCCGCGGCGCATCACCTCGTCATCGGCCTCGCGCATGAAGGGCGTGAAGCTGCCGACCAGGTCCAGGTGGGTGCCGGGCGTCAGCCACTCGCCCCGAATCAGCGGCTCGCGACTCAGGGTGGCGCAGCTGATGATGTCGGCCCGGCCGGCGGCATCGGCCAGGCCATCCGCCGGTACCGCCTCGGCATCGATCCCCTCGTCGCGAAGCTCTTTCGCCAGGGCCTGGGCCGAGGCCTCGCGAATGTCCCAGATGCGCACCCGCTCGATGGGCCGGATGGCTTGGTGCGCCGGGATCAGCCGGCGTCCCATGCGCCCGGCGCCGACCATCAGCAGCTCGCGGGCGTCCTCGCGGGCCAGGTAGCGGCCGGCCAGGGCGGAGGCCGCGGCGGTGCGACGCGCGGTCAGCTCGTTGGCCTCGAACTGGGCCAGGTGGTGGCCGGTACGCGCGCAGCTCAGCAGGTAGTGGCCGCTGAGGCCAGGCATGCCGCGGTCGTTGTTGCCGGGAAAGACATTGACCTGCTTGACCCCCAGGTACTGGCCCTCGATCCAGGCCGGCATCAGCAGCAGGGTGGCGTCCGGATCGCCCGGTACGCTCAGGTGATGGTGGTGGCGCACCGGCGAATGCACGGTGCGGGTGAAGATGTCGTCCAACGCATCCACCAGGGCCCCCCAGGGCAGGCTGGCGGTGACTTGTTCGGCGTCGAGATACATGTCAACCTCTTTTCAACTGTGTCCAAGGCCAGTCTATAGAGGGGCCCGCCACGGGCTCTTGACCCTGTCTCCGCAAGCGTTGTTTCAGGCTACGCAATCATCGCGGCCCCGAGGGGAACGCCATGTCACTCACCCAGGCCCGCTGCAACCGCATCGCCCGCCGCTCAGGCGAGCATTGCCACGACCACCCCCAGTTGATGCTCGGCTGGCGCGGCGCCATGGACTACGAGTTCAGCCGGGGGAGCGAACGACTGGTGCTCGGCCAGGCGGCGATCCTCCCCACCCGCGAACCGCATAGCTACCTGGGCCGCGGGGAAGACAGCGAGGTGCTGGTGATCGACCTCGACACCGACGACCCCTGCCTGGCCTCGCTGGAGAAGAGCTGTTCCCTGGACCTGCGCGAGTCGCTGTTCGCCGCACCAAGGGCGCTCAGCCTGCCCCCCACCCTGCTGCCGATGGTGGAGTTCGCCACCGGCCAGCTGAAGCTGGCCCATACGCCTGAGCAGCGCGCCCTGATCAACCAACAGCTGGCCGTGCTGTTCGTCAGCCAATGCAGTCAACTGCTCGCTCAAGGCGCAGGCGAGGCGCTCAGACCTGGTCGCCTGTGCGCCGCGGCCCTCGATGCCTTCATCGACGAGCGCCTGGCCAGCCCGCCGGACAACGCCACCCTCGCCGACGCCCTGCACCTCGGCCAGAGCCAGCTGCACCTGCTCTGCCAGCGGCAGTTCGGTGTCTCTCCCCAGCAATACGTGATGAACCGACGCCTGCAGTGGGCCCGCCACTGGCTGCGTCATACCCGGCGGCCCGTGGGCGAGATCGCCCTCGACCTGGGCTTCGCCGAAGTCTCGAGCTTCTCCCGGGCCTTTCGCCGGCGCATGGGCCATGCGCCCAGTGCCGAGCGCCGCGTCACCGGCGAATGCTGACGCCGCCCTGCCGAGATCGCCTGCTTGCTTCCGACGCCCGGGCCTGGTCCCACGGGTGAGCCCGCTTGTTGCGGGTCATGGCGGTGAATGAGAAGAAATCCTGACAATGGCGCCGAACTATGCCTACGCTGAGGAAGCCTGGATGGTGTTCATTACATGACGAGTCAGGGGGTGGTTGACCCCTTCGCACGCCCTGCGGGGCGCGTGAACGTTATTCCTCGATGACGGGACGTCCTGTTGATTCGCTCCCAACGGGAAGCAGAGAGAGCGCGAGAAGTTGCGAGACATCCAGAAGCGTGCACGCTTCGGCACGATCCATGGCGAGTAATGCTCACTTCACCCCATGGGTGAGCATGTTGCCCACCAACACCAGGTGGGCTTTTTTTGTCCGCGGCAAAAAAGTTAAGCAGGATTAGCATTAGCTCAAACACCCAGTTATTGTTACACAAAATAAACTATTGTATCTATAAGTTACAATCAACATGAGAGATAGCTCATGCACAGACCGGCTGTCGATACGCGAATGTCAGCTGAGGATCTCGAGGCGCTGGATCATCGCGCCTTCGATGTCATCGGGGCGATCCCCCGCCACAAGCACGATCCTCGCGCGGGGATCTATATCGTGCTGAAGGAGGAGTCCCCCTACGCCAGCCGCTTGCTGGTCGAGGTGGACGATCCCGATTGCCTATTCGCCCTCTCGGAGCTGCGACGCCGCCTGGACCTGTAGCCACACAAACTTCATGGGGGAAGGTGGGGAAATCAGGGGCCTGCCATCCATCGGCGGGTGCCGCCAGCCTGCCGTAAGCCAGCGACATAGGCGGCCAATCCCACCTTTTTCCTAGCTCATGATCAGGCCTTTTCTCGGGACAACTCCTCAGCAATGGCCCAGATAGACTGATAAAAAACCATGCCCCTACCGGGAGGGACTCATTCTCGAGACGCCCGACTTTTCGCGAACATTTTCCCGAGAAATGCTGTCGTATTATCAAGCTGATCAAGGAGTTAACCGCCACAGCCTCGGATGTTACCGTTGCACTTGCTCCGTCGTGTCCCGCACAAGACAGCTGCAATCAGCGACGCTTTTTACATAGATGCCATCTATTATTTCATTAGCTTACAAGAAAAGAAGCGCTGCCCATGCCGAATCCAGCCTCCGAGAGGTATATCTCGGTAGAAGACCTCGATGGCATCGATCCCGAGGCCTTCGACGTGATCGGGGTCATTCCCCGCAATCAGCGAGATCCTCGCTACGGGCTCTATGTCGTGCTGAAAGAGAAGCCGCCCTTCGCCACCCGACTGCTGATCGAGGTCGACGACCCGGATAACAAGCACGTTCTCGCCCACCTGAGGCGCCACTTTAGGCTGTAGTCTCCCGGTGACCGTTCGTGGTTATACACAGGACCTACTCTGCAGAACCCGGCTGTGGATACCTGATATACAGACACAAAAAACCGCCTCGATAGGCGGCCTCTTCTTCTCTGCAACGCTTTGATTCCCGACCCCGCGATGCTGCCGGCACCAGGAGTCGAACCCGGGACCTGCTGATTACAAGATTCTGCTGATTCAGCAGGTTAGAGCTTACTGTCAACAGAATCATGGGCTTACAGCGCTTCATCCCCGCATATCGGCTAGCTGTGGCATCGCCCTGTAGACACTATGTCGTCACTGCGCTGTCTCCGGCGCTGGTCATCCCATCCCTACGGCGACTGTCAGCGTTGGCCTACATCCCCGCCCAGCTTTGATCCCTATCCTCTAATGAAACAGGAGGCTTCAGCCATGGACGATATCACGATGATACCAGACCCCAGCGGTCGCTGGGTGATGATGTGCCCCTGCGGTGCCACAGAGACAAGGGCCCCTAATGGGCCTTCCTGGGCGTCGTTTGCTCTTCACCTGATAGATGGCACTCACTACCGCATTGTCTGCAATGCGTGCGGGCATGTTACTGAGCACTCAATGCACGATGAATTAGGCCATTGCGTACGTTTGACCTTCCCCCTGGATTCGGTCCAACCACAATGTGAGAACCGCTCCTTCATGCACACCGC
>NZ_JAUFPQ010000005.1:0-10453 GCF_030409305.1 Halomonas maura
CAGGGTAAACGTAGCGGAAATCTCACATTGCCGGTGGACCGGTTTCTGGGGGGAAGGTCACGTTGATGCGTGCGCCCAAGCTATTATTTCAAGCGCAAGATTAATCAATATTACGGACATTTAAAAAGCGGCATTTGAAAACAGACTATAAAAATAAGGCACATATGCCAGTAGGATAAGAAAAACCCCAAACATTACCTTATAAACCACCCCCTTCCTAAGCGATTGGCTTAACTCTCTCTCAATATCAAAAAACAAAGCCTCTAATGAAGTTAGAGCCTCTTGGTATGTATCAACATCTGACGGGATCTTTTCACCCAAATATAACTTTCTTTGCAGCTGCGCCAACCTCTCAAGCTGTGGATGCATCCAGTCTCGCAAGCCTTTATCAACCTCAATAACTGAAGAAACACTATAAATCCCATTATGAACATTAACCAGCTTCCCCCTAAGAGATTCCGCATGCAAATAATTGTCACTATCAAAACAAAGACCATCTCGGGCAACTTTTATCAAAGCAAGTATTTCATAAAGGACATGCATGACTCTTTCTTTTTTTGCCGCTAACATGTGAAGCAAAGTCGCAACGGCCATTACAATTATGGTCATCCCAGCCACAAAAAAAGGAACAAACCAAACAGGATAAATCCCTTCCACACACCCTCCTTTCTATCCTGGCTTTTTAAAAACACTATCCAAACCGGAGCCGTGAAGATAAACAAAAAAACACTGCGTTATCTAGTACTTTCATACACAGCATTCGATATAAAACTTACTAAGATCTTTTCCTTTCTCCGCATAGGTGCTTATGATACTCCTCAATATCCCTTAGGTCTTCCCAAACTTCATCCATGCTTGGAAAATCGCCCGCAACAGCTGGTGACGTATCATGCCCCCTGAAATAAGCACTGCACTTAGACATAGCTTTACTTATACGCGCAAAATCGTCATCAGTTATATCTGTTAGCCTTCTCAGCCGAGTTGTCTGTATCTCCCTACCAAACCTAGTCACAACTTGATATAAAAGCCTTTCTTCAATTAACCGCTCCCAAGCCTCCCTCAGATAACCATAAAACTCGGATGCATCTCTCCTAAAATCACTCTCTAGCTCATCAGCGTCAACCCTGGCCAAACCCCTGCACATCACTTTTAATTCTTGTATTCTTTTAGAAGTCGTCAACGCATCCCAAGGAGGGCTGGACCTCACAATACCAGCTCTTCTTCTACTTCTCATCAAGCAGTTTTGATTTGGCGCCTCCAAACTTCTTTTCTCACACTCCTCCAACATCATTTTATAAAAGACAATATCATGAGTAAGAACTATTACCTGTCTTTCCAAAGATTCATCAACTATCCTTTTCACAACCTTATGAGCCCACTGATGGCTTAATGAGTTGACAGGATCATCAAATACTATGGCAGAGGACCTTTCGTCAGCTCTCATTTCTGCTAAAAAACACGCTATGGCTATACATCGCTGCTCGCCTTCACTTGCAACATTAGCAACAACCGGCTCTCCAGATTCAAACACCTCTAGCTTAAGCAACTGAGAGCCCGATCTCCCTCGTGTCTTAGGCCGAACTTTAAAGCGAGAAAACCCAAACTTACTCAGTTCATCATCAAAGGCTTCAATCAGCGGCTGAACAACTGCTTCTTGACATATAGATGTATTAAGATCTGTAATCGACCTGGGCTTGCACTCAGATTCTATCTTCTTATATTTCGCAACCGCTTTAAACCTTCTTATGTTAGATATAACTTTATCAGCATTTCTTTCGAGAAGAACTCTATCTTCGTGATCACGAATACTAGCTTCTTTCTCTTCAATTATTTCATCCGCCCCCCCTCTACTAGCAACACTTTCAATCTCCCTCCCCAACCCTTCTATAATTGAAGAGACTACATTTACCACATTTTCATCAAGTGGAATAACCGTTGCTGGATCGGGCTCTTCATTGCTCTCTACTGCTGCTAACCTGTTACCAATTTCTAACTCCACTCCCGCTAACAAACTTTGAAAGCTAGGATTATACTCTTGAACTAGCGCGATCGCAGCAGGGTAATGTGACAAATCAAACCGGGCTGACAAGTACTCTCGCCTTAACCGATGATACTTCTCTAGAGCATCCTTTTCGTCTTTTGATGTTTGATCAGCCATCAGGCTATAGAAGCCTAAAAGGCGATCGTTAGCATTCTGGTCAACTTCTTGGGTGCATAAAGGGCAGTATTCACCTAGCCTCGGCGGGAAATTTGCCAAGTGGTTTACAGAGTGAACAAACTTTTCAGCAGTGTGCCACATTGCCTGCCATTCAGCGCTCCCCACTCCGGATAGAGGAAGGCCGGTGAGTAGTTTCTCTCGAACAGCTTTCGCAATTTCTGCCTTATCTAAATATTCTCTCTTGCTCCCCCAAATATCACAATATCTTGTATCCCCAAATCTATCTAATGCCTTTTGAAGATACTTCATAAGTGGCTCAAGCTGCCGTTTCCTCCCCTCCAGCTCTTTCACAATGGCCTCTGGTGATTGTGCTTTGAGGCGTACCACCTCTTCTCTCACCTTGTCCGGATCGAAGCAACTGCTTTTTTTATTAACAAGCTCAGAAACTTGATCCTCATTTGTATGATCAGAAAGGGATTCTATAAACCTCCCTACTTCCGTGTCATTAAATTCGGGGGAGGACACTAAACCCATTTCCTGGCATTATTTCTTCATGAACATTACGCTTTACATGGTCTACTGCTTCAGCCAGGTCTTCCAGTAGGGATAACCCAAAAGGTTTATAGCCGAGTTCGTCTTCCTTTGCTACAAAGTGCTCTGAAGAAGAGCTATCAAAAACTCTAACGGATTTAAGCCTTTCATCGGACTCAAAGCCTACTTGCCACTGTACTTCTAGATCCTCTCCCGCCACATTAACTTTAAACAAAGATGACGGAGAGTGAGGTGACTCCTCGAATACATTTCCAATTACTTTTCTTGCCCCACCTCTGGATAAGCATACATTTTTTAATATATTTGCATATGTTGACTTTCCTGTCCCGTTATCTCCATAGACTATATTAAGATTCGGGCTTGAAAACTTTAGCTCTTGGTCTTCAGCTAAGGCGCCAACATTGACAACATTGCTAATTGATCTAACTGTTACTTTTTCGCTTTCGCTCTCATAACCTTTTACGTCAAGCTTTGATTTCACATCATCACTTAACTCCGCCTCTTCATACAAGCCACTTTCCACTCTTGCTACTTGGAGTATTTCATCAAGCTCTTCCCTGCCAAGCGTCTCATTGTACAAAGAAAGACGTACTGCATGCTTCCACCAAACAGGCTTTCCCTCAACCCAATGAGCGATTTTTTCAACTGGTGTCATATATCCTCCCTGACGTACAAAAATCTTTATTTATTATCAAACCCTACTTGCAACTTGCTTTTTTACTAAAACCTTTGCAGCCCATCAAATGCATCTTAACAAGATCCCGATAAAGCCGGATCCAATATATATATAGTTACGTTTTTATTTTTTATCCACGGTTGGTTATTCTCTGCTCAAGGCAGACCTCCTATCCCTGGAGCCATCCGCCCTGGTACCACCTTGCCGCTGCCTTCCTGGCTAGTCGGTATCCGTGCGCCTTCTCGATCTCCGGACTCACCTGCCCTGCTTCCTCGTTCACCTGGTCGGTCATCAGCCACATGGTGTATTTCGGCCACTGCCAACATACGGCTTCCAAAAACTTACCCTTTGGCGCACGCCCGGTCAGCTCGATATTTTCGAGTATTTTCTTAGGCATTCCAATAAGTTGCGAGAATTCGCCTCGACCGCGCGTTCCACTTCACGGATCTGACGGATTCTCTCGGCCTGTCTGCTGACATATCCCGACTTCTCGGTAATCCTGACTTCAGGTGATACCCGACAAGTCGGGATACCTCGAAGCATATTTCACCTCTGAAAGGACCACAACCAGCCACAGCGAGCAGGTACGACATGGAAACGAGCAACGCGCCCCAGGTGCCGGCCTGCGTGCCCGTCATGACCATCGAGCGGTTCGCCTTGCTGAACGGCCTGCCCCCCGACACCGTCGGTGGGCAGCTCCAGCAGGGCCACCTTCCCCTGATCAAGGTCGGGCGTCGTCGCCTCGTTGACGTCGCCATGTTGACCGCTGAGTGCATGAACGAGGAGCGCTGGGCATGATCCCCCTCCGCACCGTCACCGACGCCTCGGCACCATCGAGCGGCTCGAGGTAGAGGGCCGCAAGGCCGGCCATATCGGCCAGCACCGTGATAACGGCACCTGGACTGTCTTCCTTGCCCACAGGCCGGCCAGCGTCGACAGCGAAAGATCGGCAGGCTATTTGCCGAGTCCTGCAAGGCTTTCCCGTCGGCCAACCAGGGGACGCGCATCGATCTCCCCGAGGGGCAGCCGACCCATGTCATCCGCCATCCCCTCGCCAGTCACTTCATGATCAACGGCGGCAATATCCTGGTCCTTCAGTGCATCCTGGGCCATCAGTCGATCACCATGACCATGCGCCATGTTCACTTCGCCCCGGCCCTCTCGACGATGCGGAAACGCCGAGCCCGGTCGTCACATTGCTGCAAGAATCTTGAGCGATGATCGGGGTGCCATTGACGCACTCAATGGCAGTACTCAGGCAGGTTCCCATCTGGGAGCATTTGACAGGCCCGCCACATCGGCGGGTCTTTTTTTGGCAGGAAGGCTGTCCACGCGCTGTAGACAGACACAAAAAAACCGCCTCGATGGGCGGCCTCTTGTGCTCTGCAGCTCTTTGATTTTCCCGACGTCTCGATGGTGCCGGCACCAGGAGTCGAACCCGGGACCTACTGATTACAAGTCAGTTGCTCTACCAACTGAGCTATGCCGGCTCGGGACCGACTGCGGGTCGAGATGCAGAACGGAAACGGGGTTGACGTGGCTGGGGTAGCAGGATTCGAACCTGCGCATGCCGATACCAAAAACCGGTGCCTTACCGCTTGGCTATACCCCAGCATTGTGGTGGCCAGAGACGGAATCGAACCGCCGACACGGGGATTTTCAATCCCCTGCTCTACCAACTGAGCTATCTGGCCCTCGCCAACGGTGCGTATTAAACCCCACTGGCCCGCTCGCGTCAACCCTTTCCGTTTCAAAAAGATGGCGCTGCCAGTGGGATCCTCCAGGGGTCACTTCTCGGGGGGAACATAGCCCTCTGCCTGGTCGGTTTCCTCGTTGTCGAGGAAGCGCTCAAGCTGCTCCATCAGGTATTCCCGGGCCGAGGGTTCGAGCATGTTGAGGTGCTTCTCGTTGATCAGGCGGGTCTGCAGCGCCTGCCACTCCTCCCAGGCCCGCTTCGAGACGCTGGCCTGGATCTCCTGGCCCTTCTTGCCGGGCAGCGGCGGGAACGGCAGGGCTTCCAGCTCCTGCTGGTACTTGCGGCAGAACACGGTCTGGCTCATCGGTCACTTCTCCTGGGGATCGAAACGGGGACTCTCGGGTGCGGACAGGGTGAAGGGTCGCAGCGACTCCAGCAAGCCCTTGACCGGGGCGGCCAGGCCGATGCTGTCCGGCGCCTCGGGGTCGAACCAGCGCCGGCCCTCGCCCACCGCGTCGAGCCGCGTCACCCGCGCCGGCCGGGGGGTGATCTCGAGGCGGAAGTGGCTGAACACGTGGGTGAACGACGACCAGGCGGCGTCGAGCTCGGCGCGGGGCGCATGCTGGTCGAGCCAGCCCTGCAGGCCCGCCTCGTCCTCGAACTGCGGCAGGCTCCAGAGCCCCCCCCACAGGCCACTGGAGGGGCGCTGCTCGAGCAGCACCCGGCCCTGGTCGTCCTGGAGCACCAGCATGGCGGCCTGGCGCGTGGGCAGCGCCTTCCTGGGCTTGGACTCGGGGAAGCGGCGCTGCTCGCCCCGGGCATGGGCCAGGCAGGCGTCGCTGAAGGGGCAGGCCGCGCAGTCGGGGCGGCCACGGCTGCACAGCGTCGCCCCCAGGTCCATCATCGCCTGGGTGAAGTCCACCAGCCGCCGGTCGGGGGTGTAGTGCTCGGCCAGCGCCCAGAGCCGGCGCTCCACGGCCGGTCGCCCCGGCCAGCCCTCCACGGCATGCAGGCGAGTGAGCACGCGCTTGACGTTGCCGTCGAGAATCACCGCGCGCCGGCCGGTGCTCTGGGCGATGATCGCCCCGGCGGTGGAGGGGCCGATACCCGGCAGCGCGGCCATGGCCGCGAGGCTGTCCACCGGGAAGTCGCCGCCGTGCTCGGCCACCACCGTGCACGCCGCCTTGTGCAGGTTGCGCCCGCGGGCGTAGTAGCCGAGCCCGGTCCACAGGTGCAGCACCTCGTCCCGGGAGGCGGCGGCCAGGGCCTGCACGTCCGGGAAGCGCGCCATGAAGCGCTCGAAGTAGGGGATCACGGTGGCCACCTGGGTCTGCTGCAGCATGATCTCCGAGACCCACACCCGGTAGGGCGTGCGGTCCTGCTGCCAAGGCAGGTCGTGGCGGCCGTGGAGCTCGAACCAGTCGAGCAGGCGCCGCTGGAAGGTCGCGGGGGCGAGGATGGCGGGCGGATGATCCGTCATGGGCGATCTCGACACGAAAAAAAGCGCCGACGGATCGTCGGCGCAGGACTGGCTTACTAAATGCTCACTCGAATAGACCCTCGAAGGTCTTGCGAAGTTCACTGCCGGCGCCTTCGCCGAGGCGCTCGTCGAGCTTCTTCACGGCGTCGTCGAGACGCTCCTCGACCTCCTCGTCGGCCCGCTCGCTGACCTCGCGGCGCAGCAGGCCGGCCAGGGTATCCTGGAAGGCCTCGCGGTCGAAGCGACACCACTCGCCGCTGTCGCCACCGAGCTGGCCCTCGCAGCGCACCGGGAAGGGCACGTCGACGATCCGCGGGTTCACCTCGCAGGCGGCATCCACGGAGTCGGTGAAGCGGGCGGCGGCCTTGAGGTCGAACTGTTCGCTGGTCAGATCCAGCTGGCCCTCGCCATCCAGGGCGACCCCGGGGATGGTCACCAGCAGGTCGTCGCTCTCGGCCACGCCGTCGCGGATCCGGAAACTGGCCTCGGCGCGTTCGAACTCGGTGTCATCGCGCCACTCGCGACTCGGGGTCTCGCCCTCCAGGCGGGCCGCGGCGGTGCACAGCTCCTCGGAGACGTTGACGCCGGCGATGCGGCCCTCGGCCACCCGGGTGGCCAGCCGCCCGCCCAGGGCACGCTTGATCTCGGCCATGCTATTGCCCTGGCTCTCGAGTTCACCCTCACCCTGCAGGCGACCGCCCAGCGGGGCGGGCTCGCTGCTCAGGCTATCCAGCAACGAGCCCAGGCGAACGTTCTCCACCCGCGGTGCCAGCCGCCAGCGCAGCGGCGTCTCGCGCACGTCGAGCTGGCCGCTGGCGGCGAGGTGGCCATCGTGGAAGTCCGACTCGAAGGCCGTCAGCCGGTGGCGGCCTTCGCTTCCCTGGAGGGTCAGCTCGACGTTCTCGAAGGTCTGCTCCATGAGCGTGAGCTGGCCGAGCACCAGGTGGGCGTCGAGGTCGAGCTCGCCCAGCCACTCGGCGGGCACCAGGCCGCCGCTCTGCTCCTCGGCGACGGCGCTCTGGATGATCGCGCCCTGGGAGGCGGTCTTGGGCGACCCGTCCGGGGGCGGCAGGTAGTCGTCCAGGTTCAGGCTGTCGCCCTTGAGGTCGGCCTCGAGGCGCGAGCCGTCGAAGCGCCCGGCCAGGTGGCCGTTGAAGGTGCCACCATCGAGGCTCAGCGTCAGGTCGTCGAGGGCGAGGCTCTCGAGGTCGCCCTCCACCGAGCTGGCCAGGGCCACCTCGCTCAGCGCCTGGTTGCTGGCCGTGGTCGGCATCGCCTGGAAACGGACCAGCCAGGGCCGCAGCGACAGCGAGGCCAGGCGCAGCTGGCCCTCGTAGCGGGGTGCCTGGCGCAGCTCGTTGATGGCCAGGTTGCCGCTGGCCTCGAGGCCGTCGGGGCCGGTCAACTCCATCTCGCGCAGCCGGACGGTGTCCTGCTGCAGGTCGGCGTCGAGCTGGAAGGCCAGCGTCAGCGGCAGGCGCTTCTCGCCGAGGCGTGGATGGAGCAGGTTGAGCTCCAGATTGCTGCCGCTCGACTTGAACTGCCCCGCGGCGAGATCCAGCACCAGATTCTTGGCGTGGAGCCGGGCCTCCTGGGCGTCCTCCTCGTCGCCACCGGCGAGATGCGTGGAGGTATCGAGGATCAGCTCGCTCAGCACGTGACGGCCCTCGGCCAGCCCCAGGTTGACCTTGGTCTCGAGGTCGACCTGGCTGACCATCCCGGCATCGCCCTCGCCCTGGGACTCGGCGCCGTTCTCCACCGCCACCTGCAGGCTCGCGGTGACCGGGAAGGGGGTGTCGGGGTTGACGTTGCTGCCGGAGATGTCGACCTGCTCGACGGCCAGCTCGCGGCCGGCCTGGGCATCCCGGTAGTTCACCTGGCCATCGCGGATCTGCACGCTGGCGATGTTGAGCGCCACGGCCAGGCCGCCGGCGTCCTCCGGGCTGGGGCCGGCACTGGCCGGCGCCAGCACGGCCTCGGCCTCCTCGCCACGCTCCTCGAGACGCTCGATCAGCGTCTCCCAGTTGCCGCGTCCCTCGGCATCGCGTTCCAGGTTGAGGGCCAGGCCGTCGAGGGTCAGGCCGTCGATGGCGATCTCGCCGCGCAACAGCGGCGCCATGGCCAGGCTGACCGCGGCATGATCGAAGGCGGCGAAGGGCGTGTCGTCGGCGGCCTGGGAGGCCAGGCGGGCCTGGGCCGACTCGACGCTGACCCCCAGGCGGGGATAGAAGGACCACGCCAGCGGCCCGTCCAGGTCCAGTTCGAGACCGCTGTGTTCCCGCACCACCTCGACCAGGCGCGGCTTGAGGTCCTCGGGGTCGAAGAAGGTGGTCACGAAGACCACGGCCCCCACCACGACCAGCCCGAGCACACCGATGGCGGCCAGCAGGGTTCGCAAGATTCGCTTCATTGCCCGGCTCCTTTGGGCTGCAGATCCAGTTCGAAGTAATCACCGGTCTTGGTCAACCGGTAACCGAGACGACTCAGCATCAGCTGGTCGGCCAAGGGCAGCTTGGGGTTGGCCACGCACAGCCGCAGTCCCTCGGCATGGGCGGCCTCGCCGGTCAGGGCCAGCAGGCGGCTGCCCACGCCCCGGCGGCGGGTGGTCTTGCGCACGCACAGGTGCGAGAGCCACCAGGCCTCGTGGTCGCACTGCACCGCCAGGGCCCCCAGCAGGCGGTCATTGAAGCGGGCGCAGCAGAAGAAGCGGTCCGCCGCCAGGTGGCGGCTGATGAAGTCCTCCGGGGAGAGCGGCAAACGCTCGGGAGGGGCATCGGCATAGATGCGCAACAGGTCCTGCTGCACCTGGGCATCCGCGTCCCAGGCCGCTTGGTCGACTCGGTGGAGCGTTACCGGCATGCGAGATTCTCCCTGAGGGGTGGCCATCGCCGCCACCGCTGAAGTGGCAGGCATTGTAGCGGATGGGGGCGGCGTTTCACTATAATGGCTGTCCTGCGACGGCAGCCACGTCCCTGCATCCCAGGTCCCCGACGGTGCCCGGCGTCAGGGAGCCCGCCCCCACCCCCGAAAAGCGCCCAGGCGCTGGAGACCCGACATGTCCGAGCGTATCGCCACGGTCAGCCGCGACACCAAGGAAACCCAGATCACCGTCACCGTGAACCTCGATGGCGAGGGCCGGTTGAGCTGCGAGACCGGCGTGCCCTTCCTCGACCACATGCTCGACCAGGTGGCCCGCCACGGCCTGATCGACCTGGACATCAAGGCGGTGGGCGACCTGCATATCGACGACCACCACACCGTCGAGGATCTCGGCATCACCCTGGGCCAGGCCTTCGACAAGGCGGTCGGCGACAAGCGTGGCATCTACCGCTACGGCCATGCCTATGTGCCCCTCGACGAGGCGCTGTCCCGGGTCGTGGTAGACTTCTCGGGTCGCCCGGGGCTGTTCATGGACGTCGAGTTCACACGCGCCAGCATTGGCCGTTTGGATACCCAACTGTTCTGGGAGTTCTTCCAGGGCTTCGTCAATCATGCCCGGGTCACGCTGCACGTCGACAACCTGAAGGGCTTCAACGCCCACCATCAGGCGGAAACCATCTTCAAGGCCTTCGGCCGGGCGCTGCGCATGGCCGTCGCCGAGGACCCGCGCATGGCCGGCCAGATGCCGTCCACCAAGGGCAGCCTGTGAGACCGCCGACCGATACGAGGAGCGCCCCATGACCATTGCCGTCATCGACTACGGGATGGGCAACCTGCATTCCGTCGCCAAGGCACTGGAACATGTCACCCACGAGCACGTGGTGGTGACCCGCGACGCCCGCCGCATCCACGGCGCCACCCGCCTGGTCCTGCCCGGCCAGGGCGCCATCCGCGACTGCATGGGCGAACTCGAGCGCACCGAGTTGCGCGGCCTGGTCCAGGAACTGCTCG
>NZ_JAUFPQ010000005.1:10503-28642 GCF_030409305.1 Halomonas maura
GACCACAGCGAGGAGAACGGTGGCATCGGCTGCCTGGGCTTCATGGGCGGCGAGGTGCGTCGCTTCCCCGCCGACATGCGCGACGACCAGGACCACCGCCTCAAGGTCCCGCACATGGGCTGGAACCTGGTGCGCCAGCACCACGCGCACCCGCTGTGGGCCGGCATCGACGACCAGGAGCACTTCTACTTCGTGCACAGCTACTACGTGGAGGCCGCCGACGACGCCCAGGTGTTCGGCACCACCGACTACGGCCGGGTCACCGCCCATGTGGCCACCGGCCGCGACGCCACCTTCGCCGTGCAGTTCCACCCGGAGAAGAGCTCCCGGGCCGGCCTGAAGCTGCTGGAAAACTTCGTACAGTGGACGCCCTGAACGGCGCCGCCGAGTGCCCGGGCGCCGCGCGTCGCGCCCGTGACGACCTTCCAGGGCGCCCGCTGCCGCGCCCATGACAACAGGGCGCCCGCTGCCGCGCCCCAAGAGGACTGGACATGCTGGTAATCCCCGCCATCGATCTCAAGGACGGCAAGTGCGTCAGGCTCAAGCAGGGCCGGATGGATGACGCCACCACCTACGGCGACGATCCGGTGGCCATGGCCGCCCGCTGGGTCGAGGCCGGCGCCCGTCGGCTGCACCTGGTCGACCTCAACGGCGCCTTCGAGGGCGAGCCGGTCAACGGCGAGGCGGTCACCGCCATCGCCCGCGCCTATCCCGAGCTGCCGATCCAGATCGGCGGCGGCATCCGTTCGGCCGCGACCATCGAGCACTACCTGGAGGCCGGCGTCTCCCAGGTGATCATCGGCACCAAGGCGGTCAAGGAGCCGGCCTTCGTCACCGAGATGTGCCAGGCCTTCCCCGGCCACGTGATCGTCGGCCTGGATGCCCGCGACGGCTTCGTCGCCACCGACGGCTGGGCCGAGGTGTCCAAGATCAAGGCCACCGACCTGGCCAAGCGCTTCGCCGATGACGGGGTCTCGTCGATCGTCTACACCGATATCGCCCGGGACGGCATGATGGGCGGCGTCAACGTCGAGGCCACCGCCGAGCTGGCCCGCCTGGGCGGGCTGCCGGTGATCGCCTCCGGCGGCGTCACCAACCTGGACGACCTGCGCGCGCTGATCGCCGCCGGCGAGCCGGGCATCCTCGGCGCCATCACCGGCCGGGCCATCTACGAGGGCAGCCTGGACGTGGCCGAGGCCCAGGCGCTGTGCGATGAACTCACCGGCCAACGAGACGGGAGCTGACCATGGGACTCGCCAAGCGCATCATCCCCTGCCTGGACGTCGACGCCGGCCGCGTGGTCAAGGGCGTCAACTTCATCGGCATCCGTGACGCCGGGGACCCGGTGGAGATCGCCCAGCGCTACAACCAGCAGGGCGCCGACGAGATCACCTTCCTCGACATCACCGCCAGCCACGAGGATCGCGGCACCACGGTGGAGATGGTCGAGCGCATCGCCGGCGAGGTGTTCATCCCGCTGACCGTGGGCGGGGGCATCCGCACCTGCGACGACATCCGCACCATGCTCAACGCCGGGGCCGACAAGGTCTCGATCAACACCGCGGCGGTGAACAACCCCGAGTTCGTGCACGAGGCCGCCGAGCGCTTCGGCAGCCAGTGCATCGTGGTGGCCATCGACGCCAAGCGGGTCTCCGCCGAGGGCGAGACGCCGCGCTGGGAGATCTTCACCCACGGCGGCCGTCGCCCCACCGGGCTCGACGCCGTGGAGTGGGCGAAGAAGATGGTCGAACTGGGCGCCGGCGAGCTGCTGCTGACCAGCATGGACCGCGACGGCACCAAGGCCGGCTTCGACATCGGCATCACCCACGCCATCAGCGAGGCGGTGAGCGTGCCGTTGATCGCCTCCGGCGGCGTCGGCAACCTCGACCACCTGGTGGAGGGGGTCAAGGACGGCGGCGCCGATGCGGTGCTGGCCGCCAGCATCTTCCACTTCGGCGAGTACACCATCCCCGAGGCCAAGCGCTATATGGCCGAGCATGGGATCGAGATGCGGCTCTGAGCATCCTCGTGCTCAAGCTGCCGGCGACACGCCTCCGCGAGGGCGCTGTAAACCCATCCATGGGCGCTACTTTTGCCCTGCTGCGCTCTCGCATCCTGCTCCGCTTGCAGGGCCGGTGCTGGCCATCCATGGCCAGCCCGTTCGGCGGTATCCGCCTCACCCATGGTCAAAAGACCCTCGCTTCGCCTTGTCCCCGGCGGCACATGTCGTCCGCCTAACACGAAGGGCCCGCCATCCGGCGGGCCCTCGTCGTTGGTGCCGGCCGCGACGGCGCCCTACTCCTCGGGGCCGAGCCCCAGGTTGCTGACGCCCTCGTTGCGGCCCAGCCGGCGCAGCGCCTTGAGGCCGTCGCGGTCGAGCTCGCCTTCCACCGCCTCGAGCACCGCGTCCTGGAAGTCGTTCTCGTCCGCCATCAGCGGGTGCTCGCGCACCAGGGCGGCGAGGCGCTCGCCGTCCTCCTCGCCCTCGGTCAGCTCGATGAAGGCCCGCACGCCCCCTCGAGACGTCCTGCTCACTTCCAGCACCGCCTCCGGGGCCTCGCCGCGCAGGGTATCGAGCAGCGCGGAGATCGCCACCACCGCCTCCAGGGCGCGGCGGGCGCCGAAGCTGTCGTCCTCGGCGGGCGGCTCCAGCTCGGCCAGCTTCTCCGCCTGGCGCTCGAAGTCGATGCGCGCCTCCTTGACCGCCAGGCGCTCCCAGACCAGGTCGAGCACGGCGCGCAGTCCCTTCATGTCGCCGTGGCCGGTGGTCTCGGCATAGAGGGCATAGTTGGGCAGCAGCCGCTCGCAGAGCGCCGCCATGAAGGCCTGCTGGCGACGCGGCGATAGCGCCTGCAGGCGCTGGAAGAAACCGCTCATGGATTCTCCTTGAGACTCTGTTGTCCGAGTCATTGATGGATGGGACGGCGCGTCGGGGACAGGCCAAAGGGGAGTTCCTACGCCAGGATGGCGTCGGTAGCGCCCAGGGAAGGGTTCACAGCGCCTCCCCGCCGGCCTGTCGCCGAATCAGCGACGTAGCATATCGCTGTTCAAGGCCACATGCGCTCCACTGAGACCCTGCCGCGGACATCGAAGGCGACGCCCTCGTCGATCAATCGCCGGCGCTGCTCGTCGGCCCCGGGATGGTCGGCCAGGCGCCGCGAGGCGGTGATCACCCGGAACCAGGGCAGCGCGTGCCCCGCCGGGAGTTCGCGCAGCGCCCGGGCCACCAGCCGCGGCGTGCCCCCCTCGGTCATGGCGGCGATGCGCCCGTAGGTGGTGACCCGGCCCGCGGGGATCGCGGCGATGATGGTCAGTATCTGTTCCTTCAGGGCTGGCTTCATGTACCCTTCCGCAGCTTTCCCTTGTTCAGGCAACCGGCGAGACGCGCATGCACATCCACCTGCTTCAGCACAGCCCGTACCGCGGGCCCGCTCGCATCGGCGACTGGCTCGACAGCATGGGCCATAGCCACACCGTCTTCCATCTGGACCAGGGCGAGCTGCCGCCGCGGCTGGCCGATGGCGATGCGCTGATCGTGCTCGATGGCCCCGAGGACGCCACCTCGCCGCCGGACTGGGAGCGCCGCGAGCGCAAGCTGATCGACCAGGCCCTGGACGGCCGCAAGCCGCTGCTCGGCATCGGCTACGGGGCGCGGCTGATCGCCGAGGCCCTGGGCGCCACGGTGGCCCGCGGCACCTACGCCGAGACCGGCTGGCAGCGGGTCGAGCAGGCCCCGGAGAGTCCCTTCGACCTGCCGGAGCACTTCGATGCCTTCATGTGGCACCGCGAGGTGTTCGCCCTGCCCGAGGACGCCCTGCCGCTGGGCGGCAGCCAGGCCAGCCCGCTGCAGGGCTTCAGCTGGGACGGCGGCCGGGTGGTGGGCCTGCTCTGCCATCTGGAGGCCACCCCGGAGAGCGTGACCGCCATGCTCGACCACCTGCCCCGCCCCGACGGCGACGCCACCAGTCCCCACCACCAGGACCGCGAGGCGATGCTGGCCGACCCCCGGCGCTTCGACCGGCTGGCCCCGCTGCTCGACCGGCTGCTCTCCCAGTGGCTGCGCGCCGTGCCGGCGAGCTGAGGATCAGGCCGGGGTGGCCGTGCGCGCGTCGCCGCGGCGGGCGGCCTCGGCGCTCCACTCCCGGGCGACGGCCAGGCAACTCTCCCAGTCGCCCACGTGGAGGAAGCGCTGGTCATCGTGCTTCTGCAGCTGGTGGCGGTACATGGGGTCGTAGTACTCGGTGAGCAGCGGCGCCAGCCAGGCCTCGTGGGCCTGGCGGTTGCCGGCCTCGTGCTCGCGGAAGGCCAGCGCCTGGAGGCGCTGCAGGCGCGCCAGCCGCGCACTGCCCAGCCGCTTGCGCAGCCGCCCCAGGGCGGTGGCGAGCTGCTTGCGCATCAGTGCCCAGCCCAGCCAGTCCCCGAAGTGGTGGCGATAGATCTCCCAGAGATCGTCGATGTAGTCCTTGTGGATCTGCGCCAGGCGCCAGTCCAGCGACATCTCGACGCGCACCCGGGGCGCCTGCTCCATGCCGCGCCAGAAGGCCAGCGGCACGTTGGCCGCGCCGATATGGCGCGACTCGTCCTCCACCACCACCGGGCCCGGCAGGTCCAGCAGGCGCCGGCCCATGGCGTGCTCGAAATCGATCTGCGACGGCGCCGCCAGGGGATGGCGGCCGAAGGCCGAGCCCTTGTGGCGGGCGCAGCCCTCCAGGTCCAGGCCGCAGTCGAGGGCATGGATCAAGCTGGTCTTGGCGCAGCCGGTGAGGCCGCCCACCACCAGCAGCGGCTGGCCGGCCGCGGCGTCGACGCGCGTGCACAAGGCCTGGCGCATGGCCTTCCAGCCGCCGCGGATGCGCGGCCGGGTGATGCCGGCCTCGGCCAGCCACTGCTGGGCGACCTGGGAGCGCAGCCCGCCGCGAAAGCAGTAGATGACGGCATCGGGATGGGCCTCGAGCAGGCGCCGCCAGGCCGCGACCCGGGCGGCCTTGATGCCGCCGCTGACCAGCCGCTCGCCCAGGGCGATGGCGGCCTGCTGGCCGGCCTGCTTGTACTCGATGCCGACCAGGTGGCGTTCCTCGTCGTCCATCAGCGGCAGGTTGACGGCGCCGGGGAGCGCGCCCTGGGCGAACTCCACCGGCGCGCGCACGTCGATCAGTACCCGCCCCTCGCGGAGCAGGTCCAGCGACGGCTCGACCAGCGGCAGGCTCACCCCTTCACCTCGATGCGCCCCTCGCCCTTGGCGGCGACGACCTGGCCGAAGGGCTCGAGCTCGAGGCCATGGTCGCGGCCCACCCGCTCGACATCGTCCTCCCAGGAGGGATGCACCGACAGCAGCAGGCCGCCGGAGGTCTGGGGGTCGCACAGCCACTGCCAGTGGACGTCGTCCATGGCCGGCAGGGCCGCGCCCAGGGCGTCGCGGTTGCGCTGGGTGCCGCCCGGCACCGCGCCCTGGCGACGGTAGGACTCGGCCTCGGCCAGCCGCGGCAGGCGGCGGAAGTCGATCCTGGCGGCCACGCCGCTGGCCTCGCAGACCTCGGCCAGGTGGCCGGCGAGGCCGAAGCCGGTGACATCGGTCATGGCGTGCACCCCGGAGATCTTGGCCAGCTCGGTGCCGATGCGGTTGGTCTCCAGCATGGTGCGCCGCGCCAGGCCCTGGTGGCCGGCCTCGAGCAGCCCCTGCTTCTCCGCGGTGGTCAGCATGCCCAAGCCCAGCGGCTTGGTCAGGTAGAGCAGGTCGCCGACCTGGGCGCCCTTGTTGAGCTTGAGGTGCTCGAGGTCGACCAGGCCATTGACCGCCAGGCCGAAGATCGGCTCCGGGGCGTCGATGGAGTGGCCGCCGGCCAGCGCCAGGCCCAGCTCGCGGCACACCGCCTGGGCACCGGCCACCACGTCGCCGGCGATATCGGCGCCGAGCTTGTCCAGCGGCCAGCCGAGGATGCCCAGCGCCATCACCGGCGTGCCGCCCATGGCGAAGACGTCGCTGATGGCATTGGTGGCGGCGATGCGGCCGAAGTCGAAGGGGTCGTCGACGATGGGCATGAAGAAGTCGGTGGTGGCGATCATGCCGCGGCCGTCGCCGAGGTCGTAGACGGCGGCGTCCTCGCGGCCCTGGTTGCCGACGATCAGCCGGGAATGGCTGGCGCCCGGCCCGGCCTTGGCGAGGATGCCGTCCAGGACGTCGGGAGCGATCTTGCAGCCACAGCCCGCGCCGTGGCTGTACTGGGTCAGACGGATGGCACTCATCTCGTTCTCCTTGGCGTCGTTACCGGCATTCTACAACACAGCGCCCCCGCTCCGTCGCTGGACGCCGATTTCACGCTCGCCGACGAGCGAGGCGCCAAGGGCTACAGGGCTTCCAGGGCATCGGCCAGCTTGTCCACGGCCACCACCTCCATGCCCTCGGGCGAGTGCCTGGGGGCGTTGGCGCGGGGCACGATGGCGCGGCGGAAACCATGCTTGGCGGCCTCGACGATGCGCTCCTGGCCGCTCGGCACCGGGCGGATCTCGCCGGACAGCCCCACCTCGCCGAACACCACCAGCTCCCGGGCCAGGGGGCGGCTCTGCAGGCTGGAGACCACCGCCAGCAGCACGGCCAGGTCGGCGCTGGTCTCGAGCACCTTGACCCCGCCGACCACGTTGAGGAAGACGTCCTGGTCGCCGGTGAACAACCCGCCATGGCGGTGCAGCACCGCCAGCAGCATGGCCAGGCGGTTCTGGTCGAGGCCCAGCGCCACGCGCCGGGGATTGCCCAGCGCCGAGTCGTCGAGCAGCGCCTGGACCTCCACCAGGATCGGCCGGGTGCCCTCCCAGACCACCATCACCAGGCTGCCCGGGGCCTGCTCCTCGGTGCGCGACAGGAAGATGGCGCTGGGGTTCTTCACCTCCTTGAGGCCATGCTCGAGCATGGCGAACACGCCCAGCTCGTTGACCGCGCCGAAGCGGTTCTTCTGGCCGCGCAGGGTGCGGAAGCGCGAGTCCGCCCCGCCCTCGAGCAGCAGCGAGGCATCGATCATGTGCTCGAGCACCTTGGGGCCGGCCAGGGTGCCGTCCTTGGTCACGTGACCGACCAGCAGCAGCACGGTGCTCGACTGCTTGGCGAAGCGGGTCAGCGCCGCGGCGGACTCGCGTACCTGGGCCACCCCGCCCGGGGCCGAGGCGATGTCCTCCAGGTGGGTGGTCTGGATGGAGTCGATGATCAGGATATCCGGGCGCTCGCGCTCGGCCACGCCGAGGATGGTCTCGATGCTGGTCTCGGCGAGCATCTTGAGCCCCTGGGTCGGCAGCTGCAGGCGATGGGCGCGCATCGCCACCTGGGACAGCGATTCCTCGCCGGTGACGTAGAGCACGCGACGCTGCTGGGCCAGCTTGCAGGCGGTCTGCAGCAGCAGGGTCGACTTGCCGGCGCCGGGATGGCCGCCGAGCAGCACGGCGGAGCCCGGCACCAGGCCGCCGCCCAGCACCCGGTCGAATTCCTCGAAGGTCGAGGACAGCCGCGGCACCTCGCCGAGGTCGACCTGGCCCAGGTCGACGACCTCCCGGGACAGGCTGCCGGCATAGCCAGCGCGGCCCGCCGTCCCCCCTCCCCCGACGCTCGCGGCGCCGGGCCGGGCCGCCGAGAGGCGAACCTCGCTCAGGGTATTCCATTCCTGGCAGCTGCTGCACTGCCCCTGCCACTTGCGGTATTCGGCACCGCACTCGGTGCACACGAAGGCGCTCTTCGCTTTGGCCATGGGCTCCCCGGGAGGTGACGTTCGAGACTCGGGCCACCGGCGGGTGGCCTGCAATGACGAGGGGCGGCCCGGTGGCCGCCCCTCGAGACATGCGTTGCCGATGGCCTCAGAGGCGCTTCAGGCGCAGCATCTCGTTGTTCTGGAAGCGACGACGCTGGGGGTCGATCAGCTCCAGGGTCTGCGGGTCGAGGCGCAGGAAGTAGTAGACCTGACCCTCACCGCTCGGCGTGAGCTCGTAGACGGTGGCCTCGGGGTTGTCGGCGGTGCCGCTCAGCACCTCCCAGTTACCCTGGTAGTTCTCGTCCGGCGGATTCTGCGGGTGCGCGCGATAGGATGCCTGCAGGTCGAAGGTGCGATCCTCGGGGGCACTCTCGTCATCGCCGACCAGCGTCACATCCAGGTCGATGCCCTCGCAGTTGCGGCACGGCAAGGTGCCCTGATAGGTCGCCTCGACGGCTTCCATCCCGTTATCGGTGGCTCCCTGACCGGTAGGGCCAGTGGCGCAGCCCGCCAGCACGGCAAGCATGGCAGAGCCAGCCAGCAAGGTCCTGATTTGCATCTTCGTCCTCCTAACCAATGGGCATGACGCCGTGATCCACGGCAGCCTGCCTGACAGCATAACCTCTCGTGACTATGGCGGACAGTCTCTACGCCGCCGGGTTCACTCGCTCATGATGCCATCGGCTGGACGTGCTCGAACACCAGCCAGAGCACCAGTGGCATCACCACCAGACTGCCCAGGTTGCCGATCAACACCAGCGAGGCCACCCGGTGTGGTTGCTGGCGATACTGCTCGGCCACCAGGTAGTTGAGCACCGCCGGCGGCAGGGCCGCGAACACCCACAGCGCCGCCGCCGACAGGCCGCCGAGATCCAGCCACAGGATCATCGGCCAGGCCAGCACCAGCCCCGACAGCGGGCACAGCACGGCACCGAGCAGGCCGCTGCGCCAGTCATCGAAGTCGATATCGAGCATGCGCACGCCCAGGGCGAACAGCATCAACGGGATACAGACCCCGCCGAGCATGTCCAGCGACTCCAGCAGCCAGCCCGGCAGGGCGACCCCGCCGATGTTGAGGCCGAGCCCGGCCAGGCTGGCCAGCACGATGGGCATGCGCAGCAGGCGCCACAGCGGGGTGCGCGGGTCGAGCATGTAGAGTCCCACCGAGAAGTGCAGCAGCATCTCGACGATGAACAGCACCACCGCCGCCGGCAGGGCCGCCTCGCCGAAGGCCAGTACGATCAGCGGGATGCCCATGTTGCCGGAATTGTTGAACATCATCGGTGGCAGGAAGGTCTTGGGCTCCAGCCTCAGCAGCTTGACCAGCGGCCAGAGCAGCAGCCCCGAGCCGAGCACCACCACGGTGGCGGCCAGGGCCAGCCGCGCATAGTCGGTCAACGGCGCCTCGCGATCGGCGAGTACCGCGAACACCAGCATGGGCACGAAGAGCTCCATGTTGAGGGTATTGAGGCCGCGGATGTCGGGGCGACGATAGCGTCCGTAGAGGGTGCCGCAACCGGCGATCAGGAACACCGGCAATAGTGTGGCGAGGATCTGGCCGATCATCGGGGAGCTTCCGTAGCAGGCGAAGAGATGAGGCCACAGGCTAGCATGGCTCGCAGCTTGCGCGGGCACGCCGCTCGGGCGACCATGGCCGCATTGCCCCGACACCCTGAGAGTGACCATGAGCAAGTTCTGGAGCCCCAAGGTCCGTGAGCTGACGCCCTATGTCCCCGGCGAGCAGCCCCGCGAGCGCCTGATCAAGCTGAACACCAACGAGAACCCCTACCCGCCGGCGCCGGGCGTCGAGGCGGTGCTGCGGGAGTTCCCGGCCGATCACCTGCGGCGCTACCCGGACCCGGAGTCCCGCGCCCTGCGCGCGGCCCTGGCTCGGGAGTTGGGGGTCGAGGTGGAGCAGGTGTTCGTCGGCAACGGCTCCGACGAGGTGCTGGCCCTGGCCTTCCAGGCCTTCTTCTGCCACGACCGGCCGCTGGAGATGCCGGCGATCACCTACAGCTTCTATCCGGTGTATTGCCGGCTGTATGACGTGGAGCGCCGCACGCTGCCGCTGGACGACCAGTGGCGGGTCGACCTGGAGGCCTTCACCGCGGACGGCGCGGGGGCGATCTTCGCCAACCCCAATGCCCCGACCGGCCACGGCCACGGCCGCGCGGCCATCGCCGGGCTGCTCGAGCGGATCACCGAGTCGGTGGTGCTGGTCGACGAGGCCTACGTGGACTTCGGCGGCGAGAGCGCCGTGCCCCTGGTCGCGGACCACCCCAACCTGCTGGTCACCGGCACCTTCTCCAAGTCGCGCAGCCTGGCCGGCCTGCGGCTCGGCTATGCGGTGGGATCCCGGGAACTGATCGAGGGCCTGGAGCGGGTCAAGGACTCCTTCAATTCCTACCCCATCGACAGCCTGGCCAGCGCCATCGGCATCGCCGCCCTGGAGGACCGCGAACACTTCGAGGCGTGCCGCGAGGCGGTCATCACCACCCGGGAGCGTACCCGCACCCGGCTGGAAGGCCTGGGCTTCCGGGTCCTGCCGTCGCAGAGCAACTTCCTGCTGGTCAGCCACCCGGGCCATGACGCGGCCCAGCTGTTCGTCGGCCTGCGCGAGCGCGGCATCCTGGTGCGCCACTTCAACACCGACACCCTCAGCGAGCAGTTGCGCATCTCCATCGGCACCGAGGACGAGATGGATAGCCTGATCGAGGTCCTCGAGACCCTCTGCCGCTGACCCGCCGCGCTCGCCGGCGCCCCTCGGGGTGCCCTCTTCCGCCATCGACGAGGTCCGCATGGACGCCACACGAGAGCCGCTGCCACTGTCCCGCGTGCACCACGTGGCCCTGATCACCGCCGACTACCCGCGCGCCCGGCGCTTCTACCTCGAGGTGATGGGCGCCGAGATCCTCAACGAGGTCTACCGGGAGGAGCGCGACAGCCACAAGCTGGACCTGCGCCTGCCGGGCGGCATCCAGCTCGAGCTGTTCTCCTTCCCCTCGCCGCCGCCACGGCCGAGCTACCCCGAGGCCTGTGGCCTGCGCCACCTGGCGCTCGCCACCCCCGACCTCGACGCCTGCGTGGCACTGCTCGAGGCCCGCGGGGCCAGGCCCGAGCCGATCCGCGTCGACGAGATCACCGGGGCCCGCTTCACCTTCCTCGCCGACCCCGACGGCACACCGATCGAGCTATACGAAGACGCAGCGTGACCGGGCCCGCCAGCGTGAAGCGACCATGGCGCCGCGTCCTGCTGACCGCCGTCGGACTGCTGGCGGCGACCCTGTGGTGGTGCGTCTGGCAGTGGCAGTTCCAGCAATCGCTGGAGGCCGCCCACCAGCATGCCCAGAACCGGCTATCGCTGTACACCACTACCCTGGAGGGCGCCCTGGCCCGCTTCGCCTACCTGCCGAGGCTGCTGGCCGGCCAGCCGCTGGTCCAGGCGGCGGTGGCCGACGGGCGCGAGCGTGCCATCGACCGCGTCAATCGCCATCTTCAACGCGTGGCCGAAGATGCCGGAGCCGAAGCCATCTTCCTGCTCGACCGACGCGGCGACACCATGGCCAGCAGCAACCATGCCAGCGCGGACAGCTTCGTCGGCCACCACTATGGGTTCAGGCCCTACTTCCAGGACGCCATGCGCGAGGGCGAGGGCGAGTTCTTCGCCATCGGCAGCACCACCGAGCGCGCGGGCTACTTCGTCTCGGCACCGGTGCTCTCGGCCGCCGACGGCCAGGCGATCGGCGTGGTGGCCATCAAGGTGGCGCTGGAATCGCTGCAGGAGAGCTGGCGACGGGCCGGGGAGACCGTGCTGCTCTCCGACGCCAACGGGGTGGTCATCCTGTCCAGCCGCCCCGCCTGGCGGTATCGGACGCTCGAACCGATTACCGCAGCGGCGATGGACGAGATCCGCCAGCAGCGCCAGTTCCTCGACCAGCCTCTCGAGCGCCTCGGGCGGGTGCTGGCCGACGGCTCCCTGGCCATCGGCGGCGACTCCGTCAGCGAGCGCTACCTGGACCTCTCGCGGCAACAGCGCCTGCTGGGCTGGACCATGCACTATCTGGTACCGATGCGACCGCTGTACCTGGACGCGCGCAACGCCTTCCTGTCGGCGGCGGGCGCCAGCCTGGTGCTGTTGCTGCTCGGGCTGTGGCTACGCGAACGCCAGAAACGCCGACGCCTGCGCGATCGCGAGGCACGGATCATCCACGAGGCCAACGCGCGGCTCGAGATGCGGGTCGTCGAGCGTACCCAGGCACTGCAGGAGGCTCAGGAGGAACTGGTGCAGGCCGGCAAGCTGGCCTCCCTCGGCACCATGGCGGCAGGCATCGCCCACGAGCTGAATCAGCCGCTCTCGGGCATTCGCACCTATGCCGCCAACGGGGCTCGCCTGCTGGCCAGGGGGCGCCGGGAGGCGGCCGAGAGCAATTTTGCGCGCATAGAGTCGCTGTGCGACCGCCAGGATGCCCTGATCCGCCAGCTCAGGCTGTTCGCCCGTCGGGGCGGCAGCCGCGAACCGGTCGACCTCGACGAGCGCCTGGTCTTCGTGCTGGAGCTGCTCGACGAGCGTCTTCGCCAGCAGGGCGTCGAAGTGACCGTCGATCATGGCGCAGAGCGGCCCCCGCGGGTGCTCGGCGACACCTTGCGCATCGAGCAATTGCTGAGCAACCTGCTACACAACGCCCTGGATGCCCTGAAGCCGGTCGACAGGCCGAGACTGGCCATCGGCCTCAGGGCCGATGAGGACAGCGTGGTGCTGCGGATCGCCGACAATGGCCCGGGGATCGACGAGGCCATCCTGCCGCGCCTGTTCGACCCGTTCTTCACGACCAAGGCGGTAGGCGACGGCCTGGGGCTCGGCCTGTTCATCTGCTTCGGCATCGTGCAGGACCTGGAGGGACGCATCACCGTCACCAACCTGGAGCCGGAAGGTGCCTGTTTCGAGGTCACCCTGCCCATCGCCGCTGACCGGAGCCCACCCGACGGAGAACGCCAGGATGCCGACTGAAGACACCCTTCCCGTGTGGCTGGTCGATGACGATCCCGATGTCCGGGAGTCGCTGAGCCAGTGGCTGGACGTCTCGGACCTGGCGGTGCGCACCTTCGACGCCGCGGCGCCGGCCCTCGAGGCGCTGCGAGACGACGCCCCCTGCGGCGTGCTGGTCAGCGACGTCAAGATGCCGGGCATGGATGGCCTGGCGCTGCTCGATACGGTACAGGCGCTGGAGGCGCCGCCACCGGTGGTGCTGATGACCGGCCATGGCGACGTGCCGATGGCGGTGGCGGCCATGCAGGCCGGCTGCTGGGATTTCGTGGAGAAGCCCTTCGCCCCGGAGCGCCTCGAGGAGTGCGTGCGGCGCGCCCTCCAGCAGCGTCGCCTGGCGCTGGAGAACGACCGCCTCAGGCGCGCCCTTCGCGAGGGCGACCTGGCGGGCCGCCTGCTGGGGCAGGCGCCGGCCATGGTGGCCCTGCGTCAACAGCTCGCGACCCTGGCCCCGGTGCGTGCCAATGTCCTCGTCCAGGGCGAGACCGGCAGCGGCAAGGAGGTCGTCGCCCGCTGCCTGCATGATTTCGGCCCCGGCGCCGAGGCCCCTTTCGTGGCCCTGAACTGCGGCGCGCTGGCGCCCGAACTGATCGAGTCGGAGCTGTTCGGCCACGAGAAGGGCGCCTTCACCGGCGCCAACGCCCGGCGCATCGGCAGGCTGGAGCATGCCAGCGGCGGCACCCTGTTCCTCGATGAGGTGGAATCCCTGCCGCTGAGCGCCCAGGTCAAGCTGCTGCGGGCCCTGCAGGAAGGGGAGATCACCCCGCTGGGCAGCAATGCGGTGCGTCCTGTGGAACTGCGCGTGGTGGCGGCCGCCAAGGCCGACCTGCAGGCCATGGCGCGGGAGGGCCGCTTCCGCGAAGACCTGTACTACCGTCTGGCCATCACCGAGCTGCAACTGCCCCCCTTGCGCGAGCGTCGCGAGGACATCGCGGTGCTGTTCAGCCACTTCTGCCGGCAGGCCGCCGCGGTCCACGAGCGCGATGTGCCCGAGGCTTCTCCCGCCCTGCTCCAGGCCCTCGAGCAGCAGGACTGGCCGGGCAACCTGCGTCAGATGCGCAATGCCGCCACCCGCTTCGTGCTCGGGCTCGAGATCCCGGGCCTCGAGGATGGCGAGGTCGCCGAGCTCGGCTCGCTGAACGCCCAGGTCGCCGCCTTCGAGTGCTCCTTGCTGCGCGCCGCCCTGGGCCGCCATGGCGGCAACATCCAGGCGGTGATGGAAGAGCTGGAGCTGCCCCGGCGCACCCTGAACCAGAAGATGCTCAAGCACGGGCTGCGTCGGGAGGCGTTCCTCGACCTCGCCGACCCTGAAAGCGCCGGTCCGAGCGAGCCCTGAGGGGCTCGGCCATTTCTTGCCGATGGTGGCGGCCGGCATCGGCAACAAATGGCCGACTTCCCGGCGAGTGCCCCCCGGCCGCCCCCCCAAGAGCGCTCCAACGTACTGAAGACAAAGCACAAGCCTCCCCCTGGCAAGGTTGTCGCTATGTCAGCGAGCCAGTCATCAAAATAACTCGCTTGCGACGGAGGCTCGTATGCAAAAACGTCAGTTCCTGAAACTCGCCCTGACCCTCACCACCGCCACGGCACTGGGCCTGGGGGCGTCCACGGCATCCGCCCAATCCGGGGAAGGCGGTGGCCAGTACATCATGGGCACGGCCACTACCGGCGGCACCTTCTATCCCGTCGGCGTCGCCCTGTCGACCCTGGTGCGGGTCAAGCTCGAGCCCACCCATGACCTGTCGGTCTCGGCCATCAGCTCGGCCGGCTCGGCGGAGAACCTGCGCCTGATGGATGCCGACGAGGCACAGTTCGGCATCATCCAGGCGCTCTATGGCGCCTGGGCCTGGAACGGCAGCGGCCCGGTGCCCAAGGCCTACAAGGACATCCGCTCGATCTCCATGCTGTGGCAGAACGTCGAGCACTTCGTGGTGCGCAACGACCTGGTGGACACCGGCACCATCGACGACCTGACCGGCCTCTATGACCACGGCTTCTCCATCGGCGCGCGCAACTCCGGCACCGAGGGCTCCGGTCGGCAGATTCTTGCCGGTCTCGACATCGATCCCCAGCGGATGGACCTGGCCCATCTGGGCTACAGCGCCAGTGCCGAGGCCATGCAGAACGGCAACATCGACGGCATGAACATCCCGGCCGGCGCGCCGGCCTCCGCGGTCACCAGTGCCTTCGCCAACATGGGCGACGAGATCAGCGTGCTGGGCGTCACCGAGGACCAGCTGCAACGCATCAACCAGGAATTCCCGGTGTGGAGCCCCTACCAGATCGACGCCGACACCTACCCGGGGCAGGACGAGGCCATCCACACCATCGCCCAACCCAACATCCTGGTGGTCAATGCCGACGTGCCCGACGAGGACGTCTACCAGATCACCAAGGCGATGTACGAGAACCTGCCGTTCCTCAACAACATCCACCCCGCCACTCGCGCCATGGCCCTGGAGAAGGCCCTCGACGGCCTGCCGATGCCACTGCACCCCGGGGCGGCCCGCTTCTTCGAGGAGCAGGGGCTGGAGATCCCGGAGGCGTTGATCGCCGACTGATTTCCCTCATCCCGCGGTCCGCCGTCGAGCCCCTGCCGGACAGGGGCCCGACGGGCCTCCGAGGCAATTCCGACACCAGCGGCCTCCACGGCTGGCCGCTGCCGCCCGCTCCAGGAGAGCTCCCATGAACACCACATCCGCAAGCGAGGTACGAGACGAGTCGGCCAGCGAGGCCCCGGCGCGTCTCGATCATCCCTGGCTGGGACGCCTGCTGTTCGGCCTGACCATCGTCATCGCCCTGACTCATCTCTACTTCAATACCTTCAGCACCCTGTCCGAGATCTGGACCAGCGCGCTGCACTTCGGGCTGTTCGGCCTGCTGTGCGCGCTCGCCGTACCGATGCTTCACTCCGCCAAGCCGTCGCGACGGCGACTGGTGCTGCTGATCGACATCCTGCTGGGCCTGGCCGCGGTAGGCTGCGCCCTGTACCTGATCGCCTTCGAGGATGCCCTTTACGAGCGCGGCGTACGCTTCTCGACCGCCGACTGGATCGTCTCCATCGTCGCCCTGGGGCTGGTGCTGGAATTCGCCCGGCGCACCACGGGCTGGTTTATCCCGCTGCTGTGCCTCGTCGCCCTGAGCTATGTGGCCTGGTGGGGCCAGTACATCGGCGGCGTGTTCAATTTTCCCGGCCTAAGCTGGGAAACCGTGCTGTTCAGAAGCTACATGGGCGGCGAGGGCATGCTGGGCTCCATCGCTCGCATCTCCTGGTCCTATGTCTTCATGTTCATCCTGTTCGGCGCCTTCCTGGTGCGCTCGGGGGCGGGGGACTTCATCATCGAGCTGGCACGCTGCGCCGCCGGTCGCTTCGTCGGCGGGCCCGGGTTCGTCGCCGTCTTCGCCTCGGGCCTGATGGGCTCGGTGTCCGGTTCCAGCGTCGCCAACACCGTCTCCACCGGGGTCATCACCATCCCGATGATGCGCAAGGCCGGCTTCCCGGCACGCTTCGCCGCCGGCGTGGAGGCCGCCGCCTCCACCGGTGGCCAGCTGATGCCGCCGGTGATGGGCGCAGGCGCCTTCATCATGGCGTCCTACACCCAGGTCTCCTATCTCTCGATCATCGGCATCGCGGCGCTGCCCGCCCTGCTCTACTTCCTCTCCGTCGCCATGTTCGTGCGCATCGAGGCCAAGCGCAGCCATGCCCACCAGCTGGCCGACGAGAACGCACCGAGCTTGCTTGCCGTGCTCAAGGGCGGCTGGCACTACCTGATGCCCCTGGTGGTGCTGGTGGCGGCCCTGATCCACGGTTTCACGCCCACCTATGCCGCCGGCATCGCCATCCTCTCGGTTGTGGTGGCCTCCTGGCTGTCGAAGACGCCGATGACCTTCAAGGCCATCCTCGAGGCCCTCTCGCTCGGCGCCCGCAACATGATCACCACCGCCATCCTGTTGCTGACGGTCGGGCTGATCGTCAACGTGGTCTCCACCACCGGCATCGGCAACGTCTTCTCGCTGATGATCGCCGACTGGGCGGGCGGCAGCCTGCTGATCACCCTGGTGCTGATCGCCGTGGCCTCCCTGGTGCTGGGCATGGGCCTGCCGGTCACGGCCGCCTACATCGTGCTGGGCACCCTGTCGGCGCCGGCGCTCTACGGCCTGATGGCGCAGGACCAGCTGATCGACCTGCTGATGAGCGGCCAGCTCCCCGAGCAGGCCAGGGCCATCTTCATGCTGGCCGCCCCGGATCAGCTGGCCGCCCTGGATGCGCCGATGGATGCCGCCTCGGCCAGGGAGCTGCTGTCGGTGGTGCCAGACGACTTCCGCAGCCAGCTCTATGAACAGGCGCTGTCCCCCCACACCCTGACCATGCTGCTCGTCGCGGCCCATATGGTGATCTTCTGGCTGTCCCAGGACTCGAACGTCACTCCTCCGGTATGCCTGACCGCCTTTGCCGCGGCGGCCATCGCCGAGACACCGCAGATGCGCACCGGTTTCACCGCCTGGAAGATCGCCAAGGGGCTGTACATCATCCCCTTGCTGTTCGTGTGGTCGCCCCTGATCACGGGATCGGCACTCGACATGGTCACGGTGTTCGTGTTCGCCACGTTCGGGATCTATGCCATCATTGCCGGGCTCGAAGGCTACCTCGAGCACGAGCTGGCCTGGTGGCTGCGCCTGTGCATGTTCCCGATCGGCGCGCTGATGCTGTGGCCCCACGGCCACCTCGCCCTGGACCTTCTGGGCCTGGTCGTCTTCGTCGCGGTGCTGCTGTGGAGCCATCGTCTCGGCAGGCACCCTGCCCCCTTCGTTGCGGACACCCGGCCCGGCTGAGCACGCCCAGAAGATCGACGTGACGAAAGGCCTCCGGCACGGCGCCGGAGGCCTCCTTGAATGCCCCCTCGCCTCGTCCGACACCCGGTACGACGAGAGCCGCTCCGCGGCTCGGGTGTTCCCGTTGAGCTTGCCGGCTCCCCCTGGACCCGGATTTCTCGACCATCGGGCTCGGCAACTGCCGACCATGGCCCCGAGCCTGCGGCCCCGGGGGGCTCGGCATAGCCCAGACGATGTCCTGGCCAGCGCCGGTGGTCGGCACCCTGGGAACGCCGCCCCATATGCTCAATGAGGCGCGACCTCGCCACCCAGCCATGAAAAAACCCCGGCAGCCGTCGCTACCGGGGTGTTCTCGGAATCAGTGCCTGACGATATTCGCTCCGGGACTCGACGCGGCTCGTCGCTGAGACTCGCCCGGCGGGCCCGCTGACGTGGCGCCCCTTCGCCCGACCAACGGGTCCATGGGCGCCCCCTCGCCCGCCGCCATCGGGCCAACATGAAAAAACCCCGGCAGCTGTCGCTACCGGGGTTTTCT
>NZ_JAUFPQ010000006.1 GCF_030409305.1 Halomonas maura
GTCCCTCAGGCCTGTGCCTTCTGCGGCTGCTCGTCGCGCAACTGGCGACGCAGAACTTTCCTGAACGAGATGGCGTCCTGGGCAGCCCGACGGCCCTTCGCCTCAGGCCTGTGCCGTCTGCGGCTGCTCGTCGCGCAACTGGCGACGCAGGACTTTCCCCACATTGGTCTTGGGCAACTCGTCACGGAATTCGACGAAGCGCGGTACCTTGTAGGCGGTGAGTTCGTTCTTGCACCAGCGACGCAGGGCCTCGGCATCGAGGTCAGGATCCCGAGCCACCACGAACAGCTTGATCGCCTCGCCGCTGTCGTCGTCCGGCACGCCCACCGCGGCTGACTCCACCACCCCCGGGTGCATGGCCACCACGTCCTCGATCTCGTTGGGATACACGTTGAAGCCCGAGACGAGGATCATGTCCTTCTTGCGGTCGACGACGCGGATATAGCCATCCTCCTGGAGGACCGCGATGTCGCCGGTACGGAACCAGCCCTCATCGTCGATGGACTTGGCGGTCTCCTCATCGCGGTTCCAGTAGCCCTTCATGACCTGGGGGCCCTTGACGCAGAGCTCGCCGGGTTGGTCGCACGGCAGCGCCCGATCCTCCAGGTCCACGACCTTCACCGAGGTGCCGGCCACCGGCCGGCCGATGGTGCCGAGCTGGATGGCGTCGACGGGGTTGAAGCTGACGATCGGCGAGGTCTCGGTCAGGCCATAGCCCTCGGCCACCGGGCAACCGGTGACCTGCTCCCAGCGCTGGGCCACGGCCCGAGTCAGGGCCATGCCGCCGGAGATGGTCAGGTGCAGCGAGGAGAAGTCCAGCCGGCGGAAGTCCTCGCGGTTGCACAGGGCATTGAACAGGGTGTTGAGCCCCACGAAGCCGGTGAAGCGCAGCGATTTCAGCTCCTTGACGAAGCCGTCCAGGTCGCGGGGATTGGTGATCAGCACCGTGTGGTTGCCGGTCTCCATCATGAACAGGCAGTTCACCGTGAAGGTATAGATGTGGTAGACCGGCAACGGCGCGATGATGGTCTCCTCGCCGTCCGTGAGCCCCTTGCCGATCGCCTGGCGGGCCTGGAGCATGTTGGCCACCAGATTGCGATGGGTCAGCATGGTGCCCTTGGCGAGCCCGGTGGTGCCTCCGGTGTACTGCAGGGCGGCGATGTCCTCGGCCTCGCGCTGGACATCGCGATGCTCGAGCCCCGCCCCGCGCTTGAGCACGTCGCGGAAGGCCAGCGCCGCCGGCAGCCGATAGGACGGCACCAGCTTCTTGACGTACTTGACCGCCGCATTGATCAGTTGGCGCTTGGGAAAGCCGTGCAGGTCGGCGAGTTGGGTCACCACCACGTGCTCGATGTCGGTGCGCTCGAGCACGTGCTCGAGCTTGTCGGCCATGTTGGCGAGGATGACGATGGCCCGGGCCCCGGCATCCTTGAACTGGTGGGCCATCTCCCGCTCGGTGTAGAGGGGATTGGTATTGACCACCACCATGCCGGCGCGCAGGGCGCCGAACACCGCCACCGGGAACTGCAACACATTGGGCAACTGGATGGCGATGCGGTCGCCGGGCTTGAGGTCCGTCTCGTGCTGCAGCCAGGCGGCGAAGTCGCCGGACAGGCGATCGAGCTCGCCATAGCTCAGGGTCTGGCCCATGCAGCTGAAGGCCGGCTTGTCGGTGAAGCGCCGGATGGAGGCATGGAAGACATCCATCACCGACGAATAGGCCTCGGCATCTTCCAGCGCCGGGCCGCTGAGGATCGCGGGGCTCGCTTGCTCGCTCATGGCATTCTCCACACTGTGTTCGACCTGGCGGTCGATCCTTGTTGTTCTTGGCCTACCTTATACCAGCGGCTTGCGCGCTGTAAAACGAACGATTGAAACTCACGTTTTATAACGACCCTGGATCTCGCCACCCCGCCAGACCAGCAGTTCGCCGGGCTGCATGCGCACCCAGTCCTCGTTGTCGGTCAGCGGCTCGGTGGCGATCACCGAGACCACATCGTCGGGGGTGGTGTGCTCGGCGAAGTTCACCGCCAGCTCGGCATCCGAGAGACTCGCCTTGCCGAACGGCGCCCGGCGGGTGATATGGGCCAGCTTGGTGGAGCAGAAGGTGTAGAGGTAGTCGCCGTCGGCCAGCAGCAGGTTGAACACGCCGAGGCCGCGCAGTCGCTCGCAGAGATCATGCAGGTGCTGCCACAGCGCCTGACGGTCCGCCGGCGGCTCCGGGAAGCGGCGGCGCAACTCGCCCATCAGCCAGCAGAAGGCGTGTTCGCTGTCGGTCCCCCCCACCGGCCGATAGAAGGACAGCGGCAGGGTCTCCCAGCCGCCGAGCTGGCCATTGTGGGCGTAGCACCAGGGTTGGCCCCACATCTCCCGGGTGAAGGGATGGGTGTTGGCCAGTCGCACCTGGCCGACGTTGGCCTGACGGATATGGCTGATCACGATATGCGACTTGATCGGATAGTCGCAGATCAGCCGGGCGATGGGCGAGTGTAGAGAAGGATGCGGGTCGCGGAAGTCGCGATAGCCGCCGGCCTCGTAGAAGGCGATGCCCCAGCCGTCGCGGTGTGGGCCGGTGCCGCCGCCGCGATGCAGGAAACCGGTGAAGCTGAAGCAGATATCGGTCGGCACGTTGGCGCTCATGCCCAACAACTCACACATGCGGTTCCTCCCGGGAATGAGGGTCGGAACGGCTCCGCAGACGCCGCCAGAGGATCAGGATCAGCAACAGCAACACCCCCAGCAGGAGACCGCCCCACAGGCGCGGATCGTCGCGGAGGCGTGCCGCCAGGCGCTCGAGACCGGGCCGGCCGGCCTGCCACCAGTCACGCAGCCTGGCCGGGGCGGCATTGACGGCCTCGACGAAGCGATCGGCGAGATTGGGCTCCGGCGCCTCGTCGGCCCCATCGTCACGCTCGCCGAAACGCTCGGTGGCCAGGGTCGGGCCCGCCATGTCGGTCCGGCCGATGCCCACCCGGGCATCGGGGTTGAGGATCAGCCGTGGCAGGCGCAGCTCGCGGGTCTCCCCGTCCAGGGTAAGGGTCGCCGTGAGCAGCAGCGGCTGACTCACCGCCTCGTCCAGCGGCGGCAGCGGCAGGTGCCAGCGGCTCTCCTCCACCGCCTCGGCCTCGAGGCGCTGGCCGCGCAGGTCTCCGCGGATCACGGTGTTGTCGCGGTTGAGGCGTGGATGCTCGGCGACCAGCACCACGCGACCGGCGCCCGGATCGTGGGCGACACCGATGGCCGGCAGCACGTTCACCGCCTGGCTGCGCTGGCGTGCGAAGCCCTCGCCCTCGGCCCGGATCACCAGCCGGGCATTGCCGGTCAGGGCCGGCGCCGGGAGCCGCCCGCGGTAACGCCCTTCGTCATCGCCCTCGAGGGTCACCGAGGCCTGCACCTCGCCGTCGAGGTCACGCAGGCTGGCGGTCAGGGTGGGGGCGTCAGGCAGGGCCTGGGCGCCCGGCGACCGCGCCAGCCAGGCCTCCACCGGCACCGCGAAGCCCCGGTAGAGGGTGGCCGGCAGCGGTGCGGTACGCAGGTGCCAGGGGGAGCTCACGCTGATCCGGCTCTTCTCGCCCACCGGGCCCTCCAGGCGCCACTCCCCGGGCGCCGGGTCCGGGATGCGGATCAGGTCGAAGCGCGGCTCCACCTGCCAGCGCACGGCGTCCGGTGCCGTCTCGGCCCGGTAGCGGCTGCCATCGGGGGTCACCAGGGTCAGCGGGGGCGCGCCGGGCTCGTGGAAGATCAACGCGGAGAGACTCTCCACGCCGTCATCCACCAGGAAGCGTCCGCCCTCCAGCGGCAGCCGGTCGGCGGGGAAGATGCGCTCGAGGATGTCCAGGAAGGCGCCGAGCAGCCCGTCCGGAGAGGTCGCCACGCTGGCCAGGCCGCCGGTTTGCTGGGCCAGGCGCTCGACCAGGGCCAGGTCGGCCTCATCGGAGAAGGCGATGGCATGGATCGCCACGCCCTGATCGGCCAGCGCGGGCGCCAGCTCCTCCACCAGGCGCTGACGGGACCGGCGGTCGATGGCCGGCTTGGCACCCTGCGACGGCGACAGGTCGATGACGCCATCGGTCATCAGGATCAGGTGGCGCCAGCCGTTGGCCTCGGCGCCGGCGGCCTGGCGCAGCGCGGCCTCGATATCGGTGTACTGCTGGTAGTCCTGGAGCGCCGGCGGCAGGGACAGGGCGCGCTCCCGCCAGTCTTCCGAGACCTCCCCCAGCGGCAGCGGGTTGTCGACCGTCTCGCCGAAGGTCCAGACCCCGGCGCTCACGCCCTCCGGCAGCAGCGACACCAGCAGATCCATGGCGCTCACCGCCAGGCGATCGGGATCGTTGGTGCGCATGCTGCCGGAGACATCGACGACCACCCGCACGTCGGGCCGCTCCTCCGGCGCCTGGGCCGGGGCCGTCGTCACCATGCCCAGCAGACAGGCCAGCCCCAGCAGCGCTGCCCCCGCGGCTCGCCTCCTGTACCTCCCCGCTCTGGCCATCGAGGTTCCTTAGCCGATCACCGGCTCCCGTCGTTCGTCGCCGCCGCCCCGGTGGCCCCGTGAGGCCGACGCGTCGCCGTCGTCGTGCCTGGCGCCACGCGCGGCAGGCCGCGCGGTGTGGCGACCGCGGCGGCACAGCAGCAGGCCGACCAGGGCCCCGATGCCCGCCGCCACGGTCACCAGCAGCAGGGGCGGCGCCATGGCCCCGAGATCGCCCTCGAGGAAGGCCAGGCCGCCCACCACCACGGCCGGGGCGAGACCGGTGTAGAATTCCCCCTCTTCCATCAGCGGCAGCCGGAAGCTCGCCGGTACCCACATCATCCCGGCCACCGCCCAGGTGATCATCAGGCGTGGCAGGCGCGGCAGGACGGCCAGGCCCAGGTAGCCGGTCCCCAGCACCACCAGCGACAGCAGCGCGTAGCTCAGCCATAGTAGGGACATCGAATCCGAAATCAGCATCGGTACCTCGTCTTCACGGCCTCACTGGCCGCACATTGTTGAATTCACACTGAGTATGGTACATCCCGCACCATGAAAGCACAGCCACCTAGCGATCGGGACCGCGTCCCGACGCCTCTCCCGTCCTCCCCCGTGCAGCATTTCCGGCGCCAGGACGATCCCCAATGGCACTGGCTGGAGAACCGCGACGACCCCCGGGTGCCGGCCTTCCTCGAGGCCGCCAATGACCAGTCGCGGGGCTGGTTCGCCCCCCTGGACGATCTGACCGAGCGCCTCTACCACGGTCACCTGGCGCGTCGCGAGCTGGCCGTCCGGGGCCTCCCGACGGCACTCGACCACTATACGGTATGGAGCGAGACGGCGGTGGATGCCGACCATCCGGTATGGTGGCGCCATCCCAACGGCCGGCCCGAGGCCGCCGAGCCCTTCCTCGACCTGGAGAGCCGTTCCCGGGCGCACGCCTTCTACGAGGTCGGCGACATGGCGCTGTCCCCCGACGAGGCCTGGCTGGCCTGGACGGAGGACACCCGCGGCGACGAGACCTTCACCCTGCAGCTCAAGCGGCTGCCTGATGGCGAGCCGACGGTGCTGCTCGAGGCGATCGGCCCCGAACTGTGCTGGGCGGAGGATGGCACCACCCTGCTGTTCACCCGCTTCGATGCCACCCAGCGCCCCGAGAGTATCTGGCGACAGTGCCTCGCCCTGGACGCCGGCTCCCCCCACCCCAGCGGCGAGCCGGTCCTGGTGCTGCGGGAGGACGATCCGGAGTTCTGGCTGGGCCTCGGCAAGACCCGCTCCCGGGCCTGGCTGATGCTGGAGTCCGCGTCCAAGGACACCAGCGAGGTCCAGCTGGTTCCGGCCCGGGCCCCGGCCACGCCGCCGCGCCTGTTCCGGGCCCGGGAGCACGGCGTCGAGTACGCCATCGACCATCGACCGGGGCACTTCTACGTGCTGCACAACCGTCAGGCCCCGCACTTCTGTCTCGACCGGGTCGACGAGGCCCGTCCCGACGTCGAGGGCGAGCGGCTGATCGCCCATCGAGACGACACCACCCTGGAGGGCATCGATGCCTTCGCCTGGGGGCTGGTGGCCACCGAGCGGGATCACCGGGAGGCCCAGGTGCGGCTGCGGGTGCTCGAGTATGACGAGCGGCACGCGTGCCGGCGCGACGAGCGCCTGCCGCTGCCCGAGACGCCCTGCAGCCTGGCGCTGGGCGATGCCCCGCACTTCGATACGCGACGCCTGCGGCTGCGTGAGGAGTCCTTCACCCTGCCGGTGACCTGGGCGGAAGTCGACCTGGACGACGGCAGCCGCCGACAACTCAAGCGCCAGGCCGTGCACGGCGACCTGCAACCCGACCAGCTCGCCTGCGAGCGGCTCTGGGCCCGCTCCCACGATGGCGAGCGCATCCCGGTCTCGGTGGTGATGCGCGCCGACCTGGTGGGCCACCCGCTGCCGACCCTGCTCTACGGCTACGGCGCCTACGGCGAGGTCCTCGATCCCTGGTTCTCGGTGGCGCGGCTGGAACTACTGGCCCGCGGGGTGGCCTTCGCGGTGGCCCATGTGCGGGGCGGGGGCGATCGGGGCGAACCCTGGTACCTGGCCGGCAAGCTGGAGCACAAGGCCAACAGCTTCCAGGACTTCCTGGCCGCCCGCGACGCCCTGGTCGCCAAGGGCGTCAGCGACGGCGAGCGCATCGTCGCCTACGGGGCCAGCGCCGGGGGGCTGCTGGTGGGCGCCAGCCTCAACCTGGCACCGGAGCGGTTCTGCGCCGCGGTGCTCGACGTGCCCTTCGTCGATGTGCTGCGCACCATGGAGAATCCCGACCTGCCGCTGACCACCGCCGAGTACAGCGAGTGGGGCAACCCCCAGGACCCGGCCGCCCGTCGCCGCATCCGCGACTACTCGCCGCTGGACAACCTGCCCGATGCCCCCTGGCCACCGGTATTCCTCCAGGGCAGCTGGCACGACACCCGGGTGCCCTACTGGGAGCCGGCCAAGCTGTATGCCCGCCTCACCGAGCTGGCGCTGGCCCACGACGGCCCCGAGCATCGCCCCACCCTGCTGCGCACCGACATGGAAGCCGGCCACGGCGGCGCCTCCGGGCGCTTCAAGAGCTGGCACGACAACGCCCGCCAGGACGCCTTCATCCTCTGGGCACTGGGGGTGGAGGGCCGCGACGCCTAAGGAGCGCCGGCCTCAGCCGTCGATGGGCAGGATGGCGATGATGTGCTCCTCGAGCTCCTCGTCGGGGACCTCGGCCTGGGACACGGCAAAGCTGCGCACGCTGATGCCCTTGCGATGGACCCGCTCGGGGTCGCCGGAGATCAGCGGGTGCCAGCCGGCCAGCTTGCGCCCTTCCGCCAGCCGGCGATAGGCGCAGGAGCCGGGCAGCCAGCGGAAGTCCTCGATGCGCTCGGGGGTCAGCTGCTGGCAGTCCGGCACCCTGGCGAAGCGGTTGTCGTAGTCGCTGCAGTGGCAGCTGCCGATATCCAGCAGCTGGCAGGCGACGTTGAGGACCGCCAGGTCGCCCTCGTCGTCCTGGAACTTGAGCAGGCAGCACTGACCGCAGCCGTCGCAGAGCGCCTCCCACTCCTCCTCGGTGAGCGCGTCCAGCGGGAAGCGCTCCCAGAACCGTTCTCTCATGTTCTCTCCTCCGCGGCGTCGCACGCGACCCCGCCGTTCGCGCGGCATCGGACGCCATGGATCACGCACGGCAGCGGGCGCGATGGATGACGCGCGGCGTCGGGCACGATGGACCACGCACGGCAGCGGGCGCGATGGACTAGTAGCGGGCCTCGGTGGGGGTGCGATAGAGGTCCAGCAGGTACTCCTCCTTGGCCGGGGGCATCTGCAGGTAGAAGCCCTTGTCGGCGATGGCGGCCATCACCGCGGCGGCGCTGGTGCGGGCCAGGGGCTTGTCCGGGGTGAGGATCAGCGTCATGGCGGGCAGCGGCGTGCCGAAGCGCGCGAGCAGCGCCTCGGGCACGTCCACGAGGCCGCGGCGCTTGTCCACGTAGAGGTACATCTCGTCATGGCGTGCGCTCTTGAAGATCTCGCACAGCAGCTTGCCGTCCAGTGTCGTCATGCGGCTTCCCCCACCTCGTTCAGGGCACGTTCCAGGGCCTCGGCGAGCCGCTCGCCACGCCACCCGGTGGGCAGCGGCAGGGGCTCGCCCTTGAGTTGCGCGCTGGCCAGGGCCTCCAGCTCGCGGCGACGCAGCAGCACCTCCGGGGCCATGCCCAGCTCCTCTGCCGCGGCGCCGACCACCTTCTTCATGGCCTTGATGCGCTTCTTGAAGGCCGGGTCCAGGGGCGATAGCGGCGCCGCCGGCAGGCTGTCGTCATCGGCGTGGCGCGCCTCGCGGACCAGCGCCAGCAGGCTGTCGCCCTCACGCTTGACCAGCGGCGGCTTGATGCCCTCCACCCCGGCCAGCTCATAGCGATTCTCGGGCATCCGCTCGGCGATGGCATACAGCAGCTTGTCGCTGACCAGCCAGCTGCGCGGCAGGTCGCGGCGCCGCACCTCGCCCTCGCGCCAGGCGGTCAGCCGTCGATAGGCCTCGATCTGGCGCGGCGAGAGTCGCCACAGCTGGCGCTGGCGCAGGTACCACTGGCCGTCCGCCTCGTCGCTGCGCACCTGGGCGAGCAGCTCGGCACAGTCCTCCTCCAGCCAGGCCAGTCGGCCATGACGGATGAGCGCCTCGCGTTGGCCGGCCCAGACGTCCAGCAGGTAGACCACGTCCAGGGCGGCATAGGTCTTCTGGGCCTCGGAGAGCGGCCGCTCCAGCCAATTGGAGCGCGTCTCGTCCTTGGGCAGGGTCTCGCCGACCCAGAACTCGACCAGCTTCTGGTAGCCCATGGCGGGGACCTCGCCGAGCAACGACTGGGCGATCTGGGTATCCACCAGCGGCGCGACCGGGCCCCCGGCCCAGTGGGCGAGGACCTCCAGGTCCTCGCTGGAGGCATGCAGCAGCTTGAGCGGGCCCTCGGCCAGCAGGCGCCGGAAGGCCGGCGTGCAGGCCACCTCCAACGGGTCGACCAGGTACGCCGGGCCGCCGGCGCAGAACTGGATCAGCGCCGGCACGGGATGGAAGGTCCGCTCGCGGAAGAACTCGGTGTCCAGGGCGATGACATCGGCCCGGGCCACCTCGGCACAGGCCGCGTCGAGGGCCTGGGGGGAATCGATCCAGCGAATCTCGGGGGTCAGGGGCATGCGGGATTCCGGGGGATGGTGGGCGGCGGTCACTCGCCCTGGAAGGGCAGGCGACCGGTGAAGGCGCGGCTCAGGGTACCGCCATCGACGTACTCGAGCTCGCCGCCCATGGGCACGCCGTAGGCGAGGCGCGACAGCGTCACGCCCTGGGAGGCGAGCTGGGCGGCGATGTAGTGGGCGGTGGCCTCGCCCTCCACGGTGGGGTTGGTGGCCAGGATCACCTCGGTGACGGCGCCCTCGGCCACCCGGGCCTCGAGCTGGTCGAGGCCGATGTCCTCGGGGCCGATGCCGTCCAGCGGCGAGAGGTGGCCATGCAGCACGAAGTAGCGCCCCTGGTAGCCACCCGCCTCCTCGATGGCGAGCTGGTCCGCGGGGGATTCCACCACGCACAGCACGGCATCGTCGCGTCGGGCGCTCTCGCAGAGCGCGCAGACGACCTCCTCGGTGAGGGTCCGACAGCGCCGACAGTAGCCGACCTCCTCGAGGGCCACGCCGAGTACCTCGGCCAGCCGCCGGCCGCCGTCACGGTCACGCTCGAGCAGGTGCATGGCCATGCGCTGGGCGGTCTTGGGCCCGACGCCGGGCAGCACCCGGAGCGACTCCATGAGTCGCTCGACCAGGGGGGAAAAGCTCATTGGCAGCGTCTCACTGGCTCTGGCTGACACTCGGGCGAGCGATGATCAGGCAAGGAAAAAATCCTCGGAAAAACGGAGTTTACATGTAGGAAATGAGTATTTTGAGAGGCCTTTTAACGCCGCTTGATCGAGCGCAGCCGGTTTCAGCCGAGTCAGAAAGGCATCTTGAAGCCCGGCGGCAGGTTCAGTCCGGCGGTGGCCTCTTCCATCAGCTGCTTGGAGCTGGCCTCGACCTTGCGCACAGCGTCGTTGACCGCCGCGGCGAGCAGGTCCTCGAGCAGTTCCTTGTCCTCCTCCATGACGCTCGGGTCGATGTCGACCTTGATCACGTCGTGGCGGCCATTCATGGTCACCTTGATCATGCCGGCCCCGGCCTCGCCCTGGACCTCGGCCTTGGCGACCTCCTCCTGGGCCTTCTGCATCTTCTCCTGCATCTCCTGGGCCTGCTTCATCAGGTTGCCCATTCCACCCTTCATCATGGCGGTATCCTCTCGATTGAATGATCGTGCATCGTGTCGTGGTGATGACCGGTCAGGGGCGTGCCGGCGCGTCGGCGGGCTTGACGCTGGCCTCGATCAGGCGCGCCCCGAAGGTCTGCTGCAACTTCTGTACCTGCGGGTCGGCCCGCAGGGCTTCAACCGCCTGGGCATGCCGCTCGGCGGCGAGACGCTCGGCGCGCTGGCGAGGCGTCTCGATGTCCTCGGGCAGCGGGCCGTCGACGATGGTCAGGCGGCGCTCGACCCCCGCCGCCGCCAGGGCCTCGCGGATGCGCTCCACGTGGACCTCGGCCTGCATGGCCGCCTGGGAGGGGTCGAGCCGCAACGTCAGCAGGCTGCCGTCATCGGCTTCGACCACGCAATGCGCCGCCAGGTTGCGCGTCAGCCCCGACAGCCCCAGCGCCTCGAAGCCATGCAGCCAGGCCCCATGGGTAAGCTCGCCCGTGCCGGCCTCGCCCGCCAGGGCCGGCTCGCGGCTCGGCGTCGCCGCGGGCGTCTCTGGTGGCGACGCCGGGGTCGACGGCTCGGCGACCGGGGCCTCCACCGCCGGCGTCGCGTCGACCGGCGTCTCGGCGGCCGGCGCGTCCACCTGGCTCGGCGGGTCCGCCG
>NZ_JAUFPQ010000007.1 GCF_030409305.1 Halomonas maura
CCCGCGGCGGCCCCAGGGCCCGCCGAGGGCGACGCGGCGCCGGCCGGCGAGGGCGCCGGCGAGCCTCGCGCCCCGGCCATGCCGCGTCGGGTGCCCGAGGTCGTGCCCGAGCCGGTCCTGCCGGATGACGATGACGATGACGCGCCCCTGCCGTCCTGGCAGGCCGAGGCCTCCCGGGAGCCGGCGGCGTCGCGTCCGGCGCCGCCCGAGGCGTCCCCGCGGCCGAGCACGCCGCCTCCGGTTGAGCCGCCGCCTGCCGATGACGACGACGGCCCCCGGCAGGCCAGCGCCGAGCAGGCCCGGGAGGCGGCGGACGACGATGGCCCCACCCTGTGGACCGTGGAGCACCTGCAGAGCCAGCGGCCCATGTTCGACGACCTGCCGGAGCCGGACGGCGAGCTGCCCAGCCTGCGGCTGCTCACCCCGCCCCAGGCCCATCAGCCCAACTACTCGGACGCCCAGCTCGCCGAGATGGCCGAGCTGCTGGAGACCCGGCTGCGCGAGTACGGCGTCAAGGCCGAGGTGGTCGATACCTGGCCGGGCCCGGTGATCACCCGCTTCGAGATCAAGCCGGCGGCGGGGGTGAAGGTCTCCAAGATCAGCAACCTGGCCAAGGACCTGGCGCGCTCGCTGATGGTCAAGAGCGTGCGGGTGGTGGAGGTCATTCCCGGCCGGCCCACGGTGGGCATCGAGATCCCCAATCCCAACCGCGCGATGATCCGCCTGCGCGAGGTGATCGACTCCGACCGCTACCAGCACGAGGCCTCGGCGCTGACCCTGGCGCTCGGCCAGGACATCGGCGGCGGCCCGGTGGTGGCCAACCTCGGCAAGATGCCGCACCTGCTGGTGGCCGGGACCACCGGCTCGGGCAAGTCGGTGGGGGTCAACGCCATGCTGATCTCCATGCTGCTCAAGGCCACGCCCGACGAAGTGCGCATGATCATGGTCGACCCCAAGATGCTGGAACTCTCCGTCTACGACGGCATCCCGCACCTGCTGGCGCCGGTGGTCACCGACATGAAGGAGGCGGCCAACGCCCTGCGCTGGTGCGTGGCCGAGATGGAGCGGCGCTACAAGCTGATGGCGGCCATGGGCGTGCGCAACATCGCCGGCTTCAACGCCAAGCTCGACGAGGCCGAGCGGGCCGGGGCCCAGGTCGCCGACCCGCTGTGGGAACCGCAGCCCTGGGAGATGCACCAGGCGCCGCCGGTGCTCGAGAAGCTGCCCTATATCGTGGTGGTGATCGACGAGTTCGCCGACATGTTCATGATCGTCGGCAAGAAGGTCGAGGAGCTGATCGCGCGGCTGGCCCAGAAGGCCCGCGCCGCCGGCATCCACCTGATCCTGGCCACCCAGCGGCCCTCGGTGGACGTGGTGACCGGCCTGATCAAGGCCAACATCCCCACCCGCATGGCCTTCCAGGTGTCGTCGCGGGTCGATTCCCGCACCATCCTCGACCAGGGCGGCGCCGAGAACCTGCTGGGCCACGGCGACATGCTCTACCTGCCGGCCGGGTCCGGCATGCCGACCCGGGTGCACGGGGCCTTCGTCGATGACGACGAGGTGCACCGGGTGGTCGAGGACTGGAAGCGTCGCGGCGAGCCGGAATACATCGACGAGATCCTCTCCGGCGGCGTCTCCGCCGAGGCCCTGGCCGGCCTCGAGGCCGAGGGCGGCGGTGGCGGCGACGACGATGCCGAGCAGGACGCCCTCTACGACGAGGCCGTGGCCTTCGTCACCGAGAGCCGCCGGGCCTCCATCTCGGCGGTCCAGCGCCGCTTCAAGATCGGCTACAACCGGGCCGCCCGCCTGGTCGAGGCGATGGAAATGGCCGGCGTGGTCTCGACCATGGGCACCAACGGGGCCCGCGAGGTGCTGGCGCCGCCGCCGGCCGGCGACTGAGGCCGCCCCGATCATGCAACCACCATGCAAGCCGCGGCCGGGATGCAACCCGCCGCGGCACCCCGGGTCCGAGACACAGGACGCGACCATGGATCCGCTCAGGGAGACAATGAGATGACAGTGAAGACGACCCTTGCCGCGCTGGCCCTGGCGGCGCTGGCCCCGGCCTCGGCGCTGGCCAGCGAAGGCGCCGACCGGCTGGCCCGGATGCTGGAGCCGGTGCAGACCTACGTCGCCGACTTCGACCAGCAGATCCTCGACAGCAGCGGCCAGCGCCTGCAGGAGGCCAGCGGGCAGATGTGGCTGTCGCGCCCCGGGCGATTCCGCTGGGAGGTGGACGCGCCCTACGAGCAGATCGTGGTGTCCGACGGCGAACAGGTGACCCTCTATGACCCCGACCTGCAGCAGGCCACGGTGCAGGCGCTGGACGAGCGGGTCACCCATACCCCGGCGCTGCTGCTCTCCGGCAGTGCCGACGAGCTCACCGAGAGCTACGAGGTGTCGCGCAGTCAGCAGGGGGCGTCGGAGACCTTCACTCTCCTGCCGAAGAGTTCCGACACCCTGTTCGAGGAGCTCAAGCTGACCTTCTACGGCGAGCAGTTGGGCTTCCTGCAGATGACCGACAGCACCGGACAGCGCACCGCCATCGAGTTCGATGACGTGCAGCAGAACGTCGAGGTGCCCGATGGCCGCTTCCGCGTGGACCTGCCCGAGGGCACCGATGTGATCCGCGAATCCCGATAAGCGGGGACAGGCGGCGGCCTCGATCGCCCCCGGGGAAGACTGCTTTCCCGGGGGCGATGTCGTTCAGGCCGCGTCGAACGCGCGACGCGACCGTCGCAACGGCCAGCCGTACACGAAAAGGCAGGCGCCGAGCAGTACCAGGCCGAAGACGGCCAGGGCGTTGGCCTGGCCGAGGCTCTCCATCATTGCGCCGGTGACGACGACCGGCACGCTGAAGCCGAGGTAGGCCATCAGGAAGAAGCCGGCGCTGGCGCGGGCGGACTGGTCGCCGGCCGCATCCAGGATGCCGCTCAGGCCGCCCAGGTAGATGAATCCGTAGCAGGCGCTGCTGGCCCCCAGCGCGCCCAGCAGCACGCCGGCCAGGCGGCCCTCGAGGGCGCCCCAGGCGATCAGCGCGTAGGCCAGCGGCAGGATGACCAGGCCGAGGCGCACCGAGGTCGCCGGGGACAGGCGGCGGGCCAGGGGCTGGAAGAGGACGCCGCCGCTGCAGATGCCGAGGGTCGCGAAGCCGGACCAGGCCGACAGGCCGTGTCGGTCCAGTACCTCGGGCAGCAGGGCGATGACCAGGCCGACCGTGGCCCAGGCCAGCAGGATCGTCACGCCGAACGCCACACTCCCGGTGGGATAGGCGGGCAGGCGCACAGCGGCGGGCGCCGTCGATTCGGGCGTGTTGTCCTCCAGGCGCCAGAGGCCGAACAGGGCCAAGGAGCCCGCGAGCAGATACCACCACAGGCTCGCCGGCGTCAGGCTGGGTTCACGCAGCAGGCAAAGGCTGGTCATGGCGGCGCCCAGACCGAAACCGAGCGAGGTGCTGGCGGTGACCCAGGCCGTGGGACGGCGGCGATCCCGGCCGGGGAGCAAGGCGAGCATGTAGGCAGGGGCCGAGGCCGAGGTCAGGGCGGTGGCGATGCCCATCAGCAAGCGGGCGATGCCCAGCGTGACCACGCCCGGGGCGGCCAGCGTCAGCAGGGTAGCGGCGAGACACAGGCCGAGGGCGGTGACCATCAGCGAACGCCGTCCGAACCGGTCGGGCAGCCCGCCGCCCAGGATCAGCACCGGCAGGATGCCGAGCACGTAGCAGGCGAAGGCGATGCCGGTGGCGGTGGTGCCCAGGCCGTCATGGGCCGCCAGGGCGTCGTAGTAGGGGGCCTGAAGATTGACGGCAGTGGTGGTCAGGCAGAGGGCGAAGGCCAGGCGGAGTCCCGGAAGCATCGACATGGGGGGCCTCGAGCGGGTGGGTGAGGCCTCAGGCTCCCATCGTGCCCGGCGCGGCATAAGGTACACTGGCGATGGATTTTGCGGGAACGGTGCGGGCGAGAGGGAAGCTGCCATGCAGGTGAAGATCGATCCGCTCGCGGAGCGGCCCCGGGTCGAGCAGCTGACGGACGGCATCCGAGAGTGGATCGAACGGCATGGCGCGCCCGGCGAACGACTGCCGTCGATCCGTCGCCTCTCCGCGACGCAGGCTGTCAGCCGTAACACCGTGCTCGAGGCCTACGAGCGCCTCGCCGCGCTGGGCTGGATCGTCTCGCGGCCCGGTTCGGGGTTCTAGGTGGCCGACGGGGCCGTCGATGCGACGGAGCGCGAGGCGCGTTCGGGCATGGCGGACGTGTCCGACGAGATGTGGCAGCTGTTCCAGCCAGAGGGCGACAGCCTGCGACTGGGCTGTGGCTGGCTGCCCACCGCCTGGCGCGACGAGGAAACCTTCGCTCGTGCCCTGCGCCAGGTGGCGCGGCAGTCGTCGGCGGGGCTGTTCGAGTACGGCACGCCACTGGGCTCGCCGGAGCTGCGTGCCCTGCTGCAGGAACGATTGCGGGGCCTGGCCATCGAGGCCGACGCCAACCAGCTGCTGACGACCGGCGGCGGCAGTCAGGCGCTCGACGTCATCGTGCGCTGGATGCTGCGCCCGGGCGACACCGTGCTCGTAGAATCCCCGGGCTACTACAACCTGTTCGGGCTGCTGCATCTCCACCGGGTCAACGTCGTCGGCGTGCGTCGTACCGAGGACGGGCCCGATCCGGAACATCTCGAGGCGCTGCTCGAGCGCCATTCGCCCAGGCTGTTCTTCTGTCACAGCGTACTGCACAACCCCACGGGCACCAGCCTGTCTCCGGAGGTCGCGCGGCGGGTGCTGGCGCTGGCCGAGCGGCACGATCTGTGGATCGTCGAGGACGATATCTACGCCGATTTCCAGCAGACGCCCACGCCACGGCTGGCCGCGCTGGACGGCCTGCGGCGGGTTATCTACGTGGGGAGCTTCTCCAAGACCCTCTCCTGCTCGCTGCGCGTCGGCTTCATCGCCGCGCCGCCGGCGCTCGTCAAGCCGCTGGTCGACGTCAAGATGCTCAGCAATATCGCCAGCTCGTCCTTCGCCGAACAGGTGGTGGCGACGCTGCTGCGCAACGGCAGCTACCGTCGGCTGGTGGACAGGCTGCGGCTGCGCCTGTCACGACGCATGAGCACCGCCCTCGAACTGGCCCGAGGAAGTGGCTGGGAGCCGTATGCGCTGCCCCGGGGCGGCATGTTCCTGTGGGCGCGCCACCCCGAGGTCGCCTCGTCCCGGGAGCTGGTCGCCAGCGCGGAGCGCCGGGGCATCCGGCTGTCTCCCGGGGAGGTCTTCCTGCCCGAGGCGAACGAGTCGCCCTGGATTCGTCTCAACGTGGCCTATGTCGACGACGCCCGGGCGCGAACCTTCCTGGCCGACCCGCGATGACTCAGTCCGCCTCTCGATCGGCGGCCGTATCGAGTTCGGCGCGCCACTCCATCATTTGTTCATAGCGCTTCTCCTGGCCGTACGCCGTGGGCCGGTAGAAGCGTTCGTGAGGGACGTCCTCGGGCCAGCAGTCGTGCCGGCTCCCCGCCGGATAGCCGTGGGGCTCGCCGTGCGCGTAGCGATAGCCCTCGCCGTGGCCCAGCGATGCCATCAGCTTGGTCGGGGCGTTGCGCAGGTAGGTGGGCACCTCGAGGCGCGGCTGGGCGGCGGCGAAGGCGCGGGCGCGGTGCCAGGCCTGGTCGACGGCGTTGCTCTTGGGGGCCACCGCCAGGTGGATGGCGGCATGGGCGATGGCCCGCTGGCCCTCGTAGTCACCGAGGCGCAGGTAGGCGTCCCAGGCCGCCATGACCAGCGGCAGCGCCTTGGGATCGGCATTGCCCACATCCTCGGAGGCGATGGCGGTCAGCCGGCGGACCACGTCGAGCGGGTCGCCGCCGCCCTGGACGAAGCGGGCGATGTAGAGCAGGGCGGCGTCCGGGCGCGAGGAGCGTATCGACTTGTGGATCGCCGAGAGCAGGTCGTAGTAGTGGTCGCCCTGCTTGTCGAAGGCGCTGGCCTGATGGCCGATCACGTCCTCCAGGGCCTCGCGGGGCAGGCGCTCGCCGTCGCCCTCCGGGGAGGTGAAGTCGCAGGCGGTCTCCAGCAGGCCCAGGGCGCGGCGCGCATCCCCGGCGGCGGCTCGCGCCAGCATGGCCAGGACCTCGTCGTCCACCGTGATGCGCCGGGCGCCCAGGCCATGGGTCTCGTCGGCGAGGGCCTGGTGCAGCACCCGCATCAGTTCCTCCTCGGTCAGCGCCTTGAGCACGTGGACCCGGGCCCGGGAGAGCAGGGCCGAGTTGACCTCGAAGGAGGGGTTCTCGGTGGTGGCGCCGATCAGCGTCAGCAGGCCGGATTCCACATGGGGCAGCAGGGCGTCCTGCTGGCTCTTGTTGAGCCGGTGGATCTCGTCGAGGAACAGCAGGGTGCCGCGTCCCTGCCCCTGGGCGGCCCGGGCGCGATCCACCGCGGCGCGGATCTCCTTGACGCCGGCCATCACCGCCGACAGCCGCTCGAGGTGGGCGCCGGACTCCTCGGCGAGGATCTCCGCCAGGGTGGTCTTGCCGGTCCCCGGTGGCCCCCACAGGATCATCGAGCGCACCAGCCCGCTCTCGACCATCCGGCGCAGTGGCTTGCCGGGCCCCACCAGGGCCTGCTGGCCGACATAGTCGGCGAGCCGGCGCGGTCGCATGCGCCAGGCCAGGGGCGCGGTCTCCTCGGACGTGGCCTGCTGGAACAGGTCCATTTCTGACTCCTCCGCTGACGGCTGCTAGAGTGGATACGTCCATTCTGGACTTTCGACCATGGACGGCGGGCAAACATCCCGGTGGCAGGCTAGCTTGTTAACGCCATCGCGCATCACCGGGAACCCGCCGGGACGAGGCGAGTCGAATCGAAGGTGCCTTGCGTCCATGTGCCTGATCACAGAGGAGGCCTCCGCGATGCCCATGCTGAATCAACTGCGCCAGGATCATGCCAATATGGCCCGCATATTGCACGTTCTGCAGCTCAAGCAGAAGACCCTGGCGGCCGGTGAACGGCCGAATTTCCAGCTGGTACGCGAAGTCGTGGACTATATCCTCGACTATCAGGAGGGATTCACCCAGCCCCTGGAGAAGGTCTGCACCGAGCGGCTGAAGCAGGTGGTACCCGAGTCCGAGGAGGTGACCGCGCGGCTGGCCAGGGACTACCGGGCGCTCAAGGCCCAGCTCAAGCGCCTGTCCGATGACCTCGACATGATCCTGATGGATGCGGTGATTCCCATGGACCGCTTCGCCGACGACCTGCGGGCCTATGTGGAGGCGCACCGCGCCTACCTGCGCGACGAGCGGGAGCTGCTGTTCCCGATGATCCGTGATTATTTCCAGGACGGCGACCTCGAGACCCTCGCCGAGTCGCTGCCCGAGGGCGCCGCCGAGAAGCTGGAGCGCCTCCAGGAGGCCTACCCGGAGCTCTACGCCGAACTGCGGGACGCGCCCGAGCCCGCCACCTGAGGGACACCATCCGACTCGACGGGCCCCGACATCGACCCGGGCGGTGTGGCGCGACCGTCCGGGCGTCGGATGACGCCATGCACCTTCGAGTCCGCGCCCGGCTGAGGTAGAATGCCCCGCATCCTGAGACGGGGCCTGACGCCATGCCGCACACCTCCCTTGCCATTGCCTCGCCGACCGCGCCCTGCCGGGGGCTGTGCCGGTGGGCGATCGGCCGATCGGCGGCGGGCTGATGGCGGGACCGATCCTGGTCTTCGATTCCGGGGTGGGCGGGCTCTCGGTGGTCGCGGCGCTGCGCCGACGGCTGCCCGAGGTGGCCCTGGCCTATGCCTGCGACAACGCCATGCTGCCCTATGGCGTCCGCGAGGACGATTGGCTGGTGGCCCGCATCCTCAGGGTCTGCCGGGCGGCGGTGGCCGCCAGTGGCTGCAGCGGCCTGGTGGTGGCCTGCAATACCGCCAGCACCCTGGCCCTCGAGGCGTTGCGCGAGAGCCTGTCGGTGCCGGTGGTCGGCACCGTGCCGGCGATCAAGCCGGCCGCGGGGCTGAGCGAGAGCCGTCATATCGGCCTGCTGGCGACCAGCGCCACCGTGGCGCGCCCCTACACCCTGCGGCTGATCGAGGATTTCGCCCGGGATTGCCGCGTCACGCGCCTCGCCGCCGACTCCCTGGTGGGCGAGGCCGAACGGCTGGTGCTCGGCGAGACGCCGGATGCCGCCCGGCTGCGTCGCGTGCTGGCGCCGCTCGAGGCATTGCCCGACCTCGATACCCTGGTGCTGGGCTGCACCCACTTCCCGCTACTGCGGGACCGGCTCGCCGCAGCCGCCCCCCGACCGCTGCGCTGGGTGGATTCCGGCGATGCCATCGCTCGGCGCACCGGCCAGGTCGTCGTCGCGCCGCAGCGCCGCCCGGCGCTCGAGCTGGGCTGGGTGACCGCCCCGTCGCCGGCCCTCGCACGGGGGCTCGCCGGCTTCGGCTTCGTCGACGCTCGTCGGCTCGTCCTGGCCTGAGTGCCCCGGGCCCCGTTCCCTTACCTAGAGTCTTTCGATCACTATCCAGGAGCCGCCGTGGCCATTCCCGTAGTCGACCCCGACCGCTATGACGACCAGCTCGCGGCCAAGCGCGAGCGCTTGACCACGGAGTTCGCCCGCTTCTCGCCCCCGCCGCTGGACGTCTTTCCCTCGCCGGCCAGCCACTACCGGCAGCGCTGCGAGTTCCGCCTGTGGCACGAGGGCGACGATCTCTTCTACGCGATGTTCGAGGTCGACCCCGCGGACCCCGAGCGGAAGACGGTGGTCCGGCTGGACGACTTCCCGGTGGCCAGCCGGCGCATCAACGCCTTGATGCCTCGGCTGCGGGAGGCCCTGCGTGACACGCCCGTGCTGCGCCACCGGCTCTTCCAGGTCGAGTTCCTCACCACCCTGTCCGGCGAGGCGCTGGTCACCCTGATCTACCATCGCCCGCTCGACGAGGCCTGGGAGATCGAGGCGCGTGCCCTGGAACGGGCGCTGGACATCATGATCATCGGCCGGGCCCGCAAGCAGCGTCGGGTGCTGACCCGGGACCACGTGTGGGAGCGTCTGGCCGTCGACGGGCGCGAGTTCGTCTACCAGCAGGTGGAGAACAGCTTCACCCAGCCCAATGCCGAGATCTGTCGGTCCATGCTGTCCTGGGCGCGGGACGTCACCGCCGGCAGTCAGGAGCGTGACCTGGTGGAGCTGTATTGTGGCAATGGCAATTTCACCGTCGCGCTGGCCGAGAACTTCCGCCGCGTCCTGGCCACCGAGATCTCGCGGACCTCGGTGGCCAGCGCCAGGGAGAACCTGGCGGCCAATGGCATCGCCAATGCCGAGGTGGGGCGCATGTCCGCCGAGGAGTTCGCCCAGGCCCTGCGCGGCGAGAAGGGCGGACGGCGAGTCGCGGAGATGGGCCTCGACGACTACGATTTCTCAACGGTCCTGGTGGATCCGCCCCGGGCCGGGCTGGACGAGGCCAGTTGTCGCCAGCTCAGCGGCTACGAGCGGATTGTCTATATTTCGTGCAACCCGGAGACATTGGCCCACAACCTGGAGACCCTGACCCGAACCCATGAGGTGCAACGGTTCGCCCTGTTCGACCAGTTTCCCTGGACCCACCACTGCGAATGCGGGGTGCTGCTGACCAAACGGGACTGATCGCGGCCAGACGGGGCGCGCCGGCCTTGTCAAGGCCGATGCGCAACCGACATGCATCATGAGCAAAGGGGCATGTCGTTAGGGATGGCACGGGGATTGACGTAAGCTCTTGAGCCATGGGGGCCAGGTCCGCTTCCTACGTCAAGTGATCCCGGCCGCGTTGCGCGGCCGCTGACAGTCGAGGTGATGGATGCTACAAGTCGCACACGAGGAGAGCCGTCAGGATCTGCTCAAGCAGCTCACGGAACGGCTGCAAAGCCGGCTGGACAAGGACAAGGCCGCGGCGGTCGAGGCCTTCGCTCGGCACTTCTACGCCAATGTGCCGCTGGAGGACCTCACCGACCGACGGCTGGACGATCTCTATGGGGCGACCCTGTCGGTGTGGCACTTCATCCAGCAGTTCGAGCCCGAGGCGCCCAAGGTGCGGGTCTTCAATCCGGACTTCGAGGAACATGGCTGGCAGTCGACCCACACCTTCGTTGCCGTGCTCCACGAGGACATGCCGTTCCTGGTCGACTCGGTGCGCCTGGAGCTCAACCGTCGCGGCATGACCGTGCATGCCATCCACAATTCCGTGCTGGCCGTGGCGCGCGACAAGACCCATCACCTCAAGGCCGTGGTGGAGTCCAAGGACAGCGGAGCGGCCGCGCCCCGGGAGTCGCTGATCGCCATCGAGGTGGATCGCCACTCCGACCCGGCCGAGCTGGAGGACATCGAGGCCAGCCTGCAGGAGGTGCTGCGTGACGTGCGCACCGCGGTCCGCGACTTCGAGCCCATGTGCGAGCAGGCCCGGACGGCCATCGCCGAGCTCGAGGCCAGCCGCCCCGAGCAGGTGGACGCCGAGGACCATCGCGAGGCCATCGCCTTCCTGAACTGGTTGCTCGAGGACAACTTCACCTTCTTCGGCTATGACGAGTACGAGGTCCAGGAGGACGGTAGTCGTCAGCGCCTCGACAAGGTGCCCGGCAGCGAGCTCGGCGTGTTCCGCCTCGACCAGCCCCGCTACCGCGAGCGGATTCGCACCGACCTGGGCGTCGATGGCGATCAGTTCGTGCTGGTGCCCCAGCTGTTGTCCTTTGCCAAGAGCGCCCATCACGCCCGGATACACCGGCCGACCTATCCCGACTACATCTCCGTCGACCGCTACGACGAGCACGGCAACGTGATCGGCGAGCGACGCTTCCTGGGCCTGTTCACCGCCACCGTCTACAACGAGTCGCCGCGCAACGTGCCGATCCTCAGGCGCAAGCTCCAGTCGGTCATGGAGATGTCCGGCTTCAACCCGAAGGGCCACAACGGCAAGCAGCTGTTGCAGATCCTCGAGGTCTATCCGCGCGACGACCTCTTCCAGATCGATATCGAGGAGCTGACCCAGACGGCACTGGGCATTCTCGATATCCGCGAGCGTCGCCGGGTGCGGCTGTTCATCCGCGAGGACCGCTTCGGCAAGTTCTATTCCTGCCTGGTGTTCGTCCCCCGCGACGTGTTCTCCACCGAGCTGCGCCTGCGCCTGCAGGACCTGCTGTGCCAGGAGCTCGACGCCACCTTCGGCGACTTCAACACCTACCTCTCGGAGTCGGTGCTCGCACGGATCCAGTTCATCCTGCGCTTCAACGACCAGAGCCCGGTGGACTACGACATCAAGCGCCTGGAGGACAAGCTGGTCAAGCTGGCCCGCAACTGGCGTGACGACCTGCTCAACGCCTCCATCGAGGGCTTCGGCGAGGAGCAGGCCAACCTGTTGATGAGCCGCTTTCGCGACGCCTTCCCGGCCAGCTACCGCGACGACTTCAGCGCCCGCACCGCGGTCTATGACTTGCAGCACCTCGGCGAGCTGGACGACGGTATTCCCCTGGCCCTCTCGCTGTACCGGCTGATCGAGGAGGAGGGCAGCGGGGTCAACCTCAAGCTCTTCCACGGCGACGCCCCGATTCCGCTCTCCGACGTGCTGCCGATGATGGAGAACCTCGGCCTGCGGGTGCTCGGCGAGCGGCCCTACGAGGTGCAGGCCACCGATCGCTCCTACTGGATCCATGACTTCACCCTGGAGCACCACACCAGTGTCGAGGTGAACCTCCAGGAGATGCGCGAGCCGTTCATCGACGCCTTCCAGCGCATCTGGACCGGCGAGGCCGACAATGACGCCTTCAACCGGCTGATCATCGGCGCCAACCTGGACTGGCGGGAAGTGGCGATGCTGCGGGCCTATGCGCGCTACCTCAAGCAGATCCGCTTCGGCATGTCCCAGGACTACATCGCCACCACCCTGGTCAACCATCCCGAGATCACCCGGGAGCTGGTGAGCCTGTTCGAGCTGCGCTTCGATCCCGTCGACCGCCCCGAGCCCAGCGAGATCAGCGAGTGCGAGGCGCGCATCCTGGCGCTGCTGGACGAGGTCCCGAGCCTCAACGACGACCAGCTGCTGCGCCGTTACATGGAGCTGATCCAGGCGACGCTGCGCACCAACTACTACCAGAAGGCCGACGACGGGCGCTTCAAGGACTACATCGCCATCAAGATGGAGCCCTCGCGGGTCTCCGGCATGCCCAAGCCACGGCCCGCCTACGAGATCTTCGTCTGCTCGCCGCGGGTGGAGGGCGTGCACCTGCGGGGGGGCAAGGTGGCCCGCGGGGGGCTGCGCTGGTCCGATCGCCAGGAGGACTTCCGTACCGAGGTGCTCGGCCTGGTCAAGGCCCAGCAGGTCAAGAACGCGGTGATCGTGCCGGTGGGCGCCAAGGGCGGCTTCGTCTGCAAGCGCCTGCCGGAGGGGGGCGGCCGCGATGCCCTGCAGCAGGAGGGCATCGCCTGCTACAGGACCTTCATCCGCGCGCTGCTCGACGTCACCGACAACCTCAAGGGAGGCGAGGTGGTGCCGCCCCGCGACGTGGTCCGCCACGACGACAACGACATCTACCTGGTCGTGGCCGCGGACAAGGGCACCGCGACCTTCTCGGACATCGCCAACGAGATCTCCGCCGAGTACGGCCACTGGCTCGGCGACGCCTTCGCCTCCGGCGGCGCCAACGGCTATGACCACAAGAAGATGGGCATCACCGCCAAGGGCGCCTGGGAGTCGGTCAAGCGCCACTTCCGTGGCCTGGGCGTGAACACCCAGCAGGACGAGTTCAGCGTGCTCGGCATCGGCGACATGGCCGGCGACGTCTTCGGCAACGGCATGCTGCTCTCCGACCGGATCCGCCTGGTGGGGGCCTTCAACCACCTGCACATCTTCGTCGATCCGACCCCGGACGTTGCCGCCAGCTTCGTCGAGCGCCAGCGCCTGTTCGCCTTGCCGCGCTCCAGCTGGGAGGACTACGACGCCTCGCTGATCTCCGAGGGCGGCGGCATCTTTCCGCGCAGCGCCAAGTCGATCCGCATCACGCCGCAGATGAAGCTGGTCTTCGGCATCCGCGAGGACAGGCTCTCGCCCAACGAGCTGATTCGCGCCATGCTGGTCTCCCGGGTCGACCTGATCTGGAACGGCGGGATCGGCACCTACGTCAAGAGCAGCGAGGAGACCGATGCCCAGGTCGGCGACAAGGCCAACGATGCCCTGCGCATCGACGGGCGGGACCTCAACTGCCGCGTGGTCGGCGAGGGCGGCAATCTCGGCCTGACCCAGCGTGGCCGCATGGAGGCCGCCGCCAAGGGCGTACGCGTCAACACCGACTTCATCGACAACGCCGGCGGCGTCAACTGCTCCGACCACGAGGTCAACATCAAGATCCTCATCGACGAGGTGGTGGCCCGGGGCGACATGACCGAGAAGCAGCGCAACCAGCTGCTCGCCGAGATGACCGAGGAGGTGTCCGGCCTGGTGCTGCGCGACAACTATCGCCAGACCCAGGCCCTGGATCTCGCCGAGCTGCTCTCCCAGCGGGGCATCGGCCCCTTCCGCCGCTTCATCAGCGAGCTGGAAGCCGCCGGCCAGATCGACCGCGAACTGGAATTCCTGCCCGGCGACGAGGAACTGCAGGAGCGGACCCTTCACCACCAGGGCATGACCCTGCCGGAACTCTCGGTGCTGATCTCCTACGCCAAGAGCGTGCTCAAGGGGGACCTGATCGCCTCCGATGTGCCGGATGACCCGACCATCATGCGCTACGTGGAACGTGTCTTCCCCGCGGTGCTGGTGGAGCGCTACCGCGACGAGATGTACGAGCACCGCCTGAAGCGCGAGATCGTGGCGACCCAGTTGGCCAACGACATGATCGACCACATGGGGGTGGTCTTCGTGCGCCGCCTGATCGACTCCACCGGTACCGGCCGAGCCGACATCGCGCGGGCCTTTGTCATCGCCCGCGACAGCTTCCAGCTTGGCCGCACCTGGGAGCAGGTCGAGGCGCTGGACAACCAGGTGCCGAGCCAGGTGCAGTACTCGATGATGCTCGACCTGATGCGCATGCTGCGCCGGGCCACCCGCTGGTTCCTGCGTCAGCGCAGCGGCATGACCACCCGGGATGCCATCGACTACTTCGCCCCGCGCCTGTCCCAGCTGCAGGAGAACATCGGAAAGCGCCTGCGCGGCGAGGAACATACCCAGTGGCAGCAGCGTCGCGACGAACTGATCGAGGCCGGCGTGCCCGCGGCCCTGGCCAGTACCGTGGCCGCGGCCAACAGCCTGTATGCGGCGCTGGGCATCATCCAGACCGCGCGGCAGACCGGCGACAAGCCCCAACGGGTCGCCGAGATCTTCTACGAGGTCGGTGCGCGTCTCGAGCTGCCGTGGATCCTGCAGCAGGTCACCCGGCTCGAAGTCACGGATGGCTGGCAGGCCAAGGCCCGGGAGACCTTCCGGGATGACATCGAACGCCAGCAGCTGGCGCTGACGGCCAGCGTGCTGGGCATGGAGGAGGGGCCGCGCGAGACCGCCGAACGGGTCGAGCGCTGGCTGTCGCTCCACGAGGGCATGCATGGTCGCTGGTGCCGGCTGATCGACGAGGTGGGCGGTGGCAACCAGGGCGGCTTCCCGCTGTTCGCCGTCGCGGTCCGCGAGCTTGTCGACCTGGCCGAGAGCAACAGCGAGGCCTAGCCCGCTCCCGCCTCCCCGAGCCCCGCTTCGTGCGGGGCCTGAAACGCGGCCCCCCGCCATCCGGCGGGGGGGCGTCGTTTGGCGGAGGCGACGAGGATCAGAGCAGGAACAGCGTGGCCAGCCCCAGGAAGGACATGAAGCCCACCACGTCGGTGACCGTGGTCAGCACCACCGAACCCGACAGGGCCGGGTCGATGCCCACCCGCTTGAGCAGCAGCGGGATGACGATGCCGGCCACGCCGGCGGCCAGCATGTTGATCACCAGGGCCGCGGCGATGATCACGCCGATGCCGAGATTGCCGAACCACAGCACCGCCAGGACGGCCACCACCAGGGCCCACAACAGGCCGTTCAGGGCGGCGATGCCGACCTCCTTGCGCAGCAGCCAGTTGCTGTTGGTGCGACTGATCTGACCCAGCGCCAGGCCGCGGATCGCCAGGGTCAGGGTCTGGCTGCCGGCGATGCCGCCCATGCTGGCGACGATCGGCATCAGCACCGCCAGGGCCACCAGCTGGTCGAGGGCATCCTCGAAGCGCCCGATCACCCAGGCGGCCAGGAAGGCCGTGAGCAGGTTGATGCCGAGCCACACCGCCCGACGCTTGGCGCTGGGCAGCACCGGGGCGAAGAGATCCTCCTCCTCGTCGAGGCCGGCCATGTTCATCAGTGCCTGTTCGGAGTGCTCGCGGATCACGTCGACGATGTCATCGATGACGATGCGGCCGAGCAGCAGCCCCTGGTCGTCGACCACCGGCGCCGATACCAGGTCGTGAGTCTGGAAGAGGGTGGCCACGTCGCGGGACTTCATGGTCACCTGGATGCTGTCCACCTCCGGGTCCATCAGGTCGGCCACCGCCAGCTCGGGGTCGTTGGCCACCAGCCTCACCAGCGACAGCACGCCCATGAACAGGCCGTTGCGGTCGACCACCATCAGCGCGTGGGTGTTGTCCGGCACGGCCTGCTTCCAGCGCAGGAAGCGTTGCACCGTCTCCAGGCTGACGTCGGCCCGCACGGCGATGGTGTCGGTGCGCATCAGGCGCCCGGCCGAGTCCTCCTCGAAGGCCAGGGTCTCCTGCAGGCGGGTGCGCTGCAGCTCGTCCATGGAGCGCAGCATGTCCTCGGCGACCTGCTGGGGCAGGTCCTCGAAGATCTCGGCGAGGTCGGTGGTGTCGAGACTCGAGGTGGCCGCGACGATCTCGGCATGATCCATGTCGTCGATGAGGGTGCTGCGGACCTCGTCATGGACATGCAGCAGGACCTCGCCGTCGACTTCCTGGGGGACGCGTTCCCACAGCCGGATGCGCTCGCTGGGCGGCAGCGACTCCAGCAGCAGGGCGACTTCCGCGGGTTCCAGGTCGCCGATGACATCGTCGACCTTCTCCAGGTGCTCTTGTTCGAGGGCCAGGTGAATGCGCGACAGGCGGTGTTCCAGCGTCTCGGTCGTCTCGGTCATGTCGTCTCCCTGGCAGCGCGTCATCGAGGCTGACAAGCGTCCTCGATGTGTCCTATGTCGGACTCCTGATCTGTGCCTCAGTAGACCATAAAAGGCGCGTCACATGGCAGGTGCCAGCGAGGGCTATCACGAGCCCATCGAGGAGCTCACCGGCGAGACATGCGACTACCACCGGGCCATCGTCTCGTTGATGGAAGAGCTCGAGGCGGTCGACTGGTACAACCAGCGGGTGGACGCCTGCCGGGACGACGCGCTGCGCGAGATCCTCGCGCACAACCGCGACGAGGAGAAGGAGCATGCGGCGATGACGCTCGAGTGGTTGCGGCGCCGCGACCCGACCCTGGACAAGCACCTGCGCGCCTTCCTGTTCGGCGAGGGTGACATCGGCCACTGACCCCGGCGCGACCCGCCGACGGCGAGCCCCTTCCCGCGGCGGGGTTCGTCGTGACGGGGTGGCTGCGCTATACTCGCGCCCCGTTTCGGCCCGCGTGGTCCCGCCGCCCCTCAGGAGATGTCATGTATTCGCTTGCCCGCTCGCTGCTGTTCCGCCTCGACGCCGAGAAGGCCCATTCGGTGGCGCTCTCGGCGCTGGACCTGGCCGAACGCCTGGGGCTGGCGGGGCGGCTCGCCGGGGGGCGGGTCGAGGACCCGGTGGAGCTGATGGGCCTGCGCTTCCCCAATCGGGTCGGCCTGGCCGCGGGGCTCGACAAGAACGCCGATCATCTGGATGCGCTGGGCGCACTCGGCTTCGGCTTCGTCGAGGTGGGCACCGTGACGCCCAGGCCCCAGGACGGCAACCCCCGGCCGCGGCTGTTCCGCCTGCCCGAGGCCGGGGCCATCATCAACCGCATGGGCTTCAACAACGCCGGCGTTGACCACCTGGTCGCCAATGTCCGGGCCAGCCGCTACGACGGCGTGATCGGCATCAATATCGGCAAGAACCTGACCACGCCGGTGGAGCGCGCGGTGGACGACTACCTCCTCTGCCTTCGCAAGGTGCATGCCCATGCCCACTACATCACCGTGAACATCTCCTCGCCGAACACCCCGGGACTGCGCAACCTGCAGTTCGGTGTGCACCTGGACCAGCTGCTGGGGACCCTGCGCGAGGAAGCGAGCCGCCTGGACCGCGAAGGCGGTCGGCGGGTGCCCCTGGCGGTGAAGATCGCTCCCGACATGGATGCCGAGGAAGTGCGCCTGGTCGCGAAGAGCCTCGAGGCCAACGGCATCGAGGCGGTGATCGCTACCAACACCACCATCGCCCGGGAGGCGGTGGCAGGCCTGCCCGGGGCCGACGAGCAGGGCGGCCTCTCGGGGCGGCCGGTGTTCGAGCCCTCCAACACGGTGATCCGCGAGCTGCGCCGCCACCTGCCGGCCATGCCGATCATCGGGGTGGGCGGCATCGACAGCGGTCAGGCGGCGCTGGCCAAGGTCGAGGCCGGTGCCGACCTGGTGCAGCTCTATTCCGGCTTCATCTATCGGGGGCCGGCGCTGGTGGGGGAGTGCACCCGGGCGCTCCAGGCGCGCCACCGAGTCTGAGAGGCACTAAAAAGCCCATGGCCTGGCCATGGGCTTGAGGGGTTCGTCTTGTCGATGACTAGCGATACACCCGGGCTTGGGGGTTACATCACCATGGGGTTCTTGTGAATACCGGAGACGCCCGTCATGCCGGACCATTGATCTCCACGACCTTCACGCCAACCGCTCATCCAGTACTCGCGTAGATTGATATCTTGACTCGGACAGTCATCACGGGAACGACCTGAGAGACCTGCCTTGTACCCATGAACATAGGCACGCTGGAAGCGATCACGTTTCTGTCGTTTCATTGGACTACCTCTTGCTAAGGTACCGATTGAATTCGACGCACAAGGGAGCGTCAAACCCGTGTTGTCGGGTCCCGTAAGGCGGCGTGAAACGCCGCCAGTGAGAAAGACCCATTGACAGGAACGCATGCGTTGTCAGGTAGCTACCACCTCATAGATAGCGCAACCGGGTTGCCGCTGTCGACAGCTGATTTGTAACAAGACGTACACCCGGTCGTCACGATAATGCGGCGGCCAGACGCCACGCCGATGGACATCCCATGAGCGATACACGAGATCCTGATTGCCACGCCTACCTGGCCACCTGTCCCAAGGGGCTCGAGCTGCTGCTGGCCGACGAGCTGGCCGCGCTGGGCGCCGAGCCCGGCAAGACCACCGTGGCCGGGGTGCATTTCCGCGCCGACCTGGCCGGTGCCTACCGTGCCTGCCTCTGGTCGCGCCTGGCCAACCGCGTGGTGCTGTGCCTGGCCCGGGAGGAGGGCGTCGAGACCCCCGAGCAGCTGCGCGCGGCTGCCGCCGCGGTGGACTGGCGGGCGCACCTGGCCCCCGGCGCGACCCTGGCGGTGGACTTCCACGGCCGCTCCGAGGCCATCCGCCATACCCGCTTCGGCGCCCAGACGGTCAAGGACGGGGTGGTGGATCGCCTGCACGCCGAGGGCCGGGCCCGACCCGACGTGGACACCCGGCAACCCGACCTGCGCCTCTATGCCCACCTGCACCGCGGGCGCCTGCTGCTGGGGGTGGACCTCTCCGGCGACAGCCTGCATCGCCGCGGTTACCGCCGTGACGTGGGCCATGCCCCCCTCAAGGAGAACCTGGCGGCGGCACTGCTGGTGCGCGCCGGCTGGCCGGCGCTGGCCCGTGAGGGGGCGCCGCTGGTAGACCCGCTGTGCGGGGCCGGGACCCTGCTGATCGAGGCGGCGATGATCGCCGCCGACATGGCACCCAACCTGCATCGCGAGCGCTTCGGCTTCCACGGCTGGGCCGGCCACGATGCGGCCCTGTGGCACGAACTCAAGCGCGAGGCCGAGGCCCGGGCGAGCATCGGCCGCAAGCGCTGCCGCTGCCGGCTCTACGGCTTCGACCAGAGCCCGCCGGCGCTGTCGGCGGCCAAGGCCAACGCCATGCGCGCCGGTATCCCGGCGCTGATCGAACTCCAGGGGGCCAGCCTGAGCGACCTGGCCCGGCCGGCGACGCTCGGCGACCAGGACCGGGGCCTGCTGATCACCAACCCGCCCTACGGCGAGCGGCTCGGCGAGCTGCCGGAGCTGGTCGGCCTCTATGCGGCGCTCGGCGAGCGGGCGCGCCTGGCCTTCCCCGGCTGGCGCCTGGCGCTCTTCACCGCCAACCCGGATCTCGGCCACCGCACGGGACTGCGCGCCTACAAGCACTATTCGCTGAAGAATGGGCCCCTGGATGCCCGGCTGTTGCTGATGGACGTGCCGGCAGGCGAGAGCGGCAAGGATCAGGAGACGCCAGTGGTGTCCGCCCCCGCGCCGCGCTCCGAGGGCGCGCAGATGTTCGCCAACCGCCTCGAGAAGAACCGCAAGCGGCTGAGGAAGTGGCTCAAGCGCTCCGGCGAGACCTGCTACCGGCTCTACGACGCCGACATGCCCGAGTATGCCCTGGCGATCGACGTCTATGGCGACAGGGTGCATGTCCAGGAATACGCCGCCCCCAAGTCCGTGGATGCCGGCCAGGCCCAGAAGCGCCTGTTCGATGCCCTGGCGGTGATCCCCGAGGTGCTGGAGGTCGACCCGTCGCGGGTGGTGATCAAGCGTCGCGAGCGCCAGAGCGGCCGGGCCCAGTACCAGAAGCAGGCGGCCAGTGGCGAGCGCTTCGAGGTCCGCGAGGGGCGGGCGCGGCTGTGGGTCAACCTGCGCGACTATCTCGATACCGGGCTCTTCCTGGACCATCGTCCGGTGCGTCGCCTGCTGGCCGAGCTGGCCCCGGGCAAGCGCTTTCTCAACCTGTTCTGCTACACCGCCACGGCCACCGTGCAGGCGGCCCTCGGCACCGAGCGGGACGGCGGCGCCAGTGACAGCGTCAGCGTCGATCTGTCCAACACCTACCTCGACTGGGCCCGGGACAACTTCGCCCTCAACCGCCTGGACCCGTCGCGGCATCGGGTGGTGCGCGACGATTGCCTGCACTGGCTGGAGACCGCGGGTAGCCAGTTCGACCTGATCTTCCTGGATCCGCCGACCTTCTCCAACTCCAAGAAGATGGCCGAGACCCTGGACGTGCAGCGCGACCATGGCCGGCTGGTGCGTCTGGCCATGGCGCGCCTGGCCCCGGGCGGGACCCTGGTGTTCTCCAACAACCAGCGGCGCTTCACGCTGGATGCCGACCTGGACGCGAGCTATGCCGTGGAGGATATCTCGGCGAAGACCTTCGATCCGGATTTCCAGAGACGTCCCGACCTGCACCACTGTTTCCTGATCCGTCACCGTCCGGCGGGCGAGGGGGAGAGCGCATGAGACCTTCGATCCGCTCTCGATCTGGCAACAGACGCCCGGACCTGCACCACTGTTTCCTGATCCGTCACCGTCCGGCGGGCGAGGGGGAGAGCGCATGAGACCTTCGATCCGCTCTCGATCTGGCAACCGCCGTCCCGACCTGCACCACTGTTTCCTGATCCGTCACCGTCCGGCGGGCGAGGGGGAGAGCGCATGAGACCTTCGATCCGCTCTCGATCTGGCAACCGCCGCCCGGACCTGCATCACTGTTTCCTGATCCGTCACCGTCCGGCGGGCGAGGGCGAGGGCGAGGGTGAGGGTGAGGGTGAGGGGGAAGGCGCATGATCCGCCTGACGCTCTACACCACCCTGGGCTGCCACCTCTGTGAGGCGCTGGAGGCCTGGCTGGGGCGACTGGCCAGCGAGGAAGTCACGCTGGAGCGGGTCGAGATCAGTGACGACGAGGCGCTGATGGCCCGCTACGGGGTACGGATCCCGGTGTTGAGGGACGCCGAGGGCGGCGAGCTGGAGCGTGGCTTCGAGCCGACGCGGCTGGCCGGTTGGCTGGCGGCTCGGGGTTGGCTGGACGCGGCGGCCTGGCGACAGGCCCAGCGGGAAGACGCGGACCGTCCGGCGGCCAGCGGGGCGGTGATGCGCGGTGGGCGGCGCTACCTGGGGTGATCGGGATCAGGCGTTGTCGAGCAGCGAAAGCTGGCTGACCGCGTCGAGGCCCTCGGGGCTGTGGTCATCGGCCTCGAGCACCTTGCGGAAACCCCGGGAGGCCTGGATGGTGGCCTCGTCGTCGAGCCACATCATCGCCTGGGCGTGGTCGTCGGCGAGCTGGTGCTTCAGGCCGCCGAACTGGGTGCCGATCTGCCCCCAGGCGCGGCTGAAGATCCAGTCGCCGAACATGTCCTGATGGACATGTACCAGCACGTAGTCATGGTCGGTTTCCCAGCGGACGATCACGGCGGCTCCCGGTGGCGGCGGCGCAGGGCAGCGCCGCTCGTGTAACATAGGCCGGTATTGTAAGCCCTCATGGCCGGTGAACAAGCCATGCGGGCCAAGCGGCAGGAGAGAATCATGCGAATCGTCGTCGACGCCAATGTACCGGCCGCCATGGAATGCTTCGCGCCCCTGGGCGAGGTCGAGCGCCTCCCGGGCCGCGAAATCGATGCCGACGCGGTACGCTCGGCCGATGCGCTGGTGGTCCGTTCCATCACCCGGGTCGACGAGGCCCTGGTGGCCGGGTCGCGGCTGCGCTTCGTGGGGACCTGCACGATCGGCACCGACCATGTCGACCCGGCGACCCTGGCCGAGCGGGGCATCGCCTTCGCCAGCGCCCCGGGCTGCAACGCCGAGGCGGTGGTGGACTACGTGCTGGCGAGTCTGGCCACCCTGGCCGAGCGCCAGGGCTTCCGGCTGTTCGAGCGACGCGTGGGCATCGTCGGGGTCGGCAATGTCGGCGGGCGGCTGCTGGAGCGCCTCCGGGCGCTGGGCATCGACTGCCTGGCCTGCGACCCGCCGCGGGCCGAGCGGGAGGGCCCCGAGGGCTTCGTCGACCTGGATGCCCTGATCGAGGCCTGCGACGTGGTCTGCCTGCACACCCCGCTGGTGCGCGAGGGGCCCCATGCCACCCATCACCTGCTCGATGCCCGGCGCATCGCCGAACTGGCACCGGGCTCCGTCGTGCTGAATGCCGGCCGCGGCGACTGTCTCGACGGCCAGGCCCTGCGGGGCCGGCTCTCCGCTCAGGGCGATATCAGCGCGGTGCTGGATGTCTGGGAAGGCGAGCCCGCCATCGACGCGGCGCTGCGGGACCTGGCGGCGATGGCCACGCCCCATGTCGCCGGCTACAGTCTCGATGGCAAGCTGCGTGGTACCCATCAGATCTACCAGGCGTTGGCCCATCGCCTGGGCCTGCCGACACGGCTGACCCTCGAGATGCTGGCCCCGCCGCCGCCCGTGGCGAGCCTCACCCTGGGGGGCGGCCACGAGGTCGAGGAAGCCTTGCGGCTGTGCATGCGCGCCGTCTATGACGTGCGCCGGGATCACGACAGCCTGATCCGCGAGAGTCGCCGCCAGGGGGCGGCCAAGGGCTTCGACGCCTGTCGGGCGAGCTACCCGCTGCGCCGGGAGTTCGCGACCCTGACGGTGGCGCTGCGCCCGGGCGCCGCGGCCCTGGCGGAGCCGCTGCGGGCCGCCGGCTTCCAGGTGACGCCGGCCTCCTGAGACGGTCGGCAGGTCCGAGCCAGGAATGCAGAAGGCCCGCCATCGGCGGGCCTTCTGCGCTGCGGTGAAGCGGCGGTCAATCGCGGTAGGCCGCCTCCTTGAGGGCGCGGATGCGCTCGTCCAGCGGAGGGTGGCTGGCGAAGAGCTTCTCCATCAACTTGCGGGTCTGGCCGGTGGTGATGGCGAAGGCCGTCAGGGTGTCCGGCATCTGGTCGGGCATCTGGGTCTCGGCCTTGAGCCGCGCCAGGGCATTGATCATGGCGCCGCTGCCGGCCAGCCGGGCGCCGGCGGCGTCGGCACGGTATTCGCGGAAGCGCGAGAACCAGGCGACGATGGCCGAGGCGATCAGGCCGAAGACGATCTCGGCGACGATCACCACCGCGAAGTAGCCGAAGAAGCCCAGGCCCTCGCCATCGTCCCGGCGCAGGAAGCTGTCCACCAGTTGGGCCACCACCCGGGCGAAGAACATCACGAAGGTGTTGAGCACCCCCTGGATCAGCGCCAGGGTGACCATGTCGCCGTTGGCCACATGGCCGATCTCGTGAGCCAGCACCGCACGGATCTCCTCCGGGCGCATGCGGTTGAGCAGGCCGGCGGAAACTGCCACCAGGGCGTCGTCCTTGTTCCAGCCGGTGGCAAAGGCGTTGGATTGCTGGGCGGGGAAGATGCCCACCTCGGGGGTCTTGATGCCGGCCTCCCGGGCCAGCTCGGCCACCGTGTCGACCAGCCACTTCTCGCTGCTGTTGGACGGCTGCTCGATGATCACCGTGCCGGTGGTGCGCTTGGCCATCCACTTGGAGATGAACAGCGACACCATCGAGCCGGCCATGCCGAAGATGAAACAGAAGATCAACAGGGCATTGAAGTTGATGCCCTGGGCGGTGAGGTAGGGCTCCACGCCGAGCAGGCGCAGGGTGATGCTGGCCACCAGGATCACCGCCAGGTTGGTGCCCAGGAAGAGCAGGATTCTCATCATTGCCGGAGGTCTCCCGTCGGAGTTGTCGCGCAGTGGCCGCACCCGCGGGGTGCGGCGTGAAGAAGCAGATGCTTAGATACGGCCTTTTGCGCCGAGTTTCAAGCGTGACGTCAACTATTGGCGATAGCGTGACAGGAAGCGGGCGAAGCGATCCAGGGCATCGTCGAGCTGGTCGGCCCAGGGCAGGGTGACGATACGCACATGGTCCGGGTCGGGCCAGTTGAAGGCGGTGCCCTGGACCAGCAGGATCTTCTCCTGGAGCAGCAGGTCCAGCACCAGCTGCTGGTCGTCCTGGATGTTGAACACCTTGGGGTCGAGCCGCGGGAAGGCGTAGAGCGCCCCCTTGGCCTTGGTGCAGGACACGCCGGGGATGGCGTTGAGCTTGTCGTAGGTGATGTCGCGCTGGGCCAGCAGCCGGCCGCCGGGCAGGATCAGGTCGTTGATCGACTGGTAGCCGCCCAGGGCCGTCTGGATGGCGTGCTGGGCCGGCACGTTGGCGCACAGGCGCATCGAGGCCAGCATGTTGATGCCCTGCAGGAAGTCCTGGGCCCGCTTCTTGGCGATAGTGCCCGAGAAGGTCATCCAGCCACTGCGGAAACCGGCGCAGCGATAGCTCTTGGACAGCCCGTTCATGGTCACCACCAACTGGTCCTCGGAGGCCAGCGCGCCGGTGGCCACATGCTCGGTGCCATCGTAGAGGATCTTGTCGTAGATCTCGTCGGAGAACACCACCAGGTCGTGCTCGCGGGCGATGTCGAGCAGCTCGCGGACCACCGCCGGCGGATAGACGGCGCCGGTGGGGTTGTTGGGGTTGATGATGACGATGGCGCGGGTGTGGCCGGTGACCTTCTCGCGGATATCTGCCAGGTCCGGGGCCCAGTCGGCCTGCTCGTCGCACAGGTAGTGCACGGCCCGCCCGCCGGAGAGGTTCGCCGCGGCGGTCCACAGCGGGTAGTCCGGCGCCGGGATCAGCACCTCGTCGCCGTCGTTGAGCAGCGCCTGCATGGCCATCACGATCAGCTCGGAAACGCCGTTGCCGATGAACACGTCCTCGATGCCCACCCCGGGAATGCCTTTGCGCTGGCTTTCCTGCATGATCGCCTTGCGCGCCGAGTAAAGCCCCTTGGAGTCGCAGTAGCCCTGGGCGGTGTGCAGGTTGCGCATCACGTCCTGGAGGATCTCCTCCGGTGCCTCGAAACCGAACGGCGCGGGGTTGCCGATGTTCAGCTTGAGGATGCGCTGGCCTTCCTCTTCCAGGCGCTTGGCGTGGTCGAGCACTGGTCCGCGGATGTCGTAGCAGACGTTGTCGAGCTTGTGCGATTTCCTGAGGGGAGCTGTATCCATGTGTCGGGTCCAGTGGTGTCCAGGTGCCGCTCCGGCGGCGGGTATGAGTGTATCGGGGTGGGGCTACCGGTCGACGGCGGTATCGGCGCCGTCCTTGGTGGCGTCCTCGGTCGGGATGTCGGCCGGGGTCTCGAGGGTAAGCCGGCCGAGCTTGCCGTCGCGCAACTCGTGGAGCAGTACCTCGGCGCCGCGATGCAGGTCCATCTCGCCGCCGGCGCGCAGGCCGCCGCGCTTGGCGGCGATGGTGGCCAGGATGGCGTGGCCGTCGAAGCCAGCCAGCGCCAGCAGGTCGGGTCGGGCGTCGCCGTCGGCGTCGACACGATCGGCCTCGGGATTCGGCCGGTAGGCCGGCAGTTCCTTGAGCTTGTAGCGCCCGCTCAGGGCGTCGGGGTAGCGCCGGGCCAGCTCGGCGGCGGCCACCACGGCCACCTCCACGTAGTCGATGGCGGTGTCGCGGATGGCGCCGCTGGCGGCCAGGCGGTAGGCACTGGCCTGGTCCTCGATCTTCGGCCACAGCACCCCGGGGGTGTCGATCAGCGCCACCTGGCCGGCGATGCGTACCTTCTGCTGGCGCTTGGTGACGGCCGGCTCGTTGCCGGTCTTGGCGATGGTGCGCCCGGCCAGGCCATTGATCAGCGTGGACTTGCCTACGTTGGGAATGCCCATGACCATCACTCGCACATCCCGGTCGGCGCGTACCTGGCCGGCCAGTTCGTGGCACAGTTTGGGAATGCGCTTGAGGTCCCGGGCGTTGGTGGTGGTCACCGCCAGGGCACGGGTGGCGGATTGGGCATCGAAATGGGCGGTCCATTCCCGGGTGCGCTCGGGATCGGCCAGGTCGGCTCGGGAGAGGATCTTGAGCACCGGCTTGTGGCGCGTGAGGCTCGCCAGCATGGGGTTGGCGCTGGAGTAGGGCAGGCGGGCATCGAGCACCTCGATCACCACGTCGATCTCCGGTAGCGCCTCGAGGATCTGCCGGCGCGCCTTGTTCATGTGTCCCGGGTACCAGCCGAGCATCGTGCCTCTCCTGCTTGCCATGTGAAACGGCCGACCATCATAGCAGATGGCCGGCCGTCTCAGGGCAGGGCGTGGCGCCTACTCGCCGGCGTGGAAGTCGATGGCCACCGAATTGATGCAGTAGCGCTGGCCGGTGGTCTCCTGTGGCCCGTCGGGGAAGACGTGGCCGAGGTGGGCATTGCAACGGGCGCAGATGACCTCGGTACGCTGCATGCCATGGCTGCCGTCGGGCTGTTGCTCGACGCAGCCCGAGGAGAGGGGGCGGTCGAAGCTCGGCCAGCCGCAGCCGGCATCGAACTTGTGCTCGTTCTCGAACAGTGGTGCATGACAACACACGCAGTGATAGATGCCGTGTTCCTCGGTGACCCGGTAGTCACCGGAGAAGGGCTTCTCGGTGCCTTTCTCCCGGGTCACGTGATACTGCTCGGGGGTGAGTTGCTCACGCCACTCGGCATCGCTCTTCTCGATCTTCCTTCGCATGGCCTGTCTCCTCGTCACGGTGGAGCCTGCCCCCCTATTGTGACATCCAGGGTGGGCATTTTTTCCACCCCCGTTTGCCAACGCTGCGCGGCCGGTGTGCTGCTCTGGAAGGGGCAGGCTTGACACTTTCAGGGGCGATGCGTAATATGCGCGCCATCTCGACGAGGCGAGCCATTGCGTCCCATTCGTCTAGTGGTCCAGGACACCGCCCTTTCACGGCGGGAACAGGGGTTCGAACCCCCTATGGGACGCCACTCGACTCATCAAGATACCGGAGTGCGGGAATAGCTCAGTGGTAGAGCATCGCCTTGCCAAGGCGAGGGTCGCGAGTTCGAATCTCGTTTCCCGCTCCAATCTTCCTTCGGGAAGTTGGGTTCGGAGGTCAGGTGCGCGAGGGTCGCGAGCCGGTACGCCGGTCCGATCGAATCACGTCACCCGTCCAATGCGTCCCATTCGTCTAGTGGTCCAGGACACCGCCCTTTCACGGCGGGAACAGGGGTTCGAACCCCCTATGGGACGCCACCTTCCGGTGGTTGGACAATGCGAGACCTGCGGGAATAGCTCAGTGGTAGAGCATCGCCTTGCCAAGGCGAGGGTCGCGAGTTCGAATCTCGTTTCCCGCTCCAGTCGCCCTTCGGGTCGATTGGGTCAAGAGTTGGCGAGCGAGGGTCGCGAGCTAGTACACCAGTCCGCTGGAGTGCCAGCCCAGTCGAATCACGTTGCCGCTCCATGCGTCCCATTCGTCTAGTGGCCTAGGACACCGCCCTTTCACGGCGGGAACAGGGGTTCGAACCCCCTATGGGACGCCACTTCGCACTGTCGACATCACCTCCCGAGCGGGAATAGCTCAGTGGTAGAGCATCGCCTTGCCAAGGCGAGGGTCGCGAGTTCGAATCTCGTTTCCCGCTCCATTCTCTTATGTAGCAATGATTGACAAGCCAAGGCTCGGGTCACGATCCGGTGTGCCGGCGCAGTCGATCTCGTTTCCCGCTCCATTCTCTTATGTAGCAATGATTGACAAGCCAAGGCTCGGGTCACGATCCGGTGTGCCGGCGCAGTCGATCTCGTTTCCCGCTCCATTCGAAAGTTCTCATCCTCATCGGTCAGGCCAAGGCTTGTGTCACGAGCTGGTCCGCCAGCCCGGTCGATCTCGTTTCCCGCTCCATTCGTTTTTTATCGTTTTCGTAATGAGCCAAGACTCGGGTCTCGAGCCGGAGCGCCGGCGCGGCGGAAGGCCGCCCCGTCGATCTATTTCCCGCTCCATTCGAAGGTTCTCATCCTCATCGGTCAGGCCAAGGCTTGTGTCACGAGCTGGTGCGCCAGCCCGGTCGATCTCGTTTCCCGCTCCATTCTCTTATGTAGCAATGATTGACAAGCCAAGGCTCGGGTCACGATCCGGTGTGCCGGCGCGGCGGAAGGCCGCCCCGTCGATCTATTTCCCGCCCCATTCGTATTGTTCATTGTATTCGTAATGAGCCAAGGCTCGAGTCACGAGCCGGAACGCCAGCCCGGTCGATCTCGTTTCCCGCTCCATTTCCTTTCTCCAGTTTCTTGATTAGCCAAGCCTCGGGATACAAGCCGGACTGCCACCCCGTCGATCTCGTGTCTCACGCAAGCCACCATCACAGCGTCTCTCGAGACTCCTCTCGTTGCCATGCTTCAAGGGGCCTGGGCGTCTTCCGAGTTGCGGTGAGGGGTCAGAAGGCCCAGACCAGGGCGATCAACAGGCCCCAGGCCAGCACGCTGGCGGCCATGATGGTGTAGGTGGCCGACATTGCCTCCACGTCCTCGCGAATCCGGCACAGTCCCTGCAGGCCGTGGTAGACGATGCCGCAGGAGATCCCCAGCGCACCCAGGGCGATCACCACGTTGACCGCCAGGCTCGGCACCAACAGGCCGAGGGGGGAGAGCCACAGAGGCACCGGGGCCAGGGCGGCCAGCAGGTAGGCGTCCCGAAAGGCGATGCGCCGCGTGCCGGCATTGGCGATCTCGTGGATCAGCCAGCCCATCACCGCGAAGGTCAGCAGCTCGGCGAGAAAGAAGATGGTGGTGATGAAGCGCCACTGCTTGTCGCCGAAGCCGGTGAGGAACTCATCGCCATAGTGGGTGCCGGCATAGTAGAGCATCAGTGGCGGCACCAGTGACAATGGCAGCACCAGCCACAGGATCAGGACGGTGATCGAGGGACGGTGCTCGCGCAGCGATGCCCAGCTTGGCGTGGAGAAGGGCAGGCAGAGCAGGGTGGTCAAGGTCATGGGGCGCTCCCGTCCGCGGTCGGTCCTACAGGTAGATATCGACCAGTCGCCTGGCCCTGTCAAAGCGTACGCGCGGGCCGATAACTTGAACCGATGACGATAAGCCCCCATGTTGTGGGGCTTCGACGACATTCACCCAGCTTCCACAGGATCGCTCATGGCCGAACCGGCGCTGTCCATCCGTGGCCTGACCAAGGTCTATGGCAATGGCTTCCATGCCCTCAAGGGGATCGATCTCGACGTCGCCCGGGGCGACTTCTACGCCCTGCTGGGGCCCAACGGGGCGGGCAAGTCGACCACCCTGGGCGTGGTCTGCTCCCTGGTGCAGAAGACCGCCGGCAAGGTCTCGATCTTCGGCATCGATGTCGACACCGACTTCGCCCGCGCCAAGTACCACCTCGGCGTGGTGCCCCAGGAGTTCAACTTCAACCAGTTCGAGAAGGTCATCGACATCATCATGGCCCAGGCCGGTTACTACGGCATGTCGCGTCGCGAGGCACTGCCGCGGGCCGAGCAGCTGCTCCGCGACCTGGGCCTGTGGGACAAGCGCAATGGCAGCGCGCGGATGCTCTCCGGCGGCATGAAGCGCCGGCTGATGATCGCCCGGGCGCTGATCCACCGCCCGAAACTGCTGATCCTCGACGAGCCCACCGCCGGGGTCGACATCGAACTCAGGCGCAGCATGTGGGAGTACATGCGTCGCATCAACCGTGAGGAAGGCACCACCATCATCCTCACCACCCACTACCTCGAGGAAGCCGAGAGCCTGTGCCGTCACGTCGGCATCATCAATCACGGCAAGATCATCCGTGACACCAGCGTCCGGGAGTTGCTCGCCGAGCTGGATACCGAGACCTTCCTGCTCGACCTGGCCCATCCGGTCGAGGCGCCTCCCGAGGTGGCGGGCTTCGAGGTCCGGCAGGTCGACGATGCCCAGCTGGCGGTGGTGATCCACCGCGGCCAGCGCCTCAACGACGTCTTCGAGAGCCTGAGTGAGCAGGGCATCGAGGTGATGTCGATGCGCAACCGCGCCAACCGCCTCGAGGAGATGTTTGTCTCCATGGTCGAAGGCGGCCAGGGCGCCCTGGACCAGGACCAGGAGGTTCGCGCATGAATCCCATGCAGATCGCCATCGCGCTCTGGACCCTGGTGGTCAAGGAGATCAAGCGCTTCACGCGGATCTGGCCACAGACCCTGCTGCCGCCGTCGATCACCATGACCATGTACTTCATCATCTTCGGCAACCTGATCGGCTCGCGCATCGGCGAGATGGACGGCTACAGCTACATGGATTTCATCGTCCCCGGGCTGATCATGATGTCGGTGATCACCAACAGCTACTCCAACGTGGCCTCGAGCTTCTTCTCCAACAAGTTCCAGCGCAGCGTGGAGGAGATGATGGTCTCGCCGATGCCCAACTGGGTGATCCTCTCCGGCTTCGTGCTCGGCGGCATGGCCCGCGGGCTTGGGGTGGGAGTGATCGTCACCGTCGTGTCGCTGTTCTTCACAAGCCTGGAGGTGGCCCATCCACTGCTCACCCTGGGGGTGGTGGTGCTGACCGCGGCGCTGTTCGCCATCGGCGGCTTCATCAACGCCCTGCTCGGCAAGAAGTTTGACGACATCTCCATCGTGCCGACCTTCGTGCTGACGCCGCTGACCTACCTGGGCGGGGTGTTCTACTCGATCTCGCTGCTGCCGGCCTTCTGGCAGGGGGCCTCGATGCTCAACCCCATCCTCTACATGGTCAACGTCTTCCGCTACGGCTTCCTGGGCGTCTCCGACATCCCGGTGGGCTGGGCGCTGGCCGCCATCCTGGCCTTCATCGTGGTACTCTTTGGCATCGCCCTGTGGATGCTCGAGAACGGCAAGGGCATCAGGAGCTAACGCATGTCGCACCACCGTCCCGAGACCCTCGCCCATGCCCCCCTGGGGCGCGAGTCCGCCTATCCCGAGCACTACGAGGCGGGGCTGCTGTATCCCATCGAGCGGGCCGCCAATCGGGCGCCGCTGGGCATCGAGGCAGGCGCCTTGCCCTTCGTCGGCGAGGATGAATGGCACGCCTTCGAGGTTTCCTGGCTCAATGCCCGCGGCAAGCCCATCGTCGCCGTGGCCCGCTTCCGGCTGCCGGCGGACTCGCCGCGACTCATCGAGTCCAAGTCCTGGAAGCTCTACCTCAACGGCTTCAACCAGACGAGCTTCGCCTCGCGGGAGGAGGTGGTGGCGACCCTGGAAAGGGATCTCGCCGAGGCGGCCGGCGCCGCCGTGAGCGTGGAACTGTTCGGCGTGGACGACGAGGCGCTCATGCCGCGCCGGCTACCCGGCGAGTGTATCGATGACCGTGACATCGCGGTCGACGACTATACCCCCAGCGCCGAGCACCTCAGGGTGGGGGGGCAGGTCGTCGAGGAGACCCTGCACTCGCACCTGCTCAAGTCCAACTGCCCGGTGACCGGCCAGCCCGACTGGGGCAGCGTGCTGATCCGCTACCGGGGGCCTCGCCTGGACCGAGACGGCCTGCTGCGTTACCTGATCGGCTATCGCCAGCACCAGGACTTCCACGAGCACTGCGTCGAGCATATCTTCATGGACCTGATGGCCCGGGCCCGTCCCGAACGGCTGCTGGTGCTGGCGCGCTACGTCCGCCGGGGCGGACTCGACATCAGCCCCTGGCGGGGCACGCCGGGCGAACGGCCGCCATTGCCGCTGCGCCTGGCACGACAGTGACCGCGTCGCTTGGTAGAGTGACGAGAACTCTTCTCGTTTGAACCTCGCAAGGAGACCACAATGGATGCGATGACGCTGCTGCATGAGCGCAGCTCCATGGGCAAGCTGATGGGCCCGCCGCCGACGTCCGAGCAGCGGGAGGCGATGTACCGCGCCGCCCTGCGGGCCCCGGATCACAAGGAGCTGCGGCCGTGGCGCTTCATCGAGTTCTCAGGCGAGGGACTCGACCGCCTCGGCGAGCTGTTCGCCGAGGCCGAGTTCCGCGAGGATCCGCATGCCGAGGACGCCGTGCTCGACGCGGCGCGCAAGAAGCCCAAGCGGGCGCCGATGATCATTGCCGTGATCGCCAGGGTAACGCCGGACGAGCCCAAGGTGCCCCGGGTGGAGCAGGTGATCTCCGCCGGCTGCGCCGCCCACGGCATCCTGCTCGCCGCCCATGCCCAGGGCCTCGGCGCCATGTGGCGCACCGGCAAGTACGCCTTCGACCCCACCGTGCGCAAGGGGCTCGGTCTCGGCGAGGAGGACGAGCTGGTGGCCTTCCTCTACCTGGGGCAACTGGGGGGACGCCACCGGCCGCTGCCCGAGCACGCTATCGACGACTTCGTGGAACGCTGGGACTGAGCATGCGCGAGATCGGTATTCCCCACCCGCGGCTGCCGCTGCCGCCGGTGGGCGAGGGAGACGATCCGGCGACCTTCCTCGCCTGGCTCGGCGAGGCCATCCCCATGGTCGCGCGACTGGGTATCCGCGAGATGCGCCGCGACGGCGACACGCTCGAATGGCGACTCGCGCTGGCGCCGAGTCTCAACGACAAGGGCACCGGTTTCGGCGGGGCACTCGCCGCCCAGACCACCCTGCTGGGCTGGTGCTGGACCACGCTCTGGTTGCGCCGACACGGCTACGACCGGGACGTGGTGGTGGCCGACGCCGGCCAGCGCTTCCTGGCGCCGGTGACCGGCGACTACCGCATGGTCTGCATGCCGGAGGCCGAGGCGGGCACCGAGCGGCTTGCCGAGCGCCTGGAACGTCGCGGCAAGGGACGCATCGCCCTGGTGCAGCAACTGTGGTGCGGCGACACCCTCTGCCTCGAGGCCCGCGGCGACTACGCGGTGCTGCCGGCCGGGTGAGGGCGCTTCCCGCGGCCATGCCGTCACCGGGCGGCATGGCGAAAAAGCCGAAAACCGGCTTGCATTCGCGGACTTAAGTCGTTAGCATATGCGCCGTCCTTGAGAGAAAGGGCGACGTTCTCGAGCGAAAGGCCAGGCGCCAAAGCCTCGGGGATGACAATGCGGAGGGGTGTCCGAGTGGTCGAAGGAGCACGCCTGGAAAGTGTGTAAGTCGAAAGGCTTCGAGGGTTCGAATCCCTCCCCCTCCGCCACAGAATATTGAAAAAGCCGCTGATCTCAGCGGCTTTTTTTATGGCTATTCGAATCGGGGTCTCCGGATGTTTTCACGATGGGGCCTTTGCTGTCCTGGAGCAGCGCTTCTCTACCGCTGGTTCTCCTGCCGGCGGGCTTAGATGTCCGATTGATCCTGCCTAGGGCCCCGAGAAGCCCGGTGTTAACGGGCTCACGCAATGGCCGTGTCCTCGGCACTGGTGCTCGACTGGCCATAGACGGGGTGGCGGTCGCACAGCTTGGCGACCTTGCCGCGCACCTCGGACTCGACCTCGGTAGTGTCGGTCTCGGCGGCCAGGGTGTCGAGGATGTCGCAGATCCA
>NZ_JAUFPQ010000008.1:0-57266 GCF_030409305.1 Halomonas maura
AGGCCGATCTCGGCACCGGCCTCGCCGAGCAGCGTGCGGGCTTCCTGCATGTCGGCGGCATGACGCGGGAAGGACACCGCCAGGTAGTCCACGCCGATGGCGATGGCGGTCTCGAGGTCGGCCTTGTCCTTGTCGGTCAGCGCCGGCGCCGAGAGGCCGCCGCCCTGCTTGTTGATGCCCTTGTTGTTGGACAGGGCGCCGCCCACCACCACGCGGGTGTGGATGGCGCTGCCGTCGACCCGCTCGACGTCGAGCACCACCCGGCCGTCGTCGAGCAGCAGGCGGTCGCCGGCGGCCACGTCGTCGGCCAGGGCCTGGTAGTCGCAGCCGACCCGCTCGGCGTCACCGGCCTCGCCGTCGAGGGCCATGTCGATCACGAAGGGGGCGCCCTCGGCGAGCTCGACGGCGCCGTCGCGGAAGCGGGCGATGCGGATCTTGGGCCCCTGCAGGTCGCCCAGGGCGGCGACGCTGCGCCCCTGGCGGGCGGCGATCTCGCGCACCGCGGCGAGCCGGCGGCGGTGGTCGTCCGCCGAGCCGTGGGAGAAGTTGAGGCGCACCACGTCGACGCCGGCGGTGATCATCTGCTCGAGCACGCCCTCCCGGTCGCTGGCGGGACCCAGGGTGGCGACGATCTTGGTGCGGCGGATGGGGATGGGGCGATGAGTCATGCCGGGCTCTCCTGTGGAATGCGGGCTCGCGCAGGCGGCCGAGCGTGGCCGGTCGCGGGACTGCCTGACAAGATACTCTATCAGTCGTGATATTACTAAATTCCCGGGCTGCGACGAAGGTCTAACACCTCGACGGACAAGCCCCGGATTCTGGCAAAAAACGTTTATTGATAGGCATATGGAGAAATGTGGCGAGCCAGGCGACCAAGGAAAATGTCGTAAAATTACGAAATACACCTTGTCTCCGACGCTATCGTGGGCCACATTGTGGGGCAAATGAGCCGTCGGCCCGCCCGGCGAGCATGCCGGGACGCTTCGCTGCCCTGCCGTTCCTCGGCTCAGTCCATCCCACAAGACGGCAAAGTCTGGATCGAGAGGAAGACATCATGACGCTCAAGATCGCCATCAACGGTTTCGGTCGCATCGGTCGCAACGTGTTCCGCGCCCTGTATGAAGGGGGCTACCGCGATCGCGTGCAGGTCGTCGCCATCAACGATCTCGGCGACCCGGCGCTCAACGCCCACCTGCTGCGCCATGACACCGTCCATGGTCACTTTCCCTTCAAGGTGGACCACGACGAACACAGCCTCACCGTCGACGGCGACCGCATCGAGATCATCTCCGAGCGCGACCCCGCGCGGCTGCCCTGGAAGGACCTGGGCGTGGACCTGGTGATGGAGTGCACCGGCCTGTTCACCAAGCGCGATGACGCCGCCAGGCATCTCGAGGCCGGTGCCGGTCGGGTGCTGATCTCCGCGCCCAGCCCGGATGCCGATGCCACCGTGGTCTATGGCGTCAACGAGGACGTGCTCAAGCCCGAGCACAAGGTGGTCTCCAACGCCTCCTGCACCACCAACTGCCTGGCGCCGGTGGCCAAGGTGCTGCACGAGACGGTGGGCATCGAGAACGGCCTGATGACCACGGTGCACGCCTACACCAACGACCAGAACCTCTCCGATGTCTATCACAAGGACCCCTACCGGGCCCGCAGCGCGACCCATTCGATGATCCCGACCAAGACCGGGGCCGCGGCGGCGGTGGGCCTGGTGCTGCCGGAACTCGCCGGCCGCTTCGATGGCCTGGCGGTGCGCGTGCCGCTGATCAACGTCTCGCTGGTCGATCTGACCTTCAATGCCGGCCGCGAGACCAGCAAGGACGAGATCAATGCCATCGTCGCGGAGGCCGCCGCCGCTTCACCGGTGCTCGCGGTGAATGCCCAGCCGCTGGTCTCCATCGACTTCAACCATGACGCCAACTCGTCCACCTTCGATGCCAATCACACCCGGGTGAACGGCAAGCTGGTCAAGGTCATGGCCTGGTACGACAACGAGTGGGGCTTCTCCAACCGCATGCTGGATACCGCCCTGGCGATGCAGGCCGCCTGCGACGGCAAGCGCAACGCCGCCTGACGCGCCAGTCGCGTCTCGCCGGACACGACGCCGGGCCACGCCAGTGGCCCGGCGTCGTCGTGTCGGGGCTCAGAGCTGGCGACGCCAGCGGCTCTCGATGGTGTCCAGCTCCGTCGGGCCATAGCGTGCCGCGGCATGCTCGCCATAGTGGGCCCACAGCTGGTCGCCGAGGTCGAAGTGCCACCACTCGCTGGGCAGGTTGGTGAAGCCCTGGGCCCGCATGGCGTGGTAGAGCCGACGGCGGTTGTCGCGGGCCCGGCGCTGGGCCGCATCGGGGGCCTCCAGGGCTTCCAGGGCGGCGGTGTGCGAGGCCGCGATGGCCTCGTCGAACCGCGTGCCCATGTCCAGCGGCAGGCCGTCGGCATCGCACAGGGTGACGTCCACGGCGCCGCCGGTGAGGTGGGGGCTGGGGCGGTCGGGGGCGCGGCTCGGCTCGGCCACGAACTCCCGGGTGCGGGCATCGAGTTCGCCCGGGGTGAGCTCGGGATGGTGCTCGTGGAGGATGTCCTGGAGCGTCTCGAACAGGTACTGCTGCACCCGCCAGGGGCGCCAGCCGTCCAGCACCAGCAGGTTCAGGCCGTCGGGCAGCGCCCGGGCCACGGCGAGCAGGCGGTGGTAGACCGTCTCGCGCACATAGCACTCGTTCACCGCCCCGGGGATGCCGAGTCGTGCATAGGCCGGATAGGCCTTGAGCGGCGGCGGCGCCAGTCCCACCGGCACCAGGGGTTCGTCGCTGCCGGCGATGGGCAGGCGGCCGACCGCCGCCCAGTCGGGTTCGGCGAGGCGGGGGATCGCGGGAAGGGGCGCGGCGCTGGTCATGGGGCCTCGGCATCTGGGTGGGCGACTGGCCACATTATCGTGCCGGAGGCCACCGGTTGGCCAATGTCAGGGTCCCGCGAACCGAGCGGGAGGTGGCTCGAACGCCGGGTGGTGGTGATCCCGGCGGCCGGTGGTCCGGCCAGAACGAGAGAAGCACCCCGCAGGGTGCTGCGTTCCTCGACCGTCGGGTGGGGCCGGCGGGCATGGAACCCCGGATCGTCGAGAAAGCGCCGACACCTGTCGGCGAAGTGCGACGTCACCAACGAAAGAAGCACCCCGCAGGGTGCTTCTCTCGTCGACTGTTTGGTGGAGGCGGCGTCCCGTTAAAATCTAATATAAAGCATTGTTAATAAATAAAAAAACTAAGCTTGAATAGCGGATGCACCCCCATATATACCCCCAGTTTTATGTGCTGAGGGTCCATCCAGCCACCTGTCGGCGCTGCTGCCGAACCTCGACAAGCGTTTCCCATTTTAGAGAACGCTATTGCTGGAGGAAGTCACTTGGCTTGCCGCTACTGGTTACGAATAGACGCTCAATGGCACGCGTAGCGGCAACATGCAGCAGGGCGCGCTCGTTGAGTTCGCGGTGGCGTCTTTCCACCGGGTCTTCTGTCCGCCCGGTGTGCTTCGCGGGAATCACTCCGTCATTGACGCAGGCAATATGCATCTCACGGAACTCCAGCCCCTTCACGCGGTGCAAGGTTGCCAGGCGCACGCCGGGCTTTTCGGGCTCTTCTGGGGCATTGCGTGAGATGGGGTGGGTAGGCACGCCACGCGTTGCCAGTGCGTTGGCAATCTGGTCCAGCAGCCGCTGGGTGCGAGCGACCACGCAACTATCCGCGCCTCGGCCTTCAAGGGCCTCGGCGTCGTGGTCCGCCAGGTGAGCATTGAGCCTCTCAGCCAGAGCGTCCATTTCGGTATCGAAATCGGGATAGTGATGCGTCTCGGGGGCCTCTCCTTGCAGCAACGAACGGTAGTCCTGCTGACTATCGCTGCCCTCGTCCAGGTCGTCGATAGGTTGGCCTTCGAGCAGGGCCACAGCGAAGCGCCGAGTCTGCTCGGTGGTGCGGTAGTTGATACGCAGCTTCTTGCCGCGTCCGCGAATGTTGATGCCACAGCGCGACAGCGCCGCCCGTCGACCGTAGATGCGCTGGTGGCCGTCGCCGACGATGAGCAGGTCGTCCTGGCCCTCCGGCACCAGGTGGCGCAGCAGGGTCAGGGTCTCGGCGCCGAAGTCCTGTGCCTCGTCGACGATAATGTGCGCCCAAGGGGCGGTCAGCTCACCGCGCTCTACCATGGCGATGGCCTCGAATACGCCGTCCTCGAAGGGGCGTAGGCGGGCGTGGCTGAGCTGGGCGCGCATCTCCTCGAAGACCGGCCAGAGGGCGGCGCGCTGGCGCCGGTTGAGGGCCACGCCGCGCCCGGCCCGGGAGGCGCGGAAATAGTCCTGACGGGTCAGAACGTGCTGGGGAAGGATCACCTGCTGCCACTCTTCTTCGTAGAAGCTCTCCGGCAGGTCAGGCTCGGGGGGCTTCATCTGCATGGCTGAATCCCATGCCTTGCGGTAGCCCTTGTCGGTGGGGTAGACCAGTCTTGGCGCGCCGCGTCGGTTGACCAGGCGCGTCACCAGGCGGTCGATGTTGATCACCTCGATGCGCGCCAGTTCGTCGTCACGACACAGCTGGCGCAGGTGCTGCTCGATATCGATAGCCAGGTTGCGGGTAAAGGTGGTTACCAGTACCTGCTGCTGGCTGTCACCGGCCAGGTCCTCGAGTATGCGCCGAGCCAGCCAACGGGCGCGGTGCATGACCACCACCGTCTTGCCCGTACCGGCACCCCCCAATACCCGCACCGGGCCGTTCCAGTGGCGTTCCACTAGCTGGCGCTGGCTCGGATGCAGGAAGACTCGCCAGTGGGCCAGCGGGGCCTGCAGCATGCGCTCCAGCTCCTGCTCTTCTTCCACCACGCGGAAGCGGCGTTGGCTATCGGGACGGCGCAGCGCTGCAGCGAAGTCCTGTCGATCCACCTCTGCGGGGGCGTCGGGTACCCCGTAGGTCTCCAATACCTCGTCGAGGGGCTCTCCCTGGGCGAGGAAGGTGAGTGCCTCGAAGGCCTCTTCGGGGAGGCGAGGCGCCAGAGCTTCCAGCTCGGCCTCGCCGGTCAGCGACCTGACCGGCTCCAGCATCATCTCCGGCACCCCCAGCCGCAGTAGTTCGCGGTCGCGAGCCTGGAATAGCGGCTCGGTAGATGCGGTGATCGAGGTATCGGCGGCCGGTTCGGCATGTTCCGAGGGAACTTCCGCGGTGCTAGAGGCGAGGATCTGCAGGCTGCCGGTCTGGGGATGGATATCCACTCGATGGCGACCGGCCCAGGCGTAGGCATCGTCGTGCTTGTCTACCCACAGCAGTACGTAAACGTTGCCATGCTCGGGCTTGAGCACGATGGCGCGATAGTCGTCGTCCACGCGGATCGAGCGCAGGTTCGGGTCAGGCGTGGCCAAGGTTTCGTAGTTGAGCCCGGGCGAACGAGGATTTTCGCGAAACTTGGTGACCATGGCCATCACCTTGCCCTGCTTGCGGCGGGGAATCCGGGCATAGGCTTCCAGGAATTCCTGGGACAGCGCGACGGTGATCTCGCTCATGGTTCACTCCTTTCGTCAGTACTCAGCCAGCCCACCAGCTGATCGATGGCGCCTTCATCCAGGCTGGTGACCAGCCGCCAGTCGGCCAGCAGCCGTCGCCAGCCGACAGGCAGGTCCTCCTCGATGACCACCGCCACTCGCGGGCCTTCCCAGGCTAGCTCGAGGGTAAGGGAGGCTTCTCCGGCAGCATCAAGTACATCCAGGCCCGGTGTGGGGAGGGGCAGGCCGCGCTTGGCCAGTGTGGTGATCCAGTCGGTCGGAAGCAGGGTCAGGTCGTCGTCGATCAGCGCCTGCCAGTCGGCGCTGATGGCATCCTGCGGCTCAAGGCTCTCGCCAGTTTCCACGGCCAGTGCCGGACACTTCGCTACGGCATCGGTCACCACTCCGCCTGCGACGCCGCGCACCGAGCAAAGCGAGAAGCGTGGCAGGAACTGCAGGAGGTTGGCAGCGTGCCAGAAAGCTCGCCAGCGGCCCTCTCCTTCCAGGCTGGCAGGCAGGTGGCGGTCATCCAGGCTCAGATGCAGGTGCAGTTCCCGGGTCAGGCGTCGGGCGTCTTGAAGCGCGGCGGCGGAGATGCTCACCGCCGCCTCACTGCCTGCCGAGCCATCCCGAGAGGCGCCGCTGTTCAAGGCATCCAGGGCTCCTCCCAGCAGCCGACCTTCAGCATCCCCTTCGGGCAGCAGCGCACGGCGGATGCCCGGCGGGGCGTTCTCGGCCAACTCCATGTCCAGTGCATGGCGCAGGGCCGGGTCTTTGAGGGTGCGTGGATCCAGCCAGTGAAAGGCTTGACCCAACGCCGCCTCCGCCAACTGTCGAGCCGTGCCCGCGGGGTCGCGCAGGTAACTCAGCAGCCAGGTCAGGGAACTCTCGCTCAACGCCTTGGCGCCGTCATGGTGGCTGGCCAGGCCAAGCTGATCGGCCAAGGGGCCATAGGCTTGCCCCAGGTGACGATCGGGCTGGCGCTGCCACAGCGGCGTCTCCAGCGGGGCCTTGTCCAGATCACGCCAGCCCAGGGTCCAGACCTGGAAGTGCTGGGAGGCCAGCACCGCCTGGCGTTTGGCGGTGTCATCGTCCAGCCGGTCGTAGTGGAACTGGAAGCCGTCCAGGTAGAGCGCCAGGGGGCGGGCGCCGCGGTTAGCCTCGCCGCCGGGCCATAGCATGAAGTCAGGACGGGTGGGCAGCAGCACCCCGTCACCCGGGCCCAGGTTGCGCTGAGGCTCGATACGCCAGCTGATCAGCCGCGGGCTACCATCGGCCTCGCGACCGGTCTCCAGTGTGAGGTGCCAGCCCGGGTTGCCCTCGACCAGCTCCGGCACCAGACGGATCCCGGCATCCAGAACGGGCAGCAGGTCGATGAAGCGCTGCTCCAGCTCGCTCTCTACCAGAGCATTGAGGTCCACCTCGTCCAGGCCGTCGATGGCGACGAGTGCCTCGCGGCGACTCAGGATCCGGTCCAGTAGCTCCAGGGCCAGGCGCCGCGAGATCTTGGCCATGTGCCGGCTCTCGCGGTAGGCCAGCAGGCAGCGGTAGCAGCCATCCAGCATCGGGTCCTGCTGGCAGCCGCAGGTCGCCAGCTGGTGGCGGGCGGTGTCGAGCATCGCCAGCAGCGTCTCCGGCGACTGCATCAGCTCCTTCAGGTAGCCGGTACCGCCGGGCACACTGTCGTGCAGCACCAGGAAGTGGCGCGAGGGGCCACCGGCCTGGCCCGGCGTTTGCTGCTCGGTAATGCGTAGGTGGTCTACGTTGCCATGGAAATGAGCCTTGAGCCCGAGGTGGAGGGCGGCGATGAGTGAGTGGCGAGCGGTATCGGAGATCGCCACATCGGAAAGCGGCAGTAGCAGGCGTAACGCCTCCGATGACAGCTCTCGGTAGAGGAACAGGCTATCGATGAAGTCGCCCTCGTGCTCAACGGCTCCAGGCCGGGCCAGCTGGCAGAAGCGCTGGTGGCGTTCATGGGCCTTCATCCCGGGCCGTTGCACCTTGCCACAGTGCTGGCACACCCTGAAGCCGCTACGTGGCCGCTCCTCGCCGGCGACTGCCAGCGAGGGCGCCTGGTCGTCGTGGCGACCGAAGTTGATCTCCAGGAAGCGTGCCTTCGGCACGTACTCGAAGCCGAAGGGGCATTCAGGATCGTCGATGCGGTAGGCGAAGCGGGCGCTGCCTGGTGCGATGTCAGTGAGCAACTGGCGAGTATAAAAGGAGGGCTCGCGCTGCTCGCTGTCATCCCCGATGCGGCTATCGCGGTCGCGCACGTTGGCGGTCACCTCCCGCAAGCGAAGCAGCTGGCGCTTCTGGGCTCCATCGGCCCACTGGGGGCTGCCGCAGCGTGGGCAGGCGCCGTGGATATCGCCTTTGGCCAGATTCTCGCTGTAGTGGCAGTGGTTGCACAGCCGCCACGCTTCGATGTCGCTCAGCCGTAGGTTGACCTGGTCGATCTTCAGCGCTCGCCCCACGGCGTAGAAGGTGTTCTCGGGAGCCAACTCCACCAGGGCGCTCTGGGCGGGACGCTGGAAGTCATAGCTCACCACCTCGTAGGGGCGCGACTTCTTCTCGCCCTCTACCTCCCGCTGGGCCTGGCTCACCGAGCGTATCACCACCCCATTGAGGGTCACGCCCTCCTCGGGGAAGGCATAGTTGGGCAGCAGCCCCTCATCGGTGAAGAAGTTGAGGGTGTGCTGGGCATCGAGGCGCCGGGCCAGGTCCATCAGCGCGCGACGCTCGGTATTGATGGCGTCCATGGCCTCTTCATTGGCCTCGTCATGGGGCTGCTTGCGACGGCGCTCCAGCTGGTTCTTGTAGTCGCGAATGGTATCCCGCCAGCTCTGGCGCTGGTTGGCCTTGTGCCATAGCCGGTTGACGATGCGGTATTCGAGGCTGCGGGTATCCTGGGCATCGTCTTCCAGATAGCCCCGCAAGTGCTCGACGGCCTCTTCGCCGAGCGCCGGAAACATGGCACAGAAGCCCTTGAAGAGGCGCGCTCGATGATGGCTTACGTAGTCCAGCAGCGGCCAGGGAAAGCCCTGGCGGTCGTCGCGAACAATATTGTCCAGCACCGACGAGAGCCTTCCCGGCAGCATCTTTTCGTCCAGGGTCCCGTCGCGAGCTGCCTCGGCCACCCAATGATCGAAGACGTAGGCCAGCAGCTGGCGCTCCAGGACGGCGGTGGCTTGCAGGAAGACACCGGGCGGCTGCACGCTGCCGGCCATCATCTCGAGTGGCTCGGCATAGAAGTAGAGATCGTGGGGCGCAGCGTTGGCAATGGTGACATTCAGGGCATTGCCGTCACGACGCCCGGCTCGGCCGATGCGTTGCAGGTAGTTGGCCTGGGCAGGCGGCGTGGAGCACAGCAGTACCGAGGAGAGGTCGCCGATGTCGATGCCCATCTCCAGCGTCGGTGTGGCCGAGAGCAGGTTGATGTCCCAGGGGCGGTCGCCTTCGATGAAGGAGTGTTCCACCCGGGCGCGGGTATCGGCATCCAGCAGGCCGGTATGTTCATGGCTAATCAGCCGGGTAGGCGGTGTGGGTGAGGGCGCCAGTGCCCAGCGGAAGGGCGCGGTCGGCTCGAATCGGCCACGGCACTGTGGCTGCAGGCAGGCCAGTCCTTGCCAGTGCATCAACTGGTCCGGCGGGGTCTGCTGGCGCTGGCCGCAGGCCGAGCAGCGTAGTGCCAGCGGCTGGGTCACCGCTCGCCAGTGGGGGCGGGTCAACGCCCACACCTCGCGACCGCGCAGCTGGGCCAGGGCCCGCACCAGCCCCTCGCGTTCCAGAGCACGCAGCGCCAGGCGATAGGCCTGGCCGAGATCGCCGGCCAGCACCTGATCGGCTTCCAGCTGCTTGAGGAACCAGCCGGCATACCAGTTGCCGCCGCCCGCGGTCTGCCGCGCGCCGGTGATGCTGTCGAAGTTCTTTGACACCGGCTCCAGGGTCAGGAAGGCCGGTGGGGCGGCGCGGGGGCCGTAGTTGGGCAGGCACAGGCTGCGGCGGAAGAACCAGGTCTCGCCGCCTTCCCGGGCATAGCCTTCCACCTCGGGGTGTTCGAAGGCGCCTCGGATGCGCAGGCGATGCAGCACGCCGAGCAGGAAGCGGGCGGCCTGCGACGCTGTTACCTCGCCGATACCGGGCAGCTCTTGGGCCCAGTCGCCTACCAGGCGCTCGGCGGCGGCCTCGAGCAGGGGCGTATCCACCCCCAAGGTCACGCGCCCCTGACGCTCCAGGGTACGGCCGATCTGGCTGCGCAGGCCCAGCTCGCTATGCACTTCCCAGTCCAGCCGCCTGGAGACCAGTTCAGGAAGGTCGCTGCCAGCCGGTAGGCTGCCCTGCTGCTGCAGGCTGTCGGCATCCTTCAGCCAGGCCATGTTGGGGGCCAGCCAGCGCCCCACGAAGTCGGCATCGCTGCCCGCCTGCCGGCGCATGGCCAGAGTGAAGGTGGTGGCCAGACGATCCAGCGACAGGCCCTGTCCCTGGCTGACCAGCCAGCCGTCCAGCGCCTGCCGTAGGGCCTGACGCCAGGTGCGTGCCTCGAAGAAGCCGGCGCGGTGAGCGGCATCCTGCACGCTGTCGGAGAAGGCGATGGCCTTGCGGTCATCGTTGTAGGGCGACTGGTAAAGGCGTGCCAGCAGGGTGCTGGAGAGCGAAGCAGCGCGGAAGCCAAGGATCGATAGTCCGCCGCGGGAGCGGCACCAGGGGCAGCGCTCGGTGGCAGCCACCAACCGCTCGCGACGCCGTTCCTGCAGTGTTGGCTGCCAGACCCGCAGCTGTTCCTGAGCGCCGCAAGCCGGGCAGGGGCCGCTGGCCTCTCCATGGGTCAGCGCCGCGCAGGTGGGGCACAGCTGCTTGACCTGGCCGGAGCTATCCTCTGGCGGACTCGACTGGCGCAGCGGATAGAGAAGGCAGACGTCCGCCGACTGCTGGAAGTAGCCGCGATAGAAGGCGGCGAGGTCGCGGGACACATGGCGAGCATCCTCTGCTTTCAGTGTGCCCCAGGCCGCGGCGTGGCAGTCGCGACAGTGAATCAACGGCAACCGGAGCGGAACCTCTTCGTCGAGGGCTTGGGCGGGGCGCGGGCGGCCCTGGGGATCATCATCGGCGTGGATCAGTTCGGGGGTACCGTCCACGCTGGTGACCATGCGCGACAGCTCCCGTAGCCACAGCTGCAGGCGCACGGTGAGCAGTGGCGCCAGCGAGGGGGCGCCGTCATCGCGGGGTATCGCCTCACGGGCCGCCGAGACCAGTGCCAGCAGGCTGTGCAGCAGCACCTCCGGCTCACCGGCCCACTGGCGATCACGTTTCCAGCGCTCCAACAGCGCCTCCAGGTCGGTGACTCCTTCGCTATCCCGCAGCAGTCGATGGAAGGCCTCGTGCCGCTTGAGGTCGACGCCCAGCGCCACCAAGGCTGCTGAGTGCCTGGGGTGGCCGGCATCGCCCAACGCCGTAACGTCAGTGTCTGGGGGAATATTGCCTTCAGCAAACCAACGCTGGAAGGCGGCGGCCAGGTAGGCCTCGGGGCGTTCAAAGCGTTGCGGGTCAAGCTGGCGACGCTCGGCCAGTCTTTCCGGCCAGACGTGGAAGGCTACTTCGCCATGCTCTTCTATGGCCGCGGCCAGGTATTCCTCCGCGGAAAGACGATCCTCCAGTACCAGGCTGTCTTCATCGAAGCTCGTGGCGAAGATCGACGCGGCATAGTCGCGTAGGCGCTTCGAGGCCGTGGCGTCGCCGATGGTGGCGGAGGTGCCCACGCAGGCTAGCTCGTCGCTCGCCTGTAGCCGCTCTCGCAAGCGCCGGATCAGGCAGGCCAGGTCGGTGCCTTGGGCGCCATCGAAGGTATGCAGCTCGTCCACCACCAGGTAGCGCAGGGTGCCGGGCATGTTGTAGCGCCACAGCGGCTGATCCTTGGGGCGCATCAGCAGGAAGTCGAGCATCTTGTAGTTGGTAAGCAGGATGTCCGGCGGATGCTCGCGCAGGGTCTCCTTGTCGGTGATCACCCCGTCCGGCGACATCGTCTTCGACGGCGTTTCGGGGTTGTCGCCGGTGAACAGCCCCACCGTGAGTTTCGTGCCGAGCCCGTTGGCCAGCTTGGCCACGCGCCGTGCCTGATCCGTGGCCAGGGCGTTCATGGGGTAGATGACCAGCGCCTTGATGCCGCGCTTCTCGGTTACCGCCGGGTCGGTACGCAGGCTGGTGCAGTGGTCGAGAATCGGTAATAGGAAGCACTCGGTCTTGCCCGAGCCGGTGCCAGTAGCCACCAGCGTGGAGCGCTTAACTTCCCCACACAAGCGCTGGAAGGCCTGCTGCTGGTGGCGATAGGGCGGGAACCCCGGGTCTACATGCCGGAAGGGGAGGTCACGATCGTCGCGGCGAAACGGCAGGCCCAGCGACAGGTAAGGCCCCTTGAGCAGCTTACCCGGCGTGGCCAGGAAGCGGTCGATCAGCGCAGTCTCGCCTTGGTCATCCTCGCCGCGGAAGTACGGCGTGGAGATCGGAAAGGCAGCCCGCAGATAGTCGTGTAGGCTCAGCTGCAGTTCATGGGCAACGATACTCGGCAGCATGCAGGCTCCTTGATCACTTCCTTGTGCAGGCTCTTATGTTCACTCAAGTTAACAGAATCACCTGGCTACGCCGAACATCCCCCTAGCTCAACACGGCCTGCGGCTGAAGGTCAGGGAGCCGTGCAAGGCGTGCCTTACAATCGCGTCACGAAGGTCGTGAAGCTGTCGAGAGCTTCATGGACGCTGAACACCTTCCAACCGAGGCGCTCGGCATGCATCCTGTCGCGCTCATTGATGGCGATGCCCAGGCGCTGGCGTGGCCACGCCAGCTCCAGCATTCCCTTTACTTCCTGGGTATCGTCTTGCAGGTCGATCCCGACTTCAGGTACCGGCAGCCTTCCGCTTCGGCAGCGCTCGATGAAGCCCCGTAGTCCGGAGTCGGCTAGGTCGATGACCTCCTGCCAGTTATCAGGGTTCTGGAACTGCTGGGCATGCCTGAAGCGTGAGATGGTCTGTCTGTCCGTATGCGAGACATACATGCTTTCATGAAAGGCCTCCTTGCTGTGGCAGTCGGCACACAGTGCTCTGAGGTTGGCCTTTCGGTTATCACTCTTGACGCCGTTGACATGGTGGACGTGGAGCAGTTTTGGCTGCTCCGCGAGATGCACGCCACACTTCTCGCAGGTGTATCCCTTCTCCTGGCGAAAGGCACGAGATACCTCCGGCCAGTCCGAGGTATAGCCTTCTTTCTCTCCGGTCTTGCGCAGAGGCATGTGGGTGAAAAAAGAGCTGTAGGTCTGAAAGAACTCACTCAGATCGAAATTCTTGAAGGCCGAATAATTGCCCGGCTTGCTGTAACCCTTGTAGTTGAGGTAAGTCAGGCAGTTCTTGCAGATGTGAAGCCCGGTTTTTCCTTCAACGGGTTGGCGAGTCATATAGTCATAACCGGTGATGTAAAATTCACCGGATATGTCGTTGGTGACTACATAGCGCTCGAAGCGTCCTTCGTTACGCATCTTATGTAATGTACGGCATTCGGCGACGTGATACTTCTTGCCGACTTTCGGGTCGAGGAGAGCCTCCTGAGCCTTTGATCCATGATCCTGGATATAGAGGAGTACCTGCCGACCACGATAGGAAAGCAGACCGTCGGTTTGTTCCAGGTCGTTGATATCTTCAAGCTCGATGCCCTCTGTACCGAGTTTGTCCTCCCAGGGCTCGCGAGGCGTGTCGAGGACAAAGTCATCTTCGATGGGATCGCCCATCTTCCTTGCAGCAGCAAAAAGGGAAGAGAAGTCAACGGTGAGTTTCATCAGTTGCCATCCAGTATCTGGCGAATCTGCGTCTCGGCATTGGTGATCACGCGGAAACTGACTCGTCGAGACCTTTCCGGATCTTCTTGGCCTTCCTCATCAAGCACGACGCGTGACGAGGAGAAGCCAACGGCGGCAATATTGGCCTTGATCCATTCCTGGTGTGTGGATACCTCGGGAAGGTCATACAGGTAGCCAAGGACAGAACGCGTCCTTCCCTGGGAGAGTTCCATGTTGTTGAAATAGGCTTCCTCATCGGTAGAGCCTGGCGCCCAGCGACTGCTGGTATGTCCTTCAATTCGCACTTCGTTGATCGAGTCCGAGAAGTCAAGCAGTATGTCGAGATACCGTGGAAAGAAGTCAACGAGGATCTGCTGGAACCTCGGGCGCAGTGACTCGGAGCCGGTGGCAAAGAGAACTTCCGGCGATTGGAAGGTAAAGGCCAGCGTGTCGTCATCTACAGAGGCCTGCCATCTGTCCAGGTCCTTCTCGAATTCGTCCATCAGGGCATCGTAGATCGCGACCTGATTTTCCTGGTAGGCAACGGCGACCTCCTTGATGCGATCACGTTCGAGCAGCGCATTGCGCATCAGGGCGATGGAGATGAAAAGAAACACCATCATCAGACCAGCCATCAGGTCCGAGACCGATAGCCAATGGTGCTCGTCTCCCGTGCCGGCGCTGTGCCCCTTTCCGAAAACAGATCTCAACCGGCTCATCAGTAGGATCCACTGTTGGCTGTCTGCACGATCTGCTGCATCTGCTGCGTCAGCTTCTGGTAATCATTAGTAAAGCGGCCGGATATCTGCGTGAGGGCACGCCCCATTTCGGTCATGACCCGCTCCAGCTCCTGCTGCATGCTGTCATCCACGGCCTTAAGCTGAGAGTTGACGCTTTCGGCCGTGCGCTGCGTGGCCTGACGCATGATCCCTTCCATCTGTTGAAGGGATTCATCCATCTTGTGCGTCTGCATGCTCGTCATCTCCTCCACTGAGCGCGATAGACGCTGCTGCATCTGCTCGATGCTCTCGTGCACCTGGTTCTGTACCGAGCGGATATGCTGCTCAGTCTGTTTGCCTGCATCCGCCAGGGTCTGGCTGAGGGCTTGGCTCTCCTTCGTCAGGGTCTCGCCCATGTTGCGAACATGGCCGTTGACGTCCTTCAGGGCATCATCGAACTGCTCAGCGATCTGCTCGGATTTAGACGCCAATGTATCGGAAGTCTGACTTAAACTACGAGCCACATTGTCAAAATTTTGGTTGACTGATTCTGAACCTTGGGTAAGAACCTCCATAGCTGACGCGGCACCATCACGCAGCCTTTCCGCTGCATCCTTTGCACTGTTGGAAAGGTCATCACTGAGTTTCTCTACTCCTTCCTGCGTGGTCGACTGGAACTTCTTGAGGAACTCCTGGAGCATCGAGTCGTGAGCCTCGATATACTTGTCGGAGTCATCGAGCAGCTTTTTGTAGTGCTCGCTGGCACTCTGCGCAGCCCCGCTGACATCCCGGACTGTGCTGTCAACCTGCTCGCGTATGGTTGGCACGGCTTCGACGGCAGCATCGCGCATGCCCTTGAACGCCTCGAGGTGATTGGTGAGCTCATTCAGCTGATGGCGTGTGGTTTCCAGCAGTGACTTGAGGCCTTCCATGGTATCCGGGATGGCGCCAGCCTTCTCGCTGATATGTGCCACGGACTGCTCGGTCTGGGTAATGGCCTGAACCCCGTGGTCATACTGGGTCTTCATGTCCGCCAGCTGGTGTCGATAGTTCTCCTGCCACTCCACCAGCTTCTGGACGGAGGCATCGAGTGCCTTGAAGTTTTCACCAAACTGCTCAGTCAAGTTCTTGTTGAAGTCGGCGATGACCTCCTTCAAGGCGTTGATGACCGTCTCGGTGGCAGAGCGGGAGAGCATCTCGGCGAAATCCTTGAGCTGCTGTTCAAGGTCATCGGCAAACCGCTCGAACCGTTCCGCCTGTTGCTCCGACTGCTTGTTGAGGTTACCCAACACGTCCAGCTGCTGCTTTCCGTTGTCATTGAGCGTCCCGAGCTTGTCGCCGATGTCCCGATTATCGGTACGAAGCAGCTTCAGCTGGGAGACCAGGGAGCTGTCTTCGTCGCCGGCGATGGCATGGCGTAGCTTCTCCAGGCTCTCCGACTGGGCCTGGAGGCTGGCATGAATATCCTCGGGGCCCACTTCCTCGGGCCCAACGCCCGACACTTCGCCCGGCTGCATGAACTTAAAACTCGTAGTGACAACCTTGAAGGTGATCGCGGCAGCCATGCCCAGCAGGCTGGTCATGAAGGCAGTTTCCAGGCCACTGAGCAGTAAAGCAATGCTGCTATCGATATCGGCTGGATCGAAGTGCATGAGGCCGATGACGATACCGATAAAGGTACCGAGGATACCCAGTGATGTCAGAAGGTTGGGTGCATAGTGCGCGAAGCCGCGTATCCTGTCGGTCTTGTAGCCGTATAACGCTAGGAGAAAGGCACCGATGATCAGCCAGAAGAAGATGTAGGTTACGCTTTCAGCTTCCTGGCCTCTCAAGAATGCTTCTAGAGCCGCTGCTGGATTCATTGCAAAACCTCCGATGATGACTGCCTGCCGTTGATCGGTTCATGAATGGCTGGGCTCATGTGATGCTGGCCTCTTTCAACCGATGTGTGAGCAGAGTCGGTGCCTCGCGGACCTCCTCGAGGCTGTAGAGGTGCCACCCGACCAGCGTTTCCGGAATCGGATTCGCGCGCCCTTGGTCGCTCCAAATCCCTACCTTGCGCTCTGGCCAGGCGAGTTCGAAGGCGCCGACGACTGTCTGGGAGCCATCCTGTACATCATGGCCGACGACAGGTTCGGGCAGCTCGTTGTCCATGACCCACTCGGCGATCGGAATGGCATCCTTGCTCAGATGCTGGGCCCATTCGGGCAGCGCGGCATAGGGGGCGTCGAGGATGTGCTCCGCTACATGACGCTTCAGCTTGTCGATTTCCTCGAAAACCTGATAGCCGGCCTTGCTGGCGGCCATCACCACCTCGGATTCCTCGTTGAGTAGCAGCACGGCAGGACCGTCGAGCCCGGGCTGGAAGCCATCGGGCCACGCCAGGTCGAGAATTGCCCTCGGGGCACCGGTGTGAGCGTCGACCAGCTCATGCTCCAGCTCACCGCTCGGCAGCTTCTGTTCCTCCATCCATTGCTGAAGATCGCGGAGTTGCAGTTCCTCTTCTTCGGATTCGATCCCGCCGGGTATGTCGCGACTGGGTGCCGGCGTGTAGGCCGTCTCGTAGCTGTCATCGAAGGGATAGAGCTCGTCGAGCAGGGCGTTCGTGGCTTGTGCCAGCAGCTCTCGGCGCGCCTTGAGGAAGTCTGGATAACGGTCGATCTGCCACAGCGCTTCATCCATCGGTACCCACTGGCTCTGCAGGGCTTCGGGGTGGTTCTCACGTACCACGGCGAAATACTCCATCGGCAGGCGATTGGAGATGCTCAGGTTCGACCCTTTGGTGAGGAAGCAGAAGTTTGCCAATGAGTTGATCTGCTTGCGATCGTAACCATATTCGCGCAGCCGATGCTTGGGGAAGATGTGGTGCAACTCCAGACTGGAATTGCTGCCCAGCATGTTCTTCTTGAGGGTGATACCCAGCCCCCAGTCTTTGGCTTCCCCGACCCGTGTGAGCATGTAGAGCAGGGAGTAGAAGCGGTTGCCGCGGGTATGACCGGAGAAGTGGTCGGCGCGTACCTTCAGGCTGCCTCGCCAGAGGTGCAGTTCCTGGATCAGTGCCTGGATGCCGTCGGGCTGGTTGTCGAGCAGGATATCGAGATCGCGGGAGAGCACGCTCTCGGTGGAACCGGAGTAGCGCCCCCAGATCGCCGAGTGGATGTACCAGTAGAGCATGGCATCCAGCGAGGCCTTGTCGGTGATCTTGCCGCCCTGCTCCTCGATATGGCGCACGAGCACCGGGAACGCGTAGTGGCCGGTCAGTACCTGCTGGTGGTCGAGTCCCAGGCGGTCACCGATCACGTCAAGCAGATAGCTGATGTGCTTGATCGCCTTGTTCAGGCCGGTGACGAACTGTTGGCCATCCAGGTCATGAATGAAGACGAACCTGGCCTCGTTGGTGGTCAGCGTGGTGATGCAGCGCAGCAGCCAGTCCAGCGAGAAGTGGAAGCCCTGGGCCTTCCAGTCCTCGAGCGCCTGGCGCATGCGGGCCCGGGCATCCGGCTGGGTGGAACAGATCCGCGCCAGCGCGAGGTCGCCCTTGGAGAGCTTGGTACCGCCGCTGTTGACCTTGTTGAAGATGTCGACGACCACGTCCAGCGTCTTGTCTTCGCCGGAGATCTGCTCGACATGGACCTCGATGTCGCGAACGTCCCGCAATCGATTGAGTCGGTTGAGGATGGCCGAGAGATCATCGATGGAAATCTCCCCGGAGCTCAGCAGGTGCTTGGTCATGCCCTCGGACCCTTCGTCCATCAGCCGGGTGACGCTGATCCACTTGGGGTCGTTGGCCATGCGACTTGGCATGTAGAACGAGAATTCTTCGGATTCGACATTGAAGTAGAGGTCCGTGAAGGCCCGCTCGTCCCCGTCGAAGAAGGCGGGTGGCTTGCCTCGCACGATGCCGTAGAGCGAGGTGATCCGTTGCTGGCCATCCAGCAGCAGGTTGACCGTACCGGCATTGAGCTGATGATCGCCGCGATGACCCACATTGCTGGCATCGGTGGCCCAGGAGAGCAGGCTACCCACCGGGTAGCGTTTGTAAAGCGAGGTCATCAGGCCGCGGACCTGGTCACGATTCCATACGTAGCCGCGCTGGAACTCCGGCAGGGCGGTCTGGCCGTTGTCGATCTGGTCGAGGAGGGTGGATATTTTCATTGCACGATGGCTCCAAGCCTGAAGATTCTACTCTACGGGGCTGTTTTCCTGACGGCCCTTGATGAATACTGCGATTGCCCCATCAGGGTTGGCGGCCGACACAGTGTCGAGGTGCTCATAGCCCCTCGACCTGAGGTTCTTCTCACGCCAGCTGTTGCCATTGACCCCACAAACGATATAGATCACCAGCATGATGAGGGTGGTCAACATGCCTGCCTCTGTCTCCACGGGAACGGCGCTAAGAAACAGGACGATCACAAGCAGCACCACACCCAGCCCCCACAGTTTCTTGACCAGTGCCCAGATAGGGCCGAAGAAGAATCCTGGCCATGACCAGCCTTGCTTGACGGCTTCCTGCTTTCCTGTTGGGTGCTGGAATATCTTGAATTCCTTCATCCTTGTCCCCTTGGACTTATCATCGAGCTGGGTGTTATAAAATTATTTAGTTGATATATGGGCTGCGCGATTGCAGCTGTTTTTTCTCGTTATTAATAGCTAATGGAGCTTAGTGCCCTCTTACCCTCGGGGAGTTGGTAATTCGCTCACCAAGACGTTGCATAAGCTCTTCCAAGGCATCAGACGTTGCCAATGACATCGCTTCCGCACCACCATCGCATGCGGAACCTGCGCCAGTTATGGCATCCCCATCACCGCTTACAGTAGTTCCGAGCAGCCTTCCATTCATTGAGTCAACGGTCATGTTGGCTGCCAAATCAACGTCAGCTTCTATCTCCGAGCTCCAGAAGCCGGGAATAACTCTGATGCGGACATCCATATCTTCGGCCTTTACGATGATCTGGCCGTCGAGTCCACGCATCGTAATGTCATTTCGATCCAGAGGGTATTCAACCGGCTCAACGTAATCGATCAGGTTTTCAAAGGTCTTGACGACCGATTGGCTAAACGCTCCGCTTGCGTCTTGAGAGAAAGTATGGAATGAGCAGTTATAGCCTTGAGGCTTGAAGTCCCCTGAGAATTCCTCTCCTTCAATGTGCAAAGCGTAACGCCCGGGTATCTTGTCGCTGTAGTTGGAATACACATCATAAGAGGCGCTGACTGGGGCGGTCGAATTATATGTACAGCCTGCCATGACAGAGGCAGAGGTCAAAGACAGGATGATTTTCATTGATTTCATATCAGTTCCCTTATGTGCCAGTTTATTTTCTGCGCCAGGCATGGCACTTGACCTGGGGCAGGTTAGTTAGCTGTGACTTCAAAAAACGCCCAGGCTTCTTCGTAGTCCTTCTCCCGATCCGGGCGGGTGAAGGGGGCGTGGTATACCACGGTTTTCTCCCAGGGGCCGTCGGGGAGGGTGTCGTCGAGATAGGTCTTGCGGACGACGCCTTCCTGCATGTTCTGGATATCTTCCCAGCCGAGGGCGATGCCATACTCCGCCCGATCTGGGGATTCGATGGAGTAGTGGATGTCGTTGTCCAGGTCCTTCCTGTTGGCCTTGCGCGGCAGGCCGACGCCGACGAGGCCCTTGCTGGGGGTGAAGACGATGCGGCCGCGGGCGTCGTACCAGGTGTCGGCTTCGTACTGACGCATCACTGAGAACTGCACGCGATAGATCGTCTTGAGCTCTTCCAGGGTCATGCCCAGCGCCTGGGCGACCAGCACGTCGATCTCGACCAGGGCCTGACGGCGAGAGTAGTCGCTGCGCAGGGCGCAGTGGCGCTGCCACTCTGGAGTGAGCTTCGAAAAGAACTCTTGGTCCAGCAACGGGCTCTGGCTGGCCCAGCGGGTCTGGTTGAAATCGTCTTTCCAGCAAGACTGCCAGAGATCGGCGTAATGGGTCGTCAGGCTGGTCAGTGCCAATGCCCGGCAATGTAGCCCTGATCTATAAGCATCGGCGGTGAGTACCGGCAACTGGTTGATCAAGGTGGTATTAGCATGACCCATGCCGGTGCTCTTGACCCGGTAGTCGAGCGGGACTGAGAGGGTCATGCAAAAAAAGTCGAGCAGATGGCCATGGGTCTTCAAGGCCGAACCAAGGCAGGTATTGATATGGCTGACACCGGGCGGAAGAATAGTGGTGATGAGTGTTCTTTCTGATGACGGCCCGATCATTTCCCGGTTCACAAACCGATAATATGCCGTCACCTTCCTGGGCTGCGTTTTCCCTTCTTCGATCCAGCTAACACGCGGGGTGCGGGCGGCATAGGTGTCGGGGTTGCAGGCGGGCACGTAGTTGGTGCGCGGCAGGTAGTCGTCGGGCAGGGTTTCCAGGTCGAGGCTATCGTAGTCCTTGTTGCTCTTGCAGCCTGGGCGAGGCGACTTGAAGATCGGGTTGCCGGCGAAGAAGTGTGGACCGCTAAGTATCCATTCACTTGCATCATTGGGAAAGCACGTTTGGCGTCTCATAGTGCCGTCATGCTGTGCGTTGACCTCGTTCCAATGCTGGGTGGAATAGCAATCACCCTTCAGGTCAGCAAGGCGGGTTGGCTGAGCGGCGAAGCGCTCCAGTACGCTAAGCAGCTGGTGTGCATGCAGTGCGGGCAGGCGCGCTTGGAGCGGTGGAGTGCCGCTTTCGTCATAGAGTGAGGCGAAGAGCGCCAGGGTATTGGTGTCGACCTGGATCAAGCGGTCGCGGTGGCCGGTGAAATCCCATTTCACCCGTGTCCGGCCGTCCTCTCCCTCATACTCTTCCTTGCTTCCGGGCACCTCGCCCTCGCCATTGTGCGAAAAGCAGGCATCGATGGTGTTGGGCACGAAGAGATTGCCGAGTTGCCAGAAGCGAGGTGATATCTTGGCTGGCCCGTAGATATTGGCGCTATAACGAGTGTGGTTATCGACCTCGGCAAACAGCTTGGTCTCGTTTATAAACTGAAAATGTGCCCGCAGTCGGGGATATATCGCCTCGCGGAAAGTGCCGCCCCTGGGGTCATCGTAGATGCCCTCGGGATGCAGGAAACCGGCGATGCCTTGTTCGCTGCCCAGCCGCCAGGCGGTGGGCAGGAAGCACTTGTAGAGGTTGGCCTTCTGGCCGGCGAGCAGCGGGTAGTTGCTGCTCGCATTGAGAAAGGCCTGGGTGCCTTCGCTCTCCTCGTACTCCTCGCGCCAGGCGGTGAGCAGGGCGGGGTGATCGTGGAAGGCCTGCTCGCGCAGTTCGGCGAGCTTGCTGGCGGAAACCTTGCGCAGGGCGAAGAGCGGCTGGTGATCGCCCATGATGCCGCCTTCCTGCCACTCCACCTTGAGCCAGGGCGGGTTCCCCAGCACCAGGTCAAAGCCGCGGCGGCCGCTGACGTTGCCGGCGAAGATATCGGCGAACTCCAGCTCCCAGTGGAAGAAGCGCCGCCGCTCAGCCAGCTCGTCGGCGAGTTGGAGGCGCGGGCAGGCGCGGAACAGGGTGTCGAGCTTGACCACGCCGAAGCGGTCGACGAAACGCTGGCCTTCCTCGACACGATCCGGCTCGAGCTGGAAGAGATCCGGGGTGTCGTGGCTGGGGCCGGCGCCGATGGTGTCGCCGAGCAGCAGGGTCTCAAGGTCCCAAAGCCACTCCTCGCGGTTGGGCAGCTCCTCGGTCCGGTCGATGGGCCAGAACCACAGCGCGCACCAGTAATCCATGGCCAGCTTGAGGCGGCGGTAGGCCGGGGCGCTCTGCTGGTAGCGCTCGGTGAGCGAGGCCTCCAGGGCGTCCTTCCAGGCCAGGCTGGTGGCCTCGCCCCGGGCCTCGTGGCCGTAGATGGGGTAGGGGTCGCTGGTGCGCTCACGGATGCGAGAGAGCTCCCGGGCGTGCTCGGTCCACAGCGCCTCCACCTGGGCGCTGAGCTTCTGTAGGCGCTTGAGCTCGGTGGCGTCGAAGGGCTTGGTGAAGGGCTTCTTCCAGGCCTTGATGGCGGCCAGCTCGTCCTTGAAGAGCTGCTTGGCGACCTTGTCGGAATAGTCGGCCATGCCGCCATAGGGCAGCAGGAAGTGCCAGATGCGCTCGCCGAGCGGCGCGTCTTCGCCGTCGTCGTCGGTGGCAAGCGGCACCGTATCGCCGGCGCGGTTGAGCCAGGCCGCCGGATCCTTGGGCTTGAGCTTCAAGGCGCTGGCCGGGTAGGCCTCGCGGCGGGCGCCGATCAGCGAGTTGCCGGTGCGCAGCTGGAAGCCGAACCAGGGCACGAAGCGGTCGGCAGAGAGCGCGCCGAGCCACAGCGAGACCTCGGCCAGCTCCACGGCCACGGGGTTGAGGTCGACGCCGAAGACGGAGTGGTCGGCCAGGTACATCTTCACCCGCTGCTTCTCGAAGGCGTAGTCGGCCTGGGGAATCCTGTCGGCGGCGGGATCTGCCTGTTGGCGGGCGCTCTGGGCCAGGGCCAGGTACTTGTCGGCGAGCTGGTCGATGGCCTCGTTCAAGAAGGCGGCGCTGCCCATGGCCGGCTCACAGATCGTCAACTCGAGCAGGCGCCCGGCGCGAGCGGCATCATCGGGCAACGGGTCGAGCTGTTCGGCGTAGAGCTCCTTCAAGGCGTACTTGACCAGCGAGCGGGTGAGCACCTCCGGCGTGTAGTAGGAGGCGCTCTTTTCGCGGTCTCGCCCGGCCAGGCGGTAGAGGAAGCTGCCACGGGGGTGGCGGCGCAGCACCCGGTGGCCGGCCTCATCTCGGTCGAAGACCTTCTCGTCCTCGCGGAAGTGTTCCAGCTGTTCGGCGGTGACGAAGTAGCCGGTATCGAGCGGGTCGGGGTTGGCCTCGCCGGCCTTCTTGACCTCGAAGAGCTCCTGTTCGGCGAAAAAGCCGCGGTAGCTGAGCAGTGCCTCGTAGACGGCGCCGAGCTGGTTGATGCCCAGGCGCGCATAGCTGATACGCCCGCGGCGGCGATTGCCCCGGCCCCCATTGGGCCGCGACAGCGACATCTTGTGAATCACCTGCTGCCAGACGGCGTTGGGGAAGACCACTTCGTTGAGCAGGCGGGTACGCTCGGGATCGAAGAGGTGGCTCTTGAGCGCCGGCAGGGTGAAGGCGCTGCGCCCGGCCTGGCGAGCGGCGCTCCCTTCGGTACTCAGGCCGTCGAAATCGAGGCTGTCGGTGTGGGGCGCCTCCACGCCCTCGTGCACCAGGCGGAAGAGCCGGGTGATGGAGTGGTGAAGGAAGCTGCCCCGGCGTTCGCGCTCGCTGGTGAGCGGCACCATCTCCAGTTGGCGCAGGCCTTCCAGGGAGTAGCCGCTGAGGTAGACGGCACTGTCCACAGGGGCGTAGCCGAGCTCGGGGCGGGCCTCGATATAGAACAGGAACAACAGCCGGTACATATAGCGCAGGCACTCGCGGGAGAGTCGCTCGGGATCGAGTTGGCCGGAGTAGATGCCCTCCTTGCGGGCGCGGGCGCGCGCTATCAGCTGGCGGGCGGCCTCGTTGCCGAGCAGCTCGATGCATTCGCGCAGGGCGTACTTGAGGTCCTCGCTGACCGCGTAGGCGTGCTTGTGGGCGTTCTCGTCAAGGCTGTCGAGCAGGCTCTGGCCGTTGGCCTCGAGTAGCGATTCGCGCCCAAGCAAGATGCTTGCTGCCTTCAGCGCTTCGGTCTCGCGGCGGGCCAGAAGCTCCACCCAGTCGAAGCGCAGCAGCTGGCCGCGGGCGAAGCGGGTGCGGTCGACCAGCACCCACTGGTGCGGGGCCACCAGCAGTACCCAGCGCGGCGGGTGCTCGCGGGCGAATACCTCGCGGGAGAGCAGGCTCTGCCAGCTGGACGGCGTCTCCGAGTCGAGGTCGCGCTGCAGGGCGGTGGGCAGCGGGGTCTCGGAGAGCGCCTTGTACTGGGCAGGTAGTGGCGCGGTGGTCAGAGGGTCGCCTTCCGGCTCCTCGAGGGGCAGCGCCTCGATGACCCACAGCAGGGGCGTGCCGTCCTGGCCGGCCAGTTCCGCCAGCAGCGGGATCTCGCAATCGTCGCTGAGCAGGCGCCGCTCGGGATGTGTCGTATAGCCGAAGGCCTCGAGCAGAGGACGGGCCAGGGCCCGGGCGGCGTCTACCGCCTCGCGGGCGCGGCCGCGACGGCTCAGGGCCTGCACGGCCTCGATCTCGCGCAGCCTCTCGTGGGCGCCGCGGCGCAGCAAGCCCCAGGGCGTCTCGTCGCCGCTTTCGTTGGCGCGCTGCTGCCAGGCTTCGAGCACCCCGCGGATGTCGCCTTCGAAGATATCGGCGAGGTAGTGCTCGCTGTAGAACTCGTTGTCGTTGACGATGCCTGCGTATGCCATAGCGTTCCTTGCCTTAACGCGTCTGTGCCCCGCCGGTCGCTGCCGGCGGTAGCGGATGTAGCGATGCGAGTCGTTGCTGCCAGTCGTCCGGGAAGCCCATGGGCTGGCGAGGGATATCGGGGTACTCCGCCAACAGCGCTTGCAAGCGACCGGGCCAGCGGGTGTCCGGACTGATCTGGGTGGTGAGGTGGGTCAGCATGGCCATCACCGTAAACAGGCGCCGGGGGACATCACGCCCCGGGCGGCCATCAGGGGTGGGAATGCTGTCATCCCACCTGGGCGGAATCCCAAGCTCGCGGTTCCATAGCCTGGCGTGGTGCGCGCAGATATTGCGCACGAAGGTCAGGGTATGCAGCCAACTGCCGAGGACCCTCTGCGGGAGGCCGAAGCGGGTCGCGATCGCTTTCCTGTCCCGGTCTTTCGCCAAACCCTGATAGAGGTGGGAGATGGCGCCCAGGCTCATCTCTTCGAGCGCGGCCCACGATGGCGGCAAGCAAGGATCGGAGTAGGTCTCGGCATAGAAGCGGGGGTAGTTATCTCGCTTGCGGCTCTCGATGCGTTGATCCTTCACCTTGTCAGATACGCGGCTCTTAAGTATCTGCTGCTGTTCGCGCTGGAACTTCGTCCGTTCCGACGCCAGGGTGTTCTCGATATCGCCGATCATGCGGCCGAAGCGGTAGCGGTGGCTGAACAGGCTCCGGTCCAGGTACCAGTGGGGGCCGTAGGTCGGTGCCATGTGGTGACTGATGCAGGCGCGGACCGCAACTTCTACTCGCTCCAGTGCGACCATCAGCAACTGCCGCAAGTCGCTGTCGAAGCGGTACGCCCGAACGATGTCAGCGAGCTGGCTACCTGGCTTGAAGGCGTGGTCCCTATCCTCGGGGTACTGGAAAGGCCGCATATAGGGGCTGAGCCTGAACAGCGTAGTGACCTCCAGCAGGCGGAGGGCTCGATCGGCGTCTTGTACCTGGAGGCCGCGCTCGACCAGTAGCTCGAGCTGTTCTCTGGCGGTGAGGGCTGGCTTGGTGAAGCGCGTCATGAGGCCACCTCCTTTGCGGAGTGGCCTTGGGCGTTGCGGCGGGCAATAAAAAACCCGCGCGATTTAAGCGTAACTGCCGGAGCAGCCATAGGCTTGGCGGGTGTGTTGACGCGTATTATAGGCACGCCGATATCGGCACGCAAGGCAACGGCCGTTGTCATTGCGCGGCAATTCGTCAGGCGAGGACGAACCGTCGTGAACGCCGTCATAACGCCCATCATGCCTGCGTCTCCAGCGGAGTGGCGGGGTCGCCGGTGAAAACGGCGGCGACCTGGAGCCAGGGCTGGCGCTCGATCTGTTGGGTGGCCTCCAGCCAGTCCAGGTAGTCGTCGAAGACGCGCTCGAGCTGGGCGGTGCGCTCCTCACGGCGACGCTGCTTGCGGGCTTCCTGCTCGCGGCTGGCGGCGAGGTCGAGTTCGATTTGTTGCTGGTGGCGGCCCTTGAGAGCGTCCATGGCCTGCATCTGAGCGTTGAGGCGCTCGTTGAGCTCGGCTTCGCGAACTTGGCGAGTGGCCTCAAGGTAGCGCTCGGCGGCAGTCACGGCGGCGGGCAGGGCGTTTTGCAGGGGCGTGGTGTCGCCGCGAATGCCGGGGTTGGGTAGGGCGGTGGGGTCGAGTTCCAGCTCGGCCAGGGCCTCCTCGAGGGGGATGGGTTCTCCGACGTTACCGCTGGTGGTGTCCACGGGAACGGCACACCAGGCCTGAATCAGCGACTGGCCGCGTCGGTTTGGGTAGCCCCCCTGGAGCAGGAAGCGGGCCTGGCCAGCGGGAAGGTGGTCGGGCACTCGGATCACCGGGGCGGTATGACGGCCGAAGGCGTTGAGGATGCGATCGCGGAGCCACTCCATCACCGGGTGCAGCGGCCAGAGGTACTGCACGGTGGGCCAGGGGTCGTCCTCCTGGCGAGCCTGGTCGAGGGCCTGCTGCATGCGGGCGATGTCGGCGGTAAGAATGAAGCGGTCATGCTCGGGGCGGATCTCGCGCGGCAGGTAGGCGAGCCGCTGGCGCAGGTCGTCGGGAGCGACGAGCTCGAGGCGCTGGGCACTCTCATCCACGTTGGCCTGCAGCTCCTGTCCCTGGTCGCGCATGGCCTGGCGCAGCCAGTCGATGGCGGCCCGGGACCAGGCAAGAGTGCTGGAGTAGAGCCGCGGTGGCTGAGCGGTCAGCGAGGCCAGGTCTCTGGCGGGAGGTGCCTCGGGGATGAAGGCTTCCAGCGGTGACTCACTGTGCGCGAGTTGGTCGTCGAGCAGGCCAGCGAAGATGGCCGAGAGGTCGTTGGGGTCGTCGTCGCGTTCCAGCACCTCTGTCACCTGGGCCTCCTGCTCCTCTTGAGTGCGACCGGCGCTGAACTCGGAGGGGTCGCCGATGTTGCGGCTAGCCTGGTCGTCCTTGTCGATCAGTACCTCGAGCACACGCTGGTCGCCGCGTACCTTGGGATGCTGTGACTCGGTGAGCAGGTAGCGGATTTGCGGTGACTGGCTCTGGCCGTAGCGGTCGATGCGGCCGTTGCGCTGCTGGAAGACCATGAGCGACCAGGGGATATCGAAGTGCACCAGTCGATGGGCGCGGTGGTGCAGGTTGATGCCTTCGGCGGCTACGTCGGAGCAGAGCAGCAAGCGCAGCTGGCTATCCCCTCGGTTGAACGCTTCCACGGTGGCCATGATGTCGCGGTCACGATCGGTGCCGCGCAACACACCGACCTGTTTGGCGCTGAGGCCGGCGTCGACAGGCAGGTGTTCCTCGAGAAACGCCAGGGTGACCAGGCTCTCGGTGAAGATCACCAGCCGGTCGTCACTGCCGCGGCTCCAGTCCAGTTCTCCCTGGCCGGCCTTGCGCCCAAGGAGCTCGAGGAGTGTCTGATACTTGCCGAAGCGTTCGGGGGTGACCGCCCGCACTGCGAGGGCCAGTCCCTCGAGGCTGGAAATATCGGCGTCTCGCTCGGGGCTTTGCTCCTGCTTCTGCAGCCTTGCCAGGCGGTTCTCGATGGTGGAGAGGCAGGCGGCGGGACTGGAGAACAACGTCTTCTCCAGTCGGGTGCGAAACAGGCCGCTGCCGGCGGTGCGTTTGCCGTCCAGGGTATGGAAGCTGACATTCATCAGCTCGTCGAAGGCGTGCTCTTCCTCGGGGCTGGCCGGCGCCCGATGGCGGGCGATCTCGCGATCTGGGAAGTCACCGAGCTGGTCGCGCACGTCCTTCTTGAAGCGGCGGATCACCAGGCCCTTGTCGCGGAAGTCCTCGTGGGCGTAGTCGCTGGGGTTGGCGATGGCCGTGGGATCCAGCATGTTCATCAGGCTGGCGAAGCTCTCGGGCTTGCCGTCGTGGGGCGTGGCCGAGAGCATGATCAGAGTGTCGGAACGCGTGGCCAGCAGCCGGGCCAGACGGGCACGCTGGGAGGCGCCGTGAGCCCCGGCTCGCTCGGCCACATTGTGGGCTTCATCGATGATGATGATGTCCCAGTGAGCCTGCTCCAGGTAGTGGCGGTACTCGATATCCTGCTTAAGGGTATCGATGGAGATGATCGCCCGGTCGAAGTAGTGGAAGGGGTTGTGGTTGGCCGGGATCCGGCCCCGTACCCTTGCCAGCCCCTGGGAGTCGAGCCGCGTGAGCGGAATGGTGAAGCGGTTCCAGAACTCCTGCTGGAACTGGCCGAGCATCGACTTCACCGCCAGTACCAGGATGCGCTTGCCGCGGCCGCGGGCGATCAGCTCGCTGGTGAGGATGCCGGCCTCCAGGGTCTTGCCCATGCCCACGGCGTCAGCGATCAGGATTCGTGCCCGAGGCTGGTCCAGCGCCTGGCGGGTGGGCTCGAGCTGAAAGGGTAGGGCGTCCATTGCGGCGTGGTGGCCGAGATGGATGCGCTCGTCGGCGGGAGCGGTGTCGCGGAGCTGAGTGGCCAGGTTGAGCAGGCCGGCCCGGTAGCCCTGGGAGAGGTCATCGACCAGTTCGGTGGTAGCCGGGTCGAGGATGCGGATCTCGTCTTCCAGCCGGCTGAGGAATTGGGCCTCGCGGCCGCGCACCAGCTCTGAGACGCCTGTACACCCGAGCAGGTAGCCGCCATCGCTCGAATGATCCAGGCGAGTGAGGCGCCACTCGGCATCGCGTATCTCCAGCCGCATCCCCGGTGCAAACTGTTGATGATGACCCATTCATCCCCCCTATCTTGCTGGCTCCAGCTTCCCATTGGTTCCGGGCGAACGACGCCGTTCCCTGGTTTTGGTTGCGCATCCCTGGGGCTGCCAGGCATTTGAGATGCGCTAATGGGCCTTAGCGTAACAAGGTGTGAAGGGGCTGTCTGTTCGTAGTATGGAGCAGTGCGGTCGGGTGCCGAATACCTTCACCATCCGGGCCAATGCTGTATCGGGACTGGCGCGCATGTCCAGGGGCTCGTTGGCCAACCAGATCCCATCGATATGGATCACGACAGCAGATCCTAAAGCAGCGCCCGACAGCCTTCTGCATCAGACACCGGCCACTCGATGGTCACCGTTCCCTTGGGACTCGGTATCGAGAAGAGGATACGCTCAGGCCTCCTGAAGCTGGGCCGTCCCCGGCGCTGTGGTACTCGCTAATGGCACAGGGGCAAATGCTGGCATGTCACTCACCGTCTCCTGACGACGAGCATCCCGGATCCACTTGTGCACCTGGTTGGCGTTCAGGGCATGCTCCAACGCGATGCCGGCCCCCGAAGCTCTGGGCTGCTATGATGCCTCGACGATCCTGGCCTTGAACTCGACAGTGAAGCGGCGATGCTTCCGTGGTGCCTCCAACACACTTAACTCACTCATGGTAGGTGTCCACTAAGAAATAGGTGGACACCTACCGTCATGGAAGTCGGGGCTCAGCGGAAAATTGAATCACCGGCCGGTTACATTCAGTCCGTATGAAAGCCCCGTAAAGACCAAAAACACTAGCGACCATCCTGTCAACACACTCGCCATGGACTTTGGATTCCTCTTCCTCTCCAAGAGAGAAAAGATCGCCAGGTGGAGAACCGCAATAGGTAGACCAGCCCTGCCGGCACTTTCCCCCAAAATATCGAAAAGCGCATCGTGCTCTGCCGCTATTGCAAACATTCCGAACTCGAACCTTCCTGCCATTTCATGCAGGGTGGTGGCCGCTGCTGAAAAAACTCCAGCTGCTGGCAACAAAAAGACCAAAGCAAGATCAAGCTTGGGCAATCGCCCCTTGAACGCGGAGTACCCTAGGTAAATGTATACCAAGCACACATATATGATGAGGGCGAGGGGTGGGAACAGCAGCCCCGTCACGAGTAGCCCCCTTAGTAGCTCACTTTCTCCGGGCTCATGTCGATAGCCGAGACCTAAGAATAAACCGCTCGCTCCACCAAGAATCACGAGGAGTAGCGGCAGGCTATGGACATACTTTCGATTTCGCTCGTAAAGCCCCACCATCCAATGTTTAGGGGATGTCTTCCCCTCGAGCTCACTGGATTGCACTTTGCTGGAATAGCGACTCCCAGCTGCCTCAATATCAGCTAGCTCATAGTCTTCAGCTTTTCCGCCCCCTTCAATCTGTGTGACTGCGCCTTGGGATGATAGCCCGGCACTCATAGTTGAGTTACTATCCTTGAAACCTTCGTAAATCCATTGGCCGAGGCTGACAGCAATCCTTAGGCCAATTGGTGGCAGAACTATCCAAGCAAGTACAGCCATAAGCATGAGAGCGTCATCCATGTCGTACCCATCCCGCTTGACACTCGGATAGACCTGATCAATGACGAAGACAGCCCCAACTATGATTCCGCCCATTACCCATATCATGTTGGCCGCCATCCACAGTCGACGCCAACCTTCTCGATTCCCTGTGTTCAAGCTAGGCTCCTTGCTCTGTTCGTTTATAATATCTTATTTATAGTGCCCGATCCTTTCTCCATTGCCTAGCCTTTGAATGCGCATTTCGTGGGTTATGTGCTCGCATTTCCATCACGTCTCTCCGCCCAAGTTGGAGAGTTGAAATTGCCAAGTGGGTCATTATGGCGCTCTTCCCTGAGCCGCCTTAGAGCGTTGATCCACCTCTAGTGGATGCTTCTCAACGTTCAAACGGTGATCGCGGCGACATGGCCTTCTGGGGCTTGGCCGGAGTCGCTTCCTGGGTTTTTTTGCCCACTGGGACTGTGGGCACTTCCCCCTCGACCAGAGCTCGGCCCCGCGGCGTCAGACTGCCGTCTACCTCGAACAGACCGCTCTCAGCCCAGGCGTCCAGTGTCGCCTCCAGATCGCCGCGGGCCGCGGCCAGACGCCACGCCTTCACGCGTTCGCTATCCTCCAGCCGGGCCAAGTCCTCGGCGGTCAGGTGACACAGCCGGGTGGCTTTCTTATCCTCGAGGCGCTGGCGTTCCGCGGACTCCGCTTCCTGGCGCTTGAGCTCCTCCCGTTTGCGGGCCTCTTCGGCCTCGCGTCGTTCCCGCAGACGGTCACGGGAGACCTCTTTGATGCCCTCAACCTCCTCAGCTGTGAGGCCAGCCACCAGCGCCTCTAGGTGCTCCAGAGTCCGCTGATGGGCCCGGCGCTCCTCGTCCAGGGCGGCCTCAGTGCGACGGGCGGTCTCCTCCATCTCGTCCGCGCGGCGACGCTCGATGTCTGCTGTCGCAGCCCTGGCTACTGTGGGGGCGTAGTGCTCGACCACGAAGGCGCTCACCCTGGCAGCGTGTTCCTCTGGGGTTTCTCTGTCCCACAGCAGTCCCTGGCGGGCCAGATCATCGGGTGAAAGGCTCAAGTTCTCGGCCAGGCCGCGGGCCAGGGCTTGGTGATACTCCTTGGTGGTGACGTGGGTCGCTGCTGAGTGGCGTAGCCCTCGGCGCAAGCCGTGTGGGATGGCCACCTCCTCGGCGAATGTCGTCTGTAGCTGTCGCAACAGATCCTTGCGGCCCATGAAGTAAGACGCGCTCAGCGCGGTGCGGGCCGGGACGGGGAAGGGCTTTGTGCCTCGTACAAACTTTCCGTCACGCTTTCCCACGATCACGTTGCGCTTGCGGGTAGTTGCGGGGTAGTTCACTAGGGGGACGGCGTAGACCACGAGATGTGGGGTCTTCTCGTCCAGCTGGACATTTACGCCAACTATATTCTGGGCGCCGTGGCGGGCCTCCAAATACGCCAAAGCATCGCGAAAGTAGTCGCGCCACTTTACGGGACCTCCCTGTTCAGCGAATACTTCATGCGGACCAGACACTACGTACTCGATGACCCGCACGGAGTCGGCGGCCACATTGTCGGCCAATTCCAAGCGCTCGCGAATCGCGGCTTGTAGCTCTTTAGGACTCGTCGCCGGTCGCCAGTCCTCGTTCAAATGAGTTCGAGTCTTGTCGGCATGTGGCACCGGTATTGTGCGCCAGGTATGGGCGGCACTGGTGCCGATCTTGTGATTGTTGAGCTTCACCGCGCGGATCACTGTGCTATTACGAGTGGTGGTGGTTTTGGTACGAGCTGCCATGTAAGCCCCCTTCCGTGTCGGGTAGTTGAAATGCAGAGGGTCGAGATGCCTACCTCCCTCTCTTTTCTATACAGGGGTCCGGCACGGAGTTTTGCGGTCGAAGAAGGAAATTTTTTTAACCCAGTCCTAATTCGACATCACAGGTAGTGATCCCGTAGGGCTGGTCAGATCAGAAGAACATGGCCACTACTGGGTTCAGCGCCAGTCAGGAAGGCCCTATGGCCTGTGAGTAAAAGTATGGACAGCCCTAGAGGCGGTTTCTTGGCTGATGTAGAGCCCTACGGTCGATGAGTAAAGCAGATTGAAGACCCGTAACTCACTCTGGGTCTTGTATCCACAAGGGATGATCGAGATGGCATACCTCAGTAGAGGGTATACCCATACGCGACGTACATTCAGTCCTTGGAGAGCATCATCGGGAGTGCCCACTCTGGGGATGATCTCTTGAGAACGCCATCCCGCCATGAAAAAGGGCCTCCCGGCGAGGGGAGGCCCTGTGGCTATCCAAGGCAGGCTGGCGAGTCAGCGCCAGCGCTGAGCCCAAGGGATCACAGCGCGTCCCTCACCTCGGGGTACATACGGCTGGTTTCAGGCATTTCACCATATTTTCGCTCCAGTTTTTCAGCCTCATCTTCAAACTCACCGCGCGCCATGTCTGCGGTCCATATTGGCCGTGCAAGGCAAATAAAAGGCATCTCCCCTTCCTCCAAGGGAGGGGAAGCATAAGAAGTAACCACCTTGTAAATGCCCACTTCGACTCGCAATTTCGTGAAATCCATTTGGCTCCACGGGACCCAGCCTTTATCGGTTAGGTACCAATAGTTTGTATGGTCGGGGAGTTTGGATGGATAGCAGTCTTTGTCCAACCCTTCACGTGTCGAGAGGCTCATGAAGTCCCGCTCCAGCATTCGGAGCAACCATGAAGGGGCGATGGTATCGACGCCGTGCCTCGTCTTCAGTAGCTCACTCAGCCGGCTGATGACCTGTGTTGTCACCTTTAGCTCGACTGGCATGTTGCCGAGCAGCCCATTCGCAGACGTGTAGCCAAAGGCGTGAGCCAGCAGCTTTTGGGCTCTCGACGTGCGGATGGAAACGCCTTCCTCGCGCAGAAGGGCGCAAAGAGAGGAAACCAGGGAGTTGAACTCGTTCTTGCAGCTGATCTTCATGTGAATTCTCCGCCGCACAGCCCCCATTTACCTGCGCAGATGAATCCAATGAAAATCATCGTGTATGCGGATCCAATCAGGATGACGAATAGAGTTGGGGCTCGGGCCTCGTCTCGCCCATGTAGCAGAACCACATTGGCATTAACTTTGCTAGAGCCCCATAGCGTTGTCAAGCTTGCGTGGTCCTCGACTGCGTTTTCCTCATACCTGGCGTCAGCCATCCTTCCCAAGGCCCCACGCCAGGCAGTAGATTCAAGCCATGGAGATGGGGAGACCGCCATGGACGTCGAGCGCAAGCGATCGGAGGAGATTCATTACGCTATCGGGGAGAACCGCGAGGTGGTCTCGGTGCTCGATCTCACCCCGGAGCACCATCGCGGGCTGCGGTGTCGGTGCGTCTGCGCCTACTGTGATGCTCCCCTCGTGGCTCGCCTTGGGGACAAGCGCCGCTGGCACTTCGCCCATGCCCCGGGCTCCGAGGAATGCGGGTACGGGGCCGAAACGGGCCTGCACCTGGCGGCGAAGAAGATGCTCGAGCAGGAAGGCGTGGTCACCCACCCGGCCCACACGATCAGCTGCACCCTGCACGACCTGGAGGGCAAGCCGCGCTCCCTGTCTCGCACCGTGGCCGAGGCCCTCCCCCGGGCCGAGGCGACCGACATCCGGCAGGAAGTGGCTCTCCCCGGGATCGTGGCCGATATCCAGCTGACGGATGCCCAGGGGCCGCTGCTGGTGGAGGTGGCCGTCTCCCACAAGGTGGATGCCGAGAAGCGCCAGAAGCTGGAGGCTCTGGGCTGGCGCTGCATCGAGATCGACCTGAGTCGCGCCAGCGATCGGCGCCTCACGCCGGCCGAGCTTCGCAAGGCCCTCTTCGACCCCGAGCGAGCCTCATGGGCCCATCACCCTGACACGGCGCGCCATGCCGAGCCGCTCCGGGCCGAGCTGCACGGCATCGTCGACCGGGCAAACGAGGTCCTGCGCCGAAACGCGCAACGGCAAGCCCAGGATACCGAGATCGAGGCAATGTCCGCGGATCAGCTCGCCAAGCAGATCTGGCATGAGAAGTACCGCCAATGGCAGAGCCGGCGAGGCCAGTGGCTGTCCCCTCATGTGCTTCGCCCCACCCCTGTCGAAGAAGTGGTCGACCAGGCGCCCCGGCCGGTTCACCCGTCTCTGGAAGCCAAGCGCCGGCCCGAGCCGTTGTCGCAGCCTGCGGCGCTGGCGCCACGACTCGACTTGGTAGCGATTCAAGCCACCGTCGATCAAGCCGTGCGCCGTTCTCCATCTCGGCCGCTGCATCTGGGGGTTCCACCCCAGGGCACGGGGGATACCCACATCGCCGATGTGCAGGACCCGTTGCTGGCGCGTTGGCAGGCGGAGCGGGACCAGCTGGACATGGAGGCCCTGCAGGCACTCGCCGGCGAGCTCCAGGAGGAGCTGGAGAGCTTGCGGCGCTCCGCTGCGGCCCATGGCCCCGAAGCGACACCCCCTGTCGACCGGGAGCCTCTCTCAGGTGACATGCCCGGGTGCCTGGCCATCCCCCTCGACCACGAATGGCTCATCGCCCCCAGCCCTCCGGAGTGGAAAGCCCGAGTCGTCCAGCACCTGCGCCAGCGCGCGCCCAATGGCCGGAAAGGCGGCGTGCCCGTTCCGCTACTGCTGGTTTCCCTTCGCGGACACGGTCTCTCGGTGGTCGAGCCCTATCGCAGTGCTCAGGCGGTCGTGGACACCCTTCGCTACTATCGCCTCGAGGCATGCGCCCCGGCGCTGGTGGACCTCATGGAGGCCCTGCCCGTCCCCCAGGCAGTGCTGACCTCTCTCCTGGAGGTGCTGGAGGAAGCCTCGGTCATCAAGCGGCGCCAGCTGCGCGGGCGAATGGCCTACGTGATGGGTAAGGGCCGTCCCTTCCTGACCAGCGGATAGACTCCTATATGACTACAGCTAGTTGATCTCGCTCTTGCATCTTGGCGGTGATCCAGCACTCGATTTCATCTTCATACCATGCTACCGAACGTGGTCCTAGCTGAACTGGTGCCGGGAATTGCCCAGCTTGGATCTGCCTGTGCAGTGTGCTGGGGCTGATGGCGCAGCGCTCGATAACATCTTGCTTCCGAAGGAAGAACTTTGCACTCATACTCTCTTCTTACCTCTTCCACATGGGCTCTTCTTTTATACAGGGGCCAAATAATCGACTTTGCGGTGCATGCCCCGGTTTTTTTCGTGCGGAAAGCGAGCAGTACTCACTTGGTACAACCGAGAGTGGTCCCATCGAGGATTGGAAGAGGGTGCACTCGGACAGGTGTGTTTCCATCAATCACTGACCCAGGCGGCCTGACGTCTATGGATATCCGATCAGAGCATCGATGGCCTATTGGGTGCTTCAGACGGTTAGGTCCACTTCTTAACGCCTCGTCTATCCAACAGCATTGGATTCCAACCACGAATGAAATGTATCGCGTTACCAATCATTGAGCGTTGCGAAGGCGATTAGAAACCACCAGTCAGTGGAACAGCTTCACAATGGCCACCACGGACGCTTCTCAGCGGTCTGGTAGCATCAAGACCTCATCTGCCCAATGGTATTGAAATCCAATCACGATGAATTTAAAACCACTAATGTATTGTTGTGCGTAACGAATCATGACGCGTTACGAGGGCGCACAACCTCCACTGGGCGATATTGATCCCTCATGCTGAGCTCTTCCCAAAAGGGCCTCCCCGGGGTGCTACGATGGACTTCATCGGGACAGTCACAGGAGGGAGCATGTCCACCTACCAGTTTGTACGCCTGCAGGGGTACCCCCGGGGCTCAGCACGGCGAAAAGGAACCCTGGCCTCGGTACTGGCGGAGGGGCGCCGCGACCCGAGCCACTCCCGCCACGTGGACAGCCCTGCCATTGAGGTCACCCCCATCGATACGGAGTGGGACTCAATCAGGGAGTACCAGGCGTGGATAGAGACAACTATGGGCAAGTGCGTGAATCGGATGAATACCCGCAACGGGAAGGTGGTTGAGCGCAAGATACGGTCTGACGCGCCAGCGTTGGGCACTGTTATTGCGAGTCTCCCCAGCCTTACAAAAGATACTCCCCGGGAAACGATTGACCGCTTCAGAAAGGAGTGTGCCGACTGGTTTCAGGACTATCTCGGCAAGGTCGGGATGCGCCTCAACTACTGCGTACTTTATCTGGACAAAAAATACCCTCATCTGCATTTATGGTTCACTCCAGGAAAAGAGATGCTCGCCAACAAGGAGTGGAAAATGAGTGTTGTGACCAACCCCTCGCTTCCAGTTAAGGAGAATATGCGGCGAGGGTTCTTTCGCGATGTTGGGCACAAGTATTTTGATGAGCTCGAAAAACCGAAGGCTGAGCGCCGCCGTCGAATTCCGAGTCGTGCCGTTGCAGCAGAAAATCGGCTACCACAAGGTGAGCCCAATAGTGAGCCTCCCCTTATGGGGATGCCCGTTTCCAGAGGTAGTAACGCTGATGTTGGGTGGGACTCTAATGGGGTGGTCGCCATTGACATGGAGCAGAATCCTTTTTACTTAGAGACAATTCGACGCCTTGTTGAAATAGTGCTTCAGCGACGGCACGAGTTAGGTTCGTTATCTCAGGAGCAAATCATTCGCATGATGGTGGGGCGTTCAGGGGCCTCGGAAAAGTGCTGCCAAGAGGTTATCAAAAGGATGTTAGAAGACTTTTGGGCTGATAGCGAAGAACAATCCGACCAGCCTAGCCGCCCTTGAGAAGATCGCTTTAACAGCACCAAGTTAACCTCTTAACCATTGCCCATTCCCTACCGGATGGCATTATCGAAGGCCTCACGGGTTTGAAAGGGGCGCTGGGCCAGAAAAATTGCCGAGCATTGAGAGCCTTCCACCGCAAACCTGCGGATATGACCCCTGTATTAGAGGTGAAGCGGGAATTCACCTGAAATCTGGGAGTTCATGGATATGACAAAGTTGATTCGCAAGAATGAAGTCCTCGCGCGCTGCGCTATTAGTAAAAGCACACTGCATAGGCTCATCCAGAACGGCGGCTTCCCTCGGCCTGTCAAAATCTCAGACCGATGTGTGGCTTGGGTTGAACATGAGGTCGATGAATGGATGGCAAACAGGGAGCGGAGCTGCTAATTCAGGGCCTTTACATTCGGTAAAGAAGTTTGGCTAAGGTGCCAGGGAAGTAAGGCTTCACTAATGGCTGATCTTTCTGAAAAGCTTTAATGGCTGTGACGGAATTCGATGGAGATAAAAGTCTCCGATCTCGTTAGCTGTGTCATTAGAAGTTAAGGGTAAGATCAGTCGCGCATGGTTCGAATGTCTGTGACGCTGTCGGGGCGATATATACGATCAAAGTCCAGTCATAGTCGTAGATCTCATAGTATCTTGCCATGCGTCCTCTGTGCAGGCTTGTAATATGTTAGACTGCATTGAAATTTTTCGACAAAGCCTAGGAAGAGTTTCTCTGTGGTCGTACTCAAGCATTGTAATGAGTTGTTTTCTAAGATGCCGTGCTATCCTCTCTTAGCTTGTCTAGATAATCAGCCCATGATTGCAGCATCTTCCGGCGCTGTTCTAGATACTGGGTCCGGTTGTAGGCGCGACCGTTGCTGTCCTTCACCGTGTGGGCCAACTGCTGCTCAATGTAGTGCTCGGGGTAGTTAAGTCGCTCGGCGAGGATCGTGCGCGCCATCGCGCGGAAGCCGTGTGCTGTCATCTCGCCCTTGAAGCCCATGCGGTCGAGCGCAGCCTTGATCGTCGCATTGCTCATCGGGCGCTTGCTGCTGCGGATGCCAGGAAAGAGATACTCGGTGCGCCCGGTCAGGCCATAAAGATCGCGCAGGATCGCCACGGCCTGAGTCGGCAGCGGCACGATATGCGCCTGGCCGGTCTTGCTGGCGTGGAAAGTCCAAGTAGCCTCCTCGAGGTCAATGTCAGCCCACCGCGCCTGGCGCAATTCGCCGGGGCGCGTGAAGACCAAGGGGGCTAGCTTCAAGGCAGCGGTGGTAGTGGGTTGGCCGCCGTAGCCGTCGATGGCACGAAGAAGCCCTGCCACTTCTTTGGGATCGGTCAGGGCAGCGTAGTGCTTGGTCTTGCTGGGCCGCAGGGCACCGCGCAGGTCCGGTGTCGGGTCGCGCTCGACGCGTCCGGTTGAGATGCCGTAGCGGAAGACCTGGCCGCACAGCGTCTTCACTCGATGGGCGGTTTCGATATGGCCGCGCTCCTCGATGCGGCGAAGGCAGGCTAGCAGTTCGGGGGAGGTGATCTCGGCGATAGGACGCTTGCCGATAATCGGGAAGGCATCACGCTCCAGCCTCCGCCTGTTTCGCTGGTAGTGATCCGGCACGACCTCGTGCTGATGAACCCGCTCCAGCCACTCCTGAGCCACCAGCTGAAACGTATTGGCCGCGATTTGCTCACCCAGATGGCGCTCAAGCTGTTTGGCCATGCTTGGGTCAATACCCTCGGAAAGCTGCTGCTTGGCATTGTCACGCGCCTTGCGGGCAGCTGCCAGGGAGACCTCGGGATAGGTGCCGATGGCCAGGAGCTTCTCCTTCCCGGCAAAGCGATACTTCATCCGCCAGTACTTGCTGCCGTTCGTCCGAACTTCCAGGTAGAGGCCGCCGCCGTCGGCAAGTTTAGTGGTCTTGGCTTGCGGCTTGGCCATTTTGACGGCGGTGGCAGTCAGCTTGTTGGTCTGGCGGCTCACGGGGGTACCTCGCTGCAGGCCTGGGCTGTCACCCCAGTTCCAGTACCCCCATATCAACCGCGGGTATGCTGGGAAAGCCCCGCATGGCGCGGATTCGAGGCAGTTGGGGGTATCAGGTTCTGGATTCGACGCTGTACCCCCAGATGTACCCCCAGTCATGGGGGTATGTCAAAGGATGTGGTGGGATGTCCTGAACACAAGAAAGGGGCCCGGAGGCCCCTGTTCATGCGGTTTCTGGTGCTTCCTGGGAAGTCCTGAAACCTAGGTTTGGTGGAGGCGGCGGGAATTGAACCCGCGTCCGCCGACACTCGCCCATCGGCTCTACATGCTTAGTTCCGTCATTTGCTTTAACGCCTCTGGCTCCGACGGGCAGGATCCAGCGACGCGATTCCTCAAAGTTTTAACGGCTGACGCGAGGACGAAGCCAGCCGCGATCCCATCAGTCTTGGCTCGTATCCCGTCGGTGATGAATGGGCACATCACTTCGGGGCCGGACTAGAAGCTAGCGGCGTTTAAGCTGCCAGCGCGCCCTGAGCGTAGTTGTCGTCGTTTGCGACTATTTAATCGTGATGTTGGATTTACGAGATACATCACGCTCTCGGCATGCACCTCAGGGGTTGTCATCGGCGTCGAAACCATGTCGCCCCCGTTACATCGCCATCTTATCAGGATGGCCGACCTTGTGACACCTCATCCCTTGTTTTGTTCGCGCATGATCCGGCCCTTCTGCCGCTGCCAGTCGCGATCCTTCTCGGTGGCGCGCTTGTCGTGCAGCTTCTTGCCGGTGACCAGCGCCAGCTCGCACTTCACCAGGTTGCCCTTCCAGTAGATCTTGAGCGGCACGCAGGTGTGGCCCTTGTCCTGGGTGCGCGAGAAGATCCTGGCGATCTCCTTGCGGTGCAGCAGCAGCTTGCGGGTCCGGGTCGGGTCGGCCACCTCATGGGTGCTGGCGGTGTTGAGCGGCGTGATATGGCTGCCGAGCAACCAGGCCTCGCCGTTCTTGACCAGGATATAGGTGTCGGTGAGCTGCGCCTTGCCGGCCCGCATGCTCTTGACCTCCCAGCCGGCCAGCGCCAGGCCGGCCTCGAAGGTCTCGTCGATGTGGTACTCGAAACGCGCCTTCTTGTTCAGGGCGATGACGTTGTTGCCGGGACCCTTGCCCTTGCCTTTCTTGTTGGCCATGGAACCTCGTGTGCTGTCTTGCCGGTGGCGGCCTGCCCCTCCGATATGGGGGGAAGCGTGATACCATTCAAGGCCGAAATAACCGCTCATGATACGCCCTGGGCCCCTTGAAGTCAGCGGAGAGGTCAATGCCAACGGTCAATCGGTCCGCCCTGGTGCGGCACACCCCCCAGGAAATGTTCGATCTGGTCAATGATTTCGAACGCTACCCGGAGTTCCTGCCGGGCTGTCGGCGTGCCCGGCTGCTCGAGCGGGACTCGGCGCACCTGGTCGGCGAGATGACCCTCGGGCGGGCCGGCATCGAGCAGAGCTTCACCACTCGCAACGACCTGCACGAGCCCGAGCGTATCGAGCTGTCGCTGGTCAACGGCCCCTTCAAGCGCCTGCGCGGTCGCTGGCTGTTCCTGCCGATGGGCGAGGATGCCTGCAAGGTCAGCCTGGAGATGGAATTCGAGTTCGCCAGCCGGCTGCTCGGCATGGCCTTCGGCAAGCTCTTCCAGCAGGTCGCCGGGCAGCTGGTGGATTCCTTCACCCGGCGTGCCGACGAGCTCTATGGCCGCTGAGCCGCCGACCCTCCTGCGGGTCGAGGTGGCCTTCGCCCTGCCGCACCGCCAGCGCATCGTCGAGCTGACGGTGCCCGAGGGCACCACCGCCCGCCAGGCGGTGGTCCTGGCCCGCCTCGAGGAGCACTTCCCCGAGGTGGCGCCGGCCAGTTTCCGCGAGGCCGATCTGGGGATCTTCGGCAAGGCGCTGCGCGACCCGGAGCGACAGCCACTGCGCGAGGGCGATCGGGTGGAGGTCTACCGGCCGCTCAAGATCGACCCCAAGGCCGCGCGGGCCGCCAGGGCGGCCCGCGACGCCGGCAAGGGGCGCTGAGCGCGAGCGGGGTCACTGCTCGTCGAGGGGGAGGGCCTCGAGGACGTTGCCGCGGGCGCCGCTGTCCCCGTCGGGGCCGATGCCGCGCCCGGTGATCAGCGACGGCGGACGCGAGAAGTCGCCCTCGCGCTCGATGTCCACCAGGCGATTGCCGTCGAAGGTCAGGGTCAGGCGGCGCTGCTCGACGTCGCCGTAGGCCTCGTCGAGGCGGTACAGGTAGTCCCACTGGTTGGCGTCGAAGGGGGCCTGGAGCAGCGGACTGCCCATCAGGTCGACGACCTGCTGGCGAGTCATGCCGGGGCGCAGTTGCTCGGTCATCGAGGGGGTCACCAGGTTGCCCTGGGCCAGGTCGCGCTTGTACACGCCGAAGTAGCTGCAGCCGCTGGTCAGGATCAGGGCGACGGAAAGGGTGACGATTCTGGTCAGCTTTTGCATTTGCGCCTGTTCTTCACTATCGTGGTTTCGGTCGATCATAACCGACCCTACCCGATACTGCGAAGAGCAACCATGGCCGACCAGAATCACGAACTCCGCAAGGCCGGTCTGAAAGTGACCCTGCCGCGCGTCAAGATCCTGCATATCCTCGAGAATGCCACCGACCAGCACCACCTGAGCGCCGAGGATGTCTACAAGACCCTGCTGGATGCCGGCGAGGATGTGGGACTGGCCACCGTCTATCGCGTGCTCACCCAGTTCGAGACCGCCGGCCTGGTGACCCGCCACAACTTCGATGGCGGCCACGCCGTCTTCGAGCTGACCCAGGAAGAGCACCACGACCACATGGTGTGCCTGGACAGCGGCGAGATCATCGAGTTCTTCGATGACACCATCGAGCGTCGCCAGCAGGAGATCGCCGAGGAGCATGGCTACGAGCTCGTCGACCATGCGCTGGTGCTCTATGTGCGGCCCAAGGGCTCCCAGGCGACCCGCCAGGATCCCTCTGCCAAGAAGTGACCGTCCACCAGGCATGACCCACGAGGGCCCCGATCCATCGGATCGGGGCCCTCGTCGTGGTGGCGGGTCACGCCGGCCGTCCTAGTGGTGGGCACGCTGGCTGGCGTCGAGCATCTCCCGGGCGTGGGCCAGGGTCTGGTCGGTGAGCGTCATGCCCCCCAGCATGCGGGCCAGCTCGCCGACCCGGCCGGCCTCGTCGAGCAGCGCCATGCGGGTGAGGGTGGTGTCCTGCTTGGCCTGCTTGGCGATATGCAGGTGCTGGTGGGCCTGGGCCGCCACCTGGGGCAGGTGGGTCACGGTCAGCACCTGGCCCTCGGCGCCGAGGCGGCGCAGCAGCTGGCCGACGATCTCGGCGGTGGCCCCGGAGACGCCGACGTCGACCTCGTCGAAGACCAGGCTGGGGATGGTGGAGTGCTGGGCCGCCACCACCTGGATGGCCAGGCTGATCCGCGAGAGCTCGCCGCCGGAGGCGACCTTGGCCAGCGGGCGGGCCGGCTGGCCGGGGTTGGCGCTGATCAGGAAGCGCACCCGGTCGAGCCCTTCCGGCGCCGGGGCCTCGCGGGCGGCCAGCGCCACCTCGAAGGTCGCCTTGCCCATGGCCAGGAAGGCCAGCTGCGCCTGGACGGCCTCGCCGAAGCGCCGGGCGGCGCTACGGCGCGCGGCGCTCACCGCCTCGGCCTGCTCCCGCCAGCGGGTCTCGAGGGACTCGACCTCTGCGGACAGCGCCTCGAGGTCGCCGTCGCCGCCGTCCAGCTCGGCGAGCTCCTCGCCCAGGCGGCGATGCAGCGCCGGCAGCTCGTCGGGCGGCACATGGTGCTTGCGGGCGATGCGGTGGACCTCGCCGAGGCGCTCCTCCACCCAGGCCAGGCGCTGCGGGTCCAGTTCCACGCCGGCGGCGAAGTGGGTGAGCTCGCGGCCCGCCTCCTCGACCTGGATGCAGGCATCACCGAGCATGGACAGGACCTCGGCCAGCGCGCCCCGCTCGCTGCCGGGCAGCGCCGAGAGGCGGCTCACCGCCTGGTTCAGCAGCGGCAGGGCGCCGCCCTGCTCACCATCGCAGCACTCCACGGCGAACTGGGCCTCGCGCAGGCGCTCCTCGGCGTGGGCCAGTTCCTCCTGCTCCGCCTCGAGCCCGCCGAGCTCGTCCTCGGCCAGGGCCAGCTGGTCGAGTTCCTCGACCTGGTAGCGCAGCAGCTGGCGGCGGGCGCGCACCTCGTCGCCGTCCTCGGCCAGGCGCTTGAGGCGACGGCGGGCCTCGCGCCAGGCGCGGAAGGTCTCGGCCAGCTCCACCACCGCCTCGCCGTGGCCGGCGAAGTCATCGAGCAGCCGCAGGTGGGTGTCCTCGCCGAGCAGGGCCTGGTGGGCATGCTGGCCGTGGATCTCGATGAGGTGGGCGCCCAGCGCCTTGAGGTCGGCCACCGTGGCGGGCTGGCCATTGATCCAGGCCTTGGAGCGGCCGGCGCGGGTCACCACCCGGCGCAGCAGGCAGTCGTCGGCGGGCAGCTCGCGCTCGGCCAGCCAGGCCCGGGCGGCGGGCAGGGCGGCGATGTCGAAGCGCGCGCTCACGTCGGCGCGTTCGGCGTCGTGGCGCACGCTGCCGGCATCGGCGCGCTCGCCCAGGCACAGGCCCAGGGCGCCGAGCAGGATGGACTTGCCGGCCCCGGTCTCGCCGGTAATGGCGGTCATGCCGCCGGCGAGCTCGAGCTCGAGGTGGTCGACGATGGCGAAGTCACGAATGGCGAGCTCTGTCAGCATGATGCCTCCCCGGGGCCTGTCCGAATCTACTGGTTATTCATCCAATGCCTTGTGCGTTTATACAGTAGTTCAGGGGGCGCAACAACGCACGCGCCGAATCGCCGACCTCGCACGCCTTGAGTTCGGCGCGGCCAGCCCCATATACCCCGCATCACCGATTCAACATCGACATTCAGTCCTGCAGGCGGCCCCGTGGCCGCCGGTTGCCATTCAGGAGAGACGCATGGCCAAAGACTCGCAGACCCCGCTGGACGACGAGCTCGCTCGTCAGCAAGAGGAGGCCGACGCCCAGGTCGAGCCGGAGACCGTCGAGGGCGAGGTGGAGGACGTCGCCGAGGAAGCCGCCGAGCTCGCCGAGAACCCCGAGGCCGAGGTGCTGGCCGCCCGGGTCGAGGAGCTCGAGCAGACGCTGGCCGAGACCAAGGACCAGGCGATGCGCACCGCGGCCGAGGCCCAGAACGTGCGGCGCCGCGCCGAGCAGGAAACCGAGAAGGCGCGCAAGTTCGCCCTGGAGAAGTTCGTCAAGGAGCTGCTGCCGGTGGTCGACAGCCTGGAGAAGGCCCTCGAGGCCATGGGCGAGGACGCCACCGAGGCGCATCGCGAGGGCGTCTCGATGACCCTCAAGATGCAGCGCGACGTGCTCGGCAAGTTCGGCGTCGAGGAGGTCGAGCCCCACGGCGAGCCCTTCGATCCCCAGTACCACGAGGCCATGGCGATGGTGCCCAACCCCGAGCTGGAGCCCAACACCGTCATGGAGGTGATGCAGAAGGGCTACCTGCTCAACGGTCGCCTGGTACGCCCGGCCATGGTGGTGGTCAGCCAGGCCGCCGGCTGAGTCGCGCGCACTCTTTCGCACACAAAGGCGGCCCGGGGTCTTGAAAAGACGTCGAGGGCCCCCAGATAGACGGCAACCCCGCGGCAAACGCCGCATACGACGAATCTGCAACGCAATTTCGAGGATTTCCTATGGGACGCATCATCGGTATTGACCTGGGGACCACCAACTCCTGCGTGGCCGTGCTGGACGGCGACAGCGCCAAGGTGATCGAGAACGCCGAGGGCGCGCGTACTACCCCGTCCATCATCGCCTACACCGAGGATGGCGAGACACTGGTGGGCCAGGCGGCCAAGCGCCAGGCGGTGACCAATCCCCAGAACACCCTGTACGCGATCAAGCGCCTGATCGGTCGTCGCTTCAAGGACGACGTGGTACAGAAGGACATCAAGATGGTGCCCTACACCATCACCGAGGCCGACAACGGCGACGCCTGGGTCGAGGTCAAGGGCAACAAGCTGGCACCGCCCCAGGTCAGCGCCGAAGTCCTGAAGAAGATGAAGAAGACCGCGGAAGACTACCTGGGCGAGACCGTCACCGAGGCGGTCATCACCGTGCCGGCCTACTTCAACGACAGCCAGCGTCAGGCCACCAAGGACGCCGGCCGCATCGCCGGCCTCGAGGTCAAGCGCATCATCAACGAGCCGACCGCGGCGGCGCTGGCCTACGGCATGGACAAGTCGCGCGGCGACAAGACCATCGCGGTCTACGACCTGGGCGGCGGTACCTTCGACATCTCCCTCATCGAGGTGGCCGATGTCGAGGGCGAGACCCAGTTCGAGGTGCTGGCCACCAACGGCGACACCTTCCTGGGCGGCGAAGACTTCGACATGAAGCTGATCAACTACCTCGTCGATCAGTTCAAGGCCGACAGCGGCATCGACCTGTCCGGCGACAACCTGGCCATGCAGCGCCTCAAGGAAGCCGCCGAGAAGGCCAAGATCGAGCTGTCCAGCGCGCAGCAGACCGAGGTCAACCTGCCCTATATCACCGCCGACAACACCGGGCCCAAGCACCTCAACGTCAAGGTGACCCGGGCCAAGCTGGAGTCGCTGGTGGAGGAGCTGGTCAAGCGCTCGCTGGGGCCGTGCAAGACCGCGCTGGCCGACGCCGGCCTGTCCGCCGCCGAGGTCGACGACGTCATCCTGGTCGGCGGCCAGACCCGCATGCCGATGGTCCAGGCCAAGGTCGCCGAGTTCTTCGGCAAGGACGCCCGCAAGGACGTCAACCCGGACGAGGCCGTGGCTGTGGGCGCGGCGATCCAGGGCGGCGTGCTCGGCGGTGACGTCAAGGACGTGCTGCTGCTCGACGTCACCCCGCTGACCCTGGGCATCGAGACCCTGGGCGGCGTGATGACCCCGCTGATCGAGAAGAACACCACCATCCCGACCAAGAAGACCCAGACCTTCTCGACCGCGGATGACAACCAGACCGCCGTGACCATCCACGTGCTGCAGGGCGAGCGCAAGCAGTCCAGCGGCAACAAGTCGCTCGGCCGCTTCGACCTCAGCGACATCCCGCCGGCGCCGCGCGGCGTGCCGCAGATCGAGGTCGCCTTCGACCTGGACGCCAACGGCATCCTGCACGTGTCCGCCAAGGACAAGGCCACCGGCAAGGAACAGTCGATCGTCATCAAGGCCTCCAGTGGCCTGTCCGAGGACGAGATCGAGCAGATGGTCCAGGACGCCGAGGCCCACGCCGACGAGGACAAGAAGTTCGAGGAGCTGGTACAGCTGCGCAACCAGGCCGACGGCATGGTCCACGCCGCCCGCAAGACCCTCGAGGAAGCCGGCGACAAGGCCAGCGACGAGGAGAAGCAGGCCATCGAGAGCGCCGCGTCCGAGCTCGAGGAAGCCCTCAAGGGCGACGACAAGGACGACATCCAGGCCAAGCTCGACACGCTGACCGAGGCCTCCGGCAACCTGGCGCAGAAGATGTACGCCGAGCAGGGCGAGGCCACCCAGGGCGCCGAGGCCGGCAGCGAGGCCGGTGCCAAGCAGGAAGACGACGTGGTCGACGCCGAGTACGAGGAAGTCAACGACGACCAGAAGAAGCAGTAACCACGACGTCTGAAGCACGGATGACGCCAGCGCGGGGGCACGACTCCCGCGTTGGTGTTTCCGCAGAGTCGCTACGGAGGCGGACAGACACATGTCCAAGCGTGACTACTACGAGATCCTGGGCGTCGAGCGCGGGGCCGATCAGAAGGACATCAAGAAGGCCTATCGACGCCTGGCCCAGAAGTTCCACCCGGACCGCAATCCGGAGGACGAGACCGCGGCGGAGAAGTTCCGCGAGGTCTCCGAGGCCTACGAGGTCCTGGCCGACAGCGAGAAGCGTGCGGCCTACGATCAGTTCGGCCATGCCGGCGTCGACGGCCAGGCCGGGGCCGGCGGCTTCGGTGGCGCCGGGGCCGGCGGCTTCAGCGATATCTTCGGGGATGTCTTCGGCGACATCTTCGGCGGCGGCGGTGCGCGGCGCCATCCCAACGCCCCGCAGCGCGGCAGCGACCTGCGCTACAACCTCGAGCTCGACCTCGAGGATGCGGTGTCCGGCACCAGCGTGGACATCCGCGTGCCGCGGCATGTCGAGTGCGAGCGCTGCGACGGCAACGGCGCCGAGCCGGGCTCCAGCAAGGAGACCTGCCCGACCTGTAGCGGCCACGGCCAGGTGCGCATGCAGCAGGGCTTCTTCGCCGTGCAGCAGACCTGCCCGACCTGCCACGGCAGCGGCCAGCACATCAAGGTGCCGTGCCACAAGTGCCACGGCGAGGGCCGGGTGCGCGAGACCCGCACCCTCTCGGTGAAGATTCCGGCGGGCGTCGACACCGGCGACCGCATTCGCCTCAACGCCGAGGGCGAGGCCGGGATCAACGGCGGCCCGCCCGGGGACCTCTACGTCCAGGTGGCCATCAAGCCGCACCATATCTTCGAGCGCGAAGGCCGCCACCTGCAGTGCGAGGTGCCGATCAACTTCGTCGACGCGGCGCTGGGCGGCGAGCTCGAGGTGCCGACCCTGGATGGCCGGGTCAAGCTGAAGATCCCGCCCGAGACCCAGACCGGCAAGATGTTCCGCCTCAAGGGCAAGGGCGTGAAGCCGGTACGCGGCGGTCCCCCGGGGGACCTGCTGTGCCGCGTGGTGGTCGAGACCCCGGTCAAGCTGGCCGAGGAGCAGAAGGAGCTGCTGCGCCGCTTCCAGGAGAGCCTGGAGGGCAGCAACAGCCATCACTCGCCGAAGAAGACCAGCTTCTTCGACGGCGTGAAGAAGTTCTTCGAGGACATGAAGCCCTAGGGCTCGCCTCGTCGACACGCCAGGGCCCCGCGCTCCGCAAGGAGGCGGGGCCTTGTCGTGCCCGGGTCAGCGTTGCAGATGCTCCATTCGCCAGGCCAGTGCCTCGGCGTCGGGCCGCCAGCGGGGGTCTCCAGGCAGCACCAGCGATTGGCGGTCGAGCCGGCAGAGCCAATCATTGTCAGGCACCAGGCGGTCCACCGCAGGGCTGACATGCCAGCAAAGGTCCGGGCCCGGGGCGATCAGCTGGTTGTCCATGGCCCAGTGCAGGTTGGGCGTGAGGGCCAGGCCATTTGAAGGGCGGTCGTCCTGGCTGACGGCGAAGGGGATCAGGTGGGCGGCTTCCACCAGGTAACGATAGTCGGGTGTGATATAGCGCAGCCGGCTGGCCGCACAGCGATAGTCGTAGGCCTCCAGCACCAGGGTCCGGAAGGCGGCGGAGCGGGCGGATTGCGAGCCGGCTTCCGCGACGCCTGAAGCGAGTCGATCCGGGTGACGCTGGTAGTCACCGCTGACCAGCGCGGTCTCGAGATACTCCGTCAGGCGTTCCAGCGTCGGAGTGTCGATGTCAAGGTACTGGTGAGTCAGGAGTGCGCAGGCCTGCCGAGCGAGGACGCTATCCAGCAAGGCGGTAAACAGCTCGCCGTCGAGCCGGGCGGAAGAGAAGCGCTCCAGGAGCTTGTTCATGGACTTCGGCTGGCCGAGCCGATCCGCGACAGGCGCCAGTTCAGCGACATAATCCGGTGACCAGAGTGGCCCCGAAGGCCCCTGGTCGTTGCGTAGATGCCAGAGAGGAAGCCAGGGGTTGGCCTTCTGGCGCTCGCCGGTAACGATTTCATAGAGATCGTGATAGCGGGCAATCAGTCGAGTGTCGAGGGCGACGCGGGGCGAGACGACATGACCGCTCTGGATCTCGCAGAGGAACGCCAGTAACAGGCAGGGCTTGTTGAAAGGGCTTCCCGTGCGGAGATGCTTGAGGCATTCCAATCGTCCATCCAGCCGGCTGTTCATCCGTTCTCCCTGCCCCTGCCATGATGCGGGGACAAGGTAGCGTGCTCAGGCAGGTGCTGTCATTTCGCGCGGCGTTCGGGCGCGACCGATGGACGCTGTCGGGCGCCTTCGATCCTGCCGGGGATGGGAATCATTCCTGGTGAGCGTGTATCATGGCGCGTTCGACGCGCACTCCGGGGCTCAGCGAGCGGATGGCGTGAGCCCCGCCCCCGGAAGTCCTGGTTCCCGAACGCGATGCCGGCGCCGCGCCGACGCCCGGCGACGGGCTCCGTGGCGCTGCCAGTCGAGCCAGGTGGTGCCATGGCTTCACGATGAGGGCGACGACGCCCTTTCTCACTCGGATCTAGACAAGGACACGCATGAACGACGTCACGGATCGGCCGCTGGCCGGCATCCTGCTCCGGCTGCTGTCGGGCATTCTGTTCACCGGGATGATGGTGTGCGTCAAGGCGGTGAGCACCGAGGTGCCGCTGGGACAGACCGTGTTCTTCCGCTCGGCCTTCGCGCTGCTGCCCATCGTGGTGTTCATGACCTGGCGGCGGGAGTTTCCTCGGGCCCTGGCCACGCGGCGCCCGCTTGGCCATCTCGTGCGCTCGGGGCTGGGCGCGGCGGCGATGTTCGCCTCCTTCGCGGCGGTGGCGCGGTTGCCGGTGGCCGAGGCGACGCTGCTGGCGCAGCTGGCCCCGGTGGCCATGGCGGTGGGCGGCGTGCTGCTGCTGGGCGAGCGCTTTACCCGGCATCGGGCGGCGGCGTTCGCCCTGGTGCTGGCGGGGGTGGCGGTGCTGGTGGTGCCCGATCTGGGCAGTGCTCAGGACCAGGGGCGCGTGCTGGGCTATGCGCTGGGCATCCTCGCCGCGCTGCTGACGGCGGGGGCGCTGGTCACGGTGCGGCGCATCTCGCGCACCGAGACGGCGGCCTCCATCGCCTTCTACTTCGTGCTGGTCACGGCGCTGGCGGGCCTGGCCACCCTGCCGCTGGGCTGGGTGGGCGTGTCGGGGCCGACGCTGGGGCTGCTGATCCTCTCGGGCCTGTTCGGTGGCGCGGCGCATATCTGCATGACCCTGGCGCTGCGCTATGCCGAGGTCTCGCGCCTGGCGCCGTTCGAGTATGTGGCGCTGATCTGGCCGGTGCTGGCGGACCTGTTGATCTTCGGGCTGCCGCTCTCCAGCGGGTTCCTGCTGGCCCTGCCGCTGGTGCTCGGCGGGGCCGGGCTGGCGGCGCTCGAAGGGCGGCGAGGGCCCAGGGCGTCTGTCAACGCCGGGCAAGGGAGGTAAGCGCCCCCGGCGCTCATCTCGTCCGGCGTTTGCAATGCGCTCCTAGACGGCTTCTTCGACGATGAGCTGGGGGCGGCCCCGCGAGCAGGGCTCGATGCGGGCGTCCACCCGGTAGACGCGACGCAGCAGCTCGGGGGTGACCACCCGCTCGGTCGGCCCGCAGGCCGCCAGCCGGCCGCTCTCGAGCACCATGGCCTGGTCGGTGAAGCGCAGCGCGTGGCCCAGGTCGTGCAGGGCCGCGATGACCAGCATCTGCCGCTCGCGGGCCAGCCGTCGCAGGATCGACAGCAGGCTGATCTGGCGATACAGGTCCAGCGCCGAGGTGGGCTCGTCGAGGAGCAGGATCTCGGGGGCCTGCACCAGCGCCTGCGCCGCACTCACCAGCTGTCGCTGCCCGCCGCTGAGATCGCCGATGTCGCGCTCGCCGAGCTCGGCGATCCCCAGGTCCCCCAGGGCGCGCTCGACCTCGCCCAGGTCCTCGTCCCGGACCTTCAGGCTGCGCCCCTGCATGCGCGCCAGCAGCACCGACTCGTAGACCGTCAGCACCGCGTTGGCGCCGGTGTCCTGGGGCATGTAGGCCACCGGACGCTCGGCGGTCGCGCCGCCGATGCGGGCCTCGCCGTCGCCGTCGAGCAGCCCGAGGATGCGCCGGAACAGGGTCGACTTGCCGGCGGCGTTGGGGCCGAGCAGGGCCACCACCTGGCCGCCCGCGAAGGCGGGCGTGGTGATCTCGCTGAGGATCCGGCGCCGCCCGTAGCGGGCCGAGAGGCGGTCGAGGGTGAGGGTTACCATGAGGCCTTCTTGTGACTGAGGACGAGGAACAGGAAGAAGGGGATCCCCACCAGCGAGGTGATGATGCCGATGGGGATGATGGTGCCGGGCAGGATGACCTTCGACAGCACCGAACCGACGGAGAGGATCAGGGCCCCGCACAGCGCCGAGCCGGGCAGGAAGAAACGCTGATCCTCGCCCACCAGCAGGCGCGCGATATGCGGCCCGACCAGGCCGATGAAGCCGATGGTGCCGACGAAGGCCACGGCGATGGCGGCCAGCAGCGAGACCAGCACCAGCACCTCGAGGCGCAGCGCGCGCGGCTTCACCCCCAGGCTCTCGGCCTTGGCGTCGCCCAGGCGCATGGCGGTGAGCGCCCAGCCGTGGCGGGCGAGCAGCGGCAGGACGCTCACCAGCACGCCGAGGGCGATCCACAGCTTGGGCCAGGTCGCCTTGGTCAGGCTGCCCATGGTCCAGAACACCACCGCGGCCACGGCCTGCTGGCTGGCGAAGAACTGGATCAGCGCCATCAGCGCGTTGAAGATGAACACCATGGCGATGCCCAGCAGCACGATGGTCTCGATGGTCACGCCGCGCCGCATGCTCAGCGCATGGATGGCGAAGGCGGTCAGCATGGCCATGACGAAGGCGTTGAGCGGGATGACGTAATCGACCGCCGCGGGCACCAGCACCACGCCGAAGGCCAGCGCCAGGGCGGCGCCGAAGCTCGCCCCGGCCGAGATGCCCAGCGTGAAGGGGCTGGCCAGGGGATTGCTGAGGATGGTCTGCATCTGGGCGCCGGCGATCGACAGGCTGGCGCCGACCACCAGCGCCATCAGTGCCACGGGCATGCGGATGTCCCAGAGGATCACCCTGGCCTGCTGGCTCACCGCATCGGGCGTGACCAGCGCGGCGATCACCTCGCCCAGGCCGAAGCGCGCGGGCCCGAGCGCCAGGTCGACACACAGGCTCAGCCCCAGCGCCAGCGTGAGCCCGGCGAGGATCAGCTGGCGCCGGATCACCAGGGCGCGGTAGAAGCCGCGCTCCCGGGAGGCGGCGGTGCCGGTGGTCAGCTCAGTGCTCATTCAGCGAGATCCAGTAGCCGGGCTCGTAGTCCACCGGCAGGAAGCGCTCGTGCAGGGTCTGCATGGTGGCCTCGGGATCGAGATCGTCGAACAGTTCCGGGTGCAGCCACTTGGCCAGCTGCTGCACGGCGACGAAGTAGTAGGGGCTGTTGTAGAACTGGTGCCAGATGGCGTGGAAGTCGCCGGTCTCGACGGCGCCGATGCCGGTCATGGCGGTGCGCTCGGTCAGCGCCTGGAGCTTGGCACGGGCGGCGTCCCTGTCGGCGCCCGGCCCCACGCCGACCCAGGCCCCGCCGGGCACGTAGGCTTCCCAGTTGCCCCCGGTGACCACCACGTGGTCGGGGTCGGCGGCGATGATCTGCTCGGGGTTCAGCGAGCCGAAGGTGTTGGGGATGATGCCGTCGGCGATATTGGAGCCTCCGGCGATCTCGACATACTCGCCGAAGTTGCCGGGCCCGAAGCTCATGCAGCAGTCCTCGGAATAGCCACCCGCCCGGTCGACGAAGACCTTCGGACGCTCCGGGTCGGCGGCGGCGATCGTCTCGGTGACGCGAGCCATCTGGGCCTCGGAGAAGTCGATGAAGGCCTCGGCATCCGCCTCCTCGCCCAGCAGTTCACCCATCAGGCGCATGGACGGGACGGTGTGCGCGAGCGGGTCCTCGCGGAAGTCCACGTAGACGATCGGGATGCCGAGCTCGGCCAGCTTGTCGTCGTAGGCCGCCTCCTCGGTGGCGGCCCTGGCTTCGAGGTTCATCAGCACCACATCCGGCTGCAGGGCGGCGGCCTGCTCGACGTCGAAGGTGCCGTCCTTGAAGCCACCGAAGGTCGGCAGCTCCTTCAGCTCGGGGAACCTGGCGGCGTAGCGGGCGTAGTTGTCCGGGTCGGCCTGGGAGAAGTCCTCGCGCCAGCCCACCACATTGGCGAACGGGTCTTCCGGTTGCAGCGCGCCGAGCAGGTAGATCTGGCGACCCTCGCCGAGGATCATGCGTTCCACGGGGGCATCGACGGTGACTTCGCGGCCGGCGACATCGGTCACGGTGATCTCCTCGGCCAGGGCGGCCGTGGAACCGAGGGCGATGGCCGTGCCACCGAGGGCTCTGAGCAGGAGGGTATGCATGTGTGGATGTCGTACTCGTTGATGGGTCTCTGCGTGATGCGAGGCGTTGGCGCAGGCGGATCATCGGTGCCGCCTTCCGTGTCACATGACGCGCGCGGCCGTGCGAGTCGACGGCAGGCAAGGCGCAAGCCGGACACGATACGCTTTGCGTATCATTCCTATTCGCAGGCGGCGGCCAGTATGACCGAATCGCCGGACGGCGTCGAGGCGGCAGCCCAGGGTTACAGCCAGCCGGTGCGCCGGAAGCGCCGGTACAGCCCGCCGCAGGCCAGGCCCATCAGCAGCAGCGCCACGGGGTAGCCGAAGCGCCAGTCGAGTTCCGGCATATGGGCGAAGTTCATGCCCCACACGCCGGCCAGGATGGTGGCCACGGCGAAGATCGCCGCCCAGGCGGCCAGGCGCTTGTGCACCTCGCTCTCGTCGATGGCCACCATCGACAGGTTGACCTGGATCGCCGTGATGATGGTCTCGCGCACGGTGTCCACCGCCATCTCGAGGCGGTGCAGGTGATCGTAGACGTCGCGGAAGTATTCCTGGGTGTCGAGACACAGCGCCGGCACCCGGCCGCCGAAGAGGTGGGCGCTGGCCTCGGCCAGCGGGGTCACGGCGTGCTTGACTTGCATGGTCTGGCGCTTGAGCTGGTAGAGGCGCTCGAGGCTCGAGCGGGCGGTGCCGCGGACGAAGATCTGGTCCTCGATGCTCTCGAGTTCGGCCTCCAGCGTCTCGATCACCGGGAAGTAGCGGTCGACGATCACGTCCATCAGCGCATAGAGCACGAAGGAGGGACCCTGCTGCAGGAGTTCCGGCTCGTGCTCGCAGCGCTTGCGCACCCCGGCGAAGCCCTGGCCGGGATGCTGGCGCACCGAGAGCACGTAGCCGGGGCCGGCGAACACCGCGACCTGGCCGGAGACGAGTTCCCCGTCGACGACCGTGATCATGTGCATGGTGACGAACAGCGCCTCGCCGTACTCCTCGACCTTGGGGCGCTGGTCGCCGTGCAGGGCGTCCTCGACGGCCAGTTCGTGCAGGTCGAAGACGGCTTCGAAGGGCGCCAGCTCCCGCTCGTCGGGGTCGTGCAGGGCCACCCACACGAAGCAGTTGGGTCGCGCCATGTAATCGGCGACGTCCGCCGGCTGGATATCGCGCAGTCGGCGCCCCTGCTCGTAGGCCACGCAGTTGACGATCATCGCGGCGTCCCTCCTCGCGGGTGAACGGGTCCCTCAGGGATGAGCATAGCCCCACCGTCCGGCCGGGTTCGACTCGGGGCGCCCCCGGAGCGCCCGGCGCGGGTCGCACCCTGGCGCTCCGGGGGACGCTCGTCATAGGCTGGAGACTCACCTTCAAGGAAAGCGGAGACCACCATGCCGATTTCACGTGCCGAGATCGCTACCGAGTCCGGCGACAAGTTGATCACCCGGCTGTGCAAGCACTGGGCCCACAAGCTCGAGGTGGAGCAGCAGGGCAGCGAGGGGCGGGTCACCTTCGAGGCGGGCAGCTGCCTGATGCGGGCCGAGCCCGGCAGGCTGCACGTGGCCGTCGAGGCCCTCGACGAGGAGGGGCTGGACCAGCTCGAGGGCGTGGTGGCGAGCCACCTGGAGCGCATGGCCGGCAAGGAGTCGCTGCAGATCGTCTGGGAAAATTGAGCGGCGAGGCGCCGACGGTCCGCACCGCCCATCTGGGCATGCTGCTGTGGGCGTCACTGGTGGGGCTGTCGTTCCCCGCCGTGGGGCTGATGAGCGCGCTGCCGCCGCTCTCGCTCACCGCGCTGCGCTTCGCCATCGCCTGCCTGGGCCTGTGGTGGCTGGTTCGCCGGGTGCCGGATGCCTGGCCAGGCTGGCGGACGCTGCCGCTGTTCGCCGCCATGGGGCTGTGCCTGGCCGGCTTCTTCGGCGCCATGTTCTGGGCGGCGCACCACGCCACGGCGCTGTCCATGGCCACGCTCTACGTGACGGTGCCATTTCTCGCCTACGGCCTGGGGCTGGGGGCCGGCGTCGAGCGGCTGGCCTGGCGACTGCCGGCGATCCTCGCCCTGGGCGCGACGGGGGCCCTGGGGCTGGCCGTCGCCGAGGCCCTGGAGCGCGGGGGCGCGCTGCGCTTCGGGGTGGGCGAGGCGGTGTTCTTCCTCGGCTGCCTGTGCTCGGCGCTCTATCCGGTGCTCAGCAAGTGGGGCCTGACCCGGGGCGTGCTGCCCGCCTCGGCGGCGGTGCGCACCTTCTGGAGCCTGGGGCTCGGCGGGGGGCTGATCGGCCTGCTGGGCCTGGCGGTGGAGCCGGTGGGCCGGCTCGCCACCATGAGCTGGCGCGATGGCCTGCTGCTGGTCTACCTGGGGCTGGCCTCCAGCGCCCTGACCTTCTGGCTGATGCAGCGAGCCACCGCGGTGCTGACCCCCGGCGCCATCACCGCCTACGGCTACCTGGTGCCCTTCGTCTCGATGCTGCTGCTGTTCGTCGAGACCCCCTCGCGGCTCGGCTGGGCCTGGCTGCCCGGCAGCGCCCTGGTGCTGCTGGCCATCGGCCTGCTGCTGTGCCATGACCCGACGGCCGACTGAGCCCGGCTATTGCCCGTCGTCCGCCGGTATCGCCAGGGCGGGGTAGCGGGAGCGGATCTCGTCATAGAGTGGGCGCGGGTCGCCGGCATGGCGGCGCGAGAAGTGGAAGGGCACCAGGCGCGCCACCCCCGCCGCCGTGGCGATCTCGCCGCAGGCCCGGGCGGTCAGGTGGCCGGTGCGGCGGGCCTGGTCCGCCTCCGCCTCGAGGAAGGGGGCCTCGCAGACCAGGGTGTCGGCGCCCTTCGCCAGGGCCTGCAGGCGGCGCCGGTTGTCCGGGGTGTCGCCGAGGTCGGTGGCATAGACCAGCCGCTGGCCCGGGCGCATCTCCAGCAGCTCCGCCGCCAGGGACGCGGCGGGAAGGGGGGTGCCGCCGGGCGGCTGGATCGGGGCGTCGGCCTGGCCGGCCAGCATCCGCCGCTTGAGCTCGCCGAGCCAGGGGCCGGGCGGCCAGCCACGCGCCGCCAGTCGCGCCTTGCGCACCCGGGCCTCGGCGTGGGGCTCGAAGGCGAAGGCCAGCACCGGCGTGCCGTGGTCGAGGCGCGTCGCCCGCACGCTAAAGCCGGGCTCCGCGAGGAGCAGGCCCGCCCTGGCGGGCCGTGACGGCAGCGGCTCGGGCGCGCGGCCGGCCACCAGGGCATGGCGCCGCAGCCATTCGCCGTGCAGCTCCGCCACCTCGAAGCGTGGGGCCTTGTCGCCCACCCGATCCCACAGCACACCGCTGATCAGGCCCTGCACATGCCCGGCGAGCCCCGGCGGGCCGTACAGTCGGCACGGCGGATACGCGCCGATGCGCGAGCGCAGCAGCCACGGGAAGCCGCCGATATGGTCGAAGTGGGCGTGACTGATGAAGACGTCGCTGAGCTGGTGGGCGAGCCGCGCCGGCAGGCGCCCGGCGTCGCCGAGGTCGAACAGCAGGCTGCGACGCTGGTGGCGCAGCCGCAGGTGCAGCAGGGGATCGCCGAACACGCCGTTGACCAGGGTGGCCACGGCCCGCTCGAGGCGCACCACCGGCCGTGGCCCGCCCTCGGCGGTCGCCGCCGGCAGGGCGCGGGTCAGCTCCGGGAGGGCCGCGGACGGCTGGGCCTGGCGATGACGAGGGGCGGTCGCCAGGGTGCCGTCGGGCGCGCGGTGGGCGTCGCGGATCACCACCGCGGCCACCGCGGTCGAGGGCGCCGCGGCGCGCACCCGCAGGCGGTCCGCCGTCAGCTCGAGCACCTCGCCCAGGGCCAGGGTCTCGCCACGGGCGTCGAGCAGGCCGACCTGGCGGCCCCGCCAGGCCGGCGGGGCCGCGCGCGGCGGCGGGGTGCCGAGCACCGCCAGGCCGTTCAGCCTCACTGTCAACTCGCCGGCGCCGTCCAGCCAGGCCTGCCAGGCCGCGCTGCGGCGCTGCTTGCGTGCCAGCTTCCCCGGATGGCGCGCCTCGGCGGCGGGGGCGAGGTGGTGGCCGGGCAGCCCCAGGGCACGGCATTCGTCCGCGAGGGGCGCGGCGGCGTCCCCCGGCACCAGCAGGGCCAGCGCCCGGGCATCGCCGACCCCGGCCAGGGCCAGCAGCAGCTCGGCGGCCGCGGCACCGCGCACCACGCCGGGGGCGTCGATCAGCAGCGGGCCGGGCGGGCAGTGAGAGGCCAGCCGGCGCAGGGCGTCCACCAGCGGCAGGCGAAAGCGGGCGGCATCGAGGCTGCACAGCGCGGCCAGTCGCTCGGGGTGCCACCCCGCGCCTCGCCACACCCCGAGCGCCACGGCCCCCGGCGGCCCGAACCCGGGCAGGCCGGGGTCGGCGGTCAGGCAGCGGCAGACCACGCCCCGGCGGGCCAGGGCGGCGG
>NZ_JAUFPQ010000008.1:57304-104989 GCF_030409305.1 Halomonas maura
CGGCGGACAGGGTGGTCTTGCCGGTGCCCGGCGCGCCGGCCAGCAGCACCCGCTGGTGGCGGCGCAGCAGCGCCAGCAGCGGGTGGTCGGCGGGCAGCGGGGACGGCTCCGGCATGGCGCGGGCTCTCCTGGGCGGATAGTTCCAGTGTGGGCGATATCGCTCCCCGGCCCCAAGGCGCCGGGTCCCGAGCGGAGCGGCCTCTGGTATACTCCCGGCACTTCATGCCATCGAATCTCAGGAGCCCGCATGACCCGTATCGCCATCGTCGGTGTCGCCGGCCGCATGGGCCGCACCCTGGTCAACGCCGTGCAGCAGGATGCCGAGGCCACCCTGGCCGGCGGCATCGTCGAGCCGGGAAGCTCGCTCGCCGGCGCCGATATCGGCGAACTGGCCGGTACCGGCAAGCTGGGGGTGGCCGCCGCCGACTCCCTGGCGGCCATCGTCGACGACTTCGACGTGCTGATCGACTTCACCGCCCCGCAGGTGACCCTGGCCAACCTGGCCTTCTGCGCCGAGCATGGCAAGCGCATCGTGATCGGCACCACCGGGCTCTCCGACGACGAGCTGGCCGAGCTGGACGGCTACCGCGACCGCCTGGCCATGGTCTTCGCGCCGAACATGAGCGTCGGCGTGAACCTGACCCTCAAGCTGCTCGAGACCGCCGCCAGGGCGCTGGGCGACGAGGGCTACGACATCGAGGTGATCGAGTCCCACCACCGCCACAAGGTCGATGCCCCCTCCGGCACGGCGCTCAAGATGGGCGAGGTGGTCGCCGAATCCCTGGGCCGCAGCCTCAAGGAGCATGGCGTCTTCGAGCGGGTCGGCCAGTGCGGGCCGCGCACCGACAAGGAGATCGGCTTCGCCACCGTGCGCGCCGGCGACATCGTCGGCGAGCATACGGTGATGTTCGCCACCGAGGGCGAGCGCATCGAGATCACCCACAAGGCCTCCAGCCGCATGACCTTCGCCAAGGGCGCGGTGCGCGCGGCGCGTTGGGTGGCCGGCCAGGGCAACGGTCGCTACGCCATGCAGGATGTGCTCGGTCTGAAACAGGGGCTGTAACAGAGCCACGCCCGTGAGGGGGCTCGCCCGGGATTAGCCCGAGCGGTAGCCCTGCCTGACAGGCGTCGGGGGTAGCCGACGGGCGACATTTCCTGTAATATCCCCAAAATTTTGGCCGGGCGCATGGGCGAGAGCCCCCTCCGCTGCGCTTGTTGCTTCGGCCCCGCATTCCGAGCGAATGACAACAAGCGGGATGAAACCGGTCACCATCGGGTTTCGTCCCGCTTTTTTGCGGGCCGGCCATCCGGGGCCCGGCCCCGGAGTATTCCTTGACGAGCTGTCTCTTAAAACTTGGGAGGACGTTGCATTGAACAGACCCGCGATACTGGCCTTGGAAGATGGCAGTGTGTTTCATGGCACCGCCATCGGCGCCGATGGGCAAACCAGCGGTGAGGTGGTGTTCAATACGGCCATGACGGGCTACCAGGAAATCCTTACCGACCCCTCCTATACCCGCCAGATCGTCACCCTGACCTATCCGCACATCGGCAACACCGGCATCAATGCCGAGGATGTGGAATCCGGCGCCATCGCCGCCGCCGGCCTGGTGATCCGCGACCTGCCGCTGCTGGCCAGCAGCTTCCGCTCCGAGCAGACGCTGTCCGACTACCTGGCCGGCCAGAACGTGCTGGGCATCGCCGACATCGATACCCGCCGCCTGACCCGCCTGCTGCGCGACAAGGGCGCCCAGAACGGCGCCATCCTCGCCGGTGCCGACGCCGAGGGCGAGGACGCCGAGGCGCGCGCCCTCGAGGCCGCGCGGGCCTTCCCGGGGCTCAAGGGCATGGACCTGGCCAAGGTCGTCTCCTGCCAGTCGCCCTACCAGTGGTCCGAGGGCGAGTGGGCCCTGGGCGCCGGCTATGCCGACGCCGGCGCGACCGAGCGTCCCTATCACGTGGTCGCCTACGACTACGGGGTCAAGCGCAACATCCTGCGCATGCTGGCCTCCCGCGGCTGCCGCCTGACCGTGGTGCCGGCCCAGACCCCGGCCAGCGAGGTCATGGCGCTGGCCCCGGACGGCATCTTCCTCTCCAACGGCCCCGGCGACCCGGAGCCCTGCGAGTACGCCATCGCCGCCATCCGCGAGCTGCTCGAGACCGGGGTGCCGATCTTCGGCATCTGCCTGGGCCACCAGCTGCTGGCGCTGGCCAGCGGGGCGAGCTCGGTGAAGATGAAGTTCGGCCACCACGGCGCCAACCACCCGGTGCAGGACCTCGACAGCGGCCAGGTGATGATCACCAGCCAGAACCACGGCTTCGCCGCCGAGGAGTCGACGCTGCCCGAGACCCTGCGGGCCACCCATCGCTCGCTGTTCGACGGCACCCTGCAGGGCATCGAGCGCACCGACCGGCCGGCCTTCAGCTTCCAGGGCCATCCGGAGGCGAGCCCCGGCCCGCGGGACGTCGCGCCGCTGTTCGACCGCTTTATCGAGATGATGAAGGCCAAGCGCTAAGCGTCCGATCGTCGCCCCTCGTCCGTCACCTTATTTTGCGGGAAGCACCATGCCAAAACGTACCGACATCCAGAGCATCCTGATCATCGGCGCCGGCCCCATCGTCATCGGCCAGGCCTGCGAGTTCGACTACTCCGGCGCCCAGGCCTGCAAGGCCCTGCGCGAGGAGGGCTACCGGGTCATCCTGGTCAACTCCAACCCGGCCACCATCATGACCGACCCGGTGATGGCCGACGCCACCTACATCGAGCCGATCACCTGGCAGGCGGTGGAGAAGATCATCGAGGCCGAAAAGCCCGATGCCGTGCTGCCGACCATGGGCGGCCAGACCGCGCTCAACTGCGCCCTGGACCTGGACAAGCACGGCGTGCTGGACAAGCACGGCGTGGAGATGATCGGCGCCAACGCCGACGCCATCAACATGGCCGAGGACCGCGACCTCTTCGACCAGGCCATGAAGCGCATCGGCCTGGAGTGCCCTAAGGCCAAGGTCGCCCACACCATGGACGAGGCCTGGGCGATCCAGGGCGAGCTGGGCTTCCCGGTGATCATCCGTCCCTCCTACACCATGGGCGGCTCCGGCGGCGGCGTGGCCTACAACAAGGAGGAGTTCCAGGAGATCTGCGACCGCGGCTTCGAGCTCTCCAACAACCACGAGCTGCTGATCGACGAGTCGCTGCTGGGCTGGAAGGAGTACGAGATGGAGGTCGTTCGCGACAAGAACGACAACTGCATCATCGTCTGCGCGATCGAGAACTTCGACCCCATGGGCGTGCATACCGGTGACTCCATCACCGTGGCCCCGGCCCAGACGCTGACCGACAAGGAATACCAGATCATGCGCGACGCCTCCCTGGCGGTGTTGCGCGAGATCGGCGTCGAGACCGGCGGCTCCAACGTCCAGTTCGGCGTCGATCCGAAGACCGGGCGCGTGGTGGTCATCGAGATGAACCCGCGGGTGTCGCGCTCCTCGGCGCTGGCCTCCAAGGCCACCGGCTTCCCGATCGCCAAGATCGCCGCCAAGCTGGCCGTCGGCTATACCCTGGACGAGCTGCAGAACGACATCACCGGCGGCCGCACCCCGGCGTCCTTCGAGCCGTCCATCGACTACGTGGTCACCAAGATCCCGCGCTTCACCTTCGAGAAGTTCCCCCAGGCCAACGATCGCCTGACCACCCAGATGAAGTCGGTGGGCGAGGTGATGGCCATCGGCCGGACCTTCCAGGAGTCGCTGCAGAAGGCGCTGCGTGGCCTGGAGACCGGCAACGACGGCCTCGACCCCATGGTCACCCGCTTCACCGACGAGGCCCTGGCCCACATCAAGGGCGAGCTGCAGGCCGCCGGCGCCGAGCGCATCTTCTTCGTCGCCGACGCCATGCGTGCCGGCCTCTCCGTCGACGAGATCTTCCGCCTGACCAACATCGACCGCTGGTTCCTGGTCCAGCTCGAGGACCTGATCGCGACCGAGGCCGAGGTGGCCAAGTGCTCGCTCTCCGAGCTGGACGCCCGCGACCTGCTGCGGCTCAAGCGCAAGGGCTTCAGCGACGCCCGCCTGGCGACGCTGCTCGGCGTCGCCGAGAAGGAGTTCCGCAGGACGCGCCAGCAGGCCGGCATCCGCCCGGTCTACAAGCGGGTCGACACCTGCGCGGCCGAATTCGCCTCCGATACCGCCTACATGTACTCCACCTACGAGGAGGAGTGCGAGGCCGAGGTCTCCGATCGCCAGAAGATCATGGTGCTCGGCGGTGGCCCCAACCGCATCGGCCAGGGCATCGAGTTCGACTACTGCTGCGTCCACGCCGCGCTGGCCATGCGTGACGACGGCTATGAGACCATCATGGTCAACTGCAACCCGGAGACCGTCTCCACCGACTACGACACCTCGGATCGCCTCTACTTCGAGCCGGTGACCCTCGAGGACGTGCTGGAGATCGCCGACAAGGAGCAGCCGGCCGGGGTGATCGTGCAGTTCGGCGGCCAGACCCCGCTCAAGCTGGCCCGCGAGCTCGAGGCCGCCGGCGTGCCGATCATCGGCACCACGCCGGACGCCATCGACCGCGCCGAGGACCGCGAGCGCTTCCAGCAGATGATCGACAAGCTGGGCCTCAAGCAGCCGCCCAACGCCACCGCGCGCAGCTTCGACGAGGCCTTCGCCAAGGCCGAGGCGATCGGCTACCCGCTGGTGGTGCGGCCCTCCTACGTGCTCGGTGGCCGGGCCATGGAGATCGTCTACGACGCCTCCGAGCTGGAGAACTACATGACCCACGCGGTCAAGGTCTCCAACGACTCGCCGGTGCTGCTGGACCACTTCCTCAACGCCGCCATCGAGGTCGACATCGACGCCGTCTCCGATGGCCATCAGGTGGTGATCGGCGGGATCATGCAGCATATCGAGCAGGCCGGGGTGCACTCCGGCGATTCCGCCTGTGCGCTGCCGCCCTACTCGCTGCCCGTGGACGTGCAGGACGAGATGCGCGACCAGGTCAAGCGCATGGCCGTGGAGCTCGGCGTCAATGGCCTGATGAACGTGCAGCTGGCCTGGCAGGACGGCGAGATCTACGTCATCGAGGTCAACCCGCGGGCCTCGCGCACCGTGCCCTTCGTTTCCAAGTGCATCGGTACCTCGCTGGCCCAGGTGGCGGCGCGCTGCATGGCCGGCACCAGTCTCGCCGACCAGGGCTTCGAGGCCGAGATCGTGCCGCGGACCTACAGCGTCAAGGAGGCGGTCTTCCCGTTCAACAAGTTCCCGGGCGTCGACCCCATCCTGTCGCCGGAGATGAAGTCCACCGGCGAGGTCATGGGCTCCGGCGAGACCTTCGCCGAGGCCTTCTACAAGGCGCAACTCGGTGCCGGCGAGGCGATTCCGGCGCTGACCGGCGAGCGCAAGGCCTTCCTCTCGGTGCGCGAGCCGGACAAGGCGGGTGTTATCGAGGTGGCCCATTCTCTGTTAACATTGGGCTTCACCCTATGCGCGACCCGTGGCACGGCAGCGGCCCTCGAGGCGGCCGGCCTGCCGGTGGCGATCGTCAACAAGGTCTATGAGGGTCGTCCGCACATCGTTGATCTGCTCAAGAACGACGAGGTCGCCTATATCGTCAACACCACCGAGGGCCGCCAGGCCATCAATGATTCCTCGGTGATCCGTCGCACCGCACTCGCCCGCAAGGTTCCCTATGCCACCACCCTGGCCGGGGCCAATGCCGTTTGTCTGGCACTCGAGTACGGCAATGCCATCACCGTGCGGCGGCTACAGGAACAGCATGCAGGAGTCAGTCAATGAACAAGGTCCCGATGACCGTCGTCGGTGAGCAGCGCCTTCGCAAGGAGCTCGAGGAGCTCAAGAGCGAGGCGCGCCCCAACGTGATCACCGCGATCGCCGAGGCTCGCGAGCACGGCGACCTCAAGGAGAACGCCGAGTACCATGCGGCCCGCGAGCAGCAGGGCTTCATCGAGGGGCGGATCCAGGAGATCGAGGGCAAGCTCTCCAATGCGCAGGTCATCGACGTCACCAAGCTGCCCAAGACCGGCAAGGTGATCTTCGGCGTGACCGTGGAGCTGATCAACCTGGAGACCGACGATGAGGTGGCCTACCGCATCGTCGGCGAGGACGAGGCCGACATCAAGGCCGGGCGGATCTCCGTCACCTCGCCCATCGCCCGCGCCCTGATCGGCAAGGAAGAGGGTGATGTGGTGCTGGTGCGCACCCCGGGGGGCGATGTCGAGTACGAGATCTCGGGCGTCGAGCACCTGTAGCCCTTCGGGCAGCCGTAAGCCATGAGCTGTAAGAAAACACCCCCGAGGCAGAGCCTCGGGGGTGTTTCGGTTTGACTTGCGGCTTGACGCTTACAGTTCGCGCGAAGCGCGGTGGCTTAGCGCCGGCCGTGGTGCGCCTCGAAGCGCTTGATGTTGGAGAGCTTCGGGTTGCCCCTGGGGTTGTGGCGGTAGAGCAGGGCGACCTTGCCGATCGACTGCACCAGTTCGCCGCCGCTCGCCGCGACCAGCTCGTCGAGCATGGCGGTGCGGTCGTCGCGCTCGGGCAGTGCCAGCTTGACCTTGACCAGCTCGTGGTCGGAGAGGGCCCGGTCCAGCTCGGCGATCACGCCCTCGGAGAGGCCGTTCTCGGAGACCGTGACCACGGGGTCGAGGTGGTGCCCGATGCTGCGGAATGCTTTCTTTTGTGCCTGTGACAAGCTCATGGTATCTTGCTTCTTCCCGGTTGGCGCGCAGCGCACATGGTACGGTGATTCGCGCCGCGGCGAAAGCGCGGCCAGCCTCGCCGGCCTCCCGTTACCCCGGGCCCGCAGGTCAGCACCCCTCCCAGGTCCATTCCGGAAACCGCTCGACCGCCTGTCATCCAGGACCCTTCACAGGTGATGCCGTGGCACGTTCCCAAGATTCCCGCCCCAAGCGGCGCGGCGCCAGCAAGAGCAGCGCCGGCTGGCTGAAGGAGCACTTCGACGACCGTTATGTGCAGCAGAGCTGGCAGGATGGCTATCGCAGCCGCGCCAGCTACAAGCTGCTGGCCCTGGACGAGAAGGACAAGCTGCTGCGCCCCGGCATGACGGTGATCGACCTGGGCGCCGCCCCCGGCGGCTGGAGCCAGGTAGCCGCCGAGCGGGTCGGCGACGCCGGCCTGGTCATCGCCTCCGACCTCCTCGAGATGGATGCCCTGGCCGGTGTCGAGTTCGTCCAGGGCGATTTCACCGAGGACAGCGTGCTCGAGGCGATCCTCGCCCGGCTCGAAGATCGCTCGGTGGACCTTGTGATGTCGGACATGGCCCCCAATATGAGTGGCATGGCCGCCATCGACCAGCCCCAGGCGATGTACCTGGTGGAGCTGGCCCTGGACCTGGCGCGCCAGACCCTGTCCCCCGGTGGCGCCTTCCTGGCCAAGGTCTTCCAGGGCGAAGGGTTCGACGCCTACCTCAAGGAGTTGCGCAGCGACTTCACGCGGGTGGTGACCCGCAAGCCGGAGGCCTCCCGCGCCCGGTCGCGGGAGGTCTACCTGCTGGCGGAGGGGTTTCGCGGCTGAGCCGGTGGCCTGGCGCGGCCGCCGGGGCTGCCCCGTCGGCTCGATAGTCACAGGCTAACGGTTCGATGGCCGGACACGACGGCGTGTCTGTGTCACAGTGAATGCCATAGCCACGGGTGGGCCCGACCCGCCCCCATGCTGGCTGAACATGTGCTGCTGATGTAGTGTCGAAAGCATCAGGCGTGTTCGGCCGACAGATTCTTGCAATGAGGGTAGTCCCTTGAACGACATGGCGAAGAACCTGATTCTGTGGTTGGTCATCGCGGCGGTGCTGCTGACGGTGTTCAACAACTTCAGCGTCGAGAACGCACCCCAGACGATGAACTACTCCCAGTTCGTCGAGCAGGTGCAGAACCAGCAGATCGAGAGCGTGACCATCGATGGCTACACCATCAGCGGTGAGCGCACCGATGGCTCCCAGTTCCAGACCATCCGGCCGGCGGCGGAAGACCCCAAGCTGATGGATGACCTGCTCGCCCACAACGTCACCGTGGTGGGCAAGAAGCCCGAGGAGCAGAGCCTGTGGACGCGGCTGCTGATCGCCAGTTTCCCGATCCTGCTGATCCTGGCCATCTTCATGTTCTTCATGCGCCAGATGCAGGGCGGTGGCGCCGGCAAGGGTGGCCCGATGAGCTTCGGCAAGTCCAAGGCCAAGCTGCTCTCCCAGGACCAGATCAAGACCACCTTCGCCGACGTCGCCGGCTGTGACGAGGCCAAGGAGGAGGTCGAGGAGCTGGTCGACTTCCTGCGCGACCCGACCAAGTTCCAGCGCCTGGGCGGCACCATCCCCCGCGGCGTGCTGATGGTGGGCCCGCCCGGCACCGGCAAGACGCTGCTCGCCAAGTCCATCGCCGGCGAGGCCAAGGTGCCGTTCTTCTCGATCTCCGGCTCCGACTTCGTCGAGATGTTCGTCGGCGTCGGCGCCTCGCGGGTGCGCGACATGTTCGAGCAGGCCAAGAAGCAGGCGCCGTGCATCATCTTCATCGACGAGATCGACGCCGTGGGCCGCTCGCGCGGGGCCGGCATGGGCGGCGGCAACGACGAGCGCGAGCAGACGCTGAACCAGCTGCTGGTGGAGATGGACGGCTTCGAGGCCAACGAGGGCATCATCGTCATCGCCGCCACCAACCGTCCCGACGTGCTCGACCCGGCGCTGCTGCGCCCGGGCCGCTTCGACCGCCAGGTGGTGGTGCCGCTGCCCGACATCCGCGGCCGCGAGCATATCCTCAACGTCCACCTGCGCAAGGTGCCGCTGGCCGACGACGTCAAGCCGTCGTTGATCGCCCGCGGCACCCCGGGCTTCTCCGGCGCCGACCTGGCCAACCTGGTCAACGAGGCCGCGCTCTTCGCGGCCCGCGGCAACAAGCGGCTGGTGGGCATGGAGGAGCTGGAGATGGCCAAGGACAAGATCATGATGGGCGCCGAGCGCCGCTCCATGGTCATGACCGAGAAGGACAAGCTCAACACCGCCTATCACGAGTCGGGCCATGCCATCATCGGCCTGGTGATGCCGGAACACGACCCGGTCTACAAGGTGACCATCATCCCCCGCGGCCGGGCGCTGGGCGTGACCATGTTCCTCCCCGAGGAGGACCGCTACAGCCTGTCGCGTCAGCAGATCATCAGCCAGATCTGCTCGCTGTTCGGCGGCCGCCTCGCCGAGGAGATGACGCTCGGCCCGAACGGCGTGACCACCGGTGCCTCCAACGACATCAAGCGCGCCACCGAGCTGGCCCACAACATGGTCGCCAAGTGGGGCCTGTCCGACGAGATGGGGCCGATCATGTACGACGAGGACGAGTCCCACCAGTTCCTCGGTGGCCCCGGCCAGGGCGGCAAGCTCAAGTCCGGCGAGACCACCACCCGGCTCGACAAGGAGGTCCGCCGGATCATCGACGACTGCTACGCCCAGGCCCGGCAGATCCTCGAGGACAATCGCGACAAGCTGGATGCCATGGCCGAGGCGCTGGTGCAGTACGAGACCATCGATGCCGACCAGCTCAAGGACATCATGGAAGGCCGCAAGCCGCGTCCGCCGAAGGACTGGGAGGATGGCAGCCCCGGCGGCGGGTCGCCGGTCACCGGCCGCCCCGAGAGCGAGCCCTCGCCCTCGGATGTCGCCGAGGACGGCGACGACGAGGATGGGGAGAAGAAGCCGAGCCGTCGGCCTTCCGACCCCCTCGGGGGGCCGGCGGGCAGCTGACCCGCCGCGACGTGACCATCGGGCGCCCTGCGGGGCGCCTTCGCCGTGGAGAGGGTCGCCCGGCCCTCGCCCCTCACGACAGCCTTCAGGACGACGATGCACACCACACCCGCGACACCGCTGCCCTGTGGCCGGCACCGGCTCGATCTCTCCTTTCCCCGCGTGATGGGGATCCTCAACGTCACCCCCGACTCCTTCTCCGATGGCGGCCGCCACGTGGTCCTCGACGACGCCCTACGTCGCGCCGAGCAGATGCTGGCCGAGGGCGCCGCCATCATCGACGTGGGGGGGGAGTCCACCCGGCCCGGCGCCGCGCCGGTCTCCACCGAGCAGGAGCTGGATCGCGTGGTGCCGGTGGTGGAGGCCCTGGTGAGCGAGCTCGATGCCCTCGTCTCGGTGGATACCAGCACCCCCGAGGTGATGCGCGAGGCCTCGCTCAAGGGGGCGGGGATGATCAACGACGTGCGCAACCTGCGCCGCGACGGCGCCATGAAGGCGGCCGCCACCAGTGGCCTGCCGGTATGCCTGATGCACATGCTCGGCGAGCCGGGCGACATGCAGGACGCGCCCCGCTATGATCGCCCGGTGGAGGAGGCGGTGGCCGACTTCCTGGCGCAGCGTATCGCCGACTGCGAGGCCTCGGGGCTGCGCCGCGAGCGCCTGCTCCTCGACCCCGGCTTCGGCTTCGCCAAGACCGTCGAGCACAACCTGCGCCTGCTCCATCATATGCATCACCTGGAGCGCCTCGGCCTGCCGCTGCTGGTGGGCATGTCCCGCAAGAGCATGATCGGCAAGGTGCTGGACCGGCCGGTGGAGGAACGCCTGCCCGGTGGCCTGGCGCTTGCCGCGCTGGCGGTGGAGCGGGGCGCACGAATCCTGCGCGTCCACGACGTGGGCCCCCACGTGGACGCGGTGAACATGACCTGGGCCGTCCTCAAGGAAGGGTTCGAGAATGAGTAGACGCTATTTCGGTACCGACGGGATCCGCGGCACGGTGGGCGAGGCGCCCATCACCCCCGACTTCATGCTCAAGCTGGGCTGGGCCACCGGCCGGGTGCTGGCCCGCGAGTCGGGACAGGCCCGGGTGCTGATCGGCAAGGACACGCGGATCTCCGGCTACATGTTCGAGTCGGCCCTGGAGGCCGGGCTGTCCGCCGCCGGCGTCGACGTCATCCTGCTCGGCCCGATGCCCACCCCGGCGATCGCCTACCTGACCCGCACCTTCCGCGCCGATGCCGGCATCGTCATCTCGGCCTCCCACAACCCCTTCGCCGACAACGGCATCAAGTTCTTCTCCGCCGAGGGGGTCAAGCTGGCCGATGCCGTCGAGGCCGACATCGAGTCGATGCTCGACGAGCCGCTGACCACCGTGGCGCCGGATGCCCTGGGCAAGGCCAAGCGGGTGGACGACGCCGCCGGCCGCTACATCGAGTTCTGCAAGTCGACCCTCCCCGAGCGGGTCAGCCTGCACGGCCTGAAGATGGTCATCGACTGCGCCCACGGCGCCACCTACCACATCGCGCCCAGCGTGTTCCGCGAGCTGGGCGCCCAGGTCAGCGTGATCGGCGCCGCACCGGATGGCCTCAACATCAACCATGAGGTGGGCTCCACCCATCCCACCGCGCTGCGCGCCGCGGTCATCCAGCGGGGCGCCGACCTGGGGGTGGCCTTCGATGGCGACGGCGACCGGGTGCTGATGGTCGACGCCGGCGGCCGCGAGATCGACGGTGACGACATCCTCTACCTGATCGCCCGGGACCGCCATGGCCGGGGCGACCTGGGCGGCGGGGTGGTCGGCACCCTGATGAGCAACTTCGGCCTGGCCGCGGCGCTGGAGGCCATGGCGATCCCCTTCGAGCGGGCCAAGGTCGGTGACCGCTACGTCATGGAGCGCCTGGCGGCCAACGGCTGGCAACTGGGCGGCGAGTCCTCCGGGCATATCGTCTGCGGCCATGTGCAGACCACCGGCGACGGCATCGTCTCCGCGCTGCAGGTGCTGTCGATCATGGTGCGCGAGGGGCGGCCGCTGGGCGAGCTGCTGGCCGGCCTGGAGAAGGCGCCGCAGATGCTGGTCAATGTGCGCCTGAGCCCGGGCGCCGACGCCAAGTCGCTGATGGAGGCCCCCTCGCTGAAGTCGGCCGTGGCGGCGGTGGAGGCCGAGCTGGGCGACCAGGGACGGGTGCTGCTGCGACCCTCCGGCACCGAGCCGCTGATCCGGGTGATGGTCGAGGGACGCCCCCACCTGGACGTGGGCGGCCTGGCGCGTCGCCTGGCCGATGACGTCCGGGGGCTGCTGTCCTGAGCCCCGGTTGTCTTGACAGGGCCGCTCCTATACCATTCCGCTCCACCTTGAAAGAGGAACCTCCATGCCTACGCCGCTGATCGCCGGTAACTGGAAGATGAACGGATCCCTGACCCTGGTCGAGGACTTCGGCCGGGCCTTCGCCGATGCCGACCTGCCGGAAGGCGTGGAGGTGGCGCTGATGGTGCCCTTTCCCTACCTGCAGGCCGCCGGTCGGGCCTTCGACGGCACGCGGCTGGCCCTCGGCGCCCAGACGCTCAGCGACCAGCCCGCCGGGGCCTTCACCGGCGAGGTCAGCGGCGAGATGCTCCGCGAGCTCGGCACCGGCCTGGTGCTGGTGGGGCACTCCGAGCGGCGGACCCTGTTCGGCGAGGACGACGCTGCGGTGCTGGCCCGGGTGCGGGCCGCCCTGGCCGTGGGTCTGACGCCGGTGCTGTGCCTCGGCGAGACCCTCGAGGAGCGCGATGCCGAACGCACCGAGGCGGTGGTGCTCGGCCAGCTCGAGGCGGTGTGCGATGCGCTGGCGGCCGACGAGCGAGCCCGCCTGGTGATCGCCTACGAGCCGGTGTGGGCGATCGGCACCGGTCGCACCGCGACGCCGCAACAGGCTCAGGCGGTACACGGCGCCATCCGTGCACGCCTGGCGGCCTACGACGCCGGCCTCGCCGAGGGCATGCAGGTGCTCTACGGTGGCAGCATGAAGGCCGCCAACGCCGCCGAGCTACTCGCCCAGCCGGACATCGACGGCGGCCTGGTGGGCGGCGCGTCCCTTCAGGTCGACGATTTTCTAGCCATTTGTCAGTCAGCAGGTTGAATCCATGCAAGTTGCCATTCTCATGATCCACGTGGCGATCGCCATCGCCCTGGTCGTCCTGATCCTGCTGCAGCAGGGCAAGGGCGCCGATGCCGGTGCCTCCTTCGGCGGCGGGGCTTCCCAGACCGTGTTCGGCTCGCGGGGCAGCGGCAGCTTCCTGTCGCGCGCCACCGGCGTGCTGGCCGCGGCCTTCTTCGCTACCTCCCTGACCCTGGCCTACTTCGCCTCCCAGGCCGGCCAGGCGCCGGAGGAAGCGGGCATTCCCGATGCCGAACTGATCGAGCAGCAGAATGCCGTGCCGACCCTTGACGACAAGGGCAACGGTATGGATAATGCAGCGCCAGTGCTGGAGGAAAGCGGCAACTGAGTCGCGAATCCGGCCTCCCCTGATGCCGAAGTGGTGGAATTGGTAGACACGCTATCTTGAGGGGGTAGTGACCTTACGGTCGTGCGGGTTCAAGTCCCGCCTTCGGCACCATTTGAAGCCGGCACGGTGATGCTCACCAGGCGCCGGACCTTCAACAGCAGGATTGGCGGAGCGGTGCTTTGTCTCTTGACGCAAGAGTCAGGCAGGCATACAATCACCGACCTAGATTGATGCGGGGTGGAGCAGTCTGGTAGCTCGTCGGGCTCATAACCCGAAGGTCATCGGTTCAAATCCGGTCCCCGCTACCATCTTCGAGGCAGGCATGCAGGTGTTTTCGGGGCATGTCAGAGAGCCGAAGTGGTATACAGGTTTCTTGTAAAAGCCCCTTCCTGTGAAGGGGCTTTTTGTTAGCGGCCAGCCCGCCGGTCGATATCGGCGACGCTGATCCGGGCAACGCCAATCAGCCACCTGACTTTCCTGTTCACTCCCGGCCAGGTGCCTGATGCAACGGCTGTAGGAGCTTTCTTCCGTGGCAATCAAGGATGCTGCGCTACATGCGCTGATCGAACCGGTGGTCTCGGCCATGGGCTTCGAGCTGTGGGGCATCGACTACCTGTCCCAGGGTAAACATTCCCGCCTGGTGATCTATATCGATCACCCGGACGGGGTGAGCGTGGATGATTGCGCCGACGTCAGTCGCCAGGTCAGCGCGGTGTTCGATGTCGAGGACCCCATCGCCGGCGAGTACCGGCTCGAGGTCTCCTCCCCGGGCATGGACCGGCCGCTGTTCACTCTCGAGCAGTTCGAACGCTACGCCGGTCATGTGGTGGCCGTGAAGCTGCGCGTGCCCTTCGACGGGCGGCGCAAGTTCCAGGGCCTGCTGGCCGGTATCGAGGGCGACGAGGTGCTGCTGCAACTCGACGGCGAGGAATATTGCTTTCCCATCGAGAGCATCGACCAGGCGCGGGTCGTACCGCAGTTCGGTCAGTGAGGTCGGTGCTAAAGGACGGGTTTTCTGGTGAGGCTAAGGCATGAGTAAAGAGATTCTGGCGGTCGTCGACGCGATCTCCAACGAGAAGGGGGTCCCCCGCGAGGTGATCTTCGAGGCCGTCGAGGCGGCCCTGGCCAGCGCATCGCGCAAGCGCTTCGAGGACGAGGAAGCCAGCGTGCGGGTGCACATCGACCGACACACCGGCGACTACGAGACCTTCCGACGCTGGGAAGTCGTGGAGGATGACGACTTCGACGGCCCCGATGCCCAGATCAAGCTCTCCTTCGCCGAGCGTCGCGACCCGCCGCTGGGCCTGGGCGACGTGGTCGAGGAGTCGATCGAGAATGCCGCCTTCGGCCGCATCGCCGCCCAGACCGCCAAGCAGGTCATCGTGCAGAAGGTGCGCGAGGCCGAGCGCGCCGAGGTGGTACGGCTCTATGCCGACCGCGAGGGCGAGCTGGTTGCCGGCATTGTCAAGAAGACGACACGCGACGGCCTGATCATCGACCTCGGCGAGAACGCCGAGGCGTTCCTGCCGCGCAGCGAGATGATCCCCGGCGAGCGCTACCGCATGAACGAGCGTGTTCGCGCCCTGTTGACCAAGGTCGACCCCGAGGCCCGTGGGGCCCAGTTGATCCTGTCGCGGACCTGTCCGGAACTGATCATCGAGCTGTTCAAGATCGAGGTGCCGGAGATCGCCGAACAGCTCATCGAGATCAAGGGCGCGGCCCGCGACCCGGGCTCCCGGGCCAAGATCGCGGTCAAGACCAATGACCGCCGCATCGACCCGGTGGGCGCCTGCGTGGGCATGCGCGGCTCGCGGGTCCAGGCGGTGTCCTCGGAGCTGCAGAACGAGCGCGTGGACATCGTGCTGTGGGACGACAATCCCGCCCAGCTGGTGATCAACGCCATGGCGCCGGCGGATGTCGCCTCCATCCTCGTCGACGAGGACGCCCACGCCATGGACGTGGCCGTCGCCGAGGACAACCTGGCCCAGGCCATCGGCCGTAGCGGCCAGAACGTGCGCCTGGCCTCCGAACTCACCGGCTGGCGTCTCAACGTCATGACCGAGGACGAGGCCGAGGCCAAGCGCGATCAGGAAATCGACAGCCTGATCGAGCACTTCATCCAGCACCTGGGCATCGACGAGGATGTGGCGCGTCTGCTGGTCGAGGAAGGCTTCACCTCCCTGGAGGAGGTCGCCTATGTCCCGGTGGAGGAAATGCTGGAAATCGAGGAGTTCGACGAGGAACTCATCGAGGAGCTGCGCGCTCGCGCCAAGGACGAGTTGTTGAACCTGGCCATCGCCTCCGAGGAGGAACTCGATGGTGCCCAGCCGGCCGACGACCTGCTGGAGATGGACGGTATGGAGCGTCACCTGGCCTTCATTCTGGCCAGTCGAGGCATCGTCACCATGGAGGACCTCGCCGAGCAGTCCGTCGATGATCTGACGGACATCGAGGGGCTGGACGAGGAGCGCGCCGCGGCACTGATCATGACTGCCCGTGCGCCATGGTTCGAGAGCGAACAGTAAAACGGGTCACGGGCTGAGGAGGGTCGTAATGTCAGAAATGACCGTTAAGGATTTTGCAGTGAAGGTGGGGCGCGATGTTCCCCGCCTCCTGGAACAGATGAAAGAAGCCGGGCTCGGCCAGAAGGCCGAGAATGACGCCGTGTCCGAGGAGGACAAGCGGCAGCTGCTCGACTATCTCACCAAGAGCCATGGCGGCAGCGCCGGTGCCGGGGCGAAGAATCGCATCACCCTGACCCGCAAGACGCGCAGCCGCATCAAGTCCGGCGAGCGCGGCAAGAGCATCGAGGTGCAGGTGCGCAAGAAGCGCACCTACGTCAAGCGCGAGGAAGAGCAGCCCGCCGAGGAGCCCAAGGCCCAGGATCACGGCCCGCGCCAGCTGGTCGGCGACATGGCCTCGGCCCAGGCCAAGCGCGAGGCCGAGGCCGCCGAGGAGGCCAAGCGTCGCGCCGCCGAGGAGTCCGCGCGCCAGGCGGCCGAGAAGGTCGAGGCCGAAAGGGCCGAGGCCGAGAAGGCCCAGGCCCAGGCCGTGCCGAGCGAGCCCGAGATCCCGGTGCCGGAACTCGAGGCCGCCGCGCCGAGCCCCGAGGAGGCGCCCGCGCCGCCCAAGGAAGGCCGTGCCGAACCGCGTCGTGCCGCGGTCAAGAAGGCCAGCGGCAAGGCCGTCAAGAAGGGCCGCGACGATCGCGACGACGACCGTGGCGACCGCGAGGAGCGGCGTCGCGGCGGCAAGAAGGCCAAGCGCGCGGAGCGTCGCGGCGGTCGCCGCGGCGGCAGCCAGGGCGGCGGCAAGCACGGCTTCCAGAAGCCGACCCAGCCGATCGTCCGCGAGGTCTCGATCCCCGAGTCGATCAGCGTCGCCGACCTGGCCGACAAGATGTCGATCAAGGCCAACGAGGTCATCAAGGCGATGTTCACCATGGGCGCGGCGGTGACCATCAACCAGACCATCGACCAGGACACCGCGGCCATCGTGGTCGAGGAGATGGGCCACAGGCCCAAGCTGGTCAAGGACGATGCCCTGGAGACCGAGGTCCTCGAGGCCATCTCCTACGAGGGCGAGGAGATCGCACGCTCGCCGGTGGTGACCGTCATGGGCCACGTCGACCACGGCAAGACCTCGCTGCTCGACTACATCCGCCGCGCCAAGGTGGCCACCGGCGAGGCCGGCGGCATCACCCAGCACATCGGCGCCTACCACGTCGAGGACGACCATGGCGGCGTGACCTTCCTGGACACCCCCGGCCACGCGGCGTTCACCGCCATGCGGGCCCGTGGTGCCAAGGCCACCGACGTGGTGGTGCTGGTGGTCGCCGCCGATGACGGCGTCATGCCCCAGACCATCGAGGCCGTGGAACACTCCAAGGCCGCCGGCGTGCCGATGGTGGTCGCGGTCAACAAGATCGACAAGTCGGGCGCCGACCCGGATCGCGTCAAGAACGAGCTGTCGCAGCACGGCGTGATCTCCGAGGAGTGGGGCGGCGACACCCAGTTCGTCCATGTCTCCGCCAAGTCCGGCGAAGGCATCGAGACGCTGCTGGAAGCCATCCAGCTGGTCTCCGAGGTGCTCGAGCTCAAGGCCGTTCCCGAGGCGCCCGGCAAGGGCGTGGTGGTCGAGTCACGCCTCGACAAGGGGCGTGGCCCGGTGGCCACCGTGCTGGTCCAGAACGGCACCCTGAAGAAGGGCGACATCGTGCTCGCCGGCCTGCACTACGGCCGCGTCCGCGCCCTGACCAACGAGCTGGGCAAGCAGGTCGACGAGGCCGGCCCGGCCATGCCGGTGGAGGTCCAGGGCCTCGACGGCACCCCCGAGGCCGGTGACGACTTCATGGTCGTGGCCGACGAGAAGAAGGCCCGCGAGGTCGCCAACTTCCGTCAGGGCAAGTACCGCGAGGTGCGCCTGGCCCGCCAGCAGAAGGCCAAGCTGGAGAACATGTTCAGCCAGATGGGCCAGGAAGAGGCGGCCAAGCTCAACATCGTGCTCAAGGCCGACGTCCAGGGGTCCCTGGAGGCCATCAAGGGCGCGCTGGAAGAGCTCTCCACCGGCGAGGTGCAGGTCTCCGTGGTGTCCTCCGGGGTCGGCGGCATCACCGGCACCGACGCCAACCTGGCGCTGGCCTCCGAGGCCATCGTGGTCGGCTTCAACGTGCGTGCCGACGCCGCGGCCCGCGAGATCATCGAGCGTGAAGGCCTGGAGCTGCGCTACTACAGCGTCATCTACCAGCTGATCGACGAGGTCAAGCAGGCCATGAGCGGCATGCTCGAGCCGGAGTGGAAGGAAGAGATCGTCGGCGTGGCCGAGGTCCGCGACGTCTTCCGCGCGCCCAAGATCGGCGCCGTCGCCGGCTGCATGGTGGTCGAGGGCACCGTCCATCGCCACAAGAAGATCCGCGTGCTGCGCGAGAACGTGGTCATCTACGAGGGCGAGCTCGAGTCGCTGCGCCGCTTCAAGGACGACGTCCAGGAAGTGCGCAACGGCATGGAGTGCGGCATCGGCGTGAAGAACTACAACGACGTCCAGGTCGGCGACAAGATCGAGGTCTTCGACCAGGTCAAGGTCGAGCGGACGCTCTAACCGCTCGAGGAGCCGATCATGCGCGAGTTCAAGCGTACCGACCGGGTGGCCGACCAGCTCCAGAAGGAGCTGGCGGTGCTCATCCAGCGCGAGATCAAGGATCCGCGGCTGGGCATGGTCACCGTCAGCGGGGTCACGGTCAGCCGTGACCTCGGCTATGCCGACGTCCACGTGACCCTGCTGGGCGAGCAGGACGCCGAGCGCATCAAGGAGAACCTCACGGTGCTCAAGCGCGCCGCCGGCTTCCTGCGCAGCCAGATCGCGCGGCGCATCAAGCTGCGCCACGTGCCGGAATTGCGCTTCCACTTCGACGAGAGCGTGGTGCGTGGCCAGCGGCTGTCCTCGCTGATCGACGAGGCGGTGGCCAGCGATCGTGACCGTCACGGCGATGACGCCGAGGGCGAGGAAGGCGAGCGCGGCGAGGGAGAGCGGGACTGATGGCGCGTCGGCGTCGCGGACTGCCGGTGGACGGCGTGCTGCTGCTGGACAAGCCCCGCGGCGCGTCCAGCAATCACGCATTGCAGCGGGCCCGGCGCCTGTTCCAGGCCCAGAAGGCCGGCCACACCGGCACCCTCGACCCCATGGCCACCGGCCTGCTGCCGGTGCTGTTCGGCGAGGCGACCAAGTTCTCCTCCTACCTGCTGGAGGCGGACAAGGTCTACCGCACCCGGGTCGAACTGGGCGTGCTCACCGACAGCGGCGATGCCGAGGGCGAGGTACTCGAGCGCCGCGAGGTGCCCGCGCTATCCGCGGCGGACCTCGAGGGCGTGCTCGCGCGCTTCCTGGGCGAGATCGATCAGGTGCCGCCGATGCACTCGGCGCTCAAGCACCAGGGACGCAAGCTCTACGAGCTGGCCCGCGAGGGCAAGACGGTGACGCGTGCAGCGCGTCGCGTGACGGTGTATGATGCGCGCCTCCTGGCGTTCGAGGGCACTGCCTTCGAGATGGAGGTGCACGTCAGCAAGGGCACCTACATCCGCTCCCTGGCCGAGGACATCGGCCTGGCGCTGGGCTGCGGCGCCCACATCAGTGCCCTGCGGCGGCTCAAGACCGGCCCCTTCGAGGGCGCGGACATGGTCACGTTTGAGGCGCTCGAGGCCCTGCCGGACCAGGCGGCCCGCGAGGCCGTGCTGTTGCCGGTGGACGTGCTGGTGGCGGGACTGCCGCGACTGGCAGTGGATACCCAGGCGGCGAGCCGCCTGCGGCATGGCCAGGCCGCCAGGCTCGACACGGGCGAGCTGCCCGTCGACGGCCTGGCGCGACTCTACCACGACGAGGCCTTCCTGGGGCTCGGCGTGGTGCGAGCGGCGGGGGAAATCGCGCCCCGTCGCCTACTGAGCACCGCCGTGACGGCGGGCTCGGCATAGAACCCGCCCATCGGGCAGGCGTGGAGACTGCAAATATGCGTGGTCTCCGACATTCATCATTCAGGCATATTGCTTACTGGAGAGACAGATGGCACTGACCGCTGAACAGAAGTCCGAAATCGTCAAGGAATACGGCCGTGGCGATGACGACACCGGTTCCCCCGAAGTGCAGGTGGCCCTGCTGACCGCGAACATCGACGGCCTGCAGGATCACTTCAAGACCAACAAGCAGGATCACCACTCCCGTCGTGGCCTGATCCGCATGGTCAACCAGCGTCGCAAGCTGCTGGATTACCTGAAGCGCAAGGACTTCGAGCGCTATCAGTCGCTGATTCAGCGCCTGGGCCTGCGTCGCTAAGCGACGCCTGGCAGGACGCCGTGAAACGGGCAGCCCCTCGGGGCTGCCCGTTTTGCGTTGGTCGGGGCGCCCGGGTGCGGGTAGTGGTGGCCGTGGCGGGCGTCAACCCCTAAAATGGGGCCGAGTCGAAACGACCCGAACATGAATCGAAAAGTTGAAGGAAGTCGCCGTGAACCCGGTCAAGAAAACGTTTGAATACGGTCGCAGCACCGTCACCCTGGAAACCGGGCGCATCGCCCGCCAGGCCAGCGGTGCCGTGATGGTCACCATGGACGACACCGTGGTGCTGTGCACCGTGGTGGCCAAGAAGGAAGCCAACCCGGCCCAGCCCTTCTTCCCGCTGTCCGTCCACTACCAGGAGAAGACCTACGCGGTCGGCAAGATTCCCGGCGGCTTCTTCAAGCGCGAGGGGCGTCCCACCGAGAAGGAGACTCTCACCTCGCGGCTGATCGATCGCCCGATCCGCCCGCTGTTCCCCAAGGGCTTCATGAACGAGGTCCAGGTGATCTGCTCGGTGCTGTCCACCGACCGCAACCATGACCCGGACATCGCCGCCATGATCGGCACCTCCGCGGCGCTGGCCATCTCCGGCGTGCCGTTCAACGGCCCGATCGGCGCCGCGCGGGTCGGCTTCACCGAGGACAAGGGCTACTTCCTCAACCCCACCGTGGAAGAGCTCGCCACCTCCGAACTGAACATGGTCGTCGCCGGCACCGAGAAGGCCGTGCTGATGGTCGAGTCCGAGGCGAGCGAGCTGCTCGAGGACGAGATGCTCGGCGCCGTGCTCTACGGCCACCAGGAGATGCAGGTCGCCGTCGCCGCCATCAACGCGCTGGCCGCCGAGGCCGGCAAGCCCAAGTGGGACTGGCAGGCCCCCGCCGAGAACACCGCCCTCAAGGACGCCGTGGCGCGCGGCTTCGAGGCCAAGGTCGGCGAGGCCTACCGCATCACCGACAAGATGGCCCGCCAGGACGCCCTCTCCGCGCTCAAGGCCGAGGCGGTCGAGTCGCTGGCCGGTGAGGAAGAGGGGCGCTTCGACGCCGACGACGTCAAGGGCGCCTTCGCCGGGCTGGAGAAGCGCGTCGTGCGCTCCCGGGTGGTCAAGGGCGAGCCGCGCATCGACGGCCGTGACCTCAAGACCGTGCGGCCGCTGTCGATCGAGGTCGGCACCCTGCCCAAGACCCACGGCTCGGCGATCTTCACCCGCGGCGAGACCCAGGCGATCGTCATCGCCACCCTGGGCACCCTGCGCGACGCCCAGCTCATCGAGTCGCTGGAAGGCGAGCGCAAGGACCGCTTCCTGCTGCACTACAACTTCCCTCCCTACAGCGTGGGTGAGGCCGGCTTCATGGGCGGGCCCAAGCGTCGCGAGATCGGCCACGGCCGCCTGGCGCGTCGCGGCGTCCAGGCCATGCTGCCCAGCGAAGACGACTTCCCCTATACCATCCGCGTGGTCTCCGAGATCACCGAGTCCAACGGCTCGAGCTCGATGGCCTCGGTGTGCGGCTCCTCGCTGGCGCTGATGGATGCCGGCGTGCCGATGAAGGCCCCGGTCGCGGGCATCGCCATGGGCCTGGTCAAGGACGAGGACGGCTTCGCCGTGCTCACCGATATCCTCGGCGACGAGGACCACCTGGGCGACATGGACTTCAAGGTGGCCGGCTCCGCCGAGGGCGTCACCGCCCTGCAGATGGACATCAAGATCGAGGGCATCAACGAGGAGATCATGGAGCAGGCGCTGCAGCAGGCCAACGAGGCTCGCCTGCAGATCCTCGAGCAGATGAACGCGGTAATCGGTCAGAGCCGTTCAGAGGTCTCCGAGAACGCGCCCTCCATGGCCACCATCAAGATCGACCCGGAGAAGATCCGCGACGTCATCGGCAAGGGCGGTGCCACCATCCGCAAGATCTGCGAGGACACCGGCGCCTCCATCGACCTGGACGACGACGGTACCGTGCGCATCTACGCCGAGGACAAGTCCGCGGCCAAGGCGGCCATCGACACCGTGCTGGCGATCACCGCCGAACCGGAGATCGGCAAGCTGTACCGTGGCAAGGTGGTGCGGATCGCCGACTTTGGTGCCTTCGTCAACATCATGCCGGGCACCGACGGCCTGGTGCACATCTCGCAGATCGTGCCCGAGCGGGTCAACGACGTGCGCGACTACCTCAACGAGGGCGACGAGATCGTGGTCAAGGTGCTCGACATCGACAACCGCAATCGCGTCAAGCTCACCATCAAGGAGATGACCGCCGAGGAGAAGGCGGCGTTCGAGGCCGAGGAGGCCGAGACCGCCGTCTGATCGCACGGTCATGCGTCGAACGCCCCCGTGGCTCACGCCACGGGGGCGTTCTTGTCTGGGGCCCGGGACGGGCCCGCGAACGGGCGGAAGAGGGATATGGCAGAGACATTCTCCAGCGAGCCGACGCCGGCCGCCAAGGTCACCACCACAGGCCGCGACTGGCTGGGGGTGGTGGCGGTGATGGTCGGCATCTTCCTGCTGGTCACCGCCGAGCAGCTGCCCATCGGCCTGCTCTCCCAGGTGGCCGGCGGGCTGTCGGTGACACCGGGGGTGGCCGGGCTGTTGATCACCGTGCCCGGGGTGGTGGCCGCCTTCGCCGCGCCGCTGCTGCCGGTGGCGGCGGGACGCCTGGATCGCCGCCTGATGCTGACCGGCCTGATGGCGCTGATGACCCTGGCCAGCCTCGCGGGCGCCGTGGCCGGCAGCTTCGCCGTGCTGCTGGCCACCCGGGTGCTGGTGGGCGTGTGCATCGGCGGCTTCTGGGCCATCGCCGGGGGGCTGGCGTCGCGCCTGGTGGCGCTGGAGCAGGTGCCCCGGGCCATGGCGGTGATCTTCAGCGGCGTGGCCGGCGCCTCGGTGCTGGGCGTGCCGGCGGGCACCTGGCTCGGCGTGCAGACCGACTGGCGCATCGCCTTCGCCGCCCTGGCCGGCCTGAGCCTGGCGGTGACCCTGGCGCTGTGGGGGCTGCTGCCGCGCCTGCCGGCCCGGCAGCCGGTACGCCTGGCCAGCCTGGGTGGGCAGTTCGCCAGTCGCGGCGTGCGGGTCGGGGTGAGCGTCACCGCGTTGATCGTGGTCGGCCATTTCGCCGCCTATACCTTCATCAGCCCGATCCTGCAGGAGATCGCCGGGATTCCCCTGGCCAGCGTCAGCGGCCTGCTGCTGCTCTACGGCGGCGCGGGGCTGGCGGGCAACTTCCTCGCCGGCGGCGCCGCCGGGCGGCATCCCTATCGCACCGTGCTGGTCATCCCGGCCCTGCTCGCCGTCGCCACCCTGGCCTTCCCCTGGCTGGGGCGCCAGGCTCCCATGGCGATCGCCCTGCTGATGCTGTGGGGGGCGGTGTTCGGCAGCATCTCGGTGAGTCTGCAGACCTGGATCCTCAAGAGTGCGCCGAACGCCGAGGCCGCCACCGCGCTGATGGCCTTCGTCTTCAACCTGGCCATCGGCGTCGGCGCCCTGGCCGGCGGCCGGGTGGTGGACAGCATCGGCCTGTCGGGTGTGCTGTTGGCCGCCGGTGGCCTGTTCACCCTGGCCGCGGCGATCGTCGCCCGGACCCCGTCGCGGGTGGTGGGACGGCCCTGACACGACAAAGCCCCCGCCGAGGCGGGGGCTTTCCGTGAGGACATGCCGCGGGGTGGGTCGTCGGGCCCACCCCGCCCTGGCAGGCCGGGCCTAGCGCTCGATGGCCAGCGCCACGCCCTGGCCGCCGCCGATGCACAGCGTCGCCAGCCCCTTCTTGGCGTCCCGGGCGATCATCTCGTGGACCAGGGTCACCAGGATGCGGCAGCCGGAGGCGCCGATGGGGTGGCCGATGGCGATGGCGCCGCCGTTGACGTTGATCTTCGAGGTGTCCCAGCCGAGCTCCTTGTTGACCGACAGGGCCTGGGCGGCGAAGGCCTCGTTGGCCTCGACCAGGTCGAGGTCGTCGAGGCTCCAGCCGGCCTTCTCCAGGCAGCGGCGGGTCGCGGGAGCCGGCCCGATGCCCATGATCGAGGGATCGACGCCGGCATTGGAGTAGGCCTTGATGCGGGCCAGCGGCTCGAGCCCCAGGGCCTTGGCCTTCTCGGCGGAGCACAGCATGACCACGGCGGCGCCGTCGTTGATGGAGGAGGCGTTGCCGGCGGTGACGCTGCCGTCCCTCTTGAAGGCCGGACGCATGGTGCCGAGCTTCTCCGCGGTGACGTCACGCGGCCCCTCGTCGGTGTCGAAGACCAGCGGGTCGCCCTTGCGCTGGGGGATCTCCACCGGGACGATCTGGCCCTTGAACTTGCCTTCCTTGATGGCCGCGGCGGCCTTCTGCTGGGAGGCGGCGGCGAACTCGTCCATCGCCTCGCGGGTGATGCCGTACTTCTCGGCCAGGTTCTCCGCAGTGATGCCCATGTGGTAGCCGTTGAAGGCGTCCCACAGGCCGTCGTGGACCATGGAGTCGATGGCCTTCCAATCGCCCATGCGCTGGCCGGTGCGCGAGTTGGGCAGCAGATGGGGCGACAGCGACATGTTCTCCTGCCCGCCGGCCAGGATCAGTTCGGCATCCCCGCAGAGGATCGCCTGGGTGGCCAGGTGCAGGGCCTTCAGGCCGGAGCCGCAGACCTTGTTGATGGTCATCGCGGGCACGGCATCGGGCAGGCCGGCCTTGATGGAGGCCTGGCGCGCCGGGTTCTGGCCGGTGCCGGCGGTGAGGACCTGGCCGAGCAGGACCTCGTCCACCTGGTCGGGGGCCACGCCGGTAGTGGACAGGATGTCCTTGATGACATGGGCGCCGAGGTCGCTGGCGGGGACGCTGGCCAGGGAGCCACCGAAGGAGCCGACGGCGGTACGGCGCGCGGCAACGATCACCACTTCTTGCATGGGGTTACTCCTGAGGTTCAACGGACGGGCGTCCGTTCAGCATAGGGGACGCTTGTGCACTGCGGCAATCCCCCGGTGAGAGGAAAATCGCGGAACTTCAGTATAGGCGAGTGCGGGGAGAGGCCGCGCGGCGTCGAAGGCGCAGGAGACCTGATAGTCGAGGACGGCAGGGGAGAGGCGGGCCAGGTGCGGCTTGGCCTGGCGCAGGGTGGCCCGCAGGGAAGGCAATTCCTCGCGTGGCGAGGGCCCGGCCCTCAGCGGGGGAGGGTCAGCGACAGGTTGTCGATCAGTCGGGTCGGGCCCAGGCGCGCCGCCGCCAGCAGCACGGCCTCGCGCGTCGTCTGCTCGACCGGCCCCAGGTCGGCGGCGCGCAGCTCCAGGTAATCGGGGGCGAAACCCGCCTCGCGCAGGCGGTCGAGGCCGGCCGCGAGGGTCGTGGCCGGTGCCTCGCCGGCCTCCAGGGCCCGGCGCAGCTCGGCCAGGGTCTGGTACAGGCGGGGCGCCACGGCGCGCTGGGCGTCGCTCAGGTAGCCGTTGCGCGACGACAGGGCCAGCCCGTCCGCGGCGCGCACGATGGGCACGCCGACCACCGCCACCGGCAGGTGCAGGTCGTCCACCAGGCGGCGGATCACCGCCAGCTGCTGATAGTCCTTCTCGCCGAAGCAGGCCACGTCGGGCTGCACCAGGTGGAAGAGCATGGTCACGATGGTGGCCACGCCATCGAAGTGGCCGGGTCGCGCCCCGCCGCACAGCCCCTCGGAGACGTCCGGCACGCTGACCCGAGTCTGGGCGGCGAGGCCGCGGGGGTAGACCGTGGCCTCGTCGGGGGCGAACAGCAGGTCGCAGCCGGCCGCCTCGAGCCGTGCCTGGTCCTCGGCGAGGGTGCGCGGATAGGCGTCCAGGTCCTCGCCGGGGCCGAACTGCATGGGGTTGACGAAGATGGTCGCCACCACCACGTCGGCCCGGCGCCGGGCCTCGGCAACCAGCGCCAGGTGGCCGTCGTGGAGGTTGCCCATGGTCGGTACCAGGCCGATGGTGCGGCCCGCGCGGCGGTGCGCCGCCAGGCGCTCGCGCAGCGCCGGGATCGCGTGCAGGGTGCGCATCAGAAACAGTGCTCCTCGGCGGGGAAGCGCCGCGCCTTGACGTCCTCGTGGTAGCGCCGGAAGGCGCCCGGGATGTCGTCGGCCTCCGCCATGAAGTTCTTGACGAAGCGCGGGCTACGCCCGGCGGTCACGCCGAGCACGTCATGCATCACCAGGATCTGGCCGTCCACGTCCGGGCCGGCGCCGATGCCGATCACCGGCACCTCGAGGGCCTCGGCCACGGCGCGCCCCAGGCTCGCCGGCACGCACTCGAGCAGGATCACCGAGGCACCGGCCTCGACCAGCACGTGGGCGTCCTCGAGGATGCGACTGGCCTGGTCGGCATCGCGGCCCTGCACCTTGTAGCCGCCCAACTGATAGACGGTCTGCGGGGTCAGTCCCAGGTGGGCGCAGACCGGCACGCCGCGGCGAGTCAGCTCGCGGATGTCGTCGGCCATCCAGGCCTCGCCCTCCACCTTGACCAGCTCGGCCCCGGCGCGCATCAGCTCGCCGGCATCCTCCAGCAGGCGCTCGGTGCTGGCATTGCTCATGAACGGCAGGTCGACCATCAGCAGGCTCGCGCCCTTGCCGCGCGCCACGCAACGCGTGTGATAGCAGACATCCTCCAGGGTCACCGGCAGCGTGCTGGTGTGACCCTGCAGGACCATGCCCAGGGAATCCCCGACCAGCAGCACCTCGACGCCGGCCTGATGGGCGGCATGGGCGAAGGTGGCGTCATAGGCGGTCAGGCAGCTGAAGGTCTCACCGGCGCGCTTGAAGGCCTGCAGCGTGCTCAGGGTGACGGTTTTCATGGCGTGCTCTCGTGTCGTCGGTGGGGCGTCGGGGCCCCTGTGTAACCCGCAATTGTTACCCGAACCCGGCGGAAGTGTCGATAGGTAACACCATGTGCGGTGCGCTCATGGCAAAGGTAACACCTGGCGCAGGTCCCGGCGATCCAGGGTCTCGACCAGCGCCTCGACCCGGCGACCATCCGGGAGGCGCATTGCCGGGGCCAGCTCGGCCAGCGGCACCAGCACGAAGGCGCGGCGCACCATCTCCGGGTGGGGCAGGGTCAGCCGCGGCGTCGACAGCCGCCGGTCATCGTAGAGCAGCAGGTCGAGATCCAGGGTCCGGGGCCCCCAGTGGCGGGCGCGGACCCGGCCGTGACGCTGTTCCAGGGCCTGCAGCTGGTCGAGCAGGGCCAGCGGCGACAGGCGCGTCTCCAGCTCGGCCACCGCATTGACGAAGTCCGGCTGGTCGGCGGGGCCGACCGGGCGGCTGGCATAGTGCCGCGAGGCTCGCCGACGACGGGTCAGCGGCAGGGTGTCGAGCTCGTCCAGGGCGCGCTCGACATGGGCGTGGGGGGCGTCGAGATTGCTGCCCAGGCCGATCCAGGCGAGATGCACAGGGCTCATTCGTCGGTCGGCGGCTTGCGCGGCTTGCGACGGCGGCGGCGCTTGCGGGGCGCGGGGGAGCTGGCCGGATCGGCGCCTACCTTGCTCAGCAGGCGGCGCTGTTCGTGCTCGTCGGCATCCTGGAAGGCGGTCCACCAGTCGCCGAGCCCGGGCGCCAGCTCGCCGGCGGCCTCGCGGACCAGCAGGAAATCGTAGGCGGCACGGAAGCGCGGATGCTCGCGGGTCTGGAAGACCCGCTTGCCGCGGCGCAGCGGCAGGCGCTGCTGCAGATCCCAGATGTCGCGCATCGGCAGGCTGAAGCGCTTGGGAATGGCGACGTGCTGCAGCTGACGCGAGATGACCTGCTGGGAGGCCGCCTGCAGCGCCGGGATCGGCGGCATGCCGTCCGCCTCCAGGGCCTGCTGGCGCAACTGCACCGGCCCCCACAGCAGGGCGGCGAAGAGGAAGGCCGGGGTCACCGGGCGCTCCTCGTGGATGCGCCGGTCGGTGCTGGCCAGGGCGCGTTCGATGACCGCCTCCGCCCAGGGCAGCTCCGCCATGGCCTCGTCGGCCTCGGGGAACAGCATGGCGAACAGGCCATAGTCGCGCAGCAGGCGGAAGGTCTCGACGCCGTGGCCGCCCATGAACAGCTTGAGCACCTCGTCGAACAGCCGGGCCGGGGGTACCTGCAGCAGCAGCGGGGCGTGCTCGTGGACCGGCGCCTCGGTGGCCGGATCCAGATGGAAGTCGAGCTTGGCCGCGAAGCGCACGGCGCGCAGCATGCGTACCGGATCCTCGCGGTAGCGCGTCGCCGGGTCGCCGATCAGTCGCAGGGTGCGGGACTCGATGTCGCGCACGCCGTCGGCGAAATCGTGGATCGAGAAGTCGGCGATGTTGTAGTAGAGGGCATTGATCGTGAAGTCGCGGCGCAGGGCGTCTTCCTCGATGTTGCCCCAGACGTTGTCGCGCAGCAGCATGCCATCGTCGGACTGCTGGGCGATATGGTCGCCATGGTCGTCGCCGGGCTTGCCGCGGAAGGTGGTGACCTCGATCACCTCGCGGCCGAAGCGGACGTGGACGATGCGGAAGCGGCGACCGATGAGCCGCGAGTTGCGAAACAGCTCCCGGACCTCTTCCGGCGTGGCGTCGGTGGCCACGTCGAAGTCCTTGGGCATGCGGCCGAGCAGCGAGTCGCGGATGCAGCCGCCGACCAGGAAGGCCTCATGCCCGGCGTTGTGCAGCCGGTAGAGCACCTTGAGCGCGGCATCGCTGAAGTGCTGGCGCGATACCGGATGCTCCTGGCGGGGGATGATGCGAAGCACGGGGTTGCCGGCCGACGCATCCTGAGGGCCGAACAGCGACCTGATGTGCTCGCCCGGGCTCTGCAGAAAGCGGGTAAAACCTTTGATCATGCGGCGTTATCGACTCGCGAAGGTACGAAAACCGTTGAGTGTAGCGGACGGCCGATACCTTGCAAAGCATGGGCGCCTCTGGCAACGGGACTGCACAAGCAAAGGGGGAGGCCATTGGCCTCCCCCGTCAAGCAAGATGCAGCATCCCTGCTGCTGATTCTTCTTCGTGATGGCGCATCGCCTTGAATACGCACCACAGTCACCAAGGAGATTTCAGGCAAGCAATGTTGTTGTCGTTGTTGACGCTCCTGACGGCGACCGCCTCGTATTCAAAACAATAGTCCAACCACGACGGCATGGTGTGTCATGCCTTCCCCCGACGTCTTGTTCTTGTTGACGGGGGTGCACCACGGCGGCCCTTGTTGTTGGTGGTGGCCGATGGCGGTGCGTCGCGTCCTGGTTCCGGGCTTCGAGCGTGTTGTTGTTGTTGACCTCGAAGGACTGGCGCTCTGGGTCGCTGTTGTGCTTGTTGTCGACGTTGCGCTCAAGAGTCGCGGGCCCGGTGTCTTGTCGTTGTTGTCGGGTCGGGCCCCCTGCCACCTCGCATCGACCTTGTTGTTGTTGGGGGTCGAGGGTGACATCCGGAAATTGTTTTTCTTGCCCTGGAATATTGCAGAGGGCATGCCAGAATCTAAAAAATACCTTGAAAACAGGTGGTTGTGTTTTCGCTCTCGGTGGAGCCGCGGCGCAGGCTGGTCATGTGTTACCCCATCGGCGCCATCATGGGGCAAGGGGTGTGTGGGAAGGTAACAGATGGTGCAGGCGAGGCCGCCGAGACCCCAGCGACGGCGCCCGCGGCAGGCGCCGCGGGCGCTAGCACTTTGGTCGGGTTGACGCGGGCGAGGCGTTGCGCGAGCCGTCAGCCGGCGCTGCGTCTCGGCCCCTTCTTGCGGGGGATCCCCAGGCGCTGGCGGCGCTCCCAGAGGCACTTGCGACTGATGCCCAGCTTCTGGGCCAGCTCGGTCTCGCTCATCTGGTCCTGGTGCTCGAGCACGAAATGCTGGAAGTAGTCCTCCAGGGAGAGATCCTCCTCGTCGAGCCCCGGCTCCTCGCCGTCGGCCTCGCCGCGGCTCGCCGATGTCCCGGAGGGGGGGCTCGACGGCTCGGCGGGACGGGTCGCCGGGCTCGGGCGCGGCTCCGGCCCCGGGGAGAGCCCCAGGTCGTCGGGGTGGATCAGGTGGCCCTCGGCGAGGATGACCCCGCGTTCGAGGGCATTCTCCAGCTCGCGCACATTGCCCGGCCAGGGGAAGTCGCGGATGACCCGCCGGGTGGCCCGGGACAGGCGCAGCCCCTCCCGATCGTGTCGGCGGCAGGCCTTGTCGAGCAGCACGTCGGCGATCTCGAGGATGTCGTCCTCGCGGTCGCGCAAGGGCGGCAGGTCGATCTGCATCACGTTGAGGCGATAGTAGAGGTCGAGGCGGAACTCGCCGGTCTTCGACAGGGCGCGCAGGTCACGGTGGGTGGCGGCGATCAGCCGCACGTCGACGTGGCGGGTCTCCACCGAACCGATCTTGCGGATCTCGCCCTCCTGCAGCACGCGCAGCAGGCGAGCCTGGGCATCCAGCGGCAGCTCACCGATCTCGTCGAGAAACAGGGTACCGCCGTCGGCGGCCTCCACCAGGCCGGTGCGCGCGGCGCTGGCGCCGGTGAAGGCGCCCTTCTCGTGGCCGAACAGCTCGGACTCGATCAGCGTCTCGGGAATCGCCGCGCAGTTGACGCAGACCAGGGCGGCGTCGGTGCGCTTGCTCTGCTGATGGATGGCCCGGGCGACGAGTTCCTTGCCGGTGCCGGATTCGCCCTGGATCAGCACGGTGACATCGGCCGGGGCGGACTTGCGGATACGGGTGTAGACCGCCTGCATGGCCGGACAGCTGCCGATCATGGTCTGGCGCTGGCCGCCGGGCTCGGTGATGTCGGGGGGCTCGGCGCGGTGGGTGGCCTGCCGGTGCAGCACCCGGGCGACGGTCTCGAGCAGCTCGTCGTGGTCGAAGGGCTTGGCCACGTAGTCCACGGCCCCGAGCTTCAGGGCCTCCACCGCCGAGCGCATGCTGGCGTAGCTGGTCATGATCAGCACCGGCACCGGCGCGGCCCGGCTGATCAGCTCGGTGCCGGGCTCGCCGGGCAGGCGCAGGTCGCTGATCACCAGGTCGAAGCGCTGGGGGTCGAGGTCCAGCGCCTCGGACACGGCGCCGGCCTCGCTGACCGTATGGTCGTGGCGCTCCAGCAGCCGCCGCAGGGCGCTGCGAATGATGGCTTCGTCTTCAACGATCAGGATCCGACTCATCGGGGCTTTCACCATCCTCTTGGTTGAGCGGCAGCCACAGCAGGATGCGGGTGCCGGTCGCCTGCTCGGCGGGCGGGGACTCGATCTCGATCTGGCCGCCATGCTCGGCGACGATGCTGTAGACCAGCGGCAGGCCGAGGCCCGTGCCCTCACCGGCCGGCTTGGTGGTGGTGAAGGGCTCGAACAGGTGATCGCGCACTCGCTCGTCGATGCCGTGGCCCTCGTCGGTGACGCTGACCAGCACCCCGCCCGCCTTGGGCTCGGCATCGATGACCACCCGGCCGCCCGGCTCGCTGGCGTCGCGGGCGTTGCCGATCAGGTTGATCATCACCTGCTGCAGGCGCTGGCCGTCGCCGAGTACCTCGAGGGCCGTCGGGCAACGGTTCTCGTAACGGATATCCTCCCCCGAGCGGGCGAGGCGGATCAAGTGCAGGGCCTCGTCGGTCACGCTGGCCATCGACACCGGGGCGAAGGGCGTGCCGGCCACGTGACGCCCGCCATGGGCGAAGCCCACCAGCGAGCCGACGATCCGCGAGACCCGGTCGGTGAGCTGCTGGATCTGGTCGGCGGTCTCCAGCAGCGCGGGATCATCGGTATCGTAGCGCAGGTTCTGGGCGAGCGAGGAGATACCGGTGATCGGATTGCCGATCTCGTGGGCCACCCCGGCGGCCAGCTGGCCGATCGACGCCAGGCGGGCGGCGTGGACCAGCTCGTCCTCCAGCCACTTCATCTCGCTGTGATCCTCCACCAGGATGACGTTGCCGCCGGGCTCGTGCCGGACCTCGTGCAGCTCGGCCTTGTGCAGGCTCAGGTAGCGCAGGCCCTTGGCCAGGGTCACCGGCTGCTTGTAGAGGTGGCTCGCGGGCTCGGCCAGGATCTGGCCCAGCAGGGCGTTCCAGGGGGGCGGCAGGGTGTCGCGGTGGGCGCCGATCACCGACTCTCCCTCGATGCCGGAGAGTTCGGCCAGGGCGTCGTTCCACATCAGCAGCTCGCCATTCTCGCCGAAGGCGCACAGGCCTACCGGCAGGCGGGTCAGGGTGCGCCGGTGGTAGCGGCGCAGGCCGTCGAGCTCGCGGGCCAGGCCGGTGAGTCGCGAGCGATAGGCCTCCAGGCGGCTCTCGACGAAGTGGATGTCTTCGGTGGCATCGGGGCCATCCTGGCGATAGGGCAGGAAGCGGTCGACGATGTCCTGGGCCACCGAGGGGCCCATCAGCCCGGAGAGGTTGGCCTGGATGCGGTCGCGCAGGCGGCGCAGGGCATAGGGCCGGCCGTCCAGGGGCGACAGCTTGAGCGCCGTCAGGGCGCGGTCGACCTCGCGGTTGGCGACCTCCTCGCCCAGCGCCCGGGCCAGGTGATGCTTGATCTCCTCGCCGTTGGCGGCCACCAGCGGCAGGCGCATGGGACGGATCACCGCGTCCACCGAGCAGGCCTCGGCGGCGGCGCGCTCGCCGGCGGAGGTGCGGGTGGCCAGGGAGACGAGGATGAAGGTCAGGATGTTCGCGGCCAGCGAGACCAGGGTCACGACGTACCAGTCGGGGTCGCCGGCCAGCACCTCGAGCCCCGGGGGCAGGATCACCAGCGGCGGTAACGGGCTGAGCAGCGGCACCCACAGCCCGGCGAGCCAGACCAGCATGCCCGCCGTGAGGCCGGCGACCATCCCCTTGCGGTTGGCCCCGGGCCAGTAGAGCAGCGCCAGCATGCCCGGCAGGCACTGGGCCATGCCGATGAACGAGGCCAGGCCCAGGGTCGAGAGGTCGTGGTGCACGCCCACGGTGCGGTAGAACACCCAGCCGCCGAGGATCACCGCGGCGATCAGCCCCCGGCGCAGCCAGCGCAGCCAGCGGTAGAGGTCGGGCTGGGCGATGGGCGGGTGCGCCACCAGCACCAGGTGGTTGAGGATCATCCCCGACAGCGCCAGGGAGATGATGATCATGGTGCCGCTGGCCGCGGCGAGGCCGGCGATGAAGGCCAGCGCCCCCACCCACCAGGACGAGGACAGCGTGAAGGCCAGGTAGGCGGCACCGGGGCTGGCGGCGTCGATGCCCAGTCGCTGCGCGCCCCACAGGATCAGCGGCACCGGCAGCGCCATCAGCAGCAGGAACAGCGGCAGGGCCCAGCCGGCCTGGAGCAGGGTGCGCCGGTTGAGGGTCTCGGCGAAGGTGATATGGAACATGTGCGGCATCAGGAAGGCCGCGGCGAAGAACAGCAGCAGCAGGGTGCGCCACTGGGCGGGGTCCAGATGAGCGGTCTCCGCCTGGGCGGGATGGCCCGGGCCGTCGAGCCAGGCCTGGAGGTCGGCGGGCCCGTCGAAGATGCCATAGAGGGCGAAGGCCCCGAGGGCCAGCATGGCGCCGAGCTTGACCACCGACTCGAAGGCGATCGCCGCCAGCAGGCTGTCATGGCGGGCATTGAGGTGGCTGTGCCGGGCGCCGAAGAGGATCGCGAACAGCGCGATCAGGGAGCAGAAGCCGAGGGCCAGCCACTCGGGGGAACCGGCCCCGGACAGCACGTGGATGGCGTTGCCCATGGTCTGCACCTGCAGCGCCAGCAGCGGCAGCACCGCCAGCAGGCTGACCAGGGTGATCAGGGTGCCGACCCAGCGCGAGCGGAAGCGGAAGGCGAAGAGGTCGGCCAGCGAGGCCAGCTGGTAGGTGCGGGTCATGCGCTGGATGGGCACCAGCAGCACCGGGGCGAGCAGGAAGGCGCCGGCCGCGCCCAGGTAGTAGGCCAGGTAGCCGAAGCCGCTGCGGCTGGCCTGCTCGATGCTGCCGTAGACCGCCCAGGCGCTGGCGTAGACGCCCAGTGCCAGGGTGTAGACCGCCGGATGGCGGACCAGGCGCGTCGGCAGCCAGCCGCGTTCCACGGCCAGGGCACACAGGAACAGCAGCAGCAGGTAGCCGACACCGAGGGCCAGCAGGCTGGCGAGGCTCGCACTCATCGAGGTGTCTCCCTAGGGCGCGTTAACCATCGCACGCACGTTGCGCCGGAGCCGGTGGTTGTGCAGGTCGCGGCGTGAACGACGTGGTTTGGTAGTACTAAATGAGTCGTGAAAAACAAAGAGCTGCGCAGCCACCGGCCCGGCCCTTCGGGTTGCGCCTCACCAGGCGTCATGCGGCGTTGACGGCCTGGTCAAGGGAGCCACCCTTGATGGCGGCCGTCGCCTGGCCCGACGCCTGGTGAGACAGCAACGCCATCGGCGGACGAGGGTTCACGCGCCCTAGCGCCGCTCGTCGAGCTTGCGTTTCTGTTCCAGCCACAGGGTCAGCGCGATCAGCACCCCCCAGATGACGAAGGGGCGGTACCAGGCGACCCCGGTGCTGCCCCAGCCGCTCATCAGCAGCGGCGAGAGCAGGTAGCCGCCGAAGACCAGGAACAGCATGATGCGATAGACGTACACGGGCCTCTCCTCAGGACGTGGCGGCGTCGTCCGGCAGGGCGCGCTCGAACTCGGCGCGCAGGCGCTCCGGCTCCCAGCGGGCGACGGCCCAGTCGAGCTGCTCCGCCACCGGGGCGATGGCCAGCTCGGCGGGCGGGGCCTGGTCCAGGACGTCCAGGGCCCGGTGCAGCAGCGGGCGCACGGCGGCATCCGCCTGCGGCAGGGCCGGTGCCATGTTCTGCTTCGACAGCTTCTGGCCGTCGCCGCCGAGGATCAACGGCAGGTGCAGGTAGCGGGGCATCGGCAGTCCCAGGGCCGCCTGCAGCTGGCGCTGCCAGGGCGTGTTGTCGAGCAGGTCGGCGCCGCGCACCACGTCGGTGATGGCCTGGTCGGCGTCGTCCACCACCACGGCCAGCTGGTAGGCCCAGAGGCCGTCCTTGCGCTTGAGCACCACGTCGCCGAGGGTGGCCGGGTCGAAGCTCTGGCGGCCGAACAGCCGGTCCTGCCAGCTGACCGGGCGCCGCCCCAGGTCGCTGCGCAGCCGCCAGGCCAGCGGCTGGCCGGGCTCGCTGACCCTCTCGCGGCACCAGCCCGGATAGATCGGGTAGTCGCGCCACTGCTTGCGCGAGCAGCTGCAGGGATAGGCCAGGCCCAGGGCCTCGAGGCGCGCCAGGGCCGCCGCATAGGCGGCGTCGCGGTCATGCTGCCGGGTCACCGGGCCGTCCCAGTGCAGGCCGAACGCCTCCAGTTGGCGCAGGATGGTGTCGGCGGCGCCGGGCGGACAGCGCGGCGGATCGATGTCCTCGATGCGGACTCCCCAGTGGCCGTCCACGTGGCGGGCATCGAGGAAGCTGGCCAGGGCCGCGATCAGCGAGCCGAAATGCAGGGGCCCCGAGGGCGTCGGGGCGAAGCGGCCGCGGTAGGCGTTCATGGACGGCTCCGGGGCGAGCGGGCGAACAAGCGAACGGGCACCCCGGGGTGCCCGTCGTGAGGCCGGCATCGGCGCGGGACCTCAGCCGCCGAGCTGCTTCTCCTTGAGCTCGGCCAGGGTCTTGCAGTCGACGCACAGGGTCGCGGTGGGACGGGCCTCGAGGCGGCGGATGCCGATCTCGACGCCGCAGGCGTCGCAGAAGCCGTAGTCGTCCTCGTCGATCTTGTCGATGGTCTCGTTGATCTTCTTGAGCAGCTTGCGCTCGCGGTCGCGGGTGCGCAGTTCGAGGCTGAAGCCCTCCTCCTGGGTCGCCCGGTCGGCCGGATCGGCGTAGTTGTTCGCCTCCTCCTGCAGGTGGCGCACCGTGCGGTCGACCTCCTCCATCAGTTCCTGTTTCCAGCCCAGCAGGATCTGTCGGAAGTGCTCGAGCTGCTTCTCGTTCATGTACTCTTCACCCGGAGCCGGCTCGTACGGGATGAACTTCTTGGGCGCTTCCATCTTCTTTTCTGCTACTGGCATGGGACTGCCTCGTTACTTGAGTGACTGCTGATCAATACCCGACGCGGTGCTTGGTATCTCACGCCAAAGGGATGCTTGTTTAGCGAAAAAACCCGGGCTTTGCAACACCTCTCTGGCTGAGGACTGCGTCGGCACTCCAAAAGTCGTAACATGCAGAGTTTGACTATGGCAGGCCGGAAAGATGCCCGCCATGCTGGCGTGTCGTCGACGGGCCGGCCCGTACCGTGCAAGGAGACCCCCCATGCCCTGGAGCTCGCGCCTCGATGCCGTGGCCCCCTTCCGCGTGATGAGCCTGCTGGAAAGCGCCCAGGCCCGGGAGGCCGCGGGCCACGATGTCATTCACCTGGAGGTGGGCGAGCCGGACTTCCCGACTCCCGAGCCGGTGCTGGCCGCGGGCCAGCAGGCGCTGTCCCGGGGGCAGACCCGCTACACCCCGGCCGCCGGGCTGCCGGCCCTGCGCGAGGCCATCGCCGGACACTATGCCCGCCACTTCGGCGCCGAGGTCGACCCGGCGCGGATCCTGGTCACTCCCGGCGCCTCCGGGGCCCTGCTGCTGGCCAGCCAACTGCTGGTGGAGGCCGGCGACCGGGTGCTGATGGCCGATCCCACCTATCCCTGCAACCGCCACTTCATGGCGCTGGCCGGGGCCGAGGTCGACGCCGTGCCGGTGGGGCCGGCGAGCGGCTGGCAGCTGGACGCCGGGCTGGTGACACGCCACTGGGGCGAGGCCACGCGGCTGGCGATGCTCGCCTCGCCCTCCAACCCCACCGGGCACATGCTCGATGCGACCGGACTCGCGGCGGTGGCCGAGGGGGTGGCGGCCCGCGGCGGCCACCTGCTGGTGGACGAGATCTACCAGGGGCTCTGCTACGAGCTGGCCCCGCTCTCGGCCGCCGCCATCGCCCCCGAGGCCTTCGTGGTCAACAGCTTCTCCAAGTACTTCGGCATGACCGGCTGGCGCCTGGGCTGGCTGGTGGCCCCCGAGGCGGCCGTCGAGCCGCTCACCCGGCTGGCCCAGAACGTCTTCCTGGCCGCCCCCACCCCGGCCCAGCACGCCGCCCTGGCGGCCTTCAGCCCCGCGTGCCGCGAGCTGCTGGAGGCGCGCCGCGGCGAGCTTCAGCGCCGCCGCGACGCCCTGCTCGCCGGCCTGGCGGGCCTCGGGCTGGCGCCGGACCTGCCGCCCCAGGGGGCCTTCTACCTGTGGCTCGACATCGCCCGCTACAGCCGCGACAGCGAGGCCTTCTGCCGGCGCCTGCTGGAGGAGGAGAACGTCGCCATCACCCCGGGCACCGACTTCGCCGTGCGGGGCGGCGAGCACCATGTGCGCATCGCCTTCACCACCGACATCGCCCGGCTGGAGGAGGCGGTGGCGCGCCTCGGGCGCTTCCTGGCCCGGCAGGGGGGCGCCTGATGCGCTATCCGGCGCTGGTGCCCGGCACCCTGCTGCGGCGCTACAAGCGCTTCCTGGCCGACGTGCGCCTCGACGACGGCCGCGAGGTGGTCGCCCATTGTCCCAACACCGGCTCCATGCGGGCGGTCAATGTCCCGGGCTGCCGGGTGTGGCTGTCGCCCAGCGACGATCCGCGGCGCAAGCTGGCCTGGACCTGGGAGCTGATCGAGCTGCCCCAGCCGGAGGGCACCCTGGCGCTGGCCTCGGTGCACACCGGACGGGCCAACCGCATCGTCGAGGAGGCGCTGGTGGCCGGTGGCATCGAGGAACTGGCCGGGCTGGGCACGCTCAGGCGCGAGGTCCGGGTCGAGGGCGCCCATCGCGCTCGACTGGATTTCCGGCTGGGGGACGGGGACGGCGCGGTGGCCCATGTCGAGGTCAAGCAGGTGACATTGCGCGAGACGGATGGCCACGGCTACTTTCCCGACGCGGTCAGTGAGCGCGGGCGCCGGCACCTCGAGGTGCTGGCGGGGCTCGCCGCCGCGGGGCAGCGCGCCGTGCTGCTGTTCTGCGTGGCTCACGAGGGCATCGGCAGCGTGGCCCCGGCCACCCATCTGGACCCGGCCTATGCCGAGGCGTTGCGGCGGGTCGCCGCCCGGGGCGTGGAGGTGCTGGCGCGGGCCTGCCGCTTCGCCCGCGAGGATGGCCGGCCATGCGCCGTCACGCTCGGCGAGGCGCTGCCGGTCGACCTCGCGCGGGCGTGCCCCGGCGAGCCTCAGCGATCGATATAGAAGCGCTGGATGAAGCCGACGTCGACCGGGGCGGCATTGCGGTCGGGGGCCACCTCGAGTTCGAAGCGCATCGGCTCGCCCTCGTGGATGCGGAAGGTGGCGATGTGGTAGATGCTGTCGCCATCCCGCACGGTCCGGAAGCGCAGCGGCAGGGGCTGGCCGGTCAGGCCGCTGACCTGGCCGTCGACCCGGGCATTCACCGCGCGGGGCGCGCCCTGATCCTGTTCCTGCAGCACGCTGACGTTGAGCATCCCGGTGACGCGACTGCGCTGGATGCCCGCCGCCGCCGCCACCTCGGGGGCGAGGAAGCTGGTGTTCAGGGCGTTGTAGTGGATCTGGTAGTCGCCGACCTGCTCGAACTGCTGGGCCTGGGCCAGGGGCGCGGCCAGCAGCAGGCCGGCGACCAGCGCCCCCAGGATCCGTCGAATCGTCATGCCGTCTGCCCTCTCGTCGCGAAAGCCGTCCTCGTGCGTCATCTCCCGGGTCAGCCCGGCCGGCGGGCCACCCGGAAGATGGCGATCTCGCCGAACAGGTTGGGCCACCACCGCGAGGTCCAGTGTCCCTCGTGGTCGCCGATGCCCACGGCCCGGTCGACGATTATCAGACCCTTGTCCCGGCACAGGTGTTCAAAGTCATTGAACGTCGACAGGTGGATGTTGGGCGTGTCGTACCAGGCATGGGGCAGCGACCTGGAGACCGGCATGTAGCCGCGCAGGCCGAGGTAGGCGCGATGCCGCCAGTAGGCGAAGTTGGGGAAGGTGATGATGCACTCCCCGGCGACCCGCAGCATCTCGTCGAGCATGCGGTCGGGACGGCGCAGCGCCTGCAGGGCCTGGGTCATCACCACCAGGTCGCAGGCATCGTCCTCGAAGTTGGCCAGGCCCTCGTCGAGGTTCTGCTCGATGACGTTGACGCCACGGGCCAGGCAGGCGGTGATGCCCTCGTGGTCGATCTCCAGTCCGTAGCCGGTGACGCCCTTGTCGCGGGCCAGGGTGGCCAGCAGGGTGCCGTCGCCGCAGCCCAGGTCGAGCACCCTGGCACCCTCGGGCACCCAGGCGTGGATCCGTTTCAGGTCGGCGCGCATCATGGGCGGTCCTCCAGGCCCTGGTCGCGGGCCACGCGCTGCATGAAGGCGGCGAACACCGCCTGGTAGCGAGGCTCGGGCAGCAGGAAGGCGTCGTGACCGTGGGGCGAATCGATGTTGGCGTAACTGACCGACTTGCCGGCCCGGACCAGGGCGTTGACCAGTTCCCTGGAGCGCCACGGCGGGAAGCGCCAGTCGGTGGAGAAGCTGACCACCAGGAAGGGGCAGTCGGCCGGGGCCACGGCCGCCGCCAGGTCGCCACCGTGGACCGCGGCCGGATCGAAGTAGTCCAGTGCCTTGGTCATCAGCAGGTAGGTATTGGCATCGAAGGACGTCGAGAAGGTGTCGCCCTGGTAGCGCAGGTAGGACTCCACCTGGAACTCCACGTCATAGCCGTAGTTGAGGTCCTCGCTGCGCAGGTCGCGGCCGAACTTGCTGCCCATGGCGTCTTCCGACAGGTAGGTGATGTGCCCCACCATGCGGGCCAGCTTGAGGCCGCGTCGGGGCAGGGTGCCATGGTCGGCGTAGTGGCCATCGAAGAAGTCGGGGTCGGAGCGGATGGCCTGGCGGGCCACCTCGTTGAAGGCGATGTTCTGGGCCGAGAGCTTGGGCGTCGCGGCGATCACCACGGCGTTGGCGATGCGCTCCGGGTAGCTCAGCGTCCACTGCAGCACCTGCATGCCGCCCAGGCTGCCGCCGACCACCGCGGCGAAGCGTTCGATGCCCAGGCGATCGGCCAGCCGGGCCTGGCTGTGCACCCAGTCACCCACCGTCATCATCGGGAAGTCGGGGCCCCAGGCCTCGCCGGTCTCCGGGTTGAGGCTGGTGGGGCCGGTGCTGCCGTGGCAGCCGCCGAGGTTGTTCACCGAGACCACGAAGAAGCGGTCGGTGTCGATGGACTTGCCGGGGCCGATATGGGCGTCCCACCAGCCGGGCTTGCGCTCGTCCCGCGAGTGGTAGCCCGCGGCGTGGTGGTGCCCGGACAGGGCGTGACAGATCAGGATGGCGTTGCTGCGCTCGGCATTGAGCGTGCCATAGGTCTCGTAGACCAGGTCATAGGCCGGCAGCGTCCTGCCGCAGGCCAGGGCAAGCGGGTCGTCGAAGTGCGCCGTCTCGGGCGACACCAGGCCGACCGAATCGCGGGGAAGCTCGGTCATCGGGCGTGTCGTGTCCAGTCGTTGTTATGGCGTTGACTCAGAGGCCGACCAGGGCGCCGACGATGCCGGCGGCGCGGATCAGCGAGCCGACCACGATACCATCGATGAGGCTGATGGCGATGAACACCACGATCGGCGAGAGGTCGAGCATGCCGAGCGGGGGGATCACCCGCCTCACCGGGGCCATGATCGGCTCTACCAGCTGCATGATCAGGATGGCGCCGGGATGGCTGGCGCGGGGCGCCACCCAGCTGAGGATGATCATCACGATCAGCGCGAAGAAATAGATCTTGAGGATGGCGTTGGCCAGTGCCGCCACGGCGCCGATGGCCAGGTCGTCCACCGGGGCCATGCCGTAGCCGGCGATCTGCAGGATGGCGATGATGGCCACCAGCTTGATCACGAAGCCGCAGGCCAGGGTGGCCAGGTCGAAGCGGCCCATCACCGGGCCCAGGAAGCTCTGGAAGGGGCGCACCGCCGGCTGGGTGATCTTCACCACCGACTGGCTGATGGGGTTGTAGTAGTCCGCCCGGGATGCCTGCAGCAGGAAGCGCAGCATCAGCAGGAACAGGTAGATGTTGACGAGAGTGTTGACCAGCAAGAGGCCGGCGTTTCCCAGTTGACTGCCCATCAGGGCTCCTCCATGTCGCGTGAATGCTTACCGGCTCAGCGCTTGCCGAGTTCCTCGGCCATCTCCCGGGCGCGCTCGGCGCAGGCGGTCATGGCCTGCTGCATGATCTCGCGCAGGCCCGCGTCTTCCAGGTGCTCGATGGCGCGTTCGGTGGTGCCGCCCGGCGACATCACGTTGCGCTTGAGCTCGCCGGGCGGCTTGTCGCTGGCCATGGCCATGCGCGCGGCGCCGTAGGCGGTCTGCATGGCCAGCCGGCGGGCGGTGTCCGCGGGCAGGCCGAGCCTGGCGCCGGCCTCTTCCATGGCCTCGAACATCAGGAAGAAGTAGGCCGGGGCGCTGCCGGAGACGGCGGTCACCGCCTCCAGCAGGGCCTCCTCCTCGACCCACTCGACCAGCCCCACGGCCTCGAGCAACTCGGTGGCCAGCCGGCGCTGGTCCTCACTGACTCGCGTATTGGCATACAGGCCGGCGGCCCCGGCGCCCACCAGGGAGGGGGTGTTGGGCATGCAGCGTACCACGGCGAGCTCGCCGCCGAGCCAGGTCTCCAGGGTCTCCGCCGGCAGGCCGGCCGCCACCGAGAGGATCAGCGGCTTGCGCGCCTGGACGGCGTCGCGCATGGCGCTGCAGACGTCGTGCATGATCTGCGGCTTGACCGCCAGGACCACCACATCCGCCTTGGCGACGGCGGTGGCGTTGTCGGTCGCGGTGTGGATGCCGAGTTTCTCGCGGACCCGGGCGAGCATGTCGTCGCTGGGGGAGGTGGCGGTGATGGCCGCGCGGGGATACCCGCTGTCGATCATTCCGCCGATGATGGCGCTGGCCATGTTGCCGGCGCCGATGAAGGTGACTTGGCTTGCCATGGAGTCTGTCCTGTCTGGGTCGACGAGTGGAACCGCCGGCGGGCCGGCGGCGTCGTGAGCTATCAGTCGTTGGTATCGGGCCGCCGGCGTTCACCGAAGATGGCCGTACCGAGTCGTACCAGGGTGGCGCCTTCCTGCACCGCCGCCTCCAGGTCACCGCTCATGCCCATCGAGAGGGTATCGAGGTCGGCATCCGGGAAGCGTGCGCGTAGCGCTTCGAGGGCCTCGCGCAGCCTGGCGAAGGGACGGCGCTGCTCGATCGGGTCCTCGGCCGGGGCCGGGAGCGCCATCAGCCCTCGCAGCGCGAGCCGGGGCATCGTCAGCACGGCCTCGGCCAGCGCCGGCAGCTCCTCGAGCGTCACCCCGGACTTCGAGGCCTCGCCGCTGATGTTGACCTGCAGGCAGACCTTCAGCGGCGGCAGCTCCCCGGGGCGTTGATCGTTGAGACGCCGGGCGATCTTCTCGCGGTCTACGCTGTGTACCCAGGCGAAGCGGGCGGCCACGTCTCGGCTCTTGTTGGACTGCAGGGGGCCGATGAAATGCCAGACGATGTCGTCCAGGTCGGCGAGCTCGGCCTGCTTGTCCAGGGCCTCCTGGAGGTAGTTCTCGCCGAACTCGCGCTGGCCGAGCCGCCAGGCCTCGCGGACCAGCGCGGCGGGCTTGGTCTTGCTGACCGCCAGCAGCCGCGCCTCGCCGGGGGCACGGCCGGCCTCGGCCAGCGCCGCCGCGAGGCGGCGGCGGGCCGAGGTCAAGGAATCGGAAAGTACCAGATCCGTCATGTCGCGAGGTCTGTCATACTAAGAACACCTTATCCCGGGAGCAGGGGGAAACGCATGGATATTACCGAATTGCTGGCATTCTCGGCAAAGCAGAACGCCTCGGACCTGCATCTGTCGGCGGGTCTGCCGCCGATGATCCGTGTCGATGGCGATATCCGCCGGCTCAACGTCCCGGCCATGGAGGACCGGGAGGTCCGCAAGCTGATCTACGATATCCTGGCCGATCGCCAGCGCCGGGACTTCGAGGAAGCCTGGGAGACCGACTTCTCCTTCGAGGTGCCGGGCGTCTCGCGCTTCCGTGTCAACGTCTTCAACCAGGCGCGTGGCGCCGGGGCGGTGTTCCGTACCATTCCCTCCGAGGTGTGGACCATGGAGGACCTGGGCATGGGCGAGGTCTTCCGTCGCCTGTCCATGCTGCCCCGCGGCCTGGTGCTGGTGACCGGTCCCACCGGCTCGGGCAAGAGCACCACGCTGGCGGCGATGATCGACTACATCAACGACAATCGCTTCGAGCACATCCTCACCATCGAGGACCCGGTGGAGTTCGTCCATCGCAGCAAGCGCTGCCTGGTCAACCAGCGCGAGGTGCACCGCGACACCCACGGCTTCGCCCCCGCCCTGCGCAGTGCCCTGCGCGAGGACCCCGACGTCATCCTGGTCGGCGAGATGCGCGATCTCGAGACCATCCGGCTGGCGCTGACCGCGGCCGAGACCGGCCACCTGGTGTTCGGCACCCTGCATACCACCTCGGCGGCCAAGACCATCGACCGGATCATCGACGTCTTCCCCGGCGACGAGAAGGCCATGGTGCGTTCCATGCTCTCCGAGTCGCTGCAGGCGGTGATCTCCCAGGCATTGCTCAAGCGCCAGGGCGGCGGTCGGGTCGCCGCCCACGAGATCCTCATCGCCACCGCGGCGGTGCGCAACCTGATTCGCGAGGACAAGGTGGCGCAGATCTACTCGGCGATCCAGACCGGCGGCAACCTGGGCATGCAGACCCTCGACGCCTCGCTGGCGCGCCTGGTGGCCGAAAACGTGGTGGCCCGCGAAGAGGCCCAGGCCAAGGCCAAGAGCGTGTTGGCGAGCTGAGCGGGTGACCGGCAAGGAGTCCTGACATGACCGCACAAGAATGGCTGTACCAGCTGCTCGATATCATGATCGAGAAGGATGCCTCGGACCTGCTGATCTCCGTGGCGGCACCGCCGACCTTGAAGATGGCCGGCAAGCTGACGCCCATGGGCGACCAGGGGCTGAGCAACGACCAGGTCCACGAACTGGTGACGGCCTCGATGCCGGAGGTGCCCCGCCAGCGCTTCCTCGACGAGCACGAGGCCAACTTCGCGCTCAGCCTGGAGGGCCGGGGGCGCTTCCGGGTCAGCGCCTTCCAGCAGCGCAACCAGCCGGCCATGGTGATTCGCCGTATCGCCTTCGAGATTCCGCACCTGGAGGAGTTGTCGCTGCCCACGGTGCTCGGTGAGCTGGCCAACCACAAGCGCGGCCTGGTGTTCGTGGTCGGGGGCACCGGCACCGGCAAGTCGACCACCCTGGCCTCGATGATCCAGCAGCGCAACGAGACCATCGGTGGCCACATCATCAGCGTCGAGGATCCCATCGAGTATGTGCATCCTCATCGCCGCGCGATCATCAACCAGCGCGAGGTGGGCATCGACACCGAGTCCTATGAGGTGGCGCTGAAGAACACCCTGCGTCAGGCCCCGGACGTGATCCTGATCGGCGAGATCCGCACCCGGGAGACCATGGAGCACGCCCTGACCTTCGCCGAGACCGGGCACCTCTGCCTGGCGACCCTGCATGCCAACAACGCCAACCAGGCACTCGACCGGATCATCCACTTCTTCCCCCACGAGCGGCACGAGCAGGTCTGGCTCGACCTGTCGCTGAACCTGCGCGCGATCGTCGCCCAGCAGCTGCTGCCCACGGTGGACGGCGGGCGCTGCCCGGCCATCGAGATCATGCTCAACTCGCCGCTGATCGGCGACCTGATCCGCAAGGCCGAGGTGTCCGAGGTCAAGAACATCATGGCCCGGTCCCGGGAGCAGGGCATGCAGACCTTCGACCAGGCGCTCTATGACCACTTCAAGGAGGGACGCATCTCCGAGGAGGTGGCACTGGTCCACGCCGATTCGGCCAACGACCTGCGCATGATGATCAAGTACGGCGACGAGCGGGGCGAGGGGCTGGCCGAGGCCAAGCAGGCGGCCAGCCATCTGTCGCTGCGTGGCGAGGACGACTACTAGGGCGAGGCATTCCAGTGGCCGCTCAGGGGGCGTAGACGCCCCCCAGCACGCGTGGCCCGGCGGCGCCGGTGACCGAGGGCAGGTTGCCCGGCAGGCCCTCGAGGCGGCGCCAGGCCAGCCAGGCGAAGGCCGCGGCCTCCAGCCAGTCGGCGGGCCAGCCCAGGTCGCGACTGTCCTCCAGCGGCGTCTCGGGCAGCCGGCGCGCCAGGCGCGACAGCAGATCGGGGTTGTGGGCCCCGCCGCCGCAGGGGATCAGGCGGCCGGCCGGGGGGGCCGCCAGCGCTTCCCGCGCCATCTCGATGCCCAGGGCGACGCTCGCGGCGGTCAGCTCGGCGAGCGTCGCCTGGACATCCGCCGGCGCCTCCCCGCCCGATAGCCGCGAGGTCAGCCAGTCCAGATGGAACACCTCCCGCCCGGTGCTGCGCGGCGGCGGGCGGTGGAAGAAGGGCTCGTCGAGCAGGCGCTCGAGCAGCGCCTCGTCGACCCGGCCCGAGGCCGCCCAGGCGCCGTCCACATCGAAGCGTCCGCCCCGATGGCGCGCATGCCAGGCGTCCAGCAGGGCGTTGGCCGGCCCGGTGTCGAAGCCCAGGGGTGGACGCTCGTCACCGGCCGGGGGCAGCAGGGTCAGGTTGGCGAAGCCGCCCAGGTTGAGCACCAGCCGCCACTCCTCGACGGAGCGGAACAGCGCTTCATGGAAGGCCGGTGCCAGGGGCGCGGCCTGCCCGCCCGCGGCCAGGTCGCGGCGCCGGAAGTCGGCGACCACCCGGCAGCCGGTGAGTTCGGCGAGAAGGCTGGGGTTGTCGAGCTGCAGGGTATAGGCCGGCCCCTCGCCATGGCCCCAGGGGGCATGCTCGATGGTCTGGCCATGGCTGCCGATGGCGGCGATTCCCGAGGCCGCGGTGCCGCTGGCGGCCAGCAGGCCCGCCACCGTCTCGGCCTGGAGCGCGCAGAAGGCCTGCTCGGCGGCGGCGAGCTCCGCGAAGCTCACCCGCTCGGCATGGCACAGCCGCCACAGGGCGTCGCGCAGGGTGGCCGGCATCGCCGCGCCATGGGTGGCCACCAGGCGTGGCGGGGTGTCTGCGGCGATGTCGACCAGGGCGGCATCGATGCCATCCAGGCTGGTGCCGGACATCAGGCCGATGAACAGGGGCATGGGGGGCTCCCGGGAAGGGCTCAACCGTCGATGGCTGGCATGATAACATCTCTCACCATTGCCATAGTCTATCGCCGCCCCGAACACGGGCCGCCCTGTCGAGTGGAGAGGAGAGCATGTCCGATGTCGCCGACGCGCTAGCGTTGCTCAAGCGTGGTACCCACGAGATCCTGCTCGAGGACGAGCTGGAGAAGAAGCTGGCCTCCGGCCGCAAGCTGCGCATCAAGGCGGGCTTCGACCCCACCGCCCCCGACCTGCACCTCGGGCACAGCGTGCTGCTCACCAAGATGCGCCAGTTCCAGGATCTCGGCCATGAGGTGATCTTCCTGATCGGCGACTTCACCGGGCGCATCGGGGACCCCACCGGCAAGAACGTCACCCGCAAGCCGCTCACCGAGGCGGAGGTCAAGGCCAATGCCGAGACCTACAAGGAGCAGGTGTTCAAGATCCTCGATCGCGACAAGACCGAGGTGCGCTTCAACGCCGAGTGGTTCGCCTCGATGAGCGCCGCCGACATGATCGAGCTGGCCGGCCAGAGCACCGTCGCCCGCATGCTGGAGCGCGACGACTTCGAGAAGCGCTACAGGTCCGGGCAGTCCATCTCCCTCCACGAGTTCCTCTACCCGCTGGTCCAGGGCTACGACTCCGTGGCGCTGGAGGCCGACGTCGAGCTGGGCGGCACCGACCAGAAGTTCAACCTGCTGATGGGCCGCGAGATCCAGAAGCACTTCGGTCAGGAGTCCCAGGTGGTCATCACCATGCCGCTGCTCGAGGGCCTCGATGGCGTGCAGAAGATGTCCAAGTCGCTGGGCAACTATGTGGGTGTCGACGAGGCGCCGGGCGCCATGTTCAACAAGCTGGTGTCCATGCCCGACAGCCTGATGTGGCGCTACTTTGAACTGCTCTCGCTGAAGAGCAATGAGGAGATCGATGCCCTGAAGCGCGACGTCGAGGGCGGCGCCAATCCCCGCGACATCAAGATGGAACTCGCCCGCGAGCTGATCGGCCGCTATCACGGCGAGGAGGCGGCGGCGAATGCCCATCGCAGCGCCGGCAACCAGCTGGCCGAGGGCGAACTGCCGGAAGACCTGCCGGAGGTGGAAGTCGACTTCGAGGGCAGTGCCCAGGCGCCCATCGCCGCGGTGCTCAACCGGGCCGGGCTGACCAAGAACAGTGCCCAGGCCAAGGACATGCTCGGCAACGGTCGGGTCAAGGTCGATGGCCAGGTGGTGGCCCGGGACCACATGCTCGACGGCGGGCGGTGCTATGTCATCCAGGCCGGCAAGAAGCGCTATGCCCGGGTGACGATCGCCTGACATTGCCGCTGCCGATGTCGCGAACGCCCGCCCCGTGCGGGCGTTCGTGTCTGTGGCGGCAGCGACCACATATCCACAGCGGGTACTGGTCGAAACCGGCTGTGGATAGTCTGGCGGGCGGGGTGAGTGTCATCGTGGCGTCATGGTGCCGTCACGCCCCTGAAACTTTTTCCCCGCAGGGCTTGCGTCACCCCCGGAGAAGCCGTAAAGTACGCATCCGCTGCCGGCGACGGGCAACGTTGCAGGCGGTGATGAGTGGCAGAAGTGCTTGTTTCTTCAAGGGTTTTTGAAAAGACCCGGTTGACAGGCTCGCCGGAAACGGTAGAATGCTCGCCACTCGCTACG
>NZ_JAUFPQ010000009.1:0-208627 GCF_030409305.1 Halomonas maura
TCAATCAACAGGATACGCCACCCTTCCTACCTTCTCCCGTACACCAGAAATCACCATAGCTCAGTTGTCTCCTGGCCAGAACGCACTCAAGTGCGGCTTCGACATACTGGGGCGGCTGCAGGTCTGATACTGACCTTCTGGTTGATAGCGCTTGCATGACTGCTGGCCGCGCTGGATACCCGGCAGAACGGATGGTTTATGCGGCAGCATGGAGGCCCACATGGCAAGTTGTTCATGATTATCGTGAATTGCACAATGCGGCCACCCACCGTGCGTATCATGACGGTGACCGCCGGCAACGACACGCGTAACACTCCGCTTTGTCGCTTCTTCCGCAGCCTCTGGTTGAATGAGCCGCCGCAGCTGATTATCGTCCTGTTGGGGCAGATGAGCCCTGCGGGCCTGCGACCGGATATGCCCGGTTTTGCCGGTTGGCTGGAAAGGGAACAGCGGGCAGTTCTGGGCCTGCGTCGCGTCATTACCGGGCCGGCGATGCTGGCCTATCGCAATGGGAGTCGCGGCTGACCAGCCAATCGGATCTGGACCGCTACAGTCGTGAGATGCTCTGGCCTGATAAATTGCGGTTGAACCTGGAATATATGCGTCACTGGCGTCTATCGCGGGATATTCGCTATATCCTGCAGCCAGTTTCTGGCTTCACATCGGTGCTCATGAGTGTTCGGGAGTGAAATGTAGGTGAGGGGGCCCGTAGATTCCTAGGGACTAGTCATGAATCGTCTGGATCCGTGACTTCATCACATTGTTGCACACATCGCTGGCAGAAGGCTGGCATGGTATGCCATGCATAGTCGCCACCAGCGGCCACTATGCATGGCACAGGGTGGCGCCCCCATGTTGGCCCCGACTCACTTCTGCACCCCTGAAGAGTCGGTAACTTGATGTAGGTCACCCGAGTGAACCAGGCCGCGGCCTTTATCAAGATATAACGCTCTTAACGTACCTGCTCGTTGTCTTGTCGCAGGCGTCGTAACTCGTGCGGCTGATCGCTGGTAAGGCCGTCGAAACCATGCTCTGCATCTTGGTCAACTTGTTCCTCCTGGTTGTGAATAGTCTCGTGGTTGGCTTGAACTCTTGGGTGAGTTCTTTCGGGATCCGGCCTGTCTAGACCAGCGAAACGATCTCTGCCGGAATTCAACGGGATTGAGCGCACGATACATGGGCTTGCTGGACGTCTCTCAAAGGGGCAAGTGCCCGCCGAAGCGGTGCAACTCCAACTGACGAAGAAAAGGAGTTTACGCAATGATTACACCGGTCGTCTTGGCAGGGGGCAACGGTTCACGTCTCTGGCCATTGTCGCGCCAGATGCATCCCAAGCAGTTCCTGCCGTTGACTGGTGAGGGCAGCATGCTGCAAGAGACCTTGGGACGTCTTGCTGGTCTTGAGCACCGTGCGCCTCTACTGATCTGTAACGAGGAGCACCGCTTTCTGGTGGCCGAGCAATTGCGCCAGCAGGGCGTGGCCAATGCCCGTATTCTGCTGGAGCCAGTGGGGCGCAATACGGCTCCGGCGATTGCGCTCGCGGCGCTGCAGGCGGTAGCGTCGGAACCCGATGCGCTGCTTCTGGTGCTGGCCGCCGATCACCTGATCACCGATGTGGCCGCTTTCCACGCCAGCGTGGCCTGGGCCCGAGCATTGGCCGAGCAAGGGCAACTGGTCACTTTCGGGGTAGTGCCTACACACGCCGAGACAGGTTATGGCTATATTCAGCGCGGGGAAGCACGAGGCGGCATGGGGTTCCGGGTCGAGCGTTTCGTCGAGAAGCCCGATGCCACCACCGCGGCAGACTACCTGGCGACCGGTGATTATTACTGGAACAGCGGCATGTTCCTGTTTCGTGCCAGTCGTTATCTGGAGGAGTTGGAACGTTTCCAGCCTTCCATGGTGAGTGCCTGCCGGGCGTCGCTGGAAGGGGCGGCGGCGGATCTCGATTTTATTCGCTTGGATGCCGAGGCCTTTCAGGCCTGTCCGGCAGACTCCATTGACTATGCGGTGATGGAGCGTACCGAACACGCCTGCGTGGTGTCCCTGGAGGCGGGGTGGAGCGATATTGGCTCCTGGTCGGCGATATGGGAGGTCAGTGAGCGCGACGCCCAAGGCAATGCCTGTCAAGGCGATGTGCTACTTCACGATAGCCATGATCTTCTGGTGCACGCCGACCATCGACTGGTGGCCACCGTGGGCGTAGAGCATCTGGTGGTGGTGGAGACCAAGGATGCCGTGCTGGTGGCCAGCAAGGATCGCGTGCAACAGGTCAAGCAGATTGTGGAGCGGCTCGAGGCGGAGGGTCGCAGCGAGCATGCCAGCCATCGCGAGGTGTACCGTCCCTGGGGAGTGTATGACAGTATCGATCAGGGGAAGCGGTACCAAGTCAAGCATATTACCGTTAAGCCTGGCGCCAAACTTTCGGTGCAGATGCACCACCATCGTGCCGAGCACTGGGTGGTGGTGTCGGGAACGGCAAGAGTCACCAATGGCCAAGAGAGTTATCTGGTCAGCGAGAATGAGTCCACCTATATTCCCATTGGCCAGGTGCATGCCCTCGAAAACCCCGGCAGGATTCCGCTGGAGCTTATCGAGGTGCAGTCGGGTTCCTACTTGGGCGAAGACGACATCGTACGGTTTCGCGATCAGTACGGGCGCTGTTGAGCAGTGTGGGTTTCCCTAGGGGCTTTCTCGTGTTGCAGCCGATCAGCGGAAGCGAGCGCTATAGTATCTCCGTATCACTGGAACTACCTCGATGCAGCTTGAGACGATTTTACCGGACGAATGGATCCACTATGCCACTACAGGGCCATGTGTGCCGGGACAACCATACCAGGCTGACCGGACCGATGAGCATCGGCTATCTCGATCTCAACGGAAACGAGTTGAGGAGTGACTTTCGGATCGGTGCACCTGCTGGGTGTGTGTTGTGAGGATTTATGCGCTCTCAAACGGATCCGACTGGCTTGGCGTCGTTCTTCATGTTTTTCTGACAACTGCTTCACTATCAGGGGAGAGACGTAGCCGGTAGTGACTGCTGCAAGCGCCTCTTCACAGCCGCAGATCCGCATCCCCATTACTTAGCATATACTTAAGGTCGTAGAGCACATGCTGCGGCTTTCCCCAACTGCGTATGCGCGCCGTACCCAGGTCATGAAACTCCCGATGGGCCACGGCCAGGATCATGGCATCATAGGCGCATTCCTCGGGGGCGTCCACCGGACGGATGCCGTAGCGACGCACGGCTTCATCGATATCAGCGTGGGGATCGTAGACATCCACGCATACATTGAAGTCGGCAAGTTCGTGAATGATATCGATTACTCGAGTGTTGCGCAGGTCGGGACAGTTCTCCTTGAACGTCAAGCCCAGCACCAGGACCCGTGAGCCTTGCGCATGGATGCGCTGCTTGATCATCTGCTTGACCAGTTGCCCCGCCACATAGGCCCCCATGCCGTCATTGATACGTCGGCCCGACAGGATGACTTCGGGGTGATATCCGACCTGCTGAGCCTTGTGAGTCAGATAGTAAGGGTCGACACCGATGCAGTGGCCACCTACCAGACCGGGCCGAAAGGGAAGGAAGTTCCATTTCGTGCCGGCCGCTTGCAGAACTTCCTCCGTATCGATGTCCAGTCGATTGAATATCATTGCCAGTTCATTGATCAGGGCGATATTGACATCACGTTGGGTGTTCTCGATGACCTTGGCGGCCTCTGCGACGCGGATCGAGCTGGTGCTGAAAGTACCCGCTGTAATGATCGATGAATAGAGCGCATCGACGAACGCTGCGATCTCTGGGGTAGAGCCTGAAGTGACCTTCCTGATCGAGTTCACGCGATGTTCCCGGTCCCCCGGATTTATGCGCTCCGGGCTGTACCCGGCGAAGAAATCGACGTTGTAGGTAAGCCCCGAGACGTGCTCGATGATGGGGATGCATTCTTCTTCAGTAGCCCCAGGATATACGGTCGACTCATAAATCACGACGTCGCCACGCTTTACCACTTGCCCAAGCGTCTGGCTGGCACGGATCAGCGGCTCCAAGTTCGGGCAATGCTGATTGTCGATGGGGGTGGGTACGGTGACGATGTAGACGTTGCTGTCGCGTAGCTGCTCGAGTTCACAGGAGAATGTGAGTTGCTTGGCGAGGCGCAGCTGTTCTGGTTCGACTTCCCGTGTTGTGTCAACACTATCATTGAGTTGGGCGATGCGCTTGACGTTGATATCGAACCCCAGTGTCGGATATTGCTTGCCAAACTCAACCGCCAGCGGCAGTCCAACATAGCCTAGGCCGATGATGGCAACACGTGACTCTTTTAGCGATGTTGTGATGTCCATGTTTCGGCCTCTTAATTACAATTTGCTTGGCATGATTGAAGTTGTTGAGTGTTGGTCAGTGCGCTTTCTTCGAAAGGGCTCGTGGTGTTTGTTGACTCATGGTAGTGAAGGTGATGAATGAGTACTTTTTTATATTCATGTTGCTGGTGGTGTGTAAATATGCTTCTTATTGCAAAGTAAAGTGGGGCATTTGATGTTCTCTAGCATGCCGATAGGTGTCGCAAAGGCGATCGTTTTTCCCGTTGACCCAGATGGTGTTATTAGAAAAATGTTGTTTTGTGTTTTTTGCTTTTTTTTACTTAAAGTAATCAAGGTGCTTTTATTGTTAATTCTTGTTATTAAGGGTAATGGGTGTCCTGTCTGTTACCAAGGTTATTTTATTCATCCATGAGTGGTGGTTTCTTGGTAATTTGGTGATTATGATTCGATAGGCGATTAAGAATCTTTCAGTGATATGTTCTCATGCTTGAATATGGGTTGCGTAATGCTCAGGTGTGGAAATCTCTCGGCTTACCCACTTTGTTTCAATGAGGTAGATCTGACAGTGAGGGGGAGGTAGCCAGGAGATAATGATTGGATGGTTGGACTGACTCGAATCTGGCGAGATGTAACTGCGTGGCAGGGGAGCCAGCCATACCGTATATGGCGGTATGCATGGCATATGGGATGGCACGGCATCCCGAACATCACGGCACTGGTAGAGGAACCGTAATGAAAATCTTGATTACCGGCATGGCGGGCTTTATCGGTTTCTCATTGGCTCGTAGTTTGTCTGGTCGGGGACACCAGATCGTGGGGATCGACAACCTCAGTGACTATTACGATGTCGCGTTGAAACGAGCTCGACTGGCCCAGCTTGCGGAACGTGACGACATTGCTTTCCACAGACTTGATCTAAGCGACCAGGATCACATGGCGGCTCTGTTTGCCGAACACCGCTTCGACAAGGTGGTTCATCTGGCGGCACAGGCCGGGGTACGCTACTCGCTGGACAACCCTCATGCTTATGTGGATTCCAATCTTGTGGGCCACCTCAATGTTTTGGAGGGCTGCAGGCGCTATAGCGTTAGCCATCTCGTCTATGCGTCATCCAGTTCGGTGTACGGCATGAACTCCCGGATGCCCTTTGCCACCCACGATAATGTCGATCACCCCGTCAGCCTGTATGCGGCCACCAAGAAGGCCAATGAACTGATGTCGCACTCCTACTCCCATCTCTATGATATTCCCACCACGGGCTTGCGCTTTTTTACCGTTTACGGCCCTTGGGGGCGACCCGACATGGCACTGTTCAAGTTCACCAAGGCGATTCTGGAGGGGCGTCCCATCGAAGTCTACAACCAAGGTGACATGTCGCGAGACTTTACCTATATCGATGATATCGTCGAAGGCATCGTGCGTCTCCTTGACGTCATCCCACGAGCTAATCCCAGCTGGAAGCCGGCAACGGGGACGCCGGACGGAAGTAGTGCCCCCTATGCGCTCTACAATATCGGCCATGGCAGTCCAGTTGGCCTGATGGACTTCATTCGCGCGGTGGAAGCCGCCACCGGACGCTATGCGGACTGTCGCTACCTGCCCATGCAGCCGGGTGACGTCCCGCGGACATATGCCGATACCCAGTCACTTTACGCGGCCACTGGCTTCCGGCCGCGGATCGGCGTGGAGGAAGGTGTAAGGCAATTCGTGGCCTGGTATCGGCAGTATCATGGGGTCTGAGCGGACGGCATAGAGTGTTTGTAGCTTGAAGACGAAGACTACGTCACTGTGGACGGTATCAACAGCTAGTGGTTGTGCGCTGTCGTCACATGCGTGATCGTCGCACCCTGAGGGTATTGACTCGTTCCATCATTGGCGACATGGGGCCGATACTTGCAGCGCCCTACCTGGGAGATCGTTGACAGTGCCTGGATGGGGAAGATGCGCTTTGGGGCTGTTGTTTGTGTCCCATGCTGAAATCGGATCGCTCGATATATGGCGCACCGGAAGATGGCTGGACGCCGAGGGCTTCCAGGAGATTGGCTTGCCGCTGTGGCCGATTCTGGCGGCGTGGCTGCTGATCTTGCTGCGGTGTTATGGGCCCACCTTACGTCACTGGTGACTTGGCATCACTTGGAGGAGCGGGGGGGCGCGTCCTACTGAGCGCGCTGCGAGCGTGCCAGCAATGGCGTGAATGCGCTTCCACTCGGTAATCTGTTGCTGCTCCTGGGTGGCCTATCGCGACTGGCGGCGATCGGCTTTGCATGGTCCAGTCACGGATCACGCTGTTGTGTAGGACTGAGCCGCTGGCCGATCGGGCTTGCCTCGGTGGCGGGGCTGAGCGGCTGCTCGGTCCTCAGCGTCGATCGCCGGGCATTGATGCGGCGCGAGGGATGGGTCGCCAGCCTGATGCACGAGCCGCGATAGGCGAGATAGTCCTGAAGTTCGGTTGAACTTTGCTTCAGTCGACGCCCTGTCCCTATCTTCGCATACGCCAGTAGTGGTGTGATTGGCGGTTCAGCTAGTTGCGCTTTCCCAGCCGGGCACCGCCATCGCGGCTCACTGGCTTTTACGGCAGGTTGGCGTGAATGCTGGCTCTGGTGGCGACCAAGGCGGCCTTGGTCGCGTGCTGAGGTATCACGTTGCTCGATGTGATGTCATGACAGGGAGATATCGGATAAGAATGGGGCGCTACAGTGCTCTCTCGTTGTTAATGCTCCTGACAATCTCGGTCATAGCATGGTGGCGAGCTTGGCTCCCGGTCGCCGGCATCTTCGTCCTCGAGGGACTTGAGCAGCGCCTCCCTGAGAATCGGCAGATAGGAGTCCTCGAGATCCCGTGCCGCCGAGAGCAGGGTCAGGCGTCCCTGCCGGGCGTGCCGCATCAGCGGCAGCAGGCATTCCGGGGCGTCTCGTAACTCACCTCGATAGCGGGTGGCGAAGACGGCGTCGCTGATCTCCCCCTGATGGTACTGCCGACGCAGGGCGGGGGAGGGCGAGGCATCACGATACCAGTCGGTCAGTGCCAGGGACTCCCTCCGCTTGCCCCGTGGCCATAGCCGGTCGACCAGCACCCGGGCGCCGTCTCCGGGGTCCGGCGCCTGGTAGATGCGCTTGAACACGATGTCGTAACTCATCCATCTGTCTCCTGATCGAGGGCTGCCAGCTCTTTACTTGCCCTCGCCTGCCAGGGCCCGGGAAGTGCGGCCGCCCGTGCCAGGGCCCGATGTGCCGTCTGCAGGTCCCCCTCCCGGCTCGCCAGCAGGCCCAGGTTGAGCCACGCCGGTGCCAGCTCGGGGTCGGCTGTCGTGGCGGCACGGTAGGCCGCCAACGCCCCGGGAAGATCGCCGGTCGCGTGTTGGGCATTGCCCAGGGCGAACTGCACCATCGCTGCGCCGGGATGGCGCTCGGCCAGGGCCTGCCAGGCGGGCAGGGCCGCCCGGCTGTCCTGCACTGCCTCGAAATCGGCAATCGCCCGGGTGGCGGCATCGGCGTCGACGCTTGCCGGCAGCTCGCCCGGTGCCAGGGCGACGAAGGCCCAGCGGTCGCTACGGGCCCAGGTGGCATCGAAGCGAGCGATGTCGACGGCACGCTCGGGCGTCATGCCGGTATGCAGGATCAGTGACTCGCCCGGCAGGTCGTAGCCGATGGCGACCGCATAGTGCCACAGCGGCCAGGCGGGGAGCGCCAGGTTCTGCATCACCACCACCGGATGCCCGGCCGCCAGTTCCTCGAGAAGGGCGCCGAACTCCCCCGGGAGGCGGAACGGGATCATCCCCTGGCGGCGTACCGTGGCGAGCATCTCCGGTTGCACGCTGCCTTCCCGGCCGGGCAGGAAGACCTGGGGAATGAGAGCGTCGACACCGACGTCCTGGCCGCCGGCGTTGAGCACCATGGCCAGGGACGCCGGGCCGCACTGGTAGTCACGCTGACCATGGAAGGGGACGTCGTCGAGGTGTACCCGGTCGGGCAAGGCGGCTCGAGTGGCGGGCGTCAGTTGGGGGGCGGTTGCGCACCCCGTCAGCAACAACAGATAGGCCAACATGACAAGAACGCCCGCGATGCGGGCGTTCTTGCGTTGCGGTGGCCGGAAGGGGCCGGTCATTCGCTGCCTCGGGTCTCAGCGGGTGAAGGGGTAGACGTCGGTCAGGCCGAGAATATCGGTCACCAGCAGGATGACGAAGACGGCGAAGAGGACGCCGACCACGCTGGCCCCGGCGGGCAGTTGATCGAGACGCTCGGCCATCTGGCGGGCTTCTTCGTCGGAGAGGGCGGCCACCCGGGCTTCCACCTCGGTCGGCGAGACGCCCTGGACCAGGAGCTGCTGCTGGACGTCGTCGCGGGCGAGGACTTCACGGATCTTGGCTCGATCGCTCCGGGTGGAGGCGGCGTCGAGCACGGCCGTGGTGCCGACCAGATCATCGCCGGCCGACACGGGGGCGGCGGCGACCGGCAGGCTGCCCAGGACCAGGGCGGCGATCAGGAGCGGGCTGAGGAGTCGGCTGAGTCGTTTCATGATGGCATTCCTTCTTCTGTCTCGTATTGGTCCGGCTCGGGTCCGCTCTGCATGGGGTCTCCTTATCCCATGCCGGCGGCGATGCCCCGACAGTATAGAGGATAAGTCACTGACGTTTCACGACTCTGCGTTGATTGTCCTGGGGTTGCACCGCGATGGACCGTGCCGCTACGCCCCTCTTTCGTTCGAGCGCCGCGCATGAACTATGTCATACGCTATGCATGAGGGCCCATGCCTATGGCCGGGGCGGCCAGTGTTCCAGAGGTTCAGCCGATCCGATAGGAGGAGGGCAGTTCCGCCAGCGGGCCACGGCCGCCGGCCAGCGTCAGCGCCAGGTCGTGGAGGCCGTCCCAGAGGGGAATGGGGCTCGCGCCCTTGATCGCCAGGTCCAGTCGCTGGGCGAACAGCAGCAGCTTGTGCAGGCGTTTCATGGGCAGGCGACTCAGGGCCTGCTGGTAGGCGGGGCGGCGCTTGTCGAAGATCGGGGGTTTCTGCGCCTTGCAGGCATGCTCGAGGCTCTGGCCCTGGTCCAGGTGCTGGTGAAGCGAGAGCAGCAGGCGTAGTTCGCGGGTCAATGCCCAGAGCACGATGGGCGCCTCGACCCCCTCGCCCTGCAGGCCGGCCATGATCCGGGCGACGCGGACCCGCTCGCCCTTGAGGCAGGCATCCATCAGGGTGAAGACATCGAAGCGGGCGCTGTCCTCCACGCCTCCGGCGACCTGCTGCGGCGAGATCCGCGCGCCGGGAGGGGACAGCAGGGCGAGCTTCTGCAGCTCCTGGTCGGCGGCCAGCAGGTTGCCCTCGGTGCGCTCGCCGAGCAGGCGGGCGGCATCGAGGTCCATCGTCAGGCCATGGCGACTGGCCCGGTCGCGCAGCCAGAAGTGCAGTCGAGAGGCGTCCACCGGCCAGACCGGAACGAAGAGCCCGGCCTTGTCCAGCGCCTTGAACCAGGCACTCTTCTGCTCCCGGTAGTCGAGCTTGCCGGCGGCGATCAGCAGCACGTTGTCGCTCGTCGCCATGCCCTCGGCGTACTCGCGCAGCGCCTTGGCGCCCTCCTGACCGGGCTTGCCGCTGCCCAGGCGCAACTCGATGAGCTTGCGCGAGGCGAACAACGAGAGGCTGGCCGATGCCTCGGTGAGTCGCCCCCAGGCGAAATTGGCCTCCACGTGGAGCACCTCGCGTTCCTCGATGCCCGCCCCCCGGGCGGCGCCGCGCACCGCGTCACAGGCCTCCATGTGTTGCAGGGGTTCGTCGCCGGCGACGATCACCACCGGGGGCAGTGACTTGGCCAGGGCCGGTTCGAGCTTGTCGGGAAAGACCTTCACGATACGCCCTTCATGCCTCGGCGAGCGGGCGCAGGCGGTCGAGCAACTGGCGGGCGGCCTCGCGGCGCAGTCGCTCCTTGACCGCCTCGCGCTGCTCGTCGCCGGCCAGCAGGTTGTCATCGCTGACGTCGAAGCGCTCGCTGACGTCCAGGGCCTGCTGGTCGAGACGATAGGCGCCATCGGCGCGCCGCTGGATCGAGAAGGGCACGCGCAGTGTCATCTCGTGTTCCTGGCTGCCCGAGTCGAGCACGCTCAGGCTGCGCTCCACGTATTCCCCGGCGCCGAGGTTGAGCACCAGGGGGGCGTCGTCACGCACCTGGGTGCCGGCGGCCTCGAGCCGCTCCGTGGCCACCCGCCGGAACTCGCCCTCGCTGCCGGCGATGGCCAGTGCCTCGAGGCGCAGCGCGGAACGACCGTACCCGCGCAGGTGGAAGCCGCAACCGGCCAGGGCCAGGGAGGCACCGGCGGCGAGACTCAGGCGAAGCAGGGTGCGACGTTGCATGGAAGCTCCTTTCCGGCCCTTAGCCGACGACGATGTTGACCAGCTTGCCGGGCACCACGATGACCTTGCGCAGCGTCTTGCCCTCGACATGGCGCTGGACGTTCTCGGCTGCCATGGCCTGGGTCTCGACGGCCGTCTTGTCGGCATCGGCCGGGACCTCCAGGCGAGCGCGCAGCTTGCCATTGACCTGGACGACCAGCTCGATGGTGTCGCGGGTCAGGGCGGATTCGTCGAGTGCCGGCCAGGCGGCATCGATGGCTGGCTCGTCATGGCCGAGCTCGGCCCACAGCGCGTGGCAGGCGTGGGGGGTGATCGGCGCCAGCAGCAGCACGCAGGCCTCCACCGCCTCGCGGGCCACGGCCAGGCCCAGCGGACTGGTGTCCTCGCCGTCGTTGTGGAAGCGGCCCAGCGCGTTGGTGAGTTCCATCACCGCGGCGATGGCGGTGTTGAAGGTGGTGCGCCGGCCGATATCGTCGCTGGCCTTCTTGATGGTCTCGTGGGTCTTGCGGCGCAGCTCGCGCTGGGGCTCCTCGAGGGCGCTGACGTCGAGCTCGCCGGGCGTGCCGGCTTCGAGGTGCTCGGCCACCAGCCGCCACAGGCGCTTGAGGAAGCGGTGAGCCCCCTCGACGCCGGAGTCGGACCACTCGAGCGACTGCTCGGGGGGCGCGGCGAACATCATGAACAGGCGCACGGTATCGGCCCCGAAGCGGTCGATCATCGCCTGGGGGTCGACGCCGTTGTTCTTCGACTTGGACATCTTCTCGATGCCGCCCATCTCCACTGGCTGGCCATCGCTCTCGAGCACCGCACTCAGCGGGCGGCCCTTGTCGTCGCGCTTCACCGCCACATCGGCCGGATTGAACCAGTCCTTGCCGCCGTTCTCGGTGGGCCGGTAGAAGGTCTCGGCGATCACCATGCCCTGGGTCAGCAGGCGCTGGAAGGGCTCGTCGGAGTCCACCAGGCCGAAGTCGCGCATCAGCTTGTGGAAGAAGCGCGCGTAGAGCAGGTGCAGGATGGCGTGCTCGATGCCGCCGATGTAGAGGTCCACCGGCAGCCAGTAGTTGGCGCGCTCGTCGAGCATCGCCTCCGGGTTGTCGGCACAGGCGAAGCGCGCGTAGTACCAGGAAGACTCCATGAAGGTGTCGAAGGTGTCGGTCTCGCGCACCCAGCCGTCGCCCAGGTCACTGAATGCGGGCATCTTCTTGAGCGGCGAACCGGAGGCGTCCACGGTGACCTCCAGCGGCAGCTCGACCGGCAGCTCGGCGTCGGTGAGCGGCACGGTCTGGCCCTCGGGGCCGTACTTGACCGGAATCGGCGCGCCCCAGTAGCGCTGGCGGGCCACGCCCCAGTCACGCAGGCGGAAGTGGGTCTTGACCTCGCCGTGGCCCTGTTCGGCCAGCCTGGCGGCGATGGCGTCGAAGGCCGCCGGGAAGTCCAGGCCATCGAACTCGCCGGAGTTGATCAGCACGCCATAGTCGTCATGGGCGCCCTCGCTGAGGTCCGGGGCCTGGCCATCCGCCTCGGCGATCACCGGCTCGATGGGCAGGGCGTACTGGTTGGCGAACTCCCAGTCCCGCTGGTCGTGGGCGGGCACCGCCATGACCGCGCCGGTGCCGTACTCCATCAGCACGAAATTGGCCACGTAGATCGGCACGCGACGACCGGTGAGGGGATGCACGGCCTGGTAGCCGGTGTTCATGCCCTTCTTTTCCATGGTGGCGAGCTCGGCCTCCGAGGTGCCGCCATGGCTGCACTCCTCGAGGAAGGCGGCAAGTTCGGGGTTGTCCTCGGCGGCGGCGCGGGCCAGCGGGTGAGCGGCCGCCACGGCCACGTAGGTCACCCCCATCAGGGTGTCCGGGCGGGTGGTGTAGACCCGCAGCGGCTCCAGCGCGGTGTCCTCGTGGTCGGCGACGTCGAAGGCCAGCTCCACGCCCCGGGACTTGCCGATCCAGTTGCGCTGCATGGTCTTGACCTGCTCGGGCCAGTCGAGCTTGTCGAGGTCAGCCAGCAGTTCCTCGGCGTAGTCGGTGATCTTGAGGAACCACAGCGGGATCTCCTTGCGCTCCACCGGCGCGCCGGAGCGCCAGCCGCAGCCGTCGATGACCTGCTCGTTGGCCAGCACGGTCTGGTCCACCGGGTCCCAGTTGACGGTGGACATCTTCTTGTACACCAGCCCCTTCTCCACCAGCTTGGTGAAGAACCACTGTTCCCAGCGGTAGTAGTCGCTGTCGCAGGTCGCGAACTCACGGCTCCAGTCGTAGGCGAAGCCCAGCGCCTTGAGCTGGTCGCGCATGTAGTCGATGTTCTGGTAGGTCCACTTCGCCGGCGGCACCTGGTTCTTGATGGCGGCATTCTCCGCCGGCATGCCGAAGGCGTCCCAGCCCATCGGCTGCAGGACGTTCTTGCCCTGCATGCGCTGATAGCGGGAGACGACGTCGCCGATGGTGTAGTTGCGCACATGCCCCATGTGCAGCTTGCCGCTGGGGTAGGGGAACATCGACAGGCAGTAGAACTTCTCGCGGCCGGCGTCTTCCACCGCCTTGAAGCACTGGTTCTTGTCCCAGTAGTACTGGGCGTCGCGTTCGGTGTCAAAGGGCTTGTATTGTGCGTCCATCGCTGTCTTCGGGTACCTTGCTAGTCGAGAGCAGCGCCCGGGGCGCTGCGCATGTCAGCGGGCCTTGTCCGGCGTCAAGGTTCGCCCCGTCGAGGCGGGGAACCCATTGATTCGCCGTCGGCATGTCGTCTAAATGGAAGAACCGTTGGGTCGCAAGGATACCCCAGCACGGCAGGCCCCGGCTATGGTGGCCTGGCCACCAGGCCCAGTGCGGACACGAGGAGACCAGCATGAGCGAGCACAAGGATCCGCAGCATCAGGACCATCGGTTGAGGGACGCCTATGAGCGGGTGCTGTCCCGTCTCAAGGAAGGCGCCGGCGAACTCAATCGGGAGAACCTGCAGAAGGAACTCGACGAGGCCGTGGAGTTCGAGGCAGATGTGGAGGAGTTCACCCGGGACGAGCTGTCGCTGCTGCGCGCCTGGGTCGAGCGCGACCTCAAGGAGATGCGTCGCTACCTGGGCGCCGGCGGCGAGGGCGTGGCCAGCTGGCTGGGCATCGACCTCTCGGTGCTCTCCCGCAAGGTGATGGAGTCGCTGCTGTCCATCGCCGACCGCAGCCTGGTCGAGCGCGAGCGTCTCGAGGAGGACCTGGAGGCCTCACGGGCCGACTACACGGCCGGCGAGATGGCGGCTCCTGGGCGCATGGCCTGCACCCACTGCGAGGCCATCGTCGAGCTCGAGAGCATCACCCGTATCGAGCCCTGTCATCAGTGCGGCCATCGCTATTTCGTGCGGGCACCCCTGGACTGAGCCTCGCGCATCCTGCGGGCGACGCCGACAGGGCAACCGGTCAGTGATTCGTTTGCCCCGTGGCGATCGCCTGCTCGCTCCGGGCGGTGAAGATCAGCTTGCCGCCCACCGACACCCCTTATCAGGCATCGACGGGGAGAGGCCTGGCCGTGCTGTACCATTGATCGACGGCCACACCGGGCACGCTTCGGTAACTCGGGAAAAACCCCGGGTCGAGGGTGTCTCCGGTCTTTCTCGCCGAGGCGATGGCCAGACGTTCCAGGTACCCATATGCCGCTGGATCCACGATGATGTTTGCCACCCTGTAGGGCATCGTGAGGTCCGAGAATCCCGACTTGAAGTACAGGAGCGGGTCGTTGTTACCGCCGAGCCCGCCTCCCAGCATGAACCACTCCGCTCCTTTCGCGGTGGCATCGATCCGCACCTTGTCGTAGAGGAGCTTGCTGGGAGAGTAGCTGTAGAAGCTGGGTAGCGTTCCTCCCAGATGGTATTGGACGATTGTTTCAGTAAAGATGAAGATGCCTGTGCACACCATCCTGCCGTCCATGAAGACGCCATACATCTTCGTCTCGAAGTCCCTGGCAGTGACGATGCGGCGATAATATTCCCTGCTGAAGAAGAATTGGTCCTTCGCATTGCGGAATCGCATCGTCTCTTCGTAGATGGTGATGAAGTCCTCCAGATGATCGAGCGGCTCGACCTCCCTGCAAATACTGCCCATGCGCGTCAGTTTGTTGATCCCCCGTTTCAGGCTTGCCCTGAATTTTGTTCTCTGCTCGTCTAGCGGGACTCTGAGATCAATGGGGATGGTGGTGCCGATAGTCCTGGTTTCCCCTAATTCCTCGAGGATCGGGTCGTGCCCGACCAAGGGGTTGAGGCGGGAGAAAATCGAGACGATCCGTTGATCGTGGCACCAGCGGATTATGTGGTGCCTCCATTTCGACTCGTCGGCAGTGCTTATCACTCCCTTTGCCAGGGGGCCAGGATACCCGTATGCCGAGGTGAGGTCTCGCCACTGCCTGTTTCCCGCTTTGAAGGTGCGCAACAGCAACGGCCAGCATATGCTGCAGGTTTCGCTTTTATAGACGAAAAGAACAGGCTCTCCCTCCCCGTTCTGCCTGCTGATGTCGTGATAGTCCCAGGTATGATAGAAGTCATAGCCCTTGAACGCGGTTAACTCCTTTCTCCATTCCTTCTCGGTGGATACGATATTGAACATGTCATAGTCCTCGTGGCATGGGTCCTATACCGATCTACGCATTGTCTGAAAACTGCCAGAGCTCGCCCATCCGGCGTTAACAATCGGCTCGTGCGCGAGGCTGGTCAAAGTACTCATTGACACCGCCTAAACTCTCACGCGAGCCTGTCCGCCTTTCGATTCGTGACATCCATGTCGCTCGCTCTGCGAGCAGCGCTGCTGCCCAATGCGGCAGTCCTTGCCGATATGCCGTCGACTCTTGCCTCGTGCCCCACATGGATGTGGGAAGTGCGTTGGCCCGCCGGGAGCGGGCCTAGCCCTGGCCATCGCTCGCCGACTTTTCAGACGAAGCCTAGTTTCCTGTGAAGTCTTCCATCGTCGCGTGCGTTTCACTTGAAATGCCGCTTCTTTTCAACACGCTCTTGGCTGTGAGAACGAGGATGCGCAGGTCGAGGAGCAATGTCCGGTTATCGACATACCAGACGTCGAACTCGAACTTTCGCTGCCAGGAGATTCGATTGCGTCCGTTGACTTGCGCCCAGCCCGTGATGCCGGGACGTACATTGTGACGTCGCGCCTGCTCGTCGTTGTACAAGGGGAGGTATTCCATGCAGAGCGGGCGGGGGCCCACCAGGCTCATGTCGCCCTTGAGCACATTCCACAACTCGGGGAGTTCATCCAGGCTGGTCGCGCGCAGCCACGAGCCGAAACGGGTCAAGCGCTGTCCGTCAGGCAAGGGCTCGCCTGTATCGTCAAGCGCCTCCCGCATGCTTCTGAACTTGATGATCTCGAAAGGAGAACCGTTCAGGCCAGGGCGTAATTGCCGGAACAGCACCGGGGAGCCGATCATGAAATACACCGCCACTGCCAGGCTGCAGAACAGGGGTGCAAGCAATGCCAGGGCGAAAGATGATATCAAGATATCAAACGTTCTCTTTACCATGCCGTACTCTCTCTGCTGGCAGGTAGGTCGAGTCCCTCGAAGGCATGCTGGAGGAGGGTCGCGCTCCCTGTGCTGTGCTCGCCAGTGAATATGTATCTACCATGTAACAAAAAGATACAGCGTGTGATGGAGTTTGCACGCATGATTATGCTCATTCTTTATTGCTACGGCGCTATGGTTCGAGCCTGGGTGCCGTCGTCGGGGAGGTCGGCCGTGTGCCGCTGGCGCTGACCACGAGGCGTTCTCTGCGGCGCGCCGTCGGGACACCGATAGCGGGGTGTGGGGCGGCATCATCGGTGAGGGGCGGCGGGGCGGCGAGGGGAATCACCGCCACCGGGCAGGCCGGTCCCGATGCTGGCGGGGCTCAGGCGGCTGCAATCATGGCGCCGATTCAGGCCATCACCAGGATGCCTGTCACCACCAGGGCCGCCATGATCAGCGCATAGCGCAGGTTCTCGCGCATCATTCGGGTGCCGCTGACGCCATAGCGCCCCTGCAGCGAGAGATTGATTCCCGACAGTGGCCCGACGCTGGTGCCCACTGCCCAGGCCGCCAGTGCCGTGAAGGCGAACAGCGTCTGCTGACCATCCGCCAGCTCGAGCACCGAGGCCAGCACCGAGACCCCGATGATCGGGTGCAGCCCGGCCACGGCGCTGGCCAGAATGGCCAGGAAGCTGAGGGTGGCCTCGCCGGCGCCGAAGCTCTCGAACAGCGTCCAGCCGCCCTCGGTGGCGGCGTCGGCCAGGGTCGAGAGCCCCAGCGTGAGCAGCCCTGCGCACAGGAACAGCGATATCTCGCCGCGCATGGCCGGCAGTCGGGTCAGGGTGTGACGATGCAGCCGTCCCAGGGTCCAGCGTGGCCCGTGAATCAGGTTGGTCGCCAGCGCCGTGCCCGGCATCAGGAAGGTGATGATGGCGACGATCGATAGCGCCGGCGTCAGGCCGAAGTGGAAGCCCATCACCAGCGCCGCCATGACGACCGGCAGCAGCAGGCTCCTCGGCGCCATCGAGAAGCCGGCGGTATCGCTGAGGTCGAAGCGGCGAGGCAGTTCGATCAGCGTCACCAGGCCGGCGCAAAGTGCCAGCGGCAGGCCGTGGGCCAGCACGGTGGCGTAATCCATCGCCGGCGCGAGGGTGATGACGATGCCCATGGAGGCGAAGAAGGGCGACCATAGCGCGGCGCTGGACAGCCCCCGGTTGAGCGCCAGCAGCTGGGGCGTGGTCAGCGGGGCGCGTCGGGCCAGGCGGTCGCCGACCATGAACACCGTCGACAGGTTGAGGATGGTGCCGAGCAGGTGTACGCCGAGCCAGGTGCCGGCCAGGCCGCGTCGCCCGGTGACCGGCGGTCCGGCGGGGGGCGAGTGTCCACGCCGGTTGCCGATCAGGCCGATGAAGCTCACCCCCACCAGCATGGCCACCACCTGGGTGTTGCCATCCAGCATGCTGGACCAGTCCACCCCGGCCCCGTAGCCAAACCTCGCGATCAGCAGCAGGCCGATGCCGATGCCCGCCAGCAGCCCCGCCTGGCGGCGGTTGCGCCGTGGAAGGTCGGGCCACAGCAGGGCGGTGCCCAGCCACAGGGCGGGGCCGGTCAGTGCCTCGATGGCGGGCCACCAGGCCAGGCTCGCGATCCGCGACAGCAGGCCGACGAGAATCGCCAGGCCGGCCAGGGCATGGCGGGGGGCGACCTGGGCGGAGGCCGCATCGGCGCTCTGGGCGGACATGGCGAGGTTCCTGGTTGACGGGCGGGAGTGAAAGGTCAGCGACAAGAAACATAGCATCCTAAGCAAGTCCTCGGATTGCCTCAAGGAGGCGCCGGGGCTTGCTGATTCAGCTTGACCACTGCCGCGCGTCCTCCTCCCGGGCCTCATCGAGTAGCTCGAGCATGGCCCGGGCGGCGTTGGACAGGGTGCGGCTGCGATGCACCAGGTAACCCAGGGGACGCTGGATGGGGGGATGATCCACCTCGAGCACGTGCAGCTCCCCGGCCACCAGCCCCTCCGGCAGCAGGCTCCAGCCGAGGCCGATGACGGTCATCATCTTCAGCGTCTCCAGGTAATTGGTGGAGAGCGCCACGGGGAGCCGGAGGCCGGCGGCGGCGAAGCGGCCCTCGATCAGGCCGCGGGTGAAGGTCAGCGGGCCGGGCAGCACGGCGTCGAAGTCGCACAGCTCATGCAGCCCCAGCCGGCCGCGGTCGACCAGCGGGTGGTCCGGGGCGCAGACGAAGCACAGCCGGTCGACCCACACCGGCACCACCTCGAGCTGGGTGTCCGGATGCGGCGCCAGGGTCACCACGGCGATCTCCAGCTCGCCGTCGAGCACCCCCTGATAGGCCTGTTCGGAATCCAGGAAGTGCAGGTCCAGCCGGACCTCCGGGTGGCGGCCGGTGTAGGTCTTGAGCAGCGGCGGCAGGCGGTGCAGGCCGATATGGTGGCTGGTGGCCAGCGTCAGGCTGCCGGCCACCCGCCCCTCCAGGTTGCCCAGCGCCCGGCGGCTGTCGTCCACCATCACCAGGATCTGCCGGGCCCGGGGCAGCAGCAACCGGCCGGCCTCGGTCAGCGCCACCCGGCGGCCGATGCGGTCGAACAGCCGGGCGTCGATCTGTCCTTCCAGTACGGCGATGCGCTTGCTCACCGCGGGCTGGGTGAGGTGAAGCTGCTCCGCGGCCCGGGAGAAGCTGCCGGTGTCGGCCACGGCGAGAAAGGCCTGCAGGCTCTGGGTGTCCATGGCGTGTCCTCTTGCGGCTCGATGAGTATTCCCGAAAGGAATCCATTGAATAAATAACATGAATTGCTTTTATGTGCTTGCCGCGTGACACTCTCGTCAAAGCGCGACCTAGAACCAAGATTGCGCAGGGTGACTGTCCCTGATGCCGGGGGCAGGCCGCAGAGGAGGTCCTACGCCAGGCACGGCGTCGTGCGCGCCCCCGGATGGGGTTGCAGCGCCTCCTCTCAGGTCTGTCGCCGGTGTCACACAGGCCCACCCGATGACCGACCGGACACGCACAGGGCCGCAGGCCCGGGAGAACGAGATGGCAGGCCAGACACTCTACGACAAGTTGTGGTCGCAGCACCTGGTGAAGGAGCGCGACGACGGCACCGCCCTGATCTATATCGACCGCCAGCTGCTCCACGAGGTGACCTCGCCACAGGCCTTCGAGGGCCTGCGCCTGGCGGGGCGCAAGCCATGGCGCCTCGATGCCAACCTGGCGACCCCGGACCATAACGTGCCGACCACCCTCAAGGAGCGTGCCGAGGGCAATGCCGGCATCGAGGATCCGGTGTCGCTGATCCAGGTGCAGACGCTGGACGACAACTGCGCCGAGTTCGGCATCGAGGAATACCGCATCAACGATCCCCGTCAGGGCATCGTTCACGTGGTGGGGCCGGAGCAGGGCGCCACCCTGCCGGGCATGACCGTGGTCTGCGGCGACTCCCACACCGCCACCCATGGCGCCTTCGCGGCCCTGGCCCACGGCATCGGCACCTCGGAGGTCGAGCACGTGCTGGCCACCCAGTGCCTGCTGGCGCAGAAGATGAAGAACATGCAGGTGCGGGTGGAGGGGACCCTCGGCGCCGGCGTCACCGCCAAGGATATCGTGCTGGCCATCATCGGCCGCATCGGTACCGCCGGCGGTACCGGCTATGCCATCGAGTTCGCCGGCAGCGCCATCCGCGAGCTGTCCATGGAAGGCCGCATGACGGTCTGCAACATGGCCATCGAGGCCGGGGCCCGGGTCGGCCTGATCGCCGTCGACGACACCACCATCGATTACCTCGAGGGGCGCCACTACGCCCCCGCCGGTGAGCAGTGGGAGGCCGCGCTGGCCGACTGGCGCGCGCTGGTCTCCGACGCCGACGCCGAGTTCGACAAGGTGGTGACCCTCGAGGCCGGCGAGATCGAGCCGCAGGTCTCCTGGGGCACCAGTCCCGAGATGGTCACCGGCATTGGTGGCGAGGTGCCGGACCCGGCCGAGGCCGCCGACGAGACCGCGCGCACGGGCATCACTCGCGCCCTCGAATACATGGGGCTCGCCCCGAAGCAGAAGATCACCGATATCCGCCTCGACAAGGTGTTCATCGGCTCCTGCACCAACTCGCGCATCGAGGACCTGCGCGAGGCCGCCAAGGTGGCCCGCGGCAAGAAGGTCGCCGATTCCATCAAGTTGGCGATGGTGGTGCCGGGCTCCGGCCTGGTGAAGCGCCAGGCCGAGGAAGAAGGCCTCGACAAGATCTTCCTCGAGGCCGGCTTCGAGTGGCGCGAGCCGGGCTGTTCCATGTGCCTGGCCATGAATGCCGACAAGCTGGGCGCCGGCGAGCACTGCGCCTCGACCTCCAACCGCAACTTCGAGGGTCGCCAGGGCTACGGCGGGCGCACCCACCTGGTCAGCCCGGCGATGGCCGCCGCCGCCGCCATCGCCGGCCATTTCGTCGACGTTCGCGACTTCGGCGACGCCGCCAACGACGCCACCCAGCAGCAGGAGGCCTGAGCCATGCAGAAATTCGAACGCCTCGACGGCCTGGTCGCGCCGCTGGACCGCGCCAACGTCGACACCGACCTGATCATTCCCAAGCAGTTCCTGAAGTCGATCCAGCGCACCGGCTTCGGCGTCAACCTCTTCGACGAGCTGCGCTACCTCGACGAGGGCCAGCCGGGCCAGGACGTGTCAAATCGTCCGCTCAATCCCGACTTCGTGCTCAACCAGCCGCGCTACCAGGGCGCCAGCGTGCTGCTGGCCCGCCAGAATTTCGGCTGTGGCAGCTCCCGGGAACACGCGCCCTGGGCGCTGGCCGACTTCGGCTTCCGGGTGGTGATCGCGCCGAGCTTCGCCGACATCTTCTACAACAACGCCTTCAAGAACGGCATCCTGCTGATCAAGCTCCCCGAAAGCGTCGTCGACCGGTTGTTCGCCGAGGTCGAGGCCTCCGAGGGCTATCGCCTCGACGTGGATCTCGAACAGCAGCGCGTCGTCACGCCGTCCGGCGAGATCCTCGAGTTCGAGGTTGACGCGTTCCGCAAGCACTGCCTGCTCGAAGGCCTCGACGATATCGGCATCACCCTGCAGAACGAGGATGCCATTCGCGATTTCGAGCAGAACCATCGCGAGGCGCGGCCCTGGCTGTTCCGCGACGAGGCCAGTGCCTGAGGTCGGGAGCAGGGTTCGAAGGGCGCCTGGGGGATTTCGTTTCAACGGCGAGTGTTGATCCAGGCCTGCCTCTTAACGCACATGGCAGCGGAGCGTCGGGGGCAGGCCAAAGAGGAGGTCCTGCGCCATGGATGGCGCCGGTAGCGCCCAGGGATGGGTTCACAGCGCCTCCTCGGCGGCCTGCGCCCGAGTCAGCTCCTCTTACCCCAGCAAGGAAGATACGATGACACGCAAGATTCTGGTTCTCCCGGGCGACGGCATCGGCCCGGAAATCACCGCCCAGGCCAGCCGGGTGCTGGTCGCCTGCCAGGCCCGCGGGCTGGATATCGAGGTCGAGGAAGCACCGGTCGGCGGCGCCGCCTATGACGCCGAGGGCTCGCCGCTGCCGGAGAGCACCCTGGCCAAGGCACGCGCCGCCGACGCCATCCTGCTCGGCGCCGTGGGCGGGCCCAAGTGGGACAAGCTCGAGGACATCAGCAAGCGCCCCGAGAAGGGCCTGCTGGGTCTGCGCAAGGAGCTCGGCCTGTTCGGCAACCTGCGCCCGGCGCTGCTCTATCCGCAGCTGGCCGAGGCCTCCAGCCTCAAGCCCGAGCTGGTCGCCGGGCTCGACATCATGATCGTGCGCGAGCTCACCGGCGGCATCTACTTCGGCCAGCCGCGGGGCATCGAGGAGCGCGATGGCCAGCGGGTCGGCTACAACACCTACGTCTACTCCGAGGCGGAGATCGAGCGCATCGGCCGGGTGGCCTTCGAGATGGCGCAGAAGCGCGGCAAGAAGCTCTGTTCGGTCGACAAGGCCAACGTGCTCGAGGTGACCATGCTGTGGCGCGAGGTCATGGAGCGGCTGGCGCCGGAGTACCCGGACGTCGAGCTGTCGCACATGTATGTCGACAATGCCGCCATGCAACTGGTCCGAGCGCCCAAGCAGTTCGACGTGGTGGTCACCGGCAACATGTTCGGCGACATCCTCTCCGACGCCGCGGCCATGCTCACCGGCTCGATCGGCATGCTGCCCTCGGCCTCGCTCAACGAGTCCGGCCAGGGCATGTACGAGCCCTGCCACGGCAGCGCCCCTGACATCGCCGGCCAGAACATCGCCAACCCGCTGGCGACCATCCTCTCGGTGGCGATGATGCTGCGCTACTCGCTGGGTGAGGCCGCGCTGGCCGAACGCATCGAGGCCGCCGTGGGGCAGGTGCTCGACGATGGCCTGCGCACCGCCGACATCGCCTCGAGCGGCACAGAGACGGTGACCACCGAGGCCATGGGCGACGCCGTGCTGGCGGCCTTCGACGCCATCTAGACAGTCGGTTGGTCATCTCTCAGGAGCGCAGCTTCCTCTGAACGTTCGGCTGTGCCTCCCGCCTCTTTTGGTCATCGCGATCTTGTGATTGCCCCCAGGGCGCCTTCCAGGCGCCCTGGGGCGCACGATATCGCCGGTAACGCCGGCGTAGTCGTCATCTGATGGAGGGCCTATCGGTGATTCCGGAAAGTGCAGTGGGGCAGGGCTTGTCTCGACTATGATGTGATATATCAGGTCGAATTCGTGTAGATGGGCCGCTGTGAAGACACTCCGCCACTTCTTCGATTTACCCGGGATTCGAAAGGCCCTGCTCCTTGAAGCTGCCTGCTGGCTGGTGTTGGCAAGGCTGTTGGTCCGCTTCCTGCCATTCAGGTCATGGTCACGTTGTCTGGGTATCCAGATGCCCGGTCTGGGGGAGGTTGAATGGGTTGATGCGGATAGCGACGCCCTGGCGAGGGAAATCTCGCGGACGATTACTGGCCTCAATCAGCGACTGGGTGGGCGGTTTACCTGCCTGATGCTTGCCATGGCGCTTCACTGGATGCTCAGTCGTCGACGCATTTCCAGCAGCCTGGTGCTCGGGGCTCAGAACGTGAAGGATGTCAATGAACGACTTACCCTAAAGGCGCATGCCTGGGTAAGAGTGGGCTCGGGCGTCGTCCTCGGTGATATTGGCGATCAATATGCCCCGATCTCCAGCTTCGTTCGCAGTTTTCGGCTGCCGGAGGACCCGGTCCGGTGAGTGCGATTCTCGGACGCATTCATTTTTCCGCAAGGCCGGTGGACCCGGCAGCGTTTGGCGCGGCGCTGGCGACACTGGATCATTACGGGCGAGAAGGGGCCAGTATGAGGGTCGAGGCCGGGGTCGGCCTCGGTTATCAACGCCTCGATGTCTCGCCGTCATCGGTGCATGAGTGCCAACCCCTGGGGGATGGCCACTTCGCTATCGTAGCCGATGCCATTCTCGATAATCGAGACTCGTTGTGTGACGAGCTTCACATCGAATCGCATAGGCGCTCGCTGATCCCGGATAGCCGGCTGCTGTTGCTCGCATATCGTCGCTGGGGAAGGGAATGTGTCCAGCGACTCGTGGGTGACTTCGCCTTTGCCCTCTGGGATGCCCGCGAACAGGTACTGTTCTGTGCCAGGGACCATATCGGAGCAAGGCCATTCTACTATCACGCCTACGGCGAGTGTCTCGTGTTCTCGACGGATATTCGGGCGCTTGCATCCTTTTCGGATCTATCGCTGGTTATCGACGAAACCCGAGTGGCTGAGTATCTGCTCTGGCCGCTTGGCTGCCGCGAAGCCAGTTTCTTTCAAGGCGTTTATCCCCTTCCCGCCGGCCACTGCATGTGCGTGGACCGGCATGGTGTCCGTCTGTGGGCCTACTGGCAACCCGCTGACGTCCCAAGCATCCGTTACGCGAGGCGCGAGGACTATATTGGGCATCTCCGAGAGTTACTGGAGCAGGCGGTGAGCGATCGCCTGTGCTCATCGTATCCGGTTGGCTCCCACCTGAGCGGTGGGTTGGACTCTGCCGGGGTAACGATTCTAGCCAGTCGACTGACGCGGGCAAGGGGGGAGAGGCTGGACATGAGTTACAGCTGGTCGCCCTCCATCAATAGCGACTATCCATTGATCGCTCACAATCGTGATGAACGTAGGGTGATCGATGAGATCTGCCATCGGGAAGGTATCCATTGCCTCTATGGTACGACCACGGGGCAAGACTATCTGGACTACCTCAGGCGTGATATTGCCCTGGAGGGTACTACCGACCTGTTTGAGGAACATGGGGTCATGCGGCAGGCCGCGCAGCGGGGTACCCGAGTCATGCTCTCGGGCTGGGGGGGAGATGAGTCGGCCACTTTTGGAGTACGCGGTTATCCCGGTTATCTATTGAAGCGTGGCAGGCTGGTGCGTCTACTCTCGATCGCGCACAAGGCCGTTGGTGGGTATCATCGCCCCAGGAAGTTGGCCGGTTTCCTTTGGCGTGAGTGTCTGCTGACGCTGCTTCCCGATTGTGTTTATGCCCGTTACAGTCCCTATCTGAGGCCTGATCAGCTACAGTTCCTGTATCGGCCGGACTTCGTTGAGCGATTTGCCAGCTTTTCTAGCTATCGATCGCCGGCATGGAGAGAGTATCCCGATCCAGTCGCCATGCAGGCCTTGTTGCTGATGAATGGGCACCTGGCGTCCCGCATGTCGACCTGGGCGCATTGGTCGGCCCGGCATGGCATCGTCTACCGCTACCCTCTCACTGACCTTCGCTTGCTGCGCTTTACTTTGGGACTCCCCCCCGACCTGCTGTGGTACCGTGGCCAGGCCCGTAGCCTGTATCGTAGGGCTCTGGCCGGCTTGCTCCCGCGAGAGGTCAGCAAGAACGACACTGTCAATGAACGTAAGCGCATGAAGGTCCGAGCGGAGTGCTGGACACTACTCGCAGAGGAGGCGGCTAAGGGAGCGTTTCAGGGTGAGTGTCGATGGTTGGACATGCCTGCCTTTCACACCAGGATCCTCGAAGCCCCACCCGAGATGTCATCGAATCAGCAGATGCTGCGTTTTCTTCCCCTGTGTTCTGCCGTTCAAGTGTGGCACCTGTGGAAGCATTATTTTCTAAAGAGTTGATGTTTACTTTTGTCATTTTTTCTTGCTATCACTTTAGTTTGATTGCATGTTTCTTGACTTTTGATGGTTTTGTAACGATATTTTACAGAGGCGCCACAGGTTGGGCTTGCAGGATGTGGGTGGCGTGCTATTACCTCATGAGACCCACTTTTGGAGGGCGTCATAATGAAACAGGCCCCAGATGCTGAGATGCGTGATCGCAAGAACAAGAAACGCGAGTGGATCAGCCCCGAGCTGACGTCCATGAGCATCGAGCAGACTCTCTCAGGAAGCATGAATGTTCCCGCCGAGAACATGTCTGGTCGTTCCAATGTTCCAGGGTCTTGATTCTATAGAAGTTAGTTCCGGGGCCCTATAGCATTAGCATTGTGACCATAGGGTCGGGATCCGCCCTTCGATGAAGATGTGCTATGGATAAATCAACTTTGGTGAGGCGTAATCCCTCACTGCTCTTCTCGTGCATTGATGACGATACAGTCTTATTCAATGCCGATCGTGGTAGGTACTATGGCACTCAGGCCGTAGGGAGTCATATTTGGGCTCTTATTGAAGAGGAAATGAGCGTCTCTTCAATATGTGAGAAGCTGCTCGAAGAATTCTCTGTTGATCTAGAGACATGTGAGCGTGAGGTTTTTCGTTTTATGGAACATCTTCACAAGGAGGGGTTGATTATGGTTCGGGGATGATCCTTGCAGAGGCTCTTTCCATATGGGGAGTGTCGTTAGCGATAATGGTAGGCCTGTTTCAAGAATAGCTCATAATAGATGCCTCCCAGCCTGACAAGATCCTCATGCGTGCCTTTCTCGAGAATTTGCCCCTTATCCATGACGTAAATATAGTCAGCCATCCTGACGGTTGAAAGCCGGTGGCTGATGACAAGGGCGGCGCGGTGATCGATTCGCTCACGGAAGTTCTCGAAAAGTTCAAACTCCGCGCCAGGATCGATAGAGCTTGTCGGCTCGTCAAGAATTATCAGTTTTGATTCACGCAAGAAGGCGCGTGCCAAGGCGACTTTCTGCCACTGGCCGATGCTGATCTCCTGCCCGTTGTCAAACATGCGTGTCAAGGGTGTGTCATATTGCGCTGGAAGTTCTTCGATAAATGAGTGAGCACCTGCCTTTAGTGCAGCCAGCTTGATTGATGGTATATCGATGGGATGCTTGATGTCGCCGAAGTGGATGTTCTCGCGAACTGTCGCGGCATAGTGAGAGTAGTCCTGAAAGACCACGCTAAATTGCCGGCGGTATCTTTCCAGATCAAAATCCCGAATGTCCATCCCCTCTATTGTTATTTTCCCCTCGCATGGATCATACAGGCGACATAGGAGTTTGATGAGAGATGTCTTGCCGGAGCCATTGGCGCCCACCAATGCCACTATCTGGCCTGGTCTGATGCTTAGGTTGATATCTCGAAGAGCAGGTGCCTTGGCATGAGGGTAGCGAAAGCTTACGCTTTCGAAGCGAATGCCTTCCGTTAATTTGTCTGGCAATTGCCTGGGGGAGTGATCATCAATCATGGCAGGTTTCATGTCCAGGAACCTGAAGAGCAGCCCCATGTAGAGGTGGTCTTCGTACAGGCGGGAGAGCCGTTGTATCACTTCTTGACCAAGGGACTGGGCGCGCTGGAAAATGAGCATGAAGAGAACCAGGTCACCGGCGCTGGTCTGGCCTTGCGAAGTTCGCCATGCAAGGTATAAAAGGACGACAAAAAAAGCAGTTGTAGCGAGGCTACCAGCGGCGATGTCGGCATAGGTGCGTCGCTTGTTGATTTTCATGAGCCCCCGTCGAATGTGTCCGCGAAGCTTGGCATAATAGTCCTTCAAATAGTCGCCCATCTGATAGAGGCGTAGCTCCTTGGCGTGCAGATCCGATGTCATCAGCCAGTCGAGGTAGCTGGCATGTCGCTCCATTTGTGTACGTCGTCGCTGCCAATCGTACAGGTGACGTGTGAAATAAAGTCGAGCTAGTAGCGCCGGGATGATCGCGAGCATCATTAGCGGCAGCAGCAGCCAATGAATCGAGATGATCAATAGCATGACGCCCATCAGCATCAGCCCACTCCTGATCAGCAGCATCAGGTTGCCAATGACTTGGGCAGGTCGCTGGTTGCCGGCTTCCCTTGCCCTCTCCAGCGTATCGAAGTAGTGAGGACTTTCGTAGAACGCGAGATCGGCACTAATCGCGCGCGAATGAATTTTCTGATCGATATGCTCGGCCACCAGCAGGGCATTGGCCTCTTTCGCCAGATTGGACATGGCGCGAGTCGCAAGGAAAGCGAGAGAGGTTATTCCCGTCAGGCCAACGTACCATAACACTGGGACGGCTTGCGCATCGGCAGTGTCTTGACCAACCAGTTCGGTGACGACATCGGCCAGTTGCTTGAGGAGATACAGGACAGCCAAGCCCAAGGCCACTTCAAGAATCATCAAGAAAGTGCTTATTAGTGTCCATCTTTTGCTGCTTTCCCAGAGCAGAGGGAAAATACGATTTAACGTTCGCAGCGGGGCGATTAATCTGTCCATGGAAGATAGATTCGAGACCTTTATTTAGTGGTCATTGAAGATTGTATCAGTTTTGTCATAAGCCTCAGTGGTCGGGTAAGGTAATAAAGCCATTGCCAGTGAGCGGGAAGAGGCCAGGCCTCATAATCTGCATGGGTAGGGATTAATCGCTGTATGCATTGGCGCATCCGTAGCGCCAATAGCTTTGATTTACTCAGTTGCCAGCTGAAAGCAAAGTCTGGAGTGGGTCTCGTTTTTCTCCATGCCAACTCAGCTTCCTTGCCTCCAAGAACTGTCGATAAGCATGCATCAAGAATAGTTTTAGTTTGCTCGTGAGCGTGTTGAGATTCTTCCTCATCAGAACCCCGGGAAAGCGTAAGGTAAAGGAAGAGGCTGGCATCCACTGTGGATTTTAGCCCTCGCCTTCTTGCGCAAGTATATACCTCGTCTAGATTGAAATCTGGGTGTCTTTGAACTGCATCCAGGTCGGCGAGCCAGTGCAAGCGAGACCACAAGTGACGTGTGTGGTGGAAGCAGATGTAGACGAAGAGTTCGCTTGTCGGCATAACCCAGTAACTACGTGGGTAGGTTGATTGAGAAACTCGATTGGTTATCAATGATTTGGTGCAATAGGTTCTTGCACCTTTGTCGAGTTGTGTATGAACCTCAACTGTCACGCCCATGGGAGAGATGATACTGACAACCGGTAGAGTGCGTACGACGAGTCCTAAACTTCTCCTGCAAGGTTCCAGGTTGTGTGGGGACTTGGCCTGGTATCCATTGCGTAGTGCAGCCTGCAACAGTTTTATGCTGTCCTCGCGTGATACCAGGAGGTCGATATCCCGGCAAGGGCGTAAGGCGGGATTTTCGTAGTACTGAGCAGCTAGAGAAGGTCCCTTGAAAAATAGGTGTGGAATATCCAGCGGATCAAGAAGGTCGCTTACAAGACGTTGTTGTTCTCCCGAAATCCGCAGGTTCTGCTGAATGGCATGCAGGCATTGGCATCGCATGTCATGCAGGTCGTCTTGTGTTACCGTCGGGGGAGAGAGAGCGAGTAGATGGTGATACGCCAAGGGCAGTACAGACAATTTTTCTGCTTGGCGTGTTACTTCTTCCCAGTCTTTTATATCTTCACATAGTGCCAAGGCCTGCAGGCGTTGAGAGGCCGTGAGCTTTAGCCTGGCGAGCAGGATTAATAGTCGAAGGTTCGTCTCCATCTGCATCGGGGCATGATCAGGCGTCATGTGTCGCTTCATGCTGGATCCGCTCAATCAGGGGGGCCAGTCCCTGCTCCATGTTCTGCAGTGACCAGGGGCGACGATAGCGATATACCTTGATGCTCCGCGCCAGGTCGGCTGCGAAATCGAGCAAGCGTCCTGGGCCAGTGAAGATTCGGGCGCATTCGGGTCGATAGATCGCGGCCATGACGGCCTGGAACGCTTCCAGGCCCTGCAGGGGGGACAGCCCGACGTGACTGTCCTCCGTGGTCCGCTCCAGCACCACCAGGTGACGTAAGGGACGGGCCGTTCTTCGGAAGCCGCGATGCTTAATGATCTGGTACTTGTCAGCCCGTGTCATGTCCCTGACCAGATCCGGTCCATCGAGCCCCAGATGAGTCAGAGCGTCGCTGCAGAGTTTGAGACGAGGAGGGCCGGGATACAGGTAGGGCAATGTTTCCCCGGGTTTGACGACGCCAACGTCATCGCTGATCAGTGACCAGCCCTTGTGATAGTGCAGCCAGGCCGCCAGTGTCGACTTTCCCGCCCCCGAACGGCCAGTAAACCCCCAGACACCCGAGGGGGTATTTAGGGCACTCAGGTGTAGAGGCAACCAGCGTCGCTGGTGCAGCAGGGCGCCCAGAGCGGTGCCCAGCAGGTAGGGGCGAAACTCCGTGGCCTGACCTTGTCCTGCCTGCTCCTCCTGTCCATATCGATCTACCTGGATACGGCATCCCTGTTCGATTCTGTAGCGGGCAACGCCCTCTAGGCTAAACTGGCAGCAATTTTCCGCATACTGAAGCCAGTGCTCCTTGACGTGGGGGATCTCCAGTGTTTCCGAAAGGGAGGCCGCAACGATGGAGACATCCATCGAGGCAGGGCAAGAGACTGACGGAAGTTCCGGGAGCTCGAATTGCGAACTCATCATGAGGCCGTAGGTGGCGTAATGGTACGGAAAGGAGGATGGAGGCGAATGGTTCCTATTCTCGGCCGTCTCTGTAACGAACGAGGCGGCAGCGAAGGTACTGTCTTGGCGCATGTATTGAACTCTCCTCCAGTATTGCCTCGTGCCAGCGAAACGAGTGCTCTGGCCTCAAAGGTAACGGAGCTCATGCCTGCATGGCAGGGTGGGGAGGTTGGTATTGCTTACAATATGAAACATTATAGTCAGTTCTTGTTACTTTGCATGCGTGCATCGCCACGCTCTGCACGCGCAGATCCCTCCATGGAAGGCCCTTCCTGCCTGGCTCCCTGCCAGATGGAGCCGGCTCATGTATAATGTGGCCCTCATTCGAATTCTGGAGGACTTCACATGTTGAAAGTCGGTTTCGTTGGATGGCGTGGCATGGTGGGCTCCGTGCTCATGCAGCGGATGGTGGAGGACGGGGATTTCAATGGCATCGAGCCGGTCTTCTTCACCACCTCCCAGGTCGGCCAGGCCGGTCCCGACGTCGGCGTGGACGTGCCTCCGCTGAAGGATGCCTTCGATATCGAGGCCCTCAAGGCCCTGGACGTGGTGATCACCTGCCAGGGCGGTGACTATACCAAGAAGGTCTACGAGGACCTGCGCGGCGGTGGCTGGAAAGGCTACTGGATCGACGCCGCCAGCACCCTGCGCATGGCCGACGAGTCCACCATCGTGCTGGACCCGGTCAACCGCAAGGTCATCGACGCCCAGCTGGCGCGCGGCACCAAGACCTTCTGCGGTGGCAATTGCACGGTCAGCCTGATGCTGATGGGCCTGGGCGGGCTCTTCGAGGCGGACATGATCGAGTGGATGACCTCCATGACCTATCAGGCCGCCTCGGGCTCCGGTGCCAAGCACATGCGCGAGCTGCTGGGCCAGATGGGCGCGCTGCGGGACAGCGTGGCCGGTGAACTGGCCGACCCGTCCAGCGCCATCCTCGACATCGATCGCAAGGTCACCGCGGCCATGCGCGGCGGCGACTTCCCGATCGACAACTTCGGCGCGCCGCTGGCCGGCAGCCTGTTGCCCTGGATCGACTCCAAGCTCGACAACGGCCAGAGCAAGGAGGAGTGGAAGGGCAACGTCGAGACCAACAAGATTCTCGGCCTGCAGGACAACCCGGTGCCCATCGATGGCCTGTGCGTGCGCATCGGCGCCATGCGCTCCCACAGCCAGGCGTTCACCATCAAGCTCAAGCATGATGTGCCGCTCGACGAGATCGAGGAGCGCATCGCGACCCACAACGACTGGGTCAAGCTGATTCCCAACGACAAGGATGCCACCATCGACGGCCTGACCCCGGCCGCCGCGACCGGCACCCTGACCGTGCCGGTGGGCCGCCTGCGCAAGCTGGCCATGGGCGGCGAATACCTGTCCGCCTTCAGCGTCGGCGACCAGCTGCTGTGGGGGGCCGCCGAGCCGCTGAAGCGCATGCTCAGGATCCTGCGCGAGCAATAATACGGCCTCGGGCCTGCTTCACCAGACGCGGGACGCCTCCTCACGGGGCGTCCCGCGTTTTCGTTGGGCGAAATCTCGGCCGGGCAGTGGATCATGGACCGGTGTTGCCGAAAATTCCGTTACGATTCAGTAACATTTTTACCAAGGGCGTCGGGAACACGCCATCCATGCCAGTGTCCACTGACCAGCTTGACCATAAAATAAATCGCTAGCTACTAGCTATTCGCAGGGTGACCTAGTCCATTTCAAGGGAGAGAAACCATGTTCACACGGGCTTCCCGCCTTGCTTGTCTGTTGTTCGTCGCTGCCAGTGCCTACACCGTTCCGGCGCTTGCCTATGTGGGACCAGGAGCCGGCCTCACCGCGATTGGCACGATGGTCGCGGTCATTGCGGCGATCCTGCTTGCCGTGGTCGGTTTCGTCTGGTATCCCCTGAAGCGCGTGATGCGGAAGAAGCGCGCGGCGCGTACGGGTGATGCGCGAGTCACGACCGACTCACGTGATGGCATCGACGACTCGGGCAATACCCACTGATGGCTGTGGTAGCCCTGGTTGTGGGCCTCATCGCCTTTATCGCGGTATTACGCGGGTTGCAAGTTCAGCGCCATGCTTCCCATGCCGTCAGGACCGCACAAGACGCGATCGGAGTGATCACAGATCCTGATCTGAGCGACGATGCCAAGGAGCAACGCGTCCAGCGCGCGTCGCTCTCGCTAGTGAAGAGCTTCGTGATCCTGGTCGCCATCAGCCTGGCGGCGTGCTTGAGCGCGATGCTCATCGTGGCGGGTGGCGACCTGTTCGGACTGTTCAGTCTCGATCAGGCGATGGCGACTGCCACGAGTTGGTCGTTCATCCTGTGGTCGTCCGTTGGCGCTGTCGCGTTATGGATCATTCTCGGTAAACTGGGTGGGCGATCCGGTACTGAAGACGATACTGCAACAGACGGGGACATGCCTCGGGAGGAGGTGCCCTATTCGGCACTCGACAAGGCGCTGCACAATTACGCCTTCTCCTCGCCGGGACTGCAGCTCACGCTGTCGTCGATCGAGGACCGGGTATGGCGGAACAGGATTGCCGCGACCCAAACCGGACGGCCACTCTTCATCACCTCGCTGCCTCGTGCCGGGACGACCATCCTGCTGGAACTGCTGGCCAGGCAGGAAGAATTTGCCTCCACCACCTATCGCAACATGCCCTTCACCATGTCTCCGCTGCTCTGGGGACGGTTCTCGAGCATGTTCCGCAAGGCTGGCGAGAAAGCCGAACGTGCTCATGGGGATGGCATCGCCGTTGACTTCGACAGTCCCGAGGCCTTCGAGGAAATGATCTGGATGGCCTTTTGGCGCGAGCGCTATGAAAAAGGGTGTATCAGGCTCTGGGAGGCTACGGACCGGGATGCCGAGTTCGAAGCGTTCTTCACCCGCCATATGCAGAAACTCGTGGCGAGCACGCCTGAAGCACATCGCTATGTGTCGAAGAACAATGCCAGTATTGCGCGGTTGCCGCTGCTGTCTACAGCCTTTCCTGAGGCGCAGATACTGATCCCCATTCGCGATCCAGCCTCGCAGATCGCCTCACTGCAGCGGCAACATGCCCGTTTCAGCGATCTCCACGCCCGTGATCGATTCGCGCAGCAATATATGGCGGGAATCGGGCATTTCGAGTTTGGTGCCGCACTCAGGCCTATCGCCTTTCCTGGTGCTCCGGAGAGTGCGGAGGGGGCAGAGCATGTCGATTACTGGCTTCGCTACTGGATCGCCGCCTATGAACATGTTCTGCAAACGGCCTCGAAGGAGGCGATTTTTATCGACCACCTTGCGCTCAGTAGCCGTCCCGACATTCAGCTTCCACGACTCGCTGAAGCGCTCGGTATCAATGATCGGGAACGTTTTCTTGCGGCGTCCAGCATGTTTCGTGCGCCAGCCTCTCCGCCACAGTTGCCAGGTGCCTCGGCGGATCTCGTGCGACGCGCCAATGACCTTCATGCTGCGCTGCTTGAGCGGGCGCTATAACCCGATCCCGCGGACAACAAGGAAGTCTACTCAGTGAAATCATCGTTTTTGGATCGTATTGGTCTCATCATGTTCGTGGTATCGCTCACGATCATCGCCATGGTCTATGGCACCTTTTCATCCATGCGAGGCTGGTTTCCGGCTCCGCAGATCAAGCTGGCGCAGCAGACGCTGATCGATGTCGCATCCAACTGGAAGAATGACCTCGCACTGGAGCCCACCCGGCACTTGGTCGATCCGGGCGGTGCCAATACGGGGCCGGAGCGTGGCAGTTCAGGCGGGCCGCGTATGTCCAATGACGGCTATGTCCTCGTTGCGGGGCTGAACGAGAAGCAGGATGAGTCGTTTCATGTGGTCCGCCTGTATGACAGCGCCGGGAAGGAAGTGCACCGATGGCCAGTCCATTACGAGAAGCTCGATAGCGAGCGTAAACCCCAGAATGTCATGCTGCATGGGATGGAGGTCTTCGAGGACGGTTCCCTCGCATTGACATTCGATTCGGGTAAGGTCATCGCGCGCATCGATTCCTGTGGCAATCCGATCTGGACACGGAATGACATCTTTCATCATTCCATTTCGCGTGACGATGAGGGACGCCTTGTCGCCCTTCTGAAGAACGGTCTGGCCTGGATCGACGAAGATTCCGGCGAGCTTTTGCATACGCTGGATGTCGAAGAGGACATGATCACCGTCGATGACGGGGCGCAACAGGCAATGTTCAATATCCGGACGCGCAGCCCCGAGGACGCCAGCGACGAGATCAGCTATCTGCTGGACCCGTTCCACATCAACGATGCCGAGCCCCTGCATAGCGATATGGCCAGTGCCTTCCCGATGTTCGAGGCCGGTGACGTCCTCATCAGTCTCAGGGAACTCAATCTCGTCGCCGTCGTCGACCCCGAGAGCGGGCGCATGAAATGGTGGCAACATGGCCCCTGGTTCAAGCAGCACGACCCTGATTTTGAGCCCGATGGAACGATCACTGTCTATGACAATGGCACAGGCACCGGGGCCAGCAAGATTCGCCGGATCCGCCCTGGCGACGGAGCCGACGTCGAGACGCTGTTCGCGGGCTCGGAAGAGGTGCCGTTCTATAGTTGGCGTCGCGGGAAGCATCAAACCTTGCCGAATGGCAATATTCTCCTCACCGAAGCGGAGGGTGGGCGTGTGCTCGAGGTCACGCCGGAGGGCGAACTGGTCTGGGAACGCCACATGGTGTGGAATGCCGACAAGAACCTGATCATCACCGAAGCCCGCTTCGTCCCGGAGGACTTTTTCCAGGACAGCTTCGATAGCGGCGTGCCGGAGTGCAACGCGCGTTGAGCAGTGGCAAGTCACGACTCTCGCCGACTCCCGTCGGCGAGTCTCGGCGCAGGGCCCAAGCGTGGCTCGAAACAATGGTGCTACGCCGTTCAGCGTGAAACGGGCAGGGCCCCTGGGGCAGGCAGGATAGCGAATCGGGGGCATCCGGATAAGCGATGGCCCCAACCGTCTGCTCGCGGGGGCCATCGTTGCCAGGGGGCTGCCCGCTCTGCCGGTGATGGAAAGGCGTCAGTCCCGTCCATCGAGCCCGTCACGACCCTGATACCCGGTTCATCCGTTGTGCCGGCCCCCAATCCCTCATGACTGCAGTGGCTTCGACCATGCCGGTTTCCCGGTGGATGACGTGCATCGCCGGCGTGCCTGGCGAGTACCGCTGCCGATCTGGTGTCCTGTATTACCGGTTGACTGCAGGATTCTGGACCCCCTTGGGCCGACAGGCGGCGTTGCTTGCCTCGCCATGGCGCGGCCATGACGCGTCGTGGCGCCTTGCCTGGCGGCCCAATATGTTCATGTTCGCCCACTCTTCAACGAGGCTTCGAATCAGGACGCCACGTCTCGTCTGACGATTATCTGCGCTCGCCTATCCGGCGATAAACAGCAGCGCAAGGGACTCATTTGCACCGCGTAACCTCGCGTGCGAGCCCAGTCCGCCTTTAGACTCGCGACCTCCATGTCGCACGCTCTGCGAGCAGCGTAGCTGCCCACATCGGCAGTCCTCGTCGATGTGTCGCCGATGTTTGCCTTGAGACCCACAGGGAGGTGGGGAAGGCGTTGGCCTGCCCGGAGCGGGCCAAGCCCTGGCCATCGCTCGCCGACTTTGCCGACAAGGCTTGTCGCGTGGCGCTGAACATTGCGTTGCGACGCCTGCGCTGTTCCCTCCGAGGCTTCACGCGGGAGCGTATTGCCTGGCCGCCTGGCCGCCTGGCCGCCTGGCCGCCTGGCCGGTCGCCAGTCACCGATCCATATTGCACCCCGTCGACGTCGGCCTGCCGGGGCCCGGCATGGACGTGCCTGCGCCGAAACTTGCGTGAGCGGAGAGGCAGGCATCCCGCACATGAATGAAGTACGTTGAAAGTATGAGGCGTGCCCTGCGTCATGCGTAGCACGCCAACGAGTGGAATGTGTTACACCGTGATCATGCCATCTCATCGATTGTCGTCGGCGCGTTGCCGGAGAGATGGTCGCTGACAGGATGCAAGGTGACTCATGAATCGCAAGCTGACACTCACCATGCTGCTCTCGCTCTCCGCCGCCAGCCCGCTGGCACTGGGGTTGGGGCTGGGCGATGTCGAGGTGCGCTCGACGCTCGATGCACCGCTGCGCGCGAGCATTCCGCTGACCGATACGACGGGCCTGCAGGACGACCTGCTCAATGCCTCGGTCGCCGATCCGGCGGCCTTTCAGGCCGCCGGCCTGACGCGCACGCCGCTCGCGGCCAGTGTCCAGCTCGAGGTCAGCCGTCGCCAGGGGCAGCTGGTGCTCGACCTCGCCACCGAACGTGCCGTGCGCGAGCCCTGGCTGGACCTGCTGTTACGCTTCGACTGGCCGGGCGGGCGGCAGCTCCACGAAGTGACCCTGTTGCTCGACCCGCCCAACTACGCGGCGATGCCGGTGCTGATCGGCTCGTCGCGTCCCGGCCCGGTCACTCGGGCCGCGCCGACGTCAGCGCCCGCGAGCCGCCGGGCCGTCGCTCCCGCGATGCCTTCCTCGCCACCCGATGGCGCCCGGATACGTAGCGGTGACACGCTCTGGGCGGTGGCCGGTCGCCTGCGTCCAGACAGCGGCATCAGCATGAACCAGATGATGCTGGCCCTGGTCGAGGCCAATCCGCAGGTATTTCCCAGCGGCAATATCAACCAGATGCGCGCCGGGTTCACCCTCGTGGTGCCGCCTCGCGAGGCCATCGCCGCCCGCTCGGCCGAGGCGGCGACCGACCTCGTTCAGGCCATGAACCAGGCCTGGGCCAATCGTGGCGGCGGGGTGCCTGCCCGGGTACCGCTCTCGGCGGAGCCAGAGCCGACGGCCGTGGCCGGCGCCTCGTCGCCGGCCGCGGAGGCCCCCACGGCCGGCGACGAGCCGGCGGATCTCGCCACTCGGCGTGCCGAGGCCGCCGCTAGTGGCCCCCGGCTGACGCTGCTCACCGTGGCGGAGGCCGCGGACGCGGGCCTCGGTGACGGCGGGGGGGGCGACACCGCGCCCGCCAGCGACGGGGGGCAGGGCAATGGCCAGCAGGCGTCCCCACGGGTGCGGCTGGATCCCGCGGTGCTGGCGGCCATCGCCGGGCCCGGCGAGTTGAGCGAGGATCAGCGCCTGTTGCGTCTCGAGCGGCGCTGGCAGGAGAACCGAGAGGCACTGTCCGCGGTTCAGGCCGAGCGCGACGCCCTGGAGGCGGAGGTCGGTGACCTGCGCGGCGAGCTTACCGCCCTGCGCCGGCGCGTCGAGGCGCTGACGGCCGGCGGCAGCGGCGTCGATGGCGCCGGGGCCGGTGGCGTGGTGTCGCCCGGCAGCCCGCCCGCCGAGGCCCCCGCGCCCTGGTGGGGCGCGCTCTACCAGGACACGACCGACAGGCCCCTGCTGCTGGGTGGGGCCGGGCTGGCTGCCTTGCTGGCGCTGTGGGCCCTGGTGCGCCGACGTCGGCGCCGGGAAGAGGAGCCGGTCTTTCCCTTCGACGAGATGCAGGTGGCCGAGCCGTCCGGTGACGCCCCGGCGGAGCGCCCCTCGGTGGCTGCGGGTCCGGATCAGGCACAGGAACGCCCCCCCGTCGACCCGGTGCGGGCCTCCATGCCCCAGGCCGAGGCCATCAACGAGGCCGATATCTTCATCGCCTATGGCCGCTACGATCGAGCCCGCGAGCTGCTGGAAGCGGGACTGGCACGAGAGCCGGAGCGTGACGACCTGCGCCTGAAGCTGCTCAAGGTGCAGCTGGAGCAGGGGGACCGATCGGCGGCCCAGCAGGAGGCGCAACGCCTCCAGGCGTCGGCGGATACGGCGACCCGGGCCGAGGTGGAGCACCTGATGGCCCGCCATGCCGCCCCCGCCGCCAGCTCCGCCGGCGAACGGGCCGTCTTCCCGCAGCCGAGCGAGCTGCCGCCCCGGGTCTTCAGTGACCCCGATGTCCCCGAGGGTAAGGAGGAAAGTGGGGAGGAGGAGGATGAGCAGTCGGCGCCGCCGGCGAGCGACAATGAGGCCGATCGCGGCGCCGCGCGGGCATCGCGCCCGATGGATGACGGCGAGCCCGATGACCTGGCCCGCTACCGCCCGCCCGAGGTCGACAGCGGCGCCGAGGTCGAAAAGCTAGACCTGCCCGGCCCGGCAGCGCCTGAAGAGATGTCCGGCGGTCCGTCGGCCGAGCCATCGAGCGAGCCCCCCCCGGTGCCAGGGGGCGAGGAGCCGCCGATGCCCCAGGTGACAAGCCGTATCAGCGAGGAGGGGCGCGAGATCATCGATTATCGCCCGCCCTCGCTCGATGAGGAGACGCCCGCGCGGCAGGAGACGCCCATGCAGCCGAGCGTGGACTTTCCCCCCGCAGGCGGGGAAGCGCCGGGTGCAGACGATGACCTCCCATCCCGCGATCCTTCCCGCCGGGAGGTGGAGAGCGACGATGCGGTCGCCCAGGCCCGCGATCCATCCCGCCGGGAGGTGGGGAGCGACGATGCGGTCGCCCAGGCCCGCGATCCTTCCCGCCGGGAGGTGGGGAGCGACGATGCGGTCGCCCAGGCCCGCGATCCTTCCCGCCGGGAGGTGGATAGCGACGATGCGGTCGCCCAGGCCCGCGATCCTTCCTGCTGGGAAGTGGAGGAGGTGGCGTTTCCGCCCCTGGGCGGGGATAATGGGGCCTCGTCCGGCGCGGCGCCCTCCACGGCGACCCTGGGGGAGGCCCGGCAGCTGATCGATCTCGGCGAGGTGAGCGAGGCCCGACTCCTGCTGGAACGCTTGCTCGAGGAGTCCCAGGACGCCGGAGCGAGGGAGGAGGCCCGCGAATTGCTCGACCGCCACCAGCCATGAAGTGCGCATGACCCTTTTCCAACGGCTCGATGAACATCACCCACTGACCGGCCGCCTGGCCATGGCGGTGGAATACGACGGCACTGCCTACTGCGGTTGGCAGCGTCTCAAGCATGCCGCCTCGGTGCAGGCCTCCCTCGAGACCGCCCTGTCCCGGGTGGCCGGTGACCGGGTCAAGGTCCACGCCAGCGGGCGTACCGACTCCGGTGTCCACGCCACCCGCCAGGTCGTCCACTTCGACCCGCCGGCGTCGCGCTCCCAGAAGGCGTGGGTCTTCGGGGTCAACGCCAACCTGCCGCGCGACGTCGCGGTGCGCTGGGTCAAGCCGGTTCCCGACGACTTCCATGCCCGCTTCAAGGCCCTGGCCCGGCGCTACCGCTACGTGATCCTCAACCAGCCCAGCCGGCCGGTGCTGGAGAGGGCCAATGTCACCTGGTGCCGGGATCCCCTGGATGCCCGGGCCATGCATGAGGCGGCCCAGCTGCTGGTCGGCGAGCACGATTTCTCCAGCTTCCGCGCGGCGGGCTGCCAGTCGAAGACCCCCTGGCGTCACCTGCACTTCATCGAGGTGCATCGGCATGGCCCCCTGGTGGTGGTCGATGTCCAGGGCAACGCCTTCCTGCATCACATGATCCGCAACATCGTCGGTGCCCTGGTCTCGGTGGGCCGCGGCGAGCAGGGCGCCGACTACCTGGCGCGACTGCTGGCACTCAAGGATCGCACTCTGGGCGATGTCACCGCCCCGGCCTGCGGCCTGCACTTCGTCGATTCCCTCTACGACGAGGCCTGGGGTCTGCCCGCCGAGCCGCTGGGCCCCAACCTGCTGGCCTTCCTGGGCGAGTGGACCGGCGAGCGGCCACTGCCGGATTGCCCGATGGTCGCGGTCCGCCGCGGCCGGCCGGTGGCCGAGGCGGCCATGGCGGGGGAGGGCGGCGATGACTGAGCACGGGCGTGTCCCGGGGCGCACCCGGATCAAGTTCTGCGGCATGACCCGACCCGAGGACGTGGACGCCGCCGTGGCCGCCGGCGCCGATGCCCTGGGCTTCGTGCTCTGGTCCGGCAGCAAGCGGGCCGTGGATCTCGCGCGCCTGGCGGTGCTGGCGGCGCGGGTGCCGGCCTTCGTGACCCGGGTCGGGCTCTTCGTCGACCCTGAGCCGGAGCTGGTGACGAGGGCCGCCGAGCATCTCGATCTGCTGCAGTTCCATGGTGAGGAATCGCCGGTCGCCTGCGCCGCCGCCGGACGTCCCTGGATCAAGGCGCTGCGCATGCGCGACGGCCTCGACCTGCCGGCCGCGGCCGACGACTACCACCAGGCCCGCGCGCTGCTGCTGGACGCCTATCGTCCGGGGCTGCCGGGGGGCACCGGCGAGACCTTCGACTGGTCGCGAATCCCCGCAAGCCTGGCAAAACCTGTTATCCTCGCCGGAGGCCTGACACCGGCCAACGTGGCCGAGGCCATCGCGGTGGTCCGGCCCTACGCGGTGGATGTCTCCGGCGGCATCGAGGCCGCGCCCGGGCGCAAGGATGCCGCCTTGATGGCGGCCTTCCTGCAGGCGGTGCGCCGTGCCGACGGCTGAGCCCGCACCATCGCGTCTTCCAACTCCCAAACACCCCCTTCTGGCGACCCTGTGAGGTGTCTTTCGTGAGCAAGTTCAGTGACCTGACCCGACTGCCGGATGCCCGTGGCCATTTCGGCCCCTATGGCGGCCGGTTCGTCTCGGAGACCCTGAGCTTCGCCCTGGAGGATCTGGAGAAGACCTACCTGAGTCTTCGCGATGATCCGGACTTCCAGGCGGAATTCGACTATGACCTGGCCCATTACGTGGGCCGCCCGTCACCGCTCTATCATGCCGAGCGATGGTCGAAGCAGCTCGGTGGTGCCCAGGTCTGGCTGAAGCGCGAGGACCTCAATCACACCGGCGCCCACAAGGTGAACAACACCATCGGCCAGGCCCTGCTGGCCAAGAAGAGCGGCAAGCCGCGGGTGATCGCCGAGACCGGTGCGGGCCAGCACGGCGTGGCCACCGCCACCGTGGCCGCCCGGCTGGGCCTCCAGTGCGAGGTCTACATGGGCGCCGAGGACGTCGAGCGCCAGAAGCTCAACGTCTACCGCATGCGTCTGCTCGGCGCCAACGTCATCCCGGTGGAGTCGGGGACGCGGACCCTCAAGGACGCCATGAACGAGGCGCTGCGCGACTGGGTGACCAACGTCGACGATACCTTCTACATCATCGGCACCGTGGCCGGACCGCATCCCTATCCGATGCTGGTGCGCGACTTCAATGCCGTGGTCGGACGCGAGGCACGCCGCCAGTCGGTCGAGGAGTTCGGCCGGCTGCCCGACGCCCTGATCGCCTGTGTCGGCGGCGGCTCCAACGCCATGGGGCTCTTCTACCCCTTCGTCGAGGACGACGAGGTGGCCATGTACGGCGTCGAGGCCGGCGGCGACGGGGTCGCCACCGGGCGCCATGCCGCGCCACTGGCCTCCAACGCCCCCCGGGGGGTGCTGCATGGCAACCGCACCTACCTGATGTCCGACGAGGGCGGCCAGGTCTCCGACACCCACTCCATCTCGGCGGGTCTCGACTACCCCGGGGTGGGGCCGGAGCATGCCCTGTGGAAGGACGTCGGGCGGGTCAACTACGTGGCCGCCGATGACGACGCCGTGCTCGAGGCATTCCGGGAGCTGACCCATGTGGAGGGCATCATGCCGGCGCTGGAGTCGGCCCATGCCCTGGCTTACGCCAAGGTGCTGGCGCCGACCATGCGCCCCGACCAGCATATCGTGGTCAATCTCTCCGGACGTGGCGACAAGGATATCCTGACCGTCGCCAAGCTCGACGGCATCGACATCTAGGGGACCCTGATGAACCGTATCGACCAACGCTTCGCCGCGCTCAAGGACCAGGGACGCCGCGCGCTGATTCCCTACATCACCGCCGGCGACCCGGCCCCGCAGCATACCGTGGGCTTCATGCACGCCCTGGTCCGCGCCGGGGCCGACGTCATCGAGCTGGGGGTGCCGTTCTCGGACCCCATGGCCGATGGCCCGGTGATCCAGAAGGCCTGCGAGCGTGCCCTCAAGCACCAGGTGCGGCTCTCGCACCTCTTCGAGATGGTCCGCGAGTTCCGCCGGGACGATGCCGAGACGCCGATCGTGCTGATGGGCTACCTCAACCCGGTGGAGCGCATCGGCCTCGAGACCTTCGCCGACCAGGCCAGCGAGGCGGGTGTCGACGGCGTGCTGATCGTCGACATGCCGCCGGAGGAGGCCGATATCCTCGGCCCGACCCTCAAGGCGCGCGGCCTGGCCTCGATCTTCCTGGTGGCCCCTACCACTTCCCGCGCCCGGGCCGCTACAATATGTGCCCACGGCGAGGGGTATCTCTACTACGTGTCCCTCAAGGGGGTGACCGGTGGCGCCGCCCCCAATGCCGATGATGTCGCCGAGCACCTGGCGCCGCTGCGCGAGCTGACCGACCTGCCGCTGTGCGTGGGCTTCGGCATCCGCGACGGTGCCTCGGCCGCCGAGATGGGCCGGGTCGCCGACGGCGTGATCGTGGGCAGTGCACTGGTCAGCCGAATCGCCGAGAACGCCGATGCGCCCGAGGCGATTCCCGCCGCCCTGGAGGCGGTACTGGGCGAGATGCGTCAGGCACTGGATGCGTGACGGGCCCCGCCCGACCGATTCGATTCCGCCCCCGGCTCGCCGGGGGCGACAGCATAGATGGAAGCGTTTCTGACATGAGCTGGCTAGACAAGATCGTGCCCTCGGTGGGCCGCATTCAGCGCAAGGACCGCCGCGCGAGCGTGCCCGACGGCCTGTGGCGCAAGTGTCCCAAGTGCGAGGCGGTGCTCTATCTCCCCGAGCTGGAGAAGCACCACAACGTCTGTCCCAAGTGCGATCACCACCTGCGCCTCACCGCCCGCAAGCGGCTGGACTGGTTCCTGGACAAGAGCGGTCGCGAGGAAGTCGCCGCCGACCTCGAACCCAGCGATCGCCTCAAGTTCCGGGACTCCAAGAAGTACAAGGACCGCCTGGCGGCGGCCCAGAAGGCCACCGGCGAGAAGGATGCCCTGGTCGCCATGCGCGGCACCCTGGAGGGACTGCCGGTGGTGGCCGTGGCCTTCGAATTCACCTTCATGGGCGGGTCCATGGGCGCCGTGGTGGGCGAGAAGTTCGTGCGCGCCGCCACCCTGGCCCACGACGAGGGCATCCCGCTGATCTGTTTCTCCGCCTCCGGCGGGGCGCGGATGCAGGAGGCGCTGTTCTCGCTGATGCAGATGGCCAAGACCTCCGCGGCCCTGGAGAAGCTCAAGCAGGCCGGCGTGCCCTATATCTCGGTGCTTACCGATCCGGTGTTCGGTGGGGTCTCGGCGTCGCTGGCGCTGCTCGGCGACCTCAACGTCGCCGAGCCCAACGCCCTGATCGGCTTCGCCGGGCCCCGGGTCATCGAGCAGACGGTCCGCGAACAGCTGCCCGAGGGCTTCCAGCGCAGTGAGTTCCTGCTCGAGCACGGCACCGTGGACATGATCGTGCATCGCCGGGAGATCCGTGCCCGTCTCGGCGGGGTGCTGCGCAAGCTGACCCACCAGCCGGCCACCGGCCTGGCCGAGCCAGCGCCGGCGGCCGAGCCCGACCTGGTGGATGCGGCGGAGCAGGCGGAGGCCCAGGGCGAGGAGGCGCCGGCCGCGGCGGACGCCGCCGAGCCGGTGGAGACGGTAGAGCCGACGGGCGACGAGCCGCGCCCCGACGCCGGCCGTTGAGCCAGGAGCCCATGCACGACGCTTCTCTTTCCCCGCTCGAGGCCTGGCTGGCACGGCTGGAAGCGGCGCATCCGGTGGACATCGACCTCGGCCTCGAACGGGTGGCCGAGGTCGCACGCCGTATGGGCCTGCTGGACGCGCCCGTCGCCGGGCGCGTGATCACCGTGGCCGGCACCAACGGCAAGGGGTCCACCGTGGCCATGCTCGAGGCGCTGGCCCGGGCCCATGGCGGGACCACCGCGACCTACACCTCGCCTCACCTGCTGCGCTACAACGAGCGCGTCCGCCTGGACGGCCAGGAGGCGGATGACGAGGCCCTGGTGGCCGGCTTCGAGGCGGTCGAGGCCGCCCGCCACGACGGCGACCCGGTCAGCCTGACCTATTTCGAAGCGGGGACCCTGGGCGCGCTGCATGCCATCGCGGCACGGACCCCGGACCTGGCGATCCTCGAGGTCGGCCTGGGCGGGCGCCTGGACGCGGTCAATATCCTCGATGCCGACGTGGCCGTGGTCACCACCATCGCCCGGGACCATGCGGCCTTTCTCGGCGACGATCTCGAGGGCATCGGCCGGGAGAAGGCCGGCATCATGCGTCCTGCGCGCCCGGCGGTCCTCGGCAGCACGGCGCTGCCGCAAAGCGTGCGCGCCACCGCGGCAACGCTGGGCGCGCCGGTGCATGCCCTGGGCGAGGGCTTCCGGCGCCTGGCCGTCGATGCCGGCTGGACCTGGCAAGGGCGGGACGCCGAGGGGCGAGAACGTCGACTGGAACAGCTGCCCGACCCGGGCCTGCCCCTGGACAATGCCGCCAGCGCGCTGCAGGCGCTGGCGCTGGCCGGCGTCGAACTGGACGAGGCCGCCTGTCGCCGTGGCCTGGCCTCGGTGACGCTGCCCGGTCGCATGCAGTGGCGGGGCCAGTGGTGCCTGGACGTCGGTCACAACCCTCATGCTGCCGGCTACCTGGCCGGTCGCCTGGCCGAGCGTCCCTGCCGGGGGCGTACCATCGCCCTGCTCGGCATGCTGGGCGACAAGGACGCCGATGGCGTGATCCGCACCCTGGCGCCGGTGGTCGACGCCTGGGTGGCGGTCAGCCTGGACGGCGACCGGGCGCGCAGCGCCGATGCCCTGGCCGGCCATCTCGAGGCCCTGGGCCAGACGGTATGGCATCGCGCCGCGTCGCCGGGGCAGGGCGCGGACTGGCTGGAGGCGCGCCTCGAGCCGCAGGATCGGGTGCTGGTCTGCGGGTCCTTCTTCACCGTGGGCGCCGTGCTGGCGGCCTGGGCGTCCCGGGCGCAGACTGCAACGGATGACAGGCCCAGCGAGGGAGCGACATGAAATACGGTATGCGTGAGCGGGTCAGCGGTGCGCTGATCCTGATCGCCCTGGCGGTGATCTTCGTCCCGCTGTTGTTCGACGACCCGGCCCCCCGGGAGGATCGCCCCGAGCCGGTGTTGACCATCGAGCAGCCGGTGGAGGTCCAGCGTCGCGACGTGGCGGATCCGCAGCCGCCCGAGAGTCTGAGGGAGACCCCGGCGACCGACGAAGCCTCGGCGACGGACGAGGCCACGGCGTCCCGTGAGCGGGCCCCGGCCCCTCCGCAGGATGACGCGACGTCGACGGCCCCTGAACCCCAGCCCGCACCCGAGCCCGCATCCGTCACCGAGGCCGCGGAGCAAGCGGCCGAGGAGGCGGCCACGGCCGACCCCATCGCCGAGCTGGCCCGGGCCGCCAACCAGCGGCTGGCCGGCGGCGAGCAGGCCAGCCGAGAGGATGCCGCTGGCGAGGAGGCCGGCAGCGAGCCGGCTTCCCCCGCCCCCGGCGGCGAGTGGGCCGTCCAGGTGGGCAGCTTCGGCGAGCCGGGCAATGCCGAGCGCCTCGAGACGCGGTTGGCCGAGCAGGGGTTCCCGGCCTACCGGCGGCCCCGGGGCGATGACCTGACCAGCGTCTATGTGGGGCCCTATGGCAGCTCCGAGGTGGCCGAGGACGTGATGGGCCAGCTCAAGGCCCGCCTGAACCTGCAAGGCCTGCTGGTGAAGGCGCCATGACGCTGACCTGGCTGGACTGGCTGTTCATCGGCCTGCTGACGGTGACCACCCTGGCCGGCTTCCTGCGTGGCCTGGTGCGCGAGGCGCTCGGCCTGGCGTCATGGATCGTCGCCCTGCTGGCGGCGCGCTGGCTGGCCGAGCCGGTGGCCGAGCTGCTGTCCGGCGTCATCGACAGCCCCGACGGCCGCCTGGTGCTGGCCTTCGTGCTGGTGATCTTCGCCGTCATCCTGGCCTGTGGCGTGATCATCCGGCTGATGCATGCCGCCATCGAGTGGGTCGGCATGGGGCTCCTCAACCGGGTCACCGGGGCCGCCTTCGGGGCGGCCAAGGGCGCGGCGATCCTGGTGCTGGTCACCATCGTGATCAGCCTGACACCGCTGGTGCAGCTCCAGGCCTGGCAGCAGGCCACGTTGCGCCCGAGCTTCGAACAGATGAGAGACTGGGCGGTAAGCCGACTGGCGGTCTGGGAGGACCGTCTGCCCGAGTCGGCGCCGTCCCTTGACGACCTGCCGCGCTCCGCCTCGCGAGCGGACGCGGCCGAGGTCGCCTCCCCCTGACATTGATGAAACACGGGGCGGCCTGTCGATGCCGTCCCACCCTAGGCGAGCGAGGTAAGGTGTAATGTGCGGTATCGTGGGCCTGATGGCCAAGCAGGCGGTGAACCAGGGCATCTATGATGCCCTGACGGTGCTTCAGCATCGAGGCCAGGATGCCGCCGGCATGATGACCTGGAACGAGGGGCGCTTCCTGCTGCGCAAGAGCAACGGCCTGGTGCGTGATGTCTTCCATACCCGCCACATGGCGCGTCTCAAGGGCAACCTGGGCATCGGCCATGTGCGCTACCCCACGGCGGGCTCGTCCAGCGAGGCGGAGTCCCAGCCGTTCTACGTCAACTCGCCGTACGGCATCAGCCTGGCCCACAACGGCAACCTGACCAATTCCGAGCAGCTCAAGCAGGAGCTGTTCTCCTCCGACCTGCGCCACATCAACACCAGCTCCGACTCCGAGGTGCTGCTCAACGTCTTCGCCCATGAGCTGGGCAAGCAGGGCCTGCACCTGGAGCCGGGCGACATCTTCGATGCCGTGCGCCGCGTGCATCGCCGCTGCCGTGGCGGCTATGCCGCGGTGGCGATCATCAACGGCGTCGGCATGGTGGCCTTCCGGGATCCCAACGGCATTCGTCCGGTGGTCTTCGGCACCCGCGACGAGGGCAACGGCCAGGAGGTGATGATCGCCTCCGAATCGGTGGCCCTCGACGTCGGCGGCTTCGAGCTGCACCGCGATCTGGCCCCCGGCGAAGCGCTGTTCGTCGACATGCACGGCCAGCTGCATACCCAGTCCTGTGCCGACGCCCCGCGGCTCGCCCCCTGCATCTTCGAGCACGTCTACCTGGCGCGCCCGGACTCGATCCTCGACGGCGCCTATGTCTACGGCACGCGCATGCAGATGGGCCGCAAGCTCGGCGATCGCATCCAGGCCGAATGGCCGGACCACGATATCGACGTGGTCATCCCGATCCCCGACACCTCCCGTACCTCGGCCCTCGAACTCGCCCAGCACCTCGGCGTGACCTTCCGCGAGGGCTTCATGAAGAACCGCTACATCGGGCGGACCTTCATCATGCCCGGCCAGACCCAGCGCAAGAAGTCGGTGCGCCAGAAGCTCAACGCCATCGACATCGAGTTCAAGGGCAAGAACGTGCTGCTGGTGGACGACTCCATCGTGCGCGGTACGACCTGCCGGCAGATCATCCAGATGGCCCGGGAGGCCGGCGCCAACAACGTCTACTTTGCCTCGGCGGCGCCGCCCGTGCGCTATCCGAATGTCTACGGCATCGACATGCCGGCGGCCAGCGAGCTGATCGCCCATGGCCGCAGCGAGGCCGAGGTGGGCGAGCTGATCGGCGCCGACCGCATGGTCTACCAGGACCTGGATGACCTCAAGGATGCCTGTCGCGAGGTCAATCCGGCCCTGGACGCCTTCGATTGCTCGGTGTTCGATGGCCGCTACATCACCGGCGACATCGACGACAGCTACCTGGCCGATCTCGAGGCGTCCCGCAACGACGCGGCCAAGGAGCAGAGTGCCGGTGACCATGCCCTGGTGGGCATGCACAACCAGGAAGACGACATCGACTGAGGGAGGTCTCATGCACGACGAATCCAATCCGGCGGACGCCTGGGGCCTCGACACCCGGGCGATTCGTGCCGGACACCGGCGGACCGGCGAGCAGGAGCATGGCGAGCCGATCTTCCCGACCTCGAGTTTCGTCTACGAGAGCGCCGCCGAGGCGGCGCGCAAGTTCGGCGGCAAGGAACCGGGCAACATCTACTCGCGGTTCACCAATCCCACGGTGCGCACCTTCGAGCAGCGGCTGGCCGCCCTGGAAGGAGGCGAGCGTTGCGTGGCGACCAGCTCCGGAATGTCGGCGATCCTGGCCACCGCCCTGGCGCTGCTTTCCGCCGGCGACGAGATCGTCGCCTCGCGGTCGCTGTTCGGTACCACGGTGAGCCTGTTCGACAAATATCTGAGCAAGCTGGGCATCACCACCCGCTATGTGGAACTCTCGAACCTCGAGGCCTGGGAGGCGGCGGTGACGCCGGCGACCAGGCTGATGTTCGCCGAGACCCCGTCGAACCCGCTCTCCGAGGTCGTCGATATCGCGGCGCTGGCCGAGATCGCCCGTCGCCATGAGGCCTGGCTGGCCATCGACAACTGCTTCTTGACCCCGGCCCTGCAGCAGCCGCTGGCGCTGGGGGCGGACCTGGTGATCCATTCCGCGACCAAGTACCTGGATGGCCAGGGACGTGCCGTGGGCGGCGCCGTGGTGGGGCCCGACACGCTGCTCGAGGAGATGTACGGCGTGGTGCGCACCTGCGGGCCCTGCCTGAGCCCGTTCAACGCCTGGATCTTCACCAAGGGCCTGGAGACCCTCGGCCTGCGCATGCAGGCCCACTGCGCCAATGCCCGCCAGCTGGCCGAATGGCTCGAGGCCCACCCGGCGGTGGAGCGGGTCCACTACAGTGGCCTGGCCAGCCATCCCCAGCATGCCCTGGCGGCGCGGCAGCAGCGTGACTTCGGCGCCGTGCTCGGGGTCGAGGTCAAGGGCGGCCGCGAGGGCGCCTGGTCGGTGATCGATGCCACCCGGCTGCTGTCGATCACCGGCAACCTTGGCGACGTGAAGAGCACCATCACCCATCCCGGAACCACCACCCACGGTCGTCTCTCCGATGACCAGAAGGCCGCTGCCGGCATCCGCGAGGGGCTGATTCGCGTGGCCGTCGGGCTCGAGGACCTCGCCGATATCCAGGCGGACCTGTCCCGCGGGCTCGATGCCCTGGTGCGCTGACCGCGCGGGCCGGAAGCCATTGCCTCGACGACGCCCCGCCTGCCGGGGCGTCGGCGTGTCCGGGGTAGGCGTTTCCGAGGGGCAACCCCGGCCTGGCATGGGATTGAATTAGAACGATCTGATTGTATAAGCTGCTTGGATGCGGGCGCATCGCAAGCGCTGACCATTGCATGAAATCGAATGATGATTTCACTTATTTCCCATTTTTTTGGTCCACGTGATCGGTATGATGCTTTCTCATTCGTTGACGGGGCGGCGATGGACGCCCCGTGCCAGGACATCGAGGGATCACGCCGGGAGGGCCGAGCCATGTGGCGCAATACACATCGTGGATGGGGGATCGTCAGTATCGCGCTTCACTGGATCAGTGCGCTGGCCCTGGTCGGGCTCTTCGTGCTGGGCTGGTGGATGACCGGGCTCGACTACTACGACAGCTGGTACAACCTGGCGCCCTGGTGGCACCGCTCCGTCGGCATGCTGGTGCTGCTGCTGACCCTGGCACGGGTGCTCTGGCGACTTCCCCAGCCGGCGCCGGCGCTGCCCGGCTCACGCCTGGAGCGGATATTCGCGCATCTGGGGCACCTGGCGCTGTACGCGCTGATGCTGCTGGTGCTGATCAGCGGCTACCTGATCTCCACCGCCGAGGGCGACGGCATCAGCGTCTTCGGCTGGTTCACGGTGCCGGCGCTGGTCAGCGACCTGCCCGACCAGGCCTCCCTGGCCGGCACCATCCACTGGTACGGCGCCCTGGCCATGATGGTCCTGGCCGCGGGCCATGCCCTGGCCGCCCTCAAGCACCATTACCGGGATCGCCACGACACCCTGGTGCGCATGCTGCATTCGCGTCATGCCCGTCGTGGCGGGACGCCACAGCCCTGACCCATGCAAGGAAGGAAATAGCAATGTTCAAGAAGACCGCCCTGACGGCCGCCCTGGCCACCACCGCCCTCGTGCCTCTCGCCCAGGCCCAGGCCGCCGACTACGTGATCGATACCGAGGACGGCCAGCATGCCTTCATCCAGTTCAAGATCAGCCACCTCGGCTTCTCCTACATCCTGGGCAGCTTCGAGGACTTCTCCGGCCAGTTCAGCTATGACCCGGACGCGCCGGCGGCCGCTTCCGCCAACCTCGAGGTGGACGTGGCGAGCCTGACCACCAACCACGCCGAGCGCGACAAGCACATCAAGAGCGACGACTTCCTCGACGTCGCGGAATACCCGACCGCCAGCTTCACCTCCACCGGCTTCGAGCCCACCGGCGAGGACCAGGGCGTGCTCAGCGGCGAGCTGACCCTGCATGGCGAGACCCGGGCCATCGAGATGCCGGTGACCCTGCTGGGCGAGGGCGAGGACCCCTGGGGCAACTACCGGGCCGGCTTCGAGGGCTCGACGACCCTGGCCCTGGCCGACTACGGCATCGACATGTCCAGCTTCCCCGAGCCGATGCATGAACTCGAGCTCAACGTGACCTTCGAGGGTATCCGCCAGTAGTAAGTGGAGGGCGTGGGCCCCGGCCGATCGCCCGATCCGGTCGTTGCACGAAGAGGACACCCCGGCCATGCCGGGGTGTCCTCGTTCGTCACCCTTGTCGGTCGTCGTCTCAGGCGGCAAGCGTCGAGCTCCGCAGCGGCGCGTCCCCCCACCGGGGGTCATCGTGTGGTGTTGAGCACGGCGTCGGGGAAGTGACGGCGCAGGATGCGGTTCTGGAAGGGGTCGACGAACCGTGAGTTGATGATCACGATGAACCGTTCGAACGGCACGCCGGGATCCTGCTGGGTGATCGCGTCCACGCTGTGAAAGAGCTTGTCGTCGCGCAGGTGCAGCACATCTCCCGGGGCGAGGGTCATGTCGGCGAGCCGCCGGCTGCCGGCCTTGTCGTCATAGAGATGGTTCTCGCCGCCGGTCAAGTTCTCCCGTCTCACCACCATGATGCTCAGGGCCTTGCAGCCGTCGGCATGAACGCCCTGTCCCTGAAGGGGATCCACCTGGCCTTCCCCCCGGACGCCGGTGATCTGCATCAGGATCGGCTCGTTGGCCTGGAGCCCCCACAGCCCCGCCCAGGCCTTCACGAAGGCCTTGACGTCTGCGCGGGCCAGGAAGGCCTCGGTCAGCGGCGCATAGTAGCGCAGCCGGTCGGCCATGCTCGCGGCATCATTGAAGGCGCCGCCCTGGGCCATGGGGCAGGCCCCCATATCCTTCATCTCGCCATCCTCGTCCAGCGCCAGCCAGGACATGCGCTTCCAGCGCCGGTTGACATAGGGATCGCGGGGCAGGTCGGTGGTGGCGGCCTGCCACGCGCCCAGGTCCAGCTGCTCACGCACGTCGGTCAAGGCCCAGTCCTGGCGTGCCAGGTCAACCGTGACCCCCGGGGACCAGTAGCTGGAAAGTGAACTGACGAGCAGGGAGCTAGGCTGATAGCCATACTTGAGACTTTCGAGTTTCATTCTGCTTCTCCTGTTTCTGCATGGGTAGTGGTGCAGTGGGTACGACGTTTTTATGATCTTCGTTTACTAGATGAAAAGTAAGATTACAAAAGTAAACAATTAGGCTTGCGTAAAGGCAAAAATGGCCTTCAGCCATTAAAATGAGAAAAATTTATGAGTTTTCTGGCATATAAAGCTATGGGAAGTACGAGAATCTTCATGTCATATGAAGTATCAAAATCCTATTCCAAGGATTAGGTATCATGAGGATCATCGGCGTCGTCGAATCAGGGAGGTCAGAATCATGACCCGCAAGGTGTCATGCTCCATCAGGCGGCTGATACGCGTGCTATGGCGGATGTGTCGCACTGCGGTGCTCCGGCCTCGCCCGTTGCGCCATGACGATGTCGATCAGGTGCGTCGCCAGTACCAGGAGAGCGAGCATCGCTTTCGTGCCCTGCTGGAGAGCCTGCCCAAGGTGGCCGTGCAGGGCTATGACCGGGACCGGCGGGTCATCTACTGGAACGAGGCCAGCACCCGACTCTATGGCTATCCGGCGGAGGAGGCGGAAGGACAGCTGCTGGAGGACCTGATCATTCCGCCCCCCATGCGCGAGGCCGTGATTCGGGCCCATCGGGCCTGGGTCAAGGAGGGGCAGGAGATTCCGGCCGGAGAGCTCGAGCTGCTGCATCGCAGCGGCAACCTGGTCCCGGTGTTCTCCCACCACGTGATGCTGGGGGAGCACACCGAGTTTCCGCTGATGTTCTGCGTCGATGTGGATCTCTCGGACCAGAAGCAGGCCCATCGCGACCTGGCCTTCGCGACCCGCTTCGACAGCCTGACCCAGTTTCCCAATCGCCGGACCTTCGAGATCGAACTGGATGCCCTGCTCGAGGAATGTCGGCGGCGGGGCATCGGCGCGGCGTTGGTCTACCTGGATATCGACCGTTTCGTCGAGATCAACGATGCCTTGGGGTATGCCCAGGGCGACCAGTTGCTGGTGGAGCTGGCGCATCGCTTGCGCCATGAGCAACGCACGACGGACCTGATGTCACGGGTCTCGAGCGATGAGTTCGTGCTGGCGTTTCCGGGGATCGAGTTTCACGACGACGTCCTGCGCCTGGTGCGCAAGGTGAGAAGCGTCTTTCAGCGACCCTTCACCCTCGAGGGCGGTGAGCGCATGGTGACGGCCAGCCTGGGGATCAGCCTGTTTCCCGAAAACGGGACCGCGGCCCACGACCTGATCCGTAACGCCGATGTCGCCAAGAACCATGCCAAGCTCGAGGGGCGGGGCGGACTGCAATTCTTCCACCAGCGCTTGCATGATGAGCTGGTCTATCAGCTTGACCTGATGGAGAGGCTGGAAAAGGCCCTCGATCGGGGCGAGCTGAGCCTGTGCTATCAGCCTCAGGTATCGGCCGTCAGCGGGGGCATCGAGAATTTCGAGGCGCTGTTGCGCTGGATCCCGGCGGAGGGCCCCACGGTGTCGCCGGCGGAATTCATCCCCCTGGCGGAGCAGTCGGGCTTGATTCACCGCCTCGGCGACTGGGTGATCGAGGAGGCCTGTCGTCAGCAGGCGGCCTGGCGTGCCGCGGGATACCTCGACTCGCGCATCGATATCAACGTCTCGGGCTCACAGCTCGCCAGGCCGGATATCCTGGAGCGTTTCGAGGCGTGCGTGCAGGCCCATGGCCTGGCGCCGGGCGATATCGGCATCGAGCTGACCGAGAACGTGTTGATTGATGCCGACCACCGGGTCCTGGAGGGGCTGCGGCGCCTCTACCATCGAGGCGTGCGGATCGCCATCGATGACTTCGGTACCGGCTACTCCTCGTTGAGCTATCTCAAGCACTTTCCGCTGACGGCACTGAAGATCGATCGCAGCTTCGTGCATGATGCCCCTGGCCAACCCGAGGATCGCGCCATCATGGAGGCGGCGGTGTTCATCGGCCATCGCCTGGGGCTCGAGGTGGTCGCCGAGGGGGTGGAAAGCGCTGAGCAGCTGACCCTGATCCGTGAGATGGGCTGTGATCTGGTGCAAGGCTTCTACTTCTATCGTCCCATGCCGGCGACGGACATCGAGCGCTTGCTGGCGGGGCTGGTCACCGCTCCTCAGGGGGAGGGCTATCGCAGTTAGCCGTGTCGCTCGGGGCTGATCCGGCGACGGGTCCCGGTGTGCCGGACCCTCGAGGCGGCGCGGTAACCCCATCCTTGGGCGCTACCGACGCCCTGCGGCGCTCTCGCGTCCCGCTCCGCTTGCAGGACCGGTGCTGACCATCCAGGGCCAGTCCGTTCGGAGGGGGCCTCCTCACCCATGGCACAGGGCCTCCTCTCCGAGCTGTCCCCGGCGCCCTTCGCCATATCCAGATCAACTCGCCCGGATATCGCCTCAGGTGCCGTGATGATCGCGCAGCCAACTGGTTTCACAGGCTTTATCCCGATGGAGCGCCGTACCGCGGGGCACGGTCGAGTGAGGGAGTAAGCCTGTGGCAGCCAGGGGCAAGCGAGGGCTCGAGCAACGTGGTGCAATATTCGGGCTGGCCCTGCCTTCAGGGGGGCGACTGAGAGTCGCCACGGGATGGCGTAGAATGCCCAGCTCACGTTTCGCCCCGGAGTCCCTGTGAGCCATCCCTCGCCCCCCTCGTCGTCACTGGGCCTGATGCTGTGGCGTCAGACCTGGCCCATGGCCATCGGCGTGATGGCCCTGCTGGGGTTCCAGCTGGTGGACAGCGCCTTCGTCGCCCGGCTGGGCACCCGGCCACTGGCGGCCCAGTCCTTCACCTTCCCGCTGTCGTTCCTGATCATCGGCGTTCAGGTGGGCATGGGCATTGCCATCGCCGCCCTGGTGTCCCGCGCCCTGGGTGCCGGGGAGACGGCGAGGGCGCGGCGCCTGGGCAGCCTGGTGCTGCTGGCCGGCACGGCGGTGATCGCGCTGATGGTGCTGGCACTCTGGCTGACCCAGGGGCCGGTCTTTCGCCGGCTGGGGGCCGACACGGCATCCTTGGCACTGATCCGCGACTACTGGGCCCCCCAGCTCCTGGCCGCCTGGCTGGGCGCGGCCCTCTATTTCGGTTACAGCCTGTTCCGTGCCCATGGCAACACCCGGCTCCCGGGGTTGCTGATGGTGCTGACCAGCCTGGTCAACCTGGCGCTGGACCCCCTGCTGATCTTCGGCATCGGTGACTGGCCGGGCCTGGGCCTGCCCGGGGCGGCCTGGGCCACGGCATTGGCCTTCGGCATGGGGCTGGCCGTGCTGGGCGTTCGCCTGCGAGGGGCGCACTGGCTGGCCCGAGCGGGGCTGGTGGCGGAGGCCCGAGCGTCACTTCGTCCCTTTGCCGGCATCGCCGGCCCGGCAATGATCAGCCAGCTGATGCCCCCGCTTGCCGCCATGCTGGCGATCGCGGTGGTGGCACGGCTGGGCGAGGCCGAGGTCGCGGCCTGGGGGCTGGCCAGCCGCCTGGAGACGCTCTCGCTGATGGTGGTACTGGCGCTGACCATGTCGCTGCCGCCGTGGCTCGGGCGCTGTTACGGGGCCGGTGACTGGGAGCAGGTACGACGCCTGTTGCGCCTGGCGCTGCGCGTGGTGGTGGCCTGGCAGCTGCTGCTGGGGATGGTCCTGGCGCTGGCCGCGTCCTGTGTCGCCGAGACCCTGTCGGGCAACCCGGAAGTGCGGGACGAGCTGGCGATCCTGATTCGTTTCCTGTTGCCGAGCTATGCCGCCCTGGGCGTGTGCATGCTGGTGGTCTCGGCCGGCAATGCGCTCGGCTGGCCGCTCAGGGCCATGCTGATGTCCGCGGCCCGGCTGTTCGTGTTCTACCTGCCGTGCCTGTGGGCCGGCGCCTGGGTGGCCGGGGTGAGCGGCCTGGCGCTGGGCGCCGCCGTCGGCAATCTGCTGGCGGGACTGGCGGCCTGGCAACTGCTGCGGCGGATTCTGGCGAGCCCGCGACGCCGCCCAGTTCCCGATAGATGAAAACACTGATTATGAAGGTATTATTGAATAATAAAGCTAAAAAAGTGTATTAAACTGGTTGTTGTTATAAATAAAACTATAAAAAACAGAATTATTATCTGCATGGATCACCCTATACTCTGTTGCTCATTCGGCCCGGGTTCCCCTCCCGGGCCATGCCGTTCCCGCGGGTGACAACGAGAAGGTGAGGGCAGCGCATGAAGGTATTGATTCTTGGCAGCGGCGTGGTGGGTGTCACCAGCGCGTATTACCTGGCTCGACGGGGCCATGAGGTCACGGTGGTGGACCGCCAGCCGTCGCCGGCCATGGAAACGAGCTACGGCAATGCCGGCCAGGTCTCCTTCGGCTTCTCCTCGCCCTGGGCGGCGCCGGGTATCCCCCGGAAGGCCATGAAGTGGATGTTCCAGGAGCATGCGCCGCTCAAGATCCAGCCCAGGATGGACCCGACCATGGCGCGCTTCATGATGAAGATGTTCGCCAACTGCGATGCCGAGCACTATGCCGTCAACAAGGAGCGCATGGTGCGTATCGCCGAGCACAGCCGGGCGTGCATCGATGCCCTGCGTGCCGAGACGGGGATTCGCTATGAGGATCGTCAACGCGGCCTGCTGCAGCTGTTCCGTCACGACAGTCAGGTCGAGGCTGTGGCCAAGGACATGAGGGTGCTGGCCCAGTGCGGCGTGCGCCACGCCCTGCTCGACAGCGAGGCGATCAAGACCGTGGAGCCGGCGCTGGCCCGGGTGCCCGGCAAGTTCGTCGGTGGCCTCCACCTGCCCGATGACCAGACCGGTGACTGCCATCTGTTCACCAATCGGCTGGCCGAGCATTGCCGGGAGCACCTGGGGGTCGAGTTCCGCTTCAATGTCGATATCCAGCGTCTCAAGCGTGGTGGTGCCGGCATCGAGAGCGTGTTCACCAGCGCCGGCGAGCTGACCGCCGATGCCTACGTGGTCTGCCTGGGCAGCTATTCGCCGTTCCTGGTCAAGGACCTCGACATTCGCCTGCCGATCTACCCGGTCAAGGGCTACAGCCTGACCCTACCGGTGGTCGACGATGGCGGGGCGCCCCAGTCCACGGTGATGGACGAGAGCTACAAGGTGGCGATCTCGCGCTTCGACGATCGCATCCGGGTCGGTGGCACCGCGGAGCTGGCCTCCTACGACCTGAGCCTGCTGGAGAAGCGCCGGGCCACCATCAGCATGGTGGTGCAGGACGTCTTCCCCGAGGGGGGCGACGTGGCCAGGGCCGAGTTCTGGACCGGCCTGCGTCCCATGACGCCGGACTCGACGCCGATCATCGGGGCCACCAAGCACGGCAACCTCTGGCTCAACACCGGTCATGGCACCCTGGGCTGGACCATGAGCTGCGGCAGTGGCCAGCTGCTCTCGGACCTGATCGACGGTCGTGAGCCCGCCATCGACCCCCGTGGGCTCGACGTCGCGCGCTACGCCTGAGCGCCGTCAACCGCCCATCCCGCAGCCCGCCCGGCCTGGCCGTGCGGGCTGTTCTGCATTGGCAACACTGTAAGTGTTTGACCAATAAGGAGATTCTGGCTTCTGCTGCGAAGGGTGTCGCCAAATGCCGTCGGTCATGCGAGCCCAGATGGCCGTCGTCCCGTGGAGCGTGGTGCTGCATTGGTTCATAACTAATTGTCGATGGAGCGCTTTTCCGGGGATGGCATGGCGTTCGCCTGTCTCAGCCTGTAGCCCTGGCGATTGTTCTCCAGGGTGTCGAGCGATCGGAGGGGTTCTCCGCCGCCACGGACGGCGCTGGGCCAGGGATGGGCCCGGTCGACAGGGCCCCCAATACAGGACAGGTCGGGTGCGCCCGGCGGTTCCACGATGGAGGTAGCATGCAGTTGAAGACATTGGGAATCAGTATCACCCTCGCGCTCGCGGGGCTTGGCGCCAGTGCGGTCATGGCCGACAGTGGCAGTGCCGGGATGCAGGCAGAGGCCGGCGCCTCCGTCGAGGCGGAGGCGGCCGGGCAGAGCGCCGGGGCGGATCTCGACGCCGAGGCCCAGGGCAACGCCGACACGGGCATGGGCGCCCAGGCCGGTGAGCGTGCCGCAGGCTCCATGGAGCAGGCCACCGGGACCGCCGACGAGGCCCTGGAATCGGCCACCGGCACGGCCGAGCGGTCACTCGAATCGGCCACCGGCACCGCCGAGCAGTCACTCGAATCGGCCACCGGCACCGCCGAGGCGGCGGGATCCACCGCCGCAGAGGCCGGTCTCTCCGGCTCCGCCGAGGGCGACGCCAGCTACAACTGAGGCGCCGTCCGGCCGTGGGGAATCGCCGCGGCATTCGGCAAGCCAAAAAAGACGCCCGGGTCTCTCGACCCGGGCGTCTTGTGTGAGCAGGCGGCGGGCCGGCTCAGTTGACCGCGGCGATGGCCTTGGCCAGGTAGGGCAGGTTCTCGTCGGAGAAGCCGGCCACGTTGGCGCGGCCGGAGCGCACCATGTAGATGCCGTACTCGTCACGCAGGCGGTCCACCTGTTCCGGCGTCAGGCCGGTGTAGGAGAACATGCCGCGCTGCTCGGCGACGCAGGCATATTTCTCGTCGAGCCCGTAGGGCTTGAGGGCCTCGACGAACTGGCGCCGCAGCCCGTTGATGCGATCGCGCATCTCGGTGAGCTCCTCGCGCCAGATGGCGGCGAGCTCGGCGGAATTCATGATCTCGGAGACGATGGAGCCACCATGGGCGGGCGGGTTGGAGTAGTTTTCCCGCGCCACGATGGCGACCTGGGAGCGCACGTTCTCCATCTGCTCGGCGTTCTTCGCCACCATGATCAGGCAACCGGTCCGCTCGCAGTAGATGCCGAAGTTCTTGGAGCAGGAGCTGGTGACGATCATCTCGTCGAGGTTCTCGGCGAGCAGGCGCACGCCGTAGGCGTCCTCGTCGAGGCCCTCGCCGAAGCCCTGGTAGGCGAAGTCGACCAGCGGCAGCAGGTCACGCTCCTTGACCACCTCCAGTACCTGTTGCCACTGCTCCCGTGACAGGTCGAAGCCGGTCGGGTTGTGGCAGCAGGCGTGCAGCAGCACCACATCCCCTTCGGGAATCTGCTTCAGGGCCGCGAGCATGCCGCCGAAGTCGAGGCGATTCTCGGCATCCACGTAGGGATACTTGTGCAGCGTGAGGCCCGCCGCCGGAAAGATGCCCAGGTGGTTCGGCCAGGTGGGGTCGCTGACCCAGACGTCCTTGCCGGGCAACTGGGTGGCGATGAAGTCCGCGGCCAGGCGCAGGGCACCGGTGCCGCCCGGTGACTGGGTGGCGCTGGCACGACCGGCCTCGAGGACCGGTGACGACGCGCCCAGCACCAGCGGCAGGATGGCCTGGCCATAGCGCGGGTCGCCGTGAGAGCCGATGTAGGTCTTGGTGGTCTCGTTCTTGAGCAGCAGGGCCTCGGCTTCCTTGACCGCGCGCATCACCGGGGTGTTGCCCTGGGCGTCACGGTAGACGCCGACGCCGAGATCGACCTTCTGGGGGTTGGTGTCCTTCTTGAAGGCCTCGATGAGCCCGAGGATGGCGTCCCCGGGAACCCGCTCAATTTGCTCGAACATTTACTTCGCTACCTCGTCGGTTCTGGCGGCTAGGATGAAATCGTTCTTGTGCAGGCCCTTCATCTCGTGGGACCACCAGGTCACGGTGACCTTGCCCCATTCGGTCAGCAGGGCAGGATGGTGACCCGCGTCCTCGGCGATCTCGCCGACGCGATTGGTGAACTCGAGGGCCTGACGGAAATTGCGGAACGTGAAGCTCCGCTCCAGCTGCATGATGCCATCGCGCTCGACGATCTGCCACTCGGGGATGTCGCGGCGGTACTGCTCGATCTCGCTCTCGGTGACATGGGGGGCATCCCAGCTGCAGGCTTCGCACTGCTGTTCGGAAAGCTCGCTCATGATGACTCCTGGTTATCGTTGGTCGTCGGGGTGAAGGGACTCAGGCGCTGGCGGCCTCGGCCGGCTTGGGCTTGGGCGGGAAGCGCGGCGCGAACAGGCCAAGCTCCATCGCCTGGTGGACCATGCTCATGATGTCGCGGTTGGCCAGGTCGTGCAGGGTCTCCAGGCCATCCAGAACATAGTAGAGGGGCTGGAGGATATCGATGCGATAGGGCGTGCGCAGCGCATCGAGGGGGTCGAAGGGCGCATGCACCGGCACCTCGGACAGCGCGTGCAGGGTCTCCTTGGGCGAGGAGATGATGCCGCCGCCATAGAGGCGCCGCCCCTCCGGGGTGTCCACCAGGCCGAATTCCACGGTCATCCAGTAGAGCCGCGCCAGGTAGACGCGCTCCTTGGGCGAGGCGGTCAGCCCCAGGCGGCCGTAGGTGGCGGTGAACTCGGCGAAGGCCGGGTTGGTCAGCATCGGGCAGTGGCCGAAGATCTCGTGGAAGATGTCCGGCTCCTGCAGGTAGTCCAGCTCCTCCGGCGTGCGGATGAAGGTGGCCACCGGGAAGCGGCGATTGGCCAGCAGCTCGAAGAAGGTATCGAAGGGGATCAGCGCGGGCACCTGGGCGGTCTCCCAGCCGGTGGCCTCGCGCAGCACCGCGTCCACCTCGGCGAGCTGGGGAATACGCTCCCTCGGCAGCGCCAGGCGCTGCATGCCGTCCAGGTACTCCTGGCAGACGCGGCCCGGCAGCAACTCGACCTGGCGCTCCATCAGGGTCTGCCAGGTGGCATTCTCCTGATCGGTCCAGGCGATATGGCCCTGGGCATCGGGCATCCTGGCCTGGTAAGCGGTCTTCTTGCCTGTTTGAGCCTTCATGATGTCTCCCGTGGCGGTTGGGGTTGTGAGGGCCTTGGAGGGAATAGCCGTAGTCTAGGCTCGCCGGCGAGGGGAGGGGGCGCCGGGGCGGAGGGACCGGCGACGGGAACCGGTGATCCGTTGTAACGAAATCTTGACGATCGACGCCCCGATGCCTCGTCCGTGTGCCAGGACAGGGAGGCCGGCCGTTGTCGCGGCTCTCGTGTCACGTTATCTTGACAGTGGAGTCACGCCCGCCTGACGCCCTTTTGCCGCCGACGGCTTCCTTCTCTTTTCGAGTGCCCCATGCGTCTGAGATTCCACTGCCAGAATCGGATCGGCATCCTTCGCGACATCGTTGCCCACTTCGCCGATTACGGCCTCAACGTGGCCCATGGCGAGGTCGGTGGCGAACACGGCAATGCCATCTACCTGCATGTGCCCAACCTGCTCAACGCCCAGCTGACCACCCTCAAGCCCGAGCTCGAGCGGGTGCCCGGGGTCTTCGGCGTGCGCCGGGTCAGCCTGATGCCCAGCGAGCGTCGCCATCTGGAGCTCGATGCCCTGCTCTCGTCGCTCTCCGAGCCGGTGATGTCGATCGACATGGAGGGCCACCTGGTGGCCGCCAACCGGGCCGCCGGCCAGCTGCTCGGGGTCCGGGTCGACGAGGTGCCGGGCCTGTCCCTGGATCGCTACCTGCCCGACCTCGACCTGCCGGCGCTGATCCGGCGCAACAACGCCCGGGTCAACGGCCTGCGCATCCGCCTGCGCGATGCCACCTACCTGGCCGACATCGCGCCCCTGCATCGCGAGAACCTCGAGGACGTCGCCTCCCTGGCCGGGGCCGTGGTCACCCTGCACCGGGCCGATCGCATCGGCGAGCGCATCTATCAGGTGCAGCGCCAGGAGCTGCGCGGCTTCGAGTCGCTGTTCCAGTCCAGCCCGCGCCTCGCCGCGCTGATCCGCGAGGCCCGGCGCATGGCGCCGCTGGATGCCCCCCTGCTGATCCAGGGCGAGACCGGCACCGGCAAGGAGCTGCTGGCCCGGGCCTGCCACCTGGCGAGCCCCCGCGGCCAGGCACCCTTCATGGCGCTGAACTGTGCCGGCCTGCCGGAATCGATGGCCGAGACCGAGCTGTTCGGCTATGCCCCCGGGGCCTTCGAGGGCGCCCGCCCCGAGGGCAAGCTGGGGCTGCTCGAGCTCACCGCCGGCGGCACCATCTTCCTCGACGAGGTGGGCGAGACCAGCCCGCGCATGCAGGTCAAGCTGCTGCGCTTCCTCCAGGACGGCGGCTTCCGTCGGGTCGGCAGCGACGAGGAGACCTACCTGGACGTGCGGGTGATCTGCGCCACCCAGCAGGACCTGCCGACGCTGTGTGCCGAGGGTCGCTTCCGCCATGACCTCTACCACCGGCTCAACGTCCTGACCCTGGCGGTGCCGCCCCTGCGCGACTGCCTGGACGGCATCGAGGAGCTCGCGGCGCACTTCATCGACCGCGCCGCCCGGCAGATCGGCTGCGCGCTGCCCACCCTGTCGCCGGCCGCCGTGGCGCGCCTCACCGGCTATCACTGGCCGGGCAACGTGCGCCAGCTCGAGAACGTGCTCTTCCAGGCGGTCTCGCTGTGCGAGGGCGGGACCATCGAGCCGGTCCACCTGCGCCTGCCCGACGTGGGCCAGGCGCCGGGACTGGCCGGCATCGATCTGGACGGCTCGCTGGCCGACATCCTCGGCGAGGTGGAGCGCCGCGTCCTGGCGACCCTCTATCCCCAGCACCCCTCCAGCCGCCAGCTCGGCAAACGGCTGGGGGTCTCCCACACCACCATCGCCAACAAGCTCAAGCGCCACGGCATCGGCACGGAGGAGGCATGAGCGGCGGAGTCCCGAGGCGCGGCCGCCTGCCGCTATGGCTCAAGCTCGCCTTCACGCTGTGGGTCCTCATCTGGGCGCCGACCTACGCCCGGGTGCTGGGCTGGCAGAACTTCCTGTGGCTGTGCGATCTGGCGAGCTTTTTGATCCTGATCGCCCTGTGGACCGAGAGCCGGCTGCTGATCTCCGCCCAGTGGCTGGCGGTGACGGTGGTGGGCGCGCTGTGGGCACTGGATGTGGGGGTGGCACTCGCCACCGGGGTGCACCCCATCGGGGGGACCGAGTACATGTTCAACGCCGCCCGCCCGCTGGCCTTTCGGCTGCTCTCGCTGTTCCATCTGCTGCTGCCGCTGGTGGCGGGCTACGGCGTGTGGCGGCTGGGCTATGATCGCCGCGGCCTGGGGTGGCAGGTCGCCCTGACCTGGCTGGTGATTCCGCTGAGCTACGTCGTCACCGACGCCGAGCGCAACATCAACTGGGTGCAGGGACCCTTCGGACAGCCACAAGCGACCCTCGATCCGCTGGTGTATCTCGTCGGCCTGATGCTGGCCTGGCCCCTGGTGCTCTATCTGCCGGTGCACCTGGCGACCCTGGCCCTGCGTCGCCGTCCTTGAGGCGTCATCCCGCCAGGCGGCCCCCCAGCCAGTCGCGTACCTCGGCGAAGGGAAAGGCCTCCAGCGCCGCGAAGCCGTCGAGGCGCCGGGCCTTGTGGCGGGTCAGGCGCGGCGAGGTCAGCCCGCACAGGAAGCGGGCCAGCAGGGCCGGCGTGGCGGCGTCCCCCTCGCCGGCCTCGACCAGGCGATGCCGCAGCGGCGCGCACAGGCGCTGGGGGTCGAGCGCGTCGAGGGTGGCAGGCAGGGGCGGTGTCGGCAAGCGGGCGGCCTCGCCGCGACAGGCCGAGCAGTGGCCGCAGCGCTCGGGCGCGCGGGTGTCACCGAACCAGTCCGCCAGGCGCCGGGTCAGGCAGCCCTCGGTCTCGAACAGCGCGAGCATGGCGTGCAGGCGCTCGATCTCGGCGCGTTCCTTGTCGACGAAGTAGTCATGCAGGGCAGCGACGAGGGCCGCGGCATCGCCGCGCTCGACCACCTCGAAGACCTCGGTCATCTGGCGGGTCTCCAGCACCAGCCAGCCCTTGTCGACGAAGTAATCCAGGGCCGTGATCACCCGCCGCCGCGAGGTGTCCAGGCCGCGCTCGCCGCCCAGCCGCTGCAGCGCCGCGAAGTCCAGGCTGTACCAGGTCCGGGCCCGGGAGGAGGCCGCCAGGATCGTCTCCACGAAGGCGCGACGCTCGCCCTGGAAGCGACCGACCAGCGTCTCGGCGTCCTCCAGCAGCCGGAAACGGTACTCGGCGAAATAGCTGTAGCGCGGCCGGATCACCCCGCGCAGCTCGAGCTGCACCAGCAGGGTCTTGAGCGGCAGGGGGCGGATATCGCTGTCCCCGGACAGGGCGTTGAGGGTGAACTCCCAGGCCTGGCCCGCGGGCGGCAGCGTCTCGATGACCCGGGCGATGGCGCCGCGCTCCGGCGTGTCGCCGTAGGCGAAGTTCTCCAGCACGTTGAGGTGATCCCCGCCGGCCAGCATCAGGCACTCGGCGGGGGCGCCGTCGCGGCCGGCCCGGCCGATCTCCTGGCTGTAGTTCTCCACCGACTTGGGCAGGTCGTAGTGCACCACCGCACGGATGTCGGCCTTGTCGATGCCCATGCCGAAGGCGATGGTGGCGACGATGCAGGACGCCCGGCCGGCCATGAAATCGTCCTGCAGCCGGGTGCGCGTCTCGGCGTCGAGCCCGGCATGATAGGCCACCGCCGGCAGGCCGGCGGCCTGCAGGTAGGCGGCGATGCGCTCGGCGGTCTGCTGCAGGGTCACGTAGACGATGCTGGGTCGCGGTGTGGCCTGGGTGAGGCGGGGGCGCAGCCAGTCGACCAGTCGCCGGGGACGCTGGTCGGCGGGTACCGGCGCCACCTGGAGGTCCAGGTTGGGGCGATAGAAGCCGGTGGCGGTGACGTCGGAGGCCGCGATGGCGAAGCGCGCGCACATGTCGTCGATGACCCTGGGAGTGGCCGTGGCCGTCAGCAGCAGCACCTGGGGGATGCCCAGCTCGTGGCGCACCTCGGGCAGCTTGAGATAGTCCGGGCGGAAGTTGTGCCCCCACTCGGAGATGCAGTGGGCCTCGTCGACGACCATCAGCGACAGCGGTACGCGGCGGATGAAGGCCCGGAAGCGCTCGTTCTTGAGGCGCTCGACCGAGACCATCAGCACGCGGATCCGTCCCTGGGTCACCCCCTCCATCACCGCCTGGACCTCCTCCCGGCTCTGGCCGGAGGCCAGGCTGGCGGCCGGGACATGGTGGCGCTGCAGGAAGTCCAGCTGGTCCTGCATCAGCGCCAGCAGCGGCGAGATCACCAGCGTCAGGTGGGGCAGGTGCAGGGCAGGCAGCTGGTAGCACAGCGACTTGCCGGAGCCCGTGGGGAAGATCGCCGCCGCCGAGCGACCGGCCACCACGGCCTCGATCACCGGGCGCTGTCCGGGGCGGAAGTCGGGATAGCCGAAGACCCGCTCGAGGGTCTGGTCGATGGCGGTCATGCGCGCTCCTGGGCCGTCACAAGGGGGGGCCACAGGATACACCTTGGCAGGAGCGATGACCCGCACCGCCTCCCCTTGGCATAATGGGCCGTTTACGGGCCCCAAGGATGTCACATGACCGCATGGAGCAAGCTGCTCGTCGCCACCACGCGGCTGATCGACCTGCATGACAGCGCCCACGAGCCGGGTTCGCCCTTCGTGCAGGTCAGCCAGGAGAGTCGACGGGGCTGGCGTGACGGCTATTGGCTGGATCTCGGTTGCCTGCTGCTGGAACACCTGCTCGATGTCGATTTTGCCACCAACAGCGCCTTCGTTTCCCAGGCCCGCTGCCTGGCTTGGCTGAAGAGCTATTATCCCGATCTGGTACACGACGACCTGGCGTTCGTCATCAACCTGCTGGCCACGCCCAGCGAACTGCACTTTCGCCAGTCGTCCCCAACACCGGACGTGCGACAGGCCCCCCCGGCAGCCGAGCAGGCGTCGCGCGGCGCACGCAGCACCAAGCGCACGGCGTTGATCGAGAAGCAGGGCCAGACCGGCCAGGTGCGCCTGACGCCCAGCGGCCGCCAGGCCGTGACCCTGGCCGGCCAGGTCGAGGACCTGCTGTATTCCGAGTACGACGCGGCCAAGGTGCTGGCGGCGCTGGCGCGGGGCGACTTCGCGCGGATACCCGATATCACCAACCAGATCCTGCTGGCCATTCGCGCCTTGACCCAGGAACTGCGCCGGGTCCGCGAGAACCCCACCCGGGAGGGCAAGCTCTCGGCGCTGCTGGATAACGAGCGGCACTATCACAATGCCCTGTCGAGCATTCAGCAGACGCTGCTCGATGCCCGGGCACAGCTCGGCACGCCGCGGCTGATGGAACGCTTCGAGGCCTGGCGCGAGGCCCAGGCCGAGGACTGGGACCTGCGCATGCTGTCCGGCGCCATCGGTCGGGTGCTCACCGCCATCGAGAACCTGTCGCGGCGCCTCTCGGAGCTGCTCGCCGATATCGCCGAGGGGCGCGTCCAGTCGATGGGCGTGGTCGACTTTGCCGGCCTGGCCCGGGCCCTGTTGACCGCCTCGCCGCAACCGAGGCTGCAGGCGGCGCTGGTCAAGCGCATGATGCCCTTCCACCAGGCGGTGGCGGTGCCGCGCCTGGCGCCGCTGCTGCCGCTGCTCGAGACGCGCCGGGCCGAGACCAGCCATGCCGCCCTGGTGTTCGACGAGACCGACGACGCCCGCCCGCAGGACCCGCTGCTGGCGCGCTTCCTCGAGGCCCGGGGGCCAGCATTGCGGCGCCGGGTGGCGCGCGAACCGCTGTCGCTGCCCGAGGCGCTGGCCGAGGGCTGGCACCGCTTCGAGGAGGCCGATTGCCTGCCTCAGCTGCTCAACGTCTTCGTCGATACCCAGCAACTCGACGAGGCCCTGGCGGTGGGTATCGAGGCCCGGCCCTTCCGGCTGGACCTGCCCGACGGCCGATGCATCGAGGGCCACGTGACGCCCAGCCTGAGGCTCGCCACCGCGGCCGACGGGTCGCCCCTTGCCACGCAACCGGAAGCTCCGCAATGAACATGACCGAGATGGGCGAGGTGGTCGCCTACCTGCTGCGCTACCGCAGCGCCGAACGCCAGCCGGGCAGCGGCCGCAAGCGCCGTGCGGCCCGGGAAGGCCAGCTCTCCGAGCGCGATGTCTGCGCCCTGATCGACGATGCCAGCGATGCCGAGCGCGAGGCCCTGCGCGATTTCCTGGCCGGGCAGGGCCTGCGGCTGCGGGTCCTGGAGGCCGGCGACTACCCGGGCATCACCCCGGGGTCACGCTACTATGCGCTGTTGCCCGACCCCGAGCTCGAGCAGCCACCGCTCTATACCCGGGAGCCGGTGTTTGATGCCCTGCGCCTGCGACAGGAGAGCCGCGCTGAGCTGGCCCAGTGGTACCTGCAGCTGTGGCTGCTGATGCACACTCTGCTCTACACCCGCTACAACCGGGCGCTGTCCGACGTCAGCCGCTACCAGGAGGCGACCTTCTCGGCGCCCGAGCTGGTGGAGCTGATGCGCGACCAGCTCGAGGCCCTGCGCGGCCTGGGCGAGACGGTGCCGGAGGCCAACCTGTCACTGCTCGACGAGCGCGGCGAGGACATCAGCCGGCGGGTGCGGGCCTTCATCGACCTGCAGGTCCGCGCCGGCTTGCTGGAACCCCTGCGCGAGGCCGCCGAGGAGGGCGGCGAGGTCTGGCAGCAGACCCTGCTCGGCGCCCTGGAGAGCGAGCAGGTCGGCATTCACCAACTGGGGCACCTGCAGGCCCTGGCCGAGGGACGGCTCGAGGAGCCGGGCACTGCCCAGGACGAGGTCGGGTCGGAACAGGGTGCCGAGGAGGGCCAGCCATGAGCGTGATCAACCGCATCGAGGTGGCCAACCTGCTCAACAAGCATGGCGACGTGGCGTCCCCCTGGGAGGCCAGGAGGCGCCACCGGCTGCTCGACCTGCGCGGTCAGTCGAGTGCCATCAGTAGGGAGAATGGTTTCGGCCAGGACAGGACCCTGGCCGAGGCGCGTGCCGAGGAGGGCAAGCCATGAGCGTGATCAACCGCATCGAGGTGGCCAACCTGCTCAACAAGCATGGCGACGTGGCGTCCCCCTGGGAGGCCAAGATGCGCCACCTGCTGCTCGACCTGCGCGGTCAGTCGAGTGCCATCAGCATGGAGAATGGGTTCGGCAAGACCACCCTGGCCGAAGCCCTGATCGGGCTGCTGTCCCGTGACAAGACCCTGCTGACGCGAACCCGCCGCAAGTGCTCGCCGACCCAGGTGGCCGGCCAGGGACGCAGCTGGAGCCACCTGCGGGTGGAGTTTCGCTCGCGCAGCGGCCAGGGCGGCCAGGAGGACATGCTGGCGGCGGCGGGCGAGGAGGTCGCCGGCGAGACCTTCGTCTTCGGTTTCTACGGCTACAGCGACGGCAGCGGCCTGTCCTTCTATCACTACACCGGCCGGCTGGAAGACGTCCCGGTGCACCACCAGACCGCCGACGGCAAGCTGGCGCTCTACGCCAACAGCGACGTCAAGACGGCCATGGGCCGCCAGGGCGTGCGCCTCACGCTCAACCGCGAGGAGTGGCTCGAGGCGGTGGGGGGGCATGTCTCGCGCCGGGAACTGGTGCAGCTCGCCGCCTTCCAGAAGGATGGTGGCGCCGACAAGAGCCAGATCTTCAACGCCATCCGCCCGCGAGCCGGCGAGAAGGCCGACCAGGCCTTCTTCTTCGAGGTGCTGGCCCCGGAAATTCTCTCCGGCGCCACCCGCGGCGAGACCGACGAGGGTGAGGAGTTGATCGAGGAGGTCATCCTCAACTCCGGGACCAATATCACCGAGCTGCGCCACCGCCTCGAGGAGGCGGAACGCGACCAGCGGCGTACCGGGGACAAGGTGGACTGCCTCGCCGGCCTGACCGCCCGGGGCGAGGCACTGGTCGAGGCGCGTGGTCGGCTCACCGCGCTGGACCGGGGGCTGGCCGCCAGCGAGCGACTGCTCGGCGGCCAGGCGCTGAGCGGCCTGCCGGGGGTGCCGCAGCGGCCGAGTGACGGTGACGAGGCCGAGCGGCTGGCGGGGTTTGCCTGGGGCGCCGGTGACACCGGCCGCCCCCGGGTCTCGGTGTGGCTGCTGTCGCGGCTCAGCGGCCTCGGCGAGCGCCGCTTGCGCCAGCTGCTCGCCGACCAGGGGCTGAGGGTGGACAATCATCGCCGGCTGATCCATCTGCCCGAGGCGCCCTGGGTCGCCGGCCGGGACGTCGCCCATCTGGGCTTCGAGGCCGCCCGGGACTGGCTGGCGGGCAGCCTGGCCTTCGATGACGACGGCGCCCGGCATCGTGCCGTTTCGGCCCTCGAGGAGGGGGCCGAGGCCTTCGAGGCCCTGGATGGCAACCGCTTCCGGGACGAGGTGATCGCCGACCGGCACTACCTGGCCGAACTGGACCGCGACCTGGCGCGGCTCGACGACGAGGCCGAGCGGCTCGACCAGCAGCGCGAGGGGTTAGCGTCCCGCCAGCGCGAGTTCGTCGACAACCAGAGCTTCTTCACCCAGGCCCTGTCCGAGGGGCTCTTCGACGAGGCCGAGCTGGAAGCGCCCATGGCCACTGCCGAGGCCTGCCGGGCCGAGGCGGCCTCGGCCCGGCAGGCGCTGCTGGACCACACCACCCGGGTGGGCGAGCTCTCGCGGATCGCCGAGTGGCACGACGCCTTCCGCCGCGAGCACCCCGGGCTCGACCCGGAGGCGCTGCTGGAGGAGAAGCGGGAGCGCCAGGCGACCCTCGAGGCGGCGCGCCACGCCGCGACGGTCGAACGCGATAGCGCCGCCGACGCCGTCGAGACCGCGCGTGAAGCGCTTGGCCGCCTCGACGGGGAGCGTCAACGGCTCGCCGGGGAGCGTGCCCCCCTCGAGCAGGGACGGGCACCCTGGGAGGCCTTCCGTCGCGGCTGGCCCGACGAGGCGGTGTCCGGCTTCTGGGCCGGTCGCAAGGCGGCGCTGGCCGAGCTCGACGAGGCCTGTCGCGAGGCGCGGCGGCAACGCGAGGAGGCCGAGCGGCGTCGGGCGCGGCTGACGCCGCTGGCCGAGGCCGCGGGGCACTATCGCCGCCTCCACGGCGAGGACGAGCCCGTCCACCTGCGTGACCGCCTGCACGCCGAGTCGCGTACCCTCGCCGACGAGGCCCACCGGCTCGAGGCCGAGGAGGCGCGGCTGCGGGAGTTGCAGGCGGCACGCCTGGCCTTCGCCGAGCTCAGCGAGCTGGCTCCCACGGACTGGCTGCGGGACGCGCGGCGACGCTATCCGCGGCTGCTCGCCGAGGCGGAGCAGCTCGAGGTCGAGCTGGCCCGGCGCGAGGCCTACCTGGAACAGCTGAATCGCGACCCGCTGGAGCGCCGTGCCGTGGAAGCCGAGGCCCATGCCTGCCTGGACGCCGCCGGGATCGCCTGGCAACCGCTGCATGGGGTGCTCAACGATCCGGCGCACCCCGAGGAACGGCGCCGGGACTGGCTGGCCCAGGCCGCCGGCCTGCTGTTCGCACCGGTCGTCCAGGGCGCCGAGGCCGCCATTGCCGCGGCCGAGGCCCTGGTCGAGGCGGGGCTGGCGGTACCGGTAGTCGAGCGCGACCGTCTCGCCGAGTGTCTGGTGGCAGAGGCGTCGCCGCTGGGGGCGATCCAGGGGATCGAGACCCTGGCGGTGAAGGCCGCCCTGGACCCGCGCCACCTGGAGGCCCTGCGCGCGGCCACCCAGCGGCGCCTGGACGCGGATCGTCAGCGTCGTGAGGCGCTCGCGGCCGAGTGTCATCGCCTCGACCCCCACGGCGAGCGCCATGCACTGGCCCACCAGGCACTGGCGGCCGACGAGGCGGACGTCGAAACGGCGCTGCCGCGGCTGGGGGACCAGCGCGAGGCCCTCGAGGCACGTCGCCAGGCGCTGGCCCCGCGGCTGACCGAGGATGCCCTGAGCTGCATCGATGATTACCAGCGGTTTCTCCAGGAGGGTGGCCAGATCGCCCTCGAGGAAGCCGCCGAGGAGACGCTCGCCGCCGAGACGCGCCTGGCCGAGGCCGAGCCGGCCCGCGAGCGTGCCGCCCGGGAGCTCCAGGCCCACGGCGACACCTGGCTGGCCGCCGAGCGATTCGCCGATGCCGGGGGCGCACAGCGCCTGGCCGAGCTGGAGGAGCGCCTGGCCGGTCTCGATGAGCAGTGGCAGCAGGCCGAGACGCGACGGGCGGCCGCGGCCGACGCCCTGGAGGCGGCGCGTCGACGACTCGACGATCTCGAGGGCCAGTTGCAGGGCCTGTTCGCCGATGGCGAGCGGGACCGGCTCCAGGCCCTGGCGGAGTACGAGCGCCAGGAGGGGCCGGCCTTCATGGCCGGGGCCGAGGCGCGCCAGGCGACCCTCGAGGCGGCCCAGGCGCGGGCCAGCCGGCGTGCCGATTTCGACTTCGAACGAATCCGCGCCTACCTGGCGGTGCGCGATGCCAGCGGCGGCAGCCAGGCCCTGGAGCGCGATCTTGCCCACCTCAAGCGCCGACTGAAGGAGGCCCGGGAGGCGCGCAAGGCCAAGGACCGCGAACGCCGCGACGTCCAGGCGCGCCTGACCGAGCAGCAGGCCGCCCTGGGCTGGGTGGACCAGCTGGGCATCGCCTGGCTGGAGGCGGTTCGCCAGTTGCCGGAGGGCTGGGCGCGGCGGCTCGGGGACCCGCTGTCACCGAGCGAGTCCAGCTGGCCCGCGGACGCCCCGCAGGCCGAGGCGCGCGAGTCGGCGCTGGCCCGCTGGCGAGCCCTCGCCGGCGGCGCGGAGGCGATGGAGCTCGTCGATCTGGAAGGCTGCCAGCAGTCGCTGCTCGACGCCCTCGGCGAGATGAACCTCGGCGAGCGGGCGCGCGAACGCGAGCGCCAGGCCCGCCAGGTGGCCGAGGTCGAGCGGGCCCTGACCGCGGCCCTGGAGGAGAGTGCCCACAGCCGCCTGTTCAACGAGACCGAGCGGGCCCGGCTGGCGTCCCTGCAGGGGGTGACCGAGGCGGCCCTGGCCGATCTGGCCGGCCTGCATGCCCAGCTCGACGAGCAGCTGGCGGAGCATCGCGGCCGGGTCGCACGCCTGCAGGGCTCCCGCGACCAGATCGAGGGCACCCTGGTCGAGCGGCTCAGTTCGATCATCGGCGATGCCGCCGGCAACCTGGACATCCTCAAGCGCGTGGCCCGGCGTGGCAGCGAGCGTCGCGATGGCGATGCCGGCGCCTATTTCGAGGTCAGGGCCGGGCTGATCGGCGGTGAACAGCTCCGCGAGCTGATCGTCACCCTGCTGGCCGATATCGACGAGCACCAGGCGGCCCTGCGCCGGCGTGCCGAGCGCGACGGCGGCCTGGCCGAGGGCGAGGCGCTGCGGCGCGACGACGAGCTGCTGGGGCAGATTCGCCGGCGTATCTATCGCGGCCTCTTCCACGACGTGGCGATCCGCCTCAAGCACGATGCCATCCGCCCCCATGGACGACTGTTCTCGCTCAACGAGGCGATGTCGGAGGGCCAGCGCGAGGCGGTGTCGCTGATGTGGCTGGTCAAGCTCTCCGAGTTCGCCATCGAGCGCGAGCTGCGCGAGTTGCCCGGGCATCACAAGCGCCGCGCCCGGGCCAGCCGCGAGAGCGTGATCCTGCTCGATGGCCTGTTCTCCAAGCTCTCCCATCGCCGCCTGATCCAGGATTCCCTGGAGTCGCTGCGCAATACCCGCGGGCGCTTCCAGATGATCGGGCTGATCCATAATCCCAACTACGAGAACGATGCCGAGATCTTCCCGACCTATCTGGTGGGCAGCGTCATCGGTGGCGTGCAGGGGCAGGGCGGACACGTGATGGTCCGCGACGGGCGAGTGGCCGCCCCCGAGTCCCTGGGGAGAGGTGAGGGGGAGGCGAGCCTGTTCGGCATCCATGTCACGGAGGCAGCGACATGAGCACGACCGGCGAGGCGGCCCGGGCCGTCCAGGCCTGGCTGGAGGCGGACTGGTGCCGGCAGTACCGGCGCCGGGGAGCGAGACGCTGGCGTAGCGATACCCTGGTGCGTCGCCTGTGCCGGGAAGGCATCTGCGACTCGCAGCTGGCGGGGTGGCAGGCCCTGGCCGAGTTGGCCCGCTTCGGCATCCTCGATGCCCCCGAGGCCCTGCGGCACCGTGTCCCGGTTCGGCTCGGCCTGTCGGAGGGCGAGTGCCACCGGCTGCGCGAGGGGATGGTCCATCCCGATGCCTCCCTGGGGCTGACGGCCGACCAGACCCTCCCGTGGGGCCTGGCCCTGGAGCGCCGCCTCGATGACTGGTCGCTGGCGGACCAGCGCCGCCTGGCCCAGGGCCTGCGCCGCCTCGCCGCCGACCTGCCCGACGCCTATGGCCTGAGCGCCAAGGTCGCCAGTGCCCGCTACCTGCTGGGCAGCAGCAAGCTGCTCGAGGCCCTGCCGGGCGAACTGGTGCGCAGCTTCGGCATCGAGCCGCGTGACTTCCGTGCCGCGCCGGTGTGGCTGCTGGCCGCCATGCCCGAGGCGCCCGAGGGCCTGCTGCTGATCGAGAACCCGCAGAGCTATGCCCAGGCCTGCCGGGTCGGACTGGATCGCCGCCTCGCCCTGGTGTGCAGCTTCGGCTACGGTCTCTCGCTTGGCGAGTCGATGCTCGACCCGGCGGCCGTGCGCCTGGTCGGCGAGCAGGGGCTGTCCCACGCGCTGACGGCATTGCTCAGCCTGCCGTCGCCGACCTACTGGGGGGATCTCGACCCCGAGGGGCTGCGGATCTATCGGCGCCTGAAGGCGCAGCTGCCCGCCTTGCGATTGTCCGCGTTGCTCGACCCCATGGCCTCGGCGCTGGCGGGGGAGGGCGGCCATCCGCTGCATCGCCTGACCGGCAAGGAGGGGCAGCGCCCGGCCGGTGACTGGACGCGCGGAGTCGATCAGGAATGGCTGGAGGATGCGACGGTGGCCGGACTGGGCGGGCAGCCGCTGTCTTCGTCCCTCGAGACCGCCTGGATGGCGGCCCTGACGGACTAGGCCTCGTCTGAAGAGTCGACGAGCGATGGCCAGGGCTAGGCCCGCTCCCGGCGGGCCAACGCAGTTCCCACATCCATGTGGGTCACAAGGCAAACATCGGTGACAAATCGGCAAGGACAGTCGATTTGGGCAGCTCCGCTGCTCGCAGAGCGAGCGACATGGAGGTCGCGAGTCAAAAGACGGACCGGGCTCGCGTGCGAGTTTGCGCGGTGTAAATGAGTACTTTGACCGGGCTCGCGCACGAGCCGATTGTCAACGCCGGATGGGCGAGCACAGGCAGTTGTCAGACAAGGCGTAGTGGGCTGCCGGGGGCTCAGTGGCTGCTCACCACCCGGTTGCGGCCCTGGTGCTTGGCCCGGTAGAGGCTGTCGTCGGCGCGTTTCATCAGGATATCCCGGGTATCGCCGACGCGATGCTCGGCGATGCCGATGCTCACGGTGACGCGGCCGCTCCCCATGCCGTAGTCCTGCGTGGCGATGTGTTCGCGTAACCGCTCGGCCAGTCGCTCGGCGTGGCTTCGCGGGGTCAGCGGCAGCAGCAGCGCGAACTCCTCGCCGCCGAGTCGCGCCAGCAGGTCTTCCTCGCGCAGCAGCCCCTGGCAGTGACCCGCCAGCGAGGCCAGCACCTCGTCCCCCTGCAGGTGCCCCCAGGTGTCGTTGATGGCCTTGAAATGATCCAGGTCGAGCATCATCAGCGACAGCGGCGTGGCATGCCGGTTGCTCAGGGAGATCTCCTCGTCCAGGCGCTGGAGCAGCTTGCGGCGATTGGCCAGCCCGGTGAGGGCGTCGGTGTCGGATAGCGCCCGAAGGCGCTGCTCCTCGACCACCTGCTCGCTGATGTCGAGCATCATGCCGTGCCAGAGCACACCGCTCTCGATCTGCTGGGGTTGGGCGCGCACGGCGATCCAGCGACAGTGCCCGCCCGGGACGATCAGGCGGAACTTGGTGGCGATGGGGGTGCACCAGCGCACCGAGCGCTCGATGGCCGCCATCAGCCGGGGATAGTCGTCGTCGTGGACGCGCTCCAGGGCCGGACGGGCGTCACCGGCCAGCACGCCAGGGTCCAGGTCGAGGAATCGCGTGCCACTCCCCTCCAGGTAGGGGAAGTGCAGGTGCCCGTCCTCGCCGCGGTGGAGCTGGAAGATCACCCCGGGCAGCTGTTCCGCCAGTTCGAGAACCCGCTGCGGCTCCGGTCGTCCCCTACACGGCATGACATCGATCGAAGGCATGCGTAGTCCTTGTCGTTCCTGCTGCGTACAGGAAGATGCAACATTATTTCCTGCCGCTTTTCAGACAGCCGGAAGGACAATGTCATTCTTTATCAGCTTAACAAGGCCAACATGATACAGGGGGGGCAGGAGGCTGACACTAACCATCCGTTGTAGGAGATCGCCGACAATTTACCGGTATTGGCGCTCTTTACCCTCCCTTTGGTGCATTTGTTGTCGCGCTAATCAGCTCCTGGCGATGCGACCCTACGGGAACGCCGGCCCGATGCCCCGGTGGAGAGCACGATGCTGTGGGAGCGCTCGTCGGAGCGTGATGGCGTCGCCAGGCGCCCGAGGTATCTTCCCCCGCCCTGCGGAAGCGCCTGTCCCTCGCGAGGCGTCATTCAGCGCGGGGCGTCGTATCGGCCCGGGCGGCCCAGCGAGAAGACGACCTGCCAGAGTGGCAGGTTGCGGGCGCGGAAGGCGCCGGCACACACGGACAGGCCGAGCGGTGAGCCGGAACAGGCGCCGGCGCCTGGCGTGTCCCGGTCAGCGCGGGGCGTCGTATCGGCCCGGGCGGCCCAGCGAGAAGACGACCTGCCGGAGTGGCAGGTTGCGGGCGCGGAAGGCGCCGGCACACACGGACAGGCCGAGCGGTGAGCCGGAACAGGCGCCGGCGCATGGCGTGTCCCGGTCAGCGCGGGGCGTCGTAACGGCCCGGGCGGCCCAGCGAGAAGACGACCTGCCGGAGTGGCAGGTTGCGGGCGCGGAAGGCGCCGGCACACATGGACAGGCCGAGTAGTGAGCCGGAACAGGCGCCGCCGGCGCCTGGCGTGTCCCGCTCAGCGCGGGGCGTCGTAACGGCCCGGGCGGCCCAGCGAGAAGACGACCTGCCAGAGTGGCAGGTTGCGGGCGCGGAAGGCGCCGGCACACATGGACAGGCCGAGTAGTGAGCCGGAACAGGCGCCGCCGGCGCCTGGCGTGTCCCGGTCAGCGCGGGGCGTCGTAACGGCCCGGGCGGCCCAGCGAGAAGACGACCTGCCGGAGTGGCAGGTTGCGGGCGCGGAAGGCACCGGCACACATGGACAGGCCGAGTGGTGAGCCGGAACAGGCGCCGCCGGCGCCTGGCGTGTCCCGCTCAGCGCGGGGCGTCGTAACGGCCCGGGCGGCCCAGCGAGAAGACGACCTGCCAGAGTGGCAGGTTGCGGGCGCGGAAGGCACCGGCACACATGGACAGGCCGAGTGGTGAGCCGGAACAGGCGCCGCCGGCGCCTGGCGTGTCCCGGTCAGCGCGGCGCGTCGTATCGGCCCGGGCGGCCCAGCGAGAAGACGACCTGCCGGAGTGGCAGGTTGCGGGCGCGGAAGGCACCGGCACACATGGACAGGCCGAGTGGTGAGCCGGAACAGGCGCCGGCGCCTGGCGTGTCCCGGTCAGCGCGGCGCGTCGTAACGGCCCGGGCGGCCCAGCGAGAAGACGACCTGCCAGAGTTGCAGGTTGCGGGCGCGGAAGGCGCCGGCACACATGGACAGGTAGTAGCGGAACATGCGCCGGGTGCGCTCGTTGTAGCGATCGGCGATCTCGTGCCAGTGGGCATCGAAATTCGCGAGCCAGGCCATCAGGGTGCGGTCATAGTCGGCGCCGAAGTTCTGCCAGTCCTCCATCAGCAGGTGCTTTTCGCTGGCCTTGGCGATATGCATGGCCGAGGGCAGCACGCCGTTGGGGAAGATATAGCGATTGATCCAGGGGTCGGCGCTGATCTCGGAGTTGTTGGAGCCGATGGTGTGCAGCAGGAAGAGCCCCTCCGGCGGCAGCAGACGCCTGACCGTTTCGAAGTAGGTCTCGTAGTTGCGGTGGCCGACATGCTCGAACATGCCGATGGAGACGATGCGGTCGAAGCGTCCCTCCAGGTCGCGATAGTCCTCGAGCAGGATCTCCACGGGCAGGCCCTTGCAGCGCTCCCGGGCAAGCTCGGCCTGCTCCCGTGAGATGGTGATGCCGGTGACATGAACCCCGTGATGCCGTGCGGCGTGCTCGGCCAGGCTTCCCCAGCCACAGCCGATATCCAGGACATGCATGCCCGGCTCCAGGTCGAGCTTGCGACAGGCCAGCTCGAGCTTGGCCTTCTGGGCCTCGTGGAGGTTGTTCGCGTCCTTCCAGTAGCCGCAGGAATAGCACATGGTGTCATCCAGCATGCGCCGGAAGAGATCATTGCCCAGGTCATAGTGGGCCTCGCCGACGATGTAGGCCCTGGCACGGCTCTGCAGGTTGAAGAACCCGGACTGCAGCCGATACATGAGTCGCTCGGAAGGGCTCTGGGAGTGCCCGCCGAGGCCATGGCACAACATCAGGTTCGCCATCCGGTCGATGCGCTCGCAGTCCCACCAGCCATCCATGTAGGACTCGCCGAGCCCCAGGGTGCCCTGGTGGAGAATGCGCGCAAAGAAGTCGGGATGGTAGACGCGGATGTCCTGGGGGGCGTCGCCATTGAGCCTCACGCCGGAGCCATCCAGCAACTTCTCGACAACGTGACGGGCCCGGGTATCGGGCAGGGCAACAGGGCCGAGGCGTGAGTCACTGGTCATGGAGTCCTCCTGGTCCCGCAGTGGCTGGATGCCGGATACTGGCGGCGTAACCGCATTCCCCTTCATCATAGACCACTGATTCAGTTGCGCATCTTCATGCCGATGTCCGCTTCAACGAGGAGAAAACCTCATGCACGTCATCATCGATCTCTGCGTGGTCCCGCTGGGTGTGGGAGTGTCCGTCTCGTCCCATGTGGCCGCCTGTCAGCGGGTCATCGAGGCCTCCGGCCTGGAGCACCGCATGCACGCCTATGGCACCAATATCGAGGGTCCCTGGGACGAGGTGATGGCGGTGGTCAAGCGTTGCCACGAGGCGGTCCACGCGATGGGGGCGCCGCGCATCACCACCACCCTGAAGCTCGGCACGCGAATCGACCGTGAGCAGCACATGGACGACAAGGTAGCGAGTGTCGAGACCCTGTTGCGTCGACCCGGCGGCGGTGAGGTGTAAGGAATCCCTTACGCCCTGTCAGCCAGGCTTGCCGACCCGGCGAGGCCAGTCATGGGCTCGCCGGAGATGTAACGAATGCTTGACGTCGAGGTGGCCAGGGCGGCCACCCGAGGCGGGGAAGGCGTGGCCGCGGGGCGTTCCGGTGGCGGCGGGGGCGCTCTAGTCTGGGGGCATCCCAGCGACGACAACCACCCGCGACCCGGAGGTCTTCATGAACGCCCCTGCCCAGACGAGCCAGACCGTCAATACCGCCAACCCCATCGGCACCGATGGTTTCGAGTTCGTCGAGTACACCGCCCCCACCGCCGAGGGGATCGAGGCGCTGCGCCAGCTGTTTCTCCAGCTGGGCTTCACCGAGACGCGCCAGCATCGCTCCAAGGCCGTCACGCTGTTCCAGCAGGAGCATATCAACTTCGTGTTGAATGCCGAGCCGGACAGTCACGCCGCCGAGTTCGCCCGTGTCCACGGCCCCAGTGCCTGCGCCATGGCCTGGAGGGTGGCCGACGCCAGGCAGGCCTTCGAGCATGCCGTGGCCTGCGGTGCCAGGCCGGTGGAGACCCCGGTGGGTGAAGGCGAGGTGGGCATTCCCGCCGTCGAGGGGATCGGGGGCTCGCTGCTGTACTTCGTCGACCACAAGGTCGACGGCGACGGCCGGACCATCTATGACATCGACTTCGCGCCGATCCCCGGGCGCACGCCTCAGGACCACAGCGTGGGCCTCGCGGTGCTCGACCACCTGACCCACAACGTCGACCGCGGCCAGATGGATGTCTGGGCGGACTTCTACACCCGCGTGGCCAACTTCCGCGAGATCCGCTACTTCGACATCGCCGGCAAGAAGACCGGGCTGCACTCCCGGGCCATGACCGCGCCGTGCGGCAAGATGCACATCCCGATCAACGAGTCCGCCGACGACAACTCGCAGATCGCCGAGTTCCTGCGCGAGTACAACGGCGAGGGCATCCAGCACCTGGCCATGGCCACCGACGACATCTATGCCACGGTGCGGGCCCTGAAGGCCAACGGCGTGACCTTCCTGACCACCCCGGACACCTACTACGAGAGGGTCGATGCGCGGGTGCCCAACCACGAGGAGAACCTCGAGGACCTGCGCGAGCTGAACCTGCTGGTGGACGGCGGTCCCGACCAGGGGGTGCTGCTGCAGATCTTCACCGAGACGGTGATCGGGCCGATCTTCTTCGAGATCATCCAGCGCAAGGGCAACGACGGCTTCGGCGAGGGCAACTTCAAGGCCCTGTTCGAATCCATCGAGGAAGACCAGATCCGGCGCGGCGTGCTCGAGGCCGACGACTGATCCACTCGTCGCCGATCCCGGCAATTGCCGCCGGGATCGACGGGCAGGGCGATGATAGCCAGAACAAATCCCCGTCTCCCTGCCCATTCACGATAAAATCCGTCACAATGGGCAGCCTTGTGGCGGGTGACAACAACAGTTCCGTGATCCCTGGTGTGACATGACAAACGACGCTCAACCCCGTACCCAGTGGCTCGGCCGCTGGGGCTTCGTCCTGGCCGCGACCGGCTCCGCCGTCGGCCTCGGCAACATCTGGAAGTTCCCCTACATCACCGGCGAGTATGGCGGTGGCGCCTTCGTGCTGGTCTACCTGGCCTGCATCCTGGCGGTCGGCGTACCGGTGATGATGACCGAGATCGCCTTCGGACGCCGTGGCCGCGGCAGCCCCATCGATGCCATCCGCCGGGTGGCCGGCGAGGCCGGGGCCTCCCCGGTGTGGTCGCTGCTGGGCTGGATGGCCATGCTCTGCGGCTTCATGATCCTGTCCTTCTACGTGGTGGTGGCCGGCTGGTCCTTCGCCTACCTGTGGAAGATGCTCAGCGGCGGCCTGGCCGGCTCCAGCGTCGACGAGATGGCGGCGATCTTCGGCGCCAACAACGAGAGCCCACTGAACCTGGGCTTCTGGAGCACCCTGGTGACCGTCGCCACCATGGCCATCGTCGGCAAGGGCGTGCAGGCCGGCATCGAGAAGAGCGTCAGCTGGATGATGCCCGGCATGGTCGTGATGCTGGCCATCCTGATCGGCTATGGCGCCTTCTCCGGCGGCTTCGGCGAGGCGCTGCGTTTCCTGTTCACCTTCGACGCGGGCAGCCTGTCCAGCGAGGGCATGCTGGCCGCCCTGGGCCACGCCTTCTTCACCCTGTCCCTGGCTTCCGGGGCCATCCTCACCTACGGCAGCTACCTGCCGGGCCGGGCCTCCATCGCCCGCACCACCCTGAGCGTGGCCGTGGCCGATACCGTGGTGGCCCTGATGGCGGGTCTGGCGATCTTCCCGGTGATCTTCGCCAATGGCATGGAGCCGGCCAGCGGCCCGGGCCTGATCTTCATGAGCCTGCCGCTGGCCTTCCAGGCGATGCCGCTGGGCACGCTGTTCGGCATCCTGTTCTTCGTGATGCTGTCCATGGCCGCACTGACCTCGTCGATCTCCATGGTCGAGGCCACCGTGTCCTGGTTGACCGACAACAAGGGCATCTCGCGGCGCACCGCCTCCTGGGGCACCGGCATCGTGCTGTGGCTGATCAGCACCCTGGCCATGCTCTCGTTCAACCTCGGGGCCGAGTGGACCCTCGCCGGCAAGCACTTCTTCGATTGGCTGGACTACCTCACCTCGCGCTGGATGATGCCGCTCGGCGGCCTGGGCATGGTGCTGCTGGCCGGCTTCGTGCTGAAGAACCAGGCCTTCCGCGAGGAACTGGGCCTGTCGCCGGCCTGGCATGCCCTGTGGCTGTTCATGGTGCGCTACGTCAGCCCGCTGGGAATCCTGATGATCTTCGTCGACGCCCTGGGCATCGCCAAGCTGCAGTTCGGCAGCCACTGGCCCTGGTTGCTGCTGGTGCTGGGCGTGATCACGGTGGTCGGCGAACTGGCCAGTCCGCGGCTCAAGCGCGCCTTCGACGCCTGACCGACATCGCCATCGTCCCATACCATCGCCCCCGCTCCCGCGGGGGCGATGTCGTTGGTCGGGGGGAGGGTTGCGGCTGTCGCCCGGGAGCGGCTCGGTGGTTATATGCTTGCGCAGAGTCGTTAGTGGCAATCAGGCGACAAATTAATTACTTTATCGCATATTAAATCCCGTCGAACATGGATGCATGGAATATGAGTGCCGCAAGCGATTCCCGGGCGCCCGTCACCCTGCGGCTGCCAGCGGCCGTCTCCGATCTGGCGCCGGGCCGGGTCAGCCTGGTCGGGGCGGGGCCCGGGGATCCGGAACTGCTGACCGTGAAGGCCCTGCGGCGTCTCCAGGCCGCCGAGGTGATCCTCCACGACCGCCTGGTCAGCGACGAGATCCTGGCCCTGGCCAACCCCGCGGCCAGGAAGCTCTACGTGGGCAAGGCCCGCTCGGACCACAGCGTGCCCCAGGAGGGCATCAACCAGGCGCTGCTCGACTGGGCGAGCGCCGGCAAGCGGGTGGTACGCCTCAAGGGCGGCGACCCCTTCATCTTCGGGCGTGGCGGGGAAGAGCTCGAGACGCTGGTGGCCGCGGGAGTCGAGGTCGAGGTCGTCCCCGGCATCACCGCGGCCTCGGGATGTGCGGCCTATGCCGGCATTCCCCTGACCCATCGGGATCATGCCCAGTCGGTGCGTTTCATCACCGGCCATCTGCGTGATGGCGGCTGCGACCTCGACTGGGCGGCCCTGGCCAGCCCCGGGCAGACCCTGGTGTTCTACATGGGGCTCGGCAGCCTGGCGATCATCGCCGAGCAGCTCAAGGCCCATGGCCTGGCCGCCGACACCCCCCTCGCCTTGATCGAGCAGGGCACCACCGCTCGCCAGCGCGTGCATCTGGGGAGCCTGGCGAACTTGCCGCCGGCCATCGAGCAGGGTACCATTCGACCGCCGACACTCATCATCGTCGGCACAGTGGTGACGTTGCATGACGCGCTGGCCTGGTTCGACAACGATCGTGCCGGCAGCAGGGGTTGGTTGCAGGGAAAGCACCCGACGCCGTCTGACACGTCTCAAGGCGCCTGACGTCGCGGGGAGATCGACATCGGCGTACAAGTCGTTGTGAGGTGACGAATGGTGTATTCCCGCAAGGCGAGCCTGGCTCGTCCTCATGGGTGGCGTCTGCTGTGTCTCGGCCTGTTCCTGCTGCTGTTGAGCGGCTGTGCCGGGGATTCGCTGGCCCACCAGTCCCGCGACGATGTCACGATCCAGAAGGGCATCGCCTCCTTCTACAGCGACCGCTTCCAGGGCCGCCCCACGGCCAGCGGAGAGCCCTTCGACCAGCAGGCCCTCACCGCCGCCCATCGCACCCTGCCCTTCGGCACCAAGGTGCTGGTGACGCGGCGCGATACCGGCCGCCAGGTCGAGGTGGAGATCACCGACCGGGGCCCGTACATCAAGGGTCGCGTGATCGACCTCTCCAAGCGGGCCGCCCGTGCCCTCGGCATGCTCGGCCGCGGGACCGCCCCCGTCCAGCTCAGCTACGTGCGCTGATTCGCGGTCCGGCCTGGCAGCCGGAGACTGGCGCGTCAGTCGCCTGCCGCGCCGCCCCGCGAGAATTCCCGTCGCCAGCGGGCCAGCAGGGCCTGTCGCTTGAGATCATCCAGGGTGGCCAGCAGTCCCGGGCCCAGCGCCAGGGGACGCAGGGCCTCGCCGTGGGTCGCGCGCAGATGGTCCGCCGTCCCCGGGCCGTCCAGCCCCGGGTGGACCGCGCCCAGCGCGGTCTGCTCGGCGATCACCCGCTGGCCCGCCAGGCCGATCAGGTAGTCCAGGAAGCGTCGCGCGCTCCTCGGGTGAGGGGCCTGGCGCGGAATCAGCGCCAGTCGCTGGGTGACCAGCGCATAGTCGTCGGGAATCACCATTTCGAGCGCCGGGTCCCGTTCCACCACCTGGCGGGCATAGCTGCCCAGCAGGTTGTAGCCCAGCCAGTAGCGTCCCTCCGCCAGCCCCGTCAGCATCTCGCCGGTGGTATCCACCAGGTGCGCCCGGGCCTGGCCGAAGGCGGCCACCAGGTCCCAGTAACGCGGCGATAGCCGCGATTCCTCGATGGCATAGGTGTAACCGGCGCCGCTGCGCGACGGGTCATAGGTCACCACTCGTCCCGCCAGCGCGTCGCCATGCGCCTGGAGCAGGGCGAGCAGGTCGGCATGACTCTCCGGGCGACCGAAGCGCTCGATCAGCTCGCGGCGGACCACCATCACCACCGGCTCGAAGGTGAAGGCGAACAGCTCCTGTCGCCAGCGGGCCCAGTCCGGCCAGGCCGCGGCGGCGGCGGAGTCGAGGGGCTGGGCATGGCCGTCGTTGGCCAGGCGGTACTGCCAGGGCATGGCCGAGGAGATCAGCACATCGACCTCGTCCGGTGCGGCCAGGAAGCGCTCGTACAGTGGCAGGGTGTCGAGGTTGCGGTAGGTCAGCGCGATGTCGGGATGCTGCCGGTGGAAGCTCGCCAGCAGGGGGCGGATATGCCCCAGGTCGAGGGCCCCATGGATCACCAGTTGGCCCGTCGTGGCCTGACCGGGCTCGGGGCGCGCCGGGTAGTGGAGACGCTCCTGCGCCGCGGCGAGGGGGGCGCTACACAGCCATAGCAGCAGCAGGGCGGCACGAGTCCTCATGGCGTGTCTCCCGGGAAGCGCAGGGTGACCCTCAGTCCGCGGGCGCCGCTGCCCTCCCCGAGGATCAGGCGGGCCCCATGGGTGCGGGCGATGCCATCGACGATGGCCAACCCCAGGCCCGAACCCTCGTGGTCATCGCTGCCGCGATGGAAGGGGCGCAGCATCAGCAGGCGGCGCTCGGCGGGGATCCCGGGCCCGTCATCCTCCACTTCCAGGGTCGGCGGCGAGGCGTGGGTGCGCACGGTGATGTGCCGGGCGCCATAGCGCCTGGCGTTGTCGATCAGGTTGCCCAGCGCCTCTTCCAGCTGCCAGTCGAGCCCCATGATCGTCACCGGCGCCGGAGAGGCCTCCACGCCCAGGTCGACCGCGTCCCGGTGGCAGGCGTTCCAGTGGGTCCTGACGGCCTGGCGGGCCAGCGCGTTGAGGTCCAGAGAGGCCAGCTCGGGGCGGTACTCGGGATTGTCGAGACGCGTCAGCGACAGCAGCTGGATGGCCAGCCGCGAGGTGCGCACGCTGGTGGTGTGCATGGCCTCGAGGGCCTCCCGCCAGCGGGCAGGGTCGTCCTGGCGCAGGGCCAGCTCGGCTCGCGCCGACAGGCCCGCCAGGGGGGTACGCAACTGGTGGGAGGCATCGCCGATGAAGCGCTCCTGGTTGGCGCGGACCCGGCGCATGCGGGCCAGCAGGTCGTTCAGGGTCTCGCGCAGTTCCGCGAGCTCCCTGGGCAGGCTCAGCGCCAGGGGGGACAGGGTGCGCGGGTCGCGGGCACGGATGGCGCGGCGCAAGCGGGTGAGCGGGGCCAGGGCGGCGCGAATCGCCAGCAGCAGGATCACCACCGCCAGGGCCGCCATGGTCAGGATATAGGCCAGGTTGCCCCGCAGTAGCTCGGCGGCCAGGCGCTCGCGCCCCTCGCGGGTATGGGCGACCCGTACCTCGAAGCGCTCGCGCTGTCGCCAGTCCTCCAGTCGCCCCCGGCGCACGCCCTGTCGCAAGGCCAGGCCGTGCCAGACGATATCGCGGTAGAGCAGGCCATCGGCGCGCTCGCCGACCTCTCGGGGGTCGCCGGGTAGCTCGGCGTTGCCGGTGACGTAGCGGCCCTGGGCATCGTGGAGGGCATAGAAGACCCGCTCCTCGGCGTCGGTGGCGAGCATCTCCAGGGCCGCGGGGGGCAGGTCGAGCCACAGGCGCTGTTCCTGCCACTGCACCTGCTCGGCGATCGCCAGGGTGGCGGCCTCGAGCAGGCGGTCATAGGCACGATCGGCCGTGCGTCGGGCATCCATCCAGGCCTGCAGTACCATCAGTCCTCCGAGGGCCAGCAACGGCAGCAGCAACCAGGTCAGCAGCCGCCGGTAGAGGCTGTCCCGGCGGATCACGTGGCCTCCAGCAGGTAGCCCAGGCCGCGGACCGTGCGCAGGGCCACACCGTTATCGCCCAGGCGCTTGCGCAGGCGATGGATGTAGACCTCGATGGCATTGTCGCCCATGGGCTGGTCCTGGAAGGCCTCCTCGGCGAGTCGCGCCTTGTCCACCGGCTCGCCGGCGTGACGCATCAGGCAGGCCAGCAGGCGCTGCTCCCGGGGCGGCAGCGCCAGGGGCGTGTCGCCGAGGGCGAAGCGCTGGGCCAGGCCATCGAAGCTCAGCGGGCCGACCTGCAACAGCTGGCCGCGCTCGCGGCGGCGCAGCAGCGCCCGCACCCGCGCCTCGAGCTCGTCCAGGGCGAAGGGCTTCGCCAGGTAGTCGTCGGCGCCCAGGTCCAGCCCGCGTACCCGGTCCTCGATGGCGCCGCGGGCGGTGAGGATCAGCACCGGGGTGTCGCGGTCGTGGGCGCGCAGCGTCGCCAGCACCTCCAGCCCCCCGCAGCCGGGCAGGTTGAGGTCCAGCAGCACCAGCGACAGGCCGTGCTCCGACCCGGCCAGGCGATCCCGGGCCGCGTCGCCGTCGGCCAGGTGGTCGACGGCGTGCCCCTCGAGGCGCAGGGCATCGATCAGCGTCTCGGCCAGCAGGCGATCATCCTCCACCAGCAGCAGCGTCATGGGCTCGTCTCCTCCTCGGCCTGCGGTGTCTCCAGGGCGCCGTGCGCCGCCTCGAGAGCCCGTCGTGCCGCGTCGGGGGCCAGGCGCCCCATGGGGCCCGACAGCGACAGCCAGAGCCGCGGTTCGTCGGGGCCGGTCGTCAGCGCCAGGCACTCCATGTAGCCGCCGGGCAGGACCGGACGCGGATCGTCGTCCGTGGTGGTCGACCAGCGGCTGCCGGGGTGCAGGTCGTGGCGCAGCGCCGCGCCGGGCAGCGCCACCAGGCGGCACTCCACGTCGCCGGGATGCGCCTCGAGCAGGGCCGCGGTCTCGCCGGTATCGGTCGCCAGGCGGTCCAGCAGCGGCTGGACCCGCGCCGCCAGGTGCCGGGTCGGGGCATGGCGGCGGGCCAGACGCACCGGGCTGTGGCCGAGCCGCCAGCGCCCGTCGCCGCCCCGCTGGACATAGTCGTAGCGCGACAGCGAGCCCAGCAGTCGGAGCAGGGTGCTCTTGTAGAACCCGGTGGCCTCGGCCAGCTCGGCCAGGGTGAAGGCCTCCTGGGGCGAGTCGAAGGCCTCGAGTACCGTCAGGGCCCGTTCCACGGCCTCGACGCGATCCTGTGCCATGTCTGTCCTCCCGTCATGCCGCGGACGCGTTGCCGATGCAACTTTGGTCGCAATTGCCCTGCCAGGCGTTGACCCGACCCGGGCGGACCGCCTAGCTTTCTATCCTGAGGAATGAAGTTCTGCCTTACAGAATTGTAAGCCAGGCGTCAGCGTCCCACAAGACCCACATCGATCCACCGACATCAGGGGACCACAACAATGTCCATGAGAACGCCGCTCAAGCTCTTCGCCGTCGCCGCCTTCACCGTCAGCGCCGGTTCCGTCATGGCCTTCGAGCCCGAAGGCAAGGTCGAGTGCCTCGCGCCCGCCGATCCCGGCGGCGGCTGGGACTTCACCTGCCGCAGTGTCGGCAAGGTGATGGAAGACCTGGATATCGTTCCGCGCAGTGTCCAGACCATCAACATGGCCGGTGCCGGTGGTGGCGTGGCCTTCGGGCATACCGTCAGCAAGCGTGCCGGCGACGACCAGCTGCTGGTGGCGGCCTCCACCGCGACCACCACTCGTCTGGCCCAGGGCCAGTTTCCGGGCATGAACGCCGACATGGTCAACTGGATCGGTGCCCTCGGGGCCGACTACGGCATCATCGCCGTGTCCGAGGACTCCGAGTATCAGGACCTGCCGGCGCTGATGGAGGCCCTCAAGGCAGACCCGCGCAGCGTCAAGTTTGCTGGCGGCAGCGCCAAGGGGGGCTGGGATCACCTCAAGGTACTGATCGCCGCCCAGGCCGCCGATGTCGAGAATCTGCCGCGGATCCCCTACCTGTCGTACAACAACGGTGGTGAGGCACTGACGCAGGTGATCGGGGGGCACGTGGACGCCTTCACCGGTGACATCACCGAGGCCCAGGGCTTCATGGAGTCCGGTGACCTCAAGGTGCTCGCCGTGCTGTCCGAGGAGCGCCTGCCGGGCGAGTTCTCAGAGATCCCGACCGCCATGGAGCAGGGCATCGACGCGGTCGGCCCCAACTGGCGCGGCTTCTACATGCCGGCCGACATCTCCGACGAGGCCAAGCAGTACTGGGTCGACGCCATGGACACCATCTATGAAAGCGAGGAGTGGCAGAGCGTCATGACCCAGAACGGCCTGATGCCCTTCCATATGAGCGCCGGTGAGTTCGACGCCTTCGTCAAGGACCAGATCGCCGAGATCGAAACCCTCTCCAAGGACATCGGGCTGATCCAGCAATGACCTTCAACGACCGCATCTTCGGGGTCCTGATGATCGTCCTGGCCGTCGCGTACGGCTGGGGCACCACCCAGTTCCCCGAGCCGTTCGGCGGGACCGAAGCCGTCGGTCCCGAGACCTTTCCACGCCTGCTGGCCGTCGTCCTGGCACTCTCCAGCCTCTACATGGTCGTGCGGCCGGATCCGGATAACGCCTGGCCGTGGAGCCGTACCGGCGTCGAGCTGATCATCGCCGTGGTGGTGCTGATCCTCTACGCCATGCTGCTGCAGCCGCTGGGCTTCATCATCAGCACGACCCTGGCGGTAGGCACCCTGTGCTGGCGCATGGGCTCCGCCCCGGTGCGAGCCTTCGTCACCGGCGCGGCGTCGGGTGTGGTGGTCTTCCTGCTGTTCAATTTCGCCCTCGACCTGGCGCTGCCGCTGGGCCTGCTTTCGTTCCTGGAGGTGAGCTGATGGAGACCCTTGGCTTCCTGATCGACGGCTTCGGCGTCGCCCTGGCGCCGCACAACCTGATGTTCGCGCTGCTGGGGGCCTTCCTCGGCACCCTGATCGGCGCCCTGCCGGGGCTGGGGCCGGCCAACGGCGTGGCGATCCTGATCCCGCTGGCCTTCACGCTGGGGCTGGCGCCGGAGACCGCGATGATCATGCTCACCTCGGTCTATGCCGGTGCCATGTACGGCGGGCGCATCTCGTCGATCCTGCTCAATATTCCCGGTGACGAGCCGGCGATGATGACCTGCCTCGACGGTTACCCGATGGCGCAGCAGGGCAAGGCCTCCGAGGCCCTGGCGATCTCCGCCGTGGCCTCCTTCATCGGCAGCCTGATCGCCACCATCGGGTTGATCCTGCTGGCGCCGTTGCTCGCCGACTTCGCCCTGACCTTCGGTCCGGCGGAGTACTTTGCGCTGTTCCTGCTGGCCTTCGCCACCCTCGGCGGCATCACCGGCAAGAACCCCATGAAGACCGTGGTGGCCGCTGCCATCGGCCTGATGATCGCCACGGTGGGCATCGACAACACCGGCGTGCAGCGCTACACCTTCGGCGTGCTCGAACTCTACGAGGGCGTGGACTTCATCATCGCCATCGTCGGGCTGTTCGCCATCTCCGAGCTGCTGTTCTTCATCGAGGAGAAGGCCGGGGGCGGCAAGGCGAAGATGGCCGTCAACAAGCTTTCGCTCAGCTGGAAGGACATCCGCAACATCCTGCCGTCCAGTTTGCGCGGCGGCGTGCTGGGCTTCATCGCCGGCGTGCTGCCGGGCGCGGGGGCGTCGCTGGGCAGCTTCATCGGCTACACCCTCGAGAAGAAGGTCGTCGGCAGCAAGGGCTACTTCGGCAAGGGCGACCCGCGCGGCGTGGCCGGCCCCGAGGCCGGCAACAACGGCGCCTCCAGCGGGGCGCTGGTGCCCATGCTGACCCTCGGCGTGCCGGGCAGCGGCACCACCGCGGTGCTGCTGGCCCTGCTGATCTCGCTGAACATCACCCCCGGGCCGCTGATGTTCACCCAGAACGCCGACATCGTCTGGGGCGTGATCGCCGCACTGCTGATCGGCAACTTCCTGCTGCTGGTGCTGAACATCCCGCTGGTGGGCATCTTCGTCAAGCTGCTCTCGGTGCCGCCGATGTTCCTGCTGCCGGTGGTGACCATGATCGCCTTCGTCGGCATCTACTCGATCAGCAACACCACCTTCGACCTCTACTTCATGGTGGCCTTCGGCGTTGCCGGGTATCTCTTCCGCAAGCTGGAGATCCCGCTGGTGCCGATCATCCTCGGCCTGCTGCTGGGGCCGGAGATGGAGAAGAACCTGCGCCATGCCATGGATATCTCCGACGGCGACTGGACCATCCTGTGGGACAGCGGCCTGGCCATCGGCCTGTGGGTGTTCGCCGGCCTGGGGCTGATCCTGCCCTACATCGTCGGCCCGCTGCTGCGTCGCCGCATGCAGGTCCAGACCGGCACGGGGGGGCCGGAGGGCGACTGATCGCCCGGGATCTCCCGCAGCGCCACGAGGGGCGCCGGCCAGGCCGGCGCCCCTCGTGCCGTCTGGGCGGCCGAAGCGAGCCTGCCTCATGCGGGTGCAGTGGGCCGGGTATCGGCACGCTGCTGGCTCGATATCGTGCGTCAGCCTGCACCAGACCACCCCGCTCGCCCCCTGTTGGCTCGAGCGGGAGTTTTCCAATGCATTGAATCAAAAGGGATCGTAAGGGAGCTTCGCGTTCTGGCACGCCCCTTGCGCTGGTAAGTGGGCAGGGTGCCGTCGCCATCGCACCGCTGCCCATCGATACCAACCACATCGCAAGGAGTCTCCATGATCCCGCTCCCGACCGTGCATCCCACACGCTGGCTGGCCGCCTCGCTGATCGGCCTGGGTCTCTGCTCGCCGGCGGTTGCTCAGGAGGACCCGATCAAGGTCGGCATCCTGCACTCGTTGTCCGGCACCATGGCGATCAGCGAGTCGACCCTCAAGGACACCCTGCTGATGCTGATCGAGCAGCAGAATGCCGAGGGAGGCCTGCTGGGTCGCGAGCTCGAGCCGGTGGTCGTCGACCCGGCCTCCGACTGGCCGCTGTTCGCCGAGAAGGCCCGCGAGCTGCTGGCCCAGGAGGAGGTCGACGTGATCTTCGGCAACTGGACCTCGGTGTCGCGCAAGTCGGTGCTGCCGGTGGTCGAGGAGCTCAACGGCCTGCTGTTCTACCCGGTGCAGTACGAGGGGGAGGAGTCCTCCGCGAACGTCTTCTACACCGGGGCGGCGCCGAACCAGCAGGCGATTCCCGCCGTCGACTACCTGATGAACGAGGTGGGGGCCGAGCGCTGGGTGCTGGCCGGTACCGATTACGTCTACCCGCGGACCACCAACAAGATCCTCGAGGCCTACCTCAAGGCCCACGGCGTGGCCGACGAGGACATCATGGTCAACTACACGCCCTTCGGTCATTCCGACTGGCAGAACATCGTCGCCGACATCAAGCGCTTCGGCAGCCAGGGCAAGAAGACCGCGGTGGTCTCCACCATCAACGGCGATGCCAACGTGCCGTTCTATCGCGAGCTGGGCAACCAGGGCATCGATGCCGCCGACATCCCGGTGGTGGCCTTCTCGGTGGGCGAGCAGGAGCTCTCCGGCATCGATACCGCGCCGCTGGTGGGGCACCTGGCCGCCTGGAACTACTTCATGAGCGTCGACACCGACGCCAACTACGACTTCATCGACGGCTGGATCGAGTACACCGGCGACGAGATGGCGGTGACCAACGATCCCATGGAAGCCCACTACATCGGCTTCAACATGTGGAAGGAGGCCGTGCGCAAGGCCGGCACCACCGAGGTCGATGCGGTGAAGCAGGCCATCATCGGGGTCAGCGTTCCCAACCTGTCCGGGGGCCATGCGGCCATGATGCCCAACCACCACATCACCAAGCCGGTGCTGATCGGCGAGATCCAGGACAACGGCCAGTTCTCCATCGTCTGGGAGACCCCGTCCACCGTGGCCGGGGATGCCTGGTCCGACTACCTGGAAGGCTCCCGGGACCTGATCAGCGACTGGCGTCAGCCCCTGGGCTGCGGCAACTACAACGTCGTCGAGGGTCGCTGTGGCGGTGGCGCCAGCGAGGACGTCGCGACGGCGGAATGATCCCGTCCTCGGGCCGGTGTGTGCCAGGACAAGTGCTATCGCCTTCCGCGAGGGGCGCCGGGGACAAGCCGAAGAGGAGGTCCTACGCCATGGGTGAGGAGCACTGCTCCGAACGGGCTGGCCATGGATGGCCAGCACTGGCCCTGCAAGCGAAGCAGGATGCGAGAGCGCCGCAGGGCGTCGGTAGCGCCCAAGGATGGGTTCACAGCGCCTCCTCGCAGGCTTGTCGACGGAACAGCCCCGAGCGATACCGCTAACTGCGATTGCCCTTAGGCGCCCGCTGGCGTGGTTGATCCGAGATACGCCATCTCTCCACTTCCTACAGGACATGCCCATGAGGATGATCCGCTCCCTCGTGCAGGGGCTGCTGTGCCTCGTCGTCGTGGCGCTCGCCGCACCGGCCGCCGTGGCCGCGCCCGACGACGACGGCCAGGCCCTGCTCGAGGCCCTCGATACCCGCTCCTACGCCGACAAGGGCCAGGCCATCGAGGCGCTCGTCGCCAGCGGCGACGAGCGCACCCGGCGCTGGCTCGAGGCCCTGCTCGACGGCAAGCTGCAGCGTCACGAGGACACCGGTCGCTTCGTCGTGGTGCTCGAGAACCGCGGTCGCCAATGGCCGGTCATCGACGCCCTGACCTTCGCGGCGGCCGGCGAGATGTCGCGGCGCGAACTCGACCGCATCGGCATCAACAACGCGCTGCGCGGGCGGCTGCAGAGCACCCTGGCGGTGCTCGACCTGCGCGTCGACGACGTGCGGGCGCGCCGCGAGGCGGCCCGGGAGCTGCTCGGCAATGTCGAGGCCGCCATGCTGGCGCCACTGCAGGCGCTGGTGGCCGACGAGGCCGATGACGAGGTGAAGCGCCTGCTCGAGCAGGCCATCGCCATCCATCGCCTGGCGCAGGGCGATGCCGCGGCCGTCGAGGGCCTGGCCGGCAGCCTCAATCCCGAGGCCCGGGCGGCGCTCAGTGCCGCCGCGCGCAGCGACGACGCCGCCCTGGCCGAGGCCGCGAGCGGGGCGCTGGCCGGCATCGAGCAGAAGCAGAAACTCAACCGCGGCGTCGAGACGCTCTACTTCGGCCTGTCGCTGGGCTCGGTGCTGGTGCTGGCGGCCATCGGCCTGGCGATCACCTTCGGCGTGATGGGCGTGATCAACATGGCCCATGGCGAGCTGATGATGCTCGGTGCCTACACCACCTGGGGGATGCAGCAGCTGCTGCCCGGCCAGCCGGGGCTGGCGCTGATCCTGTCGATCCCCGCCGGCTTCCTGGTAGCGGCCCTGGCGGGGGTCGCCATCGAGCGCAGCGTCATCCAGTTCCTCAAGGGGCGTCCGCTGGAGACCCTGCTGGCCACCTTCGGCGTCAGCCTGATCCTCCAGCAGCTGGTGCGCACCCTGATCTCGCCGCTCAACCGCAGCGTGGTCTCGCCCGAGTGGATGAGTGGCTCGCTGATGATCAACGAGGGGCTGTCGCTGACCCTCAATCGTCTGTTCGTGCTGGGCTTCGCGCTGCTGGTCTTCGCCGGCCTGATGCTGGTGATGCGCCGCACCCGGCTGGGTCTGGAGGTGCGCGCCGTGACCCAGAATCGCGCCATGGCCCGTTCCATGGGCATCCGTGCCACCCGCGTCGATATCCTGACCTTCGCCCTGGGGGCCGGGGTGGCCGGCCTGGCCGGCGTGGCGCTCTCCCAGCTCACCAACGTGGGGCCCAACCTCGGCCAGAACTACATCATCGACTCCTTCATGGTGGTGGTGTTCGGCGGGGTGGGGAACCTCTGGGGCACCCTTGTGGCGGGCCTGTCGCTGGGCGTCATCAACCAGGTCCTCGAGCCCTGGGCCGGTGCCGTGCTGGCCAAGATCCTGGTGCTCGTCTTCATCATCCTGTTCATCCAGAAACGCCCCCGCGGACTCTTCCCGCAGAAGGGCCGGGCGGCGGAGGGCTGATTCATGCTGGCTTCAAGATCCTGGCTGTCCCGACCCCTGCACGAGCGCTCGACACGGCTCTTCCTCGGCGTGCTGCTCGCGTCCCTGGCCGTGGTCACCCTGCTCAACCTGGCGCTGCCGGCGGGGCATACGCTGCATGTCTCCACCTATACCGTGACGCTGCTCGGCAAGTACCTGTGCTATGCGCTGCTGGCCGTGGCGGTGGACCTGGTGTGGGGCTATCTCGGCATCTTGAGCCTCGGGCATGGCGCCTTCTTCGCCCTGGGCGGCTATGCCATGGGCATGTACCTGATGCGCCAGATCGGTGATCGTGGTGTGTACGGACATCCTGTCTTGCCGGACTTTATGGTCTTCCTCGACTGGCAGAGCCTGCCCTGGTACTGGCACGGCTTCGACATGGCCTGGTTCGCCTTCCTGATGGTGCTGCTGGCGCCGGGACTGCTGGCCCTGGTGTTCGGCTTCCTGGCCTTCCGCTCCCGGGTCACCGGGGTGTATCTGTCGATCATCACCCAGGCGCTGACCTTCGCCCTGATGCTGGCCTTCTTCCGCAACGAGATGGGCTTCGGCGGCAACAACGGCCTGACCGACTTCAAGGAACTGCTGGGCGTCGACCTGACCGACGATGCGACCCGCCTGGGGCTCTTCCTGGCCACCGGCGTGGCGCTGGCCCTGGGGTATCTGCTGTGTCGCGCGATCGTCGCCAGCAAGCTCGGACGGGTCTGCGTGGCCACCCGCGACGCCGAGGCCCGCACGCGCTTCCTGGGCTACCGGGTGGAGCGCTTCCAGCTCTTCGTCTTCGTGGTCTCGGCGATGCTGGCCGGTGTCGCCGGCGCGCTCTACGTGCCCCAGGTGGGCATCATCAACCCGGGGGAGTTCTCGCCGATCTTCTCCATCGAGATCGTGCTGTGGGTGGCGCTGGGTGGCCGCGGCACCCTCTACGGCGCGGTGATCGGGGCGCTGCTCGTCAACTACGCCAAGACGGTGTTCACCGGCGTGATGCCGGATGCCTGGCTGTTCGCCCTGGGCGGGCTCTTCGTGCTGGTCACGGTGCTGCTGCCCAGGGGCATCGCCGGCCTGCTGGCCTATCGCCGGCCGCGCCGCGCCGCCCCGGATCCATCCACCACCCCTCGGGAGGCCTCGGCATGAACTTCCTGACATCGCTGGCCGATCGCGACCGTGTCTTCGACTTCCTGGTGCCCGTCGACTCCCCGGTCGACGTGCGCCATGGCCCGATCCTCTATCTCGAGGACGTGACGGTCAGCTTCGACGGCTTCCGCGCCATCGACCGCCTGAACCTGACCATCGACGACGGCGAGCTGCGTTGCATCATCGGCCCCAACGGGGCGGGCAAGACCACCATGATGGACATCATCACCGGCAAGACCCGGCCGGATACCGGCCGGGTCTGGTTCGGCAGCCGCCATGACCTGCTGACCATGAACGAGCCGCAGATCGCCAGCCTCGGCATCGGCCGCAAGTTCCAGAAGCCCACCACCTTCGAGGCCCTCTCGGTCTTCGAGAACCTGGAACTGGCCATGGCCGCCGACAAGCGCATCCTGCCCACCCTCACGGCGCGGACGAGCGGCGAGATCCGTGAGCGGATCGAGGAGGTCCTGACCACCATCGGCCTGGTCGAGTTGCGTCACCGGCCGGCCGGGATCCTGTCCCATGGCCAGAAGCAGTGGCTGGAGATCGGCATGCTGCTGATGCAGCGTCCGCGGCTGCTGCTGGTGGACGAGCCGGTGGCCGGCATGACCGAGCAGGAGATGGAACGCACGGCCGAGCTGCTCACCGGGCTCGCGGGCAAGCAGTCCGTGGTGGTGGTGGAGCACGACATGGGCTTCGTGCGCTCCATCGCCCGGACGGTCACCGTGCTCCACCAGGGCAGCGTGCTGGCCGAGGGCAGCATGAACCAGGTGTCCATGGATCCCCGCGTCGTCGAGGTCTATCTCGGCGCCGAGGCCGACGAGGAGGTCGCCTGATGCTCGCGATCGACAAGCTCGACCAGTACTACGGCGAGAGCCACACCCTGTGGTCCCTCGACCTCGAGGTGCCGGCGGGGGCGTGCACCTGCGTGATGGGCCGCAACGGGGTGGGCAAGACCACCCTGGTGAAGGCGGTGATGGGCGAGGTCGCGGTGACCTCGGGCAGCATCCGCTATGCCGATGATGTGGAGCTGACCAAGAAGCGCGCCGAGGACCGGTCGCGGCTGGGCATCGGCTATGTGCCCCAGGGGCGCCAGATCTTCCCGCTGCTCACCGTGGAGGAAAACCTGCGTACCGGCCTGGCGGCCCGCGGCGACGGTCGCAGGTCGATCCCCGAGCGCATCTACGAGCTGTTCCCGGTGCTGGCGGAGATGAAGCACCGTCGCGGCGGCGACCTCTCGGGCGGCCAGCAGCAGCAGCTGGCCATCGGTCGGGCCCTGGTGCTCGAGCCCCGGCTATTGATCCTCGACGAGCCGGGGGAGGGCATCCAGCCGAATATCGTCACCCAGATCGGCGAGGTGATCCGTCGGCTGATCCGCGAGGACGGCCTGACGGTGCTGCTGGTGGAGCAGAAGCTGCCCTTCGCCCGCAAGTATGCCGACCGCTTCGCGATCATGGATCGGGGCCGCCGGGTCGCCGGTGGGGCGATCGCCGAGCTCTCCGATGACCTGATCCGGCGACATCTGACGGTCTAGGCACGCCCCTGGTGTTGCCGCGCCCGCCTCTGGTCATCCCAGAGGCGGGCGCGCGCCGGTTCGGGGTCAGCGAGGGTGGAGCCAGGTCGGCAACAGCGTGTAGGGGTCCGTGTCGACGCCGGCATCGTAGCCGACACCATGGCCATCGAGGCGCGCGAACAGCTGGCCGCTGTTGATCTCGTCGAACAGATCGGTACAGCCGCCGATGAACTCGCCGCCGATGAAGATCAGGGGCAGGGTGTTCCAGCCGGTCTTGTCCTTGAGGACCGCCCGCATCTTGCCGCCCCGACCGTCGGCCTGGTAGGTCACCGCATCCAGGCTGAGGGTGCGATAGGGAATCCGGTAGCGATCGAAGACCTTGCGCACCGACCAGCAGAACTCGCACCACTCTAGCGCGAACATGATCACCGGAGCCCGCGGATCCGCCAGGGTGGCGTCTACCTGGCGCCGTGCCTCGGGATCCAGTGGCTGGGCGGCCACGCTGGGTGGGGGGCGGCTGCCGCCATCGAAGCGGTAGCCGGGCGTGGAGCGCGACAGGGCCATTTCCTCCTCGGTCATGTTCACCGCCACATCCTCGAACAGCGGCGTGGAGAGGTAACGTTCTCCCGTATCCGGCAGCATGCACAGGATGTTGCTGCCGGCAGGGGCCTCGGCCGCCACCTGCAGTGCCCCGGCCAGGGTCGCACCGGCGGAGATCCCCGCGAAGATGCCCTCGCGGCGGGCCAGGTCGCGGGCACAGCGCAGGGCCTCCTGGCCGTTGATGCCGAGGAAGGCATCACAGCGGCCCTCGGCGAGGACCGGTTCGGCCAGCTGGGGCACGAAGTCCGGCGTCCAGCCCTGCATCAGGTGCGGCCGAAAGGCCGGGTGGCTCTCGCTGTGGCTGCCGTCCGCCCGGCGGGGCTGGGCAATGCCGCTGGCCAGGATGGCCGAATTGTCAGGCTCGCAGACCACGACCCGGGTTTGCGGGCTCCGGGAGCGAAGCACGCGAGAGACGCCGCTGAGGGTGCCGCCGGTGCCGAAGCCGGTGACCCAGTAGTCCAGCCCGATATCCGCGAAGGCATCGAGGATCTCGACCGCCGTGGTGCGCGCATGAACCTCCGCATTGGCGGGGTTCTCGAACTGCCGTGATCGCCACCAGCCGTGCTGCCGGGCGAGCTCGTCGGCCTTGGCCACCATCCCCGAGCCCTTCTCCGAGGCGGGGGTGAGGACCACGCGGGCGCCCAGGAAGCGCAACAGCTTGCGCCGCTCCACGCTGAAGTTCTCGGCCATGGTGACCACCAGCGGGTAGCCCTTCTGGGCGCACACCATGGCCAGGCCGATGCCGGTATTGCCGCTGGTGGCCTCGACGATGGTCTGCCCCGGCATGAGTTCGCCGCGACGCTCGGCGTCCTCGATCACGCCCAGTGCCAGGCGATCCTTCACCGAGCCCATGGGGTTGAAGGCCTCGACCTTCGCGTACAGGTTGACGTGTGCCGGGCCGAGGTTGTTGATACGCACCACCGGGGTGTTGCCGATGGTCGCCAGGATGCTGTCGTAACGCTTCGTCATGATCGTCTACCTCGTGATGGGGGGCATGCTGCCGCTGTTGGAGGCGTCCATGTCAGTGTCGGGGCTGGCCCCCTGGGCAAGCCGCTCGCCCAGGGTCAGCACCTCGTCCACCAGGGCGCTGGCCTGGCTTTCGCCGGTGCGCGCGCCCACGAAACAGGGCCGGATCGCCAGCTGGCCATTGACCAGGGCGGTGCTCGGCATATTGCGCCCATGGCGCACCAGGGCCCGATGGATACGGGCGTTGAGGGCATCGAGGTCGGGGCAGCCGGCCGCCACGTAGCGGAAGCAGCAGATCGACAGGGTCGGCCGCTGCAGGACCTCGAGGTGGGGGTGGGCGTCGGCTCGCTCGGCCACCTGGCGTGCCATGGCGTTGTGCCGGCAGACCCGCGCGCGCAACCCGTCCGCGCCGATCTCCCGCAGCAGCGCCCAGACCACGGCGCCGCGTGCCGGCGCCGACAGCTCCACGCCGAAATCGCTGTACGGGATGCCCAGGTTGTCCAGGGAATGGTGAGCCGTTGCCTGGGTGCAGGACCGCTCCAGGTAGTCGGAGGCCCCCTGGGTGAAGGCCCGCTGCAGCAGGGCACGGTCGCGCACGAAGGTCGCGCCGATGCCGACCGGTGCGCCCAGCCACTTGTGGGGGTCCACGATCACCGAGTCGGCCAGCTCCAGGCCCGCGTACCGGTGGCGAACCCGCGGGTCCAGGATGCCCGGCAGGCCATAGGCGCCGTCGACATGGAACCAGGTGTCATAGCGGTGGGCGAGGGTGCCGATGGCATGCAGCGGATCGATGGCGCCGGTGGACGTCGTCCCGGCGTTGGCCACCACCGCCACGGGAACCCGGTCCCGCGCCCGGTCCTCCTCGAGCTGTCGCTCCAGGGCCGCAGGGATCATTCGCCCCTGCGGGTCCGTGGCGATGGTGATCACCGCCTCGCGGCCGAGGCCGAGCACGGCGGCCGCCCGGTGAATGGAATGATGGCTGGCACTGCTGGCGTAGAGACACCCCGGACCGGGTATGCCCTGCCGGGCGGGGTCGATGCCTAACGACTCGAAGGCCTGCTGGCGAGCCGCGCCCAGGGCCACCAGGTTGGCGACCGAGCCGCCGCTGCTGTAGAGCCCCTTCATGGCGGGTGGAAGCCGGAACAGCTCGACGAGCCAGTCCAGTGATTGCTCCTCCAGGAAAGTGAAGGCGTTGAGCGTGAGGCGCTGAGGTGACGCCACCGCACCGGCCAGCGTCGCCAGGGCGCCGATGGTGGTCGCCCCCGTCGTGATGAAGGCCGTGCTGCCGGGGTTCGGGATGGCCGAGCCGTTGGGGATCAGGGTGTGGGTCAGCTCCTCCATGACCGCGTCGATGCCGATACCGCTGCTCGGCAAGGGGCGCTCCAGGACCGAGCGCCAACGCGCCGGCTGCTGCATGGCGTCGGGGTGCCGGAAGGTCAGGAAGCGGTCGAGCGCATTGCCCAGGACCGTCAGGTAGTGCGCCAGCTTGCCGCACTCGGCCGGTTCGGTCGTCATGATCGGCTCCTCCAGGGATCCGCAGCCGGGAAGTCGCGCGACCGCCACCCATGGTGGCGGTCGCGCGAGACATCAGGCCAGCAGACGCGCGCCGCTGGCGAGGTACGCCATGGTGCGGGGGGCGCCGGCAACCTCGATTCCGGGGAGCAGGTCATCCTGCGTCAGGCCCTTCGCCTTGACGCACACCGGGCACACCCAGATCTGCCCGCCGTTGCCCTGGTACTGGGCGATCAGGTCGGCGAGGGGCTCATAGCCTTCGGCCACCAGGCCATCGACGGCGCCCCGCACGCACAGCGCCGTGGCGTTGGAGCTGATGAAGACGGCGGTTTCGCAGGTCTTGGAGGCCGTGCTGGCCAGGATGAAGGCGATGGTGGCGCGCTCCAGGTTGTCGGTCCCGTACTGGCAGTTGAGCAGAAACTTCTGGGTCGAGAGGTCGAGATCGCACATGGTCGTGTTCTCCTGTGGGGGTGGGATGTGTGGAACACATCACCAGCCTAGTGACTGTCCCCCGGCGCGGCTTGACGGCGATCTGGTGGTATTCTGGAGAAGTCGTGGAGATGACCTACTCTCATTTCATGCCCTCCTTTCTGCCCCGGTCGTATTGCCCGATGCCGTGACACGCCATGCGCTACCGATTCGACGACTTCATCCTGGACACCGACCGCTTCGAACTGAGTCGCGATGGCCAACCACTTCGCTGCGAGCCACAGGTCATCGAGCTGCTGGTGCTGCTGGTGGAGAACCGCGAGCGCATGGTCGGCAAGGACGAGATCAACGAGGTGGTATGGAAGGGCCGCATCGTCTCCGAGGCGGCCTTGAGCAGCCGCATCAAGATGGCTCGCCAACTGCTGGGCGATGACGGACGCCGCCAGATCTACATCCGCACGATTCACCGCAAGGGATTTCGCTTCGTGGGGACGGTGCAATTCGATGATCCCGCGCCGGCAGTGTCGGCCTCCCCGGGCGCGGTCGCACCCGATGCCCTGCACAAGCCGGCCGTGGTCGTGTTGCCGCTGATCAATCTGTCTCGGGAGAGCGACCACGAGTATTTCGCCGACGGCGTCACCAGCGACATCATCGCCCAGCTCAGCAAGCACCGCTGGCTCAACGTGGTGGCGCGCAATACCGCCTTCGGCTTCAAGGGGCAGGCCCCGGATCCGCTCGAGCTGGGCCGGATGCTGGCCGTCGACTACGTGGTGGAAGGCAGCATCCAGGGTACCGGGAATCAGGTGCGGATCGCCGTGCACCTCGTCGACGCCGCCACCCGCCTGACGAAATGGACGGAACGCTACGACCGTGAGCGATCAGAAATTTTCGCCCTGCAGGACGAGATCACGGAAACCATCGCCGCCCGGCTGGAGCCGGAGATTGGCTTCGCCGAACGGCACAAGGTCAGGGTCTCGCGCCCGGCGACCCTGCAAGCCTGGGACTGCTTTCACCTGGGATGCTACCACCTGTTTCGGTTCACCGGGCGGGACAACCAGGAAGCCCAGCGGCTGTTGCGTCAGAGCCTGATCCAGGACCCCATGTTCGGCGAGGCGCATGCGTGGTGGGCGTATGCCGTCGTGTTGGGCATGGTCTACTGGGATACGCCGGCGGACCGGGAACTGCTGGACGAGGCGCTCGCCGCCTGCGACAGGGCACTGGAAATCGATCACCAGAATGCCACCTTTCACATGCTGCGCGGCCGGGTGTTGCTGGCCCGGCGGGAGTACCGTCGGGCCCTCGCCGAGAACCGGATCGCCATCGACCTCAATCCCACCTTCGCGGCGGCCTATTGCGGGATGGGCGATTCGCTCGCCTATGAATGCCGTTACGAGGAGGCCATGGCCCAGTTCGAGCGTTCCATCGCGCTGAGCCCCAACGACCCGCAACTATGGGCCTTCTATACCTATGGCGCGCTGGCGCTCATCTTCAAGGGCGACTACGAACGCTCCCTGGAGTGGACGGAGCAGGCCAGCAACCTGCCCAACTGCCAGTACTGGACCGCCGCTCACCGCCTGGTGGCCCTGGCCCATCTGGGCCGGCGGGAGCAGGCCAGTGAGGAGAAGGAGCGACTCCTCGCCATGCAGCCCGCCTTCAGCTGTGCCTTTGCCATCGAGAAGCTGTTCTATCTCCATGAGCCGAGCCAGATCACCTGCTACCTGGCGGGGTTGCGACGGGCAAAGGTGCCGGAGGGCTGAGGGGAGGGTGGGTGCACCAGAGGTGAACGACGCTCGTCCCTTTCTCTCCCCAGTGGTGCATGACCGGGTGGATTTTGCACCCTATGGGTGCATTGGCAGACATCCGAGGAAGGCGCTTATTTCTTGTATACTAAATAAGATTCTGAAAATAAAAGATATTTCCTGATTTTCACCACTCTGGTACGGCCATTGCCTCGAACAGGTCGTTGCCACCCGACGTGCCTCACGTCCCCGATCAGAAGGCAGTTGCCGATGACGGCCTATTCCCCCGCCGTGCCCGCCGCCTCGACCCGACCCGAGGACTCCGGTCATCGCTTCGATGCCCGACGCCGCTGGGCGGCATCGCTGGAGCTCGGCTTCTCGTCACGGCAGGGCGCCACGCGGCTGGCTCGCGCCCGCCACCTGGGCCCGTTGCGGGTGCAGCGGCCCTTCTACCCGGAAGGCCGCGATGGCGCCTGCCACCTCTACCTGTTGCACCCTCCCGGTGGCCTGGTCAGCGGCGATTCGCTGAGCGTGTCGGCGGAGGTGGAGACGGGTGCGCATGCGCTTTTGACCACGCCGGCCGCCAACAAGCTCTACCGGGCCGATCATCACGGCGTGGCCTGGGAACAGCACACCCGACTGCGGGCGGCGGACGGCAGCCGTCTCGAGTGGCTGCCCCAGGAGACCATCGCCTTCGACGGTTCCCGGGGGGGACAGAGCACGACCATCGAGCTTGCCGGCGAGGCCCGCTGCCTGGGCTGGGAGGTGCTCGTCCTGGGTCGCCCGGCCAGCCGGCTCCCCTATGTCAGCGGATGCATCGAGCAGCGCTTTCGCCTGCTCCGCGACGGGCGGCCGCTATGGCTGGAACGCCAACCCCTCGACCCGGCCCATCCACGCTTCCGAGGGCACTGGGGGCAGGGCGGCGCGAGCGTCCAGGCGACCCTCTGGGCGGTGGGCCTGAGCGAGGAGGGCGAGGCCATCGAGGCGCTCCGCGGTCGGCTTCCCGAGAGCCCCCGCTGGGCGGTGACGGTGCGTCACGGCGTGCTGCTGCTGCGCTACCTGGGCGATGAACGAAACGAGGCCTGGCGGCTGTGCGAGGCGGCCTGGAAGGTCTTGAGACCGAGGTTGATCGGCCGCGAGGCCTGTGCACCGCGGATCTGGCGAACATGATGGTCGCTGGAAGCGTGAAGCCAGAAGCGGGAAGTCTCCGCTCTCCAGGCAATGCAGTGTCTTCCTGCGTCAGGCTTCCAGGCGCGGAGCGCCGCTCTTCCAGCTTGCAGGCGACGGCCTGGACAGCGAATGCAATCGACATGGTTTGGGAGCTACTGCGATGGAACTGACCCCGAGAGACAAGGACAAGCTGCTGCTCTTCACCGCCGGCCTGCTGGCCGAGCGGCGCCGGACTCGTGGCCTCAAGCTGAACTACCCCGAGGCGGTCGCGCTGATCAGCTGCGAGGTCATGGAGGGCGCGCGCGACGGCAAGAGCGTCGCCGAGCTGATGAGCGCGGGCCGCGAGATCCTCGGCCGCGACGACGTGATGGAAGGCGTGGCCGAGATGGTCGACGAGGTGCAGGTCGAGGCGACCTTCCCGGATGGTACCAAGCTGGTCACCATTCATAACCCCATTGTGTGAAGTGTGAAGTGTGAAGTGTGAGGCGTGAGGGGTAAGGGGCCAGGTCTCCTCGCTCCTCACCCCTCACCCCTCACCCCTCACCCCTCACCCCTCACCCCTCACCCCTCACGGCGACTGCAAGGAGCGACGACATGATTCCCGGTGAATACCAACTCCAGGACGGCGAGATCGCGCTCTGCGAGGGGCGCGAACGGATCACCCTCGAGGTCGCCAACACCGGCGACCGGCCGGTACAGATCGGCTCCCACTACCACTTCGCCGAGGCCAACCCGGCCCTGGTCTTCGATCGGGGCCGAGCCCGGGGCTGCCGGCTGGATGTCGCCGCCGGCACGGCGATCCGCTTCGAGCCCGGCCAGGCCCGGGAGGTGACGCTGATTCCCTACGCGGGGAGCCGGCACATCTTCGGCTTTCGCGGCGAGGTGATGGGCGCGCTCGACGACCAGCAGGGAGGCCGCTCATGACCGGGAACAGGATCAGCCGCCGGGCCTATGCCGACATGTACGGACCGACCACCGGCGACCGGGTGCGCCTCGGTGACACCGAGCTGTGGATCGAGGTCGAGAGCGATGCCACCCACTACGGCGACGAGGTCAAGTTCGGCGGCGGCAAGGTGATCCGCGATGGCATGGGCCAGGGCCAGCGCCTCGACGACGCGGTCATGGACACCGTCATCACCAACGCCCTGATCCTCGACTGGTGGGGCATCGTCAAGGCCGACGTGGGCCTCAAGGCGGGGCGCGTCAAGGCCATCGGCAAGGCCGGCAATCCCGACACTCAGCCCGACGTCCAGCTGGTCATCGGCCCGGGCACCGAAGTCATCGCCGGAGAGGGCAAGATTCTCACTGCCGGTGCCATCGACGCCCATATCCACTTCATCTGCCCCCAGCAGGTGGATGAGGCGCTGATGAGTGGCGTCACCACCATGCTGGGGGGCGGGACCGGCCCGGCCACCGGCTCGAATGCCACCACCTGCACCCCGGGGGCCTGGCATATCGGCCGGATGCTCCAGGCCGTGGACGGCCTGCCGATGAACATCGGCTTGCTCGGCAAGGGCAACGCCAGCCTGCCGGAAGCCCTGGAAGCCCAGATCGAGGCGGGGGCCATGGGCCTCAAGCTGCACGAGGACTGGGGCACCACGCCGGCCTCCATCGACAACTGCCTGAGCGTGGCCGAGCGCTACGACATCCAGGTGGCCATTCATACCGACACGCTCAACGAGTCGGGCTTCGTCGAGGACACCCTGGCCGCCTTCAAGGAACGCGGCATCCACACCTACCATACCGAGGGCGCGGGGGGCGGCCATGCCCCCGATATCCTCACCGCCTGTGCCAAGCCCTATGTGCTGCCGTCGTCGACCAACCCCACCCGGCCCTACACGGTGAACACCATCGACGAGCATCTCGATATGCTGATGGTCTGCCACCACCTGGATCCGGCGATACCCGAGGACGTGGCCTTCGCCGACTCGCGCATCCGCCGCGAGACCATCGCCGCCGAGGACATCCTCCACGACCTGGGCGTGATCTCGATGATCGCCTCGGACTCCCAGGCCATGGGGCGTGTGGGAGAAGTGATCTGCCGGACCTGGCAGACCGCCCACAAGATGAAACTGCAGCGTGGGCTGCTGCCCGAGGACGAAGCGATGGGCGCCGATAACTTCCGTGCCCGACGCTATATCGCCAAGTACACCATCAACCCGGCGCTCACCCATGGGCTCAGTCATGAGGTGGGCTCGGTGGAGGTGGGCAAGCTCGCCGACCTGGTGCTGTGGGACCCGGCCTTCTTCGGCGTCAAGCCGGCGCTGATCCTCAAGGGCGGCATGATCGCCGCCGCTCCCATGGGCGACCCCAATGCCTCGATTCCCACGCCCCAGCCGGTGCACTACCGGCCCATGTTCGGCGCCTTCGGCCGGGCGGCGAGCCGCTCGCGGTTGACCTTCGTCAGCCAGGCCTCCCTGGAGGCCGGCATCAAGGAGCGGCTCGGCCTGGACAGTGACCTTGCCGCCTGCCGCGACGTCAGGCAGGTGAGGAAGGGCGATATGAAGCTTAACGATGCCTGTCCCGACCTCAGCGTGGATCCCCAGACCTACGAGGTGCGGTGCGACGGCGAGCTGCTGACCTGCGAGCCGCTGGCCGAGCTGCCCCTGGCACAGCGCTATCACTTATTCTGAGCTATGGGCTATGACCACCAAGGCAAGCGGTGCCGGGGGTAGGCCGTAGCGAGGGTCTTTTGCCATGGGCGAGGCGGAACATGGAGAACATCCAGTGAATGTTCTTCCCGCCGAGCGGGTTGGCCAAGGATGGCCAGCACCGGTCCTGCAAGCGGCGCAGGATGCTTTAGCGCCGCAGGGCAAAAGTAGCGTACAGGGATGTATTTACCGCGCCCTCGCGCAGGCCTATTCCCGGATCAGCCGCGGATAATTTCAACGAGACGATGCCAATGCTGAAACTGACCGAACGCCTGGGGCCGATCGGCGCCGACCAGTCCGCCGACAGCCTGACCCTGTCCTTCGAGATGCGCACTCGCGGGCGTTTCAAGGCGACCACCGACGCGGGGCGCGAGGTCGGCGTCTTCCTCGATCGTGGCCCGGTACTGCGCGACGGCGAGGGGCTGCGGGCCGAGGGCGGCGAGGTACTGCGCGTCCGAGCCGCCGTGGAGCCGGTGATCACGGCCCGCATCGAGGCCGGCCTCGCCTTGGCGCGGCTGTGCTACCACCTGGGCAATCGTCATGTGCAGCTGGCCCTGGGCGGCGGCGATGCCGGGACCGGCTGGGTACGCTTCCCGCCGGACCATGTGCTGGAGGCCCTGGCCGAGCGCCTGGGGGCCCGGCTCGAGCGCCATGAGGCGCCCTTCGATCCCGAGCCGGGAGCCTATGCCCAGGCCGGGGAGGGGCACCATCATCATCACCACGGCCAGGCGCATGGCCATGCCCACTGAGCAGCCGGAGACAGCGGCCGGGGACGATGACCTGGCGCTGCTGGGCCTGCTGCAGCTGGTCAGCCCGGCGCTGCCGATCGGCGCCTTCGCCTGGTCCCAGGGGCTCGAGAGCGCCTTCGAGCTGGGCTGGGTCGAGGACGAGACGAGTCTCGGCCGCTGGCTGGAGGGCGTGCTCGACGACGGCCTGGCGCGCTGCGAGCTGCCGGTGCTGGCCCGACTCATGTCGGCCTGGGCGGAACGGGACGGCGCGGCGGTCGTTCGCTGGAACGACTGGCTCGCCGCCAATCGCGAGACCGCCGAGCTGGCCGCCGAGGACGCCCGCCTCGGCGCCGCCCTGGTTCGCCTGCTGGCGAGTCTCGAGCTGCTGCCGGGCGAGACGCCGCTGCCCCAGCCGGCCGGCTACGTCACCGTCTTCGCCTGGCTGGCCCATGCCCGCGGCATCGCCCCCCGTCAGGCGCTGCTGGGGTTCGCCTGGGCCTGGCTGGAGAACCAGCTCGCGGTGGCCTGCAAGGCCCTGCCGCTCGGTCACACCGCGGCCCAGCGCCTGGTCGAGCGCCTGCGGCCGTCCCTGGTGGCGGCCGTGGACGCGGCCCTGTCGCGGGACGATGAGGCACTCGGCCCAGTGCTGCCGGGGCTGGCGCTGGCCAGCGCCAAGCACGAAACCCAGTATTCACGACTGTTCAGAAGCTAGGAGATCCCTTGATGACCCATTGTCTGCGTATCGGCGTCGGCGGCCCGGTCGGCTCCGGCAAGACCGCGCTGCTCAAGCAGCTGTGCCTGGCACTGCGCGACCACTACGACATCGCGGTGGTCACCAATGATATCTACACCCGGGAAGATGCCGACTTCCTGACCCGTCACGAGGCGCTGCCCGAGGATCGCATCCTCGGCGTGGAGACCGGCGGTTGCCCGCATACCGCCATCCGCGAGGATGCCTCCATGAACCTCGCCGCCATCGACGACCTGCAGGCGCGCCATCCGGGGCTCGAGCTGGTGCTGGTGGAGTCCGGCGGCGACAACCTCTCGGCGACCTTCAGCCCGGAGCTCTCCGACCTGACGCTCTACGTCATCGATGTCTCCGCCGGCGACAAGATTCCCCGCAAGGGCGGCCCCGGGATCACCAAGTCGGACCTGCTGATCATCAACAAGATCGATATCGCCGAGCAGGTGCACGCCTCCCTGGCGGTAATGGAGCGCGACTCGCGACGCATGCGCGGCGAGCGCCCGTTCGTCTTCGCCAACCTGCATGACGGCATCGGTGTGGAGGAGATCATCGCCTTCATCCTCGATCGCGGCATGCTGCCCGAGCGCCGGCCGACCCTGGGCCGGACCGCTTCGGACGACGTATCCGCCTGACCCTCATTCCCCACCAAGGAGACTCTCCGATGCTTCGTCTTCTCCCCCCCGCCGTGCTCGCCGGCCTGCTGGCGAGCGCCCCCGCCCTCGGCCATCCCGGACACGGCGCCCCATCGCTGCACCAGCATGCTGCCGAACCCTCGCCCCTGGTCCTGCTCGGCGTTGCCGCCCTCGCGAGCGTTGCCATCAGCCTGCTGGGGCGGGCCCTGTCGAGGCGTCGCCGGGCGCGCGCCCCGCACTGAGACGGCGGCGGCATGCGCCCCCCCCCGTGTCCCGCCGCCTGCATACCGGCGGCGGGCGCGTTATGCTGCTGTTGATCGTCGTCGGCCGGCGTCCAGGACGGCCGGCCGGGCCGGCAAGGAGAGTCAGGGATGCGTAGGCGACGCGGATCACGCGGGGGGAGGATGCCCATGGGAGCGTGGATACTGGCCATCGGGCTACTCGCGTGGGCGGGAATGGGCCTGTGGCAGCGCTACAAGCCACTGCCGGAGGGCATCGGCGAGGCCTATCCGGTGCGCGGCGTCGACGCGGTGCGCTTCCTCGCCGACGAGACCTGGTATGACGCCGGGGGAGACCGGCATCGTCGGCGGGTCATCTTCGACGAGGTGCTTGACCTGATCGGCCAGGCGCAACGCCTGGTGGTGGTCGACATGTTCCTGTTCAACGACTTCGCCGGCGAGGCCCGTGGTCACGAGTTCCGTCCCCTATCGGCACAACTCACCCGGGCGCTGGTGCGTCAGCGTCAGCGGCATCCCGACCTCCAGGCGGTGCTCATCACCGATCCGCTCAATACCCTCTATGGCGGCCTCGAACTCGATCACCTGCAACGCCTGCGCCAGGCAGGCGTCTCGGTGGTCATGACCGACCTGACGCGGCTGCGCGCCTCCAACCCGCTGTGGTCAGGGCTCTGGCATCTCGGGCCGCGCTGGCTCGGCAACAGCGCCCAGGCCGGCTGGTTGCCCAATGTGCTGGGTCCGGGACGCGTGACCCTGCGCAGCTACCTGGCCATGGCCAACTTCAATGCCAACCATCGCAAGACCCTGGTGGTGGATCACGGCGAGGACTGGGCAGGACTCGTGACCTCGGCGAACCCCCATGATGCCAGCAGCCTGCACGGCAACGTGGCGTTGCGCTTCGAGGGCGCCGCGGCGCTGGACCTGCTGGCCTCGGAGCGTGCGGTGGCGAGCTGGTCGGGCGTCGAGGTGCCGGGGCCGATGTCCCCGGCGGGCGACGATGTCGTCCCGGGCCTGCGCCTGCAACTGCTCACCGAGGGGGCCATCCTCGATGCCCTGCTGACCGCCGTGGAGCGCACCCAGGAAGGAGACCGGCTGGATGTCGCGGTCTTCTACCTGGCGCATCGCGACCTCATCGAGGCGTTGATCGCCGCTCGACGGCGTGGGGTCGAGGTCCGCGTGCTCCTCGATCCCAACCAGGAGGCCTTCGGCATCGACAAGGGGGGCATCCCCAATCGGCCGGTGGCCGATGAACTGGCGACGGCCGGCATCACGGTACGCTGGTGCGCCACCCGCGGGGAGCAGTGTCACAGCAAGCTGCTGTTTCGCCACCCGGCGGATGGCGGAGAGGCGGAACTGATCCTCGGCTCGGCCAACTTCACCCGACGCAACCTGGATGACCTGAACCTCGAGACCAGTGTGCGGCTCACCGGCCCGCCACAGCACCCATCGCTGGCCGAGGCGGCGGCCTTCTTCCGTCGTCGCTGGCAGTCCACGCCGGAGCACCTGACCAGCCGTTCCTACGAGCAGCAGGACGCCGTCAGCGCGGTGACCCGGTGGCGCTATCGGCTCATGGAGGCCACCGGGCTTTCGACGTTCTAGTCCGGCGCCCGTGACTCGACAGCCACTCGTGACGATTGGCGGCAATCTCTTACAACCTGGAGACCATGTCTATCAATTTCGGTATTTGCTAATTTGTTGTCCATCCGTTTTGGCCATGCCGCTGAGGCATGGCGTAGGTGGTCTTTCATCCGTGCACGGATGTCTGTGCCCCTAAGAAGTAGCATCAGGAGAAAAGGATAACAGGATGTTAAGGCGCCTCTTTGGTAGAAAGCCACTCTATTGCTGGGTGATCAAGCAAGTCGACGAGGGTCTGCTTCACCTGTGTGGAAATGGAGTCCTTCATACGGAGTTAAAGCATCGACAAGCCAAGGATCAGCTCCGATCTGGGGAGTACCATGGTGGAGTGCGCATCGTGGATACAGGCATAGTGCTCAACAGCAATCTCTTTGCGGCCTTGGTGCCGGAAGAGGACCTGCATCTCGATCGGTGTTTTCGCGCTAACTGGCAGGGTCGATCGTGGAATATATCCAAGGTGCCCCAGCGTTGCTGGGCATGGGAGGGCAGGCTCATTACCCAGGCTAACCCGATCAGCTCACTGCCTGAGCTCGTCAGCTGCGAAGACCTGTCTGCGTTGGAAAAGAATGTTGATGTCTCCAGCACGCTTCCCCGAGGCATCTTCGCCTATCGTTGCTCTAGCGACTTGCAGGAGCCCATCGTCGAGGTCAGTAGCTCCTTTGAAAATGCCTGACAGGGATAGGTGTTCGTCTCCCCAGAGCTCGCTGTGTGTGGGCAAATCTTGACTTCGATGAAAACGCTCGGAAAGTCGAAGCCTCGGTGAAGGCAGGTCAGTATCCTGCCGCCGTGCTGATGATCGATATCGACCGCTTCAAGGCCATCGACGACACCTTCGGGCATGCCGAAGGCGACAAGGCACTGTGCCTGCTGGCCGACACTTCGAGACGCCAGCTCCGCGACAGCGACCTGCCCTGTCGCACGGGCGGAGAGGACTTCATGGTCATCATGCCGAGCATGTCACCCCTGGCGACTGAGGCCGTGGCCCAGCGGCTACGGGTGGAGATCGCCGAGAGAGCGATCGCCGCCGAGCAAGTGCCCTTTCATTTCCCGGTGAGTATCGGTTTGACTTCATTCAAGGCCTCCGACGCGAGCCTCGACGCACTCACCAGGCGGGCCGATGCCGCCAGCTATCAAGCCAAGCACGAAGGCCGGGACCGAGTGGCGACTCGCTGGTAACCTGCCCCAGACCCCCTGTGAACGCGAAGGCGCCGGACGCGCCGTCATTCTCTGCGAAGGGCCCAGGCCAGGGCGGTCGCCGAGGCCCAAGGCATCAGTGCGGGGACGCTAGACGAGTGGGTCCGCGAGCGGTTCATCGATCGTCGCCGACGACGCCAGACCTTTCCGAGTGGACCCATGACTGGTCCCATGACAGATCAGAGCAGTGCGGTGCGGCGGTGCGCATCGGCCTGGCTCTATCGATACAGCTGGCCTCGAGCTCATGCCAGTCTGGACTAGCCCACCGGTCAGCTGACTGGGACTTTCCGTGAGCAACCCGGTGAATGTCCCCATCTGGTGGGGCAGGTGCGTTCCGAGTACCAATCAACCCTCGGGGCGTATGACGACATTTCAGTCTTGGGGTCGCATCCGAGCTGCTATACCTAATGTCACTGTTCTTGACCTGATGAAACAGTCAGCCCGGGCGGCAGGGAGCAGGCCATGCGATATCGGAGGGAGATGGATGGCCTGCGGGCGATAGCGGTGATTCCCGTCATTCTCTTCCATGCCGGATTCTCGTTGTTTTCCGGCGGGTTCGTCGGCGTCGACGTCTTCTTCGTCATCAGCGGCTATCTGATCACGTCTCTGCTCCTGCACGACCTCGAGAACGGCTCATTCTCCATCGCACGGTTCTACGAGCGGCGCGCGCGGCGCATCCTGCCCGCACTGGTGGTCGTGCTGCTGGCCTGCCTGCCGTTGGCCTGGAAATGGATGACGCCCGCCCAGCTGCAGGATTTCTCCCAGGGCCTGGTCGCCATCAGCCTGTTTGCCTCCAACATCCTGTTCTGGATCAAGACCAGCTATTTCTCACCGTCTTCTGAAGAGAACCCCTTGCTCCACACCTGGAGCCTGGCGGTCGAGGAACAGTTCTATATCGTCTTTCCGCTGCTGCTGCTGTTCCTGTGGCGTCATGCCAATCGGCACATGTTCGCCGTCATTATCGTGATATCCATCACTAGCCTCATGGCCGCCGAGTGGGGATGGCGGCAAGCACCGTCGGCCAACTTCTTCCTGCTGCCGACCCGCGCCTGGGAGCTTGGCGCCGGTGCCAGCTGCGCCTTTCTCCTCTACAGACGGCCCGCTACCGGTAATGCATCATTGTCGGCCCTGGGGCTCGGCCTGATCCTGTATGCCGTCCTGTGCTTCGATGAGAGCGTTCCTTTTCCGTCGCTCCATGCCCTCGTTCCGGTCGTGGGCACCGTGCTGGTCACGCTCTTCGCCGCCCCCTCGACGCCGACCGGTCGGCTGCTGTCGATGAAGTGGCTGGTTGGCATCGGCCTGATCAGCTTCAGCGCCTATCTCTGGCATCAGCCGTTGTTCGCGTTTGCCCGCCTCAGAAGCGCCGCCACGCCGTCCTGGGAGCTCATGGGGCTGCTTTCTCTGGTTGCCCTCGGGCTTGCCTACCTGACCTGGCGCTATGTGGAGCAGCCCTGCCGGCGCAAGCCCGTACCGCTGCTGGTCTCCAGAAGGGCCGTGTTCAGCGCTTCCGCCATGGCCGGCGCCATGCTGCTTTCACTCGGGTTGTACGGCCATGTCGCGGAGGGCCTGCCGAGCCGGATAGCCCCGTCGGGCAGCACCTTCCTGGCCATCGACGTCGATCACCGATTTCGCTTTAATCCCGGGCTGAGCGAGGCCTGTGAGAATGGGTTCCATCCCGAGGCGTGTCGCACCGGCGACAGCCCCGAGATCATACTGTGGGGCGATAGCTATGCCATGCACCTGGCCTCGGCCATCACCGCCAGTCCGAGTCTGAGAGGCAGGGAGGTGGTGCAGTTCACCAAGCCCGTATGCGCGCCGATCTACGGGCTTGCGCTGACCAGCCATAGGTATCCGGTCGCCTGGTCCCGGGAGTGCATCGCCTTCAACGAGGCGGTCAAGGCGTGGATGCAGCAGGCGGCGAGCGTGAAGTACGTCATCATGTCCTCGCCGCTGGGGGTGATCTACCACGATGCCTATCTGGCGAATGGCGAGTTGCATGTGTATCCCCACGGCAACGACCTGGTGATCGAGCACCTCAACCGCACCGCCGATCAGATTCGCCAGGCCGGCAAGATTCCCGTCTTCGTTTCACCGCCTCCGCATGCCGACGAAGATCTCGCCAAGTGCGTCATGGCCTCGTTGATCTATGATGCGGGTAATTCCCATGCGTGCAGCTTTCGGACCGAGCAGTTCTCGTCCTACTACATTCAGGCCCGAGAACTGCTCAACTCCAGCGGCATCCGCTTCCCGGTCGTCTACCTGGAGCCCTATATCTGCGGTGACAGCATCTGCCGCACCGTGGTGGAAGGCAAGGCGGTGTATCGGGACCTGGGGCACCTCTCCGTGGAAGGCTCAGAGTTATTGGGAATCAAGCATGACCTGCTCGGAGAGATCCTGAGTAGAGCCGAGTAGCCCGTTCCTGCGCAGCGCATCGGCTACTCTTACCAGCTCCACGAGGCTAGCTGACAGGACACCTGGGCTGATCATGGAAGGTCGTCGCTGCCTCGGAGATGCCTGGCCGCAGAATCTGAGTGCCATACTTGATCCAGCGGCAGCAAGGAGTCATGGCAACGCCATGCCAGGCGGGGCTGCGTCATTGACGTCACCGATTGCGCTGGCAGTAAGAGAGCCATTCGCTGGCCACCCTGGGCGGTCTCTTTCTTGATATTCGATCGAATATGCGAATCGCTTCTTCTTCTGTGTGAAACCCTCTGGCGACGCTGGGGAAATGACGGGCACAGGATCTCAAGAGTATCCCGCCAGGCGCTTTTGTTTCCTGTAGATATACTGTTGCGGATTCGTAGCCTAATGCTGCCAGGCACGCGATGCGGTGTTGGCCTGTCGAAATGGAAATTGTCCAGTCATCATCATTCGCCCAGACTGTGCCTGTTATACGGTCGCACTTTTCAGGTGAGTACCCATGTTCTTTTATCGAATCGTACAATGCGGTTAGCCTGCCGTATTCCATGGCAAGTTTTCTTCTCTCAATCGGGCCGTATTCACTCCCTCCGATGAATTCTCCGGTGTGAATGCCTTGTGCTTCATCTTCTTTTCGATAAATGTCTTTCAAGAAGGCAGCTTGATCTGCTGGGGGTCTGGATGCCCAGAGAGGTATGGCGGCGAGAGCCGGAAGTCTGTTGAAGTCTGCATGGCTGGGATTGTCGATATCCATGAGTTCGCTTGCGCTTTTTGGCTGATAGAGCGCATAGTAACGACACAAGGGAGAGAGCTCTAAAGGAATGCTTCTGTCATTTTCGTACTGAAGTAATGTCGCGAGAAAAGGGTGCCCGTCATCCGGATCAAGTGAGAAGGCGCTGTAGTTGAATGTTACCATCCTGCTCAGTGGAGCTGTGATCAGCAAGGGTTTGCCGCGAGCTGCATAGGCGGCCTCGATGGGATGCAGGCAGCCTGTCGTGGTAAGGTCGAAGACTGTGTTTTCCTTGTTTTTTCTGATTTCGATGCCGGCTGAATGCAGGGAAGACTTTATGATATCTTTCGCGGACCGTGTCAACATCATCTCATCTCTCGGTGGAAAAGAGAAAAGGGCCGATGAGTGCTTTTCGAAAGCGATCGATATATTTATAGTTCATGCATTCTCGGCCATCCGCTGGAAAGTTGCATTACGCTCGACCAGCTCGTCAAAAGTGCCGCTGTCAATGACGCGCCCGGCCTCCAGGAGGTAGATACAGCCGCACGACCTGACTGTCGCCAGGCGATGGGCAACCATGACAATGGTCTTCCTTCCCGAAAAGTCATGAATGGCATCGATGACCAGACGTTCGGTAATGCCATCCAGAGCGCTGGTAGCTTCGTCCATGACCAGGACCTCTGCGTCATCATACAGGGCCCGCGCGATGCCGATCCGTTGGCGTTGCCCCCCCGAGAGTTGAATGCCGCGTTCACCGACCCGAGTGTCCAGGCCGTCGGGCAGACGCTCCACAAGTTCTTCGAGGTGAGCCATCTTGGCGGCATGCCGGACCTTGGCATCGTCAATTCGTGCCCTGGGCAGGCCAAAGGCAATGTTTTCCCGAATGCTGGAATCGGCCAGGAAGATGCTTTGGGGAACGAAGCCAAGGCTGTTCTGCCAAGCACGGCGCCGGTCAGGGGTCAGGGGTTGGCCATCCAGCAGAATCTGCCCTTGGTCAGGCACAATCAATCCGAGAAGCAGGTCGATGATCGTACTCTTGCCACACCCTGATGCACCGACCAGACCGATGACGCCATTGACGGGAATGGTCAGATTGATGTCTTCCAGCGTGGCCTCCCTCTTGCCGGGATAGCGGAACGTGATGTTTTCCAGGTCGATGGAATGGACGGGCACCCATTTCTCGTCCCTGAGCGTTGACGCGTCCTGGTCGCTCTCGGCCTGACTGGCCTCCAGGTCATCCTGCAGGTTGGTGAAAGACGCGATGTTGCCACGCACCGTCGCCAGCCCGCGGTAGATTTGCTGGAAGGCCGGCATCAGCTTGAACCCTGCCATGGCATACACGGAGAGAATGGGCAGGATGGTGCTCAGGTTGCCCTGATGAGCGATCAGCAAATAAAGAACCAGCGATATGACTGCACCAAAGGCAACCAGCTCCATAAGATAACGGGGTGAATGGCTCAACGCCATGGTGGTGCCCTTGGCATACCCCAGTTGTCGGCTCGACTTTTCGAATCGACGATTGAATTCGGATTGGCGGCCCAGCAGTAATGTGTCCTTGATGCCGCCGAATCCTTCGTTCATTAATTTAAAGCGCAGGCGGTTGGTCTTGCTCACCGCGATGCCATTGTTGATCAACTTGCGACGGACAGTGCGATAAAGCACCCAGTAGATAAAGCTGAATAATGCTAGCCCGCTTAATGCTACCCAGGGATTGAACAGGAAGATGGCTGTCGAAATAAACAAGGCCAAGGCGATTTTGGCGTTTATTTGCATTAGTGGCGACAGGACATTGTCGCTGATTCGCCTGCACTCCTGGGCGAGCTTGTTGGTAAGGTCGCTGCTGCTGCCAGCGGAATGGAACAGCCAGTCCTGCTGCATGTAATGCTTGTATAGGCGCGTACTCAGCTCGGCCCCCACTTGCTGAGAATAGAGTGATAGTTTCCAGGTGGTGAGGATGGAAAAAATGGCGGCAACGGTCAATACGCCCAGCACACCCAGTCCTAGCCAGAATAGGAAAGTGGTGGGTTCTCCATTGCCGTGCAGGCGATAGAAGTCAGCTAGGATTCCCTGCCCTTCAAGGATGCTCATATTCCCCACTACCGCCATGAATCCGCCGATGGCGGCGATGCTGGAGAGTTCTGCGATGGACATCGCGCCGACCAATAGTTGCAAGCGGAAAAGTCGCTTGCGTTGTTCGGCTGTCAGCAGCCGGTAAAGTCGTTTTATACTGGGTAGCAACGGATAGGGAGATATTTGCTTGACCAGAGGTTCCATATATAACTCCCTCACAGCATGTGAGATGACTCCGCGCCGAATTGAAGCCTTCAATTCTTCATGACGAACATCATAACTAATGGTAACAGATGTGATGAAAAATGTTACTTGCTGTGAGCTTGGTAGCTAATGGTTTTTCTAGTACTGATGCGAGGGAAGTCTACGTCGAGGTACTTATGACATTGGTCATAAATCCGGACACTTTTCATAGTGTTGCACTGGGAATGCAATCTCGCCGAGCCAGCCGTCAATCCACGTGAGTGACGGCCTGATGCCGGGAGTCGAGATGCCAGGGTATGCCGAGTCGTGCATTGCGCTCGAGTTCGGCGATGACCTGGGCGCCGAGCAAGAGGATGACGGCGCCAACCTCGAGGGACAGCAACACCACGATCAGGGTCGCCAGCGAGCCGTAGACGGCATTCACGAAGGACAGGTTCTCGAAGTAGAACACCAGCAGCAGCCGGACGCCCTCCCACAGCAGGGCGGCGACGAAGCCGCCGACGACGGCGCGGTGTACGGCGATGCGCACCACTGGAAGGACCTTGTAGATCGCGCTGAAGAGCAGGAAGACACCGGCGAAGCTGGTCAGGTTGAGGGCGGTGCCGGAGAGCCCCGCCAGGGGCAGTTCGCGACCCAGCACCGCCATCCACAGCGCATTGACCGCGTTGGCCAGGCTCACCAGCAGGGTCAGGCCCAGCAGGCCGGCGCCCAGCACCACCATGAAGGCATAGGGCATCAATACCGAGACCCAGATCGAGCGACCGGTGTGGGTATCCGGGGCGTGGAAGATGATCGCCAGGGCATCCTCGAGCATGCGAAAGGCAAAGGAGCTGAACACCAGCAGCACCGGAATGCCGAGGATGCCGATGGCATCCCGGGAGTCGAGCAGGGTGCGCACGGCGTCCAGCAGCACCTCGGCGTGGGCCGGCGCGAGGTGCCGGGCCTGGATGGCCAGCACGCCCAGCAGGTGCTGCTCGTCCACCACCTGGGCAAGCAGCACCACCAGCAGCGCGAACAGCGGGACGATGGAGAGCAGGATGTTGTAGCCGACACCGCCGGCCAGCAGGATCCCCCGGTTGCGCAGGAAGGCTCCCAGGACCCGCCAGGCGAAATGGCCCACCCGTGACAGAAGGGTGAGCACGCGGTGGCGGTCGGGGAGGCGGTCCGGCGCTGCAGTCATGGGCAATCCGGTCGGGGGGCTTTCGGCATGATACGCCGAGGGCCGCCGTTGGCGTCAATCCTGACCCTGCGTCCCACCCGGTCGTCTCCCGGCCGGATGGGCGCGGTCAGCACGGGCCGTTCGGCGGAGCCTGCCGGATAGGGCGCTCTTTCGGTACCGCCTAGGGTGGTGCCGGACGGGGCAATCGCCGAGACCCGTCGGCGCTTCGCGGTGTATGCTGACAGGGTCGCCGGTGCGCCTGCCCAGGGTGTCGCTGGCCCCAGCCAATGATCAACGGAGAATGCCCGATGGCCGATAGCTCGATGGGACAGCTATTCAAGGACAATCGTGTCAGAGGCCTGGCGGCCGTGGCGGTGGTTGCCATCGTCTGGGCCCTGGTGGCCCAGTCCAGCGTGAGTTCCAGCAACGAGGCGCGCAAGTCGCTGCAGGCGCGACTGGAGTCGGCGTTGGCGGAAAACGAGTCGCTGTCCGGGCGCCTTGCCCAGCTGAACGAGGCCGAGACCGACGTCGAGAGCCTCCAGGCGACGATCGAGGAGCTGGAGACCCGCCGTCAGGATGCCGAGGCCGAGCTCGAGACCAAGACGGCCGAGCTGAGCAGCGCCCAGAACCAGCTCGAGGAGGTGCGCGCCCGCGTCGAGACCATGCAGACCGAGGCCGAGAGCGCCGAGGGGCGGCTGGCCGAGGCCGAGGCCGCCCTGACCGATGTCCAGCAGCAGGCCAAGGACGCCGAGCGGAGCCGCGACGACGCCCAGGCGGCTCGCGACGAGGCCGAGGCCGCCCGCGAGCAGGCCGAGCAGGCCCGGCAGCAGGCCGCCGACCAGCGCGAGGCGATGACCCAGGAGATCACCGCCCTGGAGGAGCAGATCGGCGAGCTAGAGGGCTCCCTGGAGGCACTCAACCAGGAGCAGCAGACCCTGCAGGCCCAGCGTGACGAGACGCGCTCGCAGTTCGAGGACCTCAAGGTGGCGATCCAGGACGGCCGTGAGGAACTCGCCGGGATCGACTCCCAGGTCGAGGCGCGGCGCCGCCAGCTCGAGCAGCTGAACACGCAGCTGGACGCCTGGCGCGAGCAGCTGGACGAACTCGACACCCAGGTCGCCGAGAGCGCCGCCGAGACCGATGCTGGCTCCACCGACAGCGGCCAGGCTTCCACTTCCGGCGAGTCGGAGGCCACCTCGGCCGGCGGTTCCGGGGCGGGCGACAGCGGCCAGGCTTCCACTTCCGGCGAGTCGGAGGCCACCTCGGCCGGCGGCTCCGGGGCGGGCGACAGCGGCCAGGCCTCCGCTTCCGGCGAGTCGCAGGACGCCAGCGCTGCGGAGCCATCGTCACAGGGTTCCACGCCCGACGAGGGCGATCAGGACGTCAGTGGCGGGGAGCCGTCGACGGATGACGCCGAGGCAGCGTCCATGGAGTCCTCGGAGTCGTAATCCATCCGCTAGCTGTCGGGCCCAGGGGGCGCGCCGCGGCGTGCCCCCTGTCGCTTTCAGGCAGGTGCCGGCATTGCATCGGGGCGCGCCGTGACGGGTATACTGGCGCCAGTTGCCGCCTGGGCGGCACCGCCAACTGCACAAGGAGCGAGTCGTGATCGAAGGGGTCAAGCACATCGTCGCCGTGGCGTCCGGCAAGGGCGGGGTGGGCAAGTCCACCGTCACCGCCAATCTGGCGCTGGCCATGGCCGCCGAGGGCTATCGCGTGGGGGTTCTCGATGCCGATATCTACGGGCCCAGCCAGGCCCAGATGCTCGGCGTCGGCGAGGGCGTGCGTCCCGAGGCCGCCGGCGAGAATCGCATGAAGCCGCTTCAGGCTCATGGCATCCAGGCCATGTCCATGGCCTTCATGGTCGATATCCGCGAGCCCATGGTATGGCGTGGCCCGATGGTGGCCGGTGCCTTCCAGCAGCTGCTGACCCAGACCGTCTGGGACGACCTGGACGTGCTGTTCATCGACATGCCGCCGGGCACCGGGGACATCCAGCTGACCCTGGCCCAGAAGGTACCGGTCGATGGCGCCGTGATCGTCACCACGCCACAGGACATCGCCCTGCTGGATGCCCGCAAGGGCATCGAGATGTTCCGCAAGGTCAACGTGCCGGTGCTCGGCGTGGTGGAGAACATGAGCCTGCACACTTGCTCCCACTGTGGCCACAGCGAGCCGATCTTCGGCGAGGGCGGCGGCGAGCGCATCGCCGGCGAATACGACACCCGGGTACTGGGGCGCCTGCCACTGGCGCTGTCGGTCCGCGAGCAGGCCGACGGGGGATGCCCCACCGTGGTGGCCGAGCCGGAGGGGGAGGTGACCGCCACCTTCCGTGACATGGCCCGCCAGGTGGCCGACCAGCTCAAGGGCGCGGCTGACGAGGGACCGGAGATCTCCTTCAGCGACTGAGGCCAGATCAATCTAAGTTGGATATGACAAGTAGGCGCTGGGGGCAGGTCGAAGAGGAGGTCCTACGCCAAGGATGGCGTCGGTAGCGCCCAGGGAAGGGTTCACAGCGCCTCCTCGCAGACCTGTCACCAGATCAGCCGCGCGACACGGCAAGCTGCGTTACCTTTACCGAGGCGACGAGAAATGACGCCCGACCCCGGGGCCGCTATCATGGCGGCCCCGATTCTTTCGATCACACCCATCAGGACGACCCCATGAGCATCAAATCCGACCACTGGATCCGCCGCATGGCCGCGCGGGAAGGCATGATCGAGCCCTTCGAGGCCGACCAGGTGCGCTATGTGAACGACCGGCGGGTGATCTCCTACGGGACGTCCAGCTACGGCTACGATGTGCGCTGCTCCGACGAGTTCAAGGTCTTCACCAACATCCACTCGGCGGTGGTCGACCCCAAGGCCTTCGACGACAAGAGCTTCGTCGATATCAAGGGCGATGTCTGCGTGATCCCGCCCAACTCCTTCGCCCTGGCGCGCACCGTGGAGTATTTTCGCATCCCGCGCAGCGTGCTGACGATCTGCCTCGGCAAGTCCACCTATGCCCGTTGCGGGATCATCGTCAACGTCACGCCCCTGGAGCCGGAGTGGGAAGGGCACGTGACCCTGGAGTTCTCCAACACCACCAACCTGCCGGCCAAGATCTACGCCAACGAGGGCGTGGCCCAGATGCTGTTCCTCGAGTCCGACGAGGTCTGCGCCACCTCCTACAAGGACCGTGGCGGCAAGTATATGGGGCAGAGGGGCGTGACTCTCCCGCGGACCTGAGAAAGCGTCGATTCGCTGCTGCGCTTGCCATCCTGGCCGACGGCGGTGCTCGGAATCCTCATGTAGCAGGCTACACTCCGGTTCCTGCGCTCCGGCGGCGACCAGCCTGGCGTCGCTCGCGACGCAAATCGCCGGCTTTCTTGTTGTATACGTGGTCTATCAGCGTAATAAAAAGACAGCCCCGCCGGCATCAGGCGGGGCTGTCTTGTAGCTGGCCGAGGCGAAGGCTGAATTACTCCTCGGCGTCCTCGTCCAGTTCCTCGGCCGCATCGGCGTGGGAGAGGCGCATGCCGGAGGGCGGCAGGGGAGTGCCGTCCATGGTGGCGGCGTCGCCGGCCAGCTTCAGGCGACCCTCGAGGAACCAGCGGACCGCGATCGGGAAGATCAGGTGTTCCCGGGCCTGCACCTTGGCCTTGAGGCTGTCCTCGGTATCGTCCGGGGCGATCGCCACCTCGGCCTGCAGCGCCACCGGGCCGCCGTCGAGCTCCTCGGTGACGAAGTGCACGCTGCAGCCGTGGCTGGCCACGCCATCGGCCAGGGCCCGGGCGTGGGTATGCAGCCCCTGGTAGGCCGGCAGCAGGGAAGGGTGGATATTGAGCATGCGCCCCAGGAAGCGCTGCACGAAGCGCGGCGTGAGGATGCGCATGAAGCCGGCCAGCACCACCAGGTCGGGCTCGTGGCGCTCGATGACCTTGATCAGGGCGCCATCGAAGGCCTCGCGGCTCTCGTACTCCCGGTGGGGCAGGGCGACCGCATCGATGCCGGCGTCCCGGGCCCGCCTGAGGCCATAGGCGTCGGGCTGGTTGGAGATTACGGCGACGATCTCGCCGCCGAGCTCGTCGTGTTGCTGGGCGTCGATCAGCGCCTGCAGGTTGCTGCCGCTGCCCGAGATCAGCACCACCACCCGCCGGGCCTCGGCGGGTTCGGGGGTGAAGTCCTGCAGGGTGTCGCTCTGGTAGCCGGACTCGCTCATGCCTTGAGGTTCTCCAGACGGACCGCGTCCTCGCCCTCGCCGCGGGCGACGATCTCGCCGATGCGATGCACCGTCTCGCCGAGGCCCTGCAGGTGAGCGCGGGCCTGGTCGGCCTTCTCCGCCGGCACCACCAGCACCATGCCGATGCCGCAGTTGAGCACCCGGTGCATCTCGTGCTCGTCGACGTTGCCCTGCTCCTGCAGCCAGTCGAAGACGGCCGGGCGGGTCCAGCTGGCCACGTCGATGCGCGCGGCTGCCCCCTCGGGGAGCACGCGCGGCAGGTTCTCGAGCAGCCCGCCGCCGGTGATGTGCGAGAGCGCATGCACCGGCACGTCGGTCTCCTTGAGCAGCGACAGCAGTGGCTTGACGTAGATGCGGGTCGGAGCCAGCAGCGCCTCGCCGAGGGGTTGGCCGTCGATGGCGGTGTCGAGGGAGGCGCCCGAGACCTCGAGGATCTTGCGGATCAGCGAGTAGCCGTTGGAGTGGGGGCCGGAGGAGGCCATGCCCAGCAGCACGTCGCCCTCGGCGACCCGCTGGCCGTCGAGGATCTCGTCCTTCTCGACGACACCGACGCAGAAGCCGGCCAGGTCGTAGTCGCTGCCGTCGTACATGCCGGGCATCTCGGCGGTCTCGCCGCCCACCAGGGCGCAGCCGGCCTGTTCGCAGCCCTCGCCGATGCCGGTCACCACGTCGGCGGCGATGTCCACATCCAGCTTGCCCGTGGCATAGTAGTCGAGGAACAGCAGCGGCTCGGCGCCGGCGACCACCAGGTCGTTGACGCACATGGCCACCAGGTCGATGCCGATGGTGTCGTGACGGCCGAGATCCATCGCCAGGCGCAGCTTGGTGCCCACGCCGTCGGTGCCGGTCACCAGCACCGGCTCGCGATAGCCACTGGGCAGCTGGCACAGGGCGCCGAACCCGCCCAGGCCGCCCATCACCTCGGGGCGGGTGGTGCGGCGGGCGACGCCCTTGATGCGATCGACCAGGGCGTTGCCGGCATCGATGTCGACGCCGGCATCCTTGTAGCTGAGGGAAGCCCCGCTCGGGCGGTTGGTGGAATCGGTCATGACCTGTCCTGTGTGAACATTGCTGTCGAAGAGTCGTCCCGACGCCGTGGCGGGCCGCGTTCAGGGGCGCCACGGTGGGCAAGCGTGGGCAGGAATTGTAGCATCACGGCGCACGGCTCGCACCGCCGTGCCAGGCATCACACAGGGAGAGCGCGATGCGCAGACAGGGGTGGATAGTGGCCGCGCTCGCGGCCCTGGGAGTGTGGTTCTTCATCAGCATCGAGCCGGTGCTGATGCCGTTCTTCGTCAGCATGGTGCTGGCCTATCTGGGCGACCCGCTGGCCGACCGGCTGGAGGCGCACGGGCTGTCACGCCGGCTCTCGGTGTCGGTGGTCTTCCTGCTGCTGACGCTGGCCATCGTGCTGACCCTGCTGCTGGTGATCCCGCTGCTGGGCCGCCAGATCGGCCAGCTGGTCGAGCTGATGCCGGTGGCCCTGAACTGGATGCAGGGCAGCGTGCTGCCCAGGCTGCAGTCGCTGACCGGCATCGACCTGTCCACCGACTTCGACCAGATGCGTCAGGCCCTGCTGGCGAACTGGCGGGAGACCGGCACCGTCGCCGCCACCCTGCTGGCCCAGGTATCCAAGTCGGGCCTGGCACTGGCCGCCTGGGTCGGCAACCTGGCGCTGATCCCGGTGGTGACCTTCTACCTGCTGCTCGACTGGGATGACCTGGTGGCCAAGCTGCGCGGCTCCCTGCCGCGCAGCTGGGAGCCCGCCGCGGTGCGCCTGGCCAGCGAGTGCGACGAGGTGCTGTCGGCCTTCCTGCGTGGCCAGCTGATCGTGATGCTGTGCCTGGGCGTGATCTATGCCATCGGCCTGACGCTGCTGGGGGTGAAGTTCGGCCTGCTGATCGGCCTGCTCTCCGGTCTGGCCAGCATCGTCCCCTACCTGGGGGTGATCGTGGGCATCTCGGTGGCCGGCCTGGTGACGTTCTTCCAGTTCGGTGATCTGCTGATGCTGCTCGCGGTGGCGGGGGTCTTCGGCTTCGGTCAGCTCGTCGAGAGTACCCTGCTGCAACCCAAGCTGCTGGGCGACAAGATCGGGCTGCACCCGGTGGCGGTGATCTTCGCCGTGCTGGCCGGTGGCCAGCTGTTCGGCTTCACCGGCGTGCTGCTGGCGCTGCCGGTGGCCGCCGTGGTGATGGTGGTGTTGCGTTATCTCCACGAGCATTATAAAAACAGCACACTTTATGACGCGGGCCACCGGCCCCAGGACGAGGAGTCGCCATGAGCCGTGCACCCGCACAGCTGCCGCTGGGCGTGGGGCTGCGCGACGATGCCACCTTCGCCAACTTTCACCCCGGGCCCAGTGCCACCCTGGTCGACCGCCTCAAGCACCAGCTGGACGACGCGGGGGAGCCCTTCCTGTATCTCTGGGGGGGCGACGGCGTGGGGCGCAGCCACCTGCTCCAGGCGGCCTGCCATGCGGCCTCCGACCGCGACCGCCGGGCGCTCTACCTGCCGCTGGAGGAGCTGGGCCACTTTCCGCCGCTGATGCTCGAGGAGGTCGAGCGCCTGGACCTGGTGGCCATCGACGACCTCGACCGGGTGGTCGGCCGCAGGCGCTGGGAGGAGGCCCTGTTCCATGCCTTCAACCGCCTGCGTGACGCGGGCAAGCGGCTGGTGATCGCCGCCGCCGCGCCGCCGCGGCAACTGGGCGTGGCCTTGCCGGACCTGGCCTCGCGACTGACCTGGGGGATGACCTTCCATGTCCAGGGTCTCGATGACGACGCCCGGCTGGAGGCCCTGCAACTGCGCGCCCGGGTGCGTGGCATGCAGCTTCCCGACGAGGTGGCGCGCTATATCCTGCACCGCGGGCCCCGGAAGCTGGAGGCGTTGTTCGCGGCGCTGGAGACCCTCGATCGGGCCTCGCTGTCGGCCCAGCGCAAGCTGACCATTCCCTTCGTCAAGCAGGCGCTGGGCTGGTAGGCCTCACCTGCCTGCCTGGCAGAGGGTGCGGGTGTCGAATCGGTAGGAGTAGAGGATGTCCTTCTTCAGGAAGCCGTACCGGCTGAGGGTCTGTTCCCAGTCGCCGTTCTTCTTGATCTCGTCCAGCGCCTCGTTGACGGCATCACGCAGCGTATCGGCGCCTTTGGGGAAGGCAAAGCCTCCCCAGTAACGCACCTCCTCGCCATCCACGATCGGGTCACGGAAGTTGAACTCCACCTCAACCTCGGGATATCGGGTTTCCAGGGAAGCGACGGTCATGCCGGTGGCGGCGAAAGCGTCGGCGCGGCCCCGGATGATGGCATCGACGGCCTCATCGGGGCTCTGAACGGTCACGATACGCTGCTCGGGCACGCCTAGCAGCGCGAGTATCTCCTCCTGGACGGTGCCCGCCTGAACGGCGACCCGAAGGCGGTCAGGCCGGTCGGCGAAGTCCTCGTAGCCAAGGATGCGATTGGGATTCGAGGCGAGCACCAGGAGGCCTTCACCGTAGGAAGTATTGGGTTCCGAGAACAGCACCCGGCCGCACCGCTCCGGCAGGATGGCCATCTCGGCGGCCGCCATGTCGAAACGCCCGGCCTCGAGTCCGGGCATCAGATTCGAGAACTCCGTCACCACCCAGTCTATCTCGCCGATGTCCAGCTGCTCGAGAACGTGACCAATGATCTCCGGGCCGGCACCCAGGATGCGGCCGTCCTGTCCCTGGTAGCCGTAGGGACGCTCGTCGGCGATGGCGATGCGAATGGAGCCGCGCTCTCGCACCTCTTCGAGGCTGTCGGCATTGAGCTGGAGGGGGACCAGGAGCAGGATAAAGGACAGCAGAAGGCCGCCGAGTCGGCCGGGCAAGAAGGCTGAGGAAATTGGAATCAGTGTTGCCATGGGTGAAGCTCCCCGCATGGCATCACGTCGCTAACGTGTGGCGTCACATGGGTTGGCTGTCGGTCTCATGTTGCGCGCGCCCGGCGGCGGCGGGATGCTGCGTTGTTATGTGGATCGGTGTCTTCAGGTAGTGCGTTCTGGTCTGGCCGACGCATCGGCACACCCATAGCCTAGAAATAACGTGTACTGATCGCCTCGCTCCCTCGGCTGGGCGAATAGCGATTTTTTTACTATACCTCGGAGCGTAAAACCTACGTCTTTAGTGGCATCACACGACTGGACCATCGCCTTGTGCCGGCCGCTGTCGACCGGACACCACAGGGATCAGGATCTCGATGCTTGGCTCGCGACTCATCGGGGCGGAGGTAGGGCCCGATACCCAGGGATCTCAGGCGGGAAGACCGCATGCATGGCAGGAGTCGTGGCCGTCGGGGCATGGTGCGAAGGTACGCCTGGGCCTCGACGACGAGGGCCATGTTGCCCGGATGGGGGCAGGGCTCATCGCTCCTGTTCGCCGCACAGCCACTCGGTGTCAAAGCGAAAGGCGTTGAGGATGTCGTCCTGGGTGAAGCCGTGCGTCTCCAGGGTGTCCTGCCAGGCCTGGGTATTGCGGTAGTCCAGCAGTTCCTCGGTGAAGGCGTCCCGCAGTTCCTGGGCCTCCAGGGGAAAGGTGAAGGCGCCCCAGCTGCGCACCAGCTGTCCGTCGACCTTCGGATCCTCGAAGTTCTGCACCACCTCGACCTCCGGGTTGCTGGCGTCCAGCTGGCTCACCGTCAGGCCGGTGCCGGCATAGGCCTCCGCGTCCCCCTCCAGCAGGGTATCGATGGCGGCCTCGTTCTCGGCGATCCGGACGATCCTGGCATCCGGGACGCCCAGCGCTGCCATGATGTCGATCTGGCTGGCGCCCTCGAGGACGGCGACGCGGATGTCGTCGCGCTCGGCGAAGTCGGCGTAGCCGTTGATCTCCAGCGGATTCGCGGCGCGCACCAGCAGGCCCTCGCCGTAGGAGGTGTTGGGCGCCGAGAACAGCACCCGCTGGCAGCGGGCCGGGCGAATGGCCATCTCGGCGGCGGCCATGTCGAAGCGGCCCTCCTCGAGTCCCGGGATCAGCTCGCCGAAGGCCGTGACTACCCACTCGATCTGGTCGATCCCCAGCTCCCCCAGGATGTGTCGTGCCACCTCGGGGCCGGCGCCGCGTCCCTCGCCGTCGTCGTCCAGATAGCCGTAGGGCACCTCGTTGGCCACGGCGACGCGGATGCTGCCCGCTTCCTGGAGTTCCTCCAGGGTCGCCGCCATGGCGAGAGGAGGGGCAAGGGCCAGGCTCAGGGCAATCGCCCAGCGGGTCCCGTGTGCGCAAAAGGGGCGGTCGGTGCTGCGGTCCATGTCGAATCTCCCGTCCAAGCCGGCACCTCGGTTAAGAGATGTCTGTATCAGCCTTCAGGGTAGATGGCGGGGGATAAGGCCGCCACGGGGTGCGGTCAGCGGCTGAGCTGGAGCTGGCGGTGCTGGCCGGGGGCCAGCGAGACCTGGTGGATCACCACGCGCCGCTTGCCGCTGGCGGGGTCCACCAGGCTGCCCGAGACGTAGAACTCCCCGGCGGGCAGGCCGCGCAGCAGGAAGTGGCCGTTGGCATCGGTGCGCGTGGTATGGGTATAGGCTCGTGCCCGAGGATCGGCGGGCTCGACGGCGCGGCCGGCCAGGGCCTGCTCGGCGGCCTCGGCGGAGTAGGTGGTGATCGGGGCCACCGAGATCGTCTCGCCGGCGCCCACCACCTTGCCCGAGGCGGTGTCCAGGGTCAGGCGGCCACTCACGGCGGCGCTGCCGGTCTTCTCCAGGGCGGCATATTCCTCGGCGGGGAAGGCCACCTGGCGGGGGACGCGCCCACGCGACCGTCCGCGGGTCTGGCCCTGCGGTTCGCCGATGTCGATCACTTCCGCGGGCTCGTCGCGCTGGGGCAGGCCGGCGGGGGGCAGCATCTGGCAGCCGGTCAGGATCAGGCCCAGCAGGGCGATCAGGATGGGGTATCTCATTGCACTCTCCCGGTGGGGTTGGCCCGTTGCGGGGGAGAGAGTAACCAAAAAGAGGGCCACCGCGGTAGCGGTGGCCCTCTTCATCGGTCGCCGATGGCGACGTCAGGCGTACTGAGAGGCCTTGGTGGCGGTCTCGGTGGCCTGCTTGACGCTGTCTTCGGTCAGCTTCTGGCTCTGCTGGACGAAGTCCTGCTGCAGGGACACGACCTTCTCGGCGTCGCCCTTCAGGCGCTCGGTCAGGTCCTTGGCGACCTTCTGCTGGCCTTCCATGTAGCTGCGCAGGCCTTCGGCGTCCTTGACGTCGAGCAGGGCACGGATCTGGGCCAGGCCGGTGTCGGAGTAGGCCTTGCCGGCTTCCAGCTGGGCGTTGGCCAGCTTCTCGGCGAAGTCGACGGACAGGGTCGCGTAGGCGCGAGCCGGGCCGAAGAACATGGATTCGAACTGCTGGGTGAACTGCTTGGTGTCGAAGTTTTGCATCGTCTGACCCTCCTCGGGGGGTTGGCTTGGTGAAGGCCTGGGCGGTCCGCCGATGCCTTCCCGCGTCTGTTGCAGTGCACAATAGCAAAGCGATTTGTGCAGTGCAACATCGGCAAATCAAATTCTCTCGGCCCGCCGCGACGCCTTGCAAGCTGCCCCGGCGGACACCATGGTGACAGGGCAGCCATCCACGAGGAGCCGATCATGAGCCAGCAGCGTATCGAACGCGACAGCATGGGCGAGCTGGAGGTGCCGGCACATGCCCTCTACGGCGCCCAGACCCAGCGGGCGGTGAACAACTTCCCGGTGTCCGGCCAGGCCATGCCCACCGCCTTCATCCATGCCATCGCCCGCATCAAGCTCGCCGCCGCACGGGTCAACCGTGACCTGGGGCTGCTCGATGCCGAGCGGGCGGCGGCCATCGTGACGGCCGCCGAGGCGGTGATCGCCGGTGACCACGACGACCAGTTCCCGGTGGATGTCTTCCAGACCGGCTCGGGCACCTCGAGCAACATGAACGTCAATGAGGTCATCGCCAACCTGGCCAGTGGTGACGATCTCAAGGTGGGCCCCAACGACCACGTCAACATGGGGCAATCCAGCAATGACGTGGTGCCCACCGCCCTCCACCTGTCCGCCGCCCTGGAGGTGACCCGGGAGCTGCGACCGGCGCTGGTACACCTGCACGAGACGATCGAGGTGCGGGCGGCGTGTCTCGATGGCGTGGTCAAGACCGGCCGTACCCACCTGATGGATGCCATGCCGCTGCGCATGAGCCAGGAGCTCGGTGGCTGGTCCAGCCAGGTGGGCCAGGCCATCGAACGTTTCGACAGCGCCATGCTGCGCCTCTGCCGGCTGGCCCAGGGCGGCACGGCGGTCGGCACCGGCATCAATGCCCATCCCGAGTTCGCCGGGCGCATGGCACGCGACCTCAGCGAGCAGACCGGCCTGGCGCTGTCGCCCAACGACAGCTTCTTCGCCAGCCTGGGGGCCCAGGATGCCGCCGTGGAACTCTCCGGGCAGCTGCGCGGTTTCGCCTGCGTGGTCATGAAGATTGCCAACGACCTGCGCTGGATGAACTCCGGCCCGCTGGCGGGCCTCGGCGAGATCGAGCTCGAGGCCCTCCAGCCCGGCAGCTCCATCATGCCGGGCAAGGTCAACCCGGTGATCCCCGAGTCGGCGGCCCAGGCCGCGGCCCAGGTGATCGGACTCGATACCGCGGTCACGGTGGCCGGCCAGAGCGGCAACTTCCAGCTCAATGTCATGCTGCCGCTGGTGGCCAGCAACCTGTTGACCTCGATCACCCTGATGCGCAACACGGCCTGGCTGCTGGCCGACCGCGCCATCGCCACCTTCAAGGTCCGCGAGGACCAGCTGAGCGGGCCCCTGTCACGCAACCCGATCCTGGTCACCGCCTTGAATTCGGTGATCGGCTACGATGCCGCCGCGGCCATCGCCAAGCAGGCCTACCAGGCGGGGCGGCCGATCATCGAGGTGGCCGAGGAGCAGACCGATCTCGCCCGGGAGGAACTCGAGAGGCTCCTCGACCCGGCGGCACTGACCCGGGGCGGGATCCCCGAGTAGCCGGCGACATAGCCGGGCAGGCGGCGAGCGACCTCGCCGCCTGCGTCGACGGGGCGCCGCTCAGCTGTCCTGGTCCCGCTCCCTGGCCTCCTCCACGGTGTCCTCGGCGTCGCGGTGTTCCTCCGCGGTGGCCGTCGGGTTGTCGTGCTCGTCGGCCCGTGAGGGGCGATAGCAGAGGGTGGCCAGGATCGGGAAGTGATCCGAGCCGAAGTCCGGCAGGCGCTCCATCCTCCTCAGCGTGAAGTGCTCGCTGACGAAGACGTGGTCGAGGGGCCAGCGCATCAGCGGGTAATGCGCATGGAAGGTGCTGAACATGCCGCGCCCCCGGCGCGGGTCGAGCATGCCGCTGACCCGGCAGAACAGCCGGGTGCTGCGTGACCAGGCCACGTCATTGAGATCCCCCGCCACCACGGTGGGTTCGGGGGCCTGGTGGATCTGCTTGGCCACCAGCATCAGCTCGCCGTCACGCCACAGCGACTCCTCGCTCTCGCCGGGGGCCGGTGGGCGGGGATGCAGGGCATGAAAGCGGATCCGGTCGCCGCTCTCGAGTTCGACGCCGCCGTGGATGGAGGGGATATCGTCCTGGATCAGCCACTCGACACTGGGGTCGACGAGCGGCCGGCGCGAATACAGGTGCATGCCATAGAGGTTGTCCAGGGGGATGCGCACGGCATAGGGCCAACCGCCGTCGAGCCCCTCGTCGAGGCGCTGTTCCCACCAGGCATCGGACTCCAGGGTCAGGATCAGGTCCGGATTCCGGTCGTGGATGATCGCCAGCAGGGCGTCGCTGTCGCGATTGGGGGTCAGCACGTTGGCCACCAGCAGGGTCAGGCAGCGATCGGGGCGATCGTCCCGCGCGCTCTTGACCTGGACGGGCCACAGCGGCGTCCAGGGCAGCACATGGCGCAGCTGCAAGGCGAGCACGGCGACTCCCGCCGCGGCGATCCAGGGCGTCGCGGCCGGGCCGGCCAGCGGGGAGGCGAGGGCGCAGCCGGCACCGCCCAGGCCGATCTGCAGGCGCGGGAACTCGCAGGCCCGCAGCCACCACCAGTGCCCGGGGACCCGGGCAATCAGGCTGGCGAGCAGCAGGACGGCGGCGAGCCCGCCGAGCAACCATCCGAACATTTGCAGCCCTCGAGGTGAGCCTGGCACGCGCTCTCGTCGTGCCCGTTCTCCGAGGGTAACGGGACAGGCCTCAGGCCGCGAGGACGCCGTGTCGGCGGGCCATGTGGCGTGCCAGATGCTCGCCCAGGGATTCCCCGGCGCCGTGGCCGGTCTGGCGCCCGCCGAAGCGCGTCTGGTCACCGATGTCTCCATCCGGCAGGGCGGTCATGGCTGTCACGGCGGGCTGGCGATAGGTGGTGAACTTGCCGCCGAACACCGACAGCAGGGGGACCACGGGTAGCGAGATCCAGCGGGCTGGGAGTGAACACGGAATAGTTGAAAAAGAAAACAGGGTAATCGAATTCGAACCTCGAGAGATGCGGCCAGGAGGCGGGCTCGGCGCCGGCAGGGCGGCCGGCGATCAGGCGAGGTGCAGGGTGACGTCGTGAGCCTGCAGCAACTGCAGGATTCGCTCGGAGGGCTTGCGGTCGGTGAACAGGGCGTCGAGCTGGGAGAGGTTGCCCTGACGCACCACGGGGTTGCGCTGGAACTTGGAGTGATCGGCGGCGAGGTAGACCTGCCGGGAGTTCTCGATGATGGCCTGGGCGACCCGCACTTCCTGATAGTCGAACTCCAGCAGCGAGCCGTCCTCATCGATGCCGCTGATGCCGATGATGCCGAAGTCGACCTTGAACTGGCTGATGAAGTCGATGGTCGCCTCGCCGATGATGCCGCCGTCGCGGGAGCGGACCTGGCCGCCGGCGATGATCACGTTGAAGTCTTCCTTGCGCTGCAGGATGGCGGCCACGTTGAGGTTGTTGGTGATGACCTCGAGCCCGTGGTGGTCCAGCAGCGCCTCGGCGACCACCTCGTTGCTGGTGCCGATGTTGATGAACAGCGAGGCGTGGTCCGGGATATGGCGGGCGAGCAGCGCCGCGATGCGCTGCTTGGCCTCCAGGTTGAGGGTCTTGCGCATCGAGTAGGCGGTGTTGACCGTGCTCGACTCGAGGCCGGCCCCGCCATGGACGCGCCGCAGCTGTCCCTCGCTGGACAGCCGATTGAGGTCGCGGCGGATCGTCTGGGGGGTGACCGCGAAATGTTCGGTGAGCTGTTCGATGCTGGCGTAGCCCTGGCGACGGACCAGGTCGACGATGCTGTCTTGGCGCTGCTGTGGGTTCATGCTGACTCCTTGATCGCCAGGATTCTACGCCATCCCGTGGGCCGCTGCAGGGGCGGTTCTGCCGTTCCTCATGCGGCGAAAGTCGTAGGCCGATGACGAGGGTGGCAAGTGAGCGCCATCGGCCACGAGCGCAGTCTTTTGATCATAAGCGAACATTGTCGTGTGGAAAACGCCAGTCCTCCCGGCTCAGCGACACCAGGATGCCTCGCCTGGTCGCTTGCCTGCATGCCAACGATCCGGGAGCGACCCGCGCCCGGGCGAGCCTCTTCGCTCGCGACGTCCACAGCCACTGAGAACGCAGCCCCCGACCATGGACGCGGCCGAGCGCGAGCGGCTCTTCATATTCCGGCTGGCTCGAGGCGCTGGTGCGGGTCCGCTGCACACCACAGCAGGGCCCCCAAGTTGCTGATCCGGCGCGACTTGCCCGCCTCGTGGCGGGGAAAAAAGGGGTTGCATTTCCCGCTCGGCCCAGTAGAATACGCAACCGTTGTCACGGCGAATGCCGCCGGGAACGTAGGACCATAGCTCAGTTGGTTAGAGCGCCACGTTGACATCGTGGAGGTCGGCGGTTCAAATCCGCCTGGTCCTACCAGCACTTTCCGGGGACAACCCACTTTGCAGGACCATAGCTCAGTTGGTTAGAGCGCCACGTTGACATCGTGGAGGTCAGCGGTTCAAATCCGCTTGGTCCTACCAGATCCCGAGACGCCCCCATGGCCTAGCGCCCTGGGGGCGTCTTGCGTTGTGGTCGCTCGCCCGCCGTCAGGGCGCGAGCCCACCGGTAGCCGCGGGGTGCCTGCCTGATGTCGGCCCACGGTCGTGTGGCGGAGCGATGCCGTCACGACGTTTGAAGCTCCCGCCCGCCCAGGGCTAGATTTGAAGAAGACGCGGGCGTACCGCGATGCCTCGCCGACGGGCTTTTACCGGCCTTGGCGTTTCCGCGATTGCAGGAGGTGCAGCATGGTGGTCTCCCATCGCCTCTTGGAGCTGGCGCTGGACGATGCCGCGCTGGAGGGCGACCTGCTGGTGCCGGAGCGGCCGATGGGCCTCGTGGTCTTCGCCCACGGCAGCGGCAGCAGCCGGCTCAGTCCCCGCAACCAGCAGGTGGCGCGCTATCTGGCCGATCAGGGCCTGGCGACCCTGCTCTTCGACCTGCTGACCGTCGAGGAGAACGTGATCGACGAGCGCACCCGGGCGTTGCGTTTCGACATCGATCTGATCTCGAGCCGATTGATCGGCGCCGTGGACTGGGTGGGGCAGGCGAGCGAGACCCGGGGCCTGCGGATCGGGCTGTTCGGCGCCAGCACGGGGGCGGCGGCGGCGCTGATCGCCGCCGCGGCGAGGCCGGAGCAAGTGCGGGCGGTGGTCTCCCGCGGCGGGCGGGCGGATCTGGCCGGCGACCAGCTGGCGGCGGTGCGGGCGCCGACGCTGCTGCTGGTCGGCGCAAACGACCCGACGGTGTTGCGGCTCAACGAGCAGGCGCGCCAGCGGATCCCGGGGCGCTGTGAGCTGGTGGTGGTGCCTGGGGCGACCCACCTCTTCGAGGAGCCGGGCACCCTGGAGGCGGTGCAGGCGCACGCCGCCCGCTGGCTGCTCAGGTTCCTCTGATCCTCTTTGCTGGAAAGATTGTCAGGTTAAGCTTTAGCCTGAAAACTCGTCGAGCGATGGCCAGGGCTAGGCCCGCTCCCGGCGGGCCAACGCATTTCCCACATCCATGTGGGTCACAAGGCAAAAATCGGCGACAAATCGGCAGGGACTGCCGATTTGGGCAGCTTCGCTGCTCGCAGAGCGAGCGACATGGAGGTCGCGAGTCAAAAGACGGACCGGGCTCGCGTGCGAGTTTACGAGGTGTAAATGAGTCCTTTGACCGGGCTCGCGCACGAGCCGATTTTTAACGCCGGCTGGGCGAGCGCAGGCAGTTTTCAGACAAAGCGTAGGTCGGTGCTGGCGATAAAGACCCTTACCAGCCGCTCGATCCCGTGCTGGTCGGCCTCGCCGAAGCGGCCCGGCGTCGGGCTGTCGAGATCCAGCACGCCCCACAGCCGGTCGTCGACCACGATCGGCACCACCAGCTCGGCATTGGACGCGCTGTCGCAGGCGATATGGTCGGCGATGGCATGGACGTCATCGATGCGCTGGGTCTCGCGAGTGCGCGCCGCGGCGCCGCAGACGCCCTTGCTGAACGGGATGGGGTGGCAGGCCGGCTTGCCCTGGAAGGGGCCGAGGCCCAGTGTCTCGGGCTCGCGGTGCAGATAGAAGCCGACCCAGTTGAGCGCCGGCAGTTCCTGCATCAGGAAGGCGCAGGTCTGGGCGCTGTTGGTCAGCCAGTCCCGATCGTCGAGCAGGGCGTCCAGCTGGCGGGCGAGCAGGGCGTAGTCGGTCATGGCGTTTCCTCTAACGCAAGGGGCCGGCACAGCGGCCGGCCCCGGAATCCTTGATACAGTGGGTATGCGGATATGCGTTATGAGCGAAGATAGGCTGGTCTCCGCCGGAGCGCAGCTTCCGGAGTGTAGCCTGCTACATGAGGAAACGACCGGGCCGGCGCACCGGCACCGCCGGCGGCCAGGGTATCGAGCGCAATAGCATATCCGTTTGCCCTCACTCCCAGCCGGGGACCGCTGCGCCCTTGAACAGCTCCTCGGCCTTGGCGGCGACCTCGTCGCTCTGGTAGGCGTCGACCAGCTGCTGGATGGCCTCGCGATCCTCGTCGCCCGCGCGCACCGCGATGATGTTGACGTAGGGCGATTCCGGCCCCTCGCTGACCAGGGCGTCGTCCAGGCTCAGGCCGGCCGGCTGGGCGAAGGTGTTGTTGATGAACGCCATGTCCACGTCGGGCAGCACGCGGGGCAGCTGGGCGGCCTCGATCTCGCGGAAGTCGAAGTTGTGCGGATTCTCGACGATGTCCAGCGGGGTGGCTTCCAGGTTGCTCGGATTGTTGAGCGTGATCAGGCCCTTGTTGTGCAGCAGGATCAGCGAACGGCCCTCGTTGGTCGGGTCGTTGGGCAGGGCGATGGTGGCCCCGTCCGGCAGTGCCTCGAGGCTGTCGTACTTCTCGGAATAGGCGCCGATCGGATAGACGAAGGTGCGACCGGCGATGGCGAAGTCGTAGCCGCGGTCCTCGACCATGGACTGCATGTAGGGCTCGTGCTGGTAGGCGTTGGCGTCCAGGCTGCCATCGGCGAGGGCGGCGTTGGGCGTCACGTAGTCGGTGAACTCGACGAGTTCGATCTCCAGGCCATGCTCCCGCTCGGCGATGTCGACCGCGACCTGCATGACGTCGGTCTCGGGGCCGGCCACGGTGCCCACCTTGATGCTGTGCTCATCGGCGTTGGCCTGGCCGATGGCCAGCGTCAGGGCCGAGGCGGCGAGGGTGCCGATAAGGGTGTTGCGCATGTCACTGTCTCCCTAGCGAGGCTGTCGTGTTGAGTGGGGCGCGATATTAATGAAATAAGCAGTCGATGTGTAATGCTTTATCGTTATCAAAGGCGGCGATTCACTTGTGATCGCTCTTGCGCACCAGGTAATCCCCCAGGCTCTGGAAGCCCTGCACCAGCACCACCAGGATCACCACGGTGATCAGCATGATGGTGGGGTTGAAGCGGTTGTAGCCATAGCGGATGCCCAGGTCGCCGAGGCCGCCGCCGCCCACCGCGCCGGCCATGGCCGAGTAGCTGACCAGCGTGACGATGGTCACCGTCAGGGCGGTGAAGATGCCGCCCCGGGCCTCGGGCAGCAGCACCTTGGCGATGATCTGCCAGGGCGTGGCGCCCATCGACTGTGCCGCTTCGACTAGGCCCGGCGGGATCTCGTTGAGGGCGCCCTCGACCAGCCGGGCGATGAACGGGATCGCGGCGATGGTCAGCGGCACCACGGCGGCATTGGTGCCGATGGAGGAGCCGACCAGCGCCCGGGTGAAGGGGATGATCGCCACCATCAGGATGATGAAGGGCACCGAGCGACCGATGTTGGTGATCACGCCGAGCGCCCCATTCAGCGCCGGCTGGGCGAGGATCTGCCGGGGGCGGGTGACGTAGAGCATCACGCCCAGCGGGATGCCCAGCAGGGCGGCGATCAGCCCCGACACGGCCACCATGTAGAGGGTGTCGAGGGTGGCCTCGAGGATCAGTTCAATCATCGCGCTGGACATGGCCGAGCACCTCCACCTGCAGGTCGTGGGATTCCAGATAGCTCAGGGCGCGGCGGGTATCCGCCGCGTCGCCGATCAGTTCGGCGATCATCAGCCCCAGGGTGCGGTCCTGGATGGACTCCACCTTGGCCTGGAGAATGCTGACGTCGACGCCGCACTGGCGGGCCAGCCGCGAGATCAGCGGCGTGGAGACGGCATCGCCGGAGAAGGCCAGGCGCACCACCGGGTGGCTGTGCGGACCGGGCTCGGCCTCCAGGCGCTCGATCAGCGCCCGGGGCGGCTCGAGCTCGAGGAAGTCATTGAGGAAGTCGCGACCCAGCTGGGTGCGCGGGGCGGTGAAGAAGTCGCCGACCTCGGCCGCCTCGACCAGCTCGCCGCCGGAGATCAGGCTGACCCGATGGCAGATCGACTTGACCACCTCCATCTCGTGGGTGATCAGCAGGATCGTCAGGCCGAGCTGCTGGTTGATGTCGCGCAGCAGCTCCAGGATCGAGCCGGTGGTGTGCGGGTCCAGCGCCGAGGTGGCCTCGTCGCACAGCAGCACCCGCGGCCGGCTGGCCAACGCCCGGGCGATGGCCACCCGCTGCTTCTGGCCACCGGACAGCTGGGCCGGGTACTGGCGCGCCTTGTAGGCCAGCCCGACCAGTTCCAGCAGCGGGGTGACGCGCTCGGCGATCTCGGCCTTCTTCATGCCCATCAGCTCCAGGGGCAGGGCGACGTTGGCGAAGACGCTGCGCGAGGTCAGCAGGTTGAAGTGCTGGAAGATCATGCCGATGCGATGGCGCGCCTGGTTGAGGGCGTCGCCGGTGAGGCCGGTGAGTTCCTGGCCATCCACCGTCACGCTGCCGGTGGTGGGGCGCTCGAGCAGGTTGACGCAGCGGATCAGCGTCGACTTGCCGGCCCCGGACAGGCCGATCACGCCATGGATCTGGCCCTTGGGCACATGCAGGTCGACCGCCTTCAGCGCCTCGATACCCCTGGCGCCGGCGCCCTTGCCCTTGCTGAAATAGGTCTTGGAAACGTTTTGCAGTCGAATCATCTGGGCCACCGAGGTGGCGCCGGGGCCGGCGCGGGCGAGCAGCGAGAGGGCAAAAAAAAGGCCACCCTGACGGGTGGCCATCAACGCTGGACACACCCTTTTAGCTGCACTTCCCGCCACGAGACACGAGGCCTCGCGACGTCGGCGCCCGCAATCCGGGTACAAATCGGCGCCTTCAAAATGTAGTCGACAATCCTAGGTCTCGAACAAGCGTATGTCAAACGTCTTGGGTCATGTTGAGCCTCTATAGGCAATCAGCTGGCAAATTTCACTGAAAATTTCCTGTCAGTAGCAAGAATCGCTGCTCAGGGGGCCCGCATTGCCATCACTATCGGCGGCCGAGACGTTCCGCCCGGCCGGGCCGCGTGGGGCGGCACGCGCCGGCATGGACGCGGCGGCCAGGGCTTCCCTACACTATCGGCTTTCCCGGCCGCCCCCGGCGGCCACGCGACGAGAGGAGAAGGCATGTTCACAGGCATCGTGCAGGGCACCGCTGAAGTGGTGGCCATCCAGGAAGCGGAGGCGTTCCGCACCCATGTGCTGGCCTTGCCCCCGGCGCTGCGCGAGGGCCTCGAGATCGGCGCCTCGGTGGCCCATAACGGGGTCTGCCTGACCGTCACCGCCATCGACGGCGAGCGCGTGAGCTTCGATCTGATGCGCGAGACGCTGAGGGTGACCAACCTGGGCGAGCTGACGGTGGGCGACCGGGTCAACCTCGAGCGCGCCGCCCGCTTCGGCGACGAGATCGGCGGCCACGCCATGTCCGGGCATGTCATGGCCATGGCCGAACTGGTGGAAATCGATGAGGCGCCCAACAATCGGCGGCTGTGGTTCGAGCTGCCCCACGCCCTGGGGCGCTTCCTGTTCGACAAGGGCTACATCGGGGTGGACGGGGCCAGCCTGACCATCGGCGAGGTGCGCCAGGCGACGGCCGGACAGGGCCCGCGCTTCTGCGTCGACCTGATTCCCGAGACCCTGGCGCGGACCGTGATCGTCGATCGGGTACCGGGCGATCACGTCAATGTCGAGATCGACCCCCAGACCCAGGCCATCGTCGAGACCGTGGAGCGCGTACTGGTGAGCCGCGGTCACTGAGGCGTTCAGTCTGCGTTGGCGGCGCGGCTGGCATCGTCCCAAGAAGTCACTTATATATCAGGGTGTCTCGCCGCACCGTTGACTGGCCGCTGGCGTCTCGCCACAGGAGTCGCCATCCGCTACCATGTGCGGCTTTTCTCGCACCCGGACGCGACGTCCCCCCCGCAGGACGACCCCCCATGCTGAAACGCCTGATCGATCGACACTTCGCGCTCACCGAGCACGGCACCGACATCAAGACCGAGGTCATCGCCGGGATCACCACCTTCCTGACCATGGCCTACATCATCTTCGTCAACCCGAGCATCCTCTCGGAGTCGGGGATGGACTATGGCGCGGTCTTCGTGGCCACCTGCGTGGCGTCGGCCATCGGCTGTCTGATCATGGGGCTGTGGGCCAACTATCCCATCGCCCTGGCGCCGGGCATGGGTCTCAACGCCTTCTTCACCTACGGCGTGGTGCTCGGCATGGGCTACAGCTGGGAGGCGGCGCTCGGCGCGGTCTTCCTCTCCGGCTTCAGCTTCTTCCTGCTCAGCGTCTTCCGCATCCGCGAGTGGATCATCAACTCGATCCCCATGTCGCTGCGCATGGGCATCGCCGCCGGCATCGGCCTGTTCCTGGCGATGATCGCGCTGAAGAATGCCGGCATCGTGGTGGCCAATCCGGCCACCTACGTGGCGCTCGGGGACCTCTCCGAGCCCTCGGCCCTCTATGCGCTGCTCGGCTTCTTCGTGATCACGGCCCTGGCCTACCTGCGCATCACCGGCGCGGTGATGATCGGTATCCTCGGCATCACCATCCTCGCCATGCTGCTGGGGCACAACGAGTTCGCCGGGGTGATGTCGATGCCGCCGTCGATCGCGCCGACCCTCATGCAGCTGGATCTGGCCGGTGCCTTCGACATCGCCATGTTCAGCGTGGTCTTCGCCTTCCTGTTCGTCGACCTGTTCGACACCTCCGGGACCCTGATCGGCGTCGCCCATCGCGGCGGCCTGCTCGACGAACAGGGCAAGCTGCCGCGCCTCGGCCGGGCCATGATGGCCGACAGTGGCGCCTCCATGGCGGGGGCGGCGCTAGGCACCTCCACCACGACCAGCTACATCGAATCCACCGCCGGCATCGTCTCCGGCGGGCGTACCGGCTTGACCGCCGTGGTGGTGGCCGTGCTGTTTTTGATCAGCCTGTTCTTCTCGCCGCTGGCCGGCTCCATCCCCGCCTATGCCACGGCCGGTGCCCTGCTGTACGTGGCGGTACTGATGGCCGGCAGCCTGACCCATGCCGACTGGGACGACGCCACCGAAGCCGCCCCCGTATTGATCTCCGCGCTGGCCATGCCGCTGACCTTTTCCATCGCCGAGGGCATCGCGCTGGGCTTCATCAGCTACGCGGCCATCAAGGCCCTGTCCGGGCGCTTTGGCGACCTGAACCCGGCCGTGGTGGTGCTGGCGCTGATCTTCGCCGGCAAGTTCCTGTTCCTCGACTGACACTGACCAACCGAGAATCCCGATGAGCATCTACGGTGACTACATCAAGTCCGTGATCCGCACCGTCCCCGACTGGCCGCAGTCGGGGGTCAACTTCCGCGATATCACGCCGCTGCTGCAGAACAGCGCCGCCTTTCGCAAGCTGATCGACAGCTTCGTGCACCGCTACCAGGAGATGGACATCGACGCCGTCGCCGCCATCGATGCCCGGGGCTTCATCGTCGGCGCGCCGCTGGCCTACGAGCTGGGCTGCAGCTTCGTGCCGGTGCGCAAGAAGGGCAAGCTGCCGTTCAAGACCATCAGCGAGACCTATACCCTGGAATACGGCGAGGCCGAGGTGGAGCTGCATTCCGACGCCTTCCGCGCGGGCGACCGTATCCTGGTGGTCGATGACCTGATCGCCACCGGCGGGACCATGCTGGCCGCGGCCAAGCTGATCACCCGCACCGGCGGCCAGGTGGTGGAGACCGCGGCCATCGTCGACCTGCCGGATCTCGGTGGCGCCGAGAAGATCCGCGAGGCCGGCTACAGTGTCTTCTCCGTTTGCTCCTTCACCGAGGACGAGTGACACCCGATGAGCACCCATCGCTACCACCAGCATTTCACCGTGTCCTGGGACCAGCTGCACCGGGACGTGCGCGAGCTCTGCCATCGCCTGGTCGAGCGCGACTTCAAGGGCATCGTCGCCATCACCCGGGGCGGGCTGATCCCCGCGGCGCTGATCGCCCGCGAGCTCAACGTGCGGCTGATCGACACCGTCTGCATCAAGAGCTACGAGGGCATGGAGCAGGGCGGTCTCGAGGTCATGAAGGGCGTCGATCATGACGGCGACGGCTGGCTGCTGGTCGACGACCTGGTCGACACCGGCAAGACCGCCCGCAAGGTGCGCGAGCTGCTGCCCAAGGCGCATTTCGTGACCGTCTATGCCAAGCCGGAGGGCCGGCCGCTGGTCGACCAGTACCTCACCGAGGTGGCCCAGGACTGCTGGATCCAGTTCCCCTGGGACATGGGCGTGGCCTATGTCGAGCCCCTGGCCGACCAGGTCAAGCGCTGAGCCATGAGTTGTCCGCTTCCCGACAGCTGGCAGCAGTGGCTGGGTGACGAGTTCGAGGCGCCCTACATGCGCTCACTGCGCGACTTCCTGGCCGCCGAGAAGGCCGCCCGCAAGGTCATCTATCCGCATTCCTCGAACTGGTTCCGCGCCTTCGAGCTGACGCCGCTGGACCGGGTCAGGGTGGTGATCCTCGGCCAGGACCCCTATCACGGCCCGAACCAGGCCCATGGCCTGTGCTTCTCGGTGCGCCCCGAAGTGCGTATCCCGCCCTCGCTGGTCAACATCTACAAGGAGCTGGCCGCGGACGTGGGCTTTTGCCCGGTGAATCACGGCTACCTGGAGAGCTGGGCCCGCCAGGGCGTGCTGTTGCTCAACACCTCGCTGACGGTGGAGCAGGGCAATGCCGGCTCCCACCGGGGCAAGGGCTGGGAGACCTTCACCGACCGCGCGATTGCCGCGGTCAACGAGCACGCCGGCCCCTCGGTGTTCCTGCTCTGGGGCAGCCATGCCCGCCAGAAGAAGGCCCTGGTGGACACTCGCCGGCACCTGGTGCTGGAGTCGCCGCATCCCTCGCCGCTCTCCGCGCATCGTGGCTTCTTCGGCAACCACCACTTCTCCCGGGCCAACGCCTTCCTGGCCGAGCATGGCCGCACGCCGATCGACTGGCAGCTGCCCGAGGCCCCGTTAGCGGACCGGCCGTGAGCGACGGGTCTCGGTCCGCTTAACCTCGCGGCGGGATGCGGTTAGAATATTGTCCAATTGGCACATGCCCGGCATGTGACGAAGGATCGACCCAACCCCCGCCGACGAGGTCCGCCATGAGCGTTCATGCCATCCATCACCCCCTGGTCCAGCACAAGCTGGGGCTGATGCGCGAAGCCGGCATCAGCACCAAGAGTTTCCGTGAACTGGCCGGAGAGTTGGCCAAGCTGCTCACCTACGAGGCGACCCAGGACCTCGAGCTGGAGACCCGGGAGATTGCCGGCTGGAGCGGCGAGCCGATCCCGGTCCAGCAGCTCAAGGGCAAGAAGGTCACCATCGTGCCGATCCTGCGCGCCGGCCTCGGCATGCTCGAGGGCGTGAACGACCTGATTCCCAGCGCGCGGATCAGCGTGGTCGGCCTGTATCGCGACGAGGCGACCCTCGAGCCGGTGCCGTATTTCTCCAAGTTCGCGGGCGACCTGGACGAGCGCATGGCCATCGTCATCGACCCGATGCTGGCCACCGGCGGCACCATGGTGGCGACCCTCGACATGCTCCGCGACCGGGGCTGCAAGCACATGAAGGTGATCGTGCTGGTGGCCGCCCCGGAAGGCATCCAGCGCGTGCAGGACGCCTACCCGGATATCGAGATCTACACCGCCGCCGTGGACGATCACCTCGACGAGAACGGCTATATCGTGCCGGGTCTCGGCGATGCGGGCGACAAGATCTTCGGCACCCGCTGAGGCCTGTTGCCTGCCCGGCCAGTCGGTTTCGCGCCGGCTGGCCGCTTCTTGACCGATGCTCTCTCTTCCACCACTGGCAACACGGTTTGCCGGATTGCTTACCAAGGCACTAAAGGTGAGTATTCATGCGTTTTCGAAAACCTCAGGTTTTGCCTGAGGTTTATGATTAACGTATTTTGCCAACTATGAGTGAGCAATATACAAGGCGAATAAACCGCCTGATGGCCAACCTGGACGACACCAGCCTGGCTTCCAGCCGCTGGCTGAGGACCCATGGTTACTCCAGCAGCCTCGTCAGTCGTTATGTGGCCAGCGGCTGGCTGGAGTCGCCGGCGCGCGGCGTGTACATGAGGAAGGGTGGGCGGCTGCTATGGGAGGGCGTGGTCCGCACTCTGCAGCTCCGGGAAGAGCTGTCGCTTCATGTGGGCGGACGCTTCGCACTCGCCTGGCAGGGGTATGAGCATTATCTGCGCCTGGGCGAAGGAGACGTCGTGACACTGTATGGCCCTGACCGGCTCCCGGGATGGACCACCAAGCTCCCGCTGTCCGAACGATTCGAAGCTTGCGGAAAAGGCCCCTTCGACCTCCCCGCGCTGCGTCTCACCACCGAGGTGCCGGACCGTCAGCTCGCTGATCGAGGCTTCGTCAGGCGGGAGGCCGGCTCCGCTGAGGGGCCCATCGTCTGCTCCACTCCAGAGCGGGCCATGCTGGAGCTATGCAACGACCCGCCGGACGCCGCCTTGATCTATGAAGCCGATGCGCTGATGCAGGGCATGACGACCCTGAGGCCGCGCCGGATCGGCATGTTGCTGTGTCACTGCACCAGCATCAAGGCCAAGCGCTTGTTTCTTGCGCTGGCGGAAAGGCATGGCCATGCCTGGCTGCCCCGGATCCCGATGGACGATGTGGATCTAGGCCGCGGCAAGCGATCGCTGGTGCCTGGAGGGCGGCTGCATCCCACTTATCTGATCACGCTACCAGGAGACCTGGATGAGCACTTGGGATAGGCGCTATGCCGACCGTGTGCGACTCCTGGTCGACATCCTGCCCACAACCTGTTCGAGCACGACCTGCCCAGGCGGTCGGTGGATATCGACCTGGCATGGCTGCCGGTACATGATTTCAACCAGGATTCAGCCCTCATCGCCGACTCCTGTTGACCGCCCTGGTAACGCGGGCATGGGCTTCCCAGGCGCCGTGGCGGGTCAAGCTTCCTCGGCGGGTTCCGTGTCGCTCACCACGGCTGGCTGAATCGCCGCCCGCCACGCCGGCTGGACGGGCAGGCAGAAGGTCTCCCGCAGCGCCGCCTCGACACCGTCAACGTCGAGCCTCCGCCGGTCGACGTCCCCGTCCGGTCGGCGAATGGTCAAACGGGCGTTGAGCAAGGTGAATCGCCCCTCCGAGGTCGTCCTGGCCACCATCAGCGAGCGCTTGAACGGCGACCCTGGATGGGTGGACGTATACCAGTTGAACGGTTCGAAGTCGGCGTCCAGTTGCGGCTCGGTGGAGAGCTCGTACAGCGGCCACCATCGCTCATCGGGCCGAGACTGGACCAGCAGACTGTCCCCGAAGGGGAAGATCCGAAACGCTTCGTGCCGGGTGGCCTGGGGGGCCGCGGTGTCCATGCGCAATGGTGCCGACGGCCCCCACCCGCCGAATCCCACGTCGACCAGCCAGGGCACGGCGTCGATCGTCACTCTCAAGGCCATGTGGGATCTCGGCATCGGGGCCGCACCGGGCGCTTGCCCCCAGCGGACACGGGCGAGGAGGCCATCGACCTCGAAGCCCATCGCCATCAGCACGCGTTTCATCAGGCCGTTCTGCTCATAGCAGTAGCCGCCTCGCCCGGAGGTGATCAGCTTCCGGTCGACCATGCTCGGATCAAGGTCGACACCGTGCCCGAGCAACACGTCCAGGGCCTCGAACACGATGGCGGCCGTGTGTCGTTCCACCAGCGCGCGCAAGGTTTCCAGCGTCGGCGTGCGCGGCCCCCGGTAGCCGATGCGCCGGCAATACGCCGCCAGGTCCACCGGCGGCGCGGCAGGGCCGTCCTCCAGGGCGGAGAGGATCTGCCAGGCGGCGCGCGGCGCGAAGGTGTCGAGCAGGCGCACGTTTGGATGCTGCGCCGAGAAGCTCCGTTTCAAGCGGTCCCTGAGCGGCGCCGGTATGCCCTTTCCGAAGGCGATCAGGGCGAACTCGCCGGCATGATAGCGCGCTGCGGCCTCCTCCGGTTCCACCGTCCCGGTGACCTGGAGCCCGGCGTCGGCGAGTTCGTTGCACACCGTCTCCATCACCTCCCGGACGCGCCCGAGGACCAGTACCCGGACACCACCCTTCCGCGTGATCGTGAAATCCCTCATGTCACCGCCTCCTGATAGGCATTGGCCTGACGGGCATGCGCCAGGGCGCTCGCCCACCATTGCAGGCGAGCAAGGAGCGTCTGCATGGCGCGGGACGGACGTTCCGGTTCGACCAGGGCGCCGTCCTCATCGAACTGGTTCCATACCTGGGGCAGGATCACCGCGTCGCGAAGCCCCACCGCGTGCAACTCCGCGAATACCCCACGCAGCTGCTCCACGGCGCGAATGCCGCCGGAGGCGGCCCCGTAGGAGACGAAGGCCACCGGCTTCGCCTGCCATTCCCAGAAGTGGCTGTCGATCAGGCTCTTCAGGGCACCGGGGAAGGAATGGTTGTACTCGGGGGTGACCACGATGAAGCCGTCGGCGGCGCCCAGCTTGTGATCATGGGCGCCCTCATCCTCGGCGTCGCGCCCTGCGGGGTCGATGACGTCGACGGCGAAGGCCGGCCACTCGTTCAGCTGGCGCTTGACCCAGCTCACCACCGTATCGGCCATCCGGCCGTCACGCACGCTGCCGTAGATGATGGCGACTCTGATCTTCTCCTGCATGGCATTCAACTCCTGTTGTGCGGGTACGCAGGAGACGTTTTAAGACCTCAAGTATTGTTGAGGTCAAGGGCCGAATGCTAGGTTCTTCGCATCATCCGCTCGAGGCGAGGTACCGGCATGGCTCAGGGCAAGCACAGCATCCCACGCGAGCTCGGCGTGGGGGAGGTGGCCAGCCGAAGCGGGGTCGCCGTCTCCACCCTCCACTTCTACGAGGCCAAGGGCCTCATTCACAGCTGGCGCAACCCGGCCAATCACCGGCGTTACTGCCGGGATGTGCTGCGTCGGGTCGCGGTCATCAAGGTCGCTCAGCGAGCCGGCATCCCCCTGGGCACCATCCGTGAGGCGCTGGCGCAGCTACCGGACCAGCGGACCCCTACCGCCGGGGACTGGCAACGACTCTCGACCCAATGGAAGGAAGAACTCGACGCGCGGATTACCCGGCTCACCGAGCTCAGGGATCGGCTCGGCGGTTGCATCGGCTGCGGGTGCCTGTCCATGGAGGATTGCCCGTTGCGCAACCCCTGGGACGAATTGTCGGAACGGGGCTCGGGTCCACAGCTGCTGTAGGCGCTCGATGACCCCCATGCGTCTCGAACCGGCTCGGGTCGGTCGGGTGTCCTGCCAGCGCCGGGGCAGCCGGCTGGCGAGATCGTCGTCCTCACAGCGTGCCACCTCAACCGCCTTGCACCGCATCGTCCGATGAGGTGGCGGCACTGCAACGCCCGGTAGCGTCCGGTGTGACTTCCCTCGGTGTTGGCCTACCCTTGGTATTACTTATTCCTGATGTTCGGATTCGTTCAGTAGCGAACATTGATCGCTCGGTCACGTGTTGCCATGGCTGGGGGAGTCGGCCTTGGACAAAAGTTCAATACCGATATCTGGCTCTTTAAAAACATCAAGTTGGGATCGGGTGGCCGGTATTCCTCGGGGTCCTGGCCTGGTTTTCGGATATTTACATTTGTGGTGGTATCCGAATCTCGGCTAGGGTTCCCTCAGCCGTTCCCGAATACCGTCAACAACAACGAAAGCCGAGAACTGTATGTCCCTGATCCTTGAACACATCGATCGTGTGGTCGGCGGTGAGACGCACATCGAGGGGGTGAGCCTCGAGCTCGAGCCCGGCTCCTTCAACGTGCTGCTGGGCCGCACCCTGTCCGGGAAGACCACGCTGATGCGCCTCATGGCCGGTCTCGATACCCCGACCCGCGGCCGGGTGCTGATGGACGGCGAGGATGTCACCGGCCGCTCGGTGCGCAAGCGCAATGTCTCGATGGTCTACCAGCAGTTCATCAACTACCCGAGCCTCAGCGTCTACGACAACATCGCCTCGCCGCTCAAGCTGGCCAGGGTCGAGAAGCGCGAGATCGACCGGCGGGTCCGCGAGATCGCCGAGATGCTGCATATCGAGGCCTTCCTCGATCGCCTGCCCCTGGAACTCTCCGGTGGCCAGCAGCAGCGCACCGCCATGGGTCGCGCGCTGGTCAAGGACGCCGATATCGTGCTCTTCGACGAGCCGCTGGTGAACCTCGACTACAAGCTGCGCGAGGAATTCCGCGAGGAGCTGCGCGCGGTGTTCAGCGAGCGCAACTGCATCGCCGTCTACGCCACCACCGAGCCCGCCGAGGCCCTGGCCCTGGGCGGCAACACCGCGGTGCTCCACCAGGGGCGACTGCTGCAGTACGGCCGCACCGAGGACGTCTACCACCGCCCCCGGGATATCCTCACCGCCGAGATGTTCTCCGAACCGCCGATCAACATCGTCGACGGCACCGTCTCCGCTACGCAGGTCACCTTCGACAGCCGGCTGCATTTCCCCATCAACGATGACCTGCGCTCGCTGCCTCCCGGGGAATACCGCTTCGGCGTGCGGGCCTCGCACATCTCGCTGACGCCCCGGGCCGAGGATGACATCGAGGTGCAGATGATCGTCGACCTGGCCGAGATCAGCGGCTCCGAGACCTTCCTGCACGTGCATAACGAGCGCTTCCACATGACGGCGCATCTCGACGGCGTGCACGCGTTTTCGGTCGACGCGCCGGTCACGCTCTACTTCCCGGCCCGCAAGGTCTATGCCTTCGACCGGCAGGGCGCCGTGGTGCATATCCCGTCCCACCTGGGAGGCCTGTGAGATGGCCGAGATCACCCTGAAATCCCTCGCCCATAGCTATCTTGCCGATCCCCGGTCGCCCAATGACTATGCCATCCGCGAGTTGAATCACGTCTGGCACCAGGGCGGGGCCTATGCGCTGCTCGGGCCCTCCGGCTGCGGCAAGTCGACCCTGCTCAATATCATCTCCGGCCTGCTGGAGCCGTCCAGCGGTGACGTGCTGTTCGACGGCGAGCGGGTCAATGCGTTGCCGCCGGAGGCGCGCAACATCGCCCAGGTTTTCCAGTTTCCCGTCATCTACGACACCATGACGGTCTACGACAACCTGGCCTTCCCGCTGCGCAACGTGAAGACCCCCGAGGCCCGGGTCCATGAGCGGGTGATGGAGGTCGCCGACGTGCTGGAGCTGACGGCGCAGCTCAAGCGCAAGGCCAAGAACCTCACCGCCGACGAGAAGCAGAAGGTCTCCATGGGCCGCGGGCTGGTGCGTGACGATGTCTCGGCGATCCTCTTCGACGAACCGCTCACCGTGATCGACCCCCAGCTCAAGTGGAAGCTGCGCCGCAAGCTCAAGGAGATCCACCAGCGCTTCGAGATCACCATGGTCTACGTCACCCATGACCAGCTCGAGGCCTCCACCTTCGCCGACAAGATCGCCGTGATGTACGAGGGGCAGGTGGTGCAGTTCGGCACCCCGCGCGAGCTGTTCGAGACCCCCAACCACACCTTCGTGGGCTACTTCATCGGCAGCCCCGGCATGAACTTCCTCGATGTCGCGCTGCGCGACGGCCGGGTGATGGCCGGCGACACGGCATTGGCGGTGGGGCAGGGGGTGCGTCGGGCCATCGATGGCGCCCGCTCGAGAAACGTCAAGCTGGGCATCCGGCCCGAGTTCATCGAGGTCCACCAGTCCCCGGTGGAGGGCGGCATGGAGGCCGAGGTCGAGCATGCCCAGGACCTCGGCACCTACTCCATCGTCTACCTCAAGCTCGGCGATACCGCCCTCAAGGCGCGCATCGAGGAGGACCAGCCGACCCCGACCGGGCGGGCCTATCTGCGTTTCCCCGACGATCGCCTCGGCCTGTACGTCGACGAATACCGCGTGGAGATCGGCCATGAATAAAGTTCGCAACAACCGCGCATGGTGGTTGATCCTGCCCATGCTGCTGCTGGTGGCCTTCTCGGCCATCATCCCGCTGATGACCGTGGTCAACTACTCGGTCCAGGACGTCTTCGACGCCAACACCCGCTTCTTCACGGGCACCGAGTGGTTCAGGGAGATGCTCAACGACCCGGCCCTGCAGGCGGCGGTGCTGCGCCAGTTCGCCTTCTCGCTGACGGTGCTGGCCATCGAGGTGCCGCTGGGGATCGGCATCGCCCTGATCATGCCCAGGAAGGGCTGGCAGGCCTCGGCGGTGCTGATCCTGGTGACCATGCCGTTGCTGATCCCCTGGAACGTGGTGGGCAGCATCTGGCAGATATTCACCCGCGGCGATATCGGCCTGATGGGCTGGAGCCTGCGCGAGCTGGGCTACGGCTACAGCATCACGGCAAGCCCGGTGGATGCCTGGGCGACCATCATCCTGATGGACATCTGGCACTGGACGCCGCTGATCGCGTTGCTCTGCTACAGCGGCCTGCGCTCCATCCCCGATGCCTACTACCAGGCCGCGCGGATCGACCGGGCCTCGACGTGGGCGGTGTTCCGCTACATCCAGCTGCCCAAGCTGACCAACGTGCTGGTGATCGGCGTACTGCTGCGCTTCATGCACTCCTTCATGATCTACGCCGAGCCCTTCGTGCTCACCGGCGGGGGGCCCGGCAGCTCGACCACCTTCCTCAGCCAGTCGCTGACCACCATGGCCATCGGCCAGCAGGATCTCGGGCCCTCGGCGGCGTTCTCGCTGATCTACTTCCTGATCATCCTGCTCGTCAGCTGGGTGTTCTACACCGCGATCATGAACATGCAGAAGGACAAGCAGGATGGGGAGGCCTGACATGACCGATTCGATGCCCACCACCCCCGAGGCCGTGCGCAAGCAGGCGGCGGCCGCCGATGCAAGGCGCCGTCGCCAGGCACGCCCGGTGAGTCGCCAGTGGCGCAAGCGTGGCCTGATGGCGGCCTATATCGTCTTCGTGCTGCTGCCGATCTACTGGCTGCTCAACATGTCCTTCCAGTCCAACACCGAGATCCTCGGTGGGCTGACCCTGTGGCCCGAGGACTTCACCCTCGAGCACTACGCCAGGATCTTCACCGACTCCAGCTGGTACATGGGCTACGTCAATTCCATCACCTACGTGGTGATGAACATGGCGATCAGCATCGCGGTGGCCCTGCCGGCGGCCTATGCCTTCAGCCGCTACCAGTTCATCGGCGACAAGCACCTGTTCTTCTGGCTGCTGACCAACCTGATGGCACCGCCGGCGGTGTTCCTGCTGCCGTACTTCCAGCTCTACTACACGGTCGGGCTCTTCGATACCCATATCGCCGTGGCCCTGGCCCACTGCCTGTTCAACATCCCCCTGGCGGTATGGATCCTCGAGGGCTTCATGAGCGGCGTACCCAAGGAGATCGACGAGACCGCCTTCATCGACGGCTACAGCTTCCCGAAGTTCTTCGTCAGGATCTTCATTCCCATGATCAGCTCGGGGATCGGCGTCACGCTGTTCTTCCTGTTCATGTTCTCCTGGGTCGAGCTGCTGCTGGCCAGCACCCTGACCGCCACCAATGCCCAGCCCATCGCCTCGGTCATGACCCAGACCAAGGGCGCCTCGGGGATCGACTGGGGGACACTGGCCGCCGCCGGCACCCTGACCATCCTGCCGGGCATCGTCGTCGTCTACTTCGTTCGCAACCACATCGCCAAGGGCTTCGCCCTGGGCCGGACCTGAGGAGGGCACGACATGGAATGGATGGTCTGGACCACGCCGACCACGATCTTCTTCTCGACCATCGCGGCCATGCTGGCCGGGATGACCGCCTGGGAAGTCGCCTCACCCTCGATCGAGCGCAAGGGCTTCCTGCCGATCGCGACCACGCGGGGAGACCGGCTGTTCATCGGCTTGCTTTCCGCCGCCTACATCCATCTGCTGGTCGTGGGCTTTACCCCGCTCAGCATCTGGCTGGCCCTGGGCACATCGTTTCTCTGGCTACTGATCCTGATGCGCTGGGGCTGACTGACTGCAAGGCCATGGGCTCCCGCCATGGAACACAGGCTTCATGGACGAACGACAACAAACGAAGAGGTCAATATGCAAGCGACAACAATGCGACGCTCTCTGCTGGCGGCCGGTGTCATGCTGGCCAGCGGCGCCCTGCACGCCGACAGTCACGACGCCCGCGCCATCGCCGAGCGGCTGGTCGATGAGCACTTCCAGGAGTCGACGCTCTCCCGCGAGCAGCAGATCGAGGAGCTGATGTGGTTCGCCAAGGCGGCCGAGCCCTTCCGCGGCATGGAGATCAAGACCGTGGCGGAGGGCCTGACGACCCACATCTACGAGCGCGACGTGCTGGCCGAGGCCTTCGGCGAGCTGACCGGCATCGACGTCACCCACAACATCATCGGCGAGGGTGATGTGGTGAACAACATGCAGACCCAGATGCAGTCCGGTCGCAACATCTACGACGCCTACGTCAACGATTCCGATGCCATCGGCACCCACATCCGCTATGGCACCACCGTCAACCTCTCCGATGCCATGGACAACGAGTGGGCGGACTACACCCTGCCGACCCTGGACCTCCAGGACTTCATCGGCCTGCAGTACGGCACCGGCCCGGACGGCAGCCTCTACCAGCTGCCCGACCAGCAGTTCGCCAACCTCTACTGGTTCCGCTACGACTGGTTCCAGCGCGAGGACCTGCAGGACCAGTTCCGCGAGCTCTACGGCTACGACCTCGGCGTGCCCACCAACTGGACCGCCTACCAGGACATCGCCGAGTTCTTCACCGAGCATGTCGGCGAGATCGATGGCACCAAGGTCTACGGCCACATGGACTACGGGCGCCGCGACCCGTCGCTGGGCTGGCGCTTCCACGACTCCTGGCTGTCGATGGCCGGCATGGGCAGCCCCGGGGTGCCCTTCGGCAACCCGGTCGACGACTGGGGCATCCGCGTCAACGAGCAGAGCCAGCCGGTGGGGGCCAGCGTCAGCCGCGGCGGGGCCACCAACTCGCCGGCCTCGGTGTTCGCCGTCACCAAGATGGTCGACTGGCTGGAGCAGTACGCGCCCCCCGAGGCCAGCGGCATGACCTTCGGCGAGGCGGGGCCGGTGCCGGCCCAGGGCAACGTCGCCCAGCAGATGTTCTGGTACACCGCCTTCACCGCCGACATGACCGACCCGGGCCTGCCGGTCACCGAGGACGACGGCACGCCCAAGTGGCGCATGGCGCCGTCGCCGACCGGTCCGTACTGGGAGGAGGGCATGAAGGTCGGCTACCAGGACGTGGGCTCCTGGACCTTCTTCGACTCCACCCCCGAGGACCGCCGCACCGCCGCCTGGCTGTTCGCCCAGTTCACGGTCGCCAAGACCGTCTCGCTGGAGAAGCTGATGGCCGGCCTCACGCCGATCCGCCGCTCCGACATCTTCTCCGAGCAGATGACCGAGATGGCGCCCAAGCTCGGCGGCCTGGTGGAGTTCTACCGCAGCCCCAACGAGTCCAACTGGACGCCGTCCTCCACCAACGTGCCGGACTATCCGCGCATGGCGCCGCTGTGGTGGCAGAACCTGTCGCCCGCCGTCAGCGGGGACATCTCGCCCAAGGAAGCCCTCGACAACCTGGCCGGGGACCTGGACAGCATCATGGCGCGCCTGGCGCGGGCCAAGGTCTTCGAGACCTATGCCCCCAACCTCAACGAGGAAAGCGACCCCGAGCACTGGCTCTCCCAGGACGGCTCGCCCAAGGCCGAGCTGGACAACGAGATGCCGCAGGGAACCACCGTGCCCTACGACGAGATGATGGAGGAGTGGATGGCCGCCGGCACACGTTGATCACGCTGGGCAGGTCAACGGACCTGCCTCGGCCTGTCGGCAAGCGACAGGACACGACAGCAGTGTGAACGGTTGCCTGAACGGGACCCAGGGCCCCGCTCGGCGCAGGCCGAGCGGGGCCTCTTTGCTTCCAGATAAGGGCCAGACATGCAACTACGACAGACCAATCTACGCAAGCTGCCCGAGTCGGTGTTCGACGTGCTGGTCATCGGTGCCGGTATCAACGGCGCGTCCGCCGCCGCCGCACTCAGCGGCAAGGGCGCGCGGGTCGCGCTGATCGATCGCGGTGACTTCGCCGGCAGCACCAGCATGCAGTCGTCCAACCTGGTGTGGGGCGGCATCAAGTACATGGAGAGTGGCGACTTCGCGCTGGTGCGCAAGCTCTGCAAGAGCCGCAACCACCTGATCAAGAGCTATCCCTCCACGGTGCAGGAGATCCGCTTCCTGACCACCATCAACAAGGGCTTTCGCCATCATCCCCTGTACCCCTGGGCCGGCACCTGGCTCTACTGGCTGATGGGCAGCGGCTTCACCCGCCGGCCGCATTTCCTCCGGGCCGCCGACATCAAGGCCCGGGAGCCGATCATCGACACCGACGATGCCCTGGGCGGCTTCGAGTATTCCGACGCCTACCTGCACGACAACGATGCCCGCTTCGTCTTCAACTTCGTGCGCGGGGCCCTGGACTTCGGTGCCGTGGCCGCCAACTACGTCGAGTCCCTGGGGTCACGTCGGGAAGGGGAGCTCTGGGTGACCCGGGGTCGCGACGTCATCGACGGCGATACCTTCGAGATCCGCTCGAAGGTGCTGATCAATGCCGCCGGCCCCTGGGTGGACCAACACAACGCCCTCTCGGGCCAGCAGACCGAGCACCGGCATGTCTTCTCCAAGGGCATCCACCTGATCGTGCCGCGCCTCACCGAGCACCGTCGCGTGCTGGCGTTCTTCGCCGACGACGGGCGGCTGTTCTTCGTCATCCCGATGGGCGCGCGCACCTGCATCGGCACCACCGATACCCGGGTCGACTCGCCCGAGGTCGAGGTGACGGACGACGACATCCAGTTCGTGCTCGACAACATCAACAAGCGCCTGGCGCTCGAGACGCCCCTGAGTCCGGCCGATATCATCGCCACCCGCTGTGGCGTTCGGCCGCTGGCGGTGAGGCCCAGCAACGGGGGCGAGCGGGACTTCCTCAACCTGTCGCGCAAGCATGCCATCGACATCGACCGCGAGGCCCGCCACCTGAGCATCTTCGGCGGCAAGCTGACGGACTGCCTCAACGTCGGCGAGGAAGTGGTCGAGGAGGTGGGGCGGCTCGGCGTGACGCTGCCCCATCCGCGCTATCGCTGGTACGGCGAGCCCGCTGTTTCGCTGCGCGAGACCTTCATGCACCAGGCGCGCCTGATGGCGCTGGACGCCATGACCGCCGCGCATGCCTCCGAGCCGCTGAGCCTGCGACTCTGGCGTCGCTATGGCGCCCAGGCCCTGGAGGTACTCGAGGACATCCGCCAGGACCCGCGGCAGGGCGAGGTGCTGATCGCGGGGACCGAGTACCTGCGTGGCGAGCTCAAACTGACCCGGCGTCGCGAGATGGTCACCCGGCTCGAGGACTTCCTGCGGCGTCGCTCGAAGATCTCCCAGGTGGTGCCACAGGCGACCATCCGTACCTCGCCGGGGCTGCGCGAGGCCTGCGACATCCTCTTCGGCGACCAGGCCGAGGCGCGCATGGCCGAGTACTTCGCCGACGCGCCGGAGACTCACGACGAGCGCCTGGGGGAGGGGACTTAAGAGGTCCTTTCAAACCGCAATCGCTGGAGGTGGGCTTGTCCGGCGACAAGCCTTAGCGAGGGCGCTGTGAACCCCTCCTTGGGCGCTACCTTTGCCATCCATGGCAAAGGACCCTCGCTCCGCCTTGTCCCCGGCGCCTATTCTGCTGCGAAACTGGAAAGCCCGTCTAAGGCGTCTAGTCGTGGGGGTGTCAGGAGAACGGGCTTTCAGGCTCTCCCCGCGCCAGGGAGGCCCCAAACCGCGGAGAGGCTGCTAGAATGCCGCGCGACGCCACTGCCCGATGCCCAGGAGCCCCATCCATGTCCGATACCTCGGCGGCCGCCCCCCTGCCGGTCGATACCCCGATTCGCACCCTGCTGGTCGGTGCCCAGATGCTGTTCGTGGCCTTCGGCGCCCTGGTGCTGGTGCCGCTGCTCACCGGCCTCGACCCCAACGTGGCACTGTTCACCGCCGGCCTCGGTACCCTGGTCTTCCATGGCGTGACCCGGGTGAGCGTGCCGGTCTTCCTGGCCTCGTCCTTCGCCTTCATCGCGCCGATCCAGGGCTCGGTGGCCAACTTCGGCATCCCCGCCACCCTCGGCGGCCTGCTGGCGGCGGGCCTGGTCTACGTGGTGATCTCGCAGCTGGTGCGCCTCAAGGGCACCGCCTGGCTGCATCGCCTGCTGCCGCCGGTGGTGGTGGGGCCGGTGATCATGGTCATCGGCCTGGCGCTGGCACCGGTGGCGGTGGACATGGCCACCGGCGAGACCAGCGAGGCCATCGGCTACGGCCCGGCGATCTTCCTGTCGATGACGAGCCTGCTGGTGACCCTGGTGCTGGCGGTGTTCAGCCGCGGGCTGATCCGGCTGGTGCCGATCATGGGCGGCATCGCCGTCGGCTACGGCCTCTCGGTGCTGATGGGGGTGGTCGACTTCACGCCCGTGCGCGAGGCGGCCTGGCTGGCGCTGCCCGAGTTCGTCGCGCCGAGCTTCCACTGGGCCGCGGTGCTGTTCATGCTGCCCGTGGCCATCGCCCCGGCGGTGGAGCATATCGGCGACATGGTGGCCATCGGCTCGGTAACCCGCCACAACTACCTCGAGAAGCCCGGCCTGCATCGCACCCTGCTGGGCGACGGCCTGGCCACCAGTGCCGCGGCGCTGTTCGGCGGGCCGCCCAATACCACCTACTCCGAGGTGACCGGGGCGGTGACCCTGACCCGGGCCTTCAATCCCTGGATCATGGTGATCACCGCCTGCATCGCCATCCTGCTGTCCTTCCTCGGCAAGCTCGGCGCGGTGCTGCAGACCATTCCCGGCCCGGTGATGGGCGGCATCATGACGCTGCTGTTCGGCTCCATCGCGGTGGTCGGCATGAACACCCTGGTGCGCGCCGGCAAGCCGTTGACCTCGCCGCGCAACCTGGTGGTGGTATCGCTGATCCTGGTGTTCGGCATCGGCGGCATGCAGTTCGGCAACGGGCAGTTCACCCTGCAGGGCGTGAGCCTCGCCGCCCTGGTGGGCATCGTGCTCAACTGGGTGCTGCCCAGGGCCGAGGAGGAGTGACGGCGCCCCGCCCATGCGGGTGGGGCGCCGTCACAGGAGTTAGCGAGGCATCTTTCGCCCTCCTGCTGATCGCCAGGCGCGCTGACTTGACCGGAACAGGTTCATGCGTATTGGCAATGGCCAAGGTTGTCGGCGTCTGACATCCGATCGATCTGATCAAGGCGCCCGGACCCGACCGCCCAGACATGCTGGCCTTGTTGCCCCACGGCTGCGGCATCGCTATTGCGGGTTCGCTCGCCGCCTTGCCGGCTGAACCAGCTGGCCTGCATCAGCCTTTCTCCCCGGCCAAGACTTCCAGCCTCGCGAAAAGCAGCGTTTCGCGATCCGGATCCCTGGTCTGGATCTGCACGGCATATCCAAAGAGGTCATAGGCTGGCGTAGGTCATGACACCGATAATCAGGTCCACGTCATCGGTGCTGCGCACCTGCTCGCGGGTGAAAGGGTCGGTCAGCAGGAGTCCGGTCGTACAGCCCCCTATGAAGGCCACCTGGTCGCGAAGCTCGGCCCCGAGGGCCTCGGCTACCTGGCGGAGCATGACGCACTGGTCGTCGAAAAGGCTCATTTGTTACCCCAGATACTCCGCCAGCCTCTCGGCGGCGAGCTTGCTCTCGCGGGGATGGCCCAGCCGGATGGCATCGACCAAGGCCAGCATGGCATACAGCTCCCTATCTCGACGCACCGCATAGGGCGCACTCTTGAACAGCGGCTCGATGGCCTGGCCTTTGCTGTTCCCCCGGGCATCCGGCCACACCATCAGCAGTTCCCCCGAGCTGTACAGCCGGCCCTCCAGTACCGGCGCGGCGAAGGTAGTCGCAATGCCGCGGGTGATTTCGCCGGGCTTGGCCGGAAACACATAGCGCACCCCATGCATGATGAAGTTGAACAGGGCCCGGACATTAGCGCGCGGTGCGCCGGTCCTGCGATCCTTGCGAATCAGACCGACTTCCAGACAACGCTGCAAGGACAGACTAGCCTGGCTCTTGCTGATCCCGGTTTCCTCCGCCAAGGCTCTCACGCTATAGCGGGTGGCAAGCTGATCGTCTTCGAGCCCAGGCAAGCCGTTGCCGGGCAAGTCGATATCGGCGTCATCCAAGGCCCAGTCCCGCCAGTCATCGGGAAGCGTTTTCATCAATACCTCGCGTCCCGTGTCCTAGGACATGGGACGGGGTTGGTGAGGCACCATCCCATTGTCAAGAAAAAACCGTCCTGCAGAATGATAGGAGCAGTGCCGTTGCTGGCTGTCGCGCCGGCCCCCAGGCGAGGGGGCTTAGCCGTGGTGAAGCTCTTCCCCGCCATCCGAGAACGACGGCGGGGTATTGGCGCTGACGATCACGCATTCGCGGTCGCCGACGTTGCGAAAGCGGTGGGGCAGGCGCGAGTCGAAATAGTAGGCGTCGCCGGCTTCCAGTATCGCGACCTCGCCGTTCACGGTGATCTCGATCTCGCCCTCGACCACCACGCCGCCTTCCTCGCCCTCGTGCTCGAGCATCTCGTCGCCGGTATCGGCCCCGGGCGGGTAGCGCTCGTGGAGTAGCGACATGCGCCGGTCCGGCCGGCGTGCGGCGACCAACCGCCATGACAGCACCCCATCGCCGATCTCGGTGAGCTCCGAGGCCTTGTAGAAGGGGCGCGGCTGGCTGTGCTCGTCGCCGGCGAAGAAGGCGGTGATCGACACCGGCAGGGCATCGAGGATCTTCTTCAGCGAGCTCACCGAGGGGCTCACGCTGTTCTGCTCGATCAGCGAGATGCTGCTGTTGGTCACCTTGGCGCGCTTGGCCAGCTCCCGCTGCGAGAGGCCACGTTCCTGGCGCAGCTGGCGCAGGCGGGCGCCCACGTCGAATCCTTCATCCATCGTCGTTCCTGTCGGCGGCATCGGCCGCGAGCCTGAAGTGAGTGGTCGTGGAAAATTGTTGACGGATGATACCGTTTCACGGCGGTCTCGATAAGCCGCGGCTTGATCGGCGTCATGCCGGGGAATGGCGCGTGCGCGGCGGCCATGGCACCCATCGCGTGGCTAAGGCATCATGAGCGTATGCCTGAGCAATTCACTGGAGTATTGATGATCCACCGAGACGACCTCACCGGGCTGGTGCTGGCCGGGGGTCAGGGGCGCCGCATGGGCGGGCGCGACAAGGGCCTCGAGCCGTTCGCCGGCCGCCCGCTGGTGGCCCACGCCTGCGCGCCGCTGGTCGGGCGGGTATCCGAGGTGCTGATCAACGCCAATCGCCATCTCGAGGCCTATGCCGAGCAGGGCGACCGGGTGATCCGCGACGCCGAGGCCGGCTACCAGGGCCCGCTGATGGGCATCTACAGCGGCCTCCACGCCGCCCGGACCCCCTGGGTGGTGGTGGTACCGTGCGACAGCCCGGCACTGCCCGACGACCTGGTGGCGCGGCTGGTGGGGGGCATCGGCGCGATGGATATCGCCGTGGCCGATGACGGCGAGCGGTTGCATCCGGTGGTGGCGCTGATCCGCCGCTCGCTGGTCGACGACCTGGCCCGGGCCCTGGCCCAGGGCGAGCGCAAGATCGACCGCTGGTATGACCGGCATGCCTGGTGTCGCGTCGATGTCTCCGACTGTCCCGACGCCTTCGCCAACCTCAACACCCACGACGAGAAGCAGCGCCTGGAGCGCCTGCACGGCAAGGAGTCTGCGCGCCGATGAGCGATTCGCTACCCGCCACCCTGACCCTGCGCGACGACCTGCCGCTGCTCGGCATCGCCGCCTGGAGCGGCACCGGCAAGACCACCCTGCTGGAGCGCCTGCTGCCCGCCTTGCGGCGCCGAGGGCTACGCGTGGCGGTGATCAAGCATGCCCACCACGGCTTCGACGTCGACCAGCCGGGCAAGGACAGCCATCGCCTGCGCCAGGCCGGCGCCGCGCCGATGCTGGTGGCCTCCCGGGCGCGCATCGCGATGATGATGGAGACCCCGGGGCGCGACGAGGCGGACCTCGCCGAGCTGGTCGAGATGGTCCGCCCCCAGGCCCCGGACCTGATTCTGGTGGAGGGCTTCAAGGCCTGGCCGCTGCCCAAGCTGGAGCTGCATCGTCCCGCGGTGGGCAAGCCGCTGCGCGTGGCCGAGGATCCCTGGGTCAAGGCGGTGGCCAGCGACGTCGTCGTGCCCCTGCCCGAAGGCGTCGAGGCGCTGGAGCTCAACGACCTCGAGGCGCTGGCCGACTGGGTCGCCGCCTGGCCCGCGCGCTGGCCCGAGGCGCGCCACCCGCGCCGGGAGGGCCGCCCGGCATGACGCTCTCCTGCTTCGATCTCGGCGAGCGCATGCTCACGCCGGAGCAGGCCGACGCCGCCCTGGCCGAGCTGGTGCCGACGCCGCTGGCGGTGGAGCGGGTCGGCCTGGACGCCCTCTACGGCCGGGTGCTGGCCGAGGACGTGTTCTCGCCCATCGACGTGCCCCAGAACACCAATGCCGCCATGGACGGCATCGCCCTGGCCTGGCCCGTCGCCGGCTCGCCGCCCGAGAGCTGGCGCCGGGTCGGCGAGGTGCTGGCCGGCCGTTCCCATGGCGCGACCCTCGCGCCCGGCGACTGCGTTGCCATCACCACCGGGGCGCCGCTGCCCGCCGGGGCCGACACCGTGATCATGCGCGAGCAACTCGAGACGACGGGGCAGGCCGTGCGCGTGGAGCATCCCGAACGGGTCAGGCGCGGCCAGCACGTGCGCCAGGCCGGCGAGGACATCGCCCGTGGCCAGCGGGCGCTGGCCGCCGGCACCCGCATCGGCGCCGCCGAGCTCGGCCTGCTGGCCTCGCTGGGGCAGGCCGAGGCGGCGGTGCATCGTCGGCCCCGGGTCGCGGTGTTCTCCACCGGCGACGAGGTCACGCCGCCGGGCGAGGCGCTGCCCCCGGCCGGGATCTTCGATGCCAATCGCTTCAGCCTCGCCGGCCTGCTGCGCGAGCAGGGCGCCGAGCTGCTCGACCTGGGGATCCTCGCCGACGATCGGGCCGCGACGATCGCGGCGCTGCGCGATGCCGCCGAGCGGGCCGACCTGGTGATCACCAGCGGCGGCGTCTCGGTGGGCCAGGCCGACTTCACCCGCCAGGCGCTGGAGGAAGTGGGGCGCCTGGCCTTCTGGCGCATCGCCATCCGCCCGGGGCGGCCGCTGGCCTGCGGCCAGCTCGGCGCGCGGGCGGTGCCCTTCCTCGGCCTGCCGGGCAACCCGGTGGCGACCATGGTCACCTTCCTGCAGTTCGTGGTGCCCCTGCTGGGCCGGCTGCAGGGCAGGGCGGAGGTGGCCCCGCGACGGCTGACGGCGCTGGCCGAGACGCCCCTGCGCAGCCGCACCGGGCGCACCGACTTCCTGCGCGGGGTCACCCGCTGCGACGAGGCCGGCCGGCTGTGGGTGCGCGACACCGGCGCCCAGGGCTCCGGCATCCTGTCTTCGATGGTGGCCGCCGACTGCCTGATCGAACTCGACGCCCGGCGCGACAGCGTCGAGGCCGGCGAGGCGGTGACCATCCAACCCCTTTTTCGACTGTCTTGAGGCGCTGAATCCATGAGCCTGACCCATCTCAATCCCCGCGGTGAAGCCCATATGGTCGATGTCGGCGACAAGGCGGAGAGCCGCCGCGAGGCGCGGGCTTCCGGCATCATCCAGATGCGCCCCGCGACCCTGGCCCTGCTGGCCGATGGCGACCTGCCCAAGGGCGATGTGCTGGCCACGGCGCGCATCGCCGGCATCCAGGCCGCCAAGCGCACCCACGAGCTGATCCCGCTGTGCCATGCCCTGGCGCTGTCCAAGGTGAGCGTCGACTTTCGCCTGGACGAGGCCGCCTCCTGCGTGCATGTCAGTGCCACCTGCCGGCTGACCGGCCGCACGGGCGTCGAGATGGAGGCGCTGACCGCCGTGTCGGTGGCCTGCCTGACCCTCTACGATATGTGCAAGGCCGTGGACAAGGACATGGAGATCGGCAGCATCCACCTGGAGGCCAAGACCGGCGGCAAGTCCGGCGACTATCAGCGTGGCCCGGCCGCCCTGGAGCCGGCGCCGATCGTCACCGGCGAGGGCGCCACCGGGGAGGTATCGCTGGGCGTGCGCTGTGCCATGGGCGAGCCCTGCATCCGCGTCAAGTGCCTGGCCGAGCTTCGCGAGCGGCTCGGCGTGGGCGAGGTCTCGGTGCCCTTCGACGAGTTGGAAAGCGCCGACGTGGCCGGCCTCAAGGCGCTGCTCACCTCCAGGGATTCGCGCTTCGCCGGCCTCGAGGAGGGCCGGGTGCTGTGCGCGGTCAATCAGGTCATGGCGGGCAACGCCACCCCGCTGACCGCCGAGGACGAGGTGGCCTTCTTTCCACCGGTGACGGGGGGTTAGCGGGATGATTCGTGTGCAGCAGGAGCGCTTCGATGCGGGCCTCGAACAGCAGGCCCTGACCCGTGGGCGCAGCGATATCGGCGCGGTGGTCAGCTTCACCGGGCTGGTGCGCGACTTCAACGAGAGGCCCGAGGTCCAGGCCCTGACCCTGGAGCATTATCCCGGCATGACCGAGTCGGCCCTGGCCGAGATCGTCGCCGAGGCCGAGCAGCGCTGGCCGCTCCAGGGCGTGAGGCTGATCCACCGCATCGGCCACCTGGCCCCGGGGGATCCTATCGTGTTAGTGGTGGTGGCCAGTGCCCATCGGCGCGCGGCCTTCGAGGCCTGTGACTTCATCATGGATTTCCTCAAGACCCGCGCGCCCTTCTGGAAAAAGGAACACACGGCCAGCGGTGCCTACTGGGTGGCCGAACGCGAGGGTGATCATCGAGACGCCCGACGCTGGGAGACTTCAGAATGAACGACGAGCTCATCGACGACTTCGGCAGGCGAGTGCGCTACGTGCGCATCTCGGTCACGGACCGCTGTGACTTCCGCTGCGTGTACTGCATGAGCGAGGAGATGACCTTCCTGCCGCGGGCCCAGGTGCTGACCCTCGAGGAGCTGTCGCTGGTGGCCCGGGCCTTCACCGAGATGGGCGTGGAGAAGATCCGCCTGACCGGCGGGGAGCCGCTGGTCCGCCGCGACATCGACCGCCTGGTGGACGACATCGGCGCCTTGCCGGGGCTCAAGGACTTCGCCATGACCACCAACGGGGCGAGCCTGCGCAAGTTCGCCCCGCGGCTGCGCGAGGCGGGGCTCCAGCGGCTCAACATCAGCCTCGACTCGCTGGATGCCGAGCGCTTCCGTCGGCTGACCCGCACCGGTGAGCTGGCCAGGGTCATCGATGGCATTCGCGCGGCCCGCGAGGCCGGCTTCGAGCGTATCAAGCTCAATGCGGTCATCCTCAAGGGCCGCAACGACGACGAGGTCGTGGACCTGGTCGACTTCGCCCGTGGCGAAGGCATCGATATCAGCTTCATCGAGGAGATGCCGCTGGGCGACGTCTCGGACCACTCGCGGGCCGAGACCTTCTGTTCCAGCGACGAGGTGCAGGCGCTGATCGAGCGTCGCCACCGCCTGATTCCCACCACCGAGTCGACCCTCGGGCCCTCGCGCTATTTCCGCATGCCGGACAGCGAGACCCGGGTGGGCTTCATCTCGCCCCATAGCCATAACTTCTGCTCGACCTGCAATCGGGTCCGCGTCACGGTGGAAGGGCGCCTGCTGCTGTGTCTCGGCAACGAGCACTCGGTGGACCTGCGCGCCGTGCTGCGTCGCCACCCCGGCGATATCGATGCCCTCAAGGAGGCCATCGTCGAGGCGATGCCGCTCAAGCCGGAGCGCCACCATTTCACCACCGACGGCGATGTTCAGGTGGTGCGCTTCATGAACATGACCGGCGGCTGATTCCCCTCGACCCGTCGGGAAGGGCAGCGCCTTTTCCGGCGGGTCATGGCTGTGCTGCCCTTCGTTTCCTTCCCGGTTTTTTCCCCCCTTCATTTTTCTTCTCGAGGATTCCCATCCACGATGGTCGGGAATTTTCCTCGACTATTCTTGCCAAATGGGTATCGACGAATATACTTTCGATATGGCCCGGTTAGTCACAACCGAACCTGAGAATTCCCGATACGGAGGGGGCAATGTCCAACGAATCCCTGGAGCGCATCGCTCGCAACAAGAACGTGGCGCGTGCTGCGGCTCGTCAGCTCAGCATGGAGCAACTGCACAAGCTCGCCGAGGTCATCGGTGAGGTCATCGAGCAGAAAAACGATGAAGAGCGTCGTCGCCAGGAAGATGAAGCGCTGAAGGCTCGCAAGCTGGCGGAGATCCGTGAGCAGATCAATGAAGCGGGCCTCTCCGTCGATGATCTGGTGCCCGAACAGCCTCGCCGCAAGCGTGGCCGTCCGCCGAAGAAGGCCGACAACGCCTGAGCCCGAGCGACGACGTCGCGAAGCCAGTAAGCAGTAAGCAGCAATCACAAAAGCTCCCGCCACTACGGCGGGAGCTTTTTACTGGCCGGAAGCCGTCGTCAGTCCGACGGGCTCGAGGAGAGCTCCGCCTCGGCGGCGAGGATCTGCAGGTGGATTTCCGGCACCCGTCGCAGGTGCTCGCCCATCCAGGCCAGCAGCCTCGGGCGCAGGGCGAGGCGCAGGTCGGCGAGGGTATCGACGTGAATCTCCTCGAGGCAGTCATCCAGCCAGTCACTGAAGGCGTCCTCGTCGAGGGGCGACGACTGGCTGGTATCGAGCAGCAGGCGACCGAGGCGCGTCCAGCCATGCTCGGTGGCGGCCACCGTCAAGGCCAGGTGAAGCTGCCCATGGCGCGAGCGTTCTTCACCGCCGAGCCCCGGCAGGGGCGCCACCTCGTCCTGGCGAATCATGCGCGGCGACTGGGGATGGCGCGCCTCGAGGTGCAGGCCCTCGGCATCCAGGCGGATCAGGTCGCCGTTCTGGGGCGCGAGGGGCGCGTCGATGCCCAGCTCCCGGGCGAGCGCCCGATGGGCCTCTTGATGGCGCGGCTCGCCATGCACCGGCAGCAGGCGTCGGGGGCGTACCCAGCCATAGAGGGTGGTCAGCTCCTCCTGGGCGGGGTGCCCGGAGGCATGCAGTTCCGGGTGGTTGGTGTCGTCCAACAGGGTGACGCCGAAGCGGCCCAGCGCGTCCTTCAGGCGCGCGATCAGGCGCTCGTTGCCGGGGATGGTCCGGGACGAGAAGATCACGCTGTCGCCGCTCTCCAGCTCGAAGTGGCGATGGTTGCCTCGGGCCAGCCGGGACAGCGCCGCCCGGGGCTCGCCCTGGCTGCCGGTGGCGATCACCAGCACCTCCTCCGGGGGCAGGTAGCCGAGGTCGCAGACCGGCACCAGCCGCGGGAAGTCTTCCAGCAAGCCGAGCCCCCGGGCCACGCCCACCATGCGTTCCATGGAGCGGCCCATCAGGCTCACCCGGCGGCCGCAGCGCTCGGCGGCGCGGCCGATGGCCAGCACCCGGGCCAGGTTGCTGGCGAAGCAGCTGACCACCACCCGGCCCCGGCAGGTGCCGATGGCCGTCTCCAGGGCCCGTGACACCTCGCCCTCGCTGCGGGAGTGCCCGGGGAGGAGGGCGTTGGTGGAATCGCCCACCACCAGGTCGACCGGGGCCAGGGCGCGATAGGTCTCGGGGGCCACGGCCGGGCCGATCAGCGGCTCGGGGTCGAGCTTCCAGTCGCCGGTGTGCAGCACCCGGTGCTCGCCGGCGGCGAGCAGCAGCGCGCAGCTCTCCGGAATGGAGTGGGTGAGCGGCAGGTAGCGCAGGGTGAAGGGGCCCGTCTCCAGGGCTTCGCCGGGCTCGATGACCCGGATGGCATCCTGGCGCAGGCCGCGCTCGGCGAACTTGGCGCGCAGCAGGCCGGCCGCCAGGGGCGTGGCATGGATCGGGCAGCCCCACTTCGGCCACAGCCAGGCGGCGGCGCCGATATGGTCCTCGTGGCCATGGGTGATGATCAGCGCCGAGGGCCGGATGCCCATGGTGGCCAGGGTCGAGAGGTCGGGCACCTGCAGCGGGCTGTCCGGCAGGTCCTGGCGGATCATCATGCCGCAGTCCACCGCGATCCAGTCGCCCTCGTGGCCGTAGAGGCTCAGGTTCATGCCGATCTCGCCGCATCCGCCCAGCGGCAGGAAGTGCAGCGGCGGGCGGCGGCGGGGACGAATCTGGACACGGGGTCGGGGCATCGAGGAGGCAGGTGGCCGGGAAATGTGTCTTCACTATACGGGATCGTCGCCCGCGCCCACAACGAACCCCTTATCAAGTGGCTCACGTTATCCGCCTGGGTAGCCGAGTGGTGCCCGCGGGTCTGACCCGGCGGACGGATTTCGCTACAATGCGGACTCCCTCGTCCGCCCAACCGCAACGGTCATCCGATGTCACACTACTATCGACTGGTGGTTTCCTGTCCCGATCGCCGGGGAATCGTCTCCCGGGTATCGACCTTCATTTCCGGGTATGGGGGCTCCATCACCGAGGCCAGCCAGCATTCCGATCTCGAGTCGGGACGCTTCTTCATGCGCTACGAGATCCTCGCCGATTCGATCGGCATGTCCCATGAGGCGCTGCGCGATGCCTTCGCACCGATCGCCGACGAATTCGCCATGGACTGGGCGCTCAACGACACCAGCCAGCGGCGCCGGGTGGTGCTGATGGTGTCCCGGGAGAGCCACTGCCTGGTGGACCTGCTCTACCGCTGGACCGCGGGCGAGCTCGATTGCGACATCGCCGCGGTGATCTCCAACCATGACGACCTTCGCGCCCTGGTCGAGTGGCACGGCATTGCCTATCACCATGTGCCGGTGAGTCCCGACGACAAGGCGCCGGCCTTCGCCGAGGTGCAGCGACTGGTGGACGAGGCGCGCGCCGATTGCGTGGTGCTGGCGCGCTACATGCAGATCCTGCCGCCCAGCCTGTGCGAGCGCTATGCCGGGCGGGTGATCAATATCCACCACAGCTTCCTGCCGTCCTTCGCCGGTGCCAAGCCCTATCATCAGGCGCACCAGCGGGGCGTGAAACTGATCGGCGCGACCTGTCACTACGTGACCGAGGAACTCGATGCCGGGCCGATCATCGAGCAGGATATCCATCGGGTCAGCCACTGTCATACGCCCAACGACCTGGTGAGGTTCGGCCGCGACGTGGAGAAGGCCGTGCTGGCCCGCGGCCTGCGCTGGCACCTGGAGGATCGCGTGCTGGTGCACGGCAACAAGACCGTGGTCTTCGCCTGAACCGGAGGCGCGATGTCGTTTTCCGAGCTGGTACTCGTACCGTGGCTGCTGTGGCTGGGGGCCGCCGTCTCGCTGGCCTTCGTCGGGCTGGCGCTGAGCCGGCGCCCCTGGCAGGCGCTGCTCGACGACCATGCCCTGCAGCACCGCTGGCTGGCGGCCACGGTGATGGTCATGCTGCTGTGGCAGCTGCGCGCCCAGGCGGTCGACTGGCTCACCCTGCACCTGATGTTTACCGCCCTGCTGACGCTGATCTTCAAGGCGCCCCTGGCGCTGCTTTCCATCGTCGCGGTGAACCTCGCCATGGTGCTGCTGGGGCGGGTCGAGTGGCCGCTGCTGGGCGTCAACGTGCTGGTCACCGGGGTGGTGCCGGCGCTGGTCATCAGCCTGGTCTGGCGGCTGGTGGATCGGCACCTGCCCGATCACCTGATGGTGTTCCTCTTCGTGGGCTGTTTCTTCGGCTCCGCCCTGGCCACGCTGGGGGCCGGCGGCGCCGCGGTGGGGCTGATGGCCCTCGGCGCGAGCGATCCCGGCGCCATGCACCAGGCGCTGGAGTATGCCCGCTTCCTGCCCCTGCTGATGCCCTCGGAGGCCTTCATTACCGGCATGCTGATGAGCATCCTGCTGGTCTATCACCCCGACTGGGTCGCCACCTTCAACGATCACCGCTATATCGATACCAAATAGGGGTGAAGAGTGAAGAGTGAAGAGTGAAGAAAAACTCCGACCTCGGGCTGCCAATGGGTGAGCTGGGGTTTCCTCGGCCCTCGGCTCTTGCACAGCGGGAACACTGCCGGGATGTCGCAGGGCATTGATTAGCCGGTTCTTATGCGGGCTTGCCGGGTCATGCATTGTCGCGCGTTATGGCATAGTGTGACCTTTTCGTTACTGACCCGAGAGGCTTCGTGAACGTCAAAGCTACCCCTGTCGCCCGGTCACCGAGGCTGCTGCGCCAGCAGATGCTGCGAGATAACCGCTTCTTCGGTCTTCACCAGATCTGGTTCGCCGTACTCTTGACCCCTGCCAGCCTGTATCTCATGCGCCTGTTCAGTCCGCTGCCATGGCAGTGGCTCGTGGTCCCCGGCTTCCTGGTGGCCTGGCTAGTGGTCGAGCTGCTGTTCCTTCGCCGTCGCCTGGCCATCCGGCGGCTGGCGGTGAAGCAGAGCCATGACGAGATCGTCCGCGAGGCCCTGCGCCACGGGGTCGCCTTGCAGGAGGTCCGGGTGATCGACCGGGAGAGAGAATGATCCGGAGGCGTCAGATCGGCAGGCTGAGCTGCTGCCGGGCATCTTCCGGCAGTAGCCGTACCCCGACGCCCAGCAGGCGCACCGGGCGATGGGCGCGGGCCCAGGCCTGCTCCAGCAGGCTCTGGTAGCTGGCCAGATCGGTCGAAAGCCCGCGGCTCTCGAGCGTCGTCAGGCTGAAGTCGTCGAAGCGCACCTTGACGAAGATGCCGGTCAGCGGCGGATGCCCGTGGCGGGCCAGGCGACCCGCCAGGCGCTCGCACAGCGGCGCCAGGGCCGCCCGGGCGCTCTCCAGGTCGGGCAGGTCGCGGTCGAAGGTGGACTCCACGCTCACCGACTTGCGCTCGCGCTCCACCCTGACCGGCCGCTCGTCGATGCCCCTGGCCAACTCGTAGAGGCGATGGCCGAACTTGCCGAATTCCTCGAGCAGCCGCTCCAGCGGCACCCGGCGCAGGTCGGCACAGGTGGCGATGTCGAGTGCCTCCAGCCGGGCTCCGGTGGCCGGTCCCACCCCATGCAGCTTCTTCACCGGCAGGGTCTCCACGAAGCCCTCGACCCGCTCGGGAGGAATCACCGTGAGGCCGTCGGGCTTGTCCCAGTCGCTGGCGATCTTGGCCAGGAACTTGGAGGGCGCCACGCCCACCGAGACGGTGATCCCGGTGCGGGCCAGGCACTGTTGCTTCAACCACTGGGCCATCCAGGTGGCGCTGCCCTGGAAGCCCTCCACGTCGCTGACATCCAGGAAGGCCTCGTCCAGCGACAAGGGCTCCACCAGGGGCGTGAGCTCATGGAAGATGGCCTGGATCTGCCGGGAGACCTCCCGGTACTTGTCGAAGTCGCCGGGCAGCAGGGTCAGCTGCGGGCAGAGGCGCAGGGCCCGGGCGGTGGGCATGGCGGAGTGGATGCCATAGGACCGGGCGGGGTAGTTGCAGGTGGCGATGACTCCGCGATGCTCGCGCGAGCGGCCGATGGCGATGGGTATCTCCCGCAGGCTGGGGTCATCGCGCATCTCCACGGCCGCATAGAAGCAGTCGCAGTCGGCATGCAGGATCTTGCGGAGTCGCTGGGTCATGACGGAAGTATTGGCCGGTGAGGGTGTCACCGGCCAGCAGGAGGGGTTAGGGGGTTAGCCCAGGGCCTGGCCATTGCCGCCACGTATAACGCCCACCCCGATCCCCTCGATCTCCAGCGCCTGGTGGCGTAGGTCCACCTCGATGGGGGCGAAGTCGGGATTCTCGGCCTCCAGGGTCACGGTGTGGCCCTTGCGATGGAAGCGCTTGACGGTCACGTCGTCCTCCAGGCGGGCCACCACGATCTGGCCGTCACGGACCCGCTCGGTACGATGCACGGCGAGCAGGTCGCCTTCCAGGATGCCCACGTCCTTCATGGACAGCCCGCGAACGCGCAGCAGGTAATCGGCCCGGGGCGTGAAGTATTCCGGCGGCAGCGGGCAATAGCGGTCGATATGCTCGGCGGCCAGTATCGGGCTGCCGGCGGCCACCTCACCGATGATCGGCAGGCCCTGGGGGGCGTCGTCCTGGGGGGCATCGGGGGCCGCGGCCTCCGGCTCCTGGGCCGGCAGGCGAATGCCCCGGGAGGTGCCGCGGATCATGCGGATGGCGCCCTTGCGCTCCAGGGCCCGCAGGTGCTCCTCGGCGGCATTGGGCGACTTGAAGCCCAGGGCGCGGGAGATCTCGGCCCGGGTCGGGGGGTAGCCCAGTTCGTTCATGGTCTTGACGATGAAGTCGTAGACATTCTGCTGGCGCGGGGTGAGGGGGCGAGTCATGCGACCTCCGGGGCGGGAGCGGTGGGTGGCAGCCATGCTGCTCGTCTATTGGGCAAGTATACAGCATGGGTATCCATCCAGTAAAAGGCCGGATCAGCGTTTCCGTGCCCTCCCAGACGCGCCCGCACCCGGCCTGGCAACGCGGGCAACGAGCTCCAGGCTTTCCCGTTTCAAACGCAGGGTCCTGTGCGCATTGAGGCGAGGCCCTTGGGTGTCATACACTCGACATATATTCAAACAAATGTTTCCAACCCGGACGCACGCCATGGCTCAGCCCGATACCGTTACCCGCATCCTCGATACCGCCGAGGTGCTGTTCGCCGAGCGCGGCTTCGCCGAGACCTCGCTGCGCAACATCACCAGCAAGGCCAAGGTCAACCTCGCGGCGGTCAACTACCACTTCGGCTCCAAGAAGTCGCTGATCCAGGCGGTCTTCGCCCGCTACCTCGACCCCTTCACGGCGCGCTTCCATACCGCCCTGGACGAGCTCGAGGCGCGCCACCCGGGGGAGGGCGACGAGATCCCCCTGGAGGAGCTGCTGGAGACCATGGCACGCACCGTGCTGGAGGTGCCGGCGGAGCGCAACAGCCTGAAGGTGTTCATGCGCCTGCTGGGGCTGGCCTACAGCCAGGCCCAGGGGCACCTGCGCCGCTACATCCAGGACGAGTACGGCAGCGTCTTCACCCGCTTCACCGAGCTGGTACGGCGGGCCACCCCCGACCTGCCGGATGCCGAGCGCTTCTGGCGGCTGCACTTCATGCTGGGCACGGTGATCTTCACCCTGTCGGGCCTGGATGCGCTGCGCGATATCGCCGAGAAGGACTACGACGAGCACATCACGGTGCGCGACCTGGTGCGTCGCCTGCGACCGGTGGTGGTCTCGGCCATGAACGCCCCCCTGCCGGAACCCCCGGCCGCGGTCCGTCAGGCGAGCTGAAGGGCCAGGCAGGGGCCGTTGCCGGCGGAGTATGGGGTGTAGGGTGAGGAGTAAGGGGTGAAGAGTGAGGAGTAAGGGGTGAAGAGTGAGGAGTGAGCGGTGAAGCGTGGGGAGGATAGGAGCAATAACGGGGTAGGGGCCAAGTCCTCGCCACACCCCCAACTCCAACCTCTCTACCCCAAACTCCTTACCAGCCTTCAAACCACGCTGCCCAGCTCGAAGATCGGCAGATACATGGAAACCACCAGGCCGCCGACCAGCAACCCCAGCACCACGATGATGAAGGGCTCGAGCAGCGAGGTGAGGGTGTCGACCATGTTGTCGACCTCCTCCTCGTAGTAGTCCGCCACCCGGTTAAGCATGGCATCCAGCGAGCCCGCCTCCTCGCCGATGCCGACCATCTGTACCGCCAGCGGCGGGAACTGCTCGGTCATGCGCATGGCGAAGTGCAACTGCTGGCCCGTGGAAACATCCTCGCGCACCTGTTCGACGGCCCGCTCGTAGACCTTGTTGCCGGTGGCGCCCGCCGCGGTGTTCAGGGCCTCCACCAGGGGCACGCCGGCACCGAAGGTGGTGGCCAGGGTGCGGGCGTAACGCGCCACGGAAGACTTGTCGAGGATCTTGCCGATCACCGGGATGCGCAGCGACAGGGCATGCATGCGATAGGCGAAGGCTTCCGAACGCTTGATCCCGGCCCGCAAGAGGTAGATGAAGACCACCACGGAACCCAGGGACCAGAGCCAGTAGGCCTGGGCGAATTCCGAGAGCTGGATGGTCAGGCGGGTCATGGCCGGCAGTTCGGCGCCGAAGCCAGCGAAGAGGCTCTCGAACTGTGGCACCACCTTGATCAGCAGCAGGGCGGTGACACCGATGGCGACCACGATGACGGCGGCGGGGTACCAGAGCGCCTTCTTGATCCGCCCCTTGAGGGACTCGGTCTTCTCCTTGTAGGTGGCCACGCGCTCGAGCATGCTATCCAGCGAGCCCGACTGCTCGCCGGCCTCCACCAGGTTGGAGAACAGGCGGTCGAAGTGCTCCGGATGCCGCCTCAGGGCCTCCGAGAAGCTGGCGCCGGCCGCCACATCGTTCATCAGCTCCTGGACGAGACCGCTCATGGCCGGCTTCTTCAGGCTCTCGGCGACCACCTGGAAGGCCTGCAGCACCGGCACGCCGGCGCGGATCATGGTGGCCATCTGCCGGGCGAACAGCATGATGTCGCGAGGCTTGATCTTGCCCATGCCGCCGCCGAGCCCGCTCTTGCGGCGAATGTTCTTGATCATGATGTTCTGGCCGGCGAGTTCCTGCTCGACCTCGACGCGCCTGCTGGCGATCGTCTCGCCGCTCACGCGCCTGCCGTGAGGGCCCTTGCCGGTCCATCGCCAGCGGTAGAGCTTGATCTTGTGGGACTTGCGTAGCGTCGCTGTGGCCATGATCTAGATCCCTGCGCTGTTCTAATGGTTTTTTTGTTTGGTGTGTGGAGTTTGGTGCGTGGAGGTGTGTGGGGGTTGGTGTGTGGTTTGAGGCACCTTTCCTGGAGGCGTGCACATTCTCCTCACCCCGCACCCCTAACTCCTCACCCTGTACCCCCGATCAGTCCTTCGTCACCCGATTGACCTCCGCCAGGCTGGTCAGCCCCTGCATCACCTTGAGCAGGCCGCTGCGGCGCAGGTCGGGGTGGCCTTCCTCGCGCGCCTGGACGGCGAAGTCCATCGAGTTGCCCTGTTTCATGATCAGCTGGCTCATGGCATTGGTGATCGGCACCACCTCGTAGATGCCCACGCGCCCCTTGAAGCCCTGGGTGCAGTGCTTGCAGCCCACCGGCTCGAAGATGGTGGCCTGATCGACTTCCGCCTCGGTGAAGCCCTGGTTGAGCAGCGCCTCCCGGGGAATGTCGGCCGGCTGCTTGCAGTGCTTGCATAGCCGCCGCGCCAGGCGCTGGGCGATGATCAGGCTCACCGAGCTGGCGATATTGAAGGGCGCCACGCCCATGTTGGCCAGGCGGGTCAACGTCTCGGCGGCGGAATTGGTATGCACGGTGGAGAGCACCAGGTGGCCGGTCTGGGCGGCCTTGACGGCGATTTCGGCGGTCTCCAGGTCGCGGATCTCGCCGACCATCACCACGTCCGGGTCCTGGCGCAGGAAGGCGCGCAGGGCGCTGGCGAAGTCCAGGCCGATCTTGGGCAGCACGTTCACCTGGTTGACGCCGGGGACCTTGATCTCCACCGGGTCCTCGGCGGTGCAGATATTGCGCTCCACCTCGTTGAGGATGTTGATGCCCGTATAGAGGGTGACGCTCTTGCCGCTGCCGGTGGGGCCGGTGACCAGGATCATGCCCTGGGGATCGTCCAGCGCCTGTTCGTAGATGTCGCGCTGTTCGGGGGTGAAGCCCAGTTGCTCGATGCCCAGCTGCGCCGAGGCCGGGTCGAGGATCCGCAGCACGATCTTCTCGCCATAGACGGTGGGCAGCGAGTTGACGCGAAAGTCGATCGAACGGGTGCTGGAGATCTTCAGCTTGATGGCGCCGTCCTGGGGCAGGCGGCGCTCCGAGATATCGAGGCGCGACATCACCTTGAGGCGGGCGGCGATGCGCGTGCGCATGGCGAAGGGCGGGTGGGCCACATCGTGCAGCATGCCGTCGATGCGAAAGCGCACCCGATAGCTCGTCTCGTAGGGCTCGAAGTGGATGTCCGACGCCCCGCGGCGGATGGCATCCAGCAGGATCTTGTTGACGAACTTGACGATGGGCGCGTCGTCCCCGGCGGCGGCCACGGCCTGCTGCTCGTCGCTGACATCGGTGACACCCTCATCGAAGCTGAGCTCGCCGATGGCATCGTCCACGTTGGCCAGCTCATCCAGCATGCTGCTCTCGTTGCGGGCGAGATAGCTCTCCAGCACCGGGCCGAGCTGATCCACCGGGGCGAGCACGCCCTCGGGCGTGAGGCCGGTGGCGAACTGCAGCTCATCCAGCTGCGCCAGGGTGGAGGGGTAGGGCACCGCCACGGTGAGGCGGTGTCCGTGCCGATTGAGCGGCAGCACCCCCAGTCGACGCAGGATCTTGTCGGGGTAGTCCGCCGCGGGGGGCAGGCTCTCGAGCCGGATGGCATCCAGGTCGATGATCGGCAGGCCATATTCCCATGCCGCCGTCAGCGTCGCCTGACGGGCCGGCACCAGGCCGGACTGGATCACATGCTCCAGCAGCGAGAGCTCGCCCTCCCGGGCCTCCTGTTCGGCGCGGGCGGCGGCGGCCTCACTCAGGTAGCCATCACGCATCAGTCGCCGGCTGAGCCCGCGCAGCCCGCTGCGGTTAGCGGCGCCGGAGAGGGGCGAGCTGGCGGGCTCGGGTGTGTAGGCCTGCTCGGGGCCGGGAGGGCGGTAGTCATTCATGTAGTCTGATCGTCTCGCCACGTGAGCTGAAAACTAGCATCCTTGATTCTAGCCCGTGAGGCTAGGCCCCGCCCAGCCTTGCCTTATGCGGCCTCAACCCTCCTGTGGCCTACTGATGGACATACATTAGTATGAGATAAGCCAGCCTGGAGTGACAAAAAGTGGTACTTTGTGCTTGCATGGTTGTGGTTTGTTATTTAGTGTAACCCTAGGGTGGCCTTCAAGGCTCCCGCTGATCCGGGTGGTGAGATGCGGTCCACTGCAGGATCCGAGGCATGGCAATCTGTAGGTGGGCCTACAGCGGCGATGCAGCATTATGACCAGACGTTGATGAGCCAGGGGTAAAGACGATGAACAGGCAAAACATGAAACGTTATGTAAAGGCTGGTCAGGGCGGCTTTACCCTGATCGAACTGCTGATCGTGGTGGCGATCATCGGGATCTTGGCTGCAATCGCGATTCCGAGGTATCAGGACTACGTTGCCAGATCTCAAGCATCAACTGCTCTGGCGACAATACGGGGCGTAGAAACGCAAGCCGAAGATTTAGTTCTACGCGATCAAACATTGACCGTAACTAACGATGGTTCTGGTAATCTTGGCGTCGCAGCCGCACAAGAATATGGAACAGTATCCGTCGTAGGAGCTGCTTCCAATACTCCATCGATAATTTATACATTTTCTGCTGATAACTCTGTTTTTGCTGGTACGGATGCAATTTGGCGCACAAGAAATGCCAATAACGGGTGGACTTGTGGCGCTACCTTGGCTGCAAGCAATGTGGCTCTTCCAGATTCATGCACAGGCGGCGGAACTGCGCCTACCGATGGATAATCAGTGAGCTAATCGAGCTAATCGGAAAACCAATCGGGGACAGACCCCAATTAAAGGAGACGGTCGGCAATTGCCGGCCGTTTTCTTTGCATAAATACATAAATAATCGGGGACAGACCCCAATTAGACCCGGCCCCCCGTAAATAATCGGGGACAGACCCCAATTAGACCCGGCCCCCCGGGGTCAACCCCGGCCCTATCCAATTCTGATGGGGTGTCAAGGTGTGGCTTGGAGCTGTTCATGGGCAAACGCGAGTAGTGATCGGTAATCGCGTTGGCGAATAATCGTCTTGACGATTTCGGCATCCAGGTTCAGGTGGTCATGCACCAGGGCGTTACGCAGGCCGATGACCTTGTTCCATGGCGTTCCGCTGCTGTCATGGCCCAGGCTCTGGAGCTTAGTGAATGCCTGTCGTGCATCGCTCGGCACTACCATGCCGAGGGATTTAAGCCGCTGTTTGGCAATGCCGATGCAGGCCTCGGTCAAGAGCTGCAAGTTGCGTTCGGCGGCTCGATAAAGCAAGGCATTGAGACCGCCTGGCGCAGTAGAAGCCTGATGCAGCAGATCCAGCTCTTCCGCGATGGTGGCCAGATGCTCGCGCATCGCATCGATATATTCGATTTCCATAAGAGGTCGGCCCGTCGCTTCAGGCATGGTGGCGTTGATGATACAAGTGGTCGATCTCCCACATCGACGTGATCCGGTTTTCTTCCCGAATGAGACGCAGCCGATCGTTGGCGTGAAGCACCCGACCGGTACGGATGACGGCGTGGGCCAGGGTGAGCGGCACCAGGTTGATATCGATGATAGATAACTGGTCTTCGTGCATGCCCAGGGCATCCTGCCAATCCTGAGCCAGCAGCTCGGGGCGGAGACGTCGCTGCAGCGGATCCGACTCGAATGTGCCAAAGGCAACGGCCAGGTCATAGTCGCTGTCGGCCGTGGCAGTCCCCTTTGCGCGGGAGCCGTAGAGCCACAGCACAGCGACCTCTCTGTCCTTGGCCGCCAGGGCGGCGAGGTCTCTCAGGGGGGGGGCGAAGGAGCGGGCATCTTGGCACCTGTCGTGAACTGGCGGCATTGTCGTGATCGAGACCTAGTTAGGGGAAACTGGCGTTAGACCCCAGTTTCCCCCCTCTTCTATCATTTTTAGACCTCACGGTCTCGGGGTTTGCGCCCGGGCTTGCCGGGAGTAGTGCGACGACCGAGCAATTCTGCCGCCTGCTGCTGGAAACGCTCGCTGCCCAGCACCAGGCCACTGTGGTTGGCCTGGCGGATCTGGTCGACCATCTTGGGGGCGAGTTGGTGTCGGAAGAGCTCCCTGTATTGGCCGCAGCGCTGCTCGAGGGTTGGGCCGAGCGCCGCGATGGTGGGATGTGGCGTGATCAAGCGATCGGCCTCTGCCTGGGAGTTGGCGCGATAACTGGACCAGCAGTAGTCGCCGGGGTGGGCGACCATTCCGGCGCGGACGGGGTTCAACTCGATATAGGCGTGGCAGGCGAGCAGGTAGGGGGGCTCTGCTACCAGGCAGGACCGAAAGCGCCCCTCGAAGAGGGTGCCGGTGCGATGATAGAGGCGATTGAAGCGCTGGGCATAGCGCTGTCCCAGGCCCTTCATCATCGCACTGATCGCCGAGGACTCGCCTCGCGGTGAAACGAGTAGGTGCACATGGTTGGTTATCAGCACATAGGCGTGCACATCGACCGCACAGGCACGGCTGATGTCGTACAGCAGTTCCAGGTAGCTTCGGCAGTCGTCATCCTCGGCAAAGCAGACGCTGCGATTGTTGCCGCGCTGGATCAGGTGCAGTGGCGTATTCGGTAGCAGAAGGCGAGCCTGGCGTGCCATGGGGATGATCTCCGAAGACACTCGATCCCCTCGGCTAATGCATCAAACATGGAGCCTCCTGTAGGTGATCGCCTACAGGAGGTGAGAGATATGTGCCCGTCTCCGGTTAGTCAGTCTTATTCATGACGATCGATTTTCGGTCAGCACGATGATGTTCCCATCGCTTGCCAGCCGAATCAAGTTGCGCGGCTTCTCGACGATATCGATGCCGATGGGGGTGAGGTAAAGCGCGGCAACACCCGCGGTGCCCTTGAGAAACCGGCGGCGGCTTAGGGTGGGTACCGAGTTGATCGGAGCTGGGGCTGGATTGTCACGGTGTTGGTTCATACTGCGAGTCTGCCATAGTCGGTACCCGGAGTCAGGCGTTGATGATGGGGTTGAATGCCAGGAAAGGCGCAATGCTGTTGTGTGGGAAAACTGTACCCGTCCCCGATTGATCCGATTAGTCTCTGAAACACTCGGTTGACCGCTGTGCGGTAGCGCTCGCGGACAAGGTTGGTCTGATCCTCAAACGGCGTGACCGGCATGCTAGAGGTTTAGGTTCCGGTGAGAGCCTGGTGGCTGTAAGTGGCGTGGATCGTGTTGAATGCCATGACTCAATACCTAGCTAGACCGCGGACCGGGTGTTTTCATCTATGTATGTTACATCTCCATAAGACACGAAACGGTATTTTTTACTGGACGGCGTATATGATGTCCTTGGCTCAGCTCCCCCAGATGACACTAACTTCCAGTCGGTCACGATGTTTCGTTGATCGTATGAATTGGTTGTCAAGTCACCATTGACTGTGAAGTTATTTAAATGAAGATAATGTGTACCATTGGGAGCGTTGTGCGTAGCTGATCCCGTAACATCGGTGTTGGTCATTAGCCAATTTCCACCAACAGAATAGATGTCCCCGACAATACAGCTGCCTTGAGCATCGACATACCCTTGGATAGCTGCTCCACTGCCATCAAACGCCATGTTGCTGGTGATTTCTGCGCTTCTGAATCTCAGTCCAGCATTCCTGATGTCGATGGGGCCTAAGTTTAAGATGTCGATGCTGCCAGATAATATGTATGCGACATAGTCATCGATATTACCAAAGTTGAAAGCTGCCGATATGTTGTGAATCTTGTTGTTTTGATGGGATCCGCTCCCATTATAGGTGGTTGTGATTTCATTGCACTGGATATTATTGAGTTCATTGTGCTCTTGAGAGGTCAAGGTGGCAGTGTTGGCATCGGACGTCAGTCGTAACCGACCAAGCGTAAACTTATTGATAGTGCACCCATGGTTGTCACGAAACTTGCAGTCAGCGTTATTGGTGCCCATCCACCCTGAGCTGTCTAACCATGAAAAGACACTTTTCTTGTTTCCATGCAAGTAAATTCCATGATTACCTGGTTCATCAGCGTAGCCTGGCTCTTTGTGTGAAATAATTGGACCAAACTCACACACATAGGTGTTGAAGATGGGTTGGCTAGAGTTGCCGATTGTTTCTAGACCCATCGACAACTTTCCGGACAAGACGAACCGGCCAAGCCGTCCACCATAAATTGCGGAGAGGTTAACGCCTCGATTACCCGCCACTTCTGCATCGAAGTGGACACTCGTCACCCCAATATCAGGATTCTTGATATATTGATAAGTTATAGTAGAGTTCCTCGAGCGGACCTTTCCGGTTCTGACGCTAGCGAAATCCAGCTGAGGATCTTCAGGATCACCACTTGGAGTGCCGAGGTACCCCCCGATATTCGCTTTGCAATCCTCGAAGCATACTCCATCCAGTTCGATGTCACCGAAGCCTTTTCGGAAAATGCAACCCCCGTTCCTGAAGGTGAATTCACCATCACACTTGATGCGAACATCCATGCCTTCATCTACGGTGTTCCCACCGAGGTCGTAAATGTCCCCATTGTCGGGACGAACGTAAGCTCCTATGCTCGCTGCAAAAGAAATTGTCCGCCTGATTGGATCATAGTCGACTGCAATCCCATCCCCCAATGCGCCGGCCCACTTGGGAGAGATACCGTCTTTTAACTGGTAACGCCGTCTGAATACGCCCGTCGTGCCGTTTGGATCGGATGTATGGGGTATCCATTCAATGCTGGAGGGGTCAGATGTGATATGAGCTTGATGGTTTCCGATTTCCCAGGCAAACATCCCGGCTCGACCAGTCCTCATGATCTCGAAAGCCTGGCCTTCTTCTAACTGAGACATTTCCAGGTTCTGTAGACTTGTCATATCAGTTACATGGATGACACGCCGATTGAGTGCCCCTTTGAGATCTTCAGTGCCCGTGGCCGAGTCGACAGGCAGTGTGCCACCCTCGCTGGCATCAAAAAACTGCACACCGATTCGATGATCTCGCCCCGAGCTTGAGACGCGGATGTCGTACTTGCCGTTGGGGGCGGCGACCTTGATCTGGCCGTCGCTGTCGGCGTTGAAGGGGTTGTCCAGCGGGTTGCCGTCTTCATCCTCGAGGCCGGTGGCAAGATCTGTGGTGCCGGGGTAATAGAGATAGACGTAGGCCCCGGGGATGACGTTGCCGTCGACGTTCTGGGCGAAGAAGGTCTTCAATTCCATGGATGCATCCTCAGACCACAATGGCCAGACTGTTGGCAATCACACGTATCTCGCAGAGATAGGACCGCAAGGACTCGATAGGTTCAATCATGGGGAGCATCTGATCGATACCCTTGCTGGTGACCGGGGACTTGCGAGACTGCAGCCAAAGCTTGTAGGTGTAGGGTGCGCTGGCGGGGGCTGGTTGAACCCCTCTCGCTACTGGGCATCGATGCCCAGTGCCCGGAGGGCGTTGCGCACCCTGACCGGCACGGTATCCATCGTGCCGGTGGCCATGGCGACGGTCCACTCGAGGAGCGAGGCGTGGGGCGGCAGTAGCTCAGATATCGGTGCCCTCCGGGTGGTGCTGATTTCGGTGCAGCAGGAGGTCTCACCGTCGCCGTTCACCAGAGTGGCAGCGGGGCTCGTAAGGATGACGCCCTAAAGAGCGTCGGTGTCAAGCTTGTATGTGGGTTAGATAGGCGGCAGTGGGTAGGGATCGGCGGGACCGAGTATTTGGTCACCGACGTTGATCCCGTTCTGGTCGGGTGAAGCAGTCCTGCAAGGGGTTCATCGCCTTGGCCGCCTAGTTGGCCTGCTATTACTAGTCCAACTCGCGGCAAGCTTTCTCCTGAAAGTGCTTCAGCAGCGGTTCGGGGTCGATCACGAATAGCGCGGCATGTTTGGCCGGTTCGTCCTCGCTATAGTAGAGAGGGCAACGGCTACTTGCGCTGCTCAAGGATGATCCCAAAGTCGCTATCCTTTTCCAGCTTGGGGGATGTGTATTTCACCAATCAGTCCCAGCTATCTTCGTAGTCCTCCCAATAGCGGCCCAGGTTGCGATCGTTGGTAATGCCATAGAGCTGATATTGACGCTGCAGGCGGGCGCCGCCGTCGCGCGTGAGGGGCTGCCAGGCGATGGTGGAGCGACTGCGGCTGGAGCGCACGAAGAATGCATCCAGGGGAATGGAGACATAGAAGGCCTTGTCGAAGCTGCCTTCGCCGTAGGCGTCGCCGGCGTCGGTGAACGTCGTCCAGGCCCCGATACGAGCGCCGTTGTCGAACTCGCGTGAGACATCCAGGGTGGCGCCATAGTCACCGGCCAGGTAGCGGCCCACGCTGAGTTGGGCGAGCATATCCTCGAAGCCGGTTTCCCAGTAGGCGGTGGCGTGGCCTGTCCAGGTGTTGTAGTCGCGCAGCCCGAACTGCTGATCGAACTCACGCTGCTGGACCCAGTTCATGTCCAGCCCAAGTGCCAGGTCGCTGTTGAAGGGGCGGTAGAGCAGCTCGCCCCCCGCGCCGGCGTACATCGTCTCGAGCAGCCCGCCATAACCCATGGCATACAGGTCGTCGCCAAGCTCGGCGGTGCGAGTGTACTGCAGGTTGCTGATCCCGACGTCGGCCTCGGCCAGGTAATCGCCGATATGGGTGCGCACACGGGGCAGGTCGGAATCCGCGATGTACTCATACTTGTCGAGGTTGTCGGCCAGGGTGGCGGTCAGGCTGCCAGAGAGCCAGCCATTGGAATCCGTGGTGTATTCCGCCGAGGCGAAGGCGGAGAGGCGATACAGGTAACCATCCGGGCCGCCGAAGTTCTGCTCGATGGCAGGGCCCGTGCTCCAGGAGAACCGTTGCGGGTCATCGTGATAGAGAACCTCGCCGGAGGGCTCGTCCAAGAGCGCTCGTGAGTAGATCCCGTAGCGGTGGGCGGTTTCCGCATCCTGCGAGGTGGTGGCCGTAACGAGGGTGGAGCGGTCATGAACATCCTCGCGCAGGCCCAGTCCGCGATTCTGCCAGCGGTAGTGGAAGGTATCCACGGCCTCGTCGGCGTTGGCGTGCAGGATGCGCCCGGCACGTCCTTCGCTCTTCGCCAGGTTGCGAAAGGTCACGGGCTCGCCAGTGACGATCAGCTCCTCGCCATCCTGGCGAATCTCGTCCACGCGGATGCCGGCGTTATCCTGCAGCTTGGCGGCGACTGCCGGCCAGTCCTTCTCCGGTGGCGCGTTGATGGGCGCAGGCGGCGGGTCGCGCTTGACCTGGCTCAGGCCGGCGAGATTGGTGGAGAAGGTGAGACCGGCCATGGCGGTATTGCCCCGCTGCCAGCCGGCATGCAGCTCGAAATTGTCCGTCAGGCGGTATCGTGCCCCCAGGTTGAAACGCGAGTCTTGGGGTTGGTCGTTATCCTGCGGCTCGTTGGCATAGTCGTTGCCCTCGTATTCGAGTTGCAGAACAAGCGGATCCCAGGGCGTCTGATACTCGATGCCACCGAACGGGCTGGCGGGGCCTCGGAAGAGCTGGTTCAGGGCGAATTCGCCGGTATCGACGCCCTCTCCTTGGCCGGGGCGGTTATCGAAGCGCTGATTCACCCAGCCGAGGGGAGAGTCGATATCGGCAGCGTTGCCCAGATAGCCCCAGCCGATCCCCAGGCTGAAGTCGAGGTCGTGCCAGCGCTTGCTGGCGACCAGATATTCCGAGCCATACAGCGTTGTGCCGCCGGCATCCCGGAAGCCAAGGGCCAGCTCTGGCCAGTAACGCGACTCCTGCATGAGACGAAACTTGGCATCGATCCCTTTATCTAGATAACTCCGGTTTTGCGTGAACGTATTATAATCCCGGTTTTCCACCGAGACGTATCGAAACCCGACCTCCAGCCAGTCGGTGGGCTGGGCGAAGATCGAGAAGCGTCGATAGGGTTCGGTACGGTTCCAACTGGCGGCAAAGTGGCCGAACTCGGCCATGCGCGCCGTCGGCGTCTGCATCAGGCCGACGCCGCCGAAGTCGCTCTGGCCGCTGCCCAGGTTATTGGCCGAGGTCGGGGAGGCCATCCATAGCAGCATTGGGGCCATGCCCCAGGGGAGAGTCCGTCCTTTCATTCCACATCCCTGATGGTGCAGTCGTCGCCGGGGAGGCGGGTAGCGAGCCAGGCGGCCAGTTCGCGATTGACGATATCGCCCTCCACCGTGCCCCCCAGCCCGCTCTCGGGCAGTAACGCGATCAGCCGTGAGCCGGGCGCGAGGGGGGCGGTGTCGTGGTTCCAGGCGGCGATGCCGATATCGTGGGGCTTGCCCAGCGGCGGAATCAGCGTGACCCGATCGATGCCCTGGGTAGCGCCTGCCGGCAGGCCCTCCAGCGCCTGGTCCACGCTCATGCCCGGTGTCCAGGCGAGTCGGTCGACGCCCTCGAGCGTCCAGGTCTCTATCCAGGCGGGGGGAGCGCAGGTGCCAAGCGAGGCGATGTCCGCCATGGCCGGGTTGCGCCGCAGGTCACTCGCCAGGTGCGGCAGGCCCAGCCGCTCCGGGGAGCGGGCGGGGAGCACCGGCAGGGACGACAGGGCCCCTTGCCAGTCGGTTAGCGCATCGGCCCTGTCGCTATCCCCTGCCAGCGCCAGGGTGTTCGAGAGCACCTCGAGTTCGGCAACCAGGCGGCTGCGCCGTTGCTCTAGCCCCTGGGCTTCTCGTTCCCTCAGGGCAAAACTATAGGCCCAGTCGAAAGGCGCGGCCTGGCTGGCCTGGCGCTCTTCCTGCCAGGCCAGCCAGGCCTCGACAAGGGTGGGGGAGGCGGCGGGCTGCGCCTGCGCCGGGCCGGCGAGCATCGCCAGCCAGCCAAATGCTGCGAGAATCAAGTTGCGCATGAAAAGGATGCCTTGCGAATTACCACCAGTGGCGGGCCACCTGCCACTGCATCGTTGGCGCGCCGGGCCACGGCGTCTCATCGACGGCCCATAGACGATGGGAGCTCGGGTCGCGCCACAGGGTCGAGGCCGTCGCCGAGCCGTCGTTCCACTCGAGCAGGAGGGAGCAGCGTTCCAGCTCTCGCTCGTCGAGGGGCAGGGTCAGCATCTCTACGGCCTCGCAGCTGAGTTGCCCCTGCCCGCTGCCCTGGACGATATGCCCTTCTGCGTCTCGCCAGTGTCGCGTCAGTTCGACGCGTGCAGGCGCCTCGCGTCGCCAGGGCGGCGGGCCTTCGTAGTGCGTGCCGAGCAGGTCGGCGTCGAGCCCGCTGGTGGCGTAGAGCCCGCCGTCCCTCAGCTCCAGCACCACCCCCTCGGGAGAGGGCCAGTAGCTCATCTCGCCGGTCTGGCTGCCCATGACCATCAGGCCGCTGACATCGCCCAGCTGGACGGACAGGGAGGCATAGGGGGTCTCGGCTGCCTGGCGTGTGGTGGCCTGGTCGTCGGGGAAGAGTTCCGCCAGCGACGCCGAAAGCGGTGTGGTGCCGCCGTTGGCGCAACCCGTGAGCAGCGCTGCCGGTAGGGCACAAGACAAGACCGCCCGCAGGCGGCCTTGAAATCTGCCTTCATGTGGACGATTGGGCATGGTCAGAAGGTGCCGGTCGTCCCCGTGGTGCCGGTGGTACCGGAGGTGCCGCCGCTGCCGCCGTCGTCGCTCTCCGACGACAGGGAATTGATGCCGACACCGATGGCGACGGCCCCTGCCACGGCGATGCCAGCCAGGGCGGCGGTGGAGAGGCCGGTCGCGGCGCCGATGCCGGCCAGCCCACCGCCAGACGCGGCGCCGCCGGCGGCTGCGCCACTGGTGGTGGTGGTCGTGGTGGTCCCTGAACCAGCGGCGCCTTCCGTCTGGGCGCTCGCCAGCGGTGCGCCGAGCATTCCGACGATACCGATCAATGCAATTGTTTTACGTAACATCCTGATTTCTCCCGTCGCGTAGCGTGTTGCGGCCAGAGTTGCTGCTAGCCAACCTGATTCTCTCGACGGTTCCTATGGTAGGCGGTCAGCGCGTCCATGTCTTGCCGAGAACCAGATTTTTCATGAAATCATCATGAAATATATCAGCTGTCTTACGCTGATGTAAGCGATCTCGTACAGGGGCGATTTCCTAAGCTATCAGTACTAGAGCTGACATAAGGTTGTCATGTAGACTCGCTACTGTTGCTGCACGGCAACAACTATTCATTTCCATACGATACAAACACTTGCGCGCTGCCATGTCGTCATGTAGCGACACGGGCCTCGGGGAAAGCCATGGGATCCCGGGGCGGTAGCGTGCCCGAACGTCCTGGCGTTTCACCCTACAGGCATTTTCTTATGCGTCATTCCACGCCCCGTACCCTCTTGCTCGTCCTGTGTTCTGCGGCCTGGCTGTCCGGCTGCGCCTTCGCGCCCGGCAGCCATGTGGATTACCAGAGCGAGAGCGCCCCGATCGATGACCTGGTCGATGTCGAGCCCATCACGCTTGGGCTGATCAATGCCCAACAGCCGACCGCCACGGCCACGGAGCTGCGTCAGATGGGTGACGAGCAGCGTGCCGCGCTCGAGGGTTACGACTACCGCATCGGCAAGGGCGATGTGCTGAGCATCACCGTCTATGAGCATCCTGAGCTGACCATACCCGCGGGGGGAGAGCGCAGCGCCGAGGAATCCGGCAATACCGTCCACCAGGATGGCAGCATCTACTATCCCTATGTGGGGCGCCTCGAGGTGGCCGGCATGACCATGACAGAGGTGCGTGACATCCTGACTCGCCGCCTGAGGTCCGTCATCCCCGAGCCCCAGGTGGAAGTCAAGGTGGTGAGCTTCAATTCGCAGAAGGTGCTGGTGACGGGTGAAGTGCAGGCGCCCGGGCGGCTGCCGATCACAAATGTGCCGATGACCGTGCTGGATGCCATCAGCCAGGCGGGCGGCCCTCGCGAGCTGGCCAACTGGCACGGGCTGCAACTGACCCGGGATGGCGAGACGCGCACCCTTTCCCTGTATAATATGCTCAACGACGGGCAGTTGGCTCAGGATCTGCTGCTCGAGGATGGCGATGTGCTGCATGTGCCGGACCTGGGCAATCAGAAGGTCTTCGTGATGGGGGAGGTGGGTGAGCCGCAGGCGCTGCCGATGGGACGCTCACGGCTGAGCCTCACCGACGCCCTGACCCAGGCGGGCAGCTTCGATGAGGCCCAGGCGGATGCCAGTGGCATCTTCGTTATCCGGCGCAAGCCGCAGGAGAGTGACAAGTTGGCCACCGTCTACCAGCTGGATGCCCGCAACGCCACGGCGATGGTGCTGGGCACCGAGTTCCAGCTCCAGCCCACCGATGTCGTCTATGTCACCACCACGCCGCTGGGACGCTGGAACCGCGTGATCAACCAGCTCTTGCCCACGGTAACCTCCATCTACCAGGTCACTCGCGCCGCGAGGGATGCCAACGATCTCCGGGATGACATCTGATGTTTCAGCGCATTCTGGTCGTGTGTGTCGGCAATGTCTGCCGTAGCCCGGTGGCGGCGGCCATGTTGCGCCGTGCCTTGCCGGACCGAGACATCAGCTCCGCCGGCCTCGGCGCCCTGGTGGACCAGGGCGTAGCGCCCACGGCTCGCGAACTCGCCGAAGCGGATGGGCTGGACGTCAGCCAGCACGAGGCGCGGCAGCTGACACCGGCCATGTTGCAGGAGGCCGACCTGGTGCTGGTGATGACCGAAGGCCAGCGGCGCGCCGTGGCCGACCTCTCCCCGGCGGTGCTGGGAAAGACCATGCTGCTCGGGCGCTGGCTCGATGACGGCCAGGGCCGCGAGATCCCGGATCCCTACCGCAGGAGCCGCGAGGTCTTCGTGCATGTGCACCAACTGCTGGATGAGGCCACTTCCTCCTGGACCAGCAAGTTGTAAGTTCCTGCTTGTAAGATCCCGCGGAAGCCCTCCGCATCGGTTTCCGATACCCTGCTCCTTTTTCCTCTTCAACCGGTATTCGCATGTCTGACGCATCCCGTAGCCCTTCTCCTGCCGATGACGAGATCGATCTCGGTCGGCTCTTCGGCCTGCTTCTCGATCACAAATGGTGGATCATCGGCACGACGCTGCTCTTCACCCTGGTGGGTGTGACCTATGCACTGCTGGCCACGCCGGTCTATCGCGCCGAGGCCCTGGTGCAGGTGGAAGAGGATTCTCCCGGCATGAATCCGCTGGATGACGTGACCAGCATGCTGGGCGGCGAGCCGCCCTCCCAGGTCGAGATCGAGATCATCCGCTCGCGCATGGTGCTGGGGGACGCGGTCAACCTGCTTAACCTGGATGTCGTGGTTGAGCCGCAGCGGCTGCCGCTGGTGGGCGATTTCCTGGTTCGCCAAGGCATCGAGCGGCCGGGTTTCGCCGAGGGGTGGGCGAGCACCTGGGCCGGCGACCGAATCGCCGTCAGCGAGATGCCGGTGACCGATGCCTGGCGCGGCAAGCCCCTGGAGCTCGAGGTACTGGAGGGCGATCGGTACCGCCTCTATTTTGACGGCGAGAGCCTCGGCGAGGGGCAAGCCGGGCAACTGGAGAGTTTCGAGAACGGCGAGGTGTCGCTGCGGGTCACCGAACTGACCGCAGCGCCCGGTGCCCGTTTCACTATCACCCATGTCAAGCATATGACCGCCTTTCTCGATCTTCGTAGCCAGCTTGCGATCAACGAGCAGGGAACGGAGACGGGGATCCTGAACTGGTCGATGACGGGACCCGAGCCCGAAGTTTTGCAGACGACCCTCAACACCGTGGCCGATATCTATGTCTCGCAGAATGTGCGGCGCCAGTCCGAGGAGGCACGCAAGAGCCTCGAGTTCCTGGATGAACAGGTGCCGAAGGTGCGTGGCGACCTGAGGGCCGCCGAGAACAGCCTGAACGCCTACCGTACCGATCAGGACAGTGTCGACCTGTCCCTCGAGACCCAGGCGGTCCTCGAGCGCCTGGTCAGCCTCGAGAGCCAGCTCAATGAGCTGGAGTTCACCGAGGCCGAGATCTCGCGGAACTTCACCCCGGGCCACCCGACCTATGCGGCGCTGCTGGACAAGAAGCAGCAGCTCGAGCGGGAGCGCGCCAAGCTCAACGAGCAGATCGACGGGCTCCCGGAGACCCAGCAGGAGATCCTGCGCCTGCAGCGCGACGTGGAGGTCAGCCAGGAGATCTACGTGCAGCTGCTCAACAAGGTGCAGGAGATGGAGATCGCCGAGGCGAGCACGGTGGGCAATGTGCGCATCCTCGACCAGGCGGCCACCCTGCCGGAACCGGTGAAGCCCAACAAGCCGCTGATCGTGATGGTGGCCACCCTGCTGGGCGGCATGCTGGCCGTGGGTGGCGTGTTGCTGCGGGCCGCCTTCCATCGTGGCGTGGAGGCGCCGGAGCAGATCCAGGCAACCGGCCTGTCCGTGTATGCCACCGTGCCGTTATCCGAGGAACAGGGCAAGCTAGTCAAGCGCATCAAGCGGCGCAAGGAGGCTCGCAGTAGTACCGTGGCCACCGCAGTGCTCGCTGAGCGTTCGCCTGCCGATACCAGCGTGGAAAGCTTGCGCGGGCTGCGCACCAGCCTTCACTTCGCCATGCTGGAAGCGGGCAACAAGCGCCTGATGATAACCGGCCCCAGCCCGGGGATCGGCAAGAGCTTCATCGCGGTCAATCTCGGTGCCGTGTGCGCCCAGGCGGGGCAGCGCGTGCTGGTGGTGGACGCCGACATGCGCAAGGGCCATATCCATCATGCCTTCGGCCATCCCAGCGAGGGCGGGCTCTCCGACCTGCTCTCCGCCAAGAGCTCCCCGGAGGAGCAGATCCGCTCCACCTCGATTGATGGCCTGGATTACCTGGCTCGCGGCACGGCGCCGCCCAACCCCTCGGAATTGCTGATGGGCGATCGCTTCACCGCCTTCCTCGAGGAGGCCGAGGAGAAGTATGACCTGGTGATCATCGATACGCCGCCGGTGCTGGCCGTGACCGACGCCGCCGTCGTCGGCGCGCAGTGCGGGACCACCCTGATGGTGGCGCGCTTCCAGCTCAATCCGGCCAAGGAGCTCACCATCGCCAGGGAACGGCTGGAAAGCGCCGGCGTCACGGTCAAGGGCGCGATCCTCAACGCCATGGAGCGCAAGGCCGCTACCAGCTACGGGTACGGCTACTACAGCTACTCCTACAAGTAATTCGCTGGTTCGCCACTGGGTACATTGCGTGCCCAGTGGCTCTGGCAAGAACAGATAGAACAGAAAGTACGCTCGCGACATAAACCATATAAATGCGAGTGGATGCGAGACAGGGACGAAGGCACGCCAGCCGAAATGCGTTCGTCGGGAGAGCCCTGACGACTATGTGGCGTCGCGCACTTTGTGCGTCGCGCCTGACTGACTGTGGCGAGCTTATGTCTCATTCTTCGCGCAATCATCTTTTGGATAGATAACCCATGGATTGGGACGCTTATCTCTCGATTGCCGTCATCGTGGCGGTACTCGCAGGGCTCGTACTGACGCGCGTCGCCCCCGACGTGATCCTCATGGCGGCCCTGGCAACCCTTGCCATCACTGGCGTACTGACCCCCGTCGAGGCCCTGCAGGGCTTCGCCAACCCGGGGGTGATGACCATCGCCACCCTCTATGTGGTCGCTGCCGGGCTCAAGGAGACTGGTGCCGTCCAGTTCATCGCCCACCGGCTACTCGGTCAGCCGGCCACGCTGCGACGCGCCCAACTGCGCATGCTGGTGCCGGCCGGCGGCCTCAGCGCCTTCATGAACAACACCACCGTGGTGGCGATGTTCATCCCCGCCGTTCAGGAGTGGGCCTACCGGCTCAAGCTCCCTCCCTCCAAGTTGCTACTCCCCCTGAGCTATGCCGCCATTCTCGGCGGGACCTGCACGCTGATCGGCACCAGTACCAACCTGGTGGTGGATGGTCTGCTGCAGAGCGAGCGCGGAATCTCCCTCGGCATGTTCGAACTGGCCTGGGTGGGCGTGCCGCTGTTGTTGATCGGCGGCAGCTTCCTGTGGCTGTTTGCCGGGCGGCTGCTTCCCGATCGGGAGAGTGTCATCGAGCAGTTTGACCAGGCCCGCGAGTACTGCGTGGAGGTGGTGGTCGAGTCCGCTGGTCCGCTGGTGGGCAAGAGCATCCAGGAAGCCGGGCTGCGCCACCTGCGACATGGCTACCTGGCCGAAATCCAGCGTGGCGACAGGCTGCTGACCGTGGTCTCACCGGACACCGACCTGCAGGCTGGCGATATCCTGATGTTCATCGGTGCCCCCGAGTGCGCCCGCGAGCTGCGCCGCGTGCATGGTCTCAAGCCCGCCAATGGCGACGTTCACAAGCTGGATGTGGCTCATCACCGGCGTTGCCTGGTGGAGGCGGTGATCGGCCCGGATTTCGCCGGCCTGGGCCAGACGATTCGCGAGTCGCGCTTTCGTTCGCGCTTCCAGGCGGTGATCCTCTCGATTTCCCGTGAGGGCAGGCGCCTGCCCGGCAAGGTCGGCGACATCAAGCTGCAGGTGGGCGATACCCTGCTGCTGGAGACGGCCCAGGATTTCGTCGAACAGTACCGCTACCGCAAGGACTTCCTGCTGGTCAGCGCGCTGCATGATTCAACGCCGCCGGATTATCGCAAGGCGCCGCTGGCGCTGGGCATCCTGGGGCTGATGGTGTCGCTGAGTGCCTTCGGTGTGCTCAGTATCCTGGAGGCGGCAATGCTCGCCGCGGGTGGCATGCTCACCAGCCAATGCATCACACCCAGCAAGGCTCGGCGCTACGTCAACCTGCAGGTGCTGATCGTGATCGCCGCCTCCTTTGCCCTCGGGGCCGCCATGACCGAGACCGGCGCGGCCCGATCCATCGCCTCGCTGCTGGTGGGCGGTGTGGCCGCTCCCTGGCTGGCACTGGCCCTGGTCTATGCCCTCACGGTGTTGTTCACCGAACTGATCACCAATAACGCCGCCGCCGTGCTGATGTTCCCCATTGCCGGTGCCGTTGCCGATCATCTGGGTGTCGACCTGATGCCTTTTGCGATCGCCATCATGGTCGCTGCCTCCGCCAGTTTCATGACCCCGCTAGGCTACCAGACCAACCTGATGGTTTACGGGCCCGGTGGCTACCGGTTCAGCGACTACCTGCGCATCGGTTTCCCATTGAGCGTGCTGGTCGGTGTGACCGCCGTCGCCCTGATCCCCATGGTCTGGGCGTTTTGAACCCAAGGCTCCAAACCCCAAACTCTATACTCCGAACCCAAAACCCCATGCCCCAAACCCAAAACCCCATGCCCTCAACCAAACTATGCTAACCAAGCTCACCCACCGCCTTAAGGGCGACCTGATTCTCCCCCTGGCCCGCACCTTTATCGCCCGTGGCATCGCCGCCTTGGGGGGGCTTCTGCTGGTGATGGTGCTCGGCCAGCTCTATGGCCCGGCGGGCGTCGGTATCTTCGCCCTGGCTCAGAGCGTCTACCTAGGGGCTGGTATCCTGGCCCGCTACGGCATGAACAACTCTCTGATGCGCTTTGTGGGGGAAAACCACACATCTATCGCAATCAAGATCTACCTGCGATGGGCCATCAACAAGTCGTTGGTATTGAGCGTGGCAGCGGCGGTCGTCGTCTACCTGCTAAGTGGCAAGCTGGCGCAATGGTTCGATGCCCCGCGACTCGTGGAGGTCATGCCCGGCATCACCTTGGCCATACCAGCCTTCACCGTAGCCTTTGTCCTGGGCGGTTTCATGAAGGGCATCCGTAGGCCTGCCACCGCCTGTCTCCTAGAAAACGGCAGTATCATGTTGATTGCCACTGGGCTTGTGTGGGTACTGGAAAGGTCAACATTGCTAGGCATTGCCAATGCGGGCTGGGCCATGGCGCTTGCCGCTTGGTTGGTGCTGGGACAGGGGGCCTGGCAGTCAAGGCGCTGGTTCGGTAAGCAGGAGCTGCAAGCAGAAAAGAACACAGCTACTCGCGATGAGTTCGCCGCCAGTTCTCGAGCCTTCTTTGTGATGAGCCTAGCTCAATTCATGCAACAAGTACTTGCTATCATGATTGCTGGCTGGTTGCTTGGCACCGCGGAACTGGGGCTCTTCCGTGCCGCCGAACGCACGGCGTTCCTGATCACCTTTATCTTGCTGGTCATCAATGCTGTACTCCCCCCACGATTCGCCACCTTGTATCGGCAGGGTAACCTTGTCGGCTTGAATGCCTTGGCACGCAAGGGGGCCCTACTGGGGGTGGCCCTATCCTTGCCTTTGCTGCTGGTCTGCCTACTGGTGCCACACTGGGTACTAGGCCTGTTTGGTCCAGCGTTCTCTGAGGCTGCCAACCTGCTGCGTATCATCGCCGTGGCGCAGCTGGTCAACGTAGCTACAGGATCGGTAGGTTTCCTACTCAATATGACTGGGCATGAGAAGCTGATGCGTAATATCGCCCTGATCTGTAATGCCTTGGGCCTCTCCATGTTCTTTATCCTGATTCCCTTGCTGGGTGCCTTGGGTGCCGCCGTGGCTTTGGCGCTGGTTTTGGTGCTACAGAACCTCACCGCGCTGGTTTTCGTGTGGCGCAAACTGGGTATCTGGATGCTCCCCATTCCCAATATTCTCAAATGGATGCGAAACGATCGCCAGGAGGCACTGTGATGCAACGCCTTAATCATGAACAACGCCTGGCCCTGCTTGCCGGAGCGGAAGCCGCCGGCTGGAAGGTGCTGGAGATTTACCGTCGAGACTTCGAGATCGAGACCAAGGAAGACAAAAGCCCGCTGACCGAGGCCGATATAGCATCTCACAATGCCTTGGTGGCCCTGCTAGAGGAGATGACTCCCGAGGTGCCGATCCTCTCCGAAGAGTCGGTCGATATACCCTTCGAAAAGCGCCAACAATGGCAGCGCTACTGGCTGATCGACCCGTTGGACGGTACCAAGGAGTTCATCAAGAAGAACGGCGAGTTTACCCTCAATGTGGCCCTGATCGAAAACGGCGTCCCGGTGTTCGGCATCGTGCATGCGCCGGCACTCGGGGTGACCTGGTGGGGCCAGGTGGGCGCGGGTGCCTGGAAGGTGCAGGGCAACCAGTCCATGGCAATTCAGGTGCGTGATCTTCCTGATCCAGAACAGGCGCCCTGGAAGGTCGTGGGTAGTCGCTCTCATGGCTCCGAGGCGTTCGAGGCCTTCTGCGCACAACTGCCCCAGCATGAACGCGTTTCCATGGGCAGCTCGCTGAAGCTGTGCCTGGTCGCTGAGGGAGAGGCGGACCTCTATCCGCGCCTGGCCCCCACCAGCGAATGGGATACTGCCGCCGCCCAGGCCGTGGTCATCGCCGCCGGCGGAGAAGTGCTGAATGCCCAGACACTCGAGCCGCTGCGCTGCAATCAGCAGGAGAGCGTGCTCAACCCCTTCTTTATCGTCTGCGGACAGCGTGACGACCGCTGGGAAGAGGCACTTCACGCGAGTCTGAAGAAGTAAAATAAAAGTATGAAGGAGAAGGTGTTTCTTATCTCTTCAGCCGCGAAGCGGCGTCTTCCTTCTTCTCTCTGATCGCCGATACATCCACTTTTTGAGGTCACTGTTATGCCTGAATTATCTGCAGAACGCCAAACTCATCTAAAACAACTCGAAGCCGAGTCGATCCACATTATCCGTGAGGTGGCCGCTGAATTCTCCAACCCGGTGATGATGTACTCAATCGGTAAGGACTCCTCGGTTATGCTGCATCTGGCGCGCAAGGCCTTCTACCCGGGTACGCCGCCGTTCCCGCTGATGCATGTCAATACCACCTGGAAGTTCCGCGAGATGATCGAGTTTCGCGACCGCATGGCCGCGGAAGCCGGGATGGACCTCATCGAGCACATCAACGAGGAAGGGCGCGAGGCCAACATCAACCCCTTCGACCATGGCAGCGCCAAGTATACCGATATCATGAAGACCGCGGCGCTCAAGCAGGCGCTGGATAAGTACGGCTTCGACGCCGCCTTCGGCGGTGCGCGCCGTGATGAGGAAGCCTCGCGGGCCAAGGAGCGCGTCTACTCGTTCCGCGACAAGCACCACCGCTGGGACCCCAAGAATCAGCGACCGGAGCTTTGGAGTGTCTACAACGCCAAGGTCAACAAGGGCGAGTCGATCCGTGTCTTCCCGCTCTCCAACTGGACCGAGTTGGATATCTGGCAGTACATCTACCTCGAATCGATCCCCATCGTGCCCCTGTATTTCTCCGCACCGCGCCCAGTCGTTGAGCGCGACGGCATGCAGATCATGGTCGACGATGAGCGCCTGCCCCTCGAAGAGGGCGAGGAGCCCGAAGAGAAGTGGGTCCGTTTCCGCACACTCGGCTGCTACCCGCTGACCGGCGCCGTGGAATCCAAGGCCGCGACCCTTCCCGAGATCATCCAGGAGATGCTGCTCACCCGCACCAGCGAACGCTCCGGCCGCGCCATCGACCACGACCAGGCCGGCTCCATGGAGAAGAAGAAGCGCGAAGGGTACTTCTAAGCTACGGGCTACGACTGCGAGAAGCCAGCTGGAGAGGCGTGATGCGGCATGAGCAAATGGAAGTTTGGCAGCGTAGTAAGTGCCTATGTGTCGAGGTGTATCGCGAGTTGAAGAACTTGCGTGATTTCGGCTTCAAGGACCAGATCACTCGTTCTGCTCTGTCGATTCCCAGCAACCTTGCCGAGGGTTTCGAGCGTTATACCGAACGTGAAAAGTTCAGGTTCGTCTCTATCGCCAAAGGGTCGTGCGGTGAGTTTGCAACTCAGGCCCTGATCGGCATTGAAGTTGGTTATATTTCCGAAGCCGTTGGTCAGCGCTGGCGACAGGAGGCGATGACCTTGTCTCGTATGCTTGGTTCCTTGCTCAAAACTCTCACAGATCACCCTCGAACCTAATCAGTGAACATGAAGAGAGCACGGCCTGCTCGTAGCCCGAGGCCCGGAGCTCGCAGCGCTCGTGCTCTTCACCAAGATGGAGAAATTACTGTGTCACATGCATCCGCGATGATCTCGGAAGACATCGAAACATATCTGAAAGAGCACGAGCAGAAAGACCTTCTCCGCTTCATCACCTGTGGCAGCGTCGACGACGGCAAGTCGACCCTGATCGGCCGTCTGCTGCACGACTCCAAGATGATCTACGAGGATCAACTGGCCGCCATCACTCAGGCCTCGAAGACCAGCGGCACCACCGGCGACGCCGTGGACCTGGCGCTGCTGGTCGATGGGCTGCAGTCCGAGCGGGAGCAGGGCATCACCATCGATGTGGCTTACCGCTTCTTCTCCACCGATAAGCGCAAGTTCATCATTGCCGATACCCCCGGACACGAGCAGTACACCCGCAACATGGCTACCGGTGCTTCCACGGCGAGCCTGGCGGTGATCCTGATCGACGCGCGCCATGGCGTACAGACCCAGACGCGTCGGCATAGCTATATCGCCGACCTGCTGGGCATCCAGCACCTGGTGATCGCTGTTAACAAGATGGATCTGGTCGATTACAGCCAGGCGCGTTTCGAGGAAATCGTTGCCGAGTACCAGAGCTTCGCCGAGAACCTCAAGGCCCGGGATATCCGCTTCGTTCCGCTATCGGCGCTGGAAGGCGATAACGTCGTCAACGAAAGCGCCAGGATGTCCTGGTTCCATGGTGAGGCGCTTCTCTCGCTGCTGGAGACCGTCGAGATCGCTCACGACAGCAATCTCTCCGACCTGCGCCTGCCAGTCCAGTACGTCAACCGCCCCAACCTCGACTTCCGCGGCTACTGCGGCACGCTGGCGGCGGGAATCCTGCGACCCGGCCAGTCCGTCAAGGCACTGCCGTCGAACAAGGTCTCCAATGTCTCGCGCATCGTCACCTTCGACGGCGACCTGGAGGTGGCCTATCCCGGCCAGGCGATCACCGTGACCTTGGAGGACGAGATCGATATCTCCCGAGGTGACTGGATTGTCGCTGAAGACGCCGAGGTACCGCTTTCAAACGCCTTCAATGCCGATATCGTGTGGATGCACGAAATTCCGCTGGAACCAGGTCGTCTCTATGACTTCAAGCTGGCCACACGGGATCTTTCTGGGCAGATCCTATCCATCGACTATCAGGTTGACGTGAACACCTTGGCGCACAAGGACGCTGAACGCTTGGAACTCAATGCCATTGGTCGTTGCCAGGTGGAGTTGACTGTCGAAGTGCCGGTGGACGATTACCGCCACAGTCCAGGCACCGGTAGCTTCATCGTCATCGATCGACTTAGCAACGTCACCGTGGGCGCTGGCATGATCCGTGGTGTGGCCCAAGGAAGCGGGCAGCTAACCGGGAAGACTGACTGGGCAGCTTTTGAGAATGATTTTCAGGAGCTAATTAAAAAGCACTTTCCTCGCTGGTGGGATAATTAATCAAGTCGATGAAATAATTTCTTATCGGAGGTGTGTGTGATCATTAAAGAAAAAAATTGCATCTTTGTTCATATCCCAAAAAATGCAGGACAAGCAATCGAGAGTGAAATTTTGCAAGAGTTGGGTGAAAAGTGGAGCACAAGAGAAAAGTTTTTGTTAAGAAAAAATGATAACCCATCAATGGGGCCGCCTAGGCTCGCTCATCTATACGCGAGTGAATACCTTGAAAAAGGATATGTTGATGAGGAGTATTTCAAAGGAGCATATAAGTTTGCCGTAGTAAGGAATCCATATGCGCGGTTAGTGTCAGAATATCGATACCGCGCGTATTTGTGTTCTTTTGAAACATTTGTGAAGAAAAAGATGTTAAAAGTAAGAGATAATTATGATAACGGAAAAGACTTAAGGCGGCACTTAGAGCCGCAAGTTAAGTATATTTTTGACAGTGATGGAAACAAAATCGTGGATGATGTTTTTAAGTTGGAAGAGTTGAAGAAAGTTGAAAGCATCTTTTTGGGCAAGCTGGGAATGAAGGGGGGTACAATAAAGAAAAAAAACGAGACTGGCGAAGTTCCAGCCCTAAGCATTGGAAGAGTTCGTCATCTTGTCTTTAAGATGATTTATGACAAGGGTGGAGATTATAAAAAATATTACAACGAAGAAACAAGAAAGGTGGTAAGCGATGTGTATTCCTGCGATTTAAAAGAGTTTCAATATAGTTATTGATTCACTGCTTTTAAATTTTAAGTCAAGGTGTAGCATGAGCAACGCTGAAGAAAGTAAAGTCGCATTTTTGTACCAGACTAGCTTTGCATATAAGAAGGGAGGTATACAACAACACATAGAAGCAATACGGAAAAGGTTAAATAACTCGTATTGCATTACGGCAAAGGAAGTGTCTAGCATGCATTTCATGGGACAGTATCTTCCATACAATTTCTGGAAAAGATCCTTCAGAGAGACAATGCGAGATGTGGACACTGTTCACGCCCATGGATTTGCTAACGCATTTACATACGCGGTTTTAATCTTTCTTTTTCTGACAAAAAGAAAGAGTAACTTTAAGCTTTTATATACTCCACATGCTCATGAACTATCCACTCACCGACACCCAAAACTCCTTGGGTTGTTTGTCAAGCACGTAGCGGTGAAAGTACTAAATAGAGCAGATAAAGTAATTTGTTTAACAGATCACGAAAGAATTATGCTTGAATCATATGGGGTGCGTAAATGTTTAACAAAGGTGATACCTAATGGTCATTTGATTGATGGCCATAGAGAAGCAAAGAATCGATCTGGGAGAGGGGTTCTTTTCATAGGTAGAGATGCTCCCAATAAAAAACTTTCAACAATTAATGAGTTAGAAAATTATTTCAAGAAAAGCAAGATTAGCGTAACGGTCGTTTCCGATGTGAGGGAAGATAGAAAGGTTTCAGCATATAAGTATTTTAAGAATTTACCCCTCCAAGAACTGAAACAGCATATTCGGTCTGCGGATGTACTTGTTGTTCCATCTACATACGAATCATTTGGTTTGGTGGTTTTAGAGTCACTTGCTTGTGGTACTCCAGTGGTTGTATCCGATAAGGTCATGATAAAAGAATACATTGAAGGATATGACTTCTGTGAAGTGGCTGAAGTGGACGATTTGGAAAGTTTTTCAAGGTCAATATCCTTTTTTCTAGATATGCCAAATGATAAGTATTTTAATATATCAGAAAAAGGGATAAAGTTTGCGGATACATTCACGTGGGATAATATTGTAAATCAGCATTATAAGGATATTTACTAAAATGCAGATTGATAAAATTAGGCGGCTCGCTATAAGGTATTGGAGAAATGAAATTCCTAGCGGGATTGTATTTCCAGTAGAAAAGTTATTTGAATTTGGCACAGGCCACCCCCGATTACAATCATCAGATTATCTCTTTGTCCACGTCCCAAAGGCAGCCGGTAGTTCTATCAGTATTGCGTTATACGGAAAAAAGATACCTCATTTTAAAGCTTTAGATATTAAAAAGCACTACAGAGGATTTGATAACAAGTACAAATTTGCATTTGTTAGGCATCCTGTGGATAGAGCTGTTTCTTGTTATAATTTTCTTTCTACATTGGGGACTAGTCAAGTTTCAATACATAAACAGCATAAATATAAGAGCGTAAAGAATCTTTCGTTTGAAGAGTTTGTTGAAAAATTTATAGCAGATGAGTCTAGGGGGTATAAAGATGTTGTGTTGCGAAAGCAATCTGAGTTCTTAACAGATCTCAATGGTAATGTTTTAGTAGATGATGTTTATAAGTATGAAAAGTTTGATGCTGAGATAGCTCGTCTTTCAAGAGTTATAGGTTTTGATTTGAATGTCGGAAAGAGCAATATTTCTGACAGAAGGAGAGACATAACAGTTACGGATAATGCAAGGAGAATAATTGAGCATGTATACAAAGAAGATTTTGAATTGTTTGACTATGATTAGGTTGGAATAGATGACTAGGTTTTTGTTGGCTCTTTGTTTTTTTTTGTATCCATTTGATTCGTTGCCTTTTTTCAATGTTGGTGTCTATAGGCCGATATGGTTATTACCTGCATCAATTTCTGTTTTATTCTTCGTCAGGCGCTATGTAGATAAGCATCTCATTTTCTATTTTTTGTTTTTGCTTTACGGTTATGTCTTATCATTAATAACTGTAGGCTTTGATTTTGCAACCCTAGCTATTATCCTGCTTTCTTTTTTGTCAGTTTATGCTTTCTTTTATTTTTTTAAAAATGAGGCGGCGTTGTTTGGGGTAGAGTGCTTTTATAATTACAAGTTGCCACGTTATGTTATGGTTGGAAGCCTTGCCCCAACAGCTATAGGTGCCATGTATATTGTGAGCCCCTCCTTAGGTGAAGTGATAGAAGCTATGTTCAGTCATAGAGATTACCTAACCAGGATGCAACTTGTGTCAGGTGAGCCTTCATGGGCAGCTAAGTACATAATAATTTGGATGGCAGCATCATATTATCTATTTAAAAGCAAAGCTCTGATTGTATTTTCAAATTCTCTCTTTGTTGTTTTTATTTTGTTCACCGGCTCATCGCTAGGGATGATACTAGCATTTATTTTCTTTCTTTATAAGTATAGGAGAAACGCACTCTCAATTCTGCTGATGGTTTTTTCTGCTCTTGTTTTAGCATTATTGGTGAGCAGGCTTGGATTGCTTGGCGATTATGCAAGCAATAGAGTGTCTAATTTGTATAGTATGGCCGCAGCCCCATTAGAATATATCTCACAGACGTCTGATAGATCATTGCTTATTCGTGTAGTGAGTCCAATGGTGGGTTTTTTTATGTTCGTCCAAAGTTTGGGGTTAGGGTTTGGGATTGAAAGCAGTGAAGTCGTTTATGGAGAGGTGCTTCGACAAGTTTTTTCATTTTTTTCAATATCGATGGACTATGAGTACTTTATGTCAGGTGGTGTTTCTACGAAAAATATATATTTAAAAATAATTGGTGAGTTTGGTGCTGTTGGTCTGGTAGGGATCATTTGGATTTTGTCTAAAGCTTGGTTCATGAAAGCTGGCTTTGGAAAAGACTTTGTGGTTGTAAGTCTTCTTCTAGGTTTGAACTCAGATGGTTATGCTTACTTCCCTTTTCTTGTTTCATTAGCACTTCTCTTTTCTTCCTCAACTTATAATCGTGGTATTATCAAAAGGAGATGATTTTGGAGCTTTCCATTCTTATTCCGGTTTATAACGAACGAGAGTTTCTCAGGGATTGTCTTGAAAGCATTCTTGGGAACGAGTGGGATTTTAATTCTACTGAAATAATTATAATTGATGGTGAGAGCGATGATGGGACTCTCAGTACAATAGAGGATTTGCTCGTTCAGCATCCTTTTATAAAGGTGTTAAACAACCCAGAGCGCTTCCAAGTTTATGGCCTCAATGCGGCCCTATCAACAATCTCTTCTAATTACGTTATTAGATGCGATGCACATGCTATTTACCCAAATGATTATATACCATCTTTAATAAGTGTGTTGAGAGAGAATCCTGATATTGGTAATGTGGGAAGGCCTGTAAAAACTATTACTCACATGGCCAATGCTCATCAGAAAGCAATTGAAGCTGCGATGGGGTCCAAAATTGGTGTTGGTGTTTCTCACCGATCTAAAGAAGTAAAAGTAATAACCGATGTAGACACAGTGCTTTTTGGGGCCTGGCGCGGTGATATCTTTGAAAAAGTTGGTCTGTTTGATATAAATTTCATAAGGGGGCAGGATTATGAACATAACATTAGGATTAGAAAATCAGGTTACCGCGTTGTTCAAGTTCCTGGCCAGCCAATATTGTATTATACAAGGCCAAGTTTGAAGAAGGGTGCAAAGAAAATATTTCAGTATGCGGCAGCAAAGGTGCAAGTGATTAAGAAATATAGGCATTTTCCAAATTATCGTTCTTTAATGCCTTTTTTCTTTTTTTCTTTTTTGTTGTCTTTGATGTTGTATAGTTTGCCAGTGTTCGCGCTGGTTTTTTTAATGTACTCTGTTTCTGTTTTTGTGTTTGGCTTGTTGGAGCGAAAGGGGGTCTGGTTTAGTGTTTTGTTCTGCATGTCAGTAATTGCTATTCATGTAAGTCATGCGGCTGGTTTCGTGTATGGGGGCTATAAGTTCTTTGTTTTTAATGTGAGTTCGATTAAGTTTGGTCATACTCGTTAGCTTATGGGGTTCTTTTACCTTAGTGTTAATTTTCTTAGATGGAGTGCAAAATGATCTTGCCTGTAATAATTGCTGGTGGTAGTGGTTCACGACTTTGGCCTTTATCCCGTAAACTGCGTCCTAAGCAGTTTCTACCGCTTTATGGCGATCACACAATGCTCCAGCAGACGCTCTTTCGCCTTGAGGGTCTGGAGAAACAAGCGCCCATCGTGATATGCAATGAGGAGCATCGCTTCCTGGTTGCCGAGCAATTGCGCCGGATCGGCACCGAGGGCTGGAGAATCCTGCTCGAACCCGTCGGGCGCAATACCGCGCCGGCCATCGCCCTGTCGGCGATCGCTGCCACCCAGGAAGACGAGGATCCCCTGCTGTTGGTGCTGGCTGCCGATCACCTGATTCAGGATGTCGAACGCTTTCATGCCAGCATCGAGCAGGCCATTCCGCTCGCTGAACAGGACTACCTAGTGACCTTCGGGGTGGTGCCGTCGCATGCCGAGACCGGCTATGGCTATATCCATCAGGGGCAGGAACTGGGGCAGGGTTTCAAGGTCAAGCGCTTCGTCGAGAAGCCGGATGCCGATACCGCCGCCACCTACCTGGCGAGTGGCGAGTACCTGTGGAACAGCGGCATGTTCCTGTTCCGGGCGAGTCGTTATCTTGAGGAGCTGGAGCAACATCAGCCGGCGATGCTCGAGGCCTGCCGTGCCGCCATGGCCGACACCGCTAATGATCTGGACTTCACGCGGCTCGATGCCGAGGCCTTTGCCCGCTGCCCAGAGGACTCTGTCGACTACGCGGTGATGGAAAAGACCGAAATGGCTGCGGTGGTGCCGCTGGATGCGCGCTGGAGCGATATCGGCTCCTGGTCATCATTATGGGACGTCAGCGATAAGTGCGATGCTGGCAACAGCTGCCATGGCGACGTGCTGCACGAGAATACCCGCAATACCCTGGTAAGGGCGGACAGCCGCTTAGTGGCCACGGTGGGCATCGAGAACCTGGTGATTGTGGAGACCAAGGATGCCGTGCTGGTGGCACACAAGGACAAGGCCCAAGACGTCAAGAAGGTTGTTCAGCGACTGAAGGACGAGCGGCGCTCCGAGTTCGAGAATCATCGAGAGGTCTACCGCCCTTGGGGGATCTATGACTCCGTGGACAATGGTGAGCGCTACCAGGTCAAACGGATCACCGTCAAGCCGGGCGCAAAGCTGTCGGTGCAGATGCACCATCACCGCGCAGAGCACTGGATCGTGGTCTCCGGCACGGCAGAGGTGACCAACGGTGAAAAGACCTATCTGGTGAGCGAGAACGAGTCTACCTATATCCCCATCGGCCAGGTCCATGCACTTAAGAACCCCGGCGTAATACCGCTGGAACTGATCGAAGTGCAATCCGGCTCTTATCTGGGTGAGGATGATATCGTGCGACTCAAGGATAACTACGGGCGCGCTTGATATCGCTGATGAAGGTAGTGGTTGAAAGCAAAGTCTCGACTTATATCTTCCTTCTTCCTTCTTCCTTCTTCTGTCTTAAAGCTTTAACGAGGGATCGTATTATGTCGTCCAATACCGTCTGGCATGCCCACAAGGTATGCCGGGAAAGTCGTGAGGTACTGAATAGTCACAAGGCTTGTCTGCTGTGGTTCACCGGGTTGAGCGGCTCGGGTAAGTCCACGATTGCTGGGTTGGTGGAAGAGAAGCTCCACGAAATGGGCAAGCGCACCTATTTGTTGGATGGTGATAATGTTCGCAAGGGCATGAATCGGGACTTGGGTTTTACCGACTCCGATCGTGTCGAGAATATCCGCCGCATCGGCGAGATGTCTCGGCTGTTTGTGGATGCGGGCATCATCACCCTGTCGGCGTTCATCTCGCCGTTTCGCTCCGAGCGTCGCAGTGTGCGTGAACTGATGACGGAAGGCGATTTCATCGAGGTATTTGTCGACTCACCGCTGGCCACTTGCGAGCAGCGCGATCCCAAGGGGCTGTACCAGCGTGCGCGTCAGGGCGAGATCCGAAACTTCACGGGAATCGACTCTCCTTATGAATCACCCGAGAAGCCCGAGATTCATGTGATCAATAACGGCATCACGCCGGAGGAGGCGGCCAATGCCGTCATCGACTACCTGGTAACGCACGGCTATATCTAATCAAGATTTTCTGCCTACCATTAACAATAAGCTGCAACTCAGGTTGCAAAGGTGCTGACAATGGAAATGACAGTAACTCGCGGTAGAACCCGCAGCCTTTCGCATCATCGCTGGTTGATCAGTTTCACCTCTCGACTGGCGGATATCTCATCGACCCTGCTGGCTGGGTATGCAGCCTATTTCGGCTATTTTTCAGATTTGCATCCCACTGAACAGTATCTCTGGGGCATGATTGTCGGGGCTCTGCTAGTTGCCGCCGTGTTGCCCAACCTGGGGATCTATCGCACTTGGCGTGGGCGCCTGCTGAGTCCGCTTTTGTTCAAGCTGATGATGGGATATGCCATTGTCGGTGTGATCTGCACCAGCCTGCTTTATCTCAGTGGGTTGGGAGATAACTTCTCGCGTGTGTGGCTGATTGCCTGGTTTGTATTGGCGTTCATGGGTTCATTGACGGCTCGCGCCATGACGTATCCGGTGATCAACCGCTTTCGCCTGCAGGGTCGCAATCGCCGTCAGGTGGTGCTGGTAGGGGATGCTCACTCCTGTGCCACGGCGGCCGAGCACCTGCATAAGGAACCGACCGCCGGCTTCGATATCGGCAAGATCTATCTCGTTGGCCAGGATACCATGAGCGAGCTGGCCGACATGCATTTGACGTGGGAGGCTTATTCCGCAGGGCAAATACATGATATTGATACCGATGAGGTATGGATCTGCTTGCCGATCTCCCGGGGTAGCCAGGTCAAGGAAATCATCGCCGACCTCGGCCTGACTGCGGCCAATGTGCGCTTCATGCCCGATATGCGTGATTTCCGGTTGATCAATCATGATATCTGCAATGTGGCCAGCCTGTATCTGCTCAATATGAGCTGTTCCCCGATCTCTGGTTCGGCGCGGTGGCTCAAGGCGGTCGAGGACAGAATCATTTCTTCGGTCATCCTGCTGATGATCTCGCCGATCATGCTGGCACTGGCGATCGGCGTGAAGCTGTCGTCGCCGGGGCCCGTGTTCTATCGCCAGGAGCGAGTGAGCTGGAACGGCAAGCCGTTCAATATGCTCAAGTTCCGCTCCATGCCGGTGGACTCCGAAAAGAGCGGTGTTCAGTGGGGTGGTTCGCAGAAGAAGACCACCACCAAGTTCGGTGCCTTCATCCGCAAGACCAGCCTCGACGAACTGCCCCAGTTCATCAACGTGCTGTTGGGTGATATGTCGATCGTCGGGCCGCGCCCCGAGCGGACGGTGTTTGTCGATCACTTCAAGCATGAGATTCCCGGTTACATGCAGAAGCACCTGATGAAGGCCGGCATCACCGGTTGGGCGCAGATCAATGGCTGGCGAGGTGATACCGACCTGGAGAAGCGGATCGAATGTGATCTCTGGTACATCGAGCACTGGTCGGTGATGCTGGACTTCAAGATCATCTTCCTGACGATCTTCAAGGGCTTCATCAACAAGAATGCCTACTGACACGCCCGCCAATCGCTGGCCATTGTGGTTGCTTGGCCTGGCGCTGCTGACGTTCCTCGCCGGTGGCCTGATCCCCGGGGCGCTGCGGGCCGCCATCGAGCAGCGCCTGCACCTGCCGTTTGCCGTACCGCCGGTGGCCCATTTCCTCCTCAGTGGCGCGATGGCCGCCGGCCTGCGCTGGTGCCGGCCGTGCTGGCCACTGGCGGTGGTGCTCATGGTGGTGCTAACCATTGGCGGCCTGGCGGAACTCGCCCAGGTGTGGGTGCCGGGGCGGCAGCCGAGCTGGGGCGATCTGGGGCTCGATGTGGCGGGGGCGTTAGCAGGGCTAGTGGCCGCGGCATCGGCCAGACGCCTGGGGGCATTCATCGCCCGATGAACCGGGCGCCTCTGGCCGCCATGATTTGGGTTCCTGAAGCCAAGTGGCAATGCATTTGCTGTACCTTCACTAGAGTGTTTGGCCCGACGGAACGGTCCTTGAGGGGCTTTTGTAGTCTTCATTTAATAAAGGATGAGCCTTGGCGCATGCGCTGTTGTCTGGGCTCACCGCATATACGCAAGGGAAAATAGGGATATGTCGATTCTGGTTACCGGTGGCGCGGGCTATATCGGCTCGCATGCCGTGGTCGAGCTGCTGGAGGCGGGGCACCAGGTGGTGGTGCTGGACAACCTCTGCAATGGCTCAAGGCAGGCGCTGCAGCGGGTGGAGGCCATCACCGGCAAGTCGGTACAGTTCGTCGAGGGGGATGTGCGGGATCGCGCCTTGCTGGATAGGCTCTTCGCCGATCATGCCATCGAGGCGGTGATCCACTTCGCCGGCCTCAAGGCGGTGGGCCAGAGCGTGCACGAACCGCTGGCCTACTACGACAACAACGTGCATGGCTCGCTGGTGTTGTGCCAGGCCATGGCGGCGGCAGGGGTGTTCAAGTTCGTGTTCAGCTCTTCGGCCACCGTCTATGGGCCGGATGCGCCTGTGCCCTACGTCGAGGACATGCCGCGCGGGCGCACCTCCAACCCCTATGGCACCACCAAGGCCATGGTCGAGCAGCTGCTCGAGGACCTGTGCCAGGCGGACGAGCGCTGGTCGGTGGCACTGCTGCGCTACTTCAATCCCATAGGGGCGCATCCCTCGGGGCTGATCGGTGAGGATCCCCGGGGCATCCCCAACAACCTGATGCCGTTCATCGCCCAGGTGGCGGTGGGGCGCCGCCCGGAGCTGTCGATCTTCGGCAACGATTACCCCACCGATGACGGCACCTGCGTGCGCGACTACCTGCACGTGGTGGACCTGGCCGTGGGGCACCTCCAGTCCCTGGCGAGTCTCGCCACCCCCGGGGTGCATATCTACAACCTGGGCACTGGCCAGGGGTACTCGGTGCTACAGATGGTCGAGTCGTTCCAGCATGAGACCGGCCAGCCGGTGCCGTACCGCTTCGCGCCGCGCCGCGATGGCGACCTGGCGGCGTTCTGGGCCGATGCCGGCAAGGCCGAGCGGGAGCTGGGCTGGCGTGCCGAGAAGGGCCTGGCCGAGATGATGGCCGATACCTGGCGCTGGCAGCAGAAGAACCCGCAGGGGTATGGGGAAGGTTGAAGGCGGAAGAGGGAAGAGGGAAGAGGGAAGAGGGAAGAGGGAAGAGGGAAGAGGGAAGAGGGAAGAGGGAAGAGGGAAGAGGGAAGAGGGAAGAGGGAAGAGCTATTTGCGAAACGGGATCCCGTATCCCCCTAAAGGTGTGAGCGCCTGCCGATGAGGGCCCGGCCCCCCACTCCAGACTCCACTCTCCTCACCCCTTACGCCACTCCGTTTTCCCTGCCTACTCATACCAGTCGAACCGCTTTCGCAGCATCCATCATGGAGGAAGGACACATGGAACCAATTCCGGCATCGATCTTTCGGGCCTATGACATCCGTGGCATCGTCGGCGATACGCTGCGCCCGGCGTGGGTGGAGCTGATCGGCCGCGCCATCGGCTCGGAGGCCGCGGCGCGTGGCGAGGCGACGGTCATCGTCGCCCGCGATGGGCGCCTCTCCGGCGAGGAAATGTGTGCGGCGCTGGTGCGCGGCCTGCGCGCGGCGGGCCGCGACGTCATCGACATCGGCATGGTGCCCACGCCCACGCTCTACTTCGCCGCCAAGACGCTGGAAGGCACCGATTCGGGCGTGATGGTCACCGGCAGCCACAATCCGGCCGACTACAACGGCTTCAAGACGGTGCTGGCCGGGGAGTCGCTCTCCGGCGAGGCGATCACCGCGCTCTATCAGCGGATCCTGGACAGCGACTTCGTTGCCGCCGAAGACGCGGGCGGCTATCGCCAGCTCGACGTCCGTGAGGCCTACCTCTCGCGCATCCTCGACGACGTCAAGCCGGCCCGTCCGCTGCGGGTGGCGATCGACTGCGGCAACGGCGTGACCGGCGAGCTCGCGCCGCAGCTGTTCGAGCGGTTGGGCTGCGAGCTGACCTCGCTGTACACCGAGATCGACGGCACCTTCCCCAACCACCATCCGGACCCGGGCAAGCCCGAGAACCTCGAGGACCTGATCCGTTGCGTGAAGGAAGGCCGCGCCGACCTGGGGCTGGCCTTCGATGGCGATGGCGACCGGGTGGGGGTGATCACCTCGAGTGGCGCGCTGATCTATCCGGACCGGCTGATGATGGCCTTCGCCGAGGACCTGCTGTCGCGCAACCCGGGCGCGCGCATCCTCTTCGACGTCAAGTGCACCGGCAACCTGGCCAAGGTGATCGAGGGCGCCGGCGGCGTGCCCGAGATGTACCGCACCGGCCACTCGCTGATCAAGGCGCGCATGAAGGAAAGCGGGGCGCTGCTGGCCGGCGAGATGAGCGGGCATATCTTCTTCACCGAGCGCTGGCTCGGCTTCGATGACGGCCTCTATGCCGCGGCACGCCTGGTCGAGGTGCTGGCCAGCCAGGACCTCGATGCCGACGCCTTCTTCGAGCGCTACCCCCAGGACGTCAGCACCCCCGAGGTGAACGTCTCGGTCACCGACGAGAGCAAGTTCGCGATCATCGCTCGCCTGACCGAGGGCGACTTCGGCGGCGGCACGCTCAACACCCTGGATGGCGTGCGCGTCGACTATGACGACGGCTGGGGCCTGTGCCGCGCCTCCAATACCTCGCCGGTGCTGGTGCTGCGCTTCGAGGGCAAGGACGCGTCGGCCATGTCGCGGATCCGCGAGCGCTTCGTCGCCAACCTCACCGAGGCGATGGGTGAGGCCCCGGCGCTGTCCGCCCACTAGGAGCACCGGACCGCCTGCTTCATACGATCCCCCCGGCCGTGCCATTGGCGCGGCCGGGATGAATGTGAACCCGATTGGAGTCTTTTTACATGAATCCCTTACGCAAGGTCGTGATCCCGGTGGCTGGCTTCGGCACTCGCCTGTTGCCCATCAGCAAGTCGATTCCCAAGGAGATGGTGCCGGTGGTCGACCGGCCGCTGATCCAGCACGTGGTCGAGGAGGCGCTGGCCGCCGGCCTCAATGAGGTGATCCTGGTCACCCGCAGCGGCAAGTCGGCGGTGGAGGATCACTTCGATACCCACTTCGAACTGGAGGCGAGCCTGGAGGCCAAGGGCAAGCAGGCGTTGCTCGACGAACTGCGCGCCATTGCGCCGCCGGAGCTCAAGCTGACCACCATCCGCCAGCCCCAGGCGCTGGGCCTGGGCCATGCCGTGCATTGTGCGGCGCACCTGATCGAGGAGGGCGAGCCGTTCGGGGTGATCCTGCCCGATGTGCTGGTCAAGCCTCAGCCCGGCGAGTCGGCCGTGGATCTGGGCGACATGGCCACGCAATGGCGGGAGACCCTGCGGGCCCAGATCATGGTCGAGGCGGTGCCGCAGGCGGAGGTGCAGAGCTATGGCATCGTCGACTGTGGCGGCGACGAGCCGGGAGCCGGCGCGTCGATGACGATGGCCGGGGTGGTGGAGAAACCTGCCCCGGAGGAAGCACCGTCGCGTCTGTCGGTGATCGGCCGCTATATCCTGCCGTATCGGGTGATGACGCTGCTCGAGGATCTGCCGCCCGGGGCCGGGGGAGAGATCCAGCTCACCGATGCCATCGAGCGGTTGATCCAGGAGACCGGTGACGTGGATGCCTTCCGCATGCGCGGCCGCTCCTTCGACTGCGGCCAGATCGCCGGCTGGCTGCAGGCCAACGCGGTGCTGGGCAGAGAGGCCGGCTACGGTGAGAATCTCAGCGAGCCTGCCGAGGCAACCGCCTGATCGCTTCCTCGCGGAGGTGAACACGGCTGCTGGCCGGTGCAGAGTGCCGTTACTCGGCCGGCCAGTTGAAATACGTGAAAGATCCAATCCGCTGGCCCGTCGGTTGCATTACCGTCGGGCCAGCGGCAAGAGAGGGATCTCCATGAAGATGATCAGTAAACTGACTGCAGGAGTAGGGGTATGAAGATCACCATCTTCGGTACGGGCTACGTGGGCCTGGTGACGGGCACCTGCCTGGCCGATGTGGGCCACGATGTGCTGTGCATGGACGTAGATGCCGACAAGGTCGCTCGGCTACGTGATGGTGAGATCCCCATCTACGAGCCCGGCCTGGATGCCATGGTGCGCCATAACGTGGAGGGCGGGCGCCTGCAGTTCACCACCGATGCCCAGCATGCGGTGGCCTTCGGTAGCCTGCAGTTCATCGCCGTTGGCACGCCCCCGGACGAGGACGGCAGCGCCGATCTCCAGTATGTACTGGCGGTGGCCAGGACCATCGGCGAGCACATGGACGAGTACAAGGTGGTCGTCGACAAGTCCACCGTGCCGGTGGGCACCGCCGACCGGGTGCGCGAGACGGTGGCCGCGGCACTGGTGGAGCGCGGCCTGTCGCTCGAGTTCGATGTGTGCTCCAACCCCGAATTCCTCAAGGAAGGTGCGGCCATCGAGGACTTCACCAAGGGCTCGCGGATCGTGGTGGGCACCGATGCCGAGCGCGTCAAGGAACTGATGCGCGAGTGCTATGCCCCCTATAACCGCAACCATGAAAAGCTGATGTTCATGGATGTGCGCGCCGCCGAGCTGACCAAGTACGCGGCCAACGCCATGCTGGCCACCAAGATCAGCTTCATGAACGAGATCGCCAACCTGGCGGAGCGCCTGGGCGCGGACGTGGAGCAGGTGCGTCGTGGCATCGGCAGCGACCCGCGCATCGGCTACCACTTCATCTATCCCGGTTGTGGCTATGGTGGCTCCTGTTTCCCCAAGGACGTCCAGGCGCTGGCGCGCACCGCCGGCGAGGTGGATTATCCTGCTGAGCTACTCACCGCGGTGGAGACGGTCAACAACCGTCAGAAGGGCACCCTCTATGCCAAGCTTGAGCAGGCCTTCGACGGCGACCTGAACGGCAAGACCATCGCCCTGTGGGGCCTGGCCTTCAAGCCCAACACCGACGACATGCGCGATGCCCCCAGTCGCGCCCTGATGGAGGCGCTGTGGGCGGCCGGTGCCAAGGTGCAGGCCTTCGACCCCGAGGCCATGAAGGAGTGCCGGCGGATCTATGGCGAACGCGATGACCTGGTGCTGGTGGCCGACCGCATCCAGTCGGTGAAGGGCGCCGATGCGCTGGTCATCTGCACCGAATGGAAGGAGTTCCGCACCGTCGACTTCGCCTGGCTGAAGCAGCAGCTGGCCATGCCGGTGGTGATCGACGGCCGCAACCTCTACGAGCCCGCCGCCGTCAAGCAGGCCGGGCTGCTGTACTACGCCGTCGGCCGTGGCGACTCCTTGATGGCGGTGTGATTCCGCCGTCAGGGGGCATCCTCCATCGTGCGGACGGTAGTAACTCTCGCGCAGGGAGGCGAGGTGGATGCGGTAATGACGGACTGAGCGGTGTTACAGGGCCATGAGGGTGACTCGTAGCCGCTCAGCGAATCGATCTGGAAGCTTCGTGATCAAGGGAATGGACATGAACGAACAGACTGTGTCGCCACGCGAGCGCATCGGCGAATCACAGGGATGGCATGAACGTTTGGCCGGCAAGGCCGAGGCGTTGCAAACGACCCCGCTGGCCATGTGGCTCCATGATGGCTCCCGGCTGTGCCGGGCGCGGGCCGAGGCCTTGAGTTGGCGGTGGGGGCCGCTGTCGCTGGACGCCAGCAAGCAGCGCCTGGATCAGGAGGCACTGCAGCTGCTGGTCGACTGGGCCGAGAGCCGGGAGCTCCATCGCTGGCGCAAGGCGCTGTTTGCCGGGGAGATCGTCAATCCGTCCGAAGGCCGCCCTGCCTGGCATGCCGCCTCGCGCTGGCGGGGGGAGTCCCCTCCGCCGAGTGGCAGTGAAGCGGCCGTTGCCGAGGCGCAGGCGCAGCGCCGCCGGATGTCGGCACTCGTGGAGCACATCCGGGCCGGACGCTGGCAGGGAGCGACCGGCCGGCCGATCCGTCACCTGGTGCATATCGGCGTGGGCGGTTCCGATCTCGGGCCACGGCTGGTCAGCGAAGCCCTGGCCGAAGAAGGGGACGCTGGCGCCATCGAGGTGCATTTCGTCTCGAGCATGGACGGGGGCCAGCTGCTGCCGCTGATGGAACGCCTGGACCCGGCGGCCACGCTGCTGGTCGTGGCTTCCAAGTCCTTCACGACCGTGGATACGAGTTTCAACCTGCACACGGCCCTGGCCTGGCTGGAAGCCTCGCTGGAGACCGGTGAGGCCGAGATTCGACGCCATCAGCTGATCGGCGTTTCCGCCTATCCCGAGCGCATGACGGCGTTCGGCATTCCCGAAGCGCACCAGCTGACCTTCAGTGAAGGCGTCGGCGGACGGTTTTCGCTGTGGTCCGCCATCGGGGTGAGCCTGGCGGTACGGATCGGTATGCCGGCCTTCGAAGGGTTGCTGGAAGGGGCCCATGCCATGGATCGGCACTTCCTGGAAGCACCCAGCCGCGACAACCTGCCCGTGCTGAGCGCCGTGATCGGTGCCTGGAACAGCCAGTTTCTGGGCATTCCCAGCCATGCCATCCTGCCCTACGACAGTCGCCTGGCCTCGCTTCCGGCGTACCTGCAGCAGCTGGAAATGGAGTCCAACGGCAAGAGCTGTACTCGGGATGGACTGCCGGTGGAGAGCGCGACCTGCCCCATCCTGTGGGGCGAGGTCGGCCCCAATGCCCAGCACGTCTTCTACCAGCTGTTGCATCAAGGCAGCCATACCGTCAGCGCCGAGCTGTTGGCGGTCGCCCATCGGCATGGCTCCCGGGGCGGTCGCCTCGGTGCATGCCTGCGGGATCAGCAGCGCCTGACGCTGGCCAACTGCCTGGCTCAGTCGCAGTTGCTGGCGCTCGGCGATGAGGCGATTCCCTCATCCTTGCAAGGCTTTCTCTCGCAGGGATATCGGGGCAATCAGCCGCACTCCGTGCTGGTGATGGAATCGCTGACGCCCGAGGCCCTGGGGAGCCTGTTGGCGCTCTACGAGCACAAGGTGTTCGTGCAGTCCCTGCTGTGGGGGCTCAACCCCTTCGACCAGCCAGGCGTCGAGCTGGGCAAACGCCTGGCCAGCTCACTCTATCGACGTCTCGGCGGCGAGGCGGTCGCGCCGGAGGAGGCCGTTGTCGATGTCGCGACCGAGCGCTGGGTGTCTCGGCTGACCGGCTAGGGGCTAAGGCGACGCGGCAGCCTGCCGGGCCGACCCGGCCATGGCCGAGCGGGAGCCGGGCGGGAAGGCCCGGCGCGACCTGGCGGCCAGGATGGCGGATGCCTGGTGCGGGCAGCAGCGCAACCCCGAGAACTACCCGCAAGGTTGATTTCCCGTCGCCACCCCCCCTAGATACGACGACGCCCGGCTCAGTGCTCTG
>NZ_JAUFPQ010000009.1:208642-422355 GCF_030409305.1 Halomonas maura
CGAACCGTGCCAGCCTCGTGTCGCGCTAGCCGGAAAGCACCGTCGGCAGCCACAGCACGATGGTCGGCCAGATGCTGATGATCAGGGCGGCGAGGCACATCAGCGCGAAGAAGGGCGCCGCCGCCAGGGCCACTCGGCCGATGCTCTCGCCGGTCAGCCCCTGCAGCACGAAGAGGTTGAAGCCCACCGGCGGGGTGATCTGGCCCAGTTCCACCATGATCACCAGGAAGACGCCGAACCACAGCGGGTCGTAGCCGGCCTGGACGATGATCGGGAGTAATCGGTGCCTGTCCCTCGTTACTCAGCATGGCTGCTGATGAGATCTTTGGTCTGTATGGTGGGATTGAGCTTGATGGTCTCAGAGTGTTCGCTGGGAAGCGAAGAGAGCCAGCGCCTATTGGGCCATATTCGCTTTCAAGAGCTCATCAAGCCATTCCGGTGCCAAGGCTGTGATGAGCTCTCTCGCGAGCGGTTCAGGCATGTGGAGCGACTCGATGGCATGCTTGATATGTGCATGATGACGCGCCTTTAGATCCCTGAGTGCTTCGCCCAAGGCGGTGGCAATCACTCGCTGCCCGTACTCATCGCATGCAATATCCCATGCCGATGGAGGGATCTGGCCCCATTCGCGACGCATCATGCATAGATCCAGGATATCTTTGATGTGATTCTGATATCTATCGGCATTGGCCGTCAATTTGGTTGCAAAGCAGCCTTCGTGGTTCACGCAGGGGATGGGGAAGCATGTCTGTTGGGTGTCGGGCAGCAACCTGTCATTGGCAAAGTTGATGATTTCGAGCTTGATGGGGCGCTGTGGGCCATCCAGTAAGGCACGAATGGCATCCCGGTCAGCACGAATGTCCCGGTTGTCCCAAAGCGGCAACTTCTCTCCTTGGCGTAGTAGCTTGCCAAAGCTGATGTTTGTCACTGTGGATCTAGCGGCCCGATAAGCCTCCTTGCCGATACAAAAAAGGTCGATATCCACCGATTCACGAAATTCGTCGAGTTCGAGTGCAATACGTGTACCTCCTCCGAACAGGATGTGGCTATCGCGGAGGAAATCAGGGTCAAACCGGGAGAGGAGCGCACCAATGGCTTGGTGGTGGGGGCGTGTAAACATCATGCCACGAGCATATGGCCGTGGCCGTAAGTCCGGGCCAGCTCGGCAATCAGGGCGCGCTCGTTGTCGAGTAGGCGATCTTGCGCCACGAAGCGCCATCTCTCTTCATAGAGATGGAAGGCCACCTCGGGGTTGATATAATCGTCGGCACGGTCCCAAAGGATGGCATCGAGTTCGGGATAATCGCATCGATTGATGAGAGCGGTTTTCATAGGTTCACCAGTGAAAGACTGGGTGATACTTCTAACTCCTTGATATTCTAGTCTCCTGCATGTAGGGCGTCAAAACGAGCCTAGCCCCTCAGGTCAGGGGCAGCATGACACGCTAACCCCTATGGCGTCGATGCCCTTTCCGCCTTGAGGCGCGGGGTGTCGTCGCTCCTTGACGCGGTTTAACCCTCCCTTTCGACAGCACCCGGCTCTGGTTGGCCGGGTGCTGTCGTTTGGGCGGGGGAGGCAGGCCGATGAGCAGCCCTACAGATCCAGCCGCCGAACCCATGGCGTGTTCTGGCGACGTGGCGGGGCCAGGTGAGGCCCGCCTCATGCTAGACCCTGCCGCCCTTCATGATCATCAGCAGCCGGGTTTCCGGGTCGGAGAGGGCGGTGATGTCGTCCAGCGGGTGTCGCGCACCAGCAGCAGGCCGGCGCGGGCGCCGTGGAGTAATCGGTGCCTGTCCCTCATTACTGCGGCCATGGCCGAGCAAGAGCCGGGTGGGAAGGCCCGGCGCGACCTGGCGGCCAGGATGGCGGATGCCTGGTGCGGGCAGGAGCGCAACCCCGAGAGCTACCCGCAAGGCTGATTTCCCGCCGCCACCCCCTAGATACGACGACGCCCGGCTCAGTGATCTGAGCCGGGCGTCGTCGTTGCTGGGGGCCGAACCGTGCCAGCCTCGTGTCGCGCTAGCCGGAAAGCACCGTCGGCAGCCACAGCACGATGGTCGGCCAGACGCTGATGATCAGGGCGGCGAGGCACATCAGCGCGAAGAAGGGCGCCGCCGCCAGCGCCACGCGGCTGATGCTCTCGCCGGTAAGCCCCTGCAGCACGAAGAGGTTGAAGCCCACCGGCGGGGTGATCTGGCCCAGTTCCACCATGATCACCAGGAAGACGCCGAACCACAGCGGGTCGTAGCCGGCCTGGACGATGATCGGCAGGGTGATGGGCAGGCTCATCACGGTGATCGAGATGCCGTCCAGGAACAGCCCCAGCAGCACGTAGAACAGCGCCATGGCCAGCAGCAGGGCCACCGGCGAGAAGCCCTGCTCGGCGATCCAGCCGGCCAGCTCGCTGGGCAGGTGCAGGTAGCCCATGGCGGTGGAGAGCAGGGCCGCGGCCACCAGCAGGCTGCACACCATCACCGCGCTGATCAGCGCGCCGCGCAGGGCATCCATGAACAGCACCAGCGTCAGCTGGCGCTCGCACAGCAGCAGCAACAGGGTGGCGGCGCAGCCGACGGCGGCGGCCTCCGAGGGCGTGGCGATGCCGCTGTAGATGGCGCCGATGACGATCACGATCAGCCCCAGCACGGGTGCCAGGTCACACAGCGCCCGCCAGGCGCCGCTGCCGCTGTCCTCGGCCTTGGGGGCCAGGCCGGGGTCGAGCAGGCTGCGCAGGGCCACGTAGCCGACGTACAGGGCCGCGATCAGCAGCCCCGGCAGCACGCCGGCCATGAACAGCTTGCTGATCGAGACCTCGGCCTGCACGCCGTAGACGATCATCACGATCGAGGGCGGGATCAACAGCCCCAGGCTGCCGGCGCCGGCCAGCGAACCGATCGACAGGCTGCGGTCGTAGCGGCGCTCGGCCAGCTCGCGGGTGGTGATCTTGCCGATGGTGGCGGTGGTGGCGGCGCTCGAGCCGCTGACCGCGGCGAACAGCGTGCAGCCCAGCACGTTGGTGTGCAGGATACCGCCGGGCAGGTGGCGGGTGAGCGGCGTCAGGCCGCGGAACAGGCGCTCGGAGATGTCGGAGCGGAAGATCAGCTCGCCCATCAGGATGAACAGCGGAATCGCCGACAGCTCCCAGCTGTTGGCGGCGCGGAACAGGATCTTGGAGAGGATCAGGCCGATGCGTTCGGCGTCGAAATCCCCCAGCCCCCACAGCGACAGCATGGCGACGATGACCAGGCCGGCGAAGACCCAGCTGCCCAGCGCGAGCACGCCGAGCAGCAGGCCGATGACGCCGGCCCCGACGAGTAGCATCTCCATTCAGTGGTCTCCGGCGGCGAAGGCGTGGCGCTGCACCAGGATGCGCAGCGAGCGAACGATGAGCACCAGGCACAGCAGGTAGAGGCCGACGAGCACCGCGCCCTGGGGGATCCACAGCGGCGTCTGGGCCAGCGTCTCGCTGACGATGCCGCGGGCCTGGCTGCGCTGCACGGCCAGCGTCCAGTAGCGGGCCAGCCAGCCGAAGGCCAGCAGCGCCGAGACGCTGGCGAACAGCTCCAGCGGCCAGCGCCAGGCCCGGGGCAGGCGCTCGAGGACGAGCGCCACGCGGATCAGCCCGTCCCGTTCGAGGGCGTAGGGCAGGCCGAGGAAGGTCATCGCCGCGACGCTGTAGCCGATGTATTCGTCGAGGATGAAGGTCGAGTGGCCGAACAGGCGCAGGCCGATCTCGAGCAGGATATGGCCGAGCATGTAGACCACCAGCAGCATGGCCAGGCTGGCGCCCAGCGACGCCAGGGCGCCTGACACCCGGCCGAGGGCATCGACCAGCAGGCTGGCGACGCCGGGGAAGGCGGCGCCGTCACGGCGATGCTGTGAACTCATTGGCCGCTCTCTTGGCCGCTCTCTTGATGGAACGCCTCCAGGATGCGGGTGGCGCGCTCGCCGGTGGTCTCGCGCCAGTCGTCGACCACTGGCTGGGCCGCCTGCGCGAGGCTGTCGTGGAACTCGGCCGGCACCGGATCGTGGATGCTGACGTCGTGCTCCTCGAGCTCGGCATAGTTCTGCGCCACGCGCTCCTTCACGACCTCCCAGTTGTGGGCGTCGGTCTCCTCGGCGGCCTGGAGGATCGCCTGCTGGTCGGCCTCGCTCAGCTCCTCGAAGGCGTCGCGGTTCATGTGCACCATGTTGAGCGGCACGGCGTACTGGATGGCGTTGAAGTCGCTGAGGTGCTCCCAGAAGCTGCCGTTGGCGCCGGCCTCGGCGGAGGTGAGTACCGCCTCGATGCCGCCGGTGGCCAGCTGGGGCACCACGTCGGCCCAGGAGAGCTTCACCGGGGAGGCGCCGGCGTTGACCAGGGTGGCGGTGCCGTTGCGGTCATAGCTGCGGATCTTGAGGTCCTCGAGCGCTGCCATGCTGGTGACGGGGCCCTCGGACCAGATGCCGCTGGCCGGCCAGGGCGAGGCGTAGAGCAGGATCTGGTCGTTGTCCTCGAAGACCTCCTCGTATTCCGGCCGGGCGATCTCGTAGAGGCGGTGGGCGGATTCGACATCGTCCGCCACGAAGGGCAGCGACGACAGCAGGAAGATGGGATCGATACCGCCCAGGGTGCCGGACAGGCTGTCGGCGATCTGCACCGCGTTGTCGGCCACGGCGTAGAAGTGATCCCCGGAGCGGAAGCCCAGCGCGCCGCCGGTGTGCAGGGTGATGTCGACGTCGCCGTCGGTCAGCGCCTCGACGCGCTCGATGAACCAGGCGTCGCCCTGGGCATGGATCGAGCTGGCGTTGTATTCGTTGGAGAAGTCCATGCGCGTGGCCGAGTGGGCGGGCAGGGCAGCGGCGGCCAGGCCCAGGGCCAACAGGGGGAACGCCGCAACGGCGAACGGTGGGCGAGAGGTGCCAGTCATCAGCGGGTTCCTTGTGCGTTGTAATCGTTTACTGATTCAGCATCCTCAAATTTGCCCTGGCCTGGGGATGCCGTCGCGACCTCTAATGTTCTGTCGGCGGCACGTGGCCACCGGTGGGCCGATCGGCGAGTGCGATGGCAATGATCGGTCCCGAGGCCGTCGAGGCCCGCATGATCGCTTGGATGGGTGCGCACGATGGCTGGGTAGGTTCCACTGACCTGTTGCGGCTGTGCCTGCCGAAGGGCATGGACCCGTCGGTGAGCAGCCGGGAAGCCCTCGACGAGATCGCGACTCACTGCACACACGGCCGCGCAACACGCTGGACTGGCGAACCTCGCTGGACGCCTGTGCCGAGGTGCAAGCCATCGCTCTCCGGTCGAGCACCCTGCAACAGGGCTGCAGCTGGAAAGGAGGTTCCCGATCTTGTGAAAACGAAGTCCCCATGTGTGAGGCGTTTTCTAGATCATTCCACAGCTTTTAATAAAAATTAAGGCCATGACTAGTGGGGCTAGCTGAAGGAATAGCAATGTGGCATTTCTACGCTTTTTTGCGCAGTATCTTTTTTTCATGTCCAGATCTCGGCGCTGCCTTGTTGAAGCTCTATGGTTTTGAAAACCTCTTCTACCGTGGTGGCGTGATGACCTTCTGGTATCGCTCTAATGATTTTTCTCTCGAAGAAGCCTTTCTGGTTGCTCAAGTCCAGGAATGTTCCTTCTGAAATGGGTTGCGTTTCTTCTTCTGGAAGGATGAAGATTCTAGGTTGAAGCTTTCTTTCCGGGGTTTGTTCGATCACTATGGCAGTCTCCCCCGTGTCTAGCTCTACGGATGACCCGGGGGGATAGATCCCGATGCATTCAATGAATTTGACGCTCAAGAGCTTGTCAAAGAGTTCTCCGGCGTTCTCATATATTTCCTTCAAGGCATAGGTAGGCGGTTCGGCCGGGCTGTAAACCCGGTCACTGGTGATGGCATCATAGGTATCGACAATGGCGATGAGCTTCGCCTCATCGGACAAGTCTTCCCCTTTTTTCCCGTAGGGGTAACCCTGGCCGTTCATTCGCTCGTGGTGATCGCGACTGGTGTTCAAGACTATTTCGGGTAAGGTGTTGTCGCTGCTCAGAATCCTGTAGCCTTCCAGGACATGCTTTTTTATTATTTCGAATTCGTCAACGCTCAGCTTCCCCGGTTTATCCAGTATCTCAAGGGGGATGCTCATCTTTCCCACGTCATGCAGGATTCCCGATAATCCGACTTCTTCGATTCTGCGCGCTTCCCATCCGAGGTGCCTGGCGAATATCATTGCTAAAATGCCGACATTCAGGCAGTGTTCGGCAGTGTACTCGTTCTTTCTCTTGATTCTGGTTAGCCAGTAGAGAGCGTTTTTGTTTCTTGCGATGGAATCGGCAAAGTCTTTCACGACCCTTCTGGTTTCGGGGATGTTCTTGTGCCAGCTCTGCTTGTCTGACATCAATTTTTTTATCATTCTCTTGGCGCCGCTGTGTTCTTTTTTTATCCTCTTTATCTCTCTTCCAACACAGGGGATGGCTTTGAGTTGTGCGCGGCTGCCTGTTTCCGCGAGCGGTTTGCTTTCATTTTTAAAAGCCGTGTGGCGTATGGGGGTGGAAGGTCTGTTATATGACTCTTCAATGGATATATAGACGGTGCTGGCGTATTTTCTGACTTCCTTGATATCGCTTTCCTTGGTTATGAGGACACCTTCTAATGGAAAGGGGGTTTCAAGCCAAGGGCGATCTAGCTCGGCAACATACATCCCGATCTGTAATGCTGAAACAGGAATGTTGATCAAGTTCCTGTGGGCTGGGATATCATCGTTTACCATTATCGTAATACCCTTACATCCGAGATGTCTGAGGTGTGGCCCCTGACCCTGTCAGCTACCTAGGTGGTATGGCATCTAGCTCTTTCGTACTAGCAGACTCGGCCTCACTAAGCAAGAGTGTTGTTACAGGATGTTACGATGATTTTTCCTCAAGGGATTGGTTTTTCGAGCTTTTTTTCGATGGTCGCCCGGCAGGTGGTGATCAGGGGCGTTTCTATACGGCTCATGCCGTCAGGTTGAAAAATGTCATCAAAGCGCCAGCCGAGGCGACCAAAGGGCAGGCATTGAAGGTTTTACGTTTTCAACATACTGATTTTGATAGAATGTTGGAGAAATCCATGCGCGTGGCCGAGTGGGCCGGCAGGGCAGCGGCGGCCAGGCCAAGGGCCAACAGGGGAAACGCCGTATCGGCGACATGCTGTCTGCTGCTGGATGAGGTGGCCATCGTCCATGACCCGGCCTGGTCGGATCGGGTGCATAACGTGGCGGCGGCCCGAGCGGTGGAGGGAGAAGGTCCGTCGGGCGGCCGAGCGCAAGGCGAAACGTGACACGGCCCGGAACCTGATCGCTCGTACCGAGATGGATGACCAGATGATCGCCGGGATCGCCGGCCTCCCCGTGGCGGACCTGACCCAACTGCGCCGTGAGGCCAGGCACTGAGCCGTTGACGCGCAAAGCTGCTGGCCTCTTGGGTGGTCTACTTTGCCCCCAGGCGTTCCTACTCCGCTCGGTGCGTGGGAACCTGTACCCGTCCCCGATTACCGCGTCCCGGATTACCGCCGCCAACATCATGAGTCTGATCCAATCGGCCAAGCTGAACGGCCATGAGCCCTATGCCTATTTGAGGAAGGTGCTGGAAAGACGACCGACGCAGAACGCCAACAAGATCCATTAGCCCTGACGCATCACTGGCAGCGAGGCGACTGATTACCCCCGAAGGTGATCGCCATTCGACTACGTATATTATTGTATGGATATGTTTTTGCAGAGCTTTTTTTGACAAAGTTCTGTGTTGTGCAGCTTGTTTTATCCTCCTTGACTCGTGCTAAATTATTGTCTAATTCTTCAGTTGACCCATAAGGATTTTGCGTGCGGTATTTGTCGTGCGCCGCTGGTTATTTTGCATTGTAACTAGGCGGTACTTTCCCCAGGATTCAATTCTCAAGGTGGATAACGATATGAATACCATTAAAGCACTACTGTTCTGCATATGGATTTTACCAGTCCTTGCTATGGCGCAAGAGTCGGACTCCGAGAAAGCAGAGACGACGTCACAGCAGGCTGGCACCGAGACATCAGAAGCGGCCCAAGGTGGCGCCAACGGCGGCAGCCAGGAGCCAGCGGAACAACCCCAGGAGCCAGAAGCATCCGGCGGTCAGCAGGAGAAGGGCGCGGCGACTGCCAGCGGTGAGCCGTTCATGACTGAGCAGACGAGCGACCAGATTCGCTCCGACCAGCTCGTGGGCAGCTCCATCCTCAACCCCTCGGGCGATGAAATCGGCAAAATCGATGACCTGCTGCTGGATCAGGACGGTCAGGTGGTCGGCATCGTCGTGGGGGTCGGCGGTTTTCTGGGCATCGGCGAGAAGCATGTCGCCCTGACATGGCAATCCATCGAGATTACCAGCTCTGGAGAAGGTGCCGGCTATCAGGTCAATACGACCGTGGACAAGGCCGCTCTCGAGAATGCGACGGCTTTCAAGACACAGGAACAACAGCAGGCTGAGCAGCAGCCAGCCGAACAGGAGCCAGCCGAACAGGAGCCAGTCGAGCAGGAGCCAGTCGAGCAGGAGCCAGTCGAGCAGGAGCCAGTCGAGCAGGAGCCAGTCGAGCAGGAGCCCGCCGAACAGGAGTCAGCCGAACAGGAGCCCGTCGAGCAGGAGTCGGTCGAGCAGGAGTCAGACGAGCAGGAGCAACAGTAATCATCGTTGGCCGGATGCCGGTACGAGCTGCCTGTGCCGGCATTCACCACCGCCATCCAGAACCAACGCAAGACCCTGTGGTGTGCGTAGGACGAGGCCAGCCCTCGGGGGCGTCCCGGGGGAGAATCTGGGAAATCTGTACCCGTCCCCGATATTTCCGCCTGCTCAGGCCACGGGAATCTGTACCTGTCCCCGAATATTCGGTAGCGTGCCTTGCGCATGGCGGAGTCGCCAGTCGTCGGCACCGCGGGTAGTGGTGCAGGACAGGTGCGGCCGCACGCGGGTAGCGTTGGGATCACTCTTCGAGAACGACTCTCACCCTGACGGGGCTCGTGGCTCGCTTGCTTGATTGCTCACTCTTCGATTTGTCTTGAGTCAGGGACGGTCATGATGGATTTGCTTGTTGTAGGACTGGGTCACGCATGACCTGGCAGATGCTGCTTTCCCTGGGGACCGTGCTCGCGGTCCTCGCCACGCTTGCCTTCAGTCGTATCGCGCCCGACGTGATCCTGGTCGGGGCCCTGGCGTTCCTGATGGTCGTCGGTGTGTTGACGCCTGCCGAGGCCCTGTCCGGCTTCTCCAATCCCGGCGTGATGACCATCGCCACCCTCTATGTGGTGGCGGCAGGGCTCAAGGAGACCGGCGCCATCCAGTGGCTGGCCCATCGGCTGCTGGGTCAGCCGCACCGCCTGCGGCAGGCCCAGCTGCGGGTGTTGTTGCCGGCCTCCGGCCTCAGCGCCTTCATGAACAACACCACGGTGGTCGCCATGTTCATTCCCGCCGTCCAGGAATGGGCCGGTCGCCTCCGTCTGCCTCCCTCCAAGTTGCTGCTGCCGCTGAGCTTTGCGGCCATCCTGGGCGGTACCTGCACCCTGATCGGCACCAGTACCAACCTGGTGGTGGATGGGCTGTTGCAGAGCGAGATGAATACCCACCTGGCGATGTTCGAGCTGGCCTGGGTCGGCGTTCCCCTGCTGATCGTGGGGGGCGGCTTCCTGTATCTGTTCGCCGACCGGTTGTTGCCCAACCGCCAGGGGGCCCTGGAGCAGCTGGAGCGCGCACGGGAATACGCCGTCGAGGTGTCGGTGCTGGAGAAGGGCCCGCTGGTCGGCAAGACCATCGCCGAGGCGGGGCTGCGCCACCTCAGCCATGGCTACCTGGCGGAAATCGAGCGGCATGGCCACCTGCTGACGGCCGTGCCGCCAGAGACCGAGCTGCAGGCCGGCGATGTGCTGATCTTCATCGGGGCGCCCGAGTGTGCCAGGGAGCTGCGACGCATCCATGGGCTGCGACCCGCCGGCGGAGACGTGCGCAAGCTGGACATCGACCATCATCGCCGCTGCCTGGTCGAGGCGGTCATCGGCCCGGATTTCGCGGGCCTCAACCAGACGGTGCGGGAGTCGCGGTTCCGTTCGCGCTATCAGGCCGTCATCCTGTCGATCTCCCGCCACGGCAAGCGGCTCCCGGGCAAGCTGGGCGACATCTCCTTCCAGGTGGGCGATACCCTGCTGCTGGAAACGGCCCAGGACTTCGTCGACCAGTATCGCTACCGCAAGGATTTCCTGCTGGTCAGCGCCCTCAACGACTCCACGCCGCCGGACTTTCGCAAGGCGCCCCTGGCACTGGGGATTCTGGCCAGCATGGTGCTGGCCAGTGCCAGCGGCTGGCTGAGCATCCTGGAGGCGGCGCTGCTGGCGGGGGGCGCCATGCTGGCGACACGTTGCGTGCCGGCCAGCAAGGCCCGCCGCTATGTGGATCTCTCCGTGTTGATCGTGATCGGCGCCTCGTTCGCCCTGGGCGCGGCGATGACCAAGACGGGGGCGGCCAGCCAGATCGCCCAGTGGCTGATGTTCCGCGATGACCTGGCACCCTGGCTGGCGCTGGCGCTGGTGTACCTGATGACGGTGATCTTTACCGAGCTGATCACCAACAATGCCGCGGCCGTGCTGATGTTTCCCATCGCGGTCGCCATGGCCGAGCAGCTCGGCGTGAGCTATATGCCGTTCACCGTGGCGATCATGTTCGCCGCCTCGGCCAGTTTCATGACCCCCCTGGGGTACCAGACCAACCTGATGGTGCTGGGGCCGGGGGGCTACCGGTTCCTCGATTATGTTCGCCTCGGCGCCCCGCTGAGCCTCATCGTCGGGACGACGGCGGTGGTGCTGGTGCCGGTGGTATGGCCGTTCTGACCCCAGCCTGACGCGAGAAGCGCTAAAGCTGGAAGCTGGACGTCACACCCTAATACCGGCCGGATCGCTGGCGTCCAGGCGGCGTGCCTGGCGGTTCACGATATCTACCGGCGGCCTGTCCCCGTTCATGAGCGCGGGTCTTTAGCTGCCTGTCCCCGATCATGACCGCGATGATGGGCGTGTACGTGTGGCCCGGCGGCGCCTGCGCGCGCCGGGCTACACTGGCGAGAGAATCGTGGGCCGATCATCCGCCAGGGAGGCCGTGCCATGGAGTATCCGAGTATCGAGCATCACGGCGGCGCCGACGGCGTGACCGGTAGCTGCCATCGCCTGCGCGTGGCCGAGGATCGTTCGCTGCTGGTGGACTGTGGACTCTTCCAGGGCCAGGACGCCGAGGGGCAGGATGGCCTGGCACGGCATCGGGTGCGCTTCCCCGTCGACGACGTGCTGGCGCTGGTGGTCACTCACGTGCATATCGACCATATCGGCCGGCTGCCCTACCTGCTCGCCGCCGGCTATCGCGGGCCGATCCTCTGCTCGGTGCCCTCGGCGCGATTGCTGCCGCTGGTGATCGAGGATGCGCTCAAGATCGGTTTCACCCGGGACGCGGCCCTCATCGAGCGTTTCCTGGCCGAGGTGGAGGGCCGCCTGGTGGCGCTGGACTATGGCGCCTGGCATACGCTGCTCGATGACCACCGTCATCGCCTGCGGGTGCGGCTCCAGCGTGCCGGTCATATCCTCGGCTCCGCCTACGTGGAGGTGGACGCCCTCGACCGCCTCGGCGGGCAGGCGCAGCGCACGGTGTTCAGCGGCGATCTCGGCGCGCCAGGCTCGCCGCTGTTGCCGGCGCCACGCTCGCCGTGGCGGGCCGACGTGCTGGTGCTGGAGAGCACCTATGGCGGCCGCCGCCACGAGGATCGCCGCCAGCGCCGGGCCCGCCTGCGTGCCGCCATCGAGGGGGCGCTGGCCAACGACGGCACCGTGATCATCCCGGCGTTCAGCATCGGTCGCACCCAGGAGCTGCTCTACGAGCTGGAGGAGTTGATCCACGGCGACGGGGACGAGCGCTGGCGCGCGCTCGAGATCATCGTCGACTCGCCCCTGGCAGCGCGTTTCACCGAGGTGTATCGCGAGCTCAAGCCCTGGTGGGACGCCGAGGCGCGCCGCCGCCTGGACCATGGCCGCCACCCGCTCAGCTTCGACAGCCTGTATACCGTGGGCAGCCACGCGGAACATGAGCGAACCCTGGACTACCTGGCCGAGAGCGGCCGACCGGCGGTGGTGATCGCCGCCAGCGGCATGGCCAGCGGGGGCCGAGTGGTCAACTACCTCAAGCGCATGCTCGGCGATCCGCGCCACGCCGTGGTGTTCGTGGGCTACCAGGCCGCCGGCACCCCGGGGCGTGACATCCAGCGCTACGGCCCCCGGGGCGGCTGGGTGAGGCTCGACGGCGAGCGCATCGAGATCCGCGCGCGTGTCGAGAGTGTGGCGGGCTACTCGGCCCATGCCGACGGCCGCGACCTGCTCGACTTCGTGCGGCACATGCGCCACCCGCCCGGGGAGATCCGCCTGGTGCATGGCGAGACCGAGGCGAAGCGGGCGTTGAAGGCGAGCCTCGAGGCCTGGGCCGAGGAGGCGGGGCACGCCCTGGCGGTGACGCTCGCCACCGAGACCCGCTGACGCCATCCCGGTTCCTCGAGGAGCCTGAAGGATCCCGCGCAGCCTGGTCGCCTGCACCGGCTATATCCGCCGCGGCCCGTGGCCGCCATGCTCGCCAGGGCGCTGCCCGTGTGTCGTCGGTGTTGGGGCCGTCTCGCTGGCGAATTCCGGAACCAGGGCGATGCGAGGGAAACTGTACCTGTCCCCGAATTATGGATGTGGGAATTGCGTTGGCCCGCCGCGAGCGGGCCTAGCCCTAGCCTTCGCTCGTCGACTTTTCAGACGGCGCCTAAGAGTACTTATCTATAGGGGTGGCTGCATGCCCGTCATGGAATACCATCACTTTGTTGCGGCCACCTTGCTTCGCCTTATACATCGCCATGTCAGCATTATTTAGCAAGGCATTCTTGTCTTCAATCGATGCATCCAGGTAGGCCACACCCACGCTACATGTAATGTTGAAAGATATGTCGTTTGTCTTGACTTCGATCTCGGATATATCGTTTCTGATTCTCTCCAGGAAAGCTAGCGCCCCCTTCGCTGTGCACTCGGGCAACAGCAAGCAAAACTCCTCGCCGCCAATTCTGGCTGCTACATCCGAAGCGCGCACGGAAGAGTTCAAGTAGGCTCCAATTTTTCTGAGCACGTCATCGCCGACCGCGTGGCCGTAGCGATCGTTAATCGACTTGAAATGGTCAATATCCAGCAAGGCTACGGCAAGCCCATGTCGATACCGCTTGTTTCTGTCGAACTCTTCGGCGAAGCGTTGGTCGAATTGTCGCCGATTATACAAGCCCGTTAACTGGTCATGTGAGGCGATCTTCTCCAGCTTCTTGTTGGCCTCGTTGAGCTCTTGCGTTCGTTCGTCTACTTTTTGCTGCAAGTTTTCGGTTAGCTCCCTGATGGCTTTGATCATGTAGGCGAAGTGGTTGGTCAGCTCTTTGGCCTCTTGCCAGCTGGTGGGCTGGACTTGTGGCGGCTCGAGTTTTCCGCTAGCGGCTCTGGCGGTATGCGTTTTCAACCTTTCTATCGGGCGAGAAATGTAAAAGGCCAGCGCGACACCCACGCCTATTGCGATCACAACAATGATGAGTTCAGCGATGTAGATCAGGGATTGGTTTTGCGAAGCCAGCTGATTGACCTCCGTTTCATTGACCTTTGCCACCAGCCCCCAATCCAGCTCAGGAATATAGCGGGTGGACGCAAGTACGGGTTGTTCGAGGTAATCTGGAGCTTCGCTCATGATCCTTTCATTGCCAAGCAACGCCTGAGTAATCGGCACGTCCAGCCTGTCTTTTGAGACACGCCGCTGGAAGGCGGCCTGGTGATCATATTTGAGGGGTACCGCGAAAAGAGCGTCACCGCTTTCGTGACGGACGGCAAACAACCACTCCCCAGTCTTGCCCAGCCCGGTACGATCTCTCACCAGGCTGGTGATGAAATTCGTGTAGTACCGAATCTCGATATAGCCGACCGTCTCATGATTGAGTCGCAGCGGCTCTCGACTCAACGCAATTATTTCGTCGGCTTCAGGAACGAGAGATATCTGCGCTCTTAATGGCCCCTGAATATCAAGCTTTTCATTTATCGACGTGTCAGTGGTTGAAGCAACGGGTCTTCCCCTTCGATCGTAAATGCGAATATCTTTCAGATGGGTTAACCCATTCTTGGCATCATTGATGATTCTGGTGATCTTTTCCTGATGAGATATGTCCCCTGTTTGATTCCACTGTTCCAGGCTGATTCGCATTTGCGTACGACTGGAGATCAACGCCGTGTTGTCCTTGATTCTGTCGACAGCAGTCAATATGCGCTGTTCGGCAATCTTTGACATTGACGAGAGGTGGTGGGCGAATTGGTCGCGGGCGTAGTGCCCTGAAATATTGTTCAAATAATTCAGACCGAAAAAAAGCGGAACCGCTGACATCGTTATAAATGCCAAGATCAACAAGTGTTTTAGCTTCATCTGTCGGATTCCTGAGCCGATATATCGAATCATGTCATGATTGTTCCTGTATTTTAAGTGAAGCCTGCGTCATCCATTTGCTGAAGCGCTGCAGACATCCCGCTGCATCTGTCTGACGGCCTTCGGCAGGGTAGACGCTGGTACCCCTGTCCTCGTTGGACCAGCGCCTCCAGCGCAGCAGATACATCTTGCCGAGACCGAAGATCAAGACCAGCAGAAGGTCAGCCGTCGCGAGCGGTTTCTGGTCCCGATGGCGGCCCTGGAACCCTTGCAGGGGTTCAACCAGGCGCTGTCGCCGTCCTGCTTCCCGAAGGCTAGCGAGGACGCCCTCCCATCGGGTTGGAGCATTTGCGGCACGTCTACTGCCTTCTCCAGTGGTCGGCGTGGGCCGATGAGGCACTTGGGGATATCACCTACGATCGTCAGGCCATGCTTGATGCCATCGCCATCGATCCGTCCATCGAGAGCGTGCCGAATGCCGCCATGTGGCCACGTATCCATCATCTGCGGAAGCAGAGTGTCTTGCCCCAGCGGCTCTTCGGGGAGTTCCACGCTTTTCTGGAAGTATACGGCGAGGTGAATTACCCAGGCATGAACCACTACCTGAGCGAGCAGGATGGCGCTGGGGGATATCTCTACGGTGACCGGATCGCCGGTCAGGGGGAGTCGGACGGGCACGTCCGCCTCGGAGGGCTCGGTAGTCTCCTGCATGCCGGTTCCTTGTCGCGTCCCTGCCATTCCCGGTCGTGGTGAAAGGCGAATGCCTCTCAATCTAGGTGAACGAGTCGGACGCGACAAGCCGTGGGACGCCGAGTTGGACAGCTTTCTCGCCCGGCACACCGCTGTGCCCGGGCTGCCGATCGCTTGAACGCCGCTCCGGGGTCGGCTGTCGGCCTGTCTTGTCGGGGGTGGCCACGGCTTCGGGCCCTCCCTTCGCCCTATCAGGCCCTGCTGCCGCGTTGTGGCCTTGGCGGCGGGTCTGTATCCTTCCTGAGCCAAGTCGTCCTGGCTTCTTACCAGCGCTTTCGGCGCATGGTCGGCGGCGAGCGTAGAGCCCTCTCGAGCACTTGCGTAAAATGACGACATCATCGACGGGGGTCGGCACGGGGAGCGAATCTCGCCCGCCGGTCCCCCTGTATCTGAAGGGCGTGGGAACAAGCCCGGGAGAATCCCCGGGCGGTAGCGTGCCCGCGCCCAGCCCCGCTTATTGCCGTGCCATGTGTGGCATCATCGCTGTCGGCCACTTCGGTTGCGCCTTGAGACTGCCACCGGCATGACCGTGCCTTCATCAACCGAGACCACTCCGCCTCCTATGCCCATCAAGACCCTCTGCGTGTTCGGTACGCGTCCCGAAGCCATCAAGATGGCGCCGCTCGCCCTGTCCCTCGCCGCCGATGATCGCTTCGATGCTCAAGTGTGCGTGACCGGTCAGCATCGGGAAATGCTCGATCAGGTGCTGGACCTGTTCGATCTGGTACCCGACCACGATCTCGATATCATGACGCCCGGCCAGGATCTCACGGACGTGACCACGGCCATCCTGCAGGGCATGAAGGGTGTGCTGGGCGAGGTCAAGCCGGATATCGTGCTGGTGCATGGCGACACGGCGACCACCTTCGCCACCACCCTGGCCGCCTACTACCAGCAGATTCCCGTGGGACACGTGGAAGCCGGCCTGCGCACGGGGAACATCTACAGCCCCTGGCCGGAAGAGGCCAACCGCAAGCTCACCGGGGCCCTGGCCGAGCTGCACTTCGCGCCCACCGAGCGCTCCCGGCAGAACCTGCTGGAGGAGGGCGTCGCCGCGGCCAAGGTCCATGTCACCGGTAACACCGTGATCGACGCCTTGCTGGATGTGGTGCGCAAGCTCGAGACCAGCAGCACCTTCCAGCAGCAGTTCAGCGAGCAGTTCGACTTCCTCGACGCCAGCCGCAAGCTGATCCTGGTGACCGGGCATCGGCGCGAGAGCTTCGGTGGCGGCTTCGAGCGCATCTGCCAGGCCCTGCACGATACGGCCGCCGCCCACCCCGACAGCCAGATCGTCTATCCGGTGCACCTGAACCCCAACGTGCTCGGGCCGGTCAAGCGGCTGCTCTCGGACATCGACAACGTCCACCTCATCGAGCCCCTGGATTACCTGCCGTTCGTCTACCTGATGAACCGTGCCCACCTGATCCTCACCGACTCCGGCGGCATCCAGGAAGAGGCGCCGTCGCTCGGCAAGCCGGTGCTGGTGATGCGCGATACCACGGAGCGCCCCGAGGCCGTCGATGCCGGTACCGTCAAGCTGGTCGGGACCGACGTGGAACGCATCGTCGGCGAGCTGCACAGCCTGCTGACCGATAGCGGTGCCTATGAGGCGATGAGCTACGCCCACAATCCCTATGGCGACGGCAAGGCCTGCCAGCGCATTCTCGAGACGCTCGCCGACACGTTCTAGGTTCCGGCCCCGAGTCGGCACTGTTTTCTAACAACACTTTACTCTCATTCATTGGATCGATTCATGAACTACGACACCATCTCCGTTATCGGTCTCGGTTACATCGGCCTGCCGACGGCGGCCGTCATTGCTTCTCGTCGCAAGAACGTCATCGGCGTGGATGTGAATCAGCATGCGGTAGACACCATCAATCACGGTGACATCCATATCGTCGAGCCGGAGCTGGATATCGTGGTGCATGCCGCGGTGAAGGAGGGCTATCTTCGTGCGGCCACCAGCCCCGAGCCGGCGGACGCCTTCCTGATCGCCGTCCCCACGCCATTCAAGGCCGAGACCGGCAGCAGCCATGTGCCGGATCTCACCTACATCAAGGCCGCGAGCCAGTCGCTGGCGCCGGTGCTCAAGGCGGGCGACCTGGTGATCCTGGAGTCCACCTCGCCGGTGGGGGCCACCGAGCAGATGGCGGCCTGGCTGGCCGAGGCGCGTCCCGATCTCACCTTCCCCCAGAGCCACGGCGAGGCGTCCGATATTCGCATCGCCCACTGTCCCGAGCGGGTCCTGCCGGGCCATGTGGTGCGTGAACTGGTGGAGAACGACCGGGTGATCGGCGGCATGACCGCCAAGTGCTCCGCCGCGGCGACGGCGCTGTACCGGATCTTCGTGGAAGGGGAGTGCATCACCACCACGGCTCGCACCGCCGAGATGGCCAAGCTCACCGAGAACAGCTTCCGCGACGTGAACATCGCCTTCGCCAACGAGCTTTCCATCATCTGCGACAAGCTGGATATCAGCGTGTGGGAACTGATTCGCCTGGCCAATCGACATCCCCGCGTCAATATCCTGCAGCCCGGCCCCGGGGTGGGCGGCCACTGCATCGCCGTGGATCCCTGGTTCATCGTCAGCGAGACGCCGGACGAGGCACGCCTGATTCGCACCGCCCGGGAAGTCAACGACGGCAAGCCGCAGTGGGTGATCGACAAGGTCAACGAGGCGGTAGGCAAGTTCCTCAGCGCCAACCCCGACAAGACGGCCAGGGACGTGACCATCGCCTGCTTCGGGCTGGCCTTCAAGCCGGATATCGATGATCTGCGGGAGAGCCCGGCGTTGAAGATTGTCGAGTCCATCGTCGCCAAGCATCCCGGCAAGTCTCTGGTGGTGGAGCCGAATATTGCCGAGCTGCCTGAGGGGAAGTTGGGTGATGCCCAATTGGTCGATCTGAATGGCGCGCTGGAATCGGCGGATGTGCTGGTCATGCTGGTGGATCACAAGCCATTCAAGACCATCACCGTAAACGACACTGATCGCGACTACCTGATTGATACCAGAGGCGTTTGGGCGGAAAAGGCCTGACGTTTCCGTCTTGACAAACTAATTCCCTGGTTACAAGGCTAAAGGTATTGCGATGTTGATGAAACTGAGGATGACGGCAAGAGGAAAGACAGCCTCGCGGAAAATTGCCGAAGCATTAGGTGTGTATTCATCTCTTGTCTCGGCAAGAAAGCGGATGCGGAGAGCGGCTGGGTTGGTTTCTTCGCCACAATCCTTGGTTTCCTATGCAAGAAGCAAGGCCTATCGCAGCCACTTCTCACGTGCGAGTCACACATTCTATAAGCAAGGCAATATCAGTGGCGCCTTGAGTATCCTGGAGGACCTCAGGAGTAAAGGCGTCGCATTCAGCAAGAAGCATCAAGCACTGTATGGTGTTATCCGGGGGCTGGAACGACTGAAAGGTGGCGCCTCTATCCCCCCGCCTCAGCCCAATGCCGGCTTGTTTACGCGTCGCCAGACTGTGCTCTACTGCCTGCACCAGTCGGTGCCCCATACCACCAATGGTTACTCGACCCGCTCCCACGGTGTGGCGGCGGGCCTTCGGCAGGCAGGCTGGCAGGTGCGTGCCACCACGCGCCCTGGCTTTCCCTGGGATGTCGGCGTCAAAGGGCTCGACAAGGGCTGCCACGTGGCCGAAGTGGACGGGGTGACTTACGCCGCCGTGTCCGGCTGGAGCCTGGCCAAGACCCCGCTGGATTACTACCTGGCCGAGGCCGCCGATCACTATCTGCGTGAGGCCCAGACCAGCGGCGCCGAAATCATCGCTGCCGCTTCCAACCATATCACGGCACTACCCGCCCTGTTGGCGGCTCGCCGGCTGGGGCTGCCCTTCGTTTACGAGGTGCGCGGACTTTGGGAGGTGACCCATGCCTCCACCCAGCCGGAGTGGGCCGGCTCCGAACGCTACCACCTGATGCGCGAACTGGAGCAGCAGGCGGCCCGCGAGGCGGACCTGGTGATCACCCTGACCGAAGAGCTCGCCGATGAGCTGGCGTCGTGGGGCTTGGCCCGCGAGCGCATTGTGGTGGTGCCCAACGCCGTCGATGCCGAGCGCTTCCAGCCCATGTCTCCCGATGCCGAGGTGGCCAGGGAACTCGAGCTCAAGCCCGGTGTGCCGGTGATCGGCTATGCCGGCAGCGCCGTGGCCTACGAAGGACTGGAACTGCTGATGGAGGCCCTGGCGCAGCTCAAGGCCCGAGGCCAGGACTTCGTCTTCGTGCTGGTCGGCGACGGCAAGGTGATCGATACCGTCAAGGCCACGGCCAAGAGGCTGGGCATTCAGGAGCACTGTCGCTTCACCGGGCGGGTGCCCTTCGATGCCGTGCCGCGCTACCTCTCCTGCATGGATATCATGCCGGTGCCGCGCCTCTCGTCTGCCGTCACTGAGATGGTCTCGCCGCTCAAGCCCCTGGAAGCCATGGCTATGGGCAAGGCCGTGGTGCTCTCCGATGTCTCCCCCCACAAGACCCTGGCGGGAGATAACCAACGCGCCCAGCTGTTCACCAAGGATAGCGCCGACGACCTCAGCCGGGTGCTCAAGGCGCTGATCGACAGCCCCTCTGAACGCCAGCGCCTGGGCCAGGCGGCCCGCGCCTGGATCGAGCAGGAGCGCACCTGGAACCATGTCACCAGTCTCTATGCCGAGAGCCTGGCGCGCGTGCGGACGAGCCGCCACAGGCCTGACCCCGCTGCCCCGGCCAAGTGCCTGGAACAGATCACGCTGGGCCTGATTGCCGATCAGTTCACCACCGACACCCTGGCCAGCGCCGTCAGGGTAGTGCCGCTCTCGCCGGACAACTGGCGACAGGAACTCGCCCGGCAGCCCATCGATGCCATGTTCGTGGAGTCGGCCTGGAAGGGCAACGACGGGCAGTGGCACCGCAGGGTGGGCGACTACGGCGTCGAAGAGTTCGCTCCGCTGACGGAGTTGCTGGAACACTGCCGCCGTCAGGGTATTCCCTCGCTGTTCTGGAACAAGGAAGACCCCGTTCACTTCGAGCGCTTCCGCAAGGCGGCCAGCCTGTGTGATCACGTCTTCACGACCGACAGCCGTCGGATCATTCCCTACCTGGCCACCCCCGGTGCGCTGAGCCGGACGGCCAGCAGTTGCCCGTTCTACGCCTCACCGAAGCTTCACAACCTGCTGCCTTCCACCCGCGACTGGCAGCCCACCGCCGCCTATGGCGGTACCTACTACGGCACGCGCTATCCTGAGCGTACCGAGTACATGGACAAGATCATGAGTGCGGCCGCCCCGCTGGGCCTCACGATCTACGACCGCCAGCACGACGACCCGGCATCCCCCTACAAGTACCCCGGCGGCCTGGGCGGCTATGTGGCCGGCGGCCTTGCCTACGATGAGATGATCCAGGCCTACAAGGCCCACCCGGTGCAGATCAACGTCAACTCGGTGCTGGATTCGCCGACCATGTTCTCGCGGCGAGTGATGGAAGCCGCCGCCTGCGGTGCGCCGATCCTCTCCGGCCCCGCGCTGGGCATGAATCGCTACCTCGAGGGCGTCGGGCAGGTAGCGCGCACCGAAAGCGAGGCCGCGCAAGCGCTGGAGAACCTGTTGCATCACCCGGCCTACCGCTGGCGGATGGCCATGAAGGGCGCCCGTGCGGTGATGCGCGCGCATACCACGGAGCAGCGTTTGACGCAGATGTTGCGCACGGCAGGCCTGGTGATGATGGCACCTGAATCGCCGGCGTTGAGCATCCTGGTTTCAGACATCACCACGACTGCCATGCAGCGTTTGCTCGCCCAGACGCTACACCCTCGGCGGGTCGTCGCCGGCCAGTGGCAGGCCGGCACCCGGGCCGGCCTGGAAGCCGCCGGTATCGAATGTGCCGCGCCGGATGGCGAGATGACCCAGCACGATACCCTCTGGCTGCTGGCCGATTCTCGTACCTTGGAAGAGCTCGAGCCAGAAGACCTGGAAGACCTGGCCTGGCCGACCCGCTACGCCCCGCATCCGCGCATCGGCTTTTTGCGTGATGCGACTCCTGCAGAAGGCCAGTGGCCCGGGGTGGCCCTGGAGAGCGGCGCCGTTGCTCACGGTTTGGCGCTGATCCGCCCACCGGCCGGCATGGCACTCAAGGCCCTTGACGAGTGGGCCGCTCAGCAGCCGACGCTGGCCCTGCGCAAGCCCGCGAAGTCCCACGAACAAGCCCCCAACGTCCCGCCAAGGAAGACGGTGGTGATTGCCGGTCATGACCTCAAGTTCATCAAGCCGTTCTATCCCTACTTCACCCAGGCGGGGATGCGACTGCTGCTCGACTTCTGGAGCGGCCATAAGCAACACAATGAAATGGCCAGCAAGCGCCTATTACGCCAGGCCGATACGGTGTTCTGCGAGTGGATGCTGGGCAACGCCATCTGGTATGGCAAGCACAAGCGGGAAGGGCAGCGGCTCGTCGGGAGGCTGCACGCCCAGGAGCTACGCAGCCCGCTGTTCGACAAGGTTCCGTTCGAGCAGTTTGAAACGGTGATTTTCGTTGGGCCGCACATGCTGCGCAACGCCCAGCGGCGCAACCCTGCACTGACAAAGAGCGGGGTGGTGATCTACAACGGCGTGGATGTGGAAGCGCTGAACGCCGTCCCACGCAAACAAACCAACGGCAAGGTGCTGGGCTTCGTGGGCATGGTGCCGCAAAGCAAGCGCCTGGATCGCGCGCTGGATGTCCTCAGGGAGCTGCGCAAGGAAGACGACGGCTATACGTTACGCATCAAGGGTAAGCGCCCAGAGGAATACGTCTGGATGGCCAACCGCCCGGAGGAGATGGCCTGGTACGAGGCCCAATACCGTCGGCTGGAAGAAGACTCGCTGCTGAACGGCGCGGTGCTTTTCGACCCCCACGGCAACGATATGCCCGAGTGGTACGCTGGCATCGACTATGTGTTGTCCGTCAGTGATCACGAAAGTTTCCACCTGGCCGTGGCAGAAGGCGCCGCTGCAGGGGCGTCTCCGGTGGTTCTTCCATGGGAAGGCGCGGATGACATTTATCCCTCGCAGTGGCTGTGTTCAGATGTGGCCGCTGCGTCTAACACCATCTCGCTTCTAGCAAACGAGCCGTTGTCGCGCCTTGAGACCAGAAGGCAGTCAGATGCTTCGTTTGTTGAGAAAAATTTCAAACGCGATGTTATCGCGAATCAAATTGTACGTAGCTTTTAGTGTTAAGGAGTCCTTGTGCTTTTGAATAATCGACAGCTTCACTTCAAGGTCACTGTCAATGGTCGAAGTGTGAGCTACCTTTACATACGTAAGAATGCGTGCTCAAGTTGGAAAAAGTTCTTTGCGGGAGTGTCTCCATACAGGGAGCATGCAAAAGAGTATCAAAACCTGTTAGGGTTCATGGGGAAATATCACAAGATAAAGACAGTAGCAGGTCTCAAGACAATACAGGAATCAATTATCGTGGTGAGGGAGCCGGCGGAGAGGCTTTTCTCTGGCTTTGTCAATCAATATTTGATGCGTCTGGATCGTCGCTCAACACTTCATGAATCTGTTGAGCAGCATACTGGAAAGCGGGCTGAAGATGTCTCATTTCATGATTTCTTGTACGCCTATGTGACCGACATAGGTGATGAAAAAGTCGATGCACATTTCTGGACTCAAAGCTCACACATGGCAGATATTCGCTATCATCATGTTTGGCCTATATCCCAGATGCATGACAATGCAAAAAAAGTGTTTGGCGAGCAAATTGCAGATAGTTATTTCTTGAAAAAATCCAACTCTACTCAGCAAATAGAGAGGCAGGAGATATCAGGCCCCCATAGTTCCTCAGGGGATATGTTTGATATTTATGAGAAAACAAAAAAGCTTCCAAAGTTTGAGTGCTTGGTGGATTCGAGTGCATCAAGGCAAATAAAAGACTTGTATTCTGACGATTATGCTCTCTATGAGCGAGCTCTCGGAGGTTAGCCTGTTCAGTAAATGGACGGGGTGTTCGTGATTCATGTGTTGCGGATGATAGTTCTCTGCAGTTCCCATCCGGATGGAGTGATATAAGAATGTTCGCAGGGTTTGGCTCGGCTAAAAAAATTGAAAGGCTCCTGGGTGATATTAAAAATAATGTTGACAATGATGACATTGCCACGCTGCAGGATGCCATAAGTGAGCTTGATGCCAAGAGTGACAAAAATGCAAGATCAATAAAGCACTACGTTGTCAACTCGCTGAAGAGTGCCGAAATCAGAAACTATCGCCAGATGGAAAGCCTCCACTGGTTAACCTATGGCCTGACCACTCGGCACCGCCTTCCACCCTTGAGGGGATGGGCATCTTCACCTGATTTGTTATTGGAGCTTCAGGACTTTATTTTATCGATGAAGCCGAAGTTAGTGGTCGAACTTGGAAGCGGAGTCTCCACGCTAGTCATTGCCGATGCCTTGAGGCAAAATGGAACAGGAAAGCTGATTTCACTAGAGCATTCGAGTCAATATGGCTCGAAAACTCAATTGATGTTGGAAAGGGAAGGGTTGTCAGCTTGGGTTGACTTGAAAATCGCTCCTTTAGAACCTTGGGAAGGCGAGCACCTGAGTGATGGTTCTGAAGAGGAGCTGTATTGGTATTCTCAGGAATGCCTGAAAGATGCTTGGGATGTTGACCTCTTATTGGTGGATGGTCCTCCTGCCTCGACGTGCAAGTTTTCTCGTTACCCGGCTATGCCGGCCGTTGTCAGCAGGTTAAAAGATAACGCCCAGGTATGGATGGATGACACTACGCGTGAGGAAGAGTCGACTATTTGCTCTGTTTGGGGTGAAACGTATGGTTTTTCTGTTGAGTTTGTAGAGCTCGAAAAAGGGCTGGGTGTTCTGAAGAGACAGTAATATATCTTTCCATGCAATAGTGTTGAATGGGAATGAGTTGTTGTCTATTGTTCAAGGAATAGCTGGCGGACTGTTACCCGAGGAAGTGCAATTTGTTTGAGAAAATCCTGACCACCTTGAGGTGGTCGTTTTCGGTTGGGAATAAGTTTTTTAGCGTGGTGCCAGGCACCACGCTGCTTATCATTGCGTCGACGCTTGTATCACAGCTCTCCATTCTTTTTGCGTTCCTCCTGCCTCTCAAGATCATAATGCTGTTGGGCTCGCCAGGTATGCCTGGCTATTTTCCCTCGTTCCTTTCTTTTTTTAGCCGCGACGTTCTGGTCTTGCTGCTTAGCTTGTGTGCCGTGATCTTTTACATGGTACACATGGTGTCTGAGCGGATTATCTTGAGGATATCAAGAAGTGGAGCTGAGGCTCTGCTGTTGAAGAGCCAAAAAATGATTCTTTTTGAAAACCAGGAAGAAGTGGCGAGGCGTGCCTTTCAGCGGTACTCGAGAAGTGTGGCTGGCGGTGTGTTCTTGCTGATGGTTTCGGCGGTCATTGGCCTTATTTATTCCGGGTTGTTGCTGTTTCTGGTTGGCTATATTATTTGCGTATTTTCTCTCTTTGGCTTTTTGTATGGCAAGAGCAGCAGGTTCAGGAAGGGGCTGGTTGAGGACCTGCCGAAATATGTCAACAGTGCGACAGGCGTAGGTTTTCTTTTGTCCTTCGGGTATATGGTTGGACAGTTTCTTTGGGGAGCCCCCCCAGGGATATTGATCGCCGTTATATCTTTGATATTAATGCGGCAGGGTTTTTCTCGGATTAATGGGCTTGTAAATGATTTGAAAGGCCTGTTCTTGCAGCGACTAAAGCTAAATGCTCTTTTTTTTCATGGCCATGTCCTGGTTTCAGAGGAAAAGAAGCATGAGGTAAGCTTCTGGACCTTGCTGGAACGCTCCAGTTGTGAGCGATGGATGCCATACGTCATTAGCCAATGGTGTGATCATGAAGTTGACAAGGTTGATATCGGCTGGATTCAGCTTGGTGTTCAGGATGTCGCCACCTTTCATGTCAAGTCATTGAATGACAGAGACGAGCTGGTTGATGAGTTCCTGGTTAAAGTCTTTAACGTCAATCGGGTTTCCCATGCCAAGCATGAGGCAACCCTCTTGTCAGAGCAGGGGCAGCTTCCTTCGTTGAAACTGTTGGGGGTCGAGGATGTAGAGGGGCTGCATTGTCATATCATGCATGGGAAGCCCGCCAAGAAAGTCTCGTCAGATAATGTGGCCGAAGCCAAGCAGGAATTAGCACTTTCCTTGCTTTCCTTTGAGCCAAGTAAGCAATTGGTGTCTCAGTTCAAGCGTTCACGGCCACCGCTTTGGCGACGAATCGATCAGCGGATGATTGATCGACTCTTGACAGTGGCTGATATGATCAGTCAACGACACTCTGATGATGTCAACATGTTTAAGAAGAGCATGGTTGAGATCGCCGGTCGACTCAGTGATATGCCCTTGATGATCGTGAATCCTGATACGGGAAGCGACTCGATTCGGGTTGATAAGGGTGGGCGTTATATTTTGTTGCACTGGGGGCGTTGGACGTTGGAGCCTGTTGGAGCGGGTTGGCCAATCATGCCAGAAGAGCTCGAGCGTCATATTGATGCACTGAGTGAGGCAAAGGCATCAAGGCCTGATCTAAGAGATTTGCATGAGTCGGACGTTCGACTCTCGGCCTTGGTGTATTCCCTCGAAAAGCAATATATGAGACAGAATTTTGTGGGTGCAATCAATACCATGCCTCGTATAATAGAGTCACTGGAAGAATCTCGTTGCCACCCCGTGGTTGCAGGTTAATTTGGATACTGGTTTAGGAGTATGATTTGAGCACCGTTTCCATGATTGTCTGGAATGAGTTTCTTAATGATGCGCGTGTGCTGAAGGAAGCTCAGACCTTGCAATCCTCCGGCTTTCAGGTCGTTGTGCATGCCTTGCATACTCCCGGACTGACACAGGAGAGAGAAACTCTCGATGGCGGGGTAAAGGTCGTACGAGTGGCGAGAAATCCCTTCTGGAAGCTTCGCAAGCGCCGGTACCTGGAGGCCGGCAACAAGGCCGCCGCCAAACAGGCGCAGGGCACTCAGCAAGCGCAGAAGCCTGCAGCGCCACCGTCGGAAACCTTCAAGCGGCAATTGCTGAAGCTGATCGCCAGGCTAGGGACCCATGCGGGGCTCGCCATCCAGTTGGTGCGCTCTCGGCCTGCCGCGATCCATGCCCATGATGTGAATGTGCTGCCGACGGCGTGGTTGGCGGCCAAGCTGGCCCGGGTACCGCTGGTCTATGATGCCCACGAGATCAGCACCGACCGGGAAGGCTACAAGGCCTTCCGTGGGCTGGTGGGGGGGATCGAAAAGAATCTCATGCCCGGGGCGGCCGGCACCATCACCACCACCGACGCCCGTGCCAAGTTCTTCGCGCGGGCTTATGGCATACCGCGTCCGCTGGTCCTGCAGAACCGCCCGCGGCTGGTCGAGGCATCGGGCTCCAACCGGATTCGTGAGGAGCTGGGCTTGTCCGAGCCTTGGCCGATCGTGGTTTATCAGGGCGGCTTGCAGCCGGGCAGGGGGCTTCCGCGGCTGGTGGAAGCCGCCGCCAGCGTGCCCAATGCCTATTTCGTGTTCATCGGTGGGGGCCGCCAGGAGCGTGAACTGCACCAGCTCACCGAGCGGCTGGGCCTGGTCGAGCGGGTGCGCTTCATTCCTACCGTGGCATTGAGCGAGCTGCCGTCCTACACGGCCTCGGCCGATATCGGCGTCCAGCCCATCGAGAATACCTGTCTGAACCATTTCACGACCGATTCCAACAAGCTCTTCGAGTACGTGATCGCGGGGCTGCCGGTCGTCGCGAGCCAGCTGCCCGAGATCAGCAAGGTCGTGCGGCAGCATGAGCTCGGGCTACTGGTGCCGCCAGGCGATACGGCGGCCTTGGCCGAGGCCATCCAGCGCCTGGTCGAGGATCCCGAGCAGCGTGCCCATTACCGGGACCAGGCGGCAAAGGCCGCTCAGTCGCTCAACTGGGAAGCCCAGGAGCAGGGGCTGGTCGATCTCTATGACCGGGTGCTGCCCGCGTCTCGCGCCGGTGCGGTATCGCGATGACGGCAGTCAGAATCCTGCTGCTCGGCTTCTACTACCCTCCCGATATCAGCGCCGGCGCCTTTCGTTGCGAGGCGCTGGTCCATGCGTTGTCGAGCCGGCTGTCACCGGGGAGCGAACTGGAGGTGATCACCACGGCGCCCAACCGCTTCGGCGGGAAAGGGCAGTGGCGCACGAATGATGAGGGTCGGTCCGACGGGAACGTCACGATTACCCGGGTCGAGGTGTCGGGTGGCGGTCGCGGCATGGCCTCGCAGGCACGGGCGTTTGCCTCCTATGCCGCTCGGGTGCGGGAATTGACCCGCGACCGGCACTTCGATCTGGTGATTGCCACCTCGTCGCGGCTGATGACCGCCGTGCTGGGCCGCTGGGTGGCGAAGCGTTGCGGGGCGCGGTTGTATCAGGATATCCGCGACAACTTCGTCGATAACCTCCCTTCGGTGTTGCCGTTTAGGGCAGGCCATCTGCTCGCCCCGGTGTTCGGGGGCCTCGAGCGGTGGGCATTGGCGAAGGCGGATCGCATCAATCTGGTGTCGCGCGGCTTCGAGCCCTACTTCCAGGCGCGCTATCCGGGGCAAGGCTTCTCCTGGCATACCAACGGCATCGACACGCCCTTCGTCGCGGCGCTCGAGTCCGGGGTGTTCACGCAGGAAGCACCACGCCGGGGGGATCAGCCACTGCAGGTGCTCTACGCCGGGAACCTGGGGGCCGGGCAGGGCATGGAGCATATCCTTCCGCCACTCGCCCAGCGGCTCGCGGGGCGCGTCGCGTTTCGGGTGATCGGCGCAGGGGCCGGGCGCGAGCCGCTGTGCCGAGCGCTGGCCGAGCAAGGCGTCGACAATGTCCAGGTGCTGTCGCCGGTGTCGCGAGACGGCCTGCTGGACGCCTACCGCCAGGCCGACGTGCTCTTTCTCCACCTGAATCGCTTGCCGTCACTGGAGAGCGTGCTGCCCTCGAAGCTGTTCGAGTATGCGGCAACCGGCCGCCCGGTCTGGGCGGGTGTGTCGGGGTTTGCGGCGCGCTTCGTCGAGCAGGAGATTGATAACGCAGCGTGTTTTTCACCATGTGATGTCGATGAGGGCATCGCGGCCCTGGAGCGACTTGAGGTATCCTCACGCCCGCGGCCCACGTTCGTGGCCAGGTGGCGCAGAGACAGGATAATGAACGAGATGGCCGACGAGATCGTGGCATTGGTGACGGATGAAGCGTGAGTATCAGCGCCGCCACTCGCGGTGGTACGAGGTGTTGCTGCTGGGGCTGTCGATTCATGTGGTGGTGGGGATCCCCCTGGCTGTCGGGTTCCCGGCACTGGAGCGCTGGGGCTGGGGGTTCTGGGATTACCTGCCGGACGTGCGCTACAACACCATGTTCGCCATCGGGTTGGCGTTTCTCGCCTCGGCGCTGACGCTAAGGCGCATGGCGCGCTTCCCGGGGGCACAACTGGCCGCCAACATCCTGCCGACGACCACCATCGCCTTCCTGATCGCGGTGGCCGTGCTGTTCTTCACCCGCGAAGGCTATACCCGTCAGGTGCTGTTCGCTGGCTATCTCGTCAGCCTGATGTGGTTCTACCTGGGCTTCTTCCTGGGCCGGCGGTTCCGCAAGCTCAAGCTGGCCGTGGTGCCCTTCGGCGATGCCTATCGCCTGATGGGCACTCGCCAGGCGGATCTGCGCCTGCTGGAAGGCCCCGACCTGGAAGGCACACGAGTGGACGGCGTGGTCGCGGATCTGCACGCCGCGGACCTGTCGCCCGAGTGGGAGACCTTCCTGGCCCGTTGCACCCTCTGCCATATTCCCGTCTACCACATCCGCCAGGTGTCGGAGTCGATCTCCGGGCGGGTGCAGATCGACCACCTCTCGGAGAACGAGTTCGGCAGCCTGTTGCCGCCGATCGTCTATATCGGTTTCAAGCGCGTGGTCGATAGCGTCGCCGCCTTGCTGTTGTTGCCCGTACTGTTGCCGGTGATGATGGTTGTTGCGATGGCCATCAAGCTGGATACCCGGGGGCCCGTGCTGTTCCTGCAGCCGCGCATGGGCTACAAGGCCAAGCCCTTCCTGATGTACAAGTTTCGCAGCATGCACCATGACATGAGTGGCGAGGACTTCACCATCTCCGAGGACGACCCCCGGATCACCCGGGTCGGGCGGGTGATCCGCAAGTATCGGCTCGACGAACTGCCGCAGCTGTTCAACATCCTGAAGGGCGAGATGAGCTTCATCGGCCCACGGCCCGAGTCGGTATCGCTCTCCGAGTGGTACGAGCAGGATGTGCCCTTCTTCAGTTACCGCCACGTGGTGCGCCCGGGGATCTCCGGCTGGGCCCAGGTGGAGCAGGGCTACGCCGCCGAGGTGGATGGCATGACCAAGAAGCTGCAGTATGACTTCTACTACATCAAGCACTTCTCGCTGTGGCTGGATGTGCTGATTGCCCTGAAGACCGCCAGGATTCTGTTCACGGGGTTCGGGGCGCGCTGAGGCCTCAGCATGCCGTTGCCCCCGACGTTGCCGCGCCTTGCGCGGCAACGTCGTGTCGGGGCCGGGGAATCTGCTACCATTCGCGCTTTCCTGGAAACGCAACGAAGAGTGAGCCGGCAGTGAGGCACCCCTATTCCCTTCTCGATCAGGGCCGACCCGATCCCGCCTGGCTGTCTCCCCCGTGGTTGTGCTGGCTGGGCCTGAGCGTCGCGCTGCTCTATGCCGGTCTGCGGCTGTGGGCGCCCCAGGTCGGTGAGCCGGCCGGCACCCTGATGGCCGTACTGGGGCTCTTCGCCGTCCTCCGCTGGGGGCAGGGCATTCGCAATGGTGGTGCGCTGTGGCTGCTGTTGGCGGTGGTGGCGGTGCAGTTGATTTCCTGGGGAGGCGGCTACCTCCATCACCCCGAGTGGGTGACCGACACCCCCCAGCTCGATCGTCTGGCCAAGTGGTTCCTGTTCATCGGCCTGGCCTGGTGGTTGGGGGGGAGCAGCCGCGCCACCCTGCTGGCCTGGGGCCTCGCCCTGCTGGGGCTGATGGCGGCGGTGTTCTGGCCCGAGGGTAGCCTCGAGCAGTGGAGGCTCGGGCTAGAGGGCACGCGAGCCGAGTTCGCCATTCGCAACTCCCAGCACGACGCCATGCTGTTCGGCACCGGCCTGCTCGGCCTGGTGTGTTTCGCAGCTCGTTGCTGGCGGGAGCGTGGCGCCCCGACCTGGGGGTGGCGCGTGGCGTGGAGCCTGGCCCTGGTCGTGTGCCTGGTCGGTATCGGGATCACCCAGACCCGGGCCGTGTGGCTCGCGCTCTTTGTGGTGATGCCGTTGCTGGCGGTCTTGAGCTGGTGGGGATGGCGCCGGCCGTCACGCAAGGCCTGGTGGGGCTTCGCTGCGGTGTTCCTGTTGATACTGCTCGGGGCCATGGCGTTCCATGAGCCGGTGGCCGAGCGCTTGGCCAACGAGAATCGCATCCTCGCCCAGGCCATGGAGGGTGACTGGAAATCGATCCCCTACAGCAGCATCGGTAATCGTCTGCTGACCTGGCGTGCCTCGCTGGAGTGGATTGCCGAGCGCCCCCTCATCGGTTGGGGAGAGGAGGGGCGCAGCCTGGTCATCGACCACACCGAGTGGTTGCCGGAAAAGACCCAGGAGCTCTATGGCCACCTGCATAATACCTTCCTCGAGATCCTGGTCAGCTATGGCCTGCTGGGGCTGTCGGTGGTATTGGCGTTGATCGCCTGGATCGGCCTGGGAACCTGGCAGGCCTGGCGCGCCGGTGTGATGCCTGGCGACATCGCGCTGTTCGGGGCGGGCTTCTTCGTCTTCTACGCCATCGTCAGTCAGTTTGAATCCTATGGCAGCTTCTGGACCGGGGTCTATGTCCAGAACCTGGTGGCGGGTGGTCTGGTCACACATACCTGGCGCTGGCAGGTCACAACGGGGCGCCGCGTGTTTCCCGCCCTTCACTCAAAGGCCGCCTGATGCGCACATTGATCGTGGTTCGCTCCCTGAAGATGGGAGGCATGGAGCGTGTCGCCGTGAACCTGGCCGATGCCTTCGCTGAGGCGGGTCACGAGAGCCACCTGCTCAGCCTGCGCTCCACACGCTGCCCGCTGGAGCCGGAACATGCCGATGTCAGGCGCCATCACCTGCCCTTGCGCTGGTGGAGCCGTGTGACCGTGCTCGGTCTGCTGTTCGAGCAACTGGCGCGACTCATCCTCAATCCCCTGGTCAAGCGGTCGCTGTTTCTCGGCCGGGGGCTGATGGGAGGCGTCGTCTTCCGCGCCTGGCTGTGGGCCTTCGAACGCCGCCATGGGCGCGTGGATCGTATCGTCTTTCGGGGCATCGGGACCTTCGAGCTGGTCTGGACCTTCCGTGACGAGCGGGCCCGTTATGTCCTCGAGAACATCCTGCATGTCGGCAATGACGGCTGGGCGCGCCGGGTCTTCGCGCGCAGCCTCTACCATCGCCGCCATCTCGTCACCGTCTCCCGGGGGGTGGCGGAGAGCGTTCGCGAGGGGATGACCCGCTGGAAATTCACGCCCGCCTCGCTAAGGGTGATCCCCAATCCGTGTCCCGTCGCCGGCATTCGCCAGCAGATGGCACGTCCCGAACCCGATCTCCCCGGCGCGCCCTATATCGTCAACGTGGCACGCCTGGTGCCGGCGAAGGACCACGCGCTGCTGCTGCGGGCCTATGCGAAGTCCGGTGTGTCGCTGCCCCTGGTGCTGGTCGGCGACGGCAAGGAGCGGCAGCGCTTGCAGGCCCTGGCCAGCGAACTGGGCATCGCCGAGCGGGTCATCTTCGCCGGCCAGCGGGAAAACCCCTACCCGTGGATGCATCATGCCAGGTTGTTCGTGCTCAGTTCGCGTTTCGAGGGCATGGGCATCGTGCTGTTCGAGGCCCTGGCCTGCGGCACGCCGGTACTGAGCGTGGATTGCCCAGGCGGGATTCGGGAAATCTTGAAGGGCGAACTGGAGGCTTCCATCGTGCCGCATGATGTCGACGCCCTGGCGGAGGGCATTCGTCGAGCCGTCGAGGCGGAGAAGCCCGAGGTCCGTGAGCACTGGCTGGATGACTTCCGTCCGGAAACCGTCGCCAAGGCCTTCCTGTGAGCACCGAGCCCCGCTCGGCGCCCCGTGATGATGGTGCGGATGCGCGGCCCGAGTGCGACATGGACTGGCACCGGTTCGTCGACTATGGCATCGGCGAGGTGTTGGGCGGCAAGCGGCACCTTCCCAGGCTTCGACTGTGCAAGTGCCTGTGGTCCATCAGGCCGGAACGCCAGGCCGTGCTTCGCCTGCGCCTGGTGCAGATGCTGGAGCATTACGGGCGCAACACCCTGGTCAGGCGTCAGCTGGCCATTCTGGCGACCCGCTTCGGGATCCATGTGGAACCGCGGACGCTCATCGGCAGGGGGCTGAGACTGCCCCATCCCACCTCCATCGTGATCGGCAAGGGGCTCAGGATCGGTGCGCGCTGCCTGCTCTATCAACAGGTGACCCTGGCGGCGGCGCCACTGGAGCATGAGCCGTTCATGGCGCGGATCGGAGATGACGTCACGCTCTTTCCCGGCGCCAAGGTCGTCGGCGAGGGACGTGTCGGGAATCGCGTCATCGTCGGTGCCAATGCGGTGGTCGCGGATGTCTTCGGCGACGATGTGGTGCTCGGCGGCGTGCCGGCCAGGGTGATCCGTGAGGTGAGGCCCGGCGAGCGGACCGGCGCCGACAAGCCGGCCTGAGCCTGTGTCGGCGCTCCCGGCCGGGGAGCGAGGTCCAGGTCTCCGCGAACTGTCGTGTTTCCCCGGCGCGGCTCGCTACTTCATCAATGACTGCAGGCGTGACGCCGCCTGTTCGCGGTAGCGCTCACCGCGCAGCTTGTTGACGGTCAAGGAACGTTCGAGAGCCGGCCATTGGTCGGCTCTTTTCGTTGGCAGGCGGCGCACATGGGCGTCGATCCAGATGAGCTGGCCGTCGGCCTTCACCAGCAGGTTGTTGTAGTGCAGGTCGCGATGGGCGTAGCCGGCCCTGGCCAGCATGGCCACCTCGCGGCACAGGCGGTCGAGGAAGCGGTCACGCTCGGCCTCGCTGAGCGCATCGAAGACCTCGCCGCCCATGCGGGCATCCGCCACGTGCTCGAGCAGCAGCAGTGAGGCATTGCGGTTGCAGGGATTCAGCGAGACGCCCCAGCCATGGCAGTGGGGCGTGGCCAGGCCGGCGCCTTGCAGGATGCGCAGGCTGAGGAACTCCTTGCGGGCATCCGATTGCAGCAGGCAGCGCTTCTCGAGGTAGTCCCGCCAGGCCCAGCCCAGCGGACGATGGCGCTTGTTGAACTTGTCGGGTACCACCTTGGCGAGGATGTGACGGTCCTCGCTCAGGTAGAAGCGGCTACTCGCCACCGCCTCGAAGGCGGCGGTGGTCGTGGTGCTGGCCAGGCGCAGCTCGCCCGGCAGGGCGCTGGGGTGAAACACCAGATAGCGGCGGCGGCGATCGTCGAAGGGGATGTCCAGCAGCTTCATGTAGCCAATCCTACGCGTTGTCTGAAAACTACCTGCGCTCGCCCAGCCGGCGTTGAGAATCGGCTCGTGCGCGAGCCCGGTCAAAGTACTCATTTACACCGCGTAAACTCGCACGCGAGCCCGGTCCGTCTTTTGACTCGCGACCTCCATGTCGCTCGCTCTGCGAGCAGCGGAGCTGCCCAAATCGGCTGTCCTTGCCGATTTGTCACCGATGTCTGCCTTGTGACCCACATGGAGGTGGGAAATGCGTTGGCCCGCCGGGAGCGGGCCTAGCCCTGGCCATCGCTCGTCGACTCTTCAGACAAAGCTTAGAGCGCCTCGAACTGCGGCAGCACGGTCTCCTTGAGGAACTGCTGGTAGTGGCGCGGCTCGATGGTCACCGGGGCCTGGTCCATGCGCGCGATCGCATCGGCCAGGCCCTTTTCGTTGTCGGGGGCCACCAGGAAGTCCGCGAGCTCCTGGGTCAGGATCTCCTTCGGCCCGCTGGGGCAGTCCACGCTGATCACCGGGGTGTGCAGCAGTAGCGCCTCGATCAGCACCCGCGGCAAGCCTTCGGCATCCGAGGTCAGCAGCATGGCCTTGGCATGGCGGATGAAGGGATAGGGATTCTGGTGATAGCCGAGCAGCTGGACGCGCTCGCTCAATCCCAGTTCCGCTACCAGACGCCGCAGCTCGGCCTCGTGCTCCGGCTTGCCCTTGCCCATGATGGCCAGCGGCGTGGTGACCCCGCTGTCGGCATAGGCCCGCAGCAGCCGGTCGTGACGCTTGCGGGGCTCGATGGCCGCCACGCTCAGCAAGTACTCGCCGTCGGGCAGTGGCGCCGGCTCGTCGGCCATGGCCACGAAGGGCTCACGTTCGTAGGGATTGTAGATGGGCACGATGCGCTCGGCCTCGAGCCCCACGACGTCTTCCAGGTTGCCTTTCACCCCCTGGGAGACGGCGATGACCTGGCGCCCCCGGTAGAAACGCCGCACCTTGTCGAAGGCGCGTTCGCGCTTGCCGGGATCGCTGAACTTGGCCGAGACGTCCGATTTCACCCAGAAGTACAGATTGGGATGTGTCAGGTGGCGGGTGATCTTGTCGCAGGAGCAGGAGATCACCACGTCCGGCCGCCAGGCCTCGAGGGCCTTGGCGATCCGCGCGGCCTGCCACTTCTCGGTCAATACCGTGCTGGTCGCCTTGGTGACGCGGGTCACCACGGCGAGATCCTCGATATCCAGCCCCTCGGGCAAGCGATGCTCGATCCGCTCGCGCAGGGTGAAGACCTTCACCGTGTGGCCACGCTGGCGCAATTGGTCGGCGGTGTAGAGCAGTGATTTCTGGGCGCCGCCGCCGTAGAGGTCCTCGATGACGAAGGCGAAGCGTTTGCGAGCCATGCTGTCGTCCTGCTATGGCCCCCGGGCACTGGCGTGGCGGGGGAGAGATCCATGGTCGCCGTGCGTCTCTCACGGCGCGAAAGGCCGGCATTCTAGCATGGCCGGCGCCGGCGGTTGATGGTCGGGTGCGATGATCCGGTCGGTACCGCCCGATGCGGTGCCGTGTCGTCCGGCGCCGCTCCGCGCCACGACCGGCGGTGCCAGCGCCCGGCGAGTTGCGCCATGAGATGCCTCGCCGACTGCCAGGCCCCTCCGGGGCATCCCGGACGGGCCGTCAGGACTACTCATTACTCAATGCGTCCTGATGCTTACCTCCTGTTATTCGCCTGTCATCTCAGACCATTTTGGCAGCCTGGTCGATGGGTATATCCCACCCATCTCGTCGGAGAAGAATCCCTCTGTGAACACTCTGTAACTTCGTAAGCTGAAGTTAACCACCCCGTGACGCTCTGTGACATAAGGTACCTTCATGCTACGGAGCGTGCGGGGTGGTACCACTCAGCGGTGCGGCAGGGAGCTAGCCGATGGAAGAGCGCCCCTGGGTGGCCGCGTCGCAAGCCTCAAGTCAGAGACGCGTTGAGCATGGTTGCGCAACTTGAAGCTCGCGGAACGATGCGGGCTCCGGCAGGGGACACAACAATGATGGGACTCGAGACGCTGGTCAGGATGCCTCGCCGCTGGAAGCGCGCATTGTTGCGACTGATGGATGCGCTGTTGATGGCGTTCTCCCTGCTGGTGGCGTCATTGCTGGTGCGTAATGATGGCTCCCTGGGTGATGGGGGAGGCTGGTTGCTACTCGGTGTGGCGATTGCCGCTTCCCCCTTGATCTTCCAGCTCCTGGGGGTGTATCGCGTTGTCCTGCGCTTCATGCACCTGCGCTTCATGGTCTCGCTGGTGTCAGGTGTGGGCCTGGTGTCCGCCTGCCTCCTGGTCATCGACCAGTTGGCCGGCTGGCCCGTGGCCTGGCAGGCCGTTCCCGTGTTCGCCATGCTGGCCATCCTCGCGGTGTCCGGGCTCAGGCTGCTGCTTCTCGAGCTTTATCTGTTGAGTCGTCACCATCCCCGCAAGCCGGTCATCATCTATGGCGCCGGCGTCGCGGGTTGCGAGCTGGCGCGTGCCCTGCATCACGGTGGTCTGTATCGGCCCTGTGCCTTCGTCGATGACTGGCGTGGCTTGCAGGGATCGCTGGTGGAGGGGTTGCCGGTATACAGCCCCGAGCAACTCGAGAACCGGATCGAGCAACTGGGCATCGAACTGGTGCTGCTGGCGATTCCCAGCGCGCCGCGTTGTCGTCGGCGCCAGATCCTCGAGCAACTGGAGAGGCTCTCGATCCCGGTGCAGACGATTCCGGGTTCGGAGGACCTGGTCTCGGGACGATCACGCATCGCGGATACCTGTGACGTGCAGGTCGAGGATCTGCTGGGACGCGATCCCGTGCCGCCCTTTCCCGAGCTGATGACGGCCAATATTCGCGACAAGGTGGTCATGGTCACCGGGGCAGGGGGCTCGATCGGCTCCGAGCTGTGTCGTCAGATCCTGGCGCAGGAACCGCGTGTCCTCGTGCTGGTGGACAACGCGGAACATGCCCTCTATGCCATCGAGCAGGAGTTGCAGCTGTGGGCAGGCAGGCACGGCAGTCGCGTTCGTCTGCGCGGGCTCCTGGCCTCGATCCAGCAGGGGGAGCGAATGCGCGAGATCCTGTCGAGCTTCGGTGTCCAGACCCTCTACCATGCCGCGGCCTACAAGCACGTGCCGATCGTCGAATGCAACCTGGTGGAGGGCTTGCGCAACAATGTGTTCGGCACCCTCGCCCTGGCGACGGCGGCGGTGGAGGCGAGGGTGGAGACCTTCGTCATGGTATCCACCGACAAGGCCGTACGTCCCACCAACGTGATGGGGGCCACGAAGCGCCTGACGGAACTGATCTGTCAGGCCTTCGCGGGTCGTCGCGACCTCGGTCATGGCAAGACCCGTTTCTGCATGGTGCGCTTCGGCAATGTGCTCGGCTCCAGCGGCTCGGTGGTCCCTCTGTTTCGTACCCAGATCGAGCGGGGGGGGCCCATCGAGGTGACCCACCCGGAGATTACCCGGTACTTCATGACCATTCCCGAAGCGGCCCAACTGGTCATCCAGGCGGGGGCCATGGGCAGCGACGGGCAGGTGTTCGTCCTGGATATGGGCGAGCCGGTCCGCATCGCCGAGCTGGCCGCCAGCATGGTGCGACTCTCCGGGCTCGAAGTGAAGGACGACGACCATCCGGAAGGGGACGTCGAGATCCACTTCACCGGCTTGAGGCCGGGAGAAAAACTCTATGAGGAGCTGCTGATCGGTAGCGATGTCCAGGACACGCGTCATCCCAGGATCATGACATCCCGGGAGTGCTCCTGGGCCTGGCCCGAACTGGAGGCCTATCTCGTCGAACTGCATGACGCCATGAGTACCTCGCAGCACCGCAGAATTCAGGAATTGCTGATAAAGGCCCCGCTGGGCTATTCGCCCGAGGGCGAGATGGTGGATCTGGTGTGGGAGGCGCAGCATGCTTCGTCGCCTCGCGCCCCGGTGACGCAGGAGGCCTCGACATCATCCGATTTGCGGCTTGTGCGGGAGAGGTTGAGATCCTCCGGCTCGGCGTGACGTGGGGGGCGGCCATGGACGTGCAGCGTAACAACAATTGGCTTTGCCGAGGTCCTTCTCCCCGCCGGGGTAAGGCCACCGCGGCTGCCTGGCGGTCGCGATGGCTCCCGAGTATTGGGGAAACGCATCCGCCGGGTATCGTTCGCTTCGCGCCTCTCCAGTGTCATGTCACACCTCGAGGTGGCCGATGTGGACATGGACTTGATGCCAAGCGGTCGATGAGCGGCGAATGCCCGGGGTCGCGAAGATGAGCCTGGGAGACGTGGGAGATCATCAGGCTGACGAGTCGGGCTGTGGGCAGTTCGAGGGCAGCACGATCCTGGCGCTGCAACCGGTGCTTCTGGACTGGGGGGAAACGCTGCCCCCGCCGGGGGTCGTCCTGCAGTCGCAAGAGATCCATCTGCCAACGAGCGCCTGGCAATACCTGGTCTTGCAGCTGGCGCCGATACCGCCCACCTGGCCGCACGATACGCAAGGTGGCTGCACCCTCAGCGTCAAGCGGCTGGTACTGGCGGCGGGGATGCCGTTACCCCCGCGCTTCAGTGATGACGGCTGGTTGTTGCTGACGCATTGGCCGGACGTCAAGGCGATGTCCTCGCTGTTGTTCAATCCCAATGGGGTGCATTTTCTGGTCAATGCTCGGCATCGACGCTATCGACACCTATGGCCTGAAAGAATCTCTCAATTTCAGGCGTTTCTCTCCAGCCAGGAGCTCGAGGCATCGCGAGTGGTCTTTGCGGGCTGCCTGGTGCTGGAGCTCTATGGCATCCGTCGCGCCAGGGTGATTGGCTATCTGGCGCTGGACGCCGTTTCCCACGCGGTGTCGCCGTTCATCTCCCAGGAGGCGGCAGCGACCAAGGGCGGCATCGACAAGGTCGAGTTGATCACCGATGCGCGTCACCACTTCGAGGTCGATGGCTTCAGGGTCATGGCCTTCGGGCAGCTTCAGCGCTTGAAGCACCATCGACGTAACCTGCAGGATCGCAACGACCTGGCCATGATGGCGGCGCTGGAAGAGGGGCGGAGCGGGTACCTGTGGCTGGGGCGGTGTATCGATCTCGTGCTGGTAGGCGCCATGTCAGGGCGGCGGGCATGCGCGCGTCTGGCCCGGTCTCTCGGGCGACGTGGCCTGCTGAAGCGGCTGAGGGGGCGGGGGAAGAGATCTCGCGGCGGCTAGCGGTGCAGCCCCGGGATCATGGCAGGGAAAGCCACAGCGCCACTACGCTCATGGTCGCCAGGAAGGCTGCCAGGCCGAGCCGGCCGTTGGGCAGGCGTGACTCACCCGACTGGGTGATCTCGGGGTTGTCCGGCGCGTAGCGGATCGTCATGAGCGTCCCGGGTGGCGTCCGGCCGGCGTGGGCGACCGCGGCTTGCCGGCGGGTGAAGGAGGGAACGCCGTCGAAGCGGCCATTGTCCGAGCGATAGGTGCGCCCCTTGGCCTGGAAGGTGAAATGCACCCGCGCCAGGAAGCGACGCGGCTGGTCGTCACCCTCCCGACGATGGGCGTGGCCGTGAACGGCTTCCACTTCGCAACGGGTCACCCGGGCCTCGGCGCTGGGCCAGCGGTTGACGTCGCGTCGCCGCCAGGCGCCATGGCCGGCGACTGCGGCGCCCAGGCCCGCGGCGAGGGCGATGAATGGCGCGATATCAGGCATGCTCGGAGCTCACCATGATCGAATCCCTGCAACGACTCTTCCAGGACATGATGGCGGCTGGCGAGGCTCCTGAACAGGGGGAGCCCACCCTGGCGCTGGCCACCGCGGTGCTGCTCTGCGAGGTGGCGCGGGCCGACTACCAGCTGAACGATGCCGAACTGGCGCACCTGAGGGCAGTCCTCGACCAGCGCTTCGCCCTCGATGCGCCGGCCCTGGACGCCCTGCTCGTCCGGGCGAGGGAGGAGGTCGAAACGGCGGTCGACCACCATCGCTTCGTGCGCAGCGTACGGGAGCACTGCGACTACGCCGAGCGCTTCGATCTGGTCCGCCTGATGTGGTCCCTGGCCCTGGTGGATGGCCACAAGGACCCGCTGGAGGAGCACCGCATCCGCCGTCTCGCCGAGCTGCTGCACGTCAGTCATGGTGACTTCGTGCGTGCGAGGCTCGCCGAGGAGGAGGCCGCTCGGCGCTGACGGCTCGGCGACAGGGCTCGATCCGGTACTCGGCTGGAGCGCGATGGCCCTGACGCCTCGAGGACTGCCGCGCGTCTCGGTGCGCCGACTGGTATGATCGAGGCGGATCCGCCACGGTGGATCCGCTTATCGTTCAAGCCAAGGGAGGTGCAGGATGGCGCGCGAGATCATCGTTCTGGGCGCCGGCATGGTGGGGGTGTCGGTGGCCTGGCACCTGGTCCGGCGGGGGCACAGGGTGACCCTGGTGGACCGCCGTCCCCCGGGGTCCGAGACCTCCTTCGGCAATGCCGGGATCATCCAGCGCGAGGCGGTGCGGCCCTATCCCTTTCCCCGGGATCTCGCCACCCTGTTGCGGGTGCTGCCCAACCGCCAGGTCGATATTCGCTATCGTCCCGGTGGCATGCTGCGCGCCGCCATCCCCCTGCTGCAGTACTGGCGAAACTCCTCCCCGCGGCGTTATCGGGACATCGTCCCCGAGTACGCCTCCTTGATCGCCCTCTCGCTGGACGCCCATGCGCCCATGATCGAGGCCGCGGGTGCCGATTCGCTGGTGCGCCGCGAGGGCTGGCTGGAGGTCTTTCGGACCCGGGCGGCGCTCGAGGCGCGCCTCGAGGAGGCCCGTGACAACCAGGCCCGCTTCGGGGTTCGTCACCGTGCCCTGGATAGCGCGGACCTCGCCGACATGGAGCCGAGCCTGATGGAGGGCCTGGCCGGCGCCGTCCACTGGCTGGATCCCTGGACCGTCGCCGATCCGGGCGGCCTGGTCCAGGCCTATGCCCGTGCCTTCGTCGCCGAGGGCGGACGCCTGCTCGAGGCCGAGGTCGGCGAGGTGACGGGCACCTCGGATGGCTGGCGGGTGAGCGCCGGCGAGGAACGCCTGGCGGCCAGCGACGTGGTGATGGCCATGGGGCCCTGGTCGCGGGAGTGGCTGGCCAGGCTGGGGCGCCTGATACCGCTGTTCGTCAAGCGCGGCTACCACATGCACTATGGCAGCGTCGGCCAGGCGCACCTCAATCACTGGGTGATGGATGCCGAGGTGGGCTATCTGCTGGCGCCGATGCGGGCCGGGATCCGCCTCACCACGGGCGCCGAACTGGAGCGCCTCGAGGCGCCCCCCCACCTGCGCCAGCTGGCCGCGGCCGAGGAGAGCGCCCGGCAGCTCTATCCCCTGGGAGAGCGCCTCGACCCCGCGCCCTGGAAGGGGGCCAGGCCCTGCACGCCGGACATGAAGCCGATCATCGGTCCCGTGGAGGGGCTGGCGGGGCTGTGGTGCGCCTTCGGCCACGGTCACCAGGGGTTCACCCTCGGTCCGGCCACCGGCCGGCTGCTGGCGCAGATGATGGACGGCGAGACGCCGGAGATCGAGATGCGGCCATTTCGGGTGGATCGCTTCTAGGCCATCTCGAGCCCGGGCCGATGCCCGGCCTCAGGCGCTATTGGTGGGGCCCCGGCGAGCCCGCTCGCGGATGCGGCGCTTCTCCCTCGCCACGTGGTACAGCAGCTTGACCGCCAGGGTGACGATGAATACCAGCCAGCCGGCGGTGGCCAGCACGTTGAACAGCAGCATCTTCTGCTCGCCGTTCAGCGGCGTGATCAGGTGATCGATCACGATCGCCAGCAGGAAGGCCAGGCTGAGGGGCAGGGCGAGGATATGCATCCACATCTCGGTGCGTCGCTTGCGCACATGGTAGCGGCTGAGCAGCACCCGGATGGGGCGATGCACGAAGCTGATCATGATCAGGCTTCCCGCCATCAACAGCGCCGCCAGGGTCGGCTCGATGTTGTCGATGTACACCGAATAGCTCACCGACCAGTAGACCAGCAGCCACATCAAGCCGGCCAGGATGGCGACGAGATCGGCGTAGTAGCGTACCTTCGGCATGATGCCTCCTCGCGTGGATCAGCGCGCATGATACGGCAGATCAGCGTTGGCTGACGAATTTGCGCGGCATGCCCCGTGCTTTTCGTGCGGGGGAAGGATGGTGCGGGCGCCGAAGCCGCCCCATGAAAGTGGATATAGAGACAGTAGAAGGTGCTCCTTCCAACGCCTGCAAGCCTTCGAGTACGAGCCGGCGCCAAACGGCGAGCAGGTGCGAAGGAGGCGCCAGTTGGCCGGCATGGTGCGGTTCGTGTTCAATCGCGGCCTGGCGTTGCAGGGCGCACGGTGTGAGGCAGGCGACAAGCAGCTGGGCCATGCGGCCCTGTGCAAGGTACTCACCGGCTGGCGCAACAGCGCCGAGACGCCGTGGCTCAAGGATGCGCAGCAGTCGCTGAGCCGCAAGACCAGGTTCAGCCGCAGTTGGAAGAAGCCAAGGCCCATCGCGACGATCTGCACCAGGCGTCCGCCACGATCAGCCCCTGTTGTGTTCACGTTCAGCACGCGCTCGTGGTGCTGGAAGCGTTGCGGGTCGGCAACAAGTCGCGCTCGGCCAGAAGCAACATCGAAGCGCCGGGGCATCATATCCGGGCGACACCCGGCCTCAATCGCTCGATACTCGACCAGGGCGGGTACGCGTCCCGCTGCCGGCTCGATTACCAGCTCGCCTGAAGGGGCGCGAGGCGGGACGGGCCGTCATGGCACTCCGGGGTGAGCAACGGCGGCGCTTCTTGGCAGGCAAACACATTCGCGTCCCGCCGCCGGGGCCGGTTCCGGTATACTGCCGCCAGCACCGGGTCCCCGACCCTCCCCCTGAAACGCCGAGACAGGACACGCCGTGAACTCGATTACCCTGACCCGACCGGACGACTGGCACCTCCATCTGCGTGACGGCGAGGTGCTGCCCGCCGTGGTACCCGCCAGTGCCCGCCAGATGGGCCGCGCCATCATCATGCCCAACCTCAAGCCGCCGGTGACCACCACCGAGCAGGCCCTGGCCTATCGGGAGCGCATCCTCGCCGCCGTCCCGGCGGGGCAGGACTTCGAGCCGCTGATGACCCTGTATCTCACCGATCGCACCAGCGCCGAGGAGGTCGAGCGGGCCCATGCCTCCGGCCTGGTCCAGGCCGTCAAGCTCTACCCGGCGGGCGCGACCACCAATTCCGATTCCGGCGTCACCGACCTGGCGAATTGCGACGCGGCCATCGCCGCCATGGCGCGGCTGGGCATGCCGCTGCTGGTGCATGGCGAGGTGACCGATGCCGAGATCGACATCTTCGATCGCGAGGCGGTGTTCATCGAGCGGGTGATGAAGCCGCTGCTGGACCGCCACCCGTCCCTCAAGGTGGTGTTCGAGCATATCACCACGGCCGATGCGGCCGCGTTCGTGGCCGCGGCCCCGGCCAACGTGGCGGCCACCATCACCGCCCATCACCTGCTGTTCAACCGCAATCGCATGCTGGTGGGCGGGATCCGGCCGCACTATTACTGCCTGCCGATCCTCAAGCGCGAGCGTCACCGCCAGGCGCTGGTCGAGGCCGCCACCTCCGGCAGTGGCAAGTTCTTCCTGGGTACCGACAGCGCCCCCCATGCCCAGGGCGACAAGGAGAGCGCCTGCGGCTGTGCCGGCGCCTACACCGCCCCCGCGGCCCTCGAGCTGTATGCCACCGCCTTCGAGCAGGCCGGCGCCCTGGAGCGGCTGGAGGGCTTCGCCAGCCATCACGGCCCGGCCTTCTACGGCCTGCCGCGCAATACCGGCACCGTCACCCTGGTGCGCGAGCCCTGGACGCTGCCGGAGACGCTGCCCTACGCCGCCGGCCAGGCCATCGTGCCGCTGCAGGCGGGCGAGACGCTGGACTGGAAGCTGAAGGGATAAGGCAGAAGAGGGAAGAGGGACGCACAGGCCGAGCCGTTGCATCCCTCTTCACGGCGCGAAGCGCCGTACTTGCCCCTGACTGCCTGACTGGGCCAGCTGCTGGTCGAGGAAGGCGAGGCCGGCCTCGATGGCGGCGTCACGGGTCAGGAAGCCGCCGATATGGCCGCGCAGGCGCTGCAGGTAGAGCTCGGCGGGCACGTCATTCGCGGCCAGCCGGGCGTACATGTCGGTGGCGTGATCCACCGGCACCAGGCTGTCCAGGCTGCCGTGGAAGAGGAAGTGGGGCGGCGTGTCGGCATCGACATGGCGGGCCGGCGAGGCCAGCGCATAGGCCCGTGGCCGCTCGGCCCGGGTACCGCCGATGAACTCCACCACCAGCCGGCCATCGTCGAACTTCATCAGGTCGCTGGGCAGGCCGCCGGCGAGGACGGCGGCCAGGCGCGTATGTTCACCCCCGTGGGGAGTCGCCAGGGGCCCTTCGGCGCCGAGCACCGACAGCAGGCTGACCAGGTGGGCGCCGCTGGAGTAGCCCACGCCGACGATCCGTGAGGTGTCGATGCGCCAGTCATCGGCGTGCGCGTGCAGCCAGGCCATGGCGACCTGCAGGTCGTGGAGCTGGGCGGGGAATCGGTAGTCCGGCGCGAAGCGATAGGCGACGTTGGCCACCACATAGCCTCGGGCGGCCAGGCGTTCGGCGATGGCTTCCATGTCGCTGGGGTCGCGACGCTGCCAGCCGCCGCCGTGGACCACCAGGGCCGCTGGACGTCGGGTGTCACCGGACGTCTCGGGCAGGTAGACATGGGCGTCCAGCGCGACCGGCCAGTCGTCCGGGGTATAGGGGCGCGGCGGCAGGCGGCGGTAGGCCCGTTCGGCGGCGCTTTCCGCGGCGCGCTCGACGGATGGCTGGCCGGCGGTGCTCAGGTGAGTGGCACAGCCACCGGCCATCAGGGGCAGCCCCAGGGCGAGTCCCCATAGCCAGGCGCGCCGCCCCATGCGGGATCAGCCCTCGACGGCGGCGGGCCGGGTGGCCGTTGCGGCGAGTCGGGCGACCATGGCGGTGACCATGCGGGTCGAGTGATCGGCCGCCTTGGCGAGGAATTCCTCGAACGACAGATGATTGTCGCCGCCGCCGGCGATGTCGGACAGTGCGCGGATCACCACGAAGGGGCAGCCATAGAGATGGCAGGTCTGGGCGATGGCCGCGGCCTCCATCTCGGCGGCGAGCATGGTGGGAAAGCGCGAGCGTGTCTGGGCGACCAGCTCGGGGCAGGCCATGAAGACGTCGCCGGTGGCGATCAGCCCCTCGACCACGCGCACCTCGTTCATCGACTCGACGCTTTCCCGCGCCACCCGCACCAGGCGCTCGTCGGGGAGGTAGGCGGCGGGCATGTCGGGCACCTGGCCGTGCTCGTAGCCGAACACCACGGCGTCCACGTCGTGGTGACGCACCTCGCTCGAGACCACCACGTCGCCGATCGCGAGCCCCTCGCCGAAGCCGCCGGCGGAGCCGGTGTTGATGATCGCCTCGGGCTGGTACATGTCCAGCAGCAGGGTGGTGCCGATGGCGGCGTTCACCTTGCCGATGCCGGACTGCAGGATCACCACCTCGACCCCATGCAGCGTGCCGCGATGGAAGGTGGAGCCGACATGGCGGCGGGTCTCGCGGTTCTCCAGCATGGCCGCCAGTTGGGCGACTTCCTGGGACATGGCGCCAATGATACCGATGCGTTTCATCTATCCGATCTCCGCGTAGAAGCGCGTAAGGAGGAATGGTGGGGTGTGGTGTCGACTCGCGGTCCTGCGCTAGGGAAGAAGCGCTGATTGGCGTCGCGAGCGAAGGCAGGCTGGCCGTCGCCGGAGCGCAGGAACCGGAGTTTAGGCGGTACTAAATGAGGATTCCGAGCACCGCCGACGGCCAGGATGCCGAGCGCAGCAGGCAATCAGCCTTCTTCCGCGAAGACCTGGGTCCACTCGTCGCGTTGTGCCAGGAAGCCGCGGGCGATATCCTTGGCGCCTTCCAGGCTGTGGCTGGCCGCCCAGCCGCACTGCATCTCGTTGCAGGCCGGCACCGCGTCCGCCGCCAGCACGTCCTTCAGGGTGCCCTCGAGCAGGTCGAGCACGCCGTCGTAGTCGTCATGGTTGATCATGGCGACATAGAAGCCGGTCTGGCAGCCCATGGGGCTGATGTCGACGACCTTGTCGGAATGGTTGCGCGACAGCTCGGCCATCAGGTGTTCCAGGGAGTGCAGCGCCGGCATCTCCATGTGCTCCTGGTTGGGCTGGCAGATGCGCATGTCGTACTTGTGGATGCGGTCGCCGAGCTCGCCGGTCTTGATGTCGGCCAGACGGACATAGGGCGCCTTCACCTTGGTGTGGTCCAGGTTGAAGCTTTCGACGTTCATCTTGTCGCTCATCGACGGACCTCGCGAGTCGGTGGAAAATAAGCGGGACATTCTACAGCAGGGCGGGCAAGGGTGCACGACGTGGTTGTCGCCCGAGGGCCCGCCCCGGCAGCGGGGCGGCGACCCTCGCCATGCCGCGGCGGATGGGCGTGGCGCGTCGTACGCTGCCCCCCTTCACTCTTCACCCCTCACTCTTCCCCCTGACTCTTTACTCCTCGCTCTTCAGCCCCAGCGCCATGGCGTCATGCATCTCGGCGGCGAGCAGGGTGTTCTCGAGCAGCGAGGCGACGGTCATGGGGCCGACGCCGCCGGGGACCGGGGTGATGTAGCTGGCGCGGGCGGCGGCGGGCTCGAATTCGACATCGCCGATCAGGCGGCCGTCCTCCTGGCGGTTGATGCCCACGTCGATGACGATGGCGTCATCGCGCACCCACTCGCCCTTGACCAGCCCGGGACGGCCGACCGCGACCACCAGCAGCTCGGCGCGGCGCACGTGCTCCTCGAGGTTGCGGGTGAAGCGGTGGCACACGGTAGTGGTGCAGCCGGCCAGCATCAGCTCGAGCCCCATGGGGCGGCCGACGATGTTGGAGGCGCCGACCACGGTGGCGTCCAGGCCGCGGACCTTGATCCCGCTCTCCTGCAGCAGGGTGATCACCCCCTTGGGCGTGCAGGGGCGCAGCAGTGGCAGGCGCTGGGCCAGGCGTCCCAGGTTGTAGGGATGGAAGCCATCGACGTCCTTGTGCGGCAGGATGCGCTCGAGGATCGGCCGCGAATCGAGGTGCTCGGGAAGCGGCAGCTGGACCAGGATGCCGTCCACGCTCGGGTCGGCGTTGAGCTCGTCGACCAGCCGCTCCAGCTCGGCCTGGGAGGTCTCGGCGGGCAGCTGGTGCTTGATCGAGTGGATGCCGGCCTCCTCGCAGGCGCGCTGCTTGTTGCGCACGTAGACGGCGGAGGCCGGGTCCTCGCCCACCAGCACGACGGCGAGTCCCGGGGAGCGCGCGCCGGCCTCGCGGCGTGCCTGCACCTGGCGTGCGACCTGCTGGCGGACTCGGGCGGCAATGGACTTGCCATCGATCAGTTGGGCGGTCATCGAACTTCCCTCTGGTGGTCGGGTGATGAAAAGAGGGGGGTGATTTTCGCATGACCGGGCGTCCAGGCAAAGCGGCGGGGGGAGCAGGGAGGGGCGGTGGCTGAGGAGTGAGGTGCTAGGGATGAGGGGTGAGGCATCTGGGCTAAGCGCCTGAAGAGTGGGCGTTGTGCTTGACGCGGGCGGAGAGTCCCGTAGAATACGCAGCGCTTGACGAGGCCCCTGCGGCGGCGTCAGGGCCGTGCAAGAGCCGGCGGGGTGTAGCGCAGTCTGGTAGCGCGCCTGCTTTGGGAGCAGGATGTCGGGGGTTCGAATCCCTCCACCCCGACCACAAGCTATTGATTGAATTGAAATAAATTTCATCATTGGCTTGCGGTCAGGCGCTCGGGAACGTAGAATGCGCCCATAGCTCAACCGGATAGAGCAACGGCCTTCTAAGCCGTAGGTTGCAGGTTCGAGTCCTGCTGGGCGTGCCACGCGACGTGGTGGCTTCCGGCGCTCGGATCGTTCGGTCGGGCAGTGTCGAAATGGTGGATGTAGCTCAGTGGTAGAGCCCCGGATTGTGGCTCCGGTGGTCGTGGGTTCGATCCCCATCATCCACCCCATCTCGACGCGATCTCCAGGCAGTGGTGGATGTAGCTCAGTGGTAGAGCCCCGGATTGTGGCTCCGGTGGTCGTGGGTTCGATCCCCATCATCCACCCCATTGCCTCCCTCTTCTATTATTACCCATGCAGTGACTCGTTGGCCCGCATCGCGGCGCACCCTGGTGCGTGGCGGCTTTTCGCGTTGGCGAGGCCTTGCCGGACCGGTCGCGGGAGAATCTGCGCCGCCCCCTTGTCTACAGGGGGGCATGCCCCCATCTGTTCAGCCATGGCGCTTGCCACTGCCCGATGGGATTCATAGAATTCCCTCCTTTGAACGTTTCACGCATTCCACAGAACGCCCCAGTCGGTAGAGGACAATTCATGCAAGTTTCCGTCGATACGACCTCCCAGATTGAACGCCGCATCAAGGTGCAGGTGCCGGCCGCCGAGATCGACGAGGCCGTTGCCGCCCGTCTCAAGGACGCCGCCAAGAACGTACGCATGGATGGTTTCCGCAAGGGCAGGGTGCCGATGTCGGTGATCCGTCAGCGTTACGGCAGCGAGGTCCGCAACGAGGTGGTCGGCGAAGTGATGCGCGAGCGCTACGTGCGCGCCATCACCGACGAGAACCTCAATCCGGCCGGTTACCCGCAGATCGAGGCCGAGGTCAACGAGACCGGCAAGGATCTCGAGTTCACCGCGACCCTCGAGATCTACCCGGAGGTGGAGCTGGCCTCCATCGAGGGCACCGAGGTCGAGCGTCCGGTGGTCGAGCTGGCCGATGGCGACGTCGACGAGATGATCGAGACCCTGCGCAAGCAGAACGCCGGCTGGGAAGAGGTCGAGCGGGCCGCCGAGGATGGCGACCAGCTGACCATCGACTTCCAGGGCTACCTGGGCGACGAGCCGTTCGAGGGCGGCAGCGCCGAGGGTCACGACCTGGTGATCGGGTCCGGCAGCTTCATTCCCGGCTTCGAGGAGCAGCTCATCGGTGCCAAGGCCGGTGACGACAAGGAGCTCAAGGTCACCTTCCCCGAGGACTACCAGGCCGAGAACCTGGCCGGCCAGGAAGCGACCTTCCAGGTCAAGGTCCATGCGGTCAAGGGTCAGTCCCTGCCCGAGGTGGACGCGGAGTTCGTCAAGCAGTTCGGCGTCGATGACGGCGATCTGGACAAGTTCCGTGCCGAGATCACCAAGAACATGCAGCGCGAGGCCGGCCAGGCGGTCGACAACCGCGTCAAGCAGCAGGTCCTCGAGGCGCTGAAGCAGGCCAACGACATTCCGGTTCCGCAGGCCCTGATCCAGCAGGAGACCGACGGCCTCAAGCGCCAGGCGGCCCAGCAGTTCGGTCTCGGCGAGGACTTCGACGTCAGCCAGCTGCCCGACGAGCTGTTCGCCGAGCAGGCCAAGAGCCGGGTGCAGATCGGCCTGCTGCTGGCCGAGGTGATCAAGGTCAATGAACTCGACGCTTCCGACGACGAGATCAAGGCCAAGGTCGAGGAGCTGGCCCAGCAGTACCAGGACCCGCAGCAGGTGGTCGACTACTACATGGGCAACGACCAGATGAAAAGTCAGGTCAAGTCCGCCATTCTGGAAGAGAAGGCGGTCGATGCCCTGCTCGAGCAGGCCACCGTCAAGGACGTCGAGATGGGCTATCAGGAGGCGCTCGCCGCGGCCCAGCAGCAGGGCGGCGACGCCGAAGAGGCCGACGAGGCCGAGGGCGAAGCAAGCCAGGCCTGATCCCCGTTCCGGCCCTCCCGTCCGGCCGTCCGCGGCCGGGCGGGGTGTCAGACGTCGCTTCCATACACCGGATGCAAGGACATCACCCAGATGAGCAACGAGTTCGATATCCAGTCCGCCGGCGGCCTGGTGCCGATGGTGGTCGAACAGAGCGCACGCGGCGAGCGGGCCTACGACATCTATTCCCGCCTGCTCAAGGAGCGCGTGATCTTCCTGGTGGGGCCGGTGGAAGACTACATGGCCAACCTGCTGGTGGCCCAGCTGCTGTTCCTCGAGTCCGAGAACCCGGACAAGGACGTGCACCTCTACATCAACTCCCCGGGCGGCTCGGTCACCGCGGGGATGTCGGTCTATGACACCATGCAGTTCATCAAGCCCGACGTCTCCACCGTGTGCATCGGCCAGGCGGCGAGCATGGGCGCGCTGCTGCTGGCCGGGGGCGCGGCGGGCAAGCGCTACTGCCTGCCCAACTCGCGGATGATGATCCACCAGCCGCTCGGCGGCTACCAGGGTCAGGCCTCCGACATCGAGATCCATACCCGCGAGATCCTCGGCATCCGCGATCGGCTCAACCAGATCCTGGCCCACCACACCGGCCAGGACATCGAGACCATCGCCCGGGATACCGACCGCGACAACTTCATGAACGGTGCGCAGGCGGCGGAGTATGGCCTGATCGACGCCGTGCTGGATAAGCGGCCGACATCCTGATAGCGTGAAATCATCCACGCTCTGATTACGTGATTCCCGGCGGCCCTCGGGCCGCCGCTGCGAGAGAGGTACGCGAATGGCCGACGGCAAAGGCAAGGACGAAGGCGGCAAGCTGCTGTACTGCTCGTTCTGCGGCAAGAACCAGAACGAGGTGCGCAAGCTGATTGCCGGCCCGTCCGTCTATATCTGCGATGAGTGTGTCGACCTGTGCAACGACATCATTCGCGAGGAGGTGCTCGATGCCGATGCCGAGAGCGACGAGGAGCGTCTGCCGGCCCCCCGCGAGATTCGTCACACCCTCGACGACTACGTGATCGGCCAGGACCGCGCCAAGATGGTGCTGTCGGTGGCGGTCTACAACCACTACAAGCGGCTGCGTTACGGCGTGAAGGGCGACGAGGTGGAGCTCGGCAAGTCGAACATCCTGCTGATCGGGCCCACCGGCAGCGGCAAGACGCTGCTGGCCGAGACCCTCGCCAGGCTGCTCAACGTGCCGTTCACCATCGCCGACGCCACCACCCTGACCGAAGCGGGCTATGTGGGGGAGGATGTCGAGAACATCATCCAGAAGCTGCTGCAGAAGTGCGACTACGACGTCGACAAGGCCCAGCGCGGCATCGTCTACATCGACGAGATCGACAAGATCTCGCGCAAGTCGGACAACCCCTCCATCACCCGGGACGTCTCGGGGGAGGGCGTGCAGCAGGCCCTGCTCAAGCTGATCGAGGGCACCACCGCCTCGGTGCCGCCCCAGGGGGGCCGCAAGCATCCGCAGCAGGAGTTCCTGCAGGTCGACACCGGTAACATCCTGTTCATCGTCGGCGGCGCCTTCGCCGGCCTCGACAAGGTGATCCGGGATCGCGCCGAGACCGGCGGCATCGGTTTCAATGCCGAGGTCAAGAGCAAGGACGAGACCAAGGGCGTCGGCGACCTGCTGCTCGACGTGGAGCCCGAGGACCTGGTCAAGTTCGGCCTGATCCCGGAGTTTGTCGGTCGCCTGCCGGTGATCGCCACCCTCACCGAGCTCACCGAGGATGCGCTGATCCAGATCCTCACCGAGCCCAAGAACTCGCTGATCAAGCAGTACGGTCGGCTGTTCGAGATGGAGGGCGTGGAACTCGACTTCCGCGAGGACGCGCTGCGTGCGGTGGCCGGCAAGGCCATGGCCCGCAAGACCGGTGCCCGCGGCCTGCGCTCCATCCTCGAGTCGGTGCTGCTCGACACCATGTACGAGATTCCTTCCCTGGAAGGGGTCTCCAAGGTGGTGATCGATGCCTCGGTGATCGCCGGCGAGAGCGAGCCGCTGCTGATCTATTCCCAGCAGGAGCAGCCGCGGGTCGACGGTACCGACGGCTAGGCCGCCGCGGCGCCGGCCTCGCGGCGTCGGGGGCGCCCGCCAGCCTGCCCAGCAAAGGGGCCGCCCAGGCGGCCCCTTTCTTTGCGCCGCCGCCGCGCCGGCCTTGTAATGCCGCGCCGGCGCCCCCACTCCCTTGGTATTCCATTGATCGTTTGAGGAACGTCTGCGATGCAGCAGAACGCCGAACAGACCCTGAGTCTGCCCCTTTTGCCGCTGCGGGACGTGGTCGTCTACCCGCAGATGGTCATTCCGCTGTTCGTCGGTCGGGAGAAGTCCATCCAGGCGCTGGAAGCCGCCATGGAGGCCGACAAGCGCGTGCTGCTGGTGGCGCAACGCGAGGCCAGCAAGGACGATCCCGACAACGAGGACCTGTTCGCCATCGGCACCGTGGCTGAGATCATGCAGCTGCTCAAGCTGCCCGACGGCACGGTCAAGGTGCTGATCGAGGGCGAGTCCCGAGCCGATATCCGCGATATCCTGGCCGTCGATGACGGCTACAGCCGCGCCGAGGTGGTGCTGCGCGAGAGCGAGCCGCTGACCGAGCGCGAACAGGACGCCCTGGTCCGCGTGCTGCTCAACCAGTTCGAGCAGTACGTCAAGATGTCCAAGAAGGTGCCCAACGAGGTGCTCAACTCGCTGTCGGGCATCGAGGATCCCAGCCGCCTGGTCGACACCATCTGTGCGCACCTGTCGCTGAAGATCGACGACAAGCAGCAGTTGCTCGAGATGGACCGGGTGCGCGATCGCGTCGAGCACCTGATGGCGCTGATCGAGTCCGAGATCGACCTGCTGCAGGTGGAGAAGCGCATCCGCTCGCGGGTCAAGGACCAGATGGAGAAGTCCCAGCGCGAGTACTATCTCAACGAGCAGATGAAGGCCATCCAGAAGGAGATGGGCGAGCTCGAGAACGTGCCCAACGAGGCCGACAAGTACGAGCAGGCCATCGAGGAATCCGGCATGCCCAAGGAGGCGGCCGACAAGGCGAAGCAGGAGCTGGGCAAGCTGCGCATGATGTCGCCGTCCTCGGCCGAGGCCACGGTGGTGCGCTCCTACCTTGACTGGCTGGTCTCGGTGCCCTGGAAGAAGCGCACCCGGGTGCGCCATGACCTGGCCCATGCCCAGAAGGTCCTCGACGAGGATCACTACGGGCTCGAGGAGGTCAAGGAGCGCATCCTCGAGTACCTGGCCGTGCACAAGCGGGTCAAGAAGCTCAAGGGGCCGGTGCTGTGCCTGGTGGGGCCGCCCGGGGTGGGCAAGACCTCGCTGGGCCAGTCCATCGCCCGGGCCACCAACCGCAAGTACGTGCGCCTGGCGCTGGGCGGGGTGCGCGACGAGTCGGAGATCCGCGGCCATCGCCGTACCTACATCGGCTCGCTGCCCGGCAAGATGATCCAGCGCATGAGCAAGGCCGGGGTCAAGAACCCGCTGTTCCTGCTCGACGAGGTCGACAAGATCGGCATGGATCATCGTGGCGACCCGGCCTCGGCGCTGCTCGAGGTGCTCGACCCGGAGCAGAACGACACCTTCAGCGACCACTACCTGGAGCTGGACTACGACCTGTCCGAGACGCTGTTCATCTGCACCGCCAACTCGATGAACATTCCCGGGCCGCTGCTCGACCGCATGGAGGTCATCCGCCTGCCCGGCTATACCGAGGACGAGAAGCTGGCCATCGCCAAGCGCTACCTGGTGCCCAAGCAGCTCAAGGCCAATGGCTTCAAGGACGACGAGCTGTCCTTCGCCGACGACGCGCTGCTCGAGTTGATCCGCTACTATAGCCGCGAGGCCGGGGTCCGCGAGCTCGAGCGCCAGATCGCCAAGGTCTGCCGCAAGGTGCTGCGCGAGCGCCTGGAGGCGGAGGGCAAGGAGGGCGCCCAGGCCCCGGTCTGCCTGTCGGCGTCGCACATCGAGGACTATGCCGGGGTGCGCCGCTACAGCTATGGCCTGGCCGACCAGCAGGACCAGGTCGGCCGGGTGACCGGCCTGGCCTGGACCTCGGTGGGCGGCGAGCTGCTCAACATCGAGTCGGTGGTGACGCCCGGCAAGGGGCGCATCAACAAGACCGGCTCGCTGGGCGAGGTGATGAAGGAGTCGGTGAGCGCCGCCCAGACCGTGGTACGGGCCCGGGCGCCGTCCTTCGGCATCGACCCGGAGCGCTTCGAGAAGGAGGACCTGCACATCCACGTGCCCGAGGGCGCCACGCCCAAGGACGGTCCCAGCGCGGGCGTCGCCATGGTCACCGCCATTATCTCCGCCTACACGGGGCGCCCGGTGCGCTGTGACGTGGCGATGACCGGTGAGGTCAACCTGCGCGGCGAGGTGATGCCGATCGGTGGCCTCAAGGAGAAATTGCTGGCCGCCAGGCGGGGTGGTATAAAGACCGTGCTTATCCCGGAGGAGAATCGCCGCGACTTGAAGGAGGTGCCGGATAACATCAAGGAAGCCCTTGATATTCGGCCTGTTCGCTGGATCGATGAGGTGCTCGAGGTCGCCCTGGCCGAAGAATCGGACCAGAAAAGCGATGAAGCTCGCGCGGAAGATGTCGCCTCATCTCACTCGATGATCAGCACACACTGACGACATTTTTTGCCATGATGTCGGGGCAAGAACCCCGGCATCATGGGGATTGTCAGGGATGGTTGCTTGACAGGCCTTTTATCGCATTGCTATAAACTACCGCCATGCTGTGATCGCGTCAGTCAGCCGTAAGTCTCGCCGATTAGAGCCAATTTACGAAACAGTCAAGGGGTGAAGTGTGAACAAATCCGAGCTGATCGAAGCCATTGCCGCGTCTGCCGACATTCCCAAGGCAGCCGCTTCTCGTGCGCTGGATGCCATGGTGGAGTCCGTGGCCGACAGCCTGAAGAAGGGTGACAGCGTTTCCCTGGTGGGTTTCGGCACTTTCACCGTCAAGGAGCGTGCGGCCCGCACCGGTCGCAACCCGCAGACCGGTGAGCCGATCGAGATCAGCGCCGCCAAGGTGCCGAGCTTCAAGGCCGGCAAGGCGCTCAAGGATTCCGTCAACTGAGGCAGCGTCGCTTGCCCAGTCATTGACGACTGATCCAGACAGGCGCACCGCGGAAGCGGTGCGCCTGTTTTCGTTGATGGCCGCGCCCTGCGCCTCCGGGTCGTCCCTTCCATGGTCGCGGCCCCGACCCGGATGCGTATAATGTGGCGCGACCCGACACACTTGATCCGCAGAGGCCTGCATGCTGCAAAGTATTCGTGACCGCTCCACCAGTTGGGGTGCCAAGATCATCATCGGCGCCGTGGTCGTGACCATGGCGCTGTTCGGCGTGGAGTCGCTGGTCGGCCTGCTGGGCAGCGATGGGGAGTCGGTCGCCGAGGTAAATGGCGAGCCGATCACCCGCCAGCAGCTGGAGCGCGAGGTCCAGCGGGCCATCCGCAGCGGCCAGGTGCCGCCGGAGCAGGAACGCCAGCTGCGCGCCCAGATGCTCGATTCCCTGATCACCGACCGGCTGCTCACCCAGTACGCCGAGGAGGGCGGGCTGCACCTGTCCGAGACACAGCTCGACCAGCTCATCGTCGGCCTGCCGGAGTTCCAGGACGCCGAGGGTCGCTTCGACCGTGAGCTGTTCCGCAACCGCCTGGCCAGCGCCGGCTTCACGCCGCTGTCGTTCCGTCAGCAGCTGAGGGTCGACATGAAGCGTCGCCAGCTGCAGCAGGGCCTGGCCATGAGCGAGTTCAGCCTGGACAGCGAGCAGGCGCGGCTGGCGGCGTTGCAGCGCCAGACCCGCACCTTCCGCCACCATGCCCTGGTACCGTCCGACCTCGCCTCGGCGCCGGCGGTCAGCGAGGGCGAGCTGCGCGACTACTACGAGGCCAACGCCGAGGACTACCAGCGTCCCGAGCAGGTGCGCCTGGCCTATGTGGTGCTGGACCGCCAGCGCATGGCCGAGGACGTGGAGGTCGACGAGGCGGCCCTGCGCGAGGCCTGGCAGGCCGAGGCCGCCGATGCCGACCGCCGCGTCTCGCATATCATGGTGAGCTTCGGCAACGAGCGGACCCGCGACGAGGCCGTCACGCGTCTGGAGGAGGTCCAGGCGCGGCTGGCCGAGGGCGAGGCGTTCGCCGACCTGGCCGCCGAGGTCTCGGACGATGCCTCCACCAGCGATGCCGGCGGCGACCTGGGCGTGATCAGCCGCGGCTTCTTCGGCGAGGCCTTCGAGGAAGCGGCTTTCGCCCTGTCCGAGGGACAGGTCTCGGACATCGTCGAGACCGACAACGGCCTGCACCTGGTCAAGGTCACCGAGCTGGATCGCCCGTCCTTCGCGCAGGCACGGGAGCGCCTGGCCCGCCAGGCCGCCATGGAGCGCGTCGGCGATGCCTTCAACCAGCGGGCCCAGCGCCTGATCGACGAGAGCTTCGCGGCCGAGGACCTGGCCAGCGTGGCCGACGGCCTCGACCTCGAATTGCAGGAGAGCGACTGGATCGGCCGCGACGGGGCTCGGGGCGTGCTGGCCGAGCCCGGCGTCATGCGTCAGGCGTTCTCGCCGGACGTGCTGGAGGAGGGCTTCAACAGCGAGGTGATCGAGCTCGACGAGAATCGGCGCATGGTACTGCGCGTCCTCGATCATCGCGAGGCCACCACCCTGCCGCTCGAGGAGGTGCGCGAGCAGGTCGCCGAGGCCGTCGAGGCGCGCAAGACTCGCCAGGCCCTCGAGGCCAGGGCCGAGGAAATGCTCGCTTCCCTGCGCAACGGCGAGTCGCTGGACCTCGACTGGCAGCGTGAGGACGCGCTGAGCCGCCAGGCCGGCGGCGAGCTGGCCGAGCCGGTGATCGAGAGCGCCTTCCGCCTGCCGCATCCGGCCGACGGCGAGACCGTCTATGGTCACGCCGTGGATGGCCAGCGCGTGGTGCTGATCGCCCTGGAGCAGGTGACCGAGGGCGAGCCCGATGCACAGATCGAATCCTTCGTGGCGCGCATGGCCGAACAGCTGCGTTCCCAGGCGGCCATCACCGGCCTGCTGGATCACCTGCGCGACCAGGCCGAGATCCGACGGCCCTGAGGGCCGGCCTCGCCTGGCGCGAGAAAGGGGGCCGCGGCCCCCTTTTTCGTCCCGATGTATTATACCGTTATCTTCCTGGGCGCTCGGCACTCGCCGGGTCCCGGTACGCCGCCGGCTCCCGGGCCGGTTTCGTCCACCGCCCCGCTGGGAGGCATGGCATGACCCCGACACCCCTCGCCGACATTCCCGTCCACGTCGTCACCGGCTTCCTGGGCGGCGGCAAGAGTTCGCTGATTCGCCACTGGCTGGCCGACAAGCCCGCGGGCGAGCGCTGGGCGGTGCTGATCAACGAGTTCGGCCGGGTGGGCATCGACCAGGCCCTGCTGGCGGGGCGAGACGACGTGGTGGTCAAGGCGTTGCCGGGTGGCTGCCTGTGCTGCCAGCTGGCCGTGGTCCTGCAGGCGACGCTGGTCGAGCTGCTGCGCCGCGAGCGCCCGGATCGCCTGATCATCGAGCCCTCGGGGCTCGGCCATCCCGGTGGGCTGCTGGCGCTGCTGCGCGGCGAGGCCTTCGCCGAGTTGCTCAGGCTGCAGGAGGTCATCGCGGTGCTCGACCCGCGGCGTCTCGACGATCCCCGGGCCAGGGGCCACCAGACCTTCCGTGACCAGCTGACACTCGCCGACGGCGTCGCGCTGACCATGACCGACCTGTCCAGCCCGGCCCAGCTCGCCGCCGCCCGGCGCTGGATTGCCGATCTGGAGGGAGCGGCGGCCTGGATCGAGGAGGCGCCCCACGGGAGGCTGCCGGACGCCCGTCGGCCGGCGTCGGCCGGCCGCCACGGCGCGGGCATGGTCTACCGCCCGGCGGCGCACCGGGCCCTGCTCGCGGCGCCAGTGGGCGCGCGAGACAGCGCGCGCGCACCGACGCCGGGGGTGCCTGTCAGGGAGACGGGGAGGGCGCTCGGCCACGTCAGCCTGGGCTGGTGCTGGCATGCCGAGGACATCTTCTCGCGCCAGGCGCTGGAGACATGCCTGGCGGCGCTTCCCGCCGGGGTGCGGGTCAAGGGCGTCTTCCATGCCGCCGATGGCTGGTGGAGCTACAACCGCGTCGCGGGCGACGAACCCGCCGTACCCTGCGACTGGCGGCGTGACTCCCGTCTCGAGCTCATCGGCGTGCCCGGGACCCTGCCGGATGCCGAGGCGCTGGAGGCCGAGCTGGCCGCCTGTCGCGTGTGAGGATCGCGGCGTTAACCATGGGGGTGCGTCAGGGGCAGTCCGTCGCGAGGCGCGAGGGTGTCGGTCGTCGGGGCCGGGTCGGGCAGGCCGTGCTGGCGACAGGCGGCCGTCAGCGTGTTGTACAGCAGGCAGGCGATGGTCATGGGGCCGACGCCGCCCGGGACCGGGGTGAGCGCGCCGGCGACCCGGGAGACGCTGACGGCGTCCACGTCGCCCACCAGGCGCTTGCTGTCGTCATCGCCGAGGCGCGTGATGCCGACGTCGATCACGGTGGCGCCGGCCTTGACCCAGTCCCCCTGGACCAGCCCGGGCTGGCCGACCGCCGCCACCAGGATATCGCCCTGGCGGCAGACCTTGGCGGGATCGAGGGTCCGCGAGTGGGCCACGGTGACGGTGCAGTCTTCCCTCAGCAGCAGGCTCGCCAGGGGGCGCCCGACGATCCGCGAGCGGCCCAGCACCACCGCATGCTTGCCGGCAAGCTCGCCGAGATGCGACTTGAGCAGCCTGACGCAGCCCAGCGGGGTGCAGGGCGCTAGCCCCTCGCCCCCCGCGGCCAGCGCGCCGACGTTCATGGGGTGGAAGCCGTCCACGTCCTTGGCCGGGTCGATGGCGTGGATCACTGCCTCGGGGTCGATAGGCGCCGGCAGCGGTAGCTGGACCAGGATGCCGTGCACCTCGGGGTCGCGGTTGAGGCGCGCGATCCGCTCGAGCAGCGCCGCCTGGGAGGTGTCGGCCGGCAGGGCGTGCTCGAAGGAGCGCATGCCGACCTCCCGGGCATGCTGGCCCTTGCGCCGCACGTACACCTGGCTGGCCGGATCGTCGCCGACCAGGACCACCGCCAGGCCGGGGACGGGACCCCGCTGATCCGCGAGTCGCCGAATCTCGTCGGCCACCGTCTCGCGCAGTGCCCTGGCCTGGGCCTTGCCATCAATCCAAATCGCCATTGTGCTCCCGTGCGTCGTGATTGCCCTGAGTCGTGAGCCGAGTCCACGTTCAGGCTGAGAACTGTCCGCGCTCGCCCATCCGGCGTTAACGTCGGCGCGTGCGTGAGCCCGGTCAAAGGACCCGTTTGCACCGCGGAAACTCGCCAGCGAGCCCGGTCCGTCTTGTGACTCGCGACATCCATGTCGCTCGCGCTTCGAGCAGCGTCGCTGCTCTAATCGGCAGTCCTCGCCGATGTGTCGCCGATGTCTGCCTGGTGCCCCACAGGGAGGTGGGAAAGGCGTTGGCCCGCCGCGAGCGGGCCTGGCCCTGGCCAGCGCTCACCGACTTGTCAGACAAAGCTTAGGGCAGGCGCGTCGTGGCGGCGTTCCCCCGGCGACGCCGGCTATCGCCTCGGCGACGGTCGTCCTGCGCTATGTCATTGTCGCCCTGATGGATGTGGCGAGGCCTCAGGCTTCCTAGCCTAAGAGATAGCCCCGATGGGGCATAAGCATAGCGCAACGGCGAGGGCAGCCCATGTACCGCGTGCGTCGCTGGGTGGTCCGTCATGCCCGGGCCTTCGAGATCCTCTACGACGGCTTCGAGCCCGTCCTCAAGGTGTTCGCGCCGCTGGTGGCCCGACTGGGTCCGGAGCGGCTGGAACGGCCGGTCGCCGCGGTCGAGCGCACCGTCAAGGGTTTCCTGTTCGATTGCCGGATGTGCGGGCACTGCGTGCTCAGCGCCACCGGCATGGCCTGTCCCATGAACTGCCCCAAGCGGCTGCGCAATGGCCCCTGCGGCGGGGTGCGTTCCGACGGGGGCTGCGAGGTGATGCCCGAGATGCGCTGCGTCTGGGTCGAGGCCTGGGAGGGCAGTCGACGCATGCGCCACGGCGATCGCATCCAGGTGGTGCAGCTGCCGGTGGATGACGCCGAGCAGGGCCGCTCCTCCTGGCTCAAGGTGGTCCGCGGCGAACATGCCAGAGAGGTGGCGGGGGTTCATGAAGTTCGATGACGAGCCGGTTCCCGGCTATTCGCTGCCGATCCTGCCGGGACACGTCTCGCCGGGGCGCCTGGAACGCGTGCTGCGCGCCGGGCGCTTCGCGGTGACCACGGAGATCGACCCGCCGGACTCCGCCGACCCGGCGGAGGTGCTGCGCCGGGCGGCGATCTTCGACGGCTATGTCGACGCGATCAACGCCACCGATGGTTCCGGGGCCAACTGTCACATGTCCAGTGTCGGGGTCTGCTCGCTGCTGACCCGGGTGGGCTACGCCACCATCCTCCAGATGTCCTGTCGCGACCGCAACCGCATCGCCATGCAGGGCGAGATCCTGGGGGCCGCGGCCATGGGCGCCTGCAACCTGCTGTGCCTGACCGGGGACGGCGTCCAGGCCGGGGACCATCCCCAGGCCCGGCCGGTCTTCGACCTGGACGCCATGTCGCTGCTGGAGATCGCCCGACGCATGCGCGACGAGGGGCGCTTCGAGAGCGGCAGGGCGATCACCGACCCGCCGCGGATCTTCCTCGGGGCGGCGGAGAACCCCTTCGTGCCCCCGCAGGCCTGGCGGGCGCGTCGGCTGGCCAAGAAGGTGGCCGCCGGCGCCCGCTTCATCCAGACCCAGTACTGCTTCGATCCGCCGCGGCTGCGCGACTTCATGGCCGAGGTCGCGGACCTGGGCCTGCTCGAGGGTCCCGACCGCGCCTTCGTGGTAGTGGGCATGGGCCCGCTGGCCTCCGCGCGCAGCGCGCGCTGGATCCGGGAGCACGTCCCCGGGGTGCATATCCCCGATGCGGTGATCCGGCGGCTCGAGGGCGCCCGGGACCAGCGGGCCGAGGGCGAGCGGTTGTGCTGCGACATCCTCGCCGAGGTGCGCGAGATCGAGGGGGTGAGCGGCGCCCACATCATGGCCTACCGCCAGGAGCACACGGTGGCACGGATCATCGAGGAGACCGGGGTGCTCGAGGGGCGCGTGCCCTGGTACCCGGGGCGCGACAACCCCGCCGAGCTCAACCCCGAGGCGCCGGAGGCGGACCTGGACGTGGCCGCCTCCGGTACCGGCTAGCCAGTCGGCACCGAGCGCGACGGCGCCGTCAGGCGCTAGAGGGGCCCGAGGTCCTGAGGCATCCCCCACCGCCGCTGCGCGGCGGATCGCGCCATACCGTGCGTGCCCACAGCGACAGGCGCAGGGCGGATATGCCCGCGCCTCCGGCGTATCGATCCGGTGGCGGCGGGCCGTCATCGGGGGATGCGTCGACGCTTATCCCCCTGCTTCTCGGCCTTCCAGCGGGAAGTCGCGCAGCACCGGCGCCTGCCCCGGCGCGACCTCGATCTCCCAGCCCCGGTCCGGCTGCCAGTCGCCGAGCACGAGGCGCCGCGCCGGGCCGCCGTCGAGCTCCAGCGGATGGACGGCGGGGCGATGGGTGTGGCCATGGATCAGGGTCGACACGCCGTGCTGGCGCAGCGCGGTGAGCACCTCGTGCGGGGTGACGTCCATGATGTCCTCGGCCTTGTTGGAGTTGGAATCAAAGGACTGGTCGCGCAGCTGGCGTGCCAGGGCCAGTCGCTCGGGGATCGGCAGGGCGAGGATCTGCGCCTGCCACTGCGGGTCCCGGGCTCGGGCCCGGAAGGCCATGTAGGCCTCGTCGCGGGTGCACAGGCTGTCGCCGTGCATCAGCAGCACCCGCTCGTCGCCGAGGGTCACCACGCTGGGGTCGGGCAGCAGGCGTGCCCCGGCCTCGTCGGCGAAGCGTTCCCCGAGCAGGAAGTCGCGGTTGCCGTGCATCAGGTAGATGGCGGTGCCGTCGTCGGCGCGGGCCTTCAGGGCGTCGGCGACGCGCCGTGCCAGGGCGGCGCTGCCGGTCGGGTCGGCCTCGCCGAGGTCCAGCAGGTCGTCGCCGATCCAGGCCTCGAAGAAGTCGCCGAGGATGTACAGGGCCTCGGCGCCCCTGGCGCGGCGGGCGAGCCAGGCCAGGAAGCCCTCGGTGATGGCGGGGGCGCCGGGATGGAGGTGCAGGTCGGAAATCAGCAGGGTGGACATGGCGGCTCTTGCGGCGTCGGGGGAAAGCCAACGCACCCGCCGGGGCGGGTGCGTGAGATGCGTGGGCGACGAGGGCTCAGGCCTCGGCGTCGTCCTTGACGTAGGCGCGCTGGATGATCACGTCATCGGCGGGCACGTCGGCGTGCATGCCGCGGCGGGTCGTCGGCACGGCCTTGATGCGCTCGACCACCTCCATGCCCTCGACCACCTCGCCGAACACGCAGTAGCCCCAGCCCTGGATGTTCTTGCCGCGATGGTTGAGGAAGTCGTTGTCGGCGACGTTGATGAAGAACTGGGCACTGGCGGAGTGCGGGTCCTGGGTGCGAGCCATGGCCAGGGTGCCGGTGGCGTTGGCCAGGCCGTTGTCAGCCTCGTTCTCGATCGACTCGCGGGTCGGCTTCTGGTTGAAGTCGTGGTCGAAGCCGCCGCCCTGCACCATGAAACCGTCGATCACCCGGTGGAAGAGGGTGTTGTCGTAGAAGCCCTCGCGGACATATTGCTCGAAGTTGGCCGCCGTCTTCGGCGCCTTCTCGTGGTTGAGCGCGATGGTGATATCGCCGAAGTTGGTCTGCAAGATGATCATCACGGTTTCCTTTCGTTGTCGCCAGGGCCATCGCAGTGGGAGAGGAGCCGGGGCGCCGGGAACAGGCCGTAGAGGGGGCTGTTGCCAGGCAAGGCAAGAGTAGCGCCCATGGAGGGGGGCAGCAGCGCCCCTCGTAGACCTGTCGACGGGTCAGCCCCGGCCGGATCTTCACTACAACAGCCCTTGTCGTAAAGCGGGATGCCTTGGCGCCGTATGGGCACGTGGCGCTATAATAGCCCTTTTGCGTCGATGCGCGAAGCCGGGGCCCGAGGCGCCGGCGTCGCGGCGACAGGCCCGCGTTCAACCAGAGGTTGCCCTATCAACATGACCAGCGAGACCACCAGCGCGCCGAACTTCATTCGCAACCAGATTCGCGAGGAGGTCGAGGCCGGCCGCCAGGGGAAGATCGTCACCCGCTTCCCGCCGGAGCCCAATGGCTTCCTGCACATCGGCCACGCCAAGTCGATCTGTCTGAATTTCGGGCTCGCCGAGCAGTTCGGTGGCGACTGTCATCTGCGCTTCGACGACACCAACCCGGCGAAGGAAGAGCAGGCCTATATCGACGCCATCAAGGAGGATGTCAGCTGGCTGGGCTTCGCGTGGGCGGGGCCGGTGCGCTTCGCCTCCGACTACTTCGACCAGTTGTACGCCTGGGCGCAGCACCTGGTGCGCGAGGGCAAGGCCTATGTCGACGACCTCTCGCCCGAGGAGATGCGCGAGTACCGCGGTACCCTGACCGAGCCGGGCCGGCCGAGCCCGTACCGCGAGCGTGGCGTCGAGGAGAACCTCGACCTGCTGGAGCGCATGCGCGTCGGCGAGTTCGCCGAGGGCGAGAAGGTGCTGCGGGCCAGGATCGACATGGCCGCCCCCAACATCAACCTGCGCGATCCGATCCTCTACCGTATCCGCCATGCCCATCACCACCAGACCGGGGACAAGTGGAAGATCTACCCCTCCTATGACTTCACCCATGGCCAGTCGGATGCCATCGAGGGCGTGACCCACTCCATCTGTACCCTGGAGTTCGAGGATCACCGGCCGCTCTACGAGTGGTTCCTGGACAACCTGCCGGTGCCGGCCCGCCCGCGGCAGATCGAGTTCGCCCGGCTCAACCTCAACTACACCCTGACCTCCAAGCGCAAGCTCAAGCTGCTGGTGGACGAGGGCATCGTCGACGGCTGGGACGACCCGCGCATGCCGACCATCTCGGGAATGCGCCGCCGTGGCTACACCCCGGCCTCGATCCGCAAGTTCTGCGAGATGATCGGCGTGACCCGGGCCGACGGCGGCCTGGTGGACATCGCCATGCTGACCCACGCCCTGCGCTCCGACCTCGAGGACAATGCGCCGCGCGCCATGTGCGTGCTCAAGCCGCTCAAGGTGGTGCTGACCAACGTGGCCGAGGATCATGAGGAGGTCTACGAGGTGGCCGGCCACCCGGCCCGCGAGGACATGGGCACTCGCAGGATCCCCCTGACCCGGGAGCTCTACATCGACCAGGACGACTTCATGGAGGAGCCGCCGAAGAAGTTCTTCCGCCTGGCCCCGGGCAAGGAGGTGCGCCTGCGCAATGCCTACGTGATCCGCTGCGACGAGGTGGTCAAGGGCGCCGACGGCGAGGTCGAGGAGCTGCGCTGCGCGGTGGATTTCGACACCCTGGGCAAGAACCCCGAGGGTCGCAAGGTCAAGGGGGTGATCCACTGGGTCAGCGCCACCCATGGCGTGCCGGTGGAGGTGCGGCTCTACGACAACCTCTTCCAGGTCGAGCAGCCGGACAAGGACAGGGATGCCGACTTCCTCGAGCACCTGAATCCCGAGTCGCTGGTCACCGTGCAGGGGGTCGCCGAGCCGAGCCTGGCCGGCACGCCGCCGGAGCGTCGCTTCCAGTTCGAGCGGGTGGGCTACTTCTGTACCGACCGCCATGCCTCCACGTCCGACAAGCTGGTGTTCAACCGTACCGTGGGGCTCAAGGACACCTGGGCGAAGATCAAGAAGAAGGGCTGACATGCAGATCTACAACACGCTCACCCGGCGCAAGGAAACCTTCACGCCCATCGACTCGGGCAAGGTGCGCATGTACGTCTGCGGCATGACCGTCTACGACTACTGCCACCTGGGCCATGCCCGGGTGATGGTGGCCTTCGACGTCATCACCCGCTACCTGCGCTCGCGCGGCTATGCCGTCACCTATGTGCGCAACATCACCGATATCGATGACAAGATCCTCAAGCGGGCCGACGAGAACGGCGAGGCCATCGAGGCGCTCACCGATCGCATGATCGATGCCATGCATGAGGACGAGGGCCGTCTCGGCGTGCTGCGCCCTGACAGCGAGCCCCGCGCCACCCGGCATCTCGACGAGATCGTGCGCATGATCGATACGCTGATCGACAAGGGCTACGCCTACGCCGCGGCCAACGGCGACGTCTACTATCGGGTGCGCCGGTTCGAGGGCTACGGCAAGCTCAACAACCGCGACCCCGACGAGATGCGCTCCGGCGCCCGGGTCGACGTCGACGAGCACAAGGAAGACCCGCTGGACTTCGTGCTGTGGAAGGCGGCCAAGCCCGGCGAGGCCAACTGGCCGTCGCCATGGGGCGCCGGACGCCCCGGCTGGCATATCGAGTGCTCGGCGATGTCCACCTGCTGCCTGGGCGAGACCTTCGACATCCATGGCGGCGGGCCGGACCTGACCTTCCCCCACCACGAGAACGAGATCGCCCAGAGCGAGGCCGCCACCGGCAAGCCCTACGTCAACACCTGGATGCATGCCGGCGCGGTGCGGGTGGACCAGGAGAAGATGTCCAAGTCGCTGGGCAACTTCTTCACCATCCGCGAGGTGCTGGCGCACCATGACCCGGAGGTGGTGCGCTACCTGCTGGTCGCGAGCCACTACCGCAGCCCGATCAACTACGCACCGGAGTCGCTGGCCGACGCCCGCCGGTCGCTGGAACGCTTCTACAATGCCCTGGATGGCGTGGAGGTTCAGGCAGGCGACGTCGACGAGGGCTACGACGCGCGCTTTACCGCGGCCATGGACGACGACTTCAACACCGCCGAGGCGGTGTCGGTGCTGTTCGACCTGGCCCGGGAGCTCAATCGGGCCAAGAAGGAGGCGCCGGATCAGGCGCCGGCGCTGGCCGCCGAGCTCAGCCGGCTGGGCGAGGTGCTGGGCCTGCTGCAGCAGGCCCCGGCGAGCTTCCTCAAGGGCGGAGCCGGGGAGCTGCCGCTGCCCGAGGACGAGATCGAGGCGCGCATCGCCGCCCGGGCCGAGGCCAAGAAGGCCCGCGACTTCGCCCGGGCCGATGGCATCCGGAACGAGCTGGCCGCGCTCGGCATCGTGCTCAAGGACAGCCGCGAAGGCACCTCCTGGGTCCTCGAGGCGCCGGGCGACTGAGCCCATGTCGCGAAGGCGCGAGGGGGAGGGGCCGCTCGACCAGACGGTCGCCATCGAGCGCGACCGATGCGTTGGCAGGTCCCGCCGCGAAGACGAAACGCCCGGCGACTGCCGGGCGTTTTGGTGTCGGCCGCGAGGCCGACGCTGAGGGCGGGAGCCGGCCGGGTTCCCGGATAGCGTTGCAGCGGCTGCCCCTGGCTCAGTGACGTGACGCTTCCGGGGCTCGACGGGCTTCCGGCGAAGAGGGGGGCGGCCCTTCGTCGACGACGGCCATGGCCTCGTCCAGGCTCCTGGCGACCGCATTCCAGGGTAGCGGCGATCCGGCGAGGTGGCAGTGGTAGAGTGCATCGTCGTCGATTTCGACGCGATGGATGTCATTGCCCCGATTGTCCTGCCACCAGTCGGCATGGACATGCTGCCAGCGAGGGGCGAGCGAAGTTCCGATGTTCATGAGGACGTCCCTCCATTGACTACCCGCGCAGGGCGATAGCTCAGGGTGGTTTCCAGATCCGCAAGGGGGGTGCTTCCAGCCCGTGCCAGCGTGACTAGGCATCGAGCCTGCGCCTGGCGCTGGCCAGAGCCACAGGTCCCGGATCCTCGTGGGGGGCATGGCAGAGGCCGCCGACGTCCACGCCGTGATGAGGGCGGGGGCGTGTCCGGAAGAGTTGCCCGGTGTGAGTGGCGCGGCGTATCGGGCGCGCCCCGGGGAGGGGGCGTCTCTCAAAGGGTGCTGGGGCAATGGCAATACCTGGTGCATATTGCATCCCTCCGAACGGCTTGGTGGCCATGAAGAGCGACTCGCGGTCGCCGGTCCTCGGAGCGAGCGGGCCGGCCCTCCTTCGCTACCGCGCCGGCACCGCCCTCGGCCCTTGTCTTCCAGAGTAGTAGAAAAACGCTGTTTGTAAACACTGTTCTTTAACCTTGCCGCGGGCCTTTGGTCGATCGGCGGCGCGATGGGCCGCCATCGTCCTTCACGGCGGGTCAGCGGATGCCTCGGGTGCCGGGGGCAGGGGCATCTGGCGGGGCCAGCCGTGATCGACCACGAAGATCCGCCACCACTCCGCCGGCGCGCCCTTCCCGGGCAGGCGCAGGACGAGATGCACCGGCGCCCCGCCGCCGGCGAAGTGCAGGCGCAGGCAGTGCTCCAGCACCGACAGCGAGGTGAGGTGTTCCGGCAGCGGCAGGGCGAGCCAATGGGGCTTGCACAGCCAGGCCCCGCGAGTGCCCGCGGGGAGCGCCTCGTGGAGCCGCGGCCAGTCCCGCCAGTACAGCCATTCCCCGCGGTGATGGTCGGGGGTGGCGGCCCGCGGCGGGGGCAGGGAGGCATGCAAGGGGTAGAAGAGTACCCCGGGCATCGCCAGGCGCTGCCTGAGCTGGGGAACCGGCCCGCCCAGCCGCTCGGCCAGCGCCTGGCGGGCCGCCGGGGAGTGGGCCAGCGGCAGCTGGTGGCGCTCCAGGTGGGCGCGCTTGATGGCCAGGCTGTCGAGGCCCCCGGGGCCGATCCAGCGGGCCTGGTCGGTGTCGTCGCCGGGCCCCTCGGGCAGGCCCAGGTAGAACTTGATGGCCACCTCCAGGTGCACCGGGGTGGGGGCCTGTGCCTCGGCATAGACCAGGTCGAGCTCCCCCAGGGTGCGGCGCTCGCGGATCACCGGCAGGTTATGGGCCAACAGGCGGGTACCCGGTGCCGTGTCGAGCAGGAACTGCCACAGTCGTTCGTGGTAATGGCCCATGCGGCCCTTCAGGGTGTCGCCGATGAAGCGTTCGAGTGCGTCGGGCCGGGCCTCCAGGTGGGCCAGGTAGTCGCTCTGGGCGTCGTCGCCGCCCAGGCCCAGCTGGGCCGGTTCGGGGCGGCCGGGCCGGTCCAGGGCGAGCAGGTCCGGCGTCCGCAGTAGCCAGGCCAGGTCGCGTACCAGCGGGTGATGCCAGCGGTCGATGATATCGTGAAGCCCGTCAGGCGGCATGCGCTCTGGTTCCTGGCGTTGAGATGTTGTTCTGACAGCCAAGCTGTGCAGGCCTTACACTCAGGATACATTCGATACGGAAGTGGGTGGTAATCATGAAGCCTGTACTGACGCGTCTCGCCGCCGTCGCGGCCGGCACCCTGATGACCCTTGCCGCGGCCCAGGCCCAGGAGCCGGTGGTGGTCGCCTCGAAGATCGATACCGAGGGCTCGGTGCTGGGGCAGCTGATCCTGCAGCGCCTGGAAGCCGGCGGGATCGAGGTCGAGAACCGCCTGCAGCTCGGCGGCACCAGCATCGTGCGCGGCGCGCTCACCGCCGGTGAGATCGACCTCTACCCCGAGTACACCGGCAACGGCGCCTTCTTCTTCGACATGGCCGACAGCCCGGTGTGGAAGGACGCCGAGCAGGCCTACGAGACCGTCAGCCAGAAGGACCGGGAGCAGAACGGCCTGGTGTGGCTGACCCCGGCGGATGCCAACAACACCTGGGCGATCAGCGTGCGCGGCGAGCTGGCCCGGGAGCACGACCTGCAGAGCCTCGAGGACCTCGCCAGCTACCTCGGCGACGGGGGCGAATTCAAGCTTGCCGCCAGCGCCGAGTTCGTGGAGTCGCCCCAGGCCCTGCCGGCCTTCCAGGAGGCCTATGGCTTCGCGCTGTCCGAGCCGCAGCTGCTGGTGCTCTCCGGCGGCAACACCGCCGCCACCATGCGCGCCGCCGCCCAGCAGACCAGCGGCGTCAACGCCGCCATGACCTACGGCACCGACGGCGGCCTCAAGGCCCTGGACCTGGTGGTGATGGACGACACCCTGGGCGTGCAGCCGGTCTACCAGCCGGCCCCGGTGGTCAGGCAGGCCGTGCTCGAGGCCCATCCGGCGATCGAGACCCTGCTGGCCCCGGTCTTCGCGGCCCTGGATCGCGAGACCCTGCAGCGCCTCAACGGTGACGTCGCCGTCAACGGGCGCGATCCGGCCCGGGTCGCCGCCGACTTCCTCGCCACCCTGGACGAGTGAGGCCCGGGGTGCGCCGGGAACCGACACGCCCCAACCTCGTCCTCGCCAGCCTGTTGCTGGCCACCCTGGTCGCCTGGAGCGGCCTGGATGCCGTGAGCGTCGCGCCCAATCGCATCGTGCCCGGCAGTGGAGTCGCCGCCTGGGAGGTCGCCGGTCCTGCCGGCCTGGTGGTGAGCCTGCTGCCCCTGCTGGTCGGACTCTGGCTGGCCGGTCGGCCCACGCCGGGTAGGCTGCGGCTGTCGCTGGGGCTGGTGGTGGCGATGCTGGCCGCCTTGCCCGCCTGGCTGGCGCTGGCCGCGGTTAACCGGGTCGACCCCGAGCTGCCCCAGGCCCGCATGGGCATCGGCGCCGGGGTCTGGGTCACGCTGTTCCTGCTGCTGCTGGCGGTGATCGAGCTGCGCAGCCGGCTGGTGCTGTCGCGGCCGCAGGGCTGGGCGCTGTTGCTGGTGCCGCTGGCGAGCCTGGCGACCTGCCTGGCGCTGTGGCTCGAGCCCCTGGCCCTGCGCCAGGAATACCTCGGGCGCAGCGACCAGTTCCTCGGTGCCATCGGCGAGCACCTGCTGCTGGTCGGCGTGGCGGTGACGGTGAGCCTGATGCTGGGCGTCGCGCTGGCCCTGGCCATGCGTCACTGGCCCGGCGTCCAGAGGGTCGGCTTCGGCGTGCTCAACTTTCTGCAGACGATCCCCAGCCTGGCGCTGTTCGGCCTGCTGCTGGCGCCGCTCGCCTGGCTGGCCGCCAACGTCGAGTGGCTGGCGGCCATGGGCGTCAGCGGCATCGGCTGGGCGCCGGCGCTGCTGGCGCTGGTGGGCTACAGCCTGTTGCCGATGGTGCGCAACACCTTCGTCGCCCTGGACGAGGTCGATCCCGGGGTGATCGAGGCGGCCCGCGGCATGGGCATGAGCCGTGGCCAGGTGTTCCGCCAGGTGCGCCTGCCGCTGGCGCTGCCGGTGATCCTCGAGGGCATCCGCATCACCTCGGTGCAGGCCATCGGGCTGACCGCGGTGGCCGCACTGATCGGTGCCGGTGGCCTCGGCACCTTCATCTTCCAGGGGCTGGGCCAGGCGGCGATGGACCTGGTGCTGCTGGGCGCCTTGCCGATCCTGGTGATGGCCCTGCTCGCCGATGCCCTGCTCGGCGCCCTGACCGACCTGCTGCGCCCGGGAGGGGCCAGATGATCGAGCTGATCCACGTGACCAAGCGCTTCGGGGCCGAGACCGCGGTGGAGGACATCTCGTTGTCCGTGGCCCGGGGCGAGTTGTGCGTGCTGGTGGGCACCTCCGGCTGCGGCAAGTCGACGACCCTGCGCATGATCAATCGCCTGATCGAGCACAGCGAGGGCGAGATCCATATCGATGGCCAGCAGATCCGCGCCTTCCGCGAGGAGGCCCTGCGCCGGCGCATGGGCTACGCGATCCAGAGTACCGGCCTGTTCCCGCACTGGACGGTGGAGCGCAACATCGGCCTGGTGCCGCGGCTGCTCAAGTGGCCGGCGGGGCGGGTGCGCGAGCGGGTGGAGGAACTGCTGACCCTGCTGGGCCTCGCCGTGGACGAGTTCGCCGACAAGTACCCGAGTCAGCTCTCCGGCGGCCAGGCCCAGCGGGTCGGGGTGGCCCGGGCGCTGGCCGCGGATCCCGATATCCTGCTGATGGACGAGCCCTTCGGCGCCCTGGACCCGATCACCCGGGAAACCCTGCAGGAAGAGCTGCGGGCCCTGCAGGCCCGGCTGCACAAGACCATCGTCTTCGTCACCCACGACATGGACGAGGCCCTGCGCCTGGCCGACCGCCTGGTGGTCATGCACCAGGGGCGCATCCGCCAGCAGGGTCACGCGCTGGAACTGCTCCGCGAGCCCGCCGATGATTTCGTCGCCTCGCTGCTCGGCGGCGAGGACCGGGGCCTCAAGGAGGCGGCCCTGCTGCCGGTGAGCGAGCGGATGCTGCCGCTGGATCCCCGGCACCTGGCCCGGGAGCGGGTGGGCCAGCACGCCACCCTGCGCGAGGCGCTGTCGATCATGCTATGGCGCCATGCCGAGCGGCTGACCGTGGTCGACGACGACGATAGGCCCATCGGCGAGCTGTCACTGCGACGGCTGGTGGGGGCTCGGGGCCATGACTAGGGGGCTGGCGAGGCGCGGCGGTGCGAGAGCGGGGCGCCGCTGGCTGGCGCCCGCCCTCTGGCTGGCGCTGTTGCTGGGGGCCTGCCTGGGCATGGCGCGGCTCGAGGGGCTGTTCCGCCTGGTCGAGCCCGACAGTCGAGCCGTCATCTATGCGCGCGCCGACTTCCTCGTGCTGCTCGGGCGCCACCTGCTGGTGGTCGGCGTGGCGGCGCTGCTGGCGATCCTGGTGGGCGTCGGGGCCGCGGTGGCCGTGACCCGCCGTGCCGGACGCGACTTCCTGCCGCTGGTGGCCCAGCTGGCCTCGATCGGCCAGACCTTCCCGCCGGTGGCGGTGCTGGCGCTGGCCGTGCCGGTGCTCGGCTTCGGCACCCTGCCGATCATCGTGGCGCTGGTGCTCTACGGCCTGCTGCCCATCGTGCGCAATACCCTGGCCGGGATCGAGGGCATCGACCCCGGCGTGCGCGAGGCGGCCAGGGGCATGGGCATGACCGGGGGGCAACGGCTGCGCCAGGTCGAGCTGCCCCTGGCGGCGCCGGTGATCCTCGCCGGCATTCGCACCTCGGTGACCATCAATATCGCCACCGCGGCCATCGGCGCCACGGTGGGCGCCAGCAACCTCGGCGACCCGATCATCTCGGGCATCGTCAACGGCAATACCGCCTATGTCCTCCAGGGCGCGGTGCTGATCGGCCTGCTGGCGCTCGCCGTCGACAGCCTCTTCGCATGCCTGCAACCTCGCGCCGTTCGCTGACCCGGTCGGGGTTATACCGTTATCTTCCGGGATCCCGGGCAAACGCGGGGAGTCGCTGTCGTGGGTCGTCTACGCCGCAGGCGCCTCCGCCAAGGCGGAGGCACGCTGGCCGGAGTCGTCGGAGGCGCTCGCCGGCTCACTGCTCCTACCCTCGCCGCTGGCGGGCCACGGCAGGGGCAGGGAAGACGTCCGTGGGGACTGTTCAGGAGGGGAAGTTTACGTTAACGTCAATGATGCTGCGTTGATCGGCGCCGGGGCCATCCCCTGGCGATCCGAAAGAATAGAGACAACACTGCCCTCAAAAGGGGTAAGGATCATGACGATGACCACAACGCGAGATACCCACGCGCCGGATTTCCTGGCCGGGGACGAGTTCAGCATCCCCACCTACCGGGTCCTCTCCCAGGAGGGCCGCCTCTTCGAGGGCGCCGAGGCGCCGGAGCTCGACCGCGACCAGGCACGGCGCATCTATCACGCGATGATCGCCACCCGGGTGCTCGACGAGCGCATGATGGCGGCCCAGCGCCAGGGGCGCCTGTCCTTCTACATGCAGTGCACCGGGGAGGAAGCCTCGGTGATCGGGGCCACCGCCGCCCTGGACGACGCCGACATGATCATGGCCCAGTACCGCGAGCAGGGCGCCCTGGTCTATCGCGGCTTCAGCTTCGACGAGTTCATGAACCAGCTGTTCGGCAACGAACTCGACTACGGCAAGGGCCGCCAGATGCCGATCCACTACGGCTCGCGCAAGCTGCACTACATGACCATCTCCTCGCCGCTCGCCACCCAGATTCCCCAGGCCACGGGCTACGCCTATGGCCAGAAGCTGGCCGGGGGCGGCCAGTGCACCATCGTCTTCTTCGGCGAGGGGGCCGCCTCCGAGGGCGACTTCCATGCCGCCCTGAACATGGCGGCGGTGCACGAGGTGCCGGTGATCTTCTTCTGTCGCAACAACGGCTATGCCATCTCCACGCCCTCCATCGAACAGTTCGCCGCCGATGGCGTGGCGCCGCGGGCCTTCGGCTACCGCATGCACGTGATCCGCGTCGACGGCAATGACATCCTGGCGGTCTACCGGGCCACCCAGGAGGCCCGGCGCATCGCCGTGGAGCACAACAAGCCGGTGCTGATCGAGGCGATGACCTATCGCCTGGCGGCCCACTCGTCCTCGGACGACCCCTCCGGCTATCGCTCCCGCAAGGAAGAGGAGGCCTGGCGCGAGAAGGACCCCATCCTGCGCATGCGGCGCTGGATGGACGGCCAGGGCTGGTGGGACGACGAGGAGGAGAAGGCCCTCCAGGAGAGCCTGCGCCGCGAGGTCCTGGAGACCATGAAGCGCGCCGAGAAGCGCCCGCCGCCGCCCCTGGACAGCCTGGTCACCGACGTCTACGCCGACGTCACGCCGGCCCTGCAGCACCAGCTCGACGCCCTCAAGGCGCATATCCGCCGCTACCCGGATGCCTATCCCCGGGGCGCCCGCTCCCTGGATCCCGGACTGAGCCAGGGCGACGACGCGGCATCCGACAAGGGAGGGGCCTGAGATGCCGACCATGAACATGCTGCAGGCCATCAACAACGCCCTGGACATCGCCATGGCCGAGGACGAGAAGGTGCTGTGCTTCGGCGAGGACGTGGGCGGCTTCGGCGGCGTCTTCCGCGCCACCAGCCACCTGCAGGAGAAGTACGGGCGGGCGCGCTGCTTCAACACCCCGCTGGTGGAGCAGGGCATCATCGGCTTCGCCAATGGCCTGGCCGCCCAGGGCTCGGTGCCGGTGGCCGAGATCCAGTTTGCCGACTACATCTTTCCGGCCTTCGACCAGATCGTCAACGAGACCGCCAAGTTCCGCTACCGCTCGGGGGATCTCTTCAACGTCGGCGGGCTGACCATCCGCGCCCCCTACGGCGGCGGGATCTCCGGCGGCCACTATCACTCCCAGTCCCCGGAAGCCTATTTCGCCCATACCCCCGGTCTCAAGGTCGTGGTGCCGCGCAATCCCTACGAGGCCAAGGGGTTGCTGCTGGCCGCCATCCGCGACCCGGACCCGGTGCTGTTCTTCGAGCCCAAGCGCCTCTACCGCGCCGCGACCGGCGAGGTGCCCGAGGAGGACTACCAGCTGCCCATCGGCGAGGCCGAGGTCACCAAGGAGGGCACCGACGTCACCCTGGTGGGCTGGGGCGCCCAGATGGAGGTCATCGAGCGCGCCGTGGAGCTGGCCGAGAAGGAGGGCATCTCCTGCGAGGTGATCGACCTGCGCAGCATCCTGCCCTGGGACGAGGACAGCGTGGCCGAGTCGGTGCTCAAGACCGGCCGCCTGGTGGTCACCCACGAGGCGCCGCGCACCGGCGGCTTCGCCGGCGAGATCGCCGCCGCCATCCAGGATCGCTGCTTCCTGTACCTGGAATCGCCCATCATGCGCGTGACCGGTCTGGATACCCCCTTCCCGCTGACGCTGGAGAAGGAGTACCTGCCGGACCACCTCAAGATCTTCGAGGCCATTCGCGAGAGCGTGAACTATTGAGCCGATATCAGGACAGGAGAGACATCATGACCGAGTTCAAGCTGCCCGATATCGGTGAAGGTATCGTGGAGTGCGAAGTCGTGGAATGGCGCGTCAACGAGGGCGATGCCATCGAGGAGGACCAGCCGGTGGTCGAGGTGATGACCGACAAGGCGCTGGTCGAGATCACCGCCCCCGAGGCCGGCCGAGTCACCAAGCTGCATGTGGGCAAGGGCGAGATCGCCAAGGTCCATGCCCCGCTGTTCGCCTACGAGGCCGAGGGCCAGGCGGCGAGTGCCGACGCGTCCGGCAGCGCCGCCGCCGAGGCGACCCCGAGCGAGACGCCGGCGCCCGAGGCGGCGCATGACGGCCAGGCCAAGGACTTTATCCTGCCTGATATCGGCGAGGGCATCGTCGAGTGCGAGGTGGTCGAGTGGCGCGTGGCCGAGGGCGAGGCGATCGCCGAGGACCAGCCGGTGGTCGACGTGATGACCGACAAGGCGATGGTCGAGATCACCGCCCCCGAGGCGGGTCGGGTCAGCCGGCTGCACGTCGCCAGGGGCGAGATCGCCAGGGTCCATGCGCCGCTGTATGCCTATGTGCCCGAGGGGGGCGACCAGACCGGCGCCGCCGGCGAGGCGTCCCCGGCGCCGGCGGCCGCCCCATCGCGCCAGGGGCCGGCCGAGCCCACCGCCGCGGGTGCCCCTGCCGCGAGCCGTGGCGGCCGCGGTGCCCATGGGCGCACCCCGGCGAGCCCGGCGGTGCGCCGCCTGGTCCGCGAGCACGCGCTGCGCCTCGAGGACATTCCCGGTTCCGGCAAGGACGGTCGCGTGCTCAAGGAGGACGTGCTGGCCTTCGTGGCGGAAGGCGAGGTGCCTCAGGCGGCTTCTCAGGCGGCGATGGCTCCCGCCCGGGGGGCCGGTCGGGGTGAGGGCGAGGTGCGGGTCGAGCCGATGCGCGGGGTCCGCGCGGCGATGGCCAAGCGCATGGTGGCCTCGGCCACGAGCATCCCGCACTTCCAGTACGGCGAGGAGATCGACGCCACCGCGCTGCTGGCGCTGCGCGAGCGACTCAAGCCCGAGGCCGAGGCCAGCGAGACCCGGCTCACCCTGATGCCCTTCTTCATGAAGGCCATGGCGCTGGCGATCCAGGAGTTCCCGATCCTCAATAGCCGGCTCAACGAGGCCGCCGACGAGATCCACTACCTGCCGAGCTGCAATATCGGCATGGCGGTGGACGGCAAGGCGGGCCTGATGGTGCCCAACGTCAAGGGCGTGGAGACCCTCAGCCTGCTGGAGGTGGCCCAGGAGATCCAGCGCCTCACCGGCGAGGCCCGGGAGGGGCGGGTGACCCAGGCCGACCTGCAGGGCGGCACCATCAGCATCTCCAACATCGGCGCCCTGGGCGGCACCTATGCCGCGCCCATCATCAACGCCCCGGAGGTGGCGATCGTGGCCATCGGCAAGACCCAGTGGCTGCCGCGCTTCGACGCGGCCGGCGAGGTGACCCGCCGGGCGATCATGACCGTGACCTGGGCCGGCGACCACCGGCTGATCGATGGCGGCACCATCGCGCGGTTCTGCAACGCCTGGAAGGGCTACCTCGAGGCGCCGGAGACCATGCTGCTGGCGCTGCGCTAGGCGCGCCGGGCCGGCCGCCGGGGGATCCCGCGCCTCCGGCGGCTGACAGGCCCGCGGCGGGCCTCCCACTCACCATCCGGGGACGACCATGACCCAGGCCCCGCTGCAGCAGTTCTATATCCCGGAAGACCAGTCGGTCTACCTGCTCAGTCACCATGACGCCCGCAAGCTCAAGGAGTGGGTGGCCCTCTGCCAGGCCCAGCTCGAGCAGCTGGGCTACCGGCATATCGAGCTGATCGGCAAGGGGGCCTACGGCTTCGTCTTCGCCGGCCTCACCGCCACGGGCGAGGAATACGTCTTCAAGTTCACCCGGGTCAACCTGCCCCAGCACCTGCAGGACCGCCTCGAGGAGGAGGCCTTCATGCTGGAGCAGGTCGCCCATCCCCGGGTGCCGCGGCTGATCGTCTTCCAGCGGGTGCGCAACCAGTCGATCCTGGTGATGCAGCGCGCGCCCGGGGTCAACCTCGAGGAGGTCTCGCTGCGCGAAGGGCGGTTGTCGCCGCGGCTGGTCGTGCGCATCGCCGAGCAGCTCGCCGGTATCCTGAGCGCCCTGCGACGCGAAGCGGGGCCCTCCGGCAAGCCGATCGTCCACGGCGATATCAAGCCCTCCAACCTGGTCTACGACGACCGCCAAGAGACCATCGCGCTGATCGACTGGGGCTCCTCGGTGTTCGCCCAGCTGGACGCCAACCAGCAGTTCGTGGCCGCCAACGTCATGGAGCTGATGTCGGATAACCTGCAGCAGACCAATGCCCGGCTCGGCGATGTCTACTTCATCGGCGAGGAGCAGCTGAACGGCGCGCTGTCATCGCCGCGCTTCGACGAGCAGGGCGCCGCCGGCACCCTCTATGCGCTGGCCTCGGCCCAGTCGTGCCGCTTCGGCCACCGCGCCATTCCCGCGACCTCGCTGGGCCTGCCGATGGAGTTCGCCCGCATGCTCGACGGCATGCTCGACCCCGATCCTCGGGTGCGCCTCAAGGCCGGGGAGCATTTCATCCGCGAGATGCCGCGCCTGGGCCGGCTGGTGATGCTCGACCTGCCGGCGCCCCCGGAGGTCCCGCTGGTGCCGGTCTGGAGCCGGCCGCCGGACCGCGAGATCGATACCGTGGTCTACAGCTCGCGGAAGTCCTTTCTGCGCGAGGAGGGTGGGCGCGAGACCCTGAATGACGTCAATGACGTCCAGCTGGATCGCTACTACAAGAACTTCATGCAGGGCATGGGCGAGACCGAGAAGGCCTTCCTGGCCGCGGTGAGCCGGCTCGGCAAGTACCCGGTGGTGGGGGGGCTGGCGGTGCACTGGGAGGTCGATGGCGTCTACATCGACACTTCCCTGAACCTCCACGACCCGGCGCTCAAGCCGGCCTTCGTCGCGGCGGTCAACAACATGGTGACCCTGGCGCGGGCCATCCATCGGCGTGGCATCTTCAAGAGCTGCCTGTTCAATGCCCGGGACACCCTGCACCTGGAGCGGGAGGGGCCCGAGCGGCCCTTCGTGGCCTCGCCGGACCTGCGCCTGGCCTACGAGGTCAGCGCCGTGCCCGAGCTGGAGGATCGCTCGCGGCTGCACAGCTATTTCGAGGACGGGCCCGACCCGGAGGAGTTCCTGGTGCTGCCGGAGGCGATCATCGGCTCCCTCGAGGCCCTCAACGAGATCCACCATACCGGCATGATCATCTTCGAGGCGCTGCCCGAGCACCTCAAGATCCACAGCCACTATCGCCTGCTCGACCCGTCCCGGGAGGACGAGTTCCGCCGGCGCCTGGACGACATCCTCGACGCCGTGGGGCTGATCGAGGGTCTCGGCGTCTCGGGCTTCATGAAGATGCCCTACAAGGACACCCGCTTCTTCGCCCACGTCGCGCGCCAGCCGGAGCGCTTCTACCCCCGGGATCCCCGCGCGGCGCTGCGCTTTGTCTGAACACTGCCTGCGCTCGCCCATCCGACGTTAATGGCAGGCTAAATGGCGGGCGATTCGCCTCATCGGTTCGATACCCTTGTCTCGACATCCGAGCGTCTCGCGACGATCGGTCAAGCCGGACAGGCTCACCGGGCCAGCACCCGCCGCCCCTTCCTGACCAGAGCGCGCTGTGCCTGCAAGACCTGGCGCAGGAACCGCAGCCGGTAGCGCAGCCGACCCTGCCAGGGGAGCCGGTAGCTCAAGCCTTCTTCCATGGTGAATTGGCAGGGGTTGCAAACGCCGCAGGGCCGACCGCCGAGGGGGTGATAGCAGAACCAGGCGTTTTCCAGCACCTCAAGGAAACCGTGGCGACTGGCCTGTTCCCGCATCTGCAGCTTGGAGAGGGTCAGTAGCGGAAAGGTGAAGCGGGAGAAGAGCTCCCGCTCATGGCCCACGACATCGTCGCTGAGCTGCCAGATGCCCTCGTCGGTCTCTTCTACCTTGCCGCGCAGGAAGTGATAGGCCTTGTCATCCACATGAACGCTGAGCTCGAGTCGCTCGAGCCCACGCGATTGCGCATAGTTCGCCAACCAGACGTACTGACCACCCAGGTAGGCCGAGGCCCGCATCCCCCGGTAGGCGGCCATGATCCGGGTGTCCTCGGGAATCTCCATGATCGGTGTGATCCGCAGTTCCTGGATCCTGTCGGCTGCCGCTGGGTCCAGTCGGCGCAGTGCCGAGCGTATCGTGGAGATTGCCTGCAACTCATGCAGGCTCGAGCGCCTGACCGGATCGATGATGTAATGCGGTCTGACGTCCCGCTGCTCGACCAGGGCCGCCTGAATCACGCGGTAGCTGGAGTCCCAGCCTCCTGTCCAGAATGCATCGATGGCTTGGCGCATGGCGATCTCCCATCGGGTCTCGTTCGATGGAGGGGCTGGTCACGCGATGGTGGTGCCTTCTTAAAGCTAGACAGCTTCCCGGGCCGCTACAAAGCGGCTTCGCGTCTTGCGCCAACGCTCGCTCCTGCTCCGGCTAAGCCCATCGCGCTGCCAGGGCAGCGATGGTTTCACGCCGATCCGCGATGATCCCGAGTGTTGCCTTGTCTCGCCTTCGCTCGTCGACGTTTCAGACAACGCTCGAGGCCTAGAGCGAGGCGGCGGCCCGTGCCGCCTGGTCGTAGAGTCCCGACATGGCCCGCAGGCTCGCGGCGATGCGATGCAGGTCCTCGCGCTCGATGCCGAGCGTCGACAGCGACTCCACCAGGCAGGCCTCGCGGATCTCGGCATAGCGTTGGCAGGTCTCGCGCCCCTGGTCGGTGGTGCGAAAGAAGGTCTCCTTGCCGTGCTTCTCGCCCGCCACCAGGCCCAGCTTGCCCAGCTTCTTCAGGGCATAGGTCACGGTATGGGTGTCTTCCACGTTGAGCACCAGGCAGATGTCGGCCTGACGCTTGGCGCGCTCCCGGTGGTTGATGCTGTGCAGCACCAGCACGTCCAGCGATCCCAGCTCCGGCAGGCCGGCGGCGGTCATGCAGCGCACCATCCAGCGCTGGAAGGCGTGACTGGCGATGATCATGCCGAACTCGAACTCCGAGAGTTCCTCGGCGTTGCGGGACAGGTGCTCCGAGGAGACGATCGGGCCGCGCGGCGAGGCGGCCGTCCGGGTATCGTCCTGACGCATCAGCGGTTCCCCATGGCGGTGGGCAGGTAGGTGACGATCTCCGGGAAGAGGCCGATCAGCACCACGCCGAGCATCATCAGGAAGAAGAACGGCAGGGCCGCCCAGGCGATGCTCAGGATGTTGCGGCCGGTCATGCCCTGGAGCACGAAGAGGTTGAAGCCGATCGGCGGGGTGATCTGCGACATCTCGACCACGATCACCAGGTAGATGCCGAACCAGATCAGGTCGATGCCCGCCGCCTCGACCATCGGCAGCAGGATCGAGGTGGTCAGCACCACCACCGAGATGCCGTCCAGGAAGCAGCCGAGCAGGACGAACAGCACCGTGAGGGCCGCCAGCAGCATCACCGGCGACAGCCCCAGGGTGCCGATCCAGGCGGCCAGGTCGCTGGGCAGCCCAGTGAAGCCCATGGCGGCGGTCAGGAAGGAGGCGCCGGCGAGGATGAAGGCGATCATGCAGGAGGTGCGCACGGCACCGAGCAGCGCATCGCGGAACACCAGCCGGTCCATGCTGCCCTGGACCTTGGCCAGCAGCAGCGAGAGCACCACGCCCACGGCGGCGGCCTCGGTGGGCGAGGCCAGCCCGGCATAGATCGAGCCGATCACGCCGATGATCAGGCCCAGCAGGGGAATCAGTCGCCGCGAGCGGCGCAGCCGCTCCCCCCAGGCCACCCGGGCATCGGCGGCGGGCACCTTGTCGGGGTGGCGCCAGGCCCAGAGCATCAGGTAGCCGGCGAACAGGCCGATCAGCAGCAGGCCGGGGAAGATGCCGGCGATGAACAGCCGGGCGATGGACTGGTCGGTGGCCACGCCGTAGACGATCAGGATGATCGAGGGCGGGATCAGCAGGCCCAGGGTCGCCGAGCCGGCCAGAGTGCCGATCACCAGCTGCTCGTCGTAGCCGCGGCGGGTCAGCTCGGGGATGGTCATCCGGCCCATGGTGGCGCAGGTGGCGGCCGATGAGCCGGAGACCGCGGCGAACAGCCCGCAGCCGACCACGTTGGTATGCAGCAATCGGCCGGGGATGCGCTGCATCCAGGGCGAGAGGCCGGTGAACATGTCGTCGGCCAGCCGCGAGCGGAACAGGATCTCGCCCATCCAGATGAACATCGGCAGGGCGGTGAGCTCCCAGCTGTAGCTGGCGCCCCAGATGTCGGAGGCCATCACGTCCCCGGTGGGGATGGTGGTGAACTGGCTCAGCGCGATCCAGCCCAGCCCGAGCAGCGAGAAGGCCACCCAGACGCCGCTGCCGAGCAGCACCAGCAGCGTCACGAACAGCGTCGTGGTCAGTGTCAGCATGGTCGTGTCTCGCTCATTCCTGGTTGGCGTCGTCGATGATGAAGTCCCCGGGGCGGCGCAGGGCGGTGGCCAGGGTCTGCCACCAGGCCTCGCCCAGCGCCAGGCAGAACAACCCGATGCCGGCGAGCATGGCCGATTGTGGCAGCCACAGGGGGATGCTGAGCAGGCCGTAGGAGGTCTCGCCGAAGGCGATGCTGTCGGCCAGCAGGCGATACAGGTAGAAGGCCAGGTAGAGGCACAGGGCCAGGGCCAGGCTCAGGCAGGCCACCTCGACGAAGACGCGGTAGCGGGCCGGCAGCCGGCCGATCACCAGGGTCACGCGGATGTGCGCCCCGTGAATGAAGGTGTAGGCCAGCCCCAGGAAGGTCGCGCCCACCAGCAGGAAGCCAGACATCTCGGCGAGCCCGGGAATGGCCAGGCCGATGCGGCCCACGCCGAGGGCGGTGGTCAGCAGGTCGATGAGGCGGCCGACGATCTGGGCGGTGATCAGGGTGCAGATCAGTACCAGGCAGGTGGCGGACAGGTAGCCGCCGAGGTTGTAGAGGGGCCTGAGTCGATAGGACATGTGGGGTACCCGAGGCTGCCGGGGCGAGGCCCGGCTGGCTGGTGGTGGTAAGGAACGCCGGCGATCGGCGGGTAGCCCCGCCGATCGCGTCCGGTCACTGCTTGGCGGCCCGGTAGGCCTCGAGGATGGTGGCGCCCTGCTCGCCGGCGCGCTCGGCCCACTCGTCGGTCATGGTGGCGCCGATCTCCTCGAGCCTGGCGGCGAGTTCCGGCGTCGGCGTGGTCACCGTGATGCCGTTCTCCTCGAGCACCGCCAGGGCCTCGTCGGTCTCCTCGCGGCTCATCTCCCAGCCGCGCTCCTCGGCGCGGGCGGCGGCGTCCAGCACCGCCTGCCGGGTGGCCTCGTCGAGCCGCGAGAAGGCCCGCTCGCTGACGATCACCATGTTCTTGGGCAGCCACAGCTGGGCATGGTTGAAGTGGCTCAGGTAGTCCCACGCCTTGGTGTCGGCACCGGTGGCCGGCGAGGTGATCATGGCGTCCACGCGACCGGTGCTGAAGGCGGTGGGAATATCCGGCACCTCGACCTGGGTGGGCACGGCGCCGGCCAGCTGGGCCAGCCGCTCGCTGGCCGAGTTGTAGGCGCGCATGCTCAGGTTCTGCAGGTCCTCCGGCGCCTCGACGAGCTGGTTGGTGTAGATGCCCTGGGGTGGCCAGGGCACGGCGAACAGCAGGCGCAGCTGCTGCTCGGCGAGCTCCTCGGCGATGACCTCCCGGGAGGCCTCCCACAGGGTCCGGGCGTCCGCGTAGCTGGCCGCCAGGTAGGGCACCGAGTCCACCTCGAAGATGGCGTTCTCGTTGGCCAGCCGGGACATGATCAGCTCGCCGATGGGCACGATGCCGCGCCGTACCGAGTTCTTGATCTCGGCATGGCCGATCAGCGAGCCATTGGAATGCACCGTGATGTCCAGCTCGCCATCGGTGGCCTCGCGGACGTCGTCGGCGAACTCGCGGATATTGACGGTATGGAAGGTGCGGTCGCCGTAGGGCGTCGGCATGTCCCACTCGGTGGCGGCCTGGGCGTCGAGGCCCAGGATGGCCAGGCCCGCGCCCAGCGCGATGGCAGAGGCGAGCCGGGGCAGCGGCGGTTGACGGACGGTCATGAGCGGTTCCTCTCGTGGGTCGGTCTATTGTTATGGGGCGCGGCGTGATGGCCGCGCGATTCCACGGCTCTCGCTAGAGCATAGCGGGTCGACGAAGGGAAGGTTATGCAGCCGCCGAGTGATCCGTCAACGATATGTAGACCAATTGACGATGTTGTAGAGATAAAATATTGATAATTTGTCGATGAAATGTTCTTTGAGAGGTCGCCATGAAATCACTGCTCCTCAATGCCGACATGGGCGAAAGCTTCGGGCCCTGGGTAATGGGGCTGGACCATGAGGTCATGCCCCACGTCGACCTGGCCAACGTGGCCTGCGGCTTTCATGCCTCCGACCCCGACGTGATCCGCATGACCGTGCGCCTGGCCCGCCAGCATGGCGTGACGGTGGGTGCCCACCCGGCCTATCCGGACCTGGTGGGCTTCGGGCGTCGTTCGCTGGCCTGCAGCCCCGAGGAGATCGAGAACCTGGTGCTCTATCAGGTCGGGGCCCTGGCGGGCCTGTGTCGGGCGGAGGGCGTCTCCATTGGCTACATCAAGCCGCACGGGGCGCTCTACAACGACATGATGCGCGACCCCGAGATCCTCGCCGCCGTGATGCGGGCGCTGGTGGCCTATGATCCCGAGCTGCCGCTGATGGTCATGGCCACGCGGGACCCCTCCGAAGCACGGAAGCTGGCCGACGAGCAGGGCGTGACCCTGTGGTTCGAGGCCTTCGCGGATCGCGCCTACGATGGCGAGGGGCGGCTGGTGTCGCGGCGCGAGCCGGGCGCCGTGCATCACGACACCGAGGTGATCGTCGACCAGGCCCGGCGCATCGCCCGAGGGGAGCCGCTGGTCGCCAGCGACGGCAGCGAGCTGGTGCTGGCGGCCGACACCCTCTGCGTGCACGGTGACAACGCCGAGTCGATCGCCGCCATCAAGGCCATCCGCGCGGCCTTGCGCGACGCGGGGAGGGCCGGATGACGGCCATGCGATTGCCACGGCTCGAGTCCGCCGGTCTCGACGGCTGGCTGGTGCGCCTGTTCGCCGAGATCGACGAGGCCAACATGCCCTGGCTCACCGCCCTGATCCGGGACTGCGAGGCGGCCTTCGGCGCGGCGCTCGTCGACCTGGTGCCGTCCTATACCACCCTGCTGGTGGTCTTCGACCCGCTGGCGCTGTCGCCCGGCGAGGCACGCCGGCGGCTGGCGGACGTGCTGGCGTCCCTGCGGCCCGACGAGGCGGCCGAGGGGGCACCGCTGCGGGAGCTGCCCACCTGGTACGACCCCGCGGTGGGGCCGGAGCTCGCCTGGCTCGCCGAGCGCAGCGGGCTGAGCGTGGAGCAGGTCGTCGAGTGCCACAGTGCAGCCACCTACCGGGTCTTCGCGCTGGGCTTCGCCCCGGGATTCGCCTTCATGGGCAGTGTCGAGGAGCGCCTGGCGTGCCCCCGGCTCGAGACGCCGCGCAAGCGCGTCCCCGCGGGCAGCGTGGGGATCGCCGGGCGCCAGACGGCGGCCTATCCACTGGTCTCCCCGGGGGGCTGGAACCTGATCGGGCGCACCGCCGCGGTGCTCTTCGACCGCGACCGCGAGGGCTTCAGCCTGTTGCAGGTGGGCGACCGGGTGCGCTTCGTGCCCGTGACGCGGGACGAGTTCGCCCGCCTGGGCGGCGATGATACGGCCATGGAGGACAAGCGATGACGGATGCGCTGCCGGGATTGCGCGTGCGCCGGGCGGGCCCGCTGGCGCTGTTGCAGGATGCCGGGCGTTTCGGCGTGCGACGGCTGGGCGTGACCCAGGGCGGCCCCGCGGACCTGCATGGCTGGGCCTGGGCCAACCGCCTGGTGGGCAACGAATGGGGCACGACGGCGCTGGAGGTCACCTTCGGCGGCCTGGCGCTCGAGGCCGAGCGCGACCTGACGCTGGCGGTCTGCGGGGGCGACCTGGGGGCGACCCTGGACGAGGCGCCGCTGCCGCTGTGGCGTGGCCTGCGGCTGCGGGCGGGGCAGGTGGTGGCCTTCCGCCAGCCGGTCGCCGGACTGCGGGCCTACCTGGCGGTGGCCGGTGGCTTTCGCGCCGACCCGGTGCTCGGCAGCACGGCCTGTGTGGTCCGCGAGGGGCTGGGCGGCCACGACGGCCACGGGCGGCCGCTGGCGGAGGGCGACCGCCTGGCGGTCGGCGGCGCGGCCCGGGGCGTGCGCGGCGAGGAGGCGCCGGCCGGCGTCCGCCCCGACTACGCCGGGATGCCGCGCCTGGCCCTGGTGCCGGGGGCCCAGATCGGCGAGTTCGACGGCACGAGCCTGTACCGGGCCTTCAACGCCGCCTGGCGGGTCGATGACCGGGCCGATCGCATGGGGGTGCGCTTGACCGGTCCCCGGCTGCACTGCCGGCTGGAGACGCTGATCTCCGAGGGGCTCGGGCTGGGGGCGGTCCAGGTGCCGCCGGATGGCCAACCCATCGCCCTGCTCAACGACCGTCAGACCATCGGCGGCTATCCGCGGCTGGGGGCGCTGACGCCGCTGGCCTGCGCGCGGCTGGCGCAGTGCCTGCCGGGCCAGGAGGTTCGGCTGGCGGCCGTCGCCGCCGAGCAGGCGCTGGCCGAGCATCGCCGCTTCCGCATGACCTTCCGCTGAGCCCTCGGCGGCGGCCGTCGGCTGACCCACGCCTCGGGGGATTCCCCTGGCGGCCGGCGTGTCGGTGGCATATACCCAAGGGACACCCATCGACGCGGTCCGCCGTGAAGGGAGTCCAGGATGTTCAAGTCATTGCTGTTGGGCATTGACGGCTCTGCCGCGGGAGGCGTGGCGGCATCGCTGGCGCTGGACCTCGCCGGCCTGTTGCGGGCAAGGCTGCTTGCCGTTCATGTCGACGGGCGTGATGGCCGCGCGCACTTGCCGAGTCGGGACGGAGGACAGGGAGACTTCCTGGCGCTGGGTGAACCCCGCAGGCAGGACCTGGATCCCGAGGCACTTCGTCGGGGACGGGATCGACTCGAGGGGATCAGGCGGTCGGCGCGGGTTGCGGGACTCGATTGCGAGACCCGAGAGCTGCGCGGCCCCCTGCTCGAGACGCTCCTCGTGGCGGCGCGGGAGTGCGACCTGGTCGTGCTGGGACGGCACGGCGTTTCCGCCGAGAAGCGCTGGCATCCGGAGGCGGGGGAGGTGATAAGTGGCCTGCTGCACCGCGCGGAGCTGCCCGTGCTGGTGGCGGGCGTGGTCGATGAACCATTGCAGCGTGTGGTGATCGGCGTGGACGGCGGGGCGGCGATGCGTCGCGTCATGGCCAGCGGCGTTGCCCTGGCAAGCGCCCTGTCATTGCCGGTGCAGGCCTGGGCCATCGATCGCGACACCGGGCGGGCCAGGCATCAGCTCGATGCGGTGGCGCGGTTCGGGGAGACCCACGGCGTCAACATCGAGACCCATGTCACGGCCGGACATCCGGCCGAGACGCTGGCGTCGCTGGCCGAGGAAGGCGACCTCCTCGCCATCGGCGCGTTCGGCGCAGGGGCCCTCCATGAATGGCTGAGCGGCTCGACCACCGCTAACCTGCTGGCGCGCACCTCAAGGGCCGTGCTGTTGCATCACTGAACAGGCCCCACTGCCGAGTCGAGGGGTGTGCCCACGAGGCGGGGTCAGGCGCCCAGGCCGCTCTCGCGCAGCAACTGGTCGATGGAGCGCTCGGCGCGGCGGACGCCCGCGCCCTCGATCATCAGCTCGGTTTCGAGGTCGGCGAGCCCCTGGGCCACCAGGCGCTCGAGCAGCTCGGTCTTCGATACCCCGCAGCGCTCGACGAGGCGCTCGAGGCGAATGTCCTGTTCTCGGGTCAGGCGAAGCAGGTGGGGCAGTTGCATGGCGGTCACTCCTCTGTGAGGGATAGGGGCAGTATGGCGTCGTGCTGTGACAGGCCGATGACCGCCTGGGCCTGCCGACAGGCGACTAGGCCAGGCCGCGCTCTTGCATGGCGTCGAGGATGATCGGCACCGGCGTCATCAGGTGTTCCCGCATCATCGCCCGCGCCCGGCTGGCGTCGCGGGCCAGGATCACCTCGACCAGGGCGGCGTGCTCCTGGCGCTTGCGTTCCAGGGCCTCCTCGGAGAACACCGTGGCCTGCAGCCAGAGGTGGCGGTAGCGCTCGACCTGGTCGAACAGGCTCACGCGCAGCTGCATCAGGTGCGGCGAGTTGCAGCCGGCGGCGATGGCGGTATGGAACGCCTTGTGGCGGGCATCCCAGACATCGAGCATCTCGTCCGGGCTCCTCACCTCCATGACCTTGGCCAGCGTATGGGCCTTGGCCAGGATATCCGCCTCCCAGCTGTCGTCGCCGCGCTCGATGGCCAGTTCCAGCACCAGTCCCTCGAGTTGTGCCCGGGCGTCGTAGAGATCGGCAAGCTCCTCCCGGGACATGGGCGCGACCCGGTAGCCCCGCTGGCTGATGGCCACCACCAGCCGTTCGGCGACCAGCTGCGAGAGCGCCTCGCGCAGCGGCCCGACGCCCAGCTCGTAGCGCTCCTTCAACCGACTCATCAGCAGCTTCTCGCCCGGCTGGAAGATGCCGCGGATGATGTCGTGCTTGAGCCAGGTGTAGGCGCGGATGCCGAGGTTCTGTTTCGGGGTCGTGTCCATGGTACTGCCGTTCCCTGAAGTAGACGCTCATGATACCCGATCATCGTCAGGCCCGATAATCGTCGTCACTTCCTGAGGATACACCGCATCCCGGCCGATGATGGACATTGTCCGGGGCACGGCCGGCCGGGCGATGGCCCAGCAGCATCTTTGCCCGGGGGATGCCGATGGCGTGCGGCTGTCCGAGGGCATGAGGAAGGGCCAGTATCGTCCTCATGGCGTCGGGCGGCTCAGTTCGGTCCACGCCGAATAGGTGCTGAGGAACACCCGTCCGGCGAGCGCATCGAGGAACTGGCTCTTCTTGAGCTGGTCCATCACCGGGCCCTTCACCTCGGCCAGGTGCAGGGTGACCCGGGAGTCCTTCAAGCGGGCATTGATCGCATCCAGGCTCTCGAGGGCCGAGGCATCGATCAGGTTCACCGCGGAGCAGATCAGCACGACATGCTCCAGTTCGGGGCGGCTCGCCACCAGGGCGTAGAGGGTGTCCTCCAGGTAGCGGGCATTGGCGAAGTAGAGGCTCTCGTCGATGCGCAGCAGGGCCAGGTGGCTGACCGTTTCGGTGTCGTGGCGCACCACGCTGCGGAAGTGCTCGGTGCCGGGGATGCGCCCCACCAGGGCGCTATGCGGCCGGCTGGTGCGATACAGGAAGAGCATGATCGACAGCAGCACGCCGCTGATGATGCCGGCCTCGACCCCCTCCACCAGCGTCAGCAGCATGGTCACCGCCATGGCCGAGAAGTCGCTGCGCGAATAGCGCCAGGTCTGGCGGATCAGCGGGATGTCCACCAGGGTCAGGACGGCCACGGTGATGGTGGCGGCCAGGGTCGCCACGGGCAGGTGGTAGAGCAGCGGCGTCAGGGCCAGCGTGACCAGGCCGATGCCGATGGCCGCGAAGAGCCCGGCCATGGGCGTGCGCGCGCCGGATTCGTAGTTGATGACGGTGCGCGAGAGCCCCCCGGTGACCGGCATGCCGGCGGAGAAGGCCGCCGCGAGGTTGGCGCCGCCCAGCCCGATCAGTTCCTGGTTGGGCGAGATGCGCTCGCGGCGCTTGGCGGCGAGCATCTGGGCCATGGAGATCGACTCGACGAAGCCCACCACGCTGATCAGCAGCGCCGGCACCAGCAGCTCCCGCCACAGCGACGCCTCGAAGCGCGGCAGGGTCAGCGGCGGGAGGCCGGCCGGCACGCTGCCGACCACCGCCACGCCCCGCTCGGCGAGCCCCAGCCACCAGCTGATCAGGGCGGTGGCGACCACCGCGAAGACCGGCCCGGCCCGGGTAAGCAGGCCGGCGAGGCCCGCCGGCAGGCCCAGGCGCGTCAGTGCCGGCTGCCCCAGGTGTCGCACGGCGACCAGGAAGGCCAGGGTGCCGGTGCCCATGGCCAGGGTCGGGCCATGCACCTCGGCGAAGTGGCGCACCAGGCTGGTCGCCAGGGTCAGGGCGTCGTAGCCGCCGGCATCGATGCCCAGCAGGTGGGAGAGCTGGCTGGTGGCGATGAGCAGGCCCGAGGCCGACAGGAAGCCGCCGATCACCGGGTGGCTAAGGAAGTTGGCGAAGAAGCCCATGCGCAGCAGGCCCATGATCACCAGCATCGCCCCGGACAGCAGCGACAGCACCAGGGCGGCCTGCAGGTAGGCCGGCGAGCCCGGCGGCGCCACGCCGGCCAGCGCCGCGCCGGTCATCAGGGCGATGATGGCCACCGGCCCCACCGCCAGGGTGCGGCTGGTGCCGAGCAGGGTGTAGGCGAACAGCGGCAGGATGCTGGCATAGAGCCCGACCACCGCCGGCAGGCCGGCGAGGATGGCGTAGGCCAGCGACTGGGGAATCACCATGATGGTGACGATGGCGCCGGCCAGCAGGTCGGCCCCGCACAGGCGGCGGTTGTAGTGGGGCAGCCAGGTCAGGATCGGCAGGTAGCGTTTGAGCATCCGGGCCTATCGCGGTAGGGGTGGGCGGGGTCCAGACTAAACGATATCGTGCCGACCATCAGCCCCGGTGGGATGAAGTGGGCCGGCGTGGCTAGATGGGCGGGGGCCAGGTGGATAGGCAAGGGTTGGGGGGAAGACGCGCGTCGCCTGGCCATTGCGCCGGCTCAGCGATAGCCGGCCAGGAAGCGGGCATCCAGCCACTGCTTCCAGACCATGGCGAGTCGGCCTCCCCACCAGCGCCGGCCGCGAATGGCCAGCGCCTGTCCCTGGCCGAGGTTGAGAATCGCCAGGGCGTGGGGCTGGGGGCGATAGGACCTCAGCGAGCCGCCCGTCAGCTGGGCGGCGATATTGGCCAGCAGCACCGGTGCCTGGCGTACCCCGTAGACGCCCAGGCGGGGCAGGCGGTGCTGGAGCATCGCCGCACAGTCGCCCGCGGCGAAGGCCCAGGGGGCCTGGGGGCTCTGCAGGGTGTCGGCGATGGCCAGGCCACGACCGGCCACGGTCGGCAGCCCCAGCTCGTCGATGACCTCGGGAGCGGCCAGCCCGGCGGCATGCACCACGTGGTCGGCCTCCAGGTGGCGGAAGCTGTCCTCGCCCCAGGGTTGGTCGAAGGAGGCGACCATCAGGCCGCCGGCGGCATGGCCCCGCACCTCGAGGCCCGTGGACACGCGGATCCCGCGGTGCTTGAGCAGGCGACCGAGCCAGGCCACGGCGCGTCCCGGGGCCCCTTCCAGCAGGCGACGGCCGCGGGTCACCAGCTGGATATCGAGCCGCCCCCGCTGCTGCCGCGCCAGGCTCCACAGATTGCAGGCCACCTCCACCCCGCTGGCGCCGCCGCCGACCACCACGATGCGGGGGCGACGGCCGGCGGCGAACTCGCCGACCAGGCGCCGGCGCAGGGCCACCAGGCAGGGAATCGGCTTCACCGCCCAGACGCCGGGCCCGTGGGGATGGGGGGCGGGGCAGGGCGTGCGCGAGCCGAGATTGAGCGAGAGCACCGAGAAGGGCAGGCGGCGGCCATCGGCGAGCAGCGCCTCGCGGCGCCGGGCGTCGAGCCCGCTCAGGCGACCGCGCAGTGACCGGACCCCATGGCGCCTGGCGAGCCGGGCGGGGTCCAGGCGGTCCTCCCCGGGCGAGTACTGGCCGCCGAGGACTCCACATGCCATGCCCGAATACCAGAAGCCGCCCGGATCGACCAGCATGATCTCCGTGGCCGGCAGATGCCGGCGCCTCTGGATCAGGTGGAGATGGGCATGACCGGCGCCGACCAGCAGCACCGGCCCCCGGTCGACGGGCGGGACATGGTGGGTCATGGCGCGATAGTAGCGGAGTGCTCCCGGTCAGGCGAGTCCTCTCGGCTCGACGCCTTCCCGGTCCGCTACGCGGGCGGCGATCCCGGCGCCGGGCGCTCAGGCCCCGGCGGCCTGACGCGGGCGACCCTGCCAGGCCGACCAGGAGTACAGGGCCAGGCCGATCCAGATCAGACCGAAGGTCGCCAGCTGGACCGAACTCAATGGCTCGCGGAACACCAGCAGGGCGATGAAGAACTGCAGGCTCGGGTTCAGGTACATCAGGAAGCCCAGGGTCGCCAGCCGTAGCCGCCGCGCCGCCCCCGCGAAGGCCAGCAGCGGCAGGGCGGTGAGCACCCCGCTGGTCACCAGCAACGCGGTGGTGCGGCCATCGCCGAGGAAGTGGGACTGGCCGGCCTGGCCGAGCCAGGCCAGCGCCAGCAGGCCGAAGGGCAGCAGCAGCAGGGTCTCGACGAACAGGCCCGAGAGGCCATCCAGGGGGACCTGCTTGCGCAGCAGCCCATAGGTGCCGAAGGACAGGGCCAGGGCCAGGCTGATCCAGGGCAGCTCGCCGAGCATCGCCAGTTGCAGGGCGATGGCCACGCCGGCCAGCGCCACCGCCAGGGCCTGCAGGCGCGCCATGCGCTCGCGCAGCACGAGCATCCCCAGGGCCACGTTGACCAGCGGCGTGAGGAAGTAGCCGAGGCTGGCCTGGAGCACCTGACGGCTCTCGACCGCATAGATATACAGGCCCCAGTTGAGGGCGATCAGCACCGCGCAGCCGAGCACCCGGCCGAGCCGCCGCGGTTGGCGCAGCGCCTGGCGGACCGGCGACCAGCGGCGCAGCAGCACGATCAGTGCCGCCAGGAAGAGGCAGGACCAGAGGACCCGGTGGATCAGGATCTCGTAGGCCGGCACGCCCTCGAAGAGGGCGAAGAACAGCGGGAAGCAGCCCCACATCAGGTAGGCGGCGAGACCGAAGCCGACGCCCTTGGCGGCGTCCGGGTCCAGGGGGAGGGTGCGGGCCATTGTTAACGTCCTAACAAAATGCCCAGGCTAGCACACACCGACCGCGATGTGCGGATGCGGTCAGCTTGTCGACGGATCAGCCCCGAGCGACAACCAACGGCGATCGTCCCGATGGCGGGGCGCCTATCGCCGCGCCGGGCCCTCCTAGGCAGGAAACGCCTGCGCGGCATTCTACATTGGAATTGTGGCCGGTAGACGTGGCGCCGTGGGGCGGCCCGATCGATTGGACCGGTGCCGCAGCGTTCGTCATCGCGAGCGGTGAACAGAAGGGAGGGGGGATGTTGAGGGTAGTCGCCGGCCTCCTGGCCGTATATTGCCTGGTGCTGTTGCTGCTCTGGGGCTGCCAGGCACGCCTGCTCTACCTGCCCCATGTGGGGCGCGAGGTCATGGGCACGCCGACCGACATCGGCCTCGACTGGGAGCCGGTGCGGCTTCGTACCAGCGACGACCTCACCCTGGCGGGGTGGTGGGTGCCGGCCGAGCCGGCGCGCGCCACGCTGCTCTTCTTCCACGGCAATGCCGGCAATATCTCCCACCGCCTGGCGTCGATCCGCCAGTTCCACCGGCTGGGGCTGTCGATGCTGATCGTCGACTACCGCGGTTACGGGGAGAGCGAAGGGCGCCCTTCAGAGGCGGGGACCGCGCGCGATGCGCGGGCGGCCTGGCAGTGGCTGATCGAGCGGCGTGGCCTCGCCGCCGAGGAGATCGTGCTCTTCGGCCGTTCCCTCGGGGCGGGCGTGGCCGCGCAGCTGACCGCGGCGCTGCCTCCGGACGAGGGCCCGGCGGCGCTGATCCTGGAATCGGCGTTTCGCTCGGTGCCCAAGCTCGGCCAGCGGCTCTACCCCTTCCTGCCGGTTCGCTGGCTGTCGCGTTTCGATTACGATGTCGAGAGGTACGTGACCCGGCGTTCGGCCCCGCTGCTGGTGATCCACAGCCGGGCTGACGAGATCATCCCCTTCAGCGAGGGCGAGGCCGTCTTCGAGGCCGCCCGCGAGCCCAAGGCACTGCTGGTCATCCACGGCGGCCACAACACCGGTTTCCTCGACAGCGAGCCGGAGTATTCCGCCGGCATTGCCGCGTTTCTGGACGAGCACCTCCAGACGCGGCGTCGCTGATCCCAAGACGAACCCGGCGAGTGGCGTGTCGCGGCGATCGCCTCCTGCCGGCGGTGGCTGCGTGCCACCGGCGTCTCGGTTAGGCTGGAGACATTCCCCGAGCGCGATGGAGTCCATGATGAGCGAACTTCGAACCACCCTGGTGCAGGCCGACCTGCGCTGGGAAGACCCCGAGGCCAACTGCCGCATGCTCGAGGAGAGCCTGGGCGATCTCGGCGGTGACGAGACGGACCTGATCGTGCTGCCGGAGATGTTCGCCACCGGCTTCACCATGAATTCCCGGGAGATGGCCGAACCGATGGCCGACAGCGCCACCCTGGCCTGGTTGCGGGATCAGGCACGGCGGCGCGGCTGCGTGATGACCGGCAGCCTGGCCGTGGTGGAGGACGGTGACTACTTCAACCGGCTGGTCTGGGCGCGCCCCGATGGCAGCCTGGTGCACTACGACAAGCGCCACCTGTTCCGCATGGCCGGCGAGCATGAACGCTACGCCATGGGCCATGAGCGGGTGATCGTCGAGCTCAAGGGCTTCCGGCTGCTGCTCAGCGTCTGCTACGACCTGCGCTTCCCGGTGTGGCTGCGCCAGCAGCCGGCCCCCGGCGAGCACTTCGAGTACGATGCGCTGCTGTGCGTGGCCAACTGGCCGGCCCCGCGGCGCCATCCGTGGCGGGTGCTGCTGCAGGCCCGGGCCGTCGAGAACCTGTGTCCGGTGATCGGCGTCAACCGGGTGGGCGAGGATGCCAAGGGCATGCCCTATGCCGGCGACTCCATGCTGGTGGATGCCAGGGGCGAGCCGCTGATCGACGAGCCGCGCGACACCCCCTTCGTCAGGACCGGCCGCCTGTCGCTGGACGAGCTCGCCGCCTTCCGCGAGAAGTTCCCGGCCTGGCGCGATGCCGATCACTTCGCCCTGGCCGACGGGGTGGGGGTCTGATGCGCCTGGATCGTTTCCTGTCGGAGAGCACCGAACTCACCCGTGGCCTGGCCAAGCGGGCCCTGTCCCGGGGCGAGGTGACCGTCAACGGCGAGCCCGAGAAGAAGGGCGCCCGGCATGTCGGCGACGACGACCGCGTCAGCTGGAACGGCATGCCGCTGGCCCTGGTGGGACGGCGCCATATCATGCTGCACAAGCCGGCAGGCGTGGAATGCACCGCCCGTCGCGGTCTCTATCCCCGGGCGGTGGACCTGGTCGAGGTGCCCAAGGTGGAGCGGCTGCAGCCGGTGGGGCGACTGGATGTCGAGACCACCGGCCTGCTGCTGCTCACCGACGACGGCCAGTGGTCGCACCGGGTCACCTCGCCGAAGCGGGCCTGCGCCAAGGTCTACCGGGCGAGCCTGGCGCGTCCGCTGGCGGGCGAGGAGGCCGAGCGGGCGGTGGCCGCCTTCGCCGAGGGCATCCTGCTGGAGGGCGAGGAGGCGGCGACCCGCCCGGCCGAGCTCACCCTGATCGATGCCCATCAGGCCCGCCTGACCATCACCGAAGGGCGTTACCACCAGGTGCGGCGGATGTTCGCGGCCATCGGCAACCACGTGGAGGCCCTGCATCGCGAGTCGGTGGGGGCGCTGCGCCTCGACCCGGCGCTGGCGCCCGGCGAGTGGCGCGAGCTCACCGAGCCGGAGGTGGCCCTGTTCTGAACGGCCCTCAGGCGTAGACGTGGGTCCGCGCCCGGCCCCCGTGCTTGGCGGCGTAGAGGGCCTTGTCGGCGAGCGCGACCAGCGCCCTGGGCTCGTCGGCATGGGAGGGGTAGGAGGCGATGCCGCAGGAGACGCTGATCGGGCCCAGGGTCGCCTCCCGGTAGTGATAGACGGTGCCGGCCAGCCGGGCCATGAGCGCCTCGACCCGGGTTTGGGCCGCGTGGGCATCGGCGCCGCTCAGCAGCACCACGAACTCCTCGCCCCCCAGCCGGCAGACCACGTCGGCCTCACGGAAGTGATGGGCCAGGCAGCTCCCGACCCCGGCCAGCACCGTGTCGCCAGCCTCGTGGCCGAAGTCATCGTTGAAGTGCTTGAAGTGATCGATGTCGATCATGACCAGCGACAGGGCCTGGCCGTGGCGCTTGGCCTGGGCGGCCTCGTGCTCCAGCAGCTCATCGAAGAAGCGGCGGTTATGCAGGCCGGTGAGGGTGTCGGTGTAGGAGAAGACCTCGAGGCGCGTGACCAGTCGCTGCAGCTGGTCGGTGCGCTCGGCGACCTCCAGCTCGAGCCGCTGGTTGAGCCGCTTCAGGGCCCGCTGGGTGCGCGCATAGTCGACCAGCGAGATGCCGGCGATGGCCAGGGTGAAGGCCAGGGCGCCGGTGCTGACGGGCACCCGGGTCCAGGGCAGCAGGCCATGGGCGACCGCCATGTCCAGCAGCAGCAGCAGGCCGAATAGGGCATAGGTGGCGAGGATGGCCTTCTGGCCTCGGCCGAGCTGGGGCAGGCGCGGGGCGATGATCGCCAGCAGCAACGTCAGGTTGACCACCAGCAGGGCGTCGAAGACCGGGAAGGTGCTGGACAGGTTGATCCAGCCGAGTCCGGTGGCGCCGATGGCCATCACCAGGTAGCCGAGGTGGAACTGCCAGATGCGTCGGATCAGCTGGCGCCGGGTGTCGACGAACCAGTGTTCCAGCAGCAGGCCGATGGCGATCGGCAGGGTGAAATAGCCGGTCGCGGCCAGGGCGTCCCACAGCAGCGGGGCGGCCAGCAGCAGCTGGCTGGCCTGGGTCTCGGCGAGGATCATGGTGCCCGCGGCCAGCGAGAACAGGGCGGTGGCGGCGAAGCTGCGCCGGTTGGCCTGGATCAGTGCGAAGGTAGCGGCCAGCAGGGCGAGCAGCAGGCAGGCCCCGCTGATCGCCAGGTCGACCGCCGAGTGCTCGATGATATAGCCCAGCAGCGCGGCGCGTTCCATCAGCTTGACCTCGCCCCACAGGCCGATGTCGGTGTAGTCGGAGAAGACCCGGAAGTACAGGGGCTGGCCGGCGAAGTCCTCGGGCAGCTCGATCATGTGCCAGGGCCAGCCGGCGAAGCGGCCCCGGCCCTCGGCATCGAAGCTGCCGTGGCGGTAGAGGCGCTCGCCGTCGAGGTAGGCCTCGACGATCAGGTCGACGCTGTAGATATAGACCACCGGGTCGCGCCAGGCGCCCTCGGGCAGGGAGACGCGGAACCAGACATGCTGCCGGTCCCGGCGATCCGGTGGATTGGAGGGAAAGGCGATGGGTCGCCAGGCCGTCGACTCGCCTGCCTCGGGCCGCGTCCAGGCCGGGGTGTCGTCGGCGAGCCGGGGCGAATCGCCCCAGCGATACTCCCAGCCCGACTCGAGGGGCGTTACCGAGGCCGCCTGGGCCGGTGGCACCAGCCCGAGCGACAGCAGCCATAGCAGGGCCCAGCAGAATGCGAGCGGGGGGTGGCGCATGGGTCCCTCCTGGCCGGCGGCGACAGGAGCCAAGTATAGGCCAGGGCGGCGGTAGGCGCCCCGGCCGGCCAGGGCAGGGACGGCGCTGGCGCCGCCTCGTGAGGCGATCGCGCGATAGGGACGAGCCGGGTTGACCAGCCGGCATGTATTATACCGTTATCTTTTCGGCGTGATGCGTCGTCCTGGCCGGCTGCCGTGGCAACCAGCGGGCGGGGCGGGACCATCCTGCCGGGTTGTCAGGCCTGGCCGAGCCAAGCCTGGGAGTCTCGGCGTCCCCGGCGCATGACTCCGCCGTGCGCGGCGGCCTTGCGGTACCCGGGGGCGCCGACGAGGAAGCGCCGCAGGCGAAGGTGAGCGGGGCTCCTCAGGCCCTGGTGAGCGTCAAGCCGGCGGCCTCTACCAGGGCACGGGTATAGTCGGTAGTGGGGTGTTCCAGGACCTCCAGGCAGTCGCCGCTCTCCATCACCTCGCCGTCCTTGAGCACCAGGATGCGATGGGCCATGGCGCGGACCACCGCCAGGTCGTGGCTGATGAACAGGTAGCTCAGGCCACGGCGCCGCTGGAGTTCGCGCAGCAGCGCGACCAGTTGCTTCTGCACGGTGCGGTCCAGGGCCGAGGTGGGCTCGTCGAGGACCAGCAGCTCGGGCTCGAGGATGATGGCCCGGGCCACGGCGATGCGCTGGCGCTGCCCCCCGGAGAACTCGTGGGGGTAACGGGCGGCGCACTGTTCCGGCAGGCCGACCTCGCGCAGGGTGTCGCGGACCCGTCGGTCGACCTCCACCCGGGACAGCTCCGGGTGGTGGAAGCGCAGGCCCTCGCTGACGATGTCGGCGACGGGCAGGCGTGGCGACAGCGAGCCATAGGGATCCTGGAAGACCACCTGGAGGCGGCGCCGGCGCCGGCGCAGGGCGTTGCCATGCAGCCGGTCCAGGCGTTCGCCGTCGAAGTCGATCTCGCCCTGGCTGCCGGTGAGCCGCAGCAGGGCCAGCGCCAGGGTGGTCTTGCCGGAGCCGGACTCGCCGACGATGCCCAGGGTCTCGCCGGGGGCCACCGTCAGGTCGAGGGGCTTCACGGCCTCGAAGGCGGGCGGGCGGCGACGGAACAGCCGCCTGGGTCGCTCGAAGCGTACCCCGAGGCCGCGGGCGCTGAGCAGCGGCGCCTGGGCGTTGACCGGCTCGGGACGGCCCGCGGGCTCGGCCTCCAGCAGGTCCCGGGTGTAGGGGCTCTGGGGCGCGGCGAAGACGCTGGCCACCTCGCCGCTCTCCTGGAGCCGGCCGTGATGCATGACGCAGATCCGATCGGCATGGCGGCGGACCAGGTTGAGGTCATGGGTGATGAACAGCATGCCCATCTCGTGGGCATCGCGCAGGTCGGCGAGTAGTGCCAGGATCTCGCGCTGGACGGTGACGTCCAGCGCCGTGGTGGGCTCGTCGGCGATCAGCAGCCGGGGGCGGTTGGCGATGGCCATGGCGATCATCACCCGCTGGCGCTGGCCGCCGGAGAGCTGGTGGGGCCAGGCGTCGAGGAGTTCCTCGGCGCGGGGAAGCCTGACCTGCTCGAGCAGCTCGCGGCAGCGTCGCCGGGCCGCCGGGCCCGAGAGCCCCTGGTGCAGGCGCAGGGTCTCGCCGATCTGCTGGGCCACGGTCTGCAACGGGTTCAGCGAGGTCATCGGCTCCTGGAAGATGAAGCCCACCTGGCCGCCGCGCAGCGCCTGCCACTGGCGTGGCGTCAGGCGGGCGAGGTCGGTGTCGCCGAGGTGACGGCCGCCGCGCACCTCGGCGTTGCGGGGCAGCAATCCCAGGGCGCCGAGGGCCGAGACCGACTTGCCGGAGCCGGATTCGCCGACCAGCGCCAGGGTCTCGCCGGGATGCACCGCCAGGGACAGATCCTCGACCACCGCCGCGCCGTCGAAGGCGATGGTCAGGGCATCGAGGCGGAACAGCGGGGTGTCAGGCATTGCGGGGCGTCCTTGGGCGTGCGTCGCCGGCCTGCGGGATATGGCGCGGATCGAAGGCATCGCGCAGGCCCTCGCCGATGAACACCAGCAACGACAGCATCACCGCCAGGGTCAGGAAGGCGGTAATGCCGAGCCAGGGCGCCTGGAGGTTGTTCTTGCCTTGGGCCACCAGCTCGCCGAGCGAGGGCGAGCCCGGCGGCAGGCCGAAGCCCAGGAAGTCCAGGGCGGTCAGGGTGGTGATGGCGCCGGTGAACAGGAAGGGAATGAAGGTCAGGGTGGCGACCATGGCGTTGGGCAGCACATGGCGCCACATGATCAGCCGCGAGGGCAGGCCCATGGCCCGTGCGGCGCGCACGTACTCCAGGTTGCGCGCGCGCAGGAACTCGGCGCGCACCACGTCGACCAGGCCCAGCCAGGAGAACAGCAGCATGATGCCGAGCAGCCACCAGAGGTTGGGCTCGACCAGGCTGGCCAGGATGATCAGCAGGAACAGCATCGGCAGGCCGGACCAGATCTCGATCAGCCGCTGGCCGATCAGGTCGACCTTGCCGCCGAAGTAACCCTGGAGGCCGCCGATCAGCACGCCGAGGACCATCGAGCCGATGGTCAGCACCAGGGCGAACACCACCGACAGGCGAAAGCCGTAGATCACCCGGGCCAGCACGTCCCGGCCCTGGTCGTCGGTGCCCAGCCAGTGCCGGGCGTCCGGCGGGGACGGCGCCGGGTGCGACAGGCCCATGTCGAGGGTGTCGTAGGCAAAGGGGATGGGCGGCCAGAGGATCCAGCCGTCGGCCTCGATGGTCTCCCGGACATAGGGGTCCCGGTAGTCCGCCGGGGTGGGCAGGAAGCCGCCGAACTCGGTATCGGGGTAGTCGACGAGCAGCGGGAGATACCACTGCCCCTGGTACTGCATCAGCAGGGGCCGGTCGTTGGCGACCAGCTCGGCGCCGAGGCTGACCACGAACAGCACGAGGAAGACCCACAGCGACCACCGCGCGCGGCGATTGCCGTGGAAGGTGGCGAGGCGGCGGCGGGCGATCGGCGACAGCCGGGCGGTGAGGCGTGTCATGTCAGGACTCCCGGGTCTCGAAGTCGATGCGCGGGTCGACCCACACATAGGTCAGGTCCGAGATCAGCTTCAGGACCAGCCCGATCAGGGTGTACAGGTAGAGGGTGCCGAAGATCACCGGGTAGTCGCGTTGCATCACCGCCTCGAAGCCGAGAAGGCCGAGGCCGTTGAGGGAGAAGATCACCTCGATCAGCAGCGAGCCGGTGAAGAAGATGCCGACCAGCGCCGAGGGCAGGCCGGCGATGATGATCAGCATGCCGTTGCGGAACACGTGGCCGTAGAGCACCCGGCGATCGCTGGCGCCCTTGGCGCGGGCGGTCAGCACGTATTGCTTGTGCACCTCGTCGAGAAAGCTGTTCTTGGTCAGCATGGTCAGGGTGGCGAAGCTGCCGATCGCCGAGGCCACCACGGGCAGGGTGATATGCCAGAAGTAGTCCTTGAGCTTGCCCCACAGGCCGAGGTCGGCGAAGTCCGGCGAGGTCAGGCCGCGTAACGGAAAGACGTCCCAGTAGCTGCCTCCGGCGAACAGCACGATCAGCAGGATGGCGAACAGGAAGCCGGGGATCGCGTAGCCGACGATGACCAGGCCCGAGGTCCAGACATCGAACCGCGAGCCGTGGGCCAGGGCCTTGCGGATGCCCAGCGGGATGGACACCAGGTAGACCAGCAGGGTGGTCCACAGCCCCAGCGAGATCGACACCGGCAACCGCTCGAGCATCAGGGTGGTGACCTTCTGGCCGAGGAAGAAGCTCTCGCCCAGGTCGAAGGTGGCATAGTCGACGAGCATGCCGAAGAAGCGCTCGTGGGCCGGCTGGTCGAAGCCGAACTGGGTCTCCAGGCGGTCGATGAAGGCCTGGGGTACGCCCCGGGCGCCGCGCGACTCGCCGCTGGCGACGTCGCCGCCGCCGCCCTCCAGGCGCGTACTGGCCTGGCTGGAGAGTCCCTCGAAGCGGGCCAGCATCTGGTCGATGGGACCGCCCGGGGCGGCCTGGACGATGATGAAGTTGAGCAGCATGATCCCCAGCAGGGTGGGGATCATCAGCAGCAATCGGCGCAGTACATAGGCGGCCACGGCGTGTCCTTAGCGTTCATTTCCAGACGTCGTGTGAGAAGAGCGAAGTCAACCTCATTCCCTTGGTGCCCGAGGCGCCTGCGGCTTATCGACCTGCCGTTACCGATTGCGCTGTCGGTTCTCGATCTCGGCGGCGCGGTCGGGATCGACCCACCAGGCATCCAGATCCAGGTTGTAGCGGGGGAAGGGCTCCTGCCAGCCGAACTTGTCCCATTGCGCGATGCGGGTCGTATCCAGGTGCCACTGGGGGATCACGTAGAAGCCCCAGCGCAGCACCCGGTCCAGGGCCTGGGCGGCGGTGTCGAGGGCTTCCCGGGAGTCGGCGGCGATCAGCCGGTCCACCAGGTCGTCGATCACCGGGTCCTGGAGGCCGATCAGGTTGCGGCTCTGGGGGGCGTCGGCATACTCGCTGCCCCAGAACTCGCGCTGTTCGTTGCCCGGGTTGGCGGACTGCGGAAAGCTGCCGACGATGATGTCGAAATCGAAACGGCGCAGGCGGTTGAGGTACTGGTTGACATCGACGATGCGGATGTCGCCCTGCACCCCGAGCCGCGCGAGGTTTCTCAGCAGGGGCTGGACGACGCGTTCGAACTGGGTGTCGAACAGCAGCACCTCGAGGGTCAGCGGGGCGCCGGTCTGCGCGTCGACCAGCGTGCCGTCACGAGAGACGTAACCGGCCTCGCGCAGTAGCGCGAAGGCCTTTCTCAGCCGGGGACGCAACTCGTCGGGGTGCTGCATGGGCAGGGGCGCCTCGAAGACCCGCTCGGGCAGCGCCTCGCGGTGCGGCTCGAGCAGCGCCAGCTCGCCTTCGCTGGGCAAGCCTTCGGCGGCCATCTCGGAGTTCTCGAAGTAGCTGCGGGTGCGCTCGTAGGCCCCGTAGAAGAGGCTCTGGTTCAGCCACTCGAAGTCGAAGGCCAGGTTGAGCGCCTCGCGGACGCGCACGTCCTGGAACTTCTCCCGGCGCAGGTTGATGACATAGGCCTGCATGCCCGCCGGCTGGCCGTCGGGCACCTCCAGGCGCTGCACGAAGCCGGCCTCGGCGGCGGGGAAGTCGTAGGCGGTCGCCCAGTTGCGGGCGCTGGACTCGATGCGCATGTCGAGATTGCCGGCCTTGAAGGCTTCCAGGGCCACGGTCTGGTCGCGGTAGTAGTCGAACACCAGGCGCTCGATGTTATGACGGCCGCGGTTCACCGGCAGGTCCTGCCCCCAGTAGTCCTCGACCCGCGCGTAGACGATGCGCCGGCCCGGGTCGACCTGGGCGATGCGGTAGGGGCCGGAGCCCAGCAGCGGATCCCGAGTGGTGGCCTCGAAGTCGCGGTCCTCCCAGTAGTGCGCGGGCAGTACCGGCATCTGGCCGAGGATCAGCGGCAGTTCCCGGGACTCGCTGGCGGCCAGGTCGAAGTGCACGGTGTCCTCGTCCACCGCGCGGACCTCGGTGACGTCGGCGTAGTAGGCCCCGTAGAAGGGCTGCCCCTTCTCGGTGAGGGTCTCGAAGCTGAAGATCACGTCGGCGGCGGTCACCGGGGTGCCGTCGTGGAAGCGCGCCTCGGGGTGCAGGTCGAACTCGATCCACTGGCGGTCCGGGTCCAGCCGGATGCCCTCGGCCAGCAGCCCGTACATGGTGAACGGCTCATCCGGGTTGGCGACCAGCAGGGTGTCGTAGATGACGTTGAGACCCGTGGCCGGGGTGCCCTGGATGATGAAGGGGTTGGTGGTGTCGAAGCTGCCGGTGGCCGCCCGGGTCAGGGTGCCGCCCACCGGCGCCTCGGGATCGGCATGCGGGAAGTGGGTGAAGTCCGCGGGAAGCGCCGGCTCGCCATAGAGGGCGAGGGCATGGCGAGTGGGCACCTCGTCGGGACTGGCGGCCAGGGCAGGGCCTGCCGCCAGGGCCGTCATCAGCAGCACGGTCGATCGCATCGGAGAGGATCCTTGTTCCCTGGAGGGGCCGAGCCCCGACATCATCTACCGGAAAGTGTCAGCTGCTGGCCGGGTTGTAAAGCGTCGACTCGCTGGATGCCATTCCAGCGAGCCAGGTCGGAGATGGCCACGGCATGCCGGGTGGCGATGGCGGACAGGGTATCGCCCCGCTGCACGACATGGATATCGTCGCCACCGCCGGTCGCGGGGCTGACCGCATCCAGTGCCGCCACCAGACTTTCGGCGCCTTCCACCGGCACCAGCAGCTCACGCACCTGGCCGGGGCGGGCCGACTCGGTGCGCAGGCCGGGGTTGAGATCGGCGAGCTGGCGCGTCGGCACGCCGGCCAGGCGGGCCGCCTCGCCCAGGCGCAGCGTGCGGGTGACACGCACGCGGGCGAAGGCCGGCTCGGCGGCGATCTCCGGCAGCGCGACGTCGTAGCGTTCCGGCTCGGCGATGATCGCGGCGATGGCCAGCAGCTTGGGGACATAGTCCATGGTCTCCGCCGGCAGGTCGAGGTCCCAGTAGCCGCCCTCATGGCCGCGCGACTGCGCGCTGCGCCGCGCCCGGTTCACGGTGCCCGCGCCGGCGTTGTAGGCGGCCAGCGAGAGCTCGATATCGCCCGCGTACCACTGGTCGGCCTGCACTTCGATATAGTCCAGCGCCGCCTGGGTCGAGCGTACCACGTCGAGGCGACCGTCCCAGGCGCCGTTGCGGCGTAGCCCCAGGGCATCGCCGGTCCGCGGCATGATCTGCCACAGGCCGGCGGCGCCGAAGTGGCTGCGTGCGCGGGGGTCGAAGGAACTCTCCACGAAGGGGATCAGGGCGATCTCGCCGGGCAGCCCGCGGGACTCGACCCGCTCGAGGATCCAGGCCAGCCAGGGGCGGGCCCGCTCGGTGATCTCGACGATGTTGTGGGGGCGGGCGCTGTATTCGTCGATCCAGCGCTGAACCCGCGCATGTCCGGCACCGTCCTGCCATTGATCGCGCCACTGGAAGCTTGCGCGCAGGCGTGACCAGGCATCGCTGGGCTCCAGGTCGAGACTGTTCCAGAAATGCCGACCGCCGGCGGGCTTGCCACGGGAACCGCTGGTGAAGGCGGGAGTATCCGCGGCCAGCCGGTCCTTCGGCAGGGTCGACGCCTGGCTGTAGGCGCCGTTGGCCAGTAGGGCCCCGGTCAAGGCGAGGGTGCTGGCGAATCCGAGGAGTCGTCGGCGGGTGTGAAAGGTCATTCGCTGGCCTCCTGGGCGCACGCCTGCCCACCGGCCTGCGGCGGGGGCGGCGTCCATCGGGTATCGTGTCTCAGAAGGAATCTTTCCAGTCGCGCAGGGTGGCGAAGGTGGCGACGCTGCTGTCGGTGTCGCCGTGGGCCGAGGCGGCCCGGCGAACGCCGGCGTCGTCGCAGCGCAGGAAAGGATTGATCCGCCGCTCGCGCCCGATGGTGCTGGGCAGGGTAGGGCGGTCGAGCTCCCGGGCCCGCCGGCATTCCTGCTCGGCGGCGTCCACGTCGGGGTTGTCCGGGTCCGCGGCCTTGGCGAAGCGCAGGTTCGCCAGGGTGTACTCGTGGGCCGCGAAGACCAGGCTATCCTCGGGCAGGCCCTGGAGGCGTGCCAGCGAGGCGTGCATCTGCTCGGGAGTCCCTTCAAACAGACGACCACAGCCGGCACTGAACAGGGTGTCGCCGCAGAACAGCAGCGGCGGGATACCGGCGGTGAAGAAGGCGATATGATCCAGGGTGTGGCCGGGCACCTCGAGCACCTCGAACAGCCGGCCCATCACGCGCACCTCGTCCCCGGCGCCGACCCGCTCGTCGATGCCCGGGATATCGGGGTTGCGCGGGCCGATGACCCGTGGCGAGTAGCGCTGGATCAGCGCCGGCAGGCCCCCGGTGTGGTCGGGGTGGTGGTGGGTGATCAGCACGCAGCCCAGGTTGAGCCCCTCGCGTTCCAGCCACTCGATCACGGGGTCGGCATCGCCGGGGTCGACGACGCAGACATCGCCGTTCGTGTCCTGCCGAAGCATCCAGATATAGTTGTCGCTAAAGGCGGGAATCGGTGTCACGCTCAACATGGGCTCGGAGTCCTCGCGCCTCGGCCGGTCTCGATGGAGCCGCTGGCGCCTTGAATCGGTGTTCTGCAAAATCGGGTACTTTGGAGAGAAGAGCGCAACATGTCAAATTCGCAGGATGCGATAGCCCTGGCACGCCTGGTAAGAGAAGGCCGCCGTTACTGGGCGAGTCCCGGCGGCCGGAGTGTCTGGCGCGCCGAGCGCGCCTGCCTGGGACCGCTGTGCGAGCGCTGGTTCGGGGCCCACGGACTCGAGCTCGGCATGGCCCCGACCCTGGCCGACATGTGCCCGGTGCGGCACGCCCTGCGCTGGTCGCCCACCGCCGAACTGGCGGAGAGCGACGCGACCCTGGTCTGCCCCCCCGATGCCTTGCCCCTGCCCGACGGCTGCCTGAGCCTGGTGGTGATCCATCACCTGCTCGAGGTGGCCCCGGACCCCCACCACCTGCTGCAGGAGGCGGCGCGGGTGATCGACAACGACGGCCATCTGATCCTGTTCGGCTGGGCGCCCTTCGGCGTGGCCGGCGTGAGCCGCCTGTGGCCGGGGCGTCGCCGGCACCTGCCCTGGCGTGGGCGCTGGCGCACCCCGGGGCGGCTCAGCGACTGGCTGGCGTTTGTCGATTTCGAGGCCCAGCGGGTAGACTACTGCGGCTTTCGCCTGCCCGGCGGTACCGCCCATAATGCCATGCTCGAGACCCTGGGCCGGCGGCACAACCTGCCGCTGGGCGACTGCTACATGATCCATGCCCGACGCCGCTCCCAGCTGGTGCTGCCCCGGCGCAATCGGGTGGCCTTCCCGGCACCCCTGGCCGGCTCGGCGCTGGGCAATGCCTCGCGGCAGTTTGGGCCGCGACCGGAGAGGGTGAGCGAGGGTGACTGACAGACCACCGCACGCGGCGCTTGGCGTGGTGACGATCTATACCGATGGCGCCTGCCGAGGCAACCCGGGGCCGGGTGGCTGGGGCGCGCTGCTGCAAAGCGGTCGTCACGAGAAGGCCCTCAAGGGGGCCGAGGCCGAGACCACCAACAACCGCATGGAGCTGATGGCCGCCATCATGGCCCTGCGCGAGCTCAAGCGCCCCTGCCGGGTGGCGCTGTGGACCGATTCCGAGTACCTGCGCCGCGGCATCACCGAGTGGATCCATGGCTGGATCAAGCGGGGCTGGAAGACCGCCTCGCGGCAACCGGTCAAGAACGCCGAGCTGTGGCGCGCCCTCCACGAGGAGACCCACCGCCATGTCATCGACTGGCACTGGGTCAAGGGCCACAGCGGTCATCCGGGCAACGAGCGGGCCGATGCGCTGGCCAACGAGGCCATCGACGAGATGCTGGCCGGGGCCTGACGGTCCCGGCGTCCCTTTGAACACCGAGCACGAGACGCGACGTCATGCGCCAGATCATCCTGGATACCGAGACCACCGGCATCGACCCCAAGGACGGCCACCGGCTGATCGAGATCGGGGCGGTGGAGATGGTCAACCGCCGCCTGACCGGCAACACCTACCATCAGTACATCAACCCCGAGCGCGACATCGAGGCCGAGGCGATGGCGGTCCACGGCATCACCAACGAGCGGGTCGCCGAGGAGCCGGTGTTCGCCGAGGTCGCCGATGCCTTCTGGGCCTTCATCGAGGGCGCCGAGCTGGTGATTCACAACGCGCCCTTCGACGTGGGCTTCATCGACCACGAGCTGGGCCTGCTCAATGCCGCCCGGGGCGAGCCGCGCCTGGGACCGGTGGCCGACCACTGCCGCATCCTCGACACCCTGCGGATGGCCCGCGACAAGCATCCCGGGCAGCGCAACAGCCTGGATGCCCTGTGCAAGCGCTACGAGATCGAGAATGGCCACCGGGTGCTGCACGGCGCCCTGCTGGACAGCGAGATCCTCGCCGACGTCTACCTGGCGATGACCGGCGGCCAGACGGCGCTGTCGCTGGATGCCGCCGCCGGCGGCGAAGGCGAGGTCGACAACGGCGGCGGCATGGCGATCCGCCGGTTGTCGCTGTCACCGGGCCAGCTGCGGGTACAGGCCCCCGACGAGGCGGAACTCGCGGCCCATCGCGACAAGTTGACGCGCATCCGCGAAGCCGCCGGCGAGTGTCGCTGGGACGGCCTGGCGGGCTGGCCCGCCAGCCCCGAGGCGCCGGGCTGATGCTGCGTCGCGAGTTGCCCCACGCCGAGGCCGCGGGGCGGGTGATCCGCCTGGCCGAGGGGCGCATCGCGCCCGGACCGGAGGGTGGCCCCCTGCAGGCGGTGCAGCCGTGGACGGCCGCCATGCAACCGCTGTGCTGGTGGCGGGACGAGCCGGTGGCGCTGTCCCTGGAGGAGGCGGCGGGACACGACTGGCCGGAAGGCCGTGCCTGGCTGGCGCGGCTACCCGAGTCCTGGTTCCCGCTGGTCTCCACGGCCCTGCAGGTCGGCGCCTGGCTGCGCCACCATCGCTACTGCGGTCGTTGCGGCGCCCGCGCCGCGCGCCTGGACCGCGAGTTCGCCATGCACTGTGCGCAGTGCGGCCATCGCAACTACCCGCGGATCTCGCCGTGCATCATCACCCTGGTGACCCACGGCGATGCCCTGCTGCTGGCCCGCAGCCCGCGCTTCCCGCCGGGGCGCTATTCCACCCTGGCCGGCTTCATCGAGCCGGGGGAGTCCGCCGAGGAGGCGGTCCGGCGCGAGATCCACGAGGAGGTGGGGCTGACGGTGGGCCGGCTGCGCTACTTCCGCAGCCAGGCCTGGCCGTTTCCCCATTCCCTGATGCTGGGGTTCTTCGCCGAGGCGGCCAGTCGCCGCATCCGCATCGATGGCGAGGAGATCAGCGACGCCGCCTGGTTCTCGCCGACGCGGCTGCCCCAGTTGCCGCCGCTGTATTCCATCTCGCGGGCCCTGATCGAGACGCACCTGGAGGAAGTCGGGGCCCGGCGATCCTGACGGGCGGGTCAGTTGGCCGGGAACAGGCTGCCCAGGCGGGTGGCCAGCATGACGTTGCCGCTGGCCTTCAGCTTGCCGCTCATGAAGGCGCCGACGCCGCTGATCTCGCCCTTCATCACGCCGCGCAGGGTCTTGGTGCTCAGGCTCAGGCTCACCGAGGGCTCCTCGTGTTCGCCCTTGCAGACCTCGAGGGTGCCATCCTTGACCACCAGGTAGTGATCGCCGGCATCGCTGAAATGGAACTGGAAGATCTCGTCCATGTCGCGGGCGGCCGCTGCATTGAAACGGGCTTGGAGCTTGTCGAGGGTGAGGTCGGACATCGGTTCGGTCTCCGCGGATCGTCGTGGCATGTGTTCAGGGGAGCCTATTTAAAACAAGTGTTTTAATCAAGGCGGCTTGTGCGCCGAGATCGCCGTGGGCAGGATGGAAGCGGACATCAGGAGGAGGTGAGCGGTGAACGAATGGCTGACGGATTACGGCATGTTCCTGGCCCAGTTGCTGGCCGTGGCGGGCATCACCCTGCTGGCGGTCCTGGTGGTGATGCGTGCCCGCGGGGCCGAAGGCGAACGTGTCCGCCTGCGGATCGAGGAGCTCAACGACAGCCGTCGGCGCCGCCGCCGCCGACTGCAGCTGGCGGCCAGTGAGCCGGGGGCGCGGAAGCGGCTGCTCAAGGCCTTCCGGCGCGATGACAAGGCCCGTGGCAAGCGCCGCGCCCCCGACCAGGCCACCTCGACGGTCTGGGTGCTCGACTTCCACGGCGACCTCAAGGCCAGTGCCACCGGGCGGCTCGCCGAGGAGGTCACGGCGGTGCTGGATGTCGCCGGCGAGGCCGACGAGGTGGTCGTGCGGCTGGAGTCGGCCGGCGGCCTGGTGCATGCCTATGGCCATGCCGCCGCGGAGTTGGATCGGCTGCGGCAGGCGGGCCTTGCGACCACGGTGTGCGTGGACAAGGTGGCCGCCAGCGGCGGCTACCTGATGGCCTGCTGTGCCGACCGGCTGCGCGTTGCCCCCTTCGCGGTGCTGGGCTCCATCGGGGTGGTGGCGCAGCTGCCCAATCTGCACCGCCTGCTGAAGCGCCACGACATCGATGTGGAGGTGCTCACGGCGGGGCGCTACAAGCGCACCCTGACGGTGCTCGGCGAGAACACCGAGGAGGGCCGCGAGAAGTTCCTCGAGGACCTCGAGACCATCCATGGCCTGTTCAAGCGCTATGTAGTCGAGCGCCGTCCGGCGCTGGACATCGAGGCGGTGGCCACCGGGGAGGTCTGGTACGGGCAGGACGCCCTGGCGCGCGGCCTGGTGGACGAGCTCGGCACCAGCGAGGCCTACCTGGCCCGGCGCCTGGAGGACGCGCGGGTGGTGTCACTGCGCCTGGAACGTCGCCAGGGCCTCGCCGATCGCCTGGGCCTGGCGATCTCGCGTGGCGTGGAGCACGGGGCCCGGCGCGGCCTGGAGCTGCTGGATGCCAGCGGCTGGCAGAAGCGCTGAGCCGGCCCGGGCGCCGCGCTCAGTCCGGCAGGCCGAGCCGGTCCAGGGCCTCGAGGACGATGCGCGCCCGCTCGCCGTTGAGGGAGTAGTAGATGGTCTGGGAGGCTCGCCGGGTAGCGACCAGGTCCTCGCGCCTGAGGATGGCGAGGTGCTGGGACAGCGCCGACTGGCTGAGCGCCAGCCGACGGTTGAGCTCGGTCACCGACAGCTCCGTGCCGTCCAGCAGGCAAAGGATGCGTAAGCGGTTGTCATTGGCCATCGCCTTGAGCAGGGCGCTGGCCTGGTCGATCACCGCATCCCCCCCCTCCAGCAGGTGTGAGGCCCGGCGCTGCGAGTCGCTCATCTTGTGTCACCCCCGCGTGTTCGGACCCGCTGCGAGTGCTCCCTGTTCGCCGGCACGGTCCCCCTATGTCGTGATGGTTCGGCGTCCTGCTGGCCGGTTGTTGCCTTCGTTTTCGTTTTCTGATTCAGCCATCACTCAATTATAGTCCACCGGGCGTCACACCACCGGTTCCATTGGCGTCCGTGTGGCGGGCATCCTGGTGCGGTCAAGGTGGTTTTTGTCGACAATATTCATCGCCCTGTCGTTCTTTTGTCGAAGATTAGCCCTTTGTCTGACGTCTTTTTCGATTCGCTGTTCTAGAGTGTCAACAATCTAGTGAGCCACCCGTGCAACAGGCAGGATATCCATGAGCGCATATCGCAGCGAATTCCGTCGTTCCATCGAGCAGCCCGAGGCCTTCTGGGCCGACCAGGCCCGGCGCCTCCCCTGGTTCACTCCGCCGCAGACCGTGCTGCGTCATGACGACCAGGGGCATGCCCGCTGGTACGAGGACGGCGAGCTCAACCTCTGTCACGCGGCACTCGACCATCATGTCGAGCAGGGGCGTGGTGACCAGGCGGCCGTCCACTGGGACTCGCCGGTCACCGGTGGCAAGCGGACCCTGAGCTTTCGCGAGATGCGCGACGAAGTGGCGCGTTTCGCCGGCGCCCTGAAGGGACTCGGCGTCGAGAAGGGCGACCGGGTCATCATCTACATGCCCATGGTGCCGGAGGCCCTGGTGGCCATGTATGCCTGTGCCCGCCTCGGCGCGGTGCACTCGGTGGTCTTCGGCGGCTTCGCGCCCCACGAACTGGCGGTGCGCATCGAGGATGCCGAGCCCAGGGTGGTGGTCGCCGCGTCCTGCGGCATCGAGGTCGACCGGGTGCTGCCCTACAAGCCCATCGTCGACGCGGCCATCGCCCAGAGTGCCTACAAGCCCGAGGCCTGCGTGGTGCTGCAGCGCGAGCAGCATCGCGCCGAGCTCGGGGCCATCGACCATGACTGGGCCGATCTGGTGGCGCGGGCGGTGCCGGCGGAGTGCGTGCCGGTGAAGGCCACCGACCCGCTCTACGTGCTCTATACCTCCGGCACCACCGGCAAGCCGAAGGGCGTGGTGCGGGACACCGGTGGCTACGGCGTGGCCCTGCACTATTCCATGGAGGTCGTCTATGACATGGCGCCGGGGGAGGTGTTCTTCTCCGCCTCCGACGTGGGCTGGGTCGTCGGCCATTCCTACATCGTCTATGCGCCACTGCTGCGCGGCTGCACCACCGTGGTCTACGAGGGCAAGCCGGTGCGCACCCCCGATGCCGGGGCCTTCTGGCGCCTCATCGCCGAGTACCGGGTGAAGGGCTTCTTCACCGCGCCCACCGCCTTTCGCGCCATCAAGAAGGAGGACCCCGAGGGCAAGCGGCTTGCCGAGCACGATACTTCCTGCCTGAAGGCGCTGTTCCTGGCCGGCGAGCGCCTCGACCCGCCGACCTTCCACTGGCTGGAGGAGCTGCTGCCGGTGCCGGTGGTCGACCACTGGTGGCAGACCGAGACCGGCTGGCCCATCGCCGCCAACCTGCAGGGGCTCGAGCCGATGCCCACCAAGGCCGGTTCGGCCACCGTGCCGGTGCCGGGCTTCGACGTGCAGATCCTGAACCGCGAGGGCCAGCCGGCAGCGGCGCTGGAGCAGGGCAGCGTGGTGATCAAGCAGCCCATGCCGCCCGGCTGCCTGACGGGCATCTGGCGCGATCCCCAGCGCTTCCACAGTGCCTACATGGCGGCCTTTCCCGGCTATTACCTGACCGGTGACGGGGGCTACTTCGACGAGGACGGCTACCTGTTCATCATGGGGCGTACCGACGACGTCATCAACGTGGCCGGGCACCGGCTCTCCACCGGCGAGATGGAGGAGGTGGTCGGGGCCCACCCGGCCGTCGCCGAATGCGCCGTGATCGGCATCCACGATGCCCTCAAGGGCCAGGTGCCGGTGGGCCTGGTGATCCCCAAGGACGGCTTCGACGGCGACGAGCTGGCCCTCGAGAACGAGCTCATCGCCCGGGTGCGGGAGTGCATCGGCCCCATCGCCTGCTTCAAGCAGGTGCTGGTGGTGGATCGCCTGCCCAAGACCCGCTCCGGCAAGATCCTGCGCAAGCTGCTGCGCAATATCGCCGACGGCCAGGCGTTCGGCATTCCCTCGACCATCGACGACCCCGCGAGCCTCGAGGATGTTCACGAGGCCATGAAGAACCGGGCGGTGGGGGAGGCCCACCAGGCGCGCCGGGTCTAACCCGCCAACGGGGACGGTCGGGGGCGCGCGGGCGGCGCGGCCCCGGCAAACAGGCCGGTTTGGCCGGAGCGGGGCGGCTGCGTATAATGCGCGCGTCTTCCGCCGGCCTCCGGCCTCACGAGGGCTCCCTCAGCCCTCGCGCAACATAGGTGCGCCCGATGTTCGTGCTCTCCGCCGCCCAGACCCGCCGCTGCCTGGCCCTGCTGGTCGGCTTCCATATCCTGGTGATCGCCGCCAGCAACTACCTGGTGCAGCTGCCGTTCACGCTGCTCGGCCTGCATACCACCTGGGGCGCCTTCAGCTTCCCCTTCATCTTCCTGGCCACCGACCTGACCGTCCGGCTGTTCGGCAAGGCGCCGGCGCGGGCCATCATCCTGCGGGTCATGGTCCCGGCCCTGGTGGTCTCCTACGTCGTCTCGGTGATCTATCCCCTGGGCAGCTTCGCCGGCCTCTCGGCGCTGGCCGACTTCGACCTCTTCGTGGCGCGTATCGCCGTGGCGAGCTTCATGGCCTATGTGCTGGGCCAGCTGCTGGACGTCACCGTCTTCGACCGCCTGCGTCGGCTGAGCGCCTGGTGGGTGGCGCCGGCGCTGTCCACGCTGCTCGGCAACCTGGCGGATACCTTCGCCTTCTTCTCCATCGCCTTCCACCGCAGTCCCGATTCCTTCATGGCCGCCCACTGGCCGGAGATCGCCTGGGTGGACTACGGCATCAAGCTGGGCATCAGCCTGGTGCTCTTCCTGCCGCTCTACGGCGTGTTGCTGGCCCGGCTGACCCGCCGGCTGGTAGACGCGACCGGAGGCGACGACCTGGCGCCGGAGCAGGCCCAGGCCCGTTCCTGATTCCCAAGGAGACCCTGATGACCATCGCGCTCAACCATCTCGACACCGGCGGCGAGGGTACGCCGCTGGTGGTCATCCATGGCCTGCTGGGCAGCGCCGACAACTGGCGCGCCCATGTCAAGAAGTGGCAGGCCGCGCGGCGGGTCATCGCCGTGGACCTGCGCAATCACGGCCGTTCGCCGCACGCCGCGGGGATGGCCTATACCCAGATGGCCGATGACCTGGTGGCCCTGCTCGACCGCCTCGATGTGCCGCGCGCCCACCTGCTCGGCCATTCGATGGGCGGCAAGGTAGCCATCAGCCTGGCACGCCTGGCGCCCGAGCGGGTGGCCTCGCTGATCGTTGCCGATATCGCCCCGCGGGCCTACGGTCATGGCCATGACGCCATCTTCGCCGGGCTGCGCCGGCTCGAGGGTGGGGCGCCGGCCAACCGCGGCGAGGCCGATGCGTTGCTCGCCGAGCATGTCGCGGAGCGCCCGGTTCGCCTCTTCCTGGCGACCAACCTGGAGCGCGCCGAGACGGGCCAGCTGCGTCTGCGCATCGGCCTGGACGAGATCGAGGGGGATTACGAGGCGATCAGGGCGGCGCCGGCCGGCGAGGGCGCCTTCCGGGGGCCGACCCTGGTGATCCGCGGCTCTCGCTCCGACTATGTCACCGATGCCATGTTGCCGGCCCTTTACGAGGTGCTGCCCGGGGCGCAGCTGGTGACCCTGGAGGCCGGCCACTGGCTGCACGCGGAGCAGCCCGAGGCCTTCCAGGACGCGGTCAATGCCTTTCTCGACCAGCGGCTCGACTGACCCTCAGGGCCGGGCGCCGGGGTCGACGGCCAGACGCCCGACCGGCAGGCGCTCGTCGATGTGCCCGGCCTCGAAAAGGAAGCGCTCGAAATCGGCGTAGCGGGATCGCGAGAGGGCGGCCGGCGCCAGGCTGAGGCGGGCGCGGATCTCTGGCCAGGCGGCGCGGTTGGCCGGCGTGTCCAGCGTCGGCTCGGCCGTCGCCAGCAGCGGCCAGCTCTCCTCGGGGTGCTCGAGGATCCAGGCGGTCGCCTCCTCGAGCGCCTCCACGAAGCGCCGGATGGCGTCCCGCTGCCGGCTCAGGTGGTTGCGGTTAGCCACCAGGACGAGCCCGTCGTGACGCGGCACGCCGAAGTCCTCCACCGGGCGCATCGTGGTCGCCAGGCCATCGTCGGCCAGCGCCCGGGGCAGCAGGTGGCGCTGCGCGCCGATCACCCCGTCCACGCGCTCCTCGCGCATGGCCTGTTCCAGCCTGAAATGCAGGTCGGGGCTGTCGATCTCCTCGCGGTCGACATCCTGGCTGGCCAGCAGGGTGGCCAGCAGGATCGCCTCGCCGTCCCGGTCGGCGTGTCCGATTCGCGTCCCGGCCAGGGTCGGTGGCGAGGGGAGGTCGGCATCGCTGCGCATCACCAGCGCGGTCAGCGGCACGCCGACCAGGGTCGCCACCCGCACCAGCGGCTGGCCGCGATGGGCGAGCAGGTGCAGTAGCGGTTGCCGGGTCACGGCGAGGTCGATACGCGAGGCGGCGAGCAGCTTGGTGGGCACATCCGGGTCGGCCGGGGTGGCGATCTCCACCGCCAGGCCGCGGTGGGCGAAGAGGTCCCGCTCTCGGGCCACGAAGAGGGCCGCGTGGCGGGGGCTGGGATACCAGTCGAGCATCACCTCGAGGCGGCGCTCCGGCGGCGGCTCGATGGGCTGCGCCGGCCCCACGGCCACGGCGGGTGCGCTGAGGCGTGTCGGGGTGTCCACCGCCGGTCCGCTGGGCAGGGTGCGGAAGGCGGCCAACGGATCCGTGGCCGGTGGCTCGCTCGGCCGTGACAGGTCGGGGACCATCACCTCGGTCTCGAGGGGCGGGAAGCGTGGGGGCCCCTCGTCGGTCTCCTGCGCAGCCACCGCTGGCGCGAGGACGAGCAGGCCGCTGACGAACAGCAGCAGGGCCCGGACCCGGGCCGGCCGGCGGCGGGAAGATGACAGCATGGCAGAGGCTCCTGCGACGTGAGGTGCGTCGTGCGACGTCCGGCGCTAGTCTATCGGCGCCGGGCGGGGGCTGGCCAGCATGCCGCTCAACGTTGCCGCGGGCTTCGCGACCTGCCGACGGTCGTGAGATAATCCCGCTCCTCTCCCGGGGCAGGACGCCATGGATTCGATCAATACCCTCTTCCTGCTCAGCGGCTTCCTGATTGCCCTGAGCATCCTCGCCAGCCGCCTTTCCACCCTGGTCGGCGTGCCCTTGCTGCTGATCTTCCTCGGGCTCGGCATGCTGGCCGGGGAAGAGGGGCTGCTGGGCATCCAGTTCGACGACTATGCGCTGGCCTTCCTGATCGGCCATCTGGCCCTGGCGATGATCCTGCTGGACGGCGGGCTGCGCACGCGGCTCAAGACCTTCCGGGTGGGCTTCAAGCCGGCGCTGTCGCTGGCCACCCTGGGGGTCTTCGTCACCAGTGCGCTGGTCGGGGCGATCGCCATGGCGGTGTTCGAGCTGACCCTGGTCCAGGGACTGCTGGTCGGCGCGATCGTCGGCTCCACCGATGCCGCCGCGGTCTTCTCGATGCTCGGCGGCCGCGGCATCAACCTCAACGAGCGGGTGGGGGCGACGCTGGAGATCGAGTCGGGGACCAACGATCCCATGGCGATCTTCCTGACGCTGATGCTGGTGGAGGTGCTGGTCGGGGACATCGGCGGGGTGCTGGAGACCGCACTCTTCTTCCTGCGCCAGTTCGGCCTGGGGATCGTCATCGGCGTGGGGGCGGGCTGGCTGATCGCGCGGCTGATCAGTTGGCTGGACCTGGCGCCGGGCCTCTACTCGCTGCTGGCCCTGGCCCTGGGGTTCTGCGTCTTCGGCCTGACCAGTGCCCTGGGGGGCAGTGGCTTCCTGGCCATCTACCTGACGGGGCTGATGATCGGCAACCGGCCCGGGCATCATCTCAACTTCATCCTGCCGGTCCATGACGGCCTGGCCTGGTTGAGCCAGATCGGCCTGTTCCTGGTGCTGGGCCTGCTGGTGACCCCCAGCGAGATGCTGGCGTATGCCCTGCCGGCCACCGCGGTGGCCCTGGCGCTGATCTTCGTGGCGCGCCCCCTGGCCGTGCTGGTGGCGATCAAGCCGTTCTTCCGCTTCCGCTGGCGGGAGGTCGGCTTCATCGCCTGGGTGGGGTTGCGCGGCGCGGTGCCCATCGTGCTGGCGATCTTTCCGGTGATCGGTGGGGTGGAGAACGCCTCGCTGTACTTCAACGTCGCCTTCGCGGTGGTGCTGCTGTCGCTGCTGATCCAGGGCGGCACGCTGCCCTGGGTCGCCCGGCGCCTGAAGGTCCAGCTGCCGCCCACGGTGACGCCCAACCGGCGCGGGCCCCTGGGGATCCAGGCGGACAACGACTTCGAGATGTTCGTCTACCTGGTCGAGAACGCCGATCTCGAGGACGTGCCGATTCGCCTGCTGCGCTTCCCCTCGGGGGCGCTGATCGCCTCGCTGTTCCGCGAGGGCGTGATGCTGCATCCCAAGGGCAGCACCCGACTGTGCCGGGGCGATGTGCTCTGCGTGATCGGCCGCACCGACGACCTGCCGGCCCTCAACCGGCTGTTCAACGGCGATGCCACGCTCAAGCGCGAGCGGGCCTTCTTCGGCACCTTCACCTTCGACGGGGCGGCGCGCATGGGCGACGTGGCCGATGCCTACGGGCTTACGCTCAGCCCCGGCGAGCAGGACATGACGCTGGCCGATTTCATCTCGCTGCGGGTCGGCGGCCACCCGGTGGTGGGCGATGACGTGGACTGGCATGGCATCCACTGGGTGGTCAGCGAGATGGATGGCAACCGGGTGACCCGGGTGGGGCTGCGCCTCTACTAGTAGCAGCCTGTCGGGTCGGGGAGCGACGGGCGCCGTGACAGCGCGGGAGGGATGGTCGAGACTGTGGCGAGTGGCAGCCTCGGAGACCGTCCCCATGAACGTCCTTGTGGTCAGCTATGTGCCGGGCAGTGACCTGCTCGTTTCCCTGGCGGTCGACCGGCCTCCGCAACCCGGTGACGTCCTGCGCGTCGGCAACCGGTCGGTACGCGTGCTGCGTGCCATCCCGCTGGTGGCCGTTCACGACCATGCCTACTCGGTGGTGGTCGCCGAACTCCCGGCCTCGGCCAGCGAGCCAGATTCCCTGGTAGCAGCGTCGCGAGTGGCCAGCGAGGGGCGCACGCCGCTTGGCTCGCCTGGCGGCGGCAGCTTGCCTCCCGCCTAGCCGGGAGCGTCAGGCGTTGTCTCGACGCGCCGTCTCCCTCGATGGATGGCGGTGCCTTCGGCACATCGGTCGGCGGTGGCTGCTCCTCGTTCCGCGCCTGCCGCTGGCTGGCCGACCCAGCGTCGGCATACCCGGGAGAGAGGCATGATTCGCCATGAGATGAACCGCCGGGGACGCGATTTCTTCGTCGGCGACCTGCACGGCGAGTATGACCTGCTGTGGGCGCGGCTGAGACGGGTCGATTTCGACGAGCGTGTGGATCGCCTGTTCTCGGTGGGTGACCTGATCGACCGGGGGCCGGCCTCGCTGGCCTGCCTGCGGCTGGCCCGTCGGCCCTGGTTCCATGGCGTGCGTGGCAATCACGAGGTGATGGCGCATGAGGCCCTGTGCGTCGATGACGCCGCCATGCCCCTGTGGCGGATCAACGGGGGTGGCTGGGCCCTGGAGGCGTCGCTCGATGAGGTCAGGCGGGTCCTGCAGGAGGCCCTGCGCCATCTGCCCTTTGCCCGTGAGGTGAGGGTGGGGGAGCGGCGTATCGGCCTGGTGCACGCCGAGCCGCCGGCGGACTGGGCGCGCATCGAGGAGTGCGACCGTCATGCGCTGGTATGGGGGCGAGAGCGAATCCGGCAGGGCGACACCACCCCGGTGACCGGCATCGATGCCGTGGTCGTCGGTCACACCATCGTGGAGGCGCCCAGGGTGCTCGGCAATGTCCACTACCTCGATACCGGTGCCTTCCTGACCGGCCGCCTGACCCTGGTCGAGGCGCGGGACCTGCTGGGATGACCCCGGCAGGGCAGGCGCTCGAGGCCTCCTCGCCGGCCATTGCATTGGATCTTGACGGTACAGGCCGCCGCGCGCGGGTCGATGCCTCCTTGTCGCCTTGGCAATCGCCCCGGGGTGTCGGTGGGCACCGTGGCGATCGGTATGCCCGGGTCAATGTCTTCTGCTTCGGCGCCTTTCACCTGGCGGTGGTCGAGTCGAGCCTGTTCGTCATCGTCGTGCTGGCGCTGGTCGAGATGCGGGTCAACGGCAACCTCGAGCGCTCGGCCGGGTTGACGGTGCTCTCCTGCGCTGGCCTCTCGGCCCTCTTCCACAGGTAGGTGAAGGCCGATGCCTCGCGGCGGCGTGGGCGGCTTCTTCGCCATCTTCGACGTCTTCCTGCTCGGGACGCACGAGGGCGCGCCGGTCTACCGGGTGTTCTTCATGGTCATCCTGTCGATGACCGTCGGCTGGCGTGATGACTGGCCGGCCCCCGCCTCGGATGCTGCCCCGATCGCTAGCCTGGGGCGATGGTGGCCTTCTGGGCAGCGGTCTACTATCAGGCGCCATCCCGGGAGTCCGCTCAGCGGAGGGTCGAGGCCCTGGCCACCCCGGACAGCCTGACCGCCATCTCGAACCGTCGCCGTCGTCGGTTGCCTGGGCGTGAGCGGCTGGCCTGGCATGATGCCGGCCCATCGACCACGCTACATCGAGGAAACCGACAAGCAGAGCACCATGGGAAACAATGGGCCGGCGTACTGGCCACTGGCCGGTGGCAGGCTCGTCCATGCGGGAGAGCGGGAGCGTTGATATGACAATGACCTTTCGGACCTTCGGCCGGTATGCCCTCAAGGCGCTCACCTGGGTGAGCTTCCTTGCCTTCATCGGCCTGGCGGCGGGCATGATCATGGTCCACGGGGAGACCGCGCAAGGCCTCGGGGACTTCTTCGCCCCGCTGGTCGTGGCGGGCCTGTTCCTGATCGCGCTGGTCTGGCTCAGCGGCAAGGGGCAGCGGGCCCTGTCACGGCCGGGATCGCGCTAGCCTGCCGGCGGGCGACGCGGCCCGGTGCGGGCCCTGTCACGGCCGGGATCGCGCTAGCCCGCCGGCGGGCGACGCGGCCCGGTGCGGGTCCTGGTAGCGTGCGATCGCCTGGCTCCGGGCGATGTGGGGCGGCGTGTCGCGGCGGCGCTCGCCATGGGGGAGCCCTTTTCGCGCTTGTTCAAGCGAGCCGACACGCGGCTGTACATAGCCAAGGACGAAGGTCGTGACCGGGTTTTAGGCGGCATGGCTGGCATCGCAGGGAGGCGTAACAGACATGGCACTCCGTTTCAGGAAACGTATCAAGGTGGCGCCTGGCCTGCGTCTCAACCTCGGCAAGTCCGGCATCGGGGCGTCGGTCGGCCCTCGCGGGGCGAGGGTCACCATCAGCAAGCGAGGGGTACACGCCAAGGTCGGCATCCCCGGTACCGGATTGTCCTATCGCTCTCGGCTGGACGGCCCGTCGGGACCAAGGCACACGGACTCGCGTCGATCCTCCGGGAGCGAGTCGAGCCCAGCCAAGCGCCTGGAGGAGGCGCTCAAGGATGGCGGGGAGATCCCGGTCGTCGTCGAGGTCGACGACAGTGGCCAGATCGACATCAGGGATGGCGCCGGAGAGCGCTTCGATGACGCGGAGTTCCGGGTACTGAAACGTTACATGGGGGATAGCCTGCGTGAACTGGTCCAGGCGGAGTGTGAACGCTTGAATGCGGAACTCGATCGGCTGGGCCGGATTCACCTGGAGACACCTCCCCCCCTGGACCAGCCCCGCTTCCAGCGCCGCACCTTTCGCACCCCCGAACCGCAGCCGGAGCCGCCGTTGAGAAAGTCGGCCTTCGCCCGATTGCTCTGGCCACCGGCCGGCCGTGCCATCGACGCCGAGAACCAGGCCCGCGACACGCGCTACCGGGAGGCGATGGACAACTGGCGCGGTGACAGGCACGTCTTCGAGCAACATGAGCTGCGCCGCCAGAAGCGCGACACCGACTGGGTGCGCCATGACATCGACGCCATGGCAGAGGTCCTCGAGGACTATCTCGGTGAGATCCCCTGGCCCCGCGAGACCGCCATCAGCTTCGACCTGGGCAGTAACGCCGCCACGGTGGCGATCGACATCGAGCTGCCGCAGGAGGACGCGTTCCCCGGCAGCGAATGGTCGATGCCGGCGGGCCAGCTCAAGGTCAGCCGCAAGGCATTACCCGCCACGCGCCGGCGCCAACTCTACCGGGACCATGCCCATGGGGTGGCCATGCGTGTACTCGGCGAAGTCTTCCACCGGCTGCCCAGCGTGAAGGTGGCCATGTTATCCGCCTATACCGATGCCCTCGATCAGGTGACGGGTAACCACGAGGAGACCTACCTGTACAGCGTTCTGGTGCCCAAGCCGGCGTGGAAGATGATCGACTTCGCCGCTCTGGATCGGCTCGACCCCGTCCAGGTGCTCGAGGCCTTCGCGCTCAGGCGCAAGTTGACCAGGACCGGCATCTTCAAGCCCATCACCCCGTTCACCCCAGCAGAGCTCGAGCAGGCGGCGTCGCTCGGGGCTGCACAGCCGGGGAGCCACCGCCAGGACACCTGATATCCGATGTCGGATCCGGACGACGCCACCACTGCCAGCGGCGTCGACCGCGGGGATGACGCCGCGGCTGGCGCTCGCGCCATGGAGCAGGGGCAGGGTGTCTCGCTGGCCGGCAGGCGGGTCCCGACGGCTCCCGCCGCCAACGAGGCGGTCATGGCGGCTAGCTGGCCAGGCAGGTGCCGTGCTGCTTATGCTAGGTTGTATCAGGCAGGAGCAGCGGAGCTGCCCTCGATGACACGCTCTGACCCAGTGGGATGGAGGCTGCCCTTCAAGCGGTGGTGACCGGTCCGATAGCTGCCGTTTTTTCCGCTCGGCGAATAGGCGGGGGAAACGAAAAAGGCGCCCGTAGGCGCCTGATTCTGAATAGGAAGTGGCGGAGGGACAGGGATTCGAACCCTGGGAAGGCTCTCACCTTCGCCGGTTTTCAAGACCGGTGCATTCAACCGCTCTGCCATCCCTCCGGCTCACGGCGATGCATCCTACCAGTTTTTCCGTGGAGGTCAAGACCGTCGTGCGATCAAGGTGTTATCCCGATACCACCGGGTCGGGTGGCCGCTGGCGCCGAGGTGGGGCATGACAGGGGAGCGGTGGCCAAGGGTGGCGGTGGCGGCGGCGATGGTGCGCGATGCCCGGATCCTGCTTGTTCGGCGCGCCCATCCCCCCAACGCCGGCTGCCTGGCCCTGCCGGGGGGCAAGGTCGAGCCCGGCGAGTCGTTGCACCAGGCGGTGAGGCGCGAGTTGCGCGAGGAGACCGGCCTCGAGGGGCGGGTGGGTGAGGTGGAGACGGCAGTGGAGGTGGTCGACCGGGACCGCCAGGGAGCACTCCGCGCCCACTTCGTCATCGTCGTGCTGCGAGTCGACTGGCGGGGCGGTGAGGCAGTGGCCGGCGACGATGCCGAGGCGCTATGCTGGATGGATATCGCCGGCATCGAAGCCGCGGGCGACACGGTCTGCGATGCCGCGGCCGAGATTGCCCGGCGGCTGCTGGCGGGGCGGCCGGCGCAGAATTGTCGTTGAAACCCGACAAGGTGTGCTTGCGTCGGCAACCGGCAGGCGGCATCCTGTGTCGTGAGAAGGGTCCATCAATAGGGAGCACTGGATCAATGGCTTACCAAGACACGCGAGTGACGAGTCAGCAGACGCAGGCCGTCAGCACCAACAAGGTGTTGCGAAACACCTACGGTCTGCTGGCGCTGACGCTGCTGTTCTCCGCCATCACGGCGGGCGGCGCCATGGCCCTGGGCATTCAGCAGATGAATATCCTGGTGTTCTTCATCGGTGCCTACGGCCTGATGTTCCTGGTCCACAAGACCGCCAATTCCGCGGCCGGCCTGCTGGCGACCTTCGCCTTCACCGGCTTCATGGGCTTCACCCTGGGGCCGATCCTCAGCGCCTACCTGACGCTGCCCAACGGCGCCCAGCTGATCATGACCGCCCTGGGCCTGACCGGCCTGACCTTCTTCGGCCTCTCGGCCGTCGCCCTGGTGACCCGCAAGGACTTCAGCTTCCTCGCCAACTTCCTGATGGCGGGTGCCATCGTGCTGATCCTCGCCATGGTCGCCGCGCTGATCTTCCAGATCCCCACCCTCTCGCTGATGGTCTCCGCCGGTTTCGTGCTCTTCGCCTCCGCGGCCATCCTCTACCAGACCAGCGAGATCGTGCATCGGGCCGGCGAGACCAACTACATTCTCGCCACCATCACCCTCTATGTGTCGATCTACAACCTCTTCGTCAGCCTGCTTTCCCTGCTGGGGATCATGAGCCAGGACTGACCGTCGCGGTTTTCCAGGCACGCGCATGGCTGGCCCCGCTACGGCGGGGCCAGCACGTTTACGACGAGGCCTTCCATGCGATATGCGATCCTGCTGATGGGTGCCCCCTACAGCCATCAGGCCAGCCATTCCGCGCTGCGCTTCGCCCGCGCCGTGCTGGCGCGGGGGCACCGCCTCGAGGCGGTGTTCTTCTATCATGACGGCGTGCACAATGCCGCGCGGCTGGCCTCGCCGCCCCAGGACGAGCCCCATCTGGTGGACGCCTGGGCGTCGCTCGGCGTCGAGCACGCCGTGCCATTGCAGGTATGCATCGCGGCGGCCCTGCGCCGGGGGCTGCTCGACGCGCGCGAGGCGAGCCGCCATGGCAAGACGGGCCACAGTGTCGAGGCGCCCTTCGAGCTGACCGGCCTCGGCCAGCTGGTCGATCTCGGGCTGCGCAGCGATCGGCTGGTGACCTTCGGGCCCTGAGCATGAACGAGAGAGAAGCGATGATGAGCGACAGCGACCTCGAGACCGGCGAGCTGCTGGTGATCCTCCGTCACGGCCCGCATGGCACCAGCTGGCTGCGGGAGGGGCTGGATGCGGCCCTGGTGGCCGCCGCCTTCGGCCGCCGGGTCTCGCTGCTGTTCATGGGCGAGGGGGTGAGCGCCCTGGTGAGCGGACAGCAGGCGGGCCCGCTGGGCCAGAAGGGCACCGCGCCGACACTCGAGATGCTGGCGATGTATGATATCGAGACCCTGTGGGTCGAGGCCGAGGCACTGGCGAGCCTGGGTCTCGCGGAGGGCGACCTGATGCTGCCCAGCCGTCCGCTGGTCGCCGAGAGCATCGAACGGGCGGTGGCGGCCCATCCGCTGGTACTCACCTTCTAGCCGGCTCGAGGAGTTCGAGGATGAAACTGCATATCGTGAATCGCTCGCCGGCCAGCAGCCAGGTGTATGCCCAGGCGGTGACGGCCATGGCGCCGGACGATCGCCTGCTGTTGATCGAGGACGGCGTGCAGGGCGCGCTGCCACAACTGATCCGCTACTACGAGGACATCCCGGGGCGCCTCTACGCCCTGCGCGAGGACCTGGAGGCGCGTGGCCTGGTCGGCCGCTGCGACGCCTCGGTACAGGTGGTGGACGTGGATGGCTTCGTGCAATTGACCGAGGAAGCCGATCAGACGGTGAGCTGGTACTGATGGCAACCACGGAGATATACCGTTATCTAACCGTCGAGGACCAGGCGATCGGCCTCGACCCGGAGGGCTACCTGGTCGATCTCGACCAATGGTCACCCGGCGTGGCCCAGGCACTGGCGGACGAGGAGGGCATCCGCCTCATGGAAGACCACTGGGAAGTGCTGCGGGTGTTGCGCGACTTCTATGCGCGCTACGAGATGGCGCCCGCCATGCGTCCGCTGGTCAAGGCGGTGGGCCTGGCGCTGGGGCCGGACAAGGGGCGCTCGATCCACCTGATGCGGCTCTTCCCCGGCAGTCCGGCCAAGGTCGCGGCCCGGCTGGCGGGCCTGCCGAAACCCACCCACTGCCTGTGACATGAACTTTCTGGCGCATGGCTGGCTGGCCCGGGGAGGCAGTGACGACTTCCTGTATGGCAACCTCGTCGCCGACGGCGTCAAGGGGGGCGACCTCGGCGACTGGCGGGAGGCGGTGGCCGCGGGCATCCGCCACCACCGGCGGGTCGATGCCTTCGTCGATGCCCACCCCGCGGTGCGGCAGGCGAGAACCCTGGCCCCGGACGGTCGGCGACGCTATGCCGGCATCGCCCTCGACCTGCTGTGGGACCATTTCCTGGCCAATCGCTTGCCGCGCCATGAGCGGGATGCCCTCGTCCAGCGCTGTTACCGGCTGCTGGCAGCGCGCCCGGCCCCCGACCGGCTGGCGGCGATGATGCCGGTGCTGGTGCGCCAGGACTGGCTGCGGGGCTATGCCGACTTCCGCTTCACCTGCCGCGCCGTGGAAGGCATCGGCCGACGACTCTCCGGCCCGAATCGCCTGGCCGACCTGCTGCCCTGGCTGGAACGTGACTACGACCGGCTGGAGCTGACCTTCTGCCGTCTCTGGGACGACGTGGACCAGGCCCTGGGGGTCCCCCCGGGCCAGTCCCTCAATCGACCCTGAGCCACAGGCAGTCGACGTCCGTCCCCGGCGAGACGGTGGTCTCCGGCGGGATGACCGCCAGGGCATCGGCGCCGACGCAGGACGACAGCACCCCGGAGTTCTGGTCCCGGAAGGCCCGGGCCACGATGCCCTCGGCGGTGAAGTCCAGGATCACGCGCATATAATGCTGACGCGGCCCGGTGCGGGTCTCGAAGTCGGCGCTCGCGACCAGCCGGGGCAGCGTCGCCAGGGCCGGGCAGGCGAGCAGCGCCCCGATCAGCGGCCGCAGGAACAGCCAGGCGCCGACGAAGCCGGAGACCGGGTTGCCGGGCAGCCCGACGAAGCGAGCCTCGCCACCCTGTGCCGCTCGGCGGGGCAGGCGCCCCAGGGCCAGCGGCTTGCCGGGGCGGATCGCCAGCCGCCACATGTCGAGCCGACCCAGGGCCTCCAGGGCGGCCTTGACGTGATCCTCCTCGCCGACGCTGACCCCGCCGGTGGTGACCACCACATCGGCGCTCTCGGCGGCCTCCTGCAGCACCCGGCGGGTGCCTTCAACATCGTCCGGCACCGTCTCGACGCGCACCACCTCGGCCCCGAAGCGGGTCAGCAGCGTGCGCAACATGGGCCGATTGGAATTGTAGATCTGCCCGGGGCCCAGCGGGCGACCGGGGTCGACGATCTCGTCGCCGGTGGAGAGCAGGGCGATGCGCGGACGGCGGCGGACCGCGACCCGGGTGATCCCCTGGCCGGCGAGATGCCCCAGGGCGGCGGCATCGAGGCGGGTACCGGCCGCCAGCAGGCGGTCGCCGGCGGCCACGTCGCGGCCGCGTCGGCGCAGGTTGTCGCCGGCGGGGATGGCGGCGGGGATCCAGGCCCGCTCGCCCTCGACCTCGACACGCTCCTGCATCACCACGCAGTCGGCCCCGGCGGGCACCTCGCCACCGGTGAAGATTCGCGCGCAGCCGCCGGGCGCCAGCGGGGCGGCGGGCGTGCCGGCGGCGATGCGCTGGACGATCGGCAGCCACTGCCCGGCGTCACGGTGATCCAGGGCATAGCCATCCATGGCGCTGTTGTCGAAGGGCGGCACGTCGAGGCGGGCCATCACGTCCCCGGCCAGCACCCGGCCCGCCGCCGCCTCGCCGGCGATGGTCTCGTCGGGCAGCGCGGTCACCCCGTCGAGCAGGGCGACGAGGGCCGCCTCGACGGGCTGCAAGTCGCCGTGGTTATCAGCCATGTTGGCCTCGCTCGGGAATCACCAGGTTGGCCGGAAGGTGTAGAGAGTTGCACGGCTTGTGCCGGCCGTCGGCCGTCTCGGGGTTGTCAGCCATGTTGGCCTCGCTCGGGAATCGCCAGGTTGGCCGGAAGGTGTAGAGAGTTGCACGGCTTGTGCCGACCGTCGACCGTCTCGTGGTTATCAGCCATGTTGGCCTCGCTCGGGGATCACCAGGTTGGCCGGAAGGTGTAGAGAGTTGCACGGCTTGTGCCGGCCGTCGGCCGTCTCGGGGTTGTCAGCCATGTTGGCCTCTTTCGGGGATCACCAGGTTGGCCGGAAGGTGTAGAGAGTTACATGGCTTGTGCCGACCGTCGGCCGTCTCGTGGTTGTCAGCCATGCTGGCCTCGTTCGGGGATCACCAGATTCGCGAAGTTACACGGCTTGTGGCGACTGTCGAGCTGTTCGGCGAGGATCCCGTCCCAGCCGGTGCGGCAGGCCCCGGTGGAGCCGGGCAGGCAGAACACCACGGTGGCGTTGGCCAGGCCGCCCAGGCAGCGGCTCTGCACGGTGGAACTGCCCACCTCGTGCCAGGACAGCTGGCGGAAGAGTTCGCCGAAACCCTCGATGCGCTTGTCCAGCAGGACCGAGACGGCCTCGGGGGTGGAATCGCGCCCGGTAAAGCCGGTTCCCCCGGTGGTGAGGACGACCTGGATGTCGGGGTCGGCGATCCAGGCCGCGACCACCGCGCGGATGCGGTAGACGTCATCGGCGACGATGCGCTTGTCGGCCAGGCGATGGCCGGCGGCGGTGAGCCGCGCCACCAGCGCCTGGCCGCTGCGGTCGGTGTCCTCGGTGCGGGTATCCGAGACGGTGAGCACCGCCACCGAGAGGGGGATCATCGCCTCGCTCATTGTCCGTTTTCCTGCTTGGCGGCCTGGCGGGCCTCGAAGGCGGCCTGCTGTTCCGGCGTGGCCTCGGCCTGGTAGAGGGTCTTCCACTCGCCGTAGGGCATGCCGTAGACGTATTCCCGGGCGGCCTCGTAGTCCAGCGTCGCGCCGCGCTCCTCGGCGGCGGCCACCAGCCACTTGGACAGGCAGTTGCGGCAGAAGTCGGCGAGGATCATCAGCTCGATGTTCTGCACCTCCTTGTGCTCGTCCAGGTGGCGCAGCAGACGGCGGAAGGCGGCGGCCTCGAGTTCGGTGCGGGTGCTGTCGTCAAGGTGTTGCATCGCGTTGGCTCCATGCTGGTGTCGGGCCCCTGGGGGGCGATACCCCAGCTTAACAAAAGACACCGCCCGTGGGCGGTGTCGTGACAGGGCGCGAGGCGATCAGCCGGGGGGACGGGAGGCCGCTGACGATGGGTCCTTTGCCTCCTCCGGGGCGGCCTGGTCGGTCTTGCCCTTGACCTCCTCGTACCACAGGTTGTGATGCTGCCTGGCCCAGCTCTCGTCCACGTAGCCGTGGGTCATGCCCTCCAGGGCGCCCTCCGTGCCGAGGGTGCCGATATAGATATGGCCCAGTGCCACGGCGGTCAGGCCCAGCGCGCCGAGGGCATGGATGACGTTGGCCCACTGCATGGTGTCGCGGGCCTGGCCGACGTTGGGGAAGTCCAGCACCAGGCCGCTGATCACGACCACCAGGCCGACGCTGGCCAGCAGCCAGTACCAGAGCTTCTCGCCGGCGTTGGCGAAGCCGGCATCCGGATGCCCCTTGCCGACCATGCCCCCACCCTGGCGCAGCCAGGCCAGGTCGTGGCGCCTGGGCAGGTTGTGGCGCAGGAAGCGGGCCAGCACCAGCAGCAGCAGGATGGCGAACAGCGGGCCCAGGTAGTTGTGCAGGGTCTTGGTGCCGATCATCAGGCCGGCCCAGGCGCCGTCGCCGAACAGCGGGCGCAGCAGGGCCTTGCCGTAGAGCAGCAACAGGCCGGTCAGGCCGAGCAGCAGGAACAGGCTGGCCACGCTCCAGTGCAGGGCGCGGTCCAGTACCGGCCAGCGCAGCAGCTTGCGCCCGGTGCGGGGCTCGTCGAGCCGCTGGCGGCCGACGACGAGATAGAACACCAGGATCATGGCCAGCATGCCGAGGATGGCGATGGCGCCGAAGGGCGAGACCCAGCGGTCGCGGATCTGCCGCCAGGTCTCGCCACTGGCATTGATCAGGTTGTAGGTGCTGTCTGCCCGGCTGTCGCGGAAGTTGGCGTCGGTCTCGCCAGCGCGGATCTGCCGCCAGGTGTCGGCGTCCACCGCGGGCACGGCGAAGGCGGCTTCCTGGCCGGGATTCGCCGCGCCGGGCGTGGTCGCCTGGGCCAGGGCCTGCCGGCCCAGGCCCGGGGCGGCCAGCAGCAGCGCCACCAGCAGGGCCGACAGCACGAGCCGCCAGGGGTCTCGCATCGCGATGCTCATGGTCTGCCTCCTTAGCCCTGCCGGGTGGCGTCATGGGCCAGCGAATCGGCCTCGGCCCGGGGGTTGCCGGACCAGCCGCCATCCTCATGACCGCGGCGGACCACCCGCTGGCGGAAGATATCCGCGATCTCCTGGGCGTCACCGGCGAGCAGCGCCTTGGTGGAGCACATCTCGGCACACAACGGCAGCTTGCCCTCATCGATGCGGTTGGCGCCGTACTTGGCGTATTCCTCCTCCTTGCTGTCGGCCGGGCCCCCGGCGCAGAAGGTGCACTTGTCCATCTTGCCACGCTCGCCGAAGGCGCTCTGCTGCGGGAACTGCGGCGCCCCGAAGGGGCAGGCGTAGAGGCAGTAGCCACAGCCGATGCACAGGTCCTTGTCGTGGAGCACGATGCCGTCGTCGCGCTGGTAGAGGGTCTCGGTGGGGCAGACGGCGATGCAGGGGGCATCGTCGCAGTGCATGCAGGCCACCGAGATCGATACCTCGCTGGGCTCGCCGTCGTCCAGGGTCACCACGCGGCGCCGCTGGATGCCCCATTCCACCTCGTTGGCGTTCTTGCAGGCGGTGACGCAGCCGTTGCACTCGATGCAGCGCTCGGCGTCACACATGAATTTCATCGTGGCCATGATGTCCTCCCGTGGGCCGTCAGCCGGCCTTCTCGATGCGACAGAGCGTGCACTTGGTTTCCTGCATCTGGGTCACCGAGTCGTAGCCGTAGGTGGTGGCCGTGTTCGCGGCCTCGCCCAGTACATAGGGGGCCGACCCCTCGGGGTAGCGGTCGTGGAGATCCTCGCCCTGGAACAGGCCGCCGAAGTGGAAGGGCATGAACACCACCTCGCGGGCGACCCGCGGGGTGACCAGGGCCTGTACCCGCACGCGCCCCCCCTCGGCGCCCTCGACCCAGACCATCTCGCCATCGGCGACGCCGAGGTCGTTGGCCAGTGCCGGATTGATCTCGACGAACATCTGCTGCTGCAGCTCGGCGAGCCAGGACATGGAACGCGTCTCCTCGCCGCCGCCCTCGTACTCCACCAGCCGGCCGGAGGTGAGGATGATCGGGTAGGTACCGGTCACGTCCTTCTGCTGGATGGACCGGTAGAGGGTCGGCAACCGGTAATGGGAGGCCACGTCGTCCCAGGTGGGGTAGTCGCTCACCAGGTCGCGGCGGCTGGTATAGAGCGGCTCGCGATGCTTGGGGATCGGGTCCGGGAAGGTCCAGACATTGCAGCGGGCCTTGGCGTTGCCGAAGGGGGCACACTCGTGGGCGATGGCCACCCGCTGGATGCCGCCGGACAGGTCGGTCTTCCAGTTCTGGCCCTCGGCGGCCTGCTGCTCCTGTGGGGTGAGATCGCCCCACCAGCCCAGGTCCTTGAGCATGGCGTCGGTGAACTCCGGGTAGCCGTCGTCCAGTTCCGAGTGGCGACTGAAGGAGCCGTCGGCGAGCAGGGACACGCCATCGCGTTCGATGCCGAAGCGGGCCCGGAAGGTCAGGCCGCCCTCGGACACCTTCTTGCTGGTGTCGTAGAGGATCGGGGTGCCGGGGTGGCCCATCTCGGCGCTGCCCCAGCAGGGCCAGGGCAGGCCGTAGTAGTCGCCGTCGGCGGGCCCGCCCTGGGCCTGCAGGGTCTCGAAGTCGAAGGTATGCCAGTTCTGCTGGTGGGCCTTGAGACGCTCCGGGCTCTGGCCGGTGTAGCCCACGGTCCACATGCCGCGGTTGAACTCCCGGGTGATGTCCTCGATCAGCGGCTCGCTGCCCTCGACGCGGATGTGCTTGAACAGCTGCTCGGCGAAGCCCAGCTTGCGAGCCAGCAGGTACATGATCTCGTGGTCGGGCTTGGACTCGAACAGCGGCTCGATGACCCGGTCGCGCCACTGGAGGGAGCGGTTGGTGGCCGTGACGCTGCCGGTGGTCTCGAACTGGGTGCAGGCGGGCAGCAGGTAGACGCCGTCGCGGCGATCGTGCATGACCGCGGCCACGGTGGGATAGGGGTCGACGATGACCATCATCTCCAGCTGCTGCATCGCGCGGCGCATCTCGGTGCCGCGGGTCTGGGAGTTGACCGCGTGCCCCCAGTAGAACATCGCCTTGAGGCGGGTGCGCTGGGCGATGGCGTCCTCCTCCTCGAGGACTCCGTCGACCCAGCGGGACACGGTGATGCCGCTGGCGTTCATCGGCTTGCCGTCGGCGTACTCGGCGGGGTCGAAGCGCCCGACGAGCCAGTCGTAGTCGAGGTCCCAGACCCTGGCCCAGTGCCGCCAGGCGCCCTCGGAGAGGCCATAGTAGCCGGGCAGCGAGTGCGACATCAGCCCCAGGTCGGTGGCGCCCTGGACGTTGTCGTGGCCGCGGAAGATGTTGGCGCCGCCGCCGGAGGTGCCGATGTTGCCCAGGGCGAGCTCCAGGATGCAGTAGGCCCGGGTGTTGTTGTTGCCGGTGGTGTGCTGGGTGCCGCCCATGCACCAGACGATGCAGCCGGGGCGGTTCTCGGCCAGGCGACGGGCCGTGTCGCGCATGGTCGCCTCGGGTACGCCGGTGATGTTCTCCACCACCTCCGGCGGGAAGGCCGCCACCTCGCTGCGCACATCGTCCATGCCGTAGACCCGCTGGGCGATGTACTCGCGATCCTCCCAGCCGTTCTCGAAGATGTGCCACAACAGCCCCCAGATGAAGGCCACGTCGCTGCCGGGGCGCAGCCGCACATAGTGGTCGGCCTTGGCGGCGGTGCGGGTGAAGCGGGGGTCGACCACGATGATCTCGGCCTGGTTGCGCTCCTTGGCCAGCAGGATGTGCTGCATGGCCACGGGGTGGGCCTCGCAGGGGTTGGAGCCGATGAACATGATCGCCCGGCTGTGCTGGATGTCGTTGAGCGAGTTGGTCATCGCCCCGTAGCCCCAGGTGTTGGCGACCCCGGCCACCGTGGTGGAGTGGCAGATACGGGCCTGGTGGTCGGTGTTGTTGGTGCCCGCCAGGGCGGCGAACTTGCGCAGCAGGTAGGCCTGCTCGTTGTTGAACTTGGCCGAGCCCAGCCAGTAGACGCTGTCCGGGCCGTGCTGCTCGGTGAGCGCGAGCACCTTGTTGCCGATCTCCTCGATGGCCTGGTCCCAGTCCAGCCGCTGCCATTCGCCGTCGACCAGCTTCATGGGGTACTTCAGCCGCCGGGTGGAATGGCCGTGCTGGCGCAGCGACGCGCCCTTGGCGCAGTGGGCCCCGCGGTTGATCGGATGGTCGAAGGCCGGCTCCTGGCCGGTCCAGACCCCTTCCTGTACCTCCGCGTAGACCCCGCAGCCCACCGAGCAATGGGAACAGACGGTGCGCTTGGTCTCGATGGGAGCGTCGGAATACGGCGTCTTCTCCGCGGCGTCGACCCGGCGCATCATCGGCGCGCCCATGAAGCCGGCGGCGGCCAGGCCGCCGGTGGTGGCACCGCTGCGCTTGAGAAACTGGCGCCGGGAGATGCCGAGCCCGCCGGTCCGGGGAGTGGATGAGCTTCGCGTCAGTCGCATGGTATCGATCTCCTGGCGGGCGCGGACTCAGTCGCGCAGGGTGGCGTAGTAGGCGCGGATATGCGCGGTCTCGCGGTAGCCCCGCGGTGTCTCGTCCCGCGCGGCGTCCTGCGCGGTGGTCTCGGCCTGCACCAGGGGCACCTGGCCGATGCCGGCGGCCGCCCCCGCCGCGACGGTGCCGAGGCCGAGGGTCTTGAGGAAGCGGCGGCGCTGGGGATTGCGTTCGGTGGACATGGGAGTCTCCTCGTTCAGGGCACGGGCGGGGTGACGAACCGCACGGGGGCTTCGCTGCCGGTCGTTGCCAGGCGACGCGCCTCCTCGGCGAGAAAGGCGCGGCCGAGCTCACCGAGGCGGGCATAGAAGGGGGTGTCGACGGCGGCCAGGTCCGCCAGGCAGGGAGCCGCCCAGGGGGCCAGGTGACGGCGGTAGAAGCCGGCCTCCTCCCGGGGGGCGGTCTCCACCAGCAGTGCCATGGCCTCCAGCTCCGCCGCCAGGTGATCCTCGGGGTCGCGGCTGTGCTCGGCGCGGGCGATGCCCAGACGACGCAGGTCGCGGCGCAGGGCGACCAGCGCCTCGTCCATCAGGGCGCCGTTGCGGTACCAGGAGGCATAGGGGGTGACGTCGCCCTCGATGACGCCGACCAGGTGGCGGAAATGGGCCCGCGCCAGGGCGTCCGCCGCGTCCGCCGCGGCGGCCTGGGCCAGGCCCTGCCAGGCCCGGGCCAGCTCGCCGTCGCCTTCGGGGGTCAGGGTCGCCAGCCAGGCGAGCAGCGCCTCGTCGGGCGGCGCCCGCAGCAGGCGGGCCAGCAGCCGGTAGATATCGGCGCGCAGGGCCCGCGTCTCGTCGCGGGGCTCGGCCGTTGGTGGTTCCCGGGTCATGGTCATACCCTCGATTGCGCGTCGGGGTCGCGGGCCAGCGCCCGCCAGGCATCGCGAACGCGACAGTCCTCGCACATCTCCAGCCGCCGGGCGGCCTCGCCGGCGAAGTGCGGATGATCGGCCAGCTTGGCCTGGATGGCGGCGATGGTGCCGGCGCTGGCGAAGGGCTTGCCGCAATGCAGACAGGCGAAGGGCGCGTCCTCGTGCAGCACGCGTCGCTCGCCGCGCGACGGGTCGGCCAGCAGTCCCGGCTCCAGGCGGATGGCGTCTTCCGGGCAGGCGGCCTCGCACAGGCCGCACTGCACGCAGTCGGCCTCGCGGAAGTCGAGACGCGGAGCGTCTCGTCCCGCCCCCAGGGCCGGCGTGGGACAGGTCGCCACGCAGGCCATGCACAGGGTGCAGGTCGCCTCGTTGACCGCGACCGACCCATAGGGCGCGCCCGCCGGCAGGGCATGGCGTGCGCCATCCGGGAAGCCGAGTTCGGCGAGGCGGTCGAGGGCCTGGTCGAGGCGGGCTCGCTTGTCGTCGCCGGTCAGCGCGAGGGGCGTGGTGGTCAGCGTGGCCAGGGCGGGAAGGGCATCGCGACCGGCGCTGTCGCCGGGGGCCAGGCACACCAGCCGCTCGGGGGCATGGCCCAGGGCCGAGAGCAGCCCCTGCGCCAGCGCCAGTTGGTCGTCGAGGAAGGCCGTCAGCCGCTCGGGCATGCCGGCGTGGTACTGCAGGCGGACCTCGGCGGCACCGCCGGCCAGGGCGGCGAGCCATTGGTCATGGCCGGCGGCGCCGAGCTCCTCGAGGGGGATGTCGATCACATGCCCCGCGGCGCTGTCCTCCCCGACCAGCGTCCCGTCCGCGAGGAAGCGCACGACGGGCGTGCGTCCCCCGGCCGCCCGGTAGGCCGCCAGCCAGCCCAGCAGGGTGTCGAGCTGGCGCGAGGCGGTGGGCTGGCGGTAGCCGATGGCGCCGGTGGGGCAGGCGCTGGCACAGCTGCCCACGCCGTGGCAGCGGTAGGGGTCGATCTCGATCCAGGCCTCGATGCGGCCCCGGCGACTGGCGATGGCATCGGCGGGACACACCTCGAGACAGCGCGTACAGCCCGGCTGGCCATTGGCGGCATGGGCACAGCGCTGGGCATCCACCTGGACGTAGCGGGGCTTGTCGAACTCGCCCACCAGCTCGGCGGCCTCGGCCAGGCGCGTGTCGCGCGCCGCGTCCTCCCAGTGGAAGGCGAGGTAGCCGGGCGGGGGGAGTTCCAGCGCCAGGCAGGGCGCCTCGCCGAGGTCGATGACCAGGTCGAAATGCGCGCGGCCGGCCAGCAGCCTGGCCAGGTCCAGGGGGCCGCCGGGCGTGTCCAGCGTCGCGCAGAAGCCTCCCAGATAGCCTGTCAAGCGTAGCTGGTGGCGCTGGTCCCGGCAGAGGGAGTGCTGCGAGAGGTGGTCGGTGGCCGCCAGCAGGGCAGCGTCGTCGCCGTCCTCGCCGGGAGCGAGGGGCTCGCTGAACAGCAGGCTAAGCGAGCCCAGCGCCGTATCGGCGAGGGCCCTGGCGGCGCGCCGCACGTGGCGTTCGTTGCCGAGCAGCAGGGCATGGCCCTCGCTGACATAGCTCAGGGTCTCCGGGGCCAGGTTGACGGGCCAGGAGAGTTGGCGGCGGGCAAGCTCGCGTGCCCGGCGGTTACGGGGCTCGTCCGCCTCGTCCACCGCCAGCAGGTCGGTTTGCTGGTTCATGTAGCCTCACGGTCTACGCCTTGTCTGAAAACTGCCTGCGCTCGCCCATCCGGCGTTAAAAATCGGCTCGTGCGCGAGCCCGGTTAAAGTACTCATTTACACCGCGTAAACTCCGTCTTTTCTCCGATTTTTGCCTTGTGACCCACATGGATGTGGGAAATGCGTTGGCCCGCCGGGAGCGGGCCTAGCCCTGGCCATCGCTCGTCGACTTTTCAGACAAAGCTTAGATGCGCGTTTTTATTATGTAATGCTCATTCATCGAGTCTTGTTGGGTTTTCCCGTTCTCGCCAATGATCCTTGGTCTAAGGGGGAGGCGCCGGCATCCGGCGAGGGCGACGTGGTTGCCTCGTCGTCCACCGGGTGGCCGCTCCCGTCGTTCGCCCGTGTCTCGACACGGGCGGCGTCGTCCCCGGGGGAGGCGGCGGGATCGCTGGCGACCTCGCGGGGCTCGCCGGCCGTCCCGTCATCACGCTCGTCGGCGGGGGCGTCGAGCCAGCGGCGCAGGCGTTGCGCGGCCTGGCCCGCCAGTGGCGTGAGGGTGCGACGGAAATCCTGGTCATAGTCATCGAGGCCATCGCGGATTCCGTAATGCTCGGCGGCGAAGAGGCGCTTCAGGGCGCGTCGGCGCAGGCCGGCGCTGACCCCGGGCGCCATGAAGGCGGTGATATCGCTGCCCGCCGGCAGGCTGTCGGGGTCGGGAAGCTGCGCCTCGGGGTCGCTGGCCGGCCTCTGCGGGGCCGCGACGGGCTCGGTGTCGGGGGCGGCCTCGGCTTCCAGGCGCCCCTCACGCACCGGGGGCGCCGCCGCGTCGTCGATCTCGTCGTCGCCGATGACGCCCCGCTTGCGCCGGGACCAACGCTGCCAATGGCTCATGGGGTGTGCTCCCGGGCACGGCCGGCGCCCTTGCGCTTCTTCTTGCGCCCCTCGTCGGCCGCCTCGCCATGGCGGGCCAGGTAGGCCTCGAGCCAGACCTGGATCGCCAGGGGCATGGCGACCTCCAGCACGCGCTGCTCGCCGTCCAGCCAGGCCGCGGCCACCTCCTGGCTGGCGGTGATCGACGCGGGCCTTGGCTCGGCGTCGGCATCGCCGGCGTTGACGAACAACCGCGGCGAGTCCGAGGCCAGGTTGAAGCGATAGGCGGCCCGCTCGGTGCGGGTGAGCTGCAGGTCCAGGGGGTGGGGGGCGCCATCCCCGGACACGAGATCGGCGACTCGCCAGCGGGTCGCGGTGAAGCCCTTGCTGGTGACGCGGTCGGCGCGCAGGGAAACACTGAGTCGTCGAGTGGTGCCGGTGCTCATGCCGTGACTCCTGAGGGTTTCCCTGCAGTAAAGACACGGCGGGCGGGGAATGCCATCATCGTCATCAACGCCATCGCTGGAGTCCCTCGCATGCACGACATCCACCTGAGCCACGCCCGGCTGCCGGCCACGCTCGAGATCACCGTCGTCGACGAGTTCGGCGAGGCCCGCCCACAGGCGATCGCCGCGGAGCGGGCCCTGACGGTCTACCTCAACAAGCGCGAGATCGTCACCCTGATGACCCTGGGGGCGGATCCCGAGGCGCTGGTGGTGGGCTACCTGCGCAACCAGGGCCTGCTGGGGAACATCGAGGATCTTCAGGCGGTGCAGGTGGACTGGGAGGTGGAGGCCGCCGCCGTGGTGACCCGCCGCCTGCCCGAGGACCTGGAGGAGCGGCTCGGTCAGCGCACGGTGACCACCGGCTGCGGCCAGGGCACCGTCTTCGGGCGCCTGCTGGAGGCCACCTCGTTGACGCCGTTGCCCCGCACCCGGCTGCGCCAGTCGGTGCTCTATGGGTTGCTGGAGAACCTCGGCGCCTACAACGCGACCTATCGCAGCGCGGGTGCCGTGCACGGCTGCGCCCTGTGTCGCCAGTCGGCGGTGCTGGATTTCGTCGAGGACGTGGGGCGGCACAATGCCGTGGATACCCTGGCGGGGCGCCAGTGGCTGGGCCGCGAGCAGGCGCAGGCGGCGCCGGACATCTTCTACACCACCGGCCGGCTGACCTCGGAGATGGTGCTCAAGGTGGCCCAGATGGGCATCGGCGTGCTGGTGTCACGCTCCGGCGTGACCCAGAAGGGCGTCGAGCTCGCCGAGCGGTTCGGGGTGCTGCTGGTGGCGCGGGCCAAGGGCCGCCACTTCCAGGCCATCGGTGGCGAGGGGCGCCTGGAGCTGGATGCCATGCCCGCGCGGCGGCCCGGCGACCGCCCGGGGCGGGCGTGAGCGTCGCCGCTAGCGGCCATCCCGGGGGGTGCAGACCGACAGCACCACGGCGTCCTCTTCGCTGACCGACACCAGGGCGTGCCCCATGTCGCTGTCGAAGTAGATGCTGTCGCCCTTGACCAGGCGCAGCGGTTCGTAGAACTCGGAGAACAGCAGGATCTCGCCTTCGAGCACCATCATGAACTCCTCGCCGTCGTGGCGCACCCACTGGCAGAAATCCTCGAAGCGTCGTGCCCGCACGATCGTCTTGAAGGGGATCATGCGCTTCTGGGCCAGCTCGCAGCTGAGCAGCTCGTGCTCGTAGGTGGGCGTGGGGTGCAACTGGCCCTCGCCGCGGCGGGTCAGGTCACGACGGCCCATGGTGCGCGTCTTGGACTTGGGCTGGGAGAGCAGTTGCGGCAGGTCGATATCGAGACCGCTGATCAGCTTCTGCACGGCACTGAAGGTCGGCGATATCTGGTCGTTCTCGATCTTGGACAGGGTGGAGCGCGCCAGGCCGGTGCGTTCGCTGACGTCGCCCAGGGTCCACTGGTTGGCCAGGCGGATCTCGCGGAGGCGTTCGCCGAGTCGCTGGGGCTCGACGAAGGGCTTGCGCCCCGAGGCGATGCGTAGGGCGGCGTCCTGATCGTTGGTGGCGGGCATGCGGCATTCACTATCGGAAACAGGTTTCCTACAGAATACCATATCCCCGGCGACCGTCGGGCCCGGGAACGACGCCTGTCAGGGCGATGACGACGGCCTCGGACGGTGGGGCACGCTGCCCGGGATGTTTCCCGCCCCGAGGAAACCTGCGGCGTCGCTCAGGCGAACGGCAGGCCAAGCAGCGCCTTGAGGTGGGCCTCCGCACCGCGACCCAGGGCGTCCGGGTCGTAGCCCCCCTCGAGCACCGAGACCAGGCGGTTGTCCGCATAGAGGGCGGCGATCTCCATGGCCAGCCGGGTGACCCAGTGATAGTCCTCGTCCTCGAGGCACAGCTCGGCCAGGGGATCCTCGCGATGCGCATCGAAGCCCGCCGAGACCAGTACGAGCTCGGGCTTGAAGGCATGCAGGGCCGGCAGCCAGTCGTCCTCGATGGCGCGGCGGAAGGTCGGCCCGTCGGTGCCGGCGTCCAGCGGCGTGTTGATCACGTTCCGGGACTCGCTGCGCAGGTAGCGCCAGGGATAGAAGGGATACTGGAAGCTGGTGCAGACCAGCACCTCCGGGTCGTCCTGGAAGATGTCGATGGTGCCGTTGCACTGGTGGACATCGAAGTCGAGGATCGCCACCCGTCGCACGCCGTACTTGGCCCTGGCGTGGGCGGCGCCCACCGCCACGTTGTTGTAGAAGCAGAAGCCCATGGCGTCGGTGGCCTCGGCGTGATGGCCGGGCGGGCGCACGGCACAGAAGACGTTGTCGGCCTGCTGGCGGAACACCAGGTCGACGCCCCGCACCACCGCGCCGGCGGCCAGCCGGGCCGCCAGCAGGGTATCGGGATTCATCAGCGTATCGCCGTCCAGGGCCACGATGCCGTGCTCGGGGAGGCACTTGTCCAGGGCCCGCAGGTGACGCAGGGGATGGACCCGGGCCAGCTGCTCCTCGGTGGCTTCCCGGGCGTCCGACTGCATGGTCTGCTGGAGGATGCCGCTGAGCATCAGCCGCGCGCGGATCGCCTCGAGGCGCAGCGGGCTTTCCGGGTGTTCGGGCCCCATATGGTGCCGCTGACAATCGGGATGGGAGAGGTAGGCCGTTATCATGCACGCGCTCCGGGTCGATGACGATCACCTTAGGCGTGGCGGGGCCTTGCAGGACAGTGTCAATAAGTCGTACACAGGGGACTGCCCGCATCCGATGGAGGAGCCCATGAGTACCCGCTTCCTGCACCACTTCTTCGAGCCGCGCACCATCGCGGTGATCGGTGCCTCCGAGAAGCCGCAATCCATGGGCGGACTGGTGATGCGCAACCTCCGCGAAGGGGACTTTCCCGGCACGCTCTGGGCCGTCAACCCCAAGGGCTATGAGCGGGTCTTCGGCGAACCCTGTGTCACGCGGGTCTCCCGGCTACCGGAGGTGCCCGACCTGGCGGTGATCTGCTCGCCGGTGGAGACGGTCCCGCGACTGATCGACCAGCTCGGTCGTTTCGGCGTGCGTGCCGCTCTGGTGCTGTCGGGCGGCGCCCACCTGGACGACGAGCGTGGCGACGAGGGCTCGATCCGCGGGCGGATGCTGGCGGCGGCCCGGGCGTCGGGAATCCGCGTGCTGGGCCCGGAGTGCATGGGGTTGATCGTGCCGGGGCGCCGGCTCAATGCCTCCTATGCCAGCCAGCCCGTGAAGAAGGGCCGCGTGGCCTACCTGGGGCAGTCCGGCATGCTCGGCAACGCCATGATCGACTGGGCCGCCGGCCGCGGCATCGGCTTCTCGCACCTGCTGACGGTGGGCGACAGCGTCGATGTGCTGTTGCCCGATCTGATCGACTACATCAACCAGTTCGCGCCGACCCAGGCCATCCTGCTGCATCTCGAGCGGATCCTCGACGCCCAGCATTTCATGACCGCGCTGCGCGATGCCTCGCGCCATCGGCTGGTCCTGGCCATCAAGAGCGGGCGCACCGCCGAGTCGGATATCTCCGGCCTGCCGCCGACCCCGGGCATCGCCAACCGCGACCAGGTCTTCGATGCCGCCTTCGCCCGGGCCGGGGTGGTGCGGGTCGATGACTCCGATGAGCTGTTCGACGCCCTCGAGACGCTGTCGCGCATGAAGCCGCTGCGTGGCGATCGCCTGGCGGTGGTCGCCAACGGCCTGGGGCCGGCCATGCTGGCCATCGACAAGCTGATCGGTGCCGGGGGCCGGCTGGCCGGCTTCAGCGAGGCGACCCGTCGGGCGCTGCGCCGCGACGACGTGGACATCAGCAAGCCCGGGGAAAACCCAGTGGACCTGGGAGGCAACGCCACGCCGGAGCGCTTCGTCGAGGCGCTGGCGCTGGTGGCCGCCGATCCGGGCGTGAATGCGGTGCTGGTGGTGCATGCGCCGACCCGCCTGGCGCCCTCCCGGGCTACCGCCCAGGCGATCATCGCCGCGCGCAAGCGCTTTCGCCGTAACCTGCTGACCAGCTGGATGGGGCTCGAGGAGGCGTTGCCGGCGCGCCACGAGTGCAATCTCGCCGGCATCCCGACCTATACCTCGCCCGAGAAGGCGGTCAGGGCGTTCATGCATATGGTCGACTACCAGCGGGTCCAGGCCCTGCTGCAGCAGACGCCGCCGAGCCTGCCGTTCGCCACCACGGCGGAGATCCGCCGTCGCTGCCGGACCCTGCTCGACGAGGTTCGCGCCCGGCAACGGGAATGCCTGCTGCATTCCGAGACCGCCCGGGTGCTCGAGGCCTATGGCATCCCGGTGGCCCCGCGTCACTATGTCGGCACGCCGGCGGAGGCCGCCGAGGCGGCGACGACTCTCGAGGGGGCGATGGCCCTGAAGGTGGTCCATGACGGCAACTGCCGGCCGTTTCGCTACCGCCAGCATCCGCACAAGATCTCGGCCGGCCTGCTCCAGGATCTGACCACGCCGGCGCAGGTGGCCGAGGGCGTCACCCGGCTGGGCGACAAGGTCGCGGAGAAGTTTCCCGAGTTTCGCGTGCGGGAGTACTGCCTGCAGCCGATGCAGCGGGGCAAGCACTCCATGCAGTTGAGTGCCGGCATCACCCGGGACCCGGTCTTCGGCCCGCTCATCGTGTTCGGCATCGGCGGCTACAAGGTCAATATCCTGGCCGATCGCCAGGTCGCCTTGCCGCCGCTCAATATCAGCCTGGCGGCCGACCTGGTCGGCCGCACCCATGCCGCCCGGCTGATCCGCGAGCATTCCCGCGATCCCGAGCGGGACCTCGAGCGCATCGGCAAGCTGCTGGTCACCCTGTCGCAGATGGCCAGCGACCTGATCGAACTGCGCGGCCTGGAGCTCAACCCGCTGTTGCTCAATCGCGATGGCCTGGTGGCGGTGGACTTCGCCATGGACCTGGGCCGGCCCGCGCGCTTCGCGATCATGCCCTATCCCGAGGAACTGCGCGAATGGGTGACCCTCAACAACGGCTGGGACGTGGAGGTGCGTCCCATCCGCGCCGAGGATGCGCCGCTGATCACCCGCTTCCATACCCGGCTCTCCGAGGAGAGCATCCGCTTCCGCTACTTCCACCACAAGGCCGACCTGACCCAGCGCGACCTGTCGATGCTGTCGCACATCAACTATGACCGCCAGATGGCCTTCATCGCCGAACACCCGCTGGAGGACGGCGGCAAGCAGATGCTGGGGGTGGTGCGCGTGTGGAACGATGCGGACAACATCCGCACCGAGTTCTCGATCATCATTCGCGACGACCTGCAGGGGCTGGGCATCGGCAGCCTGCTGATGGAAAAGATGATCCGCTACTGTCGGAGCGTCGGCACCCTGGAGATGATCGGCAAGATCATGGTCGACAACCACCCGATGCGCTCGCTGATGAAGCACCTCGGCTTCACCCAGCGCTACAACATGGAGGAGCAGGTGATCGATGCCGTGCTGCGCCTCAACGAGCCGCAGAGCGACTGGCAGCGCCACCGGCTGGAGAGCCAGCCGGATTGATGGCCCCCGCCGAGGAGGCGAGGGCGCTCGCCGTTCAGGGCGCCAGGCGGAAACGCTGCCAGTGGCCGTCGCGGCGCTCGTAGCGGATGCGGTCGTGGAGGCGGCTGGGCTGTCCCTGCCAGAACTCGATCATCTCCGGCACCACCCGGTAGCCCCCCCAGTGGATGGGGCGGGGGATCGTCTGACCCTCGTAGGCCTGCTCGAAGCGCTGCTCGCGTTCCTCCAGCCAGGTCCGGTCGGGAATCACCACGCTCTGGGTGGCGACCCAGGCACCCAGCTGGCTGGCGCGCGGCCGGCTGGCGAAATAGTCGTTGGACTCCGCCTCGCTGACCAGTTCCACCGCGCCCTCGACGCGCACCTGCCGGGACAGTGATGGCCACCAGAAGACCAGGGCGGCATGGGGCACGTTGGCCAGTTCGCTGCCCTTGTGGCTGTGGTAGTTGGAATAGAAGACCAGGCCTCGCTCGTCGGTCCCCTTGAGCAGCACCACCCGGGCATGGGGCAGTCCCTGGCTGTCCACGGTGGCCAGCGTCATGGCATTGCCATCGTCGCCCTCGGCCTCCAGGGCCAGGGCCAGCCACTCTCGGAACAGCTCGGTGGGCCGGTCGGGCATCCGGGATTCCTCCAGGCGCCCGCCTTCATAGTCGCGCCGGATATCGGCGATATCGCGTGTCATGGCGTTCTCCTCGAATTCACTCTCATGGTCGCCGCTTGTCGGGTCGACCTCAACACCCGCTACGGGTCGGCCAGGGGATATTTATCGCTAAGCTTATGGTGTCCGGCCCTGCCGGTCGCCCGGCGGGTCGGCGAGACAAGCCTGATATGTCTCGTGCCCCCGCCGCCGGGGGCCGCCGAAATGGCACTGACGGTGAAGACGTCCGGGGCCATTTCGGCGGCCCCATGATGGCTCACTGCCGCAGCTGGCGGCTGCGGAAGCGGGCATAGCCCATGCAGCCGGTGAACAGGGCCAGGGACACCAGCGACTCGAGGATGCCGCGGGGCGCCTGACCGGGCAGGGTGGCGACCATCACGCCCTGGGTGAAGTAGAGCAGGCTGACGAAGGCCAGCCAGGCATGCCCCCGGGCGCGACGCGCCAGGATCGACGGCAGGAACAGCAGCAGGGGCAGGACGAAGGCCACCAGGGGGCCGACGGAGCTGCCGTCACTGTCCACGGCCAGGCCACGGTAGACCATCATCATCAGCAGCAGCGCATAGCTGACCACCACCAGCTTGCGGGACCCGGCCGTGAGGTGATCGAGGCCGCGACGGGCCTCGAGATCTTCCAGCCACTGTCTCATGAGCGCTCTCCGGGCCGGTGGGCGAGGGCCAGGGCGAGCCGCGCGAGGCGCTTGCCCTGGGCGAAGGCGAGCTGACGCTCCTGATCGTCCAGCGGGCGATCGCTGCGCTTGCCGGCCACGTGGCTGGCCCCGTAGGGGGTACCGCCGGCGCGGGTCTCCATCAGCTCGATCTCGCTGTACGGCAGTCCGGCATAGACCATGCCGTGGTGCAGCAGCGGCAGCAGCATGGAGATCAGGGTGGTCTCCTGGCCGCCGTGAAGACTCGAGGTGGAGGTGAAGGCGGTGGCCGGCTTGTCCACCAGGGTGCCGCCCAGCCAGAGCTCGCTGGTGGAGTCGACGAAGTGCTTGAGCGGCGCGGCCATGTTGCCGAATCGCGTCGGGCTGCCCAGGGCCAGCGCCGCACAGTGACGCAGGTCGTCGAGGCTGGCGTAGACCGCTCCCTCGGCGGGGATCTCGGGGTCGACGGCCTCGCAGGTGGGGGAGACCGGGGGCACGGTACGCAGCCGCGCCTCGATGCCGCGGCAGGACTCGACGCCGGCGGCCAGGCGCTCGGCCATGGCGCGGGTGGCGCCATGCCGCGAGTAATAGAGGATCAGGACATAGGGCAAGGGCACGGACATGGGGCTTCCTGGTACGGGAGAGGACGGATCAGTCGAGCAGGGCGAGGACGTCTTCCGGAGGGCGTCCGATCACGGCACGGCTCCCGTCGTCGGCAATCGGCCGCTGCATCACCCGCGGGTGGGCGACGATGGCCTGCACGACCTGATCCGGATCCCGGGGATCGGCGCCGAGGGCCTTCCACTCGGCCTCGTTGGTGCGCACCAGGGCCTGACCGTCGGCATCCAGCCGCGCCATCAGGGAGCGCAGCTCCTTCTCGTCGAGGGGGTCGTCGAGGTAGCGACGGACCTGGACATCGACGCCGCGCTCTTCCAGCAGGGCCAGGGCCTGGCGTGACTTGGAGCAGCGCGGATTATGCAGGAGGGTGATCATGACGCAGGGTCCTTGTGGTCGGGTCGTGATGAACGCGGCTCATTGTAGGCCGTGCTCGAGCGCCGCCACAACCGGGGGTGGGGGCGGTTGTCAGTCGTCTCGCCGGCGATGGGGAAGGGTACGTTCGATGGCCCCGAGGAGCGACATGATCACCAGGGCCAGCCCGGTGACCATGGCCGCCAGGGCGAAGTTGTTGACCCCGGCGGCGATGCCGATGGCGCCGGCCAGCCAGATCGAGGCCCCCGTGGTGATCCCGTGGACACTGGAGCCGCTGCGGATGATGCTGCCGGCACCGAGGAAGCCGATACCGCCGATCACGCCCTCGATGATCCGGGTCGGGTCGATACGTGCCGAGGGATCCCCCTCGGCGGTGGCGAACAGGATCTGCAGGCCGACGATCAGGAAGGCGGCGGCCCCCAGGGCGACCAGCATGTGCGAACGCAGCCCCGCCGGCTTGCCGCGCAGCTCCCGCTCGAGGCCCAGCACCATGGCCAGGCCCGCCGCGACGGAGAGGCGGGTCAGCATGTCCAGCAGGCCGATTTCGGCATCCATGGGGCGCTCCTTGGCGGCGCTTTACAGATCAAGATAGTGCCTGAGGCAGGTCGTGAAATAATTATACCGTTATCGTGCATACCAGCCATCGCCAGCCGACCTCTCACCAGCTCAATCGAGGCGTCGATAGGTCCAGACGTCGCGTCCATCGGCGAGTCGAACGCGCACCCGTCGATAGCGGATGCCCAATCGCTCGTAGCGGTCGAGGCGCCTGAGCTCCTCGGCATTCACTCGCAGCAGCAGGCCCTCGACGCTGGCGCCGTCGGCGGGGACCAGGTCCAGCCCCTCGCGGCGATAGCCGGCGAGGCTGATCGGCTCGGGGTCACCGACGCGGCCATAGACCAGCCAGCGGATCGGCGCATGGCGCAGGGTGCCGTAGACGAACAGCTGGTGTACCCCCGGGGACACCGGCGCCAGGTGCTCGGGACGCTCATAGGTCCAGGGGCTGAGCAGGGTCAGCCACAGCCAGCCGGCGAGGGCGACCGGCGAGGCAATCAGGCAAACGGCGATCAAGCGGCGCGGCATGGGGGAACTCATGATGGGATCCGGGCAGTCGGGCCATCCTGACATGCCGGGGGCCGGGACTTAAGCCCCCCGGCGCGCTTTGCTAGGATGGCAACCAGATCATCTGCGACGGAGGTGTCCCATGACCCAGTCCCGCCATGACGACCTGGACTTTCGGGCCCTCGTCGGGGAAGTGCGACCGCTGCGTCGCGGCACGGACCGGGCCGATGCCGGCCGGCGTCATGCCGGCCCGAGCGAGGCGCAACTCGCCCGTCGCGAGAGTGCCGCCGGCGGCGACGAGGGGTGCGACATGCTCTCCGACGACTTCGTCGACCTGGTGCCGCCCTTCGATCCGCTGGCCTTCCGCCGCGACGGCATCCAGCAGGGGGTGATGGACCGCCTGCGCCATGGCGGCTATCCGGTACAGGCCAGCCTCCACCTGCTCCGTCGCCCCCTCGAGGAATGCCGCCGGGCGTTGCCGGCGTTCCTGCGCGAGGCCTGGGAGCATGACCTGCGCTCGGTGCTGATCATCCACGGGCGGGGGCGCGAGATCGACAGCCCGCCCAATGTGCTGCGCTCCTACCTGGCCAAGTGGCTGCCGACCTTCGACGAGGTACAGGCCTTCGCCTCGGCGGGCCAGGCCGACGGTGGCCTGGGGGCCACCTGGGTGATGCTGCGCAAGAGCGAGCGCGCCCGGGCCGCCAACCGCGAGCGACAGCAGAAGCGGCGCGGCTGAGGCGGGCGTGACAACGACGACGCCGGCCCTCGTGGCCGGCGTCGTCATCGGTGGTGCGGGGACTGCGGATCAGGCCATGGCCCGATCCGCCTCAGTCTTTCCCGGCTTACGCTGGCGCCGACGGAACAGCGGTTCCGGATCGTCGACGCCGGGCTGGTAGCTCAGGCTGAAGGTATCCAGGGCCTTCAGGGCCACCTCGACCTCCTGGTCCTCGCGCAGCGAGAAGGCGTCGAAGCCGCAGCGCGACATGTAGAACAGCTGGTCGATCAGCACATCCCCCACGGCGCGGATCTGACCCGTGTAGCCATGGCGCTCCCTCAGCAGCCGGGCGATGCTGTAGCCACGGCCGTCGGTGAACCTGGGGAAGTCGATGGCGACCAGTGGGGCGGCCTCGAGCTCCTCGGCCAGCGCCGCAGTCATCTCGGTGTCGCTGGCCAGCCAGGGCGCGATGTCCGGGCCCTGCTGGGAGGCCTGCCAGGCCTCCAGCGGCACGATGGCGGGCTGGCCCTCGGGGCACGCCTCGGCGGACTCGCAGAGAACCCACTCGTCACTCACCACACGACGCTCGACGATCAGGGGACGGCTGGAGGTCTGCTCAGGCATAGACACGCTCCTTGAAGGGTTTGAGGCCGATGCGGCGATAGGTGTCGAGGAAGGTCTCGTCGGCGGTGCGCTCGCCGACGTAGACCTGCAGCAGCTTGTCGATCACGCTGGGCACATCCTCGCGGTAGAAGGACGGGCCGAGGATCTTGCCCAGGGAGGCGCCGTTGCCCTGGCTGCCACCCAGCGAGATCTGGTAGTACTCCTCGCCCTTCTTGTCGACGCCGAGGATGCCGATGTGACCGACATGGTGGTGGCCGCAGGCGTTCATGCAGCCGGAGATGTTGAGCTCCAGCGGGCCCAGGTCATAGAGGAAGTCGAGATCCTCGAAGCGTTCCTGGATGGCGTGGGCGACCGGGATCGACTTGGCGTTGGCCAGGCCGCAATAGTCACCGCCGGGGCAGCAGATCAGGTCGGCGAGGGTGCCCACGGTGGGGTTGGCCATGCCGAGGGCCTCGAGGCGCTGCCAGAGGGCCTCGAGGCGATCCACCGGGACGTCGGTCAGCACCAGGTTCTGCTCGTGGGTGACCCGCAGCTCGCCGTAGCCGAACTCGTCGGCCAGGTCGGCGATCGCGGTCATCTGCTCGGAGGTGACATCGCCCGGCGAGTGCTCGCGGCGCTTCAGCGACAGGGTCACGGCCTTGTAGCCGGGGACCTTGTGGTCGGTGACGTTGTTGGTGACGAAGCGGGCGAAGGCGCGGTTCTCGGCGCGCAGGCGCTCGTAGGCCTCGACGGATTCCTCGCTCACCTCGCGACGCTCGGGGTCGACGAAATGCTCGGCCACCGCCGCCACGGCCTCCTCGTTGAGAGTCTGGGAGCCATCCTTGAGGTGCGCCCATTCCGCCTCGACGCGGCGACGGAATTCCTCGATGCCCAGCGCCTTGACCAGGATCTTGATGCGTGCCTTGAACTTGTTGTCGCGGCGGCCGAACTGGTTGTAGACCCGCAGGATCGCTTCCAGGTAGGTCAGCAGGTGCTGCCAGGGCAGGTCCTCGCGGACCACGTCGCCGATCATCGGCGTGCGACCCAGGCCGCCACCGGCCAGGACCTTCACGCGCACCTCGCCGGCGTCGTCACGCCACAGCCGCAGGCCCACGTCGTGGACCAGTATGGCGGCGCGATCCTCCTCGGCCCCGGTCACGGCGATCTTGAACTTGCGCGGCAGATAGGCGAACTCGGGGTGGAAGGTCGACCACTGGCGGATCAGCTCGCACCAGGCGCGCGGATCGACGTCCTCGTCGGCGGCGACGCCGGAGAACTGGTCGGTGGTGGTATTGCGGATGTCGTTGCCGCTGGTCTGGATGGCGTGCATCTGCACGCTGGCGAGTTCCGCCAGCATGTCCGGCACGTCCTCGAGCTTCGGCCAGTTCAGCTGGAGGTTGGTGCGGGTGGTGAAATGGCCGTAGCCCCGATCATAGCGCGCCGCGATCTCGCCCAGCTTGCGCAGCTGGTAGGAGGCCAGCATCCCGTAGGGGATGGCGATGCGCAGCATCGGCGCATAGCGCTGGATATAGAGACCGTTCTGCACGCGAAGCGGCAGAAACTCCTCGTCGCTGATCTTGCCCTCGAGGTAGCGACGCATCTGGTCGCGGAACTGGGCGACGCGCTCGTCGACCAGGGTCTGATCATGGGTGTCGTAACGGTACATTCAGCGCTTACCTGCAACTTGGAAGTGGCGGAGCTTGACGCCCACCTTAATGGGTCGGGGTTATTCTATAAAAGAATAAATCTTCATACTTTATATTCGAAATGGAATGAGCCGCGGCACCTGACGGGGCGACCCGATCGTCGCCTGCCGCCGGCTCCCGCCATCATATCGCGAGCCTCAGCCAACGGCGTCGCTGCCAGATCATCACGAACCAGGCGGAGTTCAGGCAGCGATAGCCGAGCTGGACCCACCAGATGCCCACCAGGCCGTAGCCCAGCTGAACGCCCACCCACCAGGCCAGCGGCAGGAACACCAGCCACTGCAGGGTCAGGGTGGTGGTCATTACCGTACGATTCGCGCCGGCCCCGAGCAAGGCCTGGGCGAACACCAGGGCCGCGGCATCGAGCACGATCATCACGGCGGTGAGCTGCAGCGGCACCCGCCCCATGGCGCTGAGGGCCGGCTCGTGGAGAAACAGCGCGAGCACCGCCTCGGGGAACAGGACCATCGGCAGGGCGATCAGCGCCAGACACAACCAGGCCAGGCGCACCACGTCCCAGCCCCAGCGGTGGGCAGCGCGAGGGTCCTGGCGCCCCAGCGACTCGCCGACCAGGCTCATCGCCGCCATGCCCAGTCCCACCCCGGGCAGGATCAGCAGCAGCGATAGATTCACCAGCACATGGCCGACCGCCACACTGGCGGTACCGACCTGCCCGAGGATCCAGAACAGCACGGCATAGCCCGCCGCGAACCAGATCTGCTGGAACGAGTGGGGCGCGGCCAGGCGCAGGGTGGTGACCAGGGTCCGGGGGTAGGGCCGCCCCGCCAGGAAGCCGCTAGCGGTGGCACGGCGAAGGCTCAGCGCCGCCCAGATGGCGAGTCCCGCATACAGCGAGAGGCTGGTGCCGGCCCCGGCGCCGGCGGCGCCCATGGCGGGGAGGCCCAGCCAGCCGAAGATCAGCAGCACGCTGGCCACCACGTTGACCAGGTGCATGACCAGGATGATGCGCAGGTACACGCCGGTCTGCTGGATGCCGTTCCAGTAGCCGCGGAAGCAGAAGATCATCGCCACCGGCACCAGCGACACCACGCGCCAGCGAAAGTAGGCGACGGCCTCGGCATTCACCAGCGGGTCCTGGTTGATCAGCGCCAGCAGCCGCGGCGCCTGCCAAAGGCACAGCAGGGTCAGGGGCAGGGCGACGGCCAGGGCGATCGCGAGCCCGGCGTTGAGGGCCTGGGCGCGCCGCCCCCAGTCCCCCTCGCCGTGGCGACGCGCGGTCTGGGCCTGGACGCCGGACGACAGGCCGAACACCACGGCGGTGATCAGGAAGATCGCGTAGCCGCCGATGCCCACGCCGGCCAGGGGCACCTCGCCCAGCGAGCCCACCAGCGCCGCGTCGATCAGGTTGAGCAGGCTCTGGCTGAGCATGCCGCCGATGATCGGCAGGGCGAGGCGCAGGATGGTCCGGCGACGGGGGGACTCAGGCAGCATGGCAGCGTCCGTCGCAACCGGGGCCGCCCCCCCGCAGGGGGGCCGTCGCGTCACGCCGCACCATCAGCTGGGGTCGTAGGACAGCACCGGCGCCAGCCAGCGTTCCAGGTCGGCGAGCGACATGCCCTTGCGGCTGGCCAGCACCTCGACCTGGTCGCGGGTGATCCTGCCGGTGGAGAAGTACTTCGACTGGGGGTGGGCGAAGTACCAGCCGGAGACCGCCGCGGCGGGCCACATGGCGAAGCTCTCGGTGAGCTCGAGGCCGGCGTGGGTCTCGGCGTCGAGCAGACGGAAGAGGGCGGCCTTCTCGGTATGGTCCGGACAGGCCGGATAGCCCGGCGCGGGGCGGATCCCCTGGTACTTCTCGGCGATCAGCGCCTCGTTGTCGAGCGTCTCGTCGGGCACGTAGCCCCAGAACTCCTTGCGGACCCGCTCGTGCATGTGCTCGGCGAAGGCCTCGGCGAGCCGGTCGGCCAGCGCCTGGACCATGATGGCGTTGTAGTCGTCGCCGGCGGCCTTGTAGCGGTTGGCGAGTTCCTCGACGCCGTGCCCGGTGGTCACCGCGAAGCCGCCGATCCAGTCGGGCTTGCCGCTGGCCTTGGGCGCGACGAAGTCGGCCAGGCTGTAGCAGACCCCCTCGCGGTTCCTGGTGGTCTGCTGGCGGATATGGTGCAGCCGCTCGACCACCTCGACACGGGACTCGTCGGCATAGACCTCGATGACGTCGTCATCGACGCTGTTGGCGGGCCACAGGCCGATCACGCCGCGGGCCTGGATCAGGCGCTCGTCGATCATCCGCGCCAGCATCGCCTGGGCGTCGGCGAACAGGCTACGCGCCGCCTCGCCGACCTTGTCGTCGTCGAGGATACTGGGGTACTTGCCGGCCAGCTGCCAGCTCATGAAGAAGGGCGTCCAGTCGATGCGCTCGACCACCCGGGTCAGGTCGTAGTCATCGAAGACCTCGAGGCCCTCGAGGGCCGGCCGCGGCGGGGTATAGGCCTTCCAGTCGATGGCCGGCTTGTGGCGACGCGCCTCGGCATAGCCGATCTCCGCGGCCTTGGGGCGACGCCTGGCGTTGCGCTCGCGGACGGTCTGGTACTCGGCGCGAATCTCGGCCACGTAGGCCTCCTTGAGCCCCGGCGAGAGCAGCTTGCCCGCCACCCCCACGGCCCGCGAGGCATCGGTGACATAGATCACCGGGTGCTCGTAGCCCGGCTCGATCTTGACCGCGGTGTGGGCCTTGGAGGTGGTCGCCCCGCCGATCAGCAGCGGCAGCGTGAAGCCCTGGCGCTGCATCTCCTTGGCGACATGCACCATCTCGTCCAGCGAGGGGGTGATCAGCCCCGACAGGCCGATGATGTCGGCGTTCTGGTCGCGGGCGGTCTGCAGGATCTTCTCGGCCGGCACCATCACGCCGAGGTCGATCACCTCGTAGTTGTTGCACTGCAGGACCACGCCGACGATGTTCTTGCCGATGTCGTGGACGTCGCCCTTGACGGTGGCCATGACGATCTTGCCCTTGGCCTGGGTGTCCTCGCTCTTCTCCGCCTCGATGTAGGGGATCAGGTAGGCCACCGCCTGCTTCATGACCCGCGCCGACTTGACCACCTGGGGCAGGAACATCTTGCCGGCGCCGAACAGGTCGCCGACCACGTTCATGCCGTCCATCAGCGGGCCCTCGATCACCTCGATGGGGCGCGTGGCCCGCTGGCGGGCCAGTTCGGTGTCGTCCTCGATATAGGCGGTGATGCCCTTGACCAGGGCATGCTCGATGCGCTTCTCGACCTCCCAGCTGCGCCACTCGAGGTCCTCCTTCCTGGCGCCGCCGCTGCCATCGCCCTTGTACTCGTCGGCGATCTCCAGCAGCCGCTCGGTGCTGTCGCCGCGGCGGTTGAGCACCACGTCCTCGACGGCCTCGCGCAGCGCCTCGGGCAGGTCGTCATAGACCGCCAGCTGGCCGGCGTTGACGATGCCCATGGTCAGGCCGGCGCGGATGGCATGGTAGAGGAACACCGAGTGGATGGCCTCGCGCACCGGGTTGTTGCCGCGGAACGAGAAGGAGACGTTGGACACCCCGCCGGAGACCATGGCGTGGGGCAGGTGCTCGCGGATCCAGCGGGTGGCCTCGATGAAGTCGACGGCGTAGTTGTCGTGTTCCTCGATGCCGGTGGCGATGGCGAAGATGTTGGGGTCGAAGATGATGTCTTCCGGGGGGAAGCCGATCTCGTCCACCATCAGCCGATAGGCGCGCTGGCAGATCTCGGTCTTGCGCGCGAAGGTATCGGCCTGGCCCTGCTCGTCGAAGGCCATCACCACCACCGCGGCGCCGTAGCGCCGGCACTTGGTGGCCTGCTCGCGGAAGGCGTCCTCGCCTTCCTTCAGCGAGATGGAGTTGACCACCGCCTTGCCCTGGATGCACTTGAGGCCGGCCTCGATGATCTCCCACTTGGAGGAGTCGACCATGATCGGCACCCGGGCGATGTCCGGTTCCCCGGCGATCAGGTTGAGGAAGCGCACCATGGCCTCCTCGGACTCGAGCATGCCCTCGTCCATGTTGATGTCGATGACCTGGGCGCCGTTCTCCACCTGCTCGAGGGCCACCTCGAGGGCGGTGGTGAAGTCCTCTTCCTTGATCAGCCGCTTGAAGCGGGCCGAGCCGGTGACGTTGGTGCGCTCGCCGACGTTGACGAACAGCGAGTCGTGCTCGATGTTGAACGGCTCGAGGCCCGACAGGCGGCAGGCCAGGGGCCGCTGCGGCAGCGGCCGCGGGGCGAGCTCGCGGATCGCCCGGTGGATGGCGGCGATATGCTCGGGCGTCGAGCCGCAACACCCGCCGATGATATTGACCAGGCCGCTCTGCGCGAACTCGGCGACGATGGCCGCCATCTCCTCGGGGGTCTGGTCGTATTCGCCGAACTCGTTGGGCAGGCCGGCATTGGGGTGGGCCGAGACGAAGGTGTCCGCCTTCTTGGCCAGCTCCTCGACGTAGGGCCGCAGCTCCTCGGCGCCCAGGGCACAGTTCAGGCCCACCGACAGCGGCCGGGCATGGCGCACCGAGTTCCAGAAGGCCTCGGTGGTCTGGCCGGACAGGGTGCGTCCCGAGGCGTCGGTGATGGTCCCGGAGATCATCACCGGCAGCCGTTCGCCGCGGGCCTCGAAGAGCTCCTCGAGGGCGTAGATCGCGGCCTTGGCGTTCAGGGTGTCGAAGATCGTCTCGATCAGGATCAGGTCGCTGCCGCCCTCGATCAGCGCCTCGGCGGCCTCGCGGTAGTTGTCGCGCAGTTCGTCGAAGGTGACGTTGCGCTTGGCGGGGTCGTTGACGTCCGGGGACAGCGAGGCCGTGCGCGAGGTCGGCCCCAGCACCCCGGCGACGTAGCGGGGCACGCCGGTCTCCTCGGCCACGGCGTCGCAGGCCGCGCGCGCCAGCCGCGCCGATTCGCGGTTGAGCTCGGGGACCAGCGCCTCCATGCCGTAGTCGGCCTGGGACAGTCGCGTGCTGTTGAAGGTATTGGTCTCGACGATGTCGGCCCCGGCCAGCAGATAGTCCCGATGGATGCGCGCCACCAGGTCCGGGCAGGTCAGCGCCAGCAGGTCGTTGTTGCCCTTGAGATCGCTGGGCCAGTCCGCAAAGCGCTCGCCGCGAAACTCCTCCTCGGACAGTGCCGCGTTCTGCAGCATGGTGCCCATGCCTCCGTCCAGCATCAGGATATGCTGGCCGAGGCGTTCGGTAAGCGTGGTGGTCAGGGGAGTCGGGACGGCAGCCATGGGTCGGGTCAATCTCCAGCGTGAAGGCGTCGGGGCGCATCGACGGCGCGGCGCCTGAGGCGTCTTGTCATATGAGGCGGCCGTCGAGAGTCGGCGGGGCTTGGGCCCCGTCCGAGCAAGCCGCTATGGTAGCAAAAGCCGGCGTGCGGCGGCAGGGGGCTGTAACGGGGCGGGCGGTAAAACCCAGCAAATCACTCGGGATTGTCTCGCGCTGGCCTCTCGCTTACCATGGGCCCATCACCTCATTGCGGCCTTTGGCCGCGGCGGTCGGCACCGCGGCGGCCCGGCGCGAACAGCGAGAGCATCATGAGCGACAGCATCCAGATTACCGACAGTGCCCAGGACTACCTCGCCGAACTGCTGGCCAAGCAGAACGTCGAGGGCATCGCCGTGCGCATCTTCATCACCCAGCCCGGCACGCCCTATGCCGAGACCTGCCTGGCCTACTGCCGGCCCGGCGAGGAGGAGCCCAGCGACGAGCGCCTCGAGCTCGACAAGATCGCGGTCTACCTGGACAAGCACAGCCTGCCGTTCCTCGAGGAGGCGGTGGTCGATTTCAATGCCGACCGCATGGGCGGCCAGCTGACCATCAAGGCGCCCAACGCCAAGATGCCCAAGGTCAATGCCGACAGCCCGCTGGCCGACCGCGTCAACTACGTGCTCTACAGCGAGATCAACCCGGGGCTGGCGGCCCACGGCGGCGAGATCAAGCTGGTCGAGCTCACCGAGGAACAGGTGGCCGTGCTGGCCTTCGGCGGCGGCTGCCAGGGCTGCGCCGCGGTGGACCTGACCCTCAAGGAAGGCGTCGAGAAGACCCTGATGGAACGCATCCCGGAGCTGGCCGGCATCCGCGACGTCACCGACCATACCGACACCAGCAACGCCTATTACCGCTAGCCAGCCAGCACTGCCTCAGGTCTCGGCAGCGCCTTCCTTCTCGGGCCCCGCATCGTCGGGGCCCGCGCCGTTTCCGGGCGTGTCGCTCAGCCGCTCGCGGCTCTCGCGGATCGTCTCCAGCGACGACCAGAGGCGATCCTCGAGCTGTTTCTCCAGTCCCTCCACGCGCGACTGGCGCGAGGCCAGGGCCGCCTGACTGTCCTCCAGCCGGGCCTCGAGACGGACCCGTTCCTGATCCAGGCTGGTGCGGACGGTCTCGGCCTCGCGGCGCGCCGACTCCTCGCCGCGTCGCCGTTTCTCTTCCGTCTGTAGCGCCTCGCGCAGCGACTGCTGCTCCGCCTGCGCCGCCTCGAGGCGTTTCTCCAGGCGCTCGACACGCGACGCATGGGCCTTCTCGGCGGCCTGCCGTTCCTGCCGAGCCTCGTCGACCAGGCCCATCAGGCGGGCCTCGGCGGCCTCGTGGCGCTGCTCTTCCTGAGCCAGGCGCTGCTGCTGGGTCGCCTCCTGGTCGTCCAGCGCCCGGCGATGGGCCTGCGCCTGGCGCTCGAGTTCGCCCTGCAATTGGTCCAGTCGTGTCTCGAGGCGGCCGCGGATCTCGCGCTGGCGGGCCTCGGCGGCCTGCAGGGCGGCGTGGTCGGCCTGCAGGCGCGCCAACTCGGCGGTCTGCTCGGTAAGCCGCTGCTCGGTGCGCGTCAGATGCGCGGAGAGGGCGGTCTCGCGCTGCTCGGCATCCTCGGCGCGGCGCTCGGCGGCGGCGACACTCTGCAGGGCCTCGGCCACCTTGTCGTCGGCCTCGCGCCGATAGTGGGCGAGGGCCTCGTTGGCCGCTTCCTGGGCCTGTTGCCAGAGCGTCTCGGCAAGCTCCTGCAGGGCGGCCGGCATGCCCCGTGGCGGGGGCACGTCACGGTTCTCCTCGCGACGCTTGCGCCATTCCCTCAGGTGCTCGCTGATGGTGGTGAAGCTGCCGGTGCCCAGCGCCTCGCGGATCTTCTGCACGCTGGGCGCCTCGCCCCTGGCCATCAGGGTGTCGATCGCCCGCTGCACATCCTCGTACTGCACCCCGCTGCGTGCCATGCCGTTCTCCTTGCTGCCCTTTCGCCGCCCTTGGGCGATGCCGATGCGCGCAGCATACCCCGGCGGGGTGGGAAAATGAAGAGAATTACATATTACGTACTACGTAATTTACATTATTTTATTGGCGGAAAAAGCAAGATTACGCGGCTTATCTTGATTTTCTGGGTCACCACGGGGACACTGCACCCAGCCGTCATACGCGGTATGGCACAGGGAAGGGAGAGGGATGTCGGAGACCGTCATGGGGCAGGAGGTGGTGCGCGGGCTGTACGAGATGGCGCCTGCCGGGCCGCTCACGCCACGCGCCCAGGGCGCCAGCCATATCGCGGCCGGCGACGATATCGAGGCGGTGGGGTTGTGGCTCGCCGAGTACCGGGCCAGCCCCAATACCCGGCGCGCCTATCGTCGCGAGGCCGAGCGGCTGCTGCTGTGGCTGGCGACCCAGGACCTGGGGCTCGCCGAGCTGCGCCGCGACCACCTCGACGCCTTCGAGGCCTTCCTCGGCGACCCGCAGCCCCGGGAACGCTGGGTGGGGGCGACGCGGCCGCGTCGCGACCCTCGCTGGCGTCCGTTCCGCGGCCCGCTGTCACCCGCCAGCCGTCGCCAGAGCCTGGTCATCCTGCAGGGGCTGTTCGCCTGGCTGGCCGAGGCGGGCTGGATCGCCCACAACCCCTTCCGGCTGATGCGCGACAAGCGGCGTCGCCTGGACAATCGCCAGTCACGGATCGAGCGCTACCTGGAACGCCCCCTGTGGGACTGGCTGTGGGGGTGGCTGACCCGCCAGCCACCGCAAGGCGCCTCGCCACGACGCCACTTCGAGTGCGCGCGCCGCCGGCTGGTGTTCGGCTTCGCCTACCTGCTGGCCCCGCGCATCTCGGAGATGGCGGCGGCCCGCATGAGCGACTTCCAGCGGCGCGAGGGGCGCTGGTGGTGGGACGTGGTGGGGAAGGGCGGCAAGGCGGCGCGCATCCCGGTACCGCCGGACATGATGCGCCTGCTGGGCGACTGGCGAGGCCACCTCGGCCTCGTCCCCGAGCCCGGCCCGGACGAGGCGACGCCGCTGCTGCGGGGGCTGGACGGTCGCCGCGGCCTGGGCGAGAACCGGCTGTACCGGCTGATGCGCGGCGTCTTCGACGAGGCGGCAGGGGCCCTGGCGAGCGAGCTCGGCGAGGCGGCGACGCGGGAGGTGGCCCAACTGCGCCGGGCCACGCCCCACTGGCTTCGCCACACGGCCCTGACCCACCAGGCCCAGGCCGGGGTCGAGCTGCGCTACCTGGCCGAGACGGCGCGCCATTCCCGGCTCGACACCACGGCCCGCTACCTGCATGCCGAGGACGCGGAGTGGCATCGCCAGCAGTCCCGCCACGGGCTGTCGGACGGCGGCTCAGCCGAGCAAGCTGGCGAGGGGGCGGACGAGGCCGGCCCCCGGACGTTATAATCGCGACCATCACATCGAGGAGTTCCCATGAGCACAGAGACCACCGCCGAACAGGCCCAGCAGGAACTGCTGGACGAGTTCGAGATGTTCGACAACTGGATGGATCGCTACCAGTACATCATCGACATGGGCAAGCAGCTGCCGGCCTTTCCCGACGAGTGGAAGGTCGCGGAGCTGAAGATCCAGGGCTGCCAGTCCAATGTCTGGATGCGCCACGCGCGGGAGGGCGAGCGCCTGCACTTCCAGGCGATCTCCGATGCGGCCATCGTCTCGGGGCTGATCGCCGTGCTGATGCGCATCTACAACGACCGGCGCCCCGAGGACATCCGTGCCACCAGCCCGCACTTCCTCACCGACCTGGGCCTCGACAAGCACCTGTCGCCGACCCGCAGCAACGGCCTGAACGCCATGCTGGAGCGGATCTACCGCGTGGCCGGGCAGGAAGCGGCCTCGGCCTGACGGGCCCCGGTCGCGGCGTGGCGACGCCGGTGCTCCCGGGCCAGGATGGCCTCGGCATCCAGGTCGGCGATGGGCGCATCGTGGCGCGTCGGCACCTCCCCGGCGAGCTGCAGGGCGTAGTAGCGCCCGCAGCAGACGCGCAGGAAGGAGGCGAAGTTATCGACGTCGCGCCCCGACTCGATCCATTCCCGGGACAGCCGGGTGAGCAGCTGGCTCAGCCCCAGGTCGTCGCGCCGGCCGATCTCCTCGAGCACGCCCCAGAAGAACCCCTCGAGGCGCACGCTGGTGCTCACCCCGTCGAGGCGCATGGAGCGGGTCTGCGACTCCCACAGGGCGGGGTCGGCGCCGGTGAATAGCTTGCACATGATCCCGATCTCCTTGGCGGCATGGTTCTGGCGCACCGCACGAGGTGCCAGGCGACAGCATGCCGCCTGGCAGGGGGATCGGCAAGCCGGGCCTCAGGCGTGGTCGATGCGGGTGCCGAGCCGCTCGAGGAACTGGGCGAGCCAGGCGGGATGGGCCGGCCAGGCCGGCGCGGTGACCAGGTTGCCGTCGGTCACTGCAGCGTCCACGGCGATATCGGCATAGTGGCCCCCCGCGAGTTCCACCTCGGGGCGACAGGCCGGATAGGCGGAGCAGCGGCGTCCCTCGAGCACCCGGGCGGCGGCGAGCAGCTGGGCGCCATGGCAGACGGCCGCCACCGGCTTGTCCGCCGTGAAGAAGTGGCGCACGATCTCGATCACCCGGCCATCGAGCCGCAGATACTCCGGCGCTCGCCCGCCGGGAATCACCAGGCCATCGTAGGTGGCCGGGTCGACCTCCGCGAAGCTGGCATTCAGGGCGAAGCGATGGCCCGGTTTCTCGGTGTAGGTCTGGTCGCCCTCGAAGTCGTGGATCGCCGTGGCCACGGTATCGCCGGGGCGCTTGTCGGGGCAGACCGCATCGACGCTGTGTCCCACGGCCTGGAGGGCCTGGAAGGGGACCATGGTCTCGTAGTCCTCGGCGAAATCGCCGCAGAGCATCAGGATTCGCTTGCCGGACATGGCGGTTCTCCTCTTGGCATTGCGCGGAGAGGTCAGTCTGGCACGGGCGCTCGCGGGGCGGGTGGTAGCCCGCTACTACACCCGGGGCTAGGTCCGTTCGCCCCGGCAGCGGAAGTGCTCGTCGAGCTCGGGGTCGTCATGGCACAGCGCCTCGCTGGGCCCGCCCGGGACGGGGTCGATTCCCCCGGGGCAGCCCGGGTGGCAGCGCAGCAGCCGACGCAGCGCCAGCCAGCCGCCACGGCCCGGGCCGTGCACCCGGATGGCCTCCATGGCGTAGTGCGAACAGCTCGGCCAGTAGCGGCAGCGCGGGCCGAGCAGCGGGCTCAGCACCAGCTGATAGCCCCGGACCAGGCCGATCAGCGCCCGGCCGAGCCAGCGCCTCGCGCCGCGGTCGTGCCGTGCCGTCATGGGCTCAGCGCGGCGTCCCGGCGCCGTAGAGGGTGACGGGGTCGACCAGCGGGTCGCTGGTCACCCGCGCCTGGTCGCCCTCGAGGGCCACGTAGAAGCAGCTGCGTCGGCCGCTGTGGCAGGCCGGCCCCGTCTGGTCGACCTGCAGCAGCAGGGTATCGCCATCGCAATCCAGGGCCGCGGCCCGCAGCAGCTGCTGCTGGCCGGACGACTCCCCCTTGCGCCACAACTTGCCACGCGAGCGCGACCAGTAGCAGACCCGACCGCTGCGCAGGGTCTCCTCCAGGGCCTCGCGGTTCATCCAGGCCATCATCAGCACCTCGCCGCTGTCATGCTGCTGGGCGATGGCCGGGATCAGCCCCTCGGCATTGAAGCGGATGGCGGCGAGGATCTCGGGCAGCGGCTGGCGGCTGTCACGGGCGGCGCCTTCCAGCGCCTTGAAGGTATCGGACATGCGGTCTCCGGCAATCACGGTCAGAGGGCCTCGGCGGCCGAGCGGCAGGTATCGCACTGGCCGAGCAGCTCGATGGTCTGGCGCTGGACGGCGAAGCCCAGCTCCCGGGCCCGCGCGCCCAACTGCTCGTTGATGTCATCCAGGTGCAGCTCCTCGACGCGGCCGCAGTCGCGGCAGATCAGCAACTGGAAGCCGTGAGCATGCTCGGGACAGGGGCAGGCGACATAGGCGTTGAGCGACTCGATGCGGTGAACCAGGCCCTGGTCGATCAGGAACTCCAGGGCGCGATACACCGTCGGCGGCCGTGCCGCGGCATGTTCCGTGGCCAGGCGGTCCAGCAGGTCGTAGGCCTTGAGGCCGCCGCGGGTGTCCGCGATCATCTGCAGCACCCGCTGGCGGATGGGGGTGAAGCGCACGCCGCGGCGACGGCACTGTCGCTCGGCCTGGTGCATCAGGGCGCGGGAATCGGTCATGCTGGCCATGCGGGTCTTGGGATGAAGGCCACATTCTACGCGCCACGCCCCGAGGGAGCCAGCCACCGCGCCGTTGCCCTCAGCCGGAGGACAGGCCGGGCAGTCGCCTGGCCCCCGCCAGCCAGCCCCGCGGCCAGTCGTGAGCGGCCAGCCGGGCATCCTCGGCATGCTCTCCGTCATATGCCACCACCAGCTCCGCGAGGATATGCCGCTCGGCCTGCTTCTGGGCGAGCATGCCGAGCAGCAGTGGCTGCAGGAAGGGGGTGGCATTGACCTCCTCGAGATGCGTCGCCACCCGCACCGCGTGCTCGGCTCGGGCCTCGGCCAGCTTCAGCGCGCGGAGCGCCTGGCCGCGACCGGCGATCAGCCCGGAGGCCGCAGCTGCCTGCCTGCCAGGCGCCGTCGGGGGCACGGCACGCGAGGCTGGCGGGGCAAGCTCACGGGCGGAGCGGAGGATTTCCGTCAGGCGCCGTTCGCACTCGATGCCCAGGGTCGCCATCAGGCGGCTGATACCCCGACCGAAGGGCAGGAAGCGGAAGGCCAGGCAGCGATAGTGGCCCATCTCCTGGCATTCGTGATCGCCGGCCAGGGCCAGGAGCTCGCCGGGCAGCAGGACGGCGGGGAATTCGCGGGGATGGGGGGGTGACATGAGGCGGCCTCCCGTGGCTGCGACGTGATTATTATGGGAGGCAAGGGTAGAGGGCTGGGGAGCGGGGCACCTTGACCGAGGTCAGGTTTACCCCGCGACAGCCGGATGAGGCTTCAATTTCATGCTTGGGTATGAAGAGGCTGGCGATCCACGCGGCGTTCCGCTCAGGCGCTGGTGACGGCCACCGGCGGAGCCTCGGTGCTGGCGAGTTCGCTGCGGCGGGCGAAGTGGCGCTGGGCGAAGGCGACCCGTTCCTCGATGCCGATGCCCTCGGGCTGCCGCTCGATCAGGTCGAGCCGCGGACGAAGCCCCTCGCCGTTGGCCATCTGGATCGCCAGGCCGGGGCGCGCATTGAGCTCGAGCAGCATGGGGCCATGGTCACGATCCAGCACCATGTCGGTGCCCAGGTAGCCCAGCGAGGTCATCTCGTAACAGCCCGCCGCGAGCAGCAGCAGGGGCTGCCAGCCCGGGATGCACAGGCTGGCCAGCTCGTGGCCGGTGTCCGGATGGTCATGACGCGCCCGGTCGAACTGGACCCCGCGGATGGCGGTGCCGGTGGCGATGTCGATCCCCACGCCCACCGCCCCCTGGTGGAGGTTGGCCTTGCCGTCCGAGGCGGCGGTGGACAGCCGCATCATGGCCATCACCGGGTAGCCCTTGAAGACGATGACCCGGATGTCGGGCACCCCCTCGTAGGTGTACTCGCCGAAGGTCTCGTCGAAGTTGATCAGCGACTCGATCAGCGCCACGTCCGGCGAGCCGCCCAGGGAGTACAGGCCGGACAGGATGTTGGAGGCATGCCGCTCCACGTCCTCGAGGGACAGTCGCGTGCCGCTGGGCTTGATGTAATCGCCGCCGTCGACCCGCTCGACGACCAGGATCCCCTTGCCGCCGCTGCCCTTGGCCGGCTTGATCACGAAGCCGGCGTGTCCGCTGAGCATCTCGCGGATATGCTTGACGCCGAACTGAGTGGTCACCGTGCCGATCAGCGCCGGCGTGGTGATCGCATGCTGCTGGGCCAGCAGCTTGGTCTGCAGCTTGTCGTCGACCAGTGGGTACAGGCGCCGGTCGTTGTAGCGACCGATATAGCGGATGTTGCGGCGGTTCATGCCGATGATGCCCTTGGCCTTCAGGCGGCCGGGAGAGGTCCACATGGCGTCAGTCCTCCGTCACCGGCTTGAAGCGGCGCAGCTCGAGCAGTCGATAGCCGGTGTAGTTGCCCAGCAGCAGGATCAACGCCATCAGGATCAGCTGTACCCCCAGGAAGTTGAAGGTGATATGCCGAATCCAGGGGTTGTTCATGGCCAGGTAGGCCAGCACCGCGGTGAGCATGCTGCCGCCGCCCTGGATCAGCACCTCCTTGGGGCCTTCCTCCTCCCAGAGGATCGACATGCGCTCGATCGTCCAGGACAGGATGATCATCGGGAAGAAGGTGATCTGCAGCCCCGCATTCAGCCCGAAGCGGTAGGACAGCACCGAGAACAGCGAGATGATGGCGATGACCGTGATGATCACCGCCGTGACTCGCGCCACCAGCAACAGGTTCAGGTAGGACAGGTAGTTGCGGATCACCAGCCCCACCGCGACGACCAGCAGGAAGCCGATCAGCCCGGTCACCAGGGTGGTCTGGATGAAGGCCAGGGCGATCAGCACCGGCATGAAGGTGCCCGAGGTCTTGATGCCCACCAGGACGCGCAGCAGGACCACCACCAGGGCGCCGATCGGCAGCAGCAGGATCGTCTGGAACAGCGCCTGTTCTTCCAGGGGCAGGCTATGGATCGAGAAGTTCAGCAGCGTGTCCGAGCCCCTGGCCAGCTGGTTGCGCACGGCCGCCGCGGCGGGCTGGTTGCGGGACAGCATGGAGAAGGTCACCCGCGAGTTGGAGCCCCCCTGGACCTCCAGTACCGACTGGCCCGAGGCCTCCCACAGCAGCAGGTTGTCCGGCCGGCCCTGGCTACCGTCGACGGGGTTGAACAGCGCCCGCCGGTCGTCGTCATAGACCTGGATCCAGGACGTCAGGCTCTGGCGGCGGCGACCGTGATCGAGCATCAGTCCGTTGACCTCTCGGGCCGCCACGCCGGCCTGATTGAGCAACCGCACCAGCAGCGGCACGCGATCGAACTGGGTCAGCAGCAGGCGGGTGTTCTCGCTCTGGCGCTCGTCGGTGAAATCGCCGATCAGTTCCCGGGCGAAGGTGAGCGGGTCGGAGCTGCGCGACCAGGCGCGTTCGATGACCTCGCTGGCCGCGGTGTCATAGGGACGCTCCCAGACCACCGCCGGCAGGGGCTCCGGCGTCGGCCGGTCGGCATCCCGTGCCTGGGGGGCGACCAGCAACTGGGCGCTGTAGTAGAGCTGCTGGCTACCGCGCGCCTCACGGATCGACCACTGGGCGCGACGGCTGCCGTTCTCCTCGAGGAAGGTCAGCCCGTAACCCGGCGAGGCGGTATGCTCGGTGAGCACGCGATAGCCATCCTGGGTGGAGGGCAGGGCCATCTCCACCTTGGCGGGGCCGCCGTCGGCGCGGAAGTTGACCTGGGCCTCGATCTCCCACACCTGGCGCTGTTCACCAGGCGTCCAGGGCACTTCGAATTCGACGTGGCGATGCACGCTCATGCCGATACCGATGACGATCAGGAGGGCGACGACCAGGTAGAAGGGCAGTCGGGACATTACATCTTCCTTGGGGATCAGGGGGAGGCGGAGCCGGAGTCCTGCTCGGCATCACCGTCGGGTGCGTTGGCGCCGTCGTCCGTTGCCGGGCCATTGTCGGGAAAGCTGGGGCGCTCGTGGACATGCTCCTGGGCCACGTCGACCACGGCGATGTCCATCAGGAAGCGACGGCCCAGCAACACGGGATAGTCGAGGGGAATGCGATCGGTCAGGGTGAACTCGACGGTCTCGCGGATCGATCCCAGGGTCATCAGCAGGCTGATGACCGGGCGTGACTGCTCGCCGTTGGCCTGGACGACCCGCACGCGGCGTTCCACCGGGGCCTCGATCCAGTCATCGCGCACGGCGTCGACCACACCATCCTCGTCGTTCAGGCCCAGCTTGAAGCGGACCCAGTCCTCGCCGTCACGCTCGAAGGGGGTGATCTCGGCGGCAGACAGCGACGAGGTGTTGGCGCCGGAATCGATGCGCGCCTCGAGGTAGGTGCCGACGCCGGGGAGGCCGATCCATTCGGTGCGACCCAGCAGTGTCTTGTTGGCCAGGCGCTCATCGCCGGCCGGGCAGTCGGCGACCGACGGCGAGTCGGCGGCGTCGGCGCTCAGGCCCGCGACATCTCCGCTCAGGCCGCGCAGCAGGCTGCCCACTTCGCGGACATCGCTGGTCAGCCGCTGCTGCTGCTGGCGATGCTGGGCGAGCATCTCCCGGGCATCGCAGCGTGCCGACAGGGTCTCCTCGAGGCGGTCGATGCGCGCCTCGAAGGCCGGCGGGGTCAGGGGCTCGGGGGGTTCGGGGCGATCCGCAGGCACGAGCGCACATCCCCCAAGCCACGTCAGTCCGAGAAGAGACAACATCAACGGGGGGCGTAACGGCATGTCGGAAGCGTCCTTTGTGCAGACCGAGGAATCGAACGCCGGGACGTTCGAGCGAATAAACGAATGCGGCGATGATAAGGAGGCGGGCCGCGACTGTCCACGGTGAGCTGTCATGCAAGCCCCGGGCCCAAGGCGAGTGAGGGGCCAATGGCGACAGGTGGGCATGGGCCCACCACTGATTTAACATAATATATATTCTACGAAGTCACGGCGCATGGCGCTGCCGGCCACTATACCTCAGTCGCCTCGGCACGGGTTGGCGTATCGCATGGTGGCGTCCGGGCAACTGGGCTAGGATGTTTGGACATGTCCGTCACGAGAAACAGAAAATGTACAAGAATAGGCGCCGACCCTGGACATGGCTCGCCCCGCTGGCCGTCCTGTCGCTCGTGATCGGTTGCCGCAGCGTGGATGTCGAGCACTACGCCGGCACCACTCCCCGGCTCGATATCGCCGCTTACTTCGCTGGCGAGACCCGGGCCTGGGGCATGGTCCAGGATTACAAGGGTGAGGTGCAGCGACGCTTCACCGTCACCATCGATGGCCGACTCGACGGCGATACCCTGATCCTGGACGAGCGCTTCGCCTATGCGGATGGCGAGGCCGATCGTCGGGTCTGGCGCTTCGAGCGTGCCGGCGAGAACCGCTGGCGCGGCCGCGCCGATGATGTCGAGGGCATCGTCGAGGCCCGGCAAGCCGGCCATGTCTTTCATATGCGTTACCCGCTGCAGGTCCACGTGGAGGATCGGGACATCACCTTCACCATGGATGACTGGATGTACCTGCAGCCCGATGGGCGACTGATCAACCGAACGGCCATGAAGAAGTTCGGCGTGACCCTGGCGGAGATCACCATCGTGTTCGGCACGATGGATCGCTGAGCCCGACGGGCCGCGAGAGCCTCGGGCAGCGGTCGTGCTCCCTGGACGAGATGCGCGAATCGGCCGCCGGCAAGGCGGCGATGCCAGGCCCCTGCCAGCGACCCGGGCGCGAACGCCCTCCTCGCCACGCAATTCGCGAGAGTCGCCGGCCCGGGAACCTGCCCCCCGTGCCGGCGGCCCTCCCGGCAATGGACCACCCTGGCCGGCATTGCCGCGGCCAGCAAGGCGGTTTCGCTCGGGACTACGCCCCAAGACATCGACGGGTGCGCGTGCCCGGGCAAGGGGCGCGATGACTCACGCCATCCTCGCGTGACGACGGGTGCCGGCGTTGCCCGCGACGCTCGGCAGCTGCGGTACGCAAAGCGGGTCATCGGGCCGGTGGATATGGCGTGGGCCGGGGTGGTCCTGATCGTGAATCAAATTGAACATAATTGACGTTATGATCAAATTGACTCATTCACAGGGCCATCCACTGCCTCGCCATGCCTGTCGGGTTGCCTGCGGTGCGGCGCCACCACCGGATCATCGCGCCGGACGAAAAAATCCGTAAAATGATCATGTTAGGCGTCTCGGTGGGCCATGCACGCCCAGGCGTTCCTGCCACAGCGAATGACAAGGACCGACACCATGAGCGGGTTCCATCAGGACGATCGCGACAGCGACGGGCGTCTCGCCCCGGCCCCCCCTCCGGACGCCGCCGGGCCGGCCGACGGTCGCAAGCCCACGCCGCGTCACCGCCCGCACCTGCCTGCCGGCCACCGGGATCGCCCCGGCGCCATCGATGCCTCGCGTCCCGTGATGCGTGTCAGCCACGCGCCCATTCCCCGGCTCGAGAATCCCGCCCACGTCCATTTGCAGACGCAGAACTCCCCGTCCGGTGCCCGTGGCAAGCTCTACCTGCTCAACCACATGGCTCGCCTGTTCGGCGCCGAGGACTACGAACATCTCGTCTGGCACGACCTGCGGGCACCGGTGGTCCACTTCATCCTCGCTCACCTGCGGGATGCGGGCTACAAGGCGAGCACCCGCAACGCCTACCTGGCCGCCTTGAAAGGCACCGCGAAGGAATCCTGGGCGATGGAGGTCATGTCGCCCGACACCTTCGAGAGGATTCGGGCGATCCGGCCGGCCAGCAATCCCAGGAAGCCCAAGGGCCGTGCCCACGATATCGCGACGCTGCGTGGCCTGATCCGGGCGGCGGCCTCCGATGGTACCCCGACCGCCAGGCGCAATGCGCTGATCATCACCTTCATGGCCTCCCTGGGCATTCGCCGGGAGGAAGTCACCCGGATACGGGTGCCCCGGGATATCGATTTCCGGACCCAGGAGATCCATATTCACGGGAAGGGCAACAAGGAGCGCCTGGTGGTGCCGCCGGAGCCGGTCTGGCGGGCGCTGCTCGATTACCTGGAGACCGAGCGCGGCTATGACAGCGGCGCCCTCTTCTGCCCCTACTGGAACAACCGCGCGACCCCTGTCATCGGCGAGAACGGCCTGACGCTGGGCGTGATCAACTACGTGCTGGGCAAGGCGAGACGGCGCTGTGCCGAGCTGCTGGGCGAAGCGGTCACGCCGCATGACCTGCGTCGCAGCTTCGCCACCTTCATGCACGAACAGGGCATGTCGATACGCGAGCTGCAGGTGCTGCTCGGCCATGCCAACTCGGCGACCACCGAGGCCTACGTGCGGGACGAGAAGGACGCCTACCGCCACAAGGCCGCCGAGCTGGCCAAGGGCCTGTTCTAGCCGCCCCGTCCGGACACGACAAGGCCCCGGGCCAGTAGCCCGGGGCCTTGGATCACACCGCCTGGTGGCTTAGAGCGGCGTCTCGTCGTCCGGCTCGTTGGCCGGCGCGTAGGAGCCGTCCTCACGATGCACTTCCTTGCCGGTCAGGCCGGGCGTGAACACGCAGGCCAGGTGCATGGTCTTGCTGGCCCGCAGCAGGTGCTCGTCGTGCTGGTCGAGAATGTAGATGTCACCCGGCTTGATCGGCCAGATCTTGCCGTCGGCCAGGGTCTCGACCTCGCCTTCCCCTTCCATGCAGAACACCGCCTCGAAGTGGTGCTTGTAGTGGATATGGGTCTCGGTGCCCTCGTAGATCCGCGTGATATGAAAGGAGCAGTTGCCGCCGTCGTCGGCCAGCGACAGGCGCGTGCTGTCCCAGTTGCCGTTCTCGGCCCTGACCAGGCGGTCCCCTTGGCGTGCTTCCTCGAGATTGCGAACGATCATGGAGGCTCTCCAGTTGTGTTATGGCGGGTCGGCCACGGTGCCGCCGTGGACGACCGGTGAGCGGGCCGCCGGGCCGGCGCGGCCGACCCGGTGACCAATCAGCATATCAGCTGAGGGCCTGCTTGGCGCTGGCCTCCAGGATGTCGAGCCCCTCGAGGAGATCCTCGTCGGTGATGGTCAGCGGGCACAGGCACTTGACCACTCCCCCGTCCTGGCCGCTGGTCTCGATGACCAGGCCGTTCTCGAAGGCCTTGGCGGTGATCTTGTCGGCGATGTCGCCGGAACCCACGTCGATGCCGCGCATCAGGCCGCGCCCCCGCTCGGAGGCCTCGATGCCCTGCTCGGTGAGCCAGGCGGCGAGCTTCTGGAAGCGATCGGCGACCACGCGCCCCTTGCGCTGGACATCGCGCTCGAAGCTGTCGTCGCTCCAGTACTGGCGCAGGGTGGCCGCGGCGGTGGTGAAGGCCAGGTTGAAGCCGCGGAAGGTGCCGTTGTACTGGCCGGGCTTCCACTTGTCGAGTTCGGGGCGCATCAGCACGTGGGCAAAGGGCAGTCCGAAGCCGGACAGCGACTTGGAGTTGGTAACGATGTCCGGGGTGACGCCGGCGTGCTCGAAGCTGAAGAACTTGCCGGTACGGCCACAACCGGCCTGGATGTCATCGACGATCAGCAGGATGTCGTGGGAACGGCAGATGCCCTCCAGGCGCTTGAGCCACTCCAGGCCGGAGACGTTGATGCCGCCCTCGCCCTGCACCGTCTCGACGATGACCGCGGCCGGCACATCGAGGCCGCCGGACTTGTCGCCGAGCAGCTTCTCGAAGTAGTCGAGGGTGTCGGTGCCCTCGCCCAGGTAGCCGTCGAACGGCAGGAAGGCGGCGCCCTGGGTCGGGATGCCGCCGGTGGCCTCGCGGAACTTGCGGTTGCCGGTGGTGGCCAGCGCCCCCATGGTCACGCCGTGGAAGCCGTTGGTGAAGGTCACGATGTTGTGACGGCCCTTGGCCACGCGGGCCAGGCGAATCGCCGCCTCGACGGCGTTGGTGCCGGTCGGTCCCGGGAAGTGGACCTTGTACTCCAGGCCCCGCGGCTTGAGGATCAGCTCTTCCAGGGTCTCGAGGTAGTCACGCTTGGCGGCGGTCCAGAAGTCCAGCCCGTGGACGATGCCGTCGGAGGCCAGGTAGTCGACCAGCGCCTGCTTGATGTGCGGGTTGTTGTGGCCGTAGTTGAGGGTCCCGGCGCCGGCCAGGAAATCGATGTACTCGCGGCCGTCCTCGTCGGTCAGGCGAGCATTCTGCGCCTTGGTGAAGACCACGGGAAAGGAGCGGGAATAGGTCCGTACATCGGATTCCATGCGTTCGAGGGTCTGGGTCTGCATTGCGACCTCCTGTCGGTAAGAATCGGCGGATAAAGGGGTGCCGTGCCGGTCCGCGTCGGGCCGGCGCTGCCACATCGGGTGTCAGATCTGGTCGGTCTGGAAGGGACCGATACGGACGAGATTCTCGGGGTCGTGCTCGCCGCCGAGCTGGTCGGTGGAGAAGTACTCGCGGCTGTTGAGCGGTGCCTGCCAGCGGTCGGCGAGGCGCCGGAAGAGCCCCCAGGAGGCCTGGTTGTCGGGGGTGATGGTGGTCTCGAGGTGGTGGACCTCGTCCATCTCCGGACGGCTCATCACCGCCTCGACCAGGCGCCGGGCCAGGCCGGTGCCGCGGGCCTTCTCGCCGACGGCGACCTGCCACAGGAAGTAGGTGTCCGGGGCGTTGCTCTTCACGTAGCCGGAGACGAAGCCGACGATCTCGCCCTCCTCGTTGGTGGCCACGGCGCAGCTGTCGCGGAACTGGGTCGCCAGCAGCAGGTAGGCATAGGCGGAATTGACATCCAGCGGCGGGCAGGACTTGACCAGTTCGTAGATCCCCCAGCCATCGTCGGGGCTGGGCTTGCGGATGAACAGCGGGGTGGCCTGGTGGCCGACCACGGCATCGGCCACGCTGGGCCTGGCCAGGTCGGCGGAGGGAATGAAGGGCTCGGTAGTTGCGTTCATTAGGGTGTTCGCTGTAGCGAATTTGAGGGGCATCATAGCAGCCGCTTACCTCCTTTTCAAAAAGCAGGTTATCCTGCTGCCGACAAACCATAATACGAAATTATAGTATGCCCTGGGCTCCCCGGAAGGCACGGCCTTCTCCCAGTCTAGTCCACCCGGCGAACGGCATGCCCCGGCCCCAAACGCCAGCGGGCCACCCTCGTGAGGGTGGCCCGCTGGCGTGACGAGGAGATGACAGCCTCGCCGGTCGGGGACCGTTCAGCGCCGCGTGGGACTGCGCATGGTCACGAACTCCTCGGCCCCGGTGGGATGGATGCCGACGGTCTGATCGAACTGGGCCTTGGTCAGCCCGGCACGCACGGCGATGGCGATGCCCTGGATCACCTCGCCGGCCTCCTCGCCGACCATGTGGGCGCCCACCACCACGTCGCTGGCGTCATCGACGATCAGCTTCATCAGGCAGCGCTCGCTGCTCCCGGACAGGGTGTGCTTCATCGGCCGGAAGTCCGCCGTGTAGACCCGGATCTCGCCGCACTGCTCGCGGGCCTCCCCTTCCGACAGGCCCACGGTGCCGATATTGGGATGACAGAACACCGCCGTGGCGATCCGCGCGTAGTCCAGGGGGGCCGGCGTGGTCTCGCCGTAGTGGTGCTCCACCAGTTGCATGGCCTCGGCCAGGGCCACCGGCGTCAGCTCGGGACCGCCGATGACATCGCCCAGCGCCAGGATCGAGGGCACCGATGTCTCGAAGCGCTCGTTGACCCGCAGGCTGCCATCGGCGTTGGTGGCCAGGTCGAACTGGTCGAGGCCCAGCCCCTCCAGGTGGGGACGCCGACCGGTCGCGGCGAGGACGGCATCCACCTCCAGGGTCTCGCCGTTGGTCAGGATCACCTTCAGGCCGCCGTCGACCTTCTCGATGGCCTCGATGTTGGCCTCGAAGTGCAGGTCGACGCCCTTCTTGGCCATCTCGTCGCGGGTGAACTCGCGCACCTCCCGGTCGAAGCCGCGCAGGAACAGCTCGCCGCGATAGACCAGGTGGGACTCGCTGCCCAGGCCGTTGAAGATGCTGGCGAACTCAACGGCGATATAGCCACCGCCCAGCACCAGGAAACGCTCGGGGAAGGTATCGAGGTCGAAGACCTGGTTGGAGTTGACGGTCAGCTCCTTGCCGGGGAAGTCCGGCACCCAGGGCCAACCGCCCACGGCGACGAGGATCTTCTCGGCGCTGATGGTCTCCCCGGCCACCGCGACGTGGTGGGGATCGAGCACCGTCGCGCGGCCATTGATCAGGCGCACTCCGGCGTTGTCCAGCAGCCGGCCGTAGATGCCGTTGAGGCGCTTGATCTCGCCGATCTTGTTGTCACGCAGGGTCGGCCAGTCGAAGGCCGGCGCGCCGGGCAGTTGCCAGCCGAAGCCGCCGGCGTCCTCGAACGCCTCGTGGAAGTGCGCCGCATAGGAGTACAGCTTCTTGGGCACACAGCCCACGTTGACGCAGGTGCCGCCCAGGTAGCGGTCCTCGGCCACGGCGACCCGGGCCCCGGTGGCGGCGGCGGTGCGGGCGGCGCGCACGCCGCCGGACCCCGCCCCGATGACGAAGAGGTCGTAATCGTACTCGGACACAGGAATCTCCTGAGAAGTGGGTGAGCGTGAAGTGGCAGCGATCATACCAGCCACCGGCAGCGCCAGGGAGGCCCGAGGCCATTGACCGGCGCTATGCCGGTAATAAAAAATGCTATCGGTCAGATGGCCTGTTCATAAGAGACCCCACCATGAAAACCGAGATGAAGCAGCTGCTCGAGCGCAACCGCGACTGGGCGGAGAGCGTGAGCCGCCAGGATCCCGACTTCTTCGCCCGCCTCTCCCAGCAGCAGAATCCCGATTACCTGTGGATCGGCTGCTCGGACAGCCGGGTGCCGGCCAACCAGATCATCGACCTGCCGCCGGGCGAGGTGTTCGTCCACCGCAACGTGGCCAACCTGCTCCATCACAACGACATGAACGCCCTGTCGGTGGTGCAGTTCGCCGTGGACGTGCTCAAGGTCAAGCACATCATGATCGTCGGCCACTACGGCTGCGGCGGCGTCAAGGCCGCGGTCACCGGCGGCGAGTGCGGTATCGTCGACTACTGGCTGCACTCGGTACGCGAGCTCTACAGCCTGCATCGCCCGACCCTCGAGCATCTGCCGCTGGAGCAGCAGGTCGACCGCATGTGCGAGCTCAACGTCCAGGCCCAGGTCAACAACCTGTGCCGCACCAAGATCATCCAGCGCGCCTGGCAGCGCGGCCAGGCGCTCGCCGTGCACGGCTGGGTCTACGGCCTGAGCGACGGCCGGATCACCGACCTGGAGTGCAGCGTCACCGGCCTGGACCAGGTCTCCACCCTGTATCGGATCGATCGTGTCATGTCCGCCGACAGCGACTGAGCCCGCCGCAACCACCGAGTCCACGGCACCGGCGCCCGACCCCGTTATGCGTCGGGCGCATGAGCCAAGTCACCATTTCGATTGTCTTCCCCCCGCCGGCCTCCTATGTTGAGGGACGTACCGAAACGGTCGTTTGCTTCTGCGCCTCGCCCGCCGAGGCGCCTCCAACAACAATCCATCCGGCACGGAACGACACATGACACTCAACAAGACTCTGCTGGCCAGCGTCATCGGCGCCGCCATGACCACGGCTGCCCTGAGCCCGGCCGCCGCCCAGGCCGAGACCACCCTGCGCATGGCCTACGACGCCGACCCGGTCTCGCTCGATATCCACGAACAGCTGTCCGGCGGCATCCTGCAGCTCTCCCACATGACCTTCGACCCGCTGGTGCGCTGGACCCGGGACCTCGAGTTCGAGCCGCGCCTGGCCACCGACTGGGAGCAGGTCGACCCCACCACCATGCGCATGACCCTGCGCGAAGGCGTCGAGTTCCACAGCGGCAATGCCTTCACCGCCGAGGACGTGGTGTGGACCGTCGAGCGCTTGAAGCGCAGCCCCGACTTCAAGGCGATCTTCGAGCCGATCGCCGAGGTCACCGCCGTCGATGCGCACACGGTGGAATTCACCACCGCCAAGCCCTATCCGCTGCTGCCGAACCTCGCCACCTACATCTTTCCGATGGACAGCGCGTTCTATTCCGGCAACGACGCCGACGGCGATCCCAAGGACGAGATCGTCAAGAACGGCAACTCCTACGCCTCGCGCCACCTCTCCGGCACCGGTCCCTACGAGGTCACCGATCGCCGGCAGGGCGTGCGCATCGCCTTCGAGCGCAACGACGCGTACTGGGACGAGAGTTCGCCGGGCAACGTCGACAGGATCGTCATGACGCCGATCAGCGAGAACGCTACCCGCGTGGCCGCGCTGCTCTCCGGCGATGTCGACTTCATCGCCCCGGTGCCGCCCAATGACCTGGCGCGCATCCGCGCCGACGAGGACGCCAAGCTGGTCACCATGTCCGGCACCCGGATCATCCTCTTCCACATGAACCAGGAGCGGGTCGAGGCCTTCCAGGACCCGCGGGTACGCCAGGCCTTCGCCTATGCCATCAACCAGCAAGGCATCGCCGACCGGCTGATGAAGGGCTTCGCCACCCCGGCGGCCCAGTTCTCGCCACAGGGCTATGCCGGCCATGTCGACAGCCTCGCGCCGCGCCATGACCTGGAGAAGGCCAAGCAGCTGATGGCCGAGGCCGGCTATGAGGACGGCTTCGAGATCACCATGATGGCGCCCAACAACCGCTACGTGAACGATGCCAAGATCGCCCAGGCGGTGGCCGCCATGCTGGCGCGCATCAACGTCAGCGTGGATCTCAAGACCCTGCCCAAGGCCCAGTACTGGGGCGAATACGACGACCGCGCCGCCGACATGATGATGATCGGCTGGCACGCCGACACCGAGGACTCGGCGAACTTCCACGAGTACCTCACTGCCTGCCCGGATGCCGACAGCGGCGCCGGCCAGTACAACGCCGGCAACTACTGCAATCCGGAGCTCGACCAGCTGGTCGCCGAGGCCAACCTGGAGGTCGACCTCGCCAAGCGCGCCGAGATGCTCCAGCAGGTCGAGCAGGCGCTGTATGACGACGCGGCCTTCATCCCGCTGCACTGGCAGGACCTGGCCTGGGCCGCCACCGACAACGCCGACATCGCGCCGGTCCTCAACGTGATGAACTTCCCCTACCTCGGGGACCTGGTCATCGCGGAAGAGTAAGCCACGCCGGCCCACCCGGGCCGGCAAGCCCGAAACCCTGACCCGGTGACACGCTCCCTGGCGCGTGTCACCCCGTATTGCCCACGGGACGCCCCCCATGATCGCCTTTCTGATCAAGCGCCTCTTCCATGCGCTGCTGGTGATGTTCGTCATCAGCGTGATCGCCTTCGCCATCCAGGACAACCTGGGCGACCCCATCCAGCAGATGGTCGGCCAGTCCGTGCCGGAGAGCGAGCGCGAGGCCCTGCGCGAGGAACTCGGCCTCAACGACCCCTTCGCGGTCCAGTACCTGCGCTTCGCCGCCAACGCGGTGCAGTTCGACTTCGGCTATTCCTACGTCTTCAACGAGCCGACCACCGAGGTCATCCTGCGCCACCTGCCGGCGACGCTGGAGCTGGTGGCCGCCTCGACCTTGCTGATCATCGCCCTGTCGATCCCGATCGGGGTCTACAGCGCCATCAAGCCACGCGCCTGGCTGTCACGCCTCTTCATGGGCGTGTCGATCATCGGCATCTCGATCCCGGTGTTCCTGACCGCCATCGTGCTGATCCAGCTGTTCGCCATCGGCGTGTCCTGGAGCCCCTTTCCCGGCGACACCGGCTGGGGCGCCTGGCTCAATGACCTGCTGACCACCGACGGCGGCATGCCGGCCTATGGCCGCGGCAACCCGGTGCCCGTCTTCGGCACCTGGGAGACCAACTTCGCCTCCCTCGAGGGGCTGACCTACCTGGTCCTGCCGGCCATCTCGCTGGCCTCGATCATGCTGCCGCTGTTCATCCGCCTGATCCGCGCCGAGATGCTCGAGGTGCTGCAGTCCGACTACGTCAAGTTCGCCCGGGCCAAGGGACTCTCGCCGCGGCGCATCTACTTCCTGCATGCGCTGAAGAACACCATGCTGCCGGTGATCACCGTCGGCGGGGTGCAGATCGGCACCCTGGTGGCCTACACCATCCTCACCGAGACGGTGTTCCAGTGGCCGGGCATGGGCCTGATGTTCCTCGACGCCATCGAGCGTTCCGACATTCCGCTGATCGTCACCTACCTGATGATCGTGGGGCTGATCTTCGTGATCACCAACACCCTGGTCGACCTGATCTACGGCCTGGTGAACCCCACCGTCAAGCTGACAGGAAAGCCCGCATGACCATCCCGACCTCCCCTCTCGAGCGCTCCCCCACGACGAGCCGCCGGGAGCGCCTGCGCGACTCCTACCTGCTCTACAGCTTCCTGCGCGACCCGATCGCCCAGCTCAGCCTGCTGGTGTTCATCGTGCTGGTGGCCGCCGCCGTGCTGGCGCCCTGGCTGGCGCCGATGAACCCCTACGACCTGGCCCAGATCGATATCCTGGCCTCGGAGCTGCCGCCCTTGTGGATCGACGGCAGCGATCCGGCCTACCTGATGGGCACCGACGCCCAGGGCCGCGACCTGCTCTCGACCATCCTCTACGGGGCCCGGGTGTCGCTGATCATCGGCTTCGGCGCGGTGGCCATGCAGGCCGCCCTCGGCGTCTGCTTCGGCCTGCTGGCCGGCTACCTGGGCGGGCGGGTCGACGCCTTCCTGATGCGCCTGGCCGACATCCAGCTGTCGTTCTCCACCCTGATGGTGGCGATCGTGGTCGGCGCCCTGTTCAAGGCGATCTTCGGCGGCGCCACCTACAGCGCCTATGCCGTGCCGCTGCTGGTGCTGATCATCGGCCTGGCCGAGTGGCCCCAGTACGCGCGCACCGTGCGCGCCTCGGTGCTCGCCGAGAAGGGCAAGGAATACGTCGACGCCGCCCGGGTGATGGGCCTCTCCAGCCGGCGCATCATGTTCCGCCACATCCTGCCCAACACCCTGTCGCCGATCTTCGTCATCTCCACCGTCCAGGTGGCCAACGCCATCATCTCCGAGGCGGCGCTGTCCTTCCTCGGCCTCGGCATGCCCGAGACCCAGCCGTCGCTGGGCTCGCTGATCAAGTCCGGCTTCGACTACATCCAGTCCGGCTCCTGGTGGATCACCCTGATCCCCGGCCTGGTGCTGGTGGTGCTGGTGCTGGTGATCAACCTGCTCGGCGACTGGTTGCGCGACGTGCTCAACCCGCGTCTCTACAAGGGCTGATTCCATGCATCGTCTCGATAACGTTTATCGGCCACAAGGGCGCCGGCACGACGTGCTCAACCCGCGGCTCTTCGTGCGGCACAAGGGCTGAGGCCAAGGAGTTTTCATGTCACTTCTCGAAGTCAACAACCTCGACGTGCGCTTCGCCCTGCGCCGTGGCGACGTCCAGGCACTGCGCGACGTCTGCTTCAGCCTGGATCGTGGCGAGCGCCTGGGGATCGTCGGCGAGTCCGGCGCCGGCAAGTCGGTGGCGGCCTTCAGCCTGCTCAACCTGATCGCCAGGCCGGGCTACATCGCCGGCGGCAGCATCCGCTTCGACGGCCAGGAACTCATCGGCATGCGCGACCGGGCCCTGCGCCGCATCCGCGGCCATCGCATCTCGCTGATCTTCCAGGACCCGATGATGACCCTCAATCCGGTGCTGACCATCGGCGAGCAGATGGTCGAATGCCTCAAGGCCCACCGGCGCATCTCGACCCGCGACGCCCGGGCGATCTCGCTGCGCCGGCTGGAGCAGGTGCAGATCCCCTCCCCGTCGGCGCGCCTCGACCAGTACCCCCATGAGCTGTCCGGGGGCATGCGTCAGCGGGTGATCATCGCCATCGCGTTGCTGCTCGACCCGGACATCATCATCGCCGACGAGCCCACCACGGCGCTCGACGTGACCATCCAGGCCGAGATCATGGCGCTGTTGCTCGAGCTCTGCGAGGAGCACAACGTGGGCCTGGTGCTGATCACCCACGACCTCGGCGTGGTCAGCCAGGTCACCCAGCGCATGCTGGTGATGTACGCCGGCCGGGTCATCGAGCAGGGCCCGACCCGGGAGATCATCAACGATCCCCAGCATCCCTACACCCAGGGGCTGATCAACGCCCTGCCGCAGATGGCCACGCCCGGCTCGCGGCTCAATCAGATCCCCGGCAGCATGCCGTCACTGGACAACCTGCCGAGCGGCTGTGCCTTCCACCCGCGCTGCGGCTTCGTGACGCGCGCCGACGGCTCGACGCGCCAGGCCTGTGTCGATCGGGTGCCCGGCTTCGTGACCTCCGGCAACTGCCAGGCGGCCTGCCACATGGTCGCCGAGATGATCGAACACGAACGCCTTCCGGCCGAGGAGCAAGTCTGATGAGTTCGACCACGACATCCGCCGCGCCGGAGACGGCCGGCCCGCTGCTGTCCCTGCGCGGCCTGGAGAAGCGCTTCTCGCTCTCCGGTGACTTCCTGGAACAGCTCAAGTTCAAGGGCGGCAAGCTGGTTCGCGAACAGCAATACGTGCACGCCATCAACGGCGTCGACCTGGACATCCAGCGCGGCGAGGCGCTGTGCGTGGTGGGGGAATCCGGCTGCGGCAAGTCCACCGTCGCCCGCACGGTGATGGGCCTGATCACGCCCAGCGGCGGCGAGATCCACTACGACGGCGAGCGCATCGACGATCGCACCACCAAGGCGCTGATGCCCTATCGCCGGCGCATGCAGATGATCTTCCAGAACCCCTATGCCTCGCTGAACCCGCGCATGACCATCCAGCAGACCCTGGAGGAGCCGATCCGGCTTCACCATCCGGAGTGGTCGCCGCAGCGGGTCAAGGACCAGGTCGCCGAGGTGATGGCCTCGGTGGGCATCGCCCCGGACTGGGGCGCTCGCTACGGCCACGAGTTCTCCGGCGGGCAGCGCCAACGCATCGCCATCGCCCGGGCGCTGGCGGTGGACCCGGAGTTCATCGTCGCCGACGAGCCGATCTCGGCGCTGGACGTCTCCATCCAGGCCCAGGTGCTCAACCTGCTGATGGAGGCCCAGCGTGAGCGCCACCTCACCTACCTGTTCATCACCCACGATCTGGCGGTGGTCGAGCACTTCGGTACCCGGGTGGCGGTGATGTATCTGGGGCGGGTCTGCGAGGTGGCGCCCACCGCCACGCTGTTCGCCACCCCCCGGCATCCCTACACCCAGGCCCTGATGTCGGCGATACCGCGGCTCGAGGACGAGCGTCCCCAGCACCTGCGCCTCGCGGGCGAGGTGCCCACGCCGGTCGACCTGCCTTCCGGATGTGTCTTTCATGGCCGCTGCCCCCACGCCGATGCGCGTTGCCGCAGCGAGGTGCCCGCGCTGATCGCCACCGACGAGGGCGGCCGAGTCGCCTGCCATGGGGTGGAGGAAGGTCGCATCGGCTGAGCCGCGGGATCTGGCATACTACGCGCGTTGAACTACCGACAGGCGGGCGTGATCCGGCCGCCTGTCGGTTCATGCGGCGCTGGCAAGCGCCACACCGCGACGTCCGGCCGATGTTACCCCGTCGGCCGGCCGTCGGAGCGAGGGTTGATATGGAACTACGCTGGCTGGACGACTTCATCGCCCTGGCCCGTACCCGGCACTTCTCGCGAGCGGCGGAGGAGCAGAACGTCACCCAGCCGACCTTCTCCCGACGCATCAAGCTGCTCGAGGAGGAAATGGGCACCGTGCTGGTCAATCGTCAGACCCTGCCCCTCTCCCTGACCCCCGGCGGGGAGGAGTTCCTCGCCTTGTGCCAGGAGGTGACCCGACGCGTCGCCACCACCCGCGAGCGGCTGGGCCAGCTGGCCGAGGCCAGTGCCAGTCGCATCCGCCTGGCGGCGCCCCAGAGCCTGCTCGCCCACTTCCTGCCGGCATGGCTGGCCCGCTGGACCTCCCCCCCGCCGCTGACCCCCTACCTGCGGGCCACCGGCTGGCTCGCCGAGGACTACTTCCAGGCGCTGGCCCGCGACGAGTGCGACCTGGCGCTCTGCTACTGGCCGGCCATTCCCTGCCCGCTGGCCTTGGCTACCGAAGGCCTGGAGCACCGGGTCCTGGGGCAGGAACGCCTGCTGCCGGTGTCCCTGCCGGACGCCGGCGGGCGTCCGCGCTTCTCCCTGGAGGACGCCGGGCGACGGCCGGTCCCCCTGATCGCCTACCATCCCCGGGGACTGATCGATACCGTCATCCGCAGCCACCTCCAGCGCCAGGCGGACACACCGACCTTCAGCGTGCTCAACGAGAGCATCCAGAGCAGCAACATCCGCGAGCTGGTCGGGCTGGGCTACGGGCTGGGCTGGCTGCCGCAGCGCTCGGTCCAGGACGCCCTGGCCGGCGGCGAGCTGGTGGCGGCCGGAGGCCCCCGCTGGGAGGTGCCGTTGGAGATCCGCCTCTACCGCCATCGTGCCACCCCCCACCGCGCGGTGGCCGCCCTCTGGCAGGCCCTCGAGGCCCCGGACACGACGCCGTCTTCCCGCGGCGCGAAACCCCGATGACGCCGGGGCGTCACCGGGCGCGCTTTCGTCCCGCCCCGGGGCTCGCCAATCGCCATGTGCAGACGCTGCTGCCGCGCCTGCTACCCGGGCCCGCTCTGCAGCTGCGCGAGGAGATCCTCGAGCTGCCCGACGGCGACTTCGTCGAGCTGGCCTGGGCCGCCCCGCCCCCCGGCGAGCCCGCGCCGCTGTTCGTGCTGTTCCACGGGCTCGAGGGCTCGCGGCGCTCGCCGTATGCCCGCCAGCTGCTTGCGGCGGCCCGGCACCGGGGCTGGCGCGCCGTGCTGATGCATTTCCGGGGCTGCGGGGCGCATCCCAACCGGCTGCCCCGGGCCTACCACAGTGGCGATACCACCGATGCCCATTGGCTGCTGAGCCGGCTGGCACGGCGCTATCCTGGGGTGCCCCGGGTGGCCTGCGGGGTGTCGCTGGGCGCCAATATGCTGCTCAAGCTGCTCGCCGAGAACCCCGACGACGCGCTCGGCCTCGCCGGGGCCATCGCCATCGCCCCGCCCCTGGACCTGGCCGGCTGCGCGGACACCCTGGAGCGCGGCGTCGCCCGGCTCTACCAGCGCCACCTGCTGCGGGCCCTCAAGGCCAAGGTCGCGCCGCGTCTCGACGCCGGCACGCTGCCCCTCTCGCTGTCTCCCGCCCAGCTGGCGCGGCTCACCACCCTGCGCGGCTACGACGACGCCGTGACCGCGCCGCTGCACGGCTTCGCCGACGCGGCCGACTACTACCGCCGGGCCTCCGCCGGTCCCCGCCTCGGCGGCATTCGCCTGCCGACGCTGATCGTGCATGCCGACGACGACCCCTTCATGCCGCGGCCCCTGTATGACGAGCTGGACCTCGGCCCCGGCATTCGTCTGGAGACCGCCCGGCAGGGTGGCCATGTGGGATTCGTGGAATGGCGCCACGGCCGCCTGGCCAGCTGGTTGACGCGGCGGGTCGCCCGCCAGCTGGACGACTGGCAGGCGACCGGACGGTGCGGTCGGACTACCCCGGGCCCCGGTCACGCGAATCCCTCCGGCGCCTGAGCGTCCGACCGTCGAGGCACCGTCGCGAGCCCGTGATGGAAAGAAGTAAAAAAAGTCGGGTTCTTAACCCATGTTGGCAGACCTGATCGGGGTTCTTCCCTAGGCTGAGGCGTGTCCCAAGGCATACCGAGCCGGTCCGCCGAGGGGCAGCCATGACAACAAGACGGTGGGACACATCGTGAACACAACGAACGGAACCGAACGCCATCCTGGCCTCGAGCCTACGACCCTTGCCATGCCGGAAGACCTCCTGGCCCTGGCCAATGACCATGAGCAGCACGAGTATCATCGTTACCGATTGCTTTCCCTGCGCTTCCTGACCTTTCACCTCGGCATCAGCCAGCTCATGCAGGCCCTGGCCGGCGAGAGCCGCCAACGGGTCCAGGCGCTGATCGAGGTCGCCGCTCCCCTGAACGCCGACACGCCCTGCTTGCGGGATCCGGCGCTGGTCCCCTGGCAGGATCGCCGGAGTCAGCCGCACTTCTTCATCTTCGATGATGCGCTGGCGGCTCAGGAACTGAAGCGGGCGTTGCTCGAGGAACACCGTTCTTTCCGCTTCTACAAATGCCTGAGGACGTACAGTGGCATCGCCGGGCTGGATGGCCTGCTGGACGCCTTCGTCGAGCAGGCCCGGGCCCAGTGCACGATCCTCGAGGAAACCCAGGATCAGCTGCCGGTCTTGCCGCGCGTCGCCCGCGGCCTCGGCCCACGCGGCGCCGCTCCCCGGCGACGTCGCCGTCTCGCCAGCAAGGGCGCGGCGCGCCCGGCCCCGCCAGACGCCGCCCGCTAGCCGGTCCGCGCCGCATGGTGGGATGTCGGGCCTGCGACTAGAGTGAAGTCACAGGGCCAATCCGCACCGCCCCGGCTGGCACCAGCGGGGCGCCCCCAACGAGGGCCATGACCATCTTCGCTTACCGCCACGCGGCGAGGCGCCTCCTCCTCACCACGCTGCAGCGCGCTCCCGGGCCAGCGGCATGAGCCTGCTCGCCTCGGCCATGGCTCGCTATGTCGAGCTTTCGGCTTCGGATCAGCGTTACCTGGCCAACCTCGAGTCACACGCCCGGCCCGCCGCCCGACAGCAACGGCTATGGATGCCCCACGACAGGATCGGGTCGCTGTATATCCTGCAGGACGGCTGGGCCTGCACCATCCGGCGGACCGTCGATGACGAGCGGCAGGTGATCGAGGTGCTGCTGCCGGGGGATATCATCGGCATCCGGGAGTTCACCTTTCGCCGGCACGTCAGCGAGGCCCGCATGATCACCGCCGGCACCCTCATCCCCTTCCCCCATGAGCAGATCGTCGACATCGTGGCGGCCTCGCCGTCCCTGGCGATCGCCCTCTTCGCCGTCATCGGCCGCCAGGAGGCGAGCCTGACCGAGCGCATGCTGGTGACGCTGCATCACAGCGCCCGCTCGCAGGTCCTGCACTTCATCCTCGAGACCTTCACCCGACTCGCCAGGCTCCAGTCGGTGACACTGGAGAGCTTCACGTTTCCCATCACCCAGCGCCTGCTGGGGGAGATCCTGGGCCTGTCGCCGGTCCACATCAATCGCACCCTGTCAGGTCTGGAGCGGGATCGCCTGCTCAAGAAGCACCGGACCCGCGTGGAGGTCCATGATCGGCGCCGGCTGCTCGAGGAAGCGGCGTTCGATGCCGGCTACCTGAGCGACGAGATGGATGGCCTGCGCGAGCGGCTGGCGTGTCTCCGAGACAGCGGCGGGCCGGATCGCCTCATGTCATCGGACAGCTGACGCCGGTGCCCTTCAGCCCGCAATAGCCACCGGGATTCTTCTCCAGGTATTGCTGGTGATAGTCCTCGGCATAGTAGAAGGTCTCCAGCGGGGCGATCTCGGTGGTCACCTCGCCACGCCCGGCCGTGCGCAGGGCCTCGGCGTAGGCCGCGCGGCTGCATTCGGCGACCTGCCGTTGGGTCTCGCCGGTGGTGAGGATGATCGAGCGGTACTGGGGGCCGATGTCGTTGCCCTGGCGATGGCCCTGGGTGGGGTCATGGGCCTCCCAGAAGTGCCGCAGCAGGGTCGTGAGATCGATCCGCCGGGGATCGAACACCACCCGCACGACCTCGGCGTGGCCGGTGCGCCCGGTACAGGTCTCGCGATAGGTGGGGTTCGGGGTCACGCCCCCGGCATAGCCCACCGCGGTGACGTGGACGCCCGGCAACCGCCAGAACAATCGCTCGGCGCCCCAGAAGCAGCCCAGGCCCAGCACGATCTCCTCCATGCCCTCGGGCCAGGGCGGGGTCATGGCCTGCCCGCTGACGGCATGCTGGCCATCGATGGTCATGGGCGTATCGCGGCCCTCGGGGGTAGCATCGACGTGTGTCGGCATGGCGTGCTCCTCTGCTGGTCATGGCGTGGGGGGATCGCCGGGCAGGCTGAAGGTGTAGATCAGGTCCACGGCCTGGGCGGCGCCGGACACCGCCTCGACGTAGAGGTCCCGCCACAGCTTGTAACGCAGGGTCAGCTCGGCGATGGGCGAGAAGACCCCGACACCATAGCCGACGCTCAGACGGTCGGTCAGGTTCCCGGTGACCACCACCTGACTCTCCTCTCCCGTGCCGGCGGAATCCAGGCTCAGGTCCTGGATGCCGAAGGCCTCGCCGATGGCCCCCACGGCGCCGCCGGCCTTGCCCAGGGTCACCCCGATCAGCGCCGAGGTGAGGGCGCCGTCGGCACCGCCGGTGTCATCCGGGGCTCGCCCGCGCAGCACGTAGGACAGCGCCCGGGACTCGTCCATCGCCGGTTCCGAGAAGACCTCCAGGCTCGGGCTGGACGCCGGGCCGGTGACACGCAGCCCGGCGATGACGTCGTCCTCGGTGCTGGCGGGATTGCGGATGGCCTCGAAGTTGAGCAGCGGCTCCCCCGGCGGACCGCTGAAGTAGAGGATCCCCTCGCGGATGATCAGGTCCTGCCCGAAGGCGCGGAAACGGCCATCCTCCAGGTTGACGTCGCCGAACAGCTGCAGCGGCCCGTTGGACTGGCGAACCTCCAGCCCGCCGGCCAGATCGGTCTCCAGGCCATAGGCCGTGAGGCGCATGTCGGGGCCCAGCTGCAGGCCGACGCGAATGTCGAGCGCCATGCCGGCACGCTGCATGGCCTCGGCGGTGGACGCGCCGGGGGTACCCTGCTCGGTGGCCTGGTCCACCTGGCGAGCCTCCTCCCGCGTGAGGATCACTTCATCGGGACTCGGCGAGACGGCCGACGCCGGGACCTGGCCGACTTCCAGCCGCGCCCAGGGAACCTGCACGTCCCCGCGCACCTGCAGGCGTTCCGGCGTCGCGAGGATCGACAGGTCCGGCGCCAGGCGCAGGCGGCCGAATCCGGGCAATGACGCCAGCAGCGGCTCGTCGCGGGCCTGCAGGTCGATGGCGGCTCGCCAGGCCTCCGGTGAGGGCCAGCGGGCGTCGCCGGTGATCAGCAGGCGGCCCTCCTCGGTGGCCAGAAAGCCGTCGATATCGGCGCGCTCACCGGCCAGTGCCAGGGTGACGCGGCCATCGCTCACCACGACCGGCAGGCCGAGGCCGGCGGCGCGCAGTCCCGCCAGTTCCAGCTGGCCATCGAGCCGCGGCGTGGTCCGGGTGCCGGCGATGGCCACTTCGCCGTCCAGCCCGCCCTCGAGGGTCTCGAGATCGGCGACCAGCGGTCGATAGGGGCTCAGGCGCAGGTCCTCCACCCGCAGGCGGCCGTCGAGGGCTCCGGCGCCGAGGGGGTCGTCCACCCCGAGGTCGAGGCGCAGCGCGCCGCTCTGCCCCAGTGTCAGGGCCAGCGCCAGGTCGGCACGGGCCTGGTTGGCCTCGAGGTCGAACTCCAGCGCGGTACCCGGCACCGACCAGGGCTGGCCATAGGCGTCCTGCCCCTCGATGACGGCGCGACTCTGCAGGTCGGCATCGAGACGCCATTGGGCGGCGCCCTGGGACCAGCTGGCGACGAGATCCCCGGCGTTATTGCCCTCGATGGCCCATCCGGCCGGGAGGGCCGCGGCGATCAGGTCCATCGGCAGATCGCGGATCGCCAGGACGGCACGGCCCTGCTCGGCGGAGGCCGACAGCCTCTCCTCGAGGCACAGGGCCCCACCCTCGACCCGGACCAGACAGAAGGGCTCGACGGTCGCCGCCCCCCGCGCCAGGTCGGCGTCGAAGGCCAGTGCCTCCTCCAGGTTCAGGCTGCCGAAGGCGGTCACCGCCTCGAGCGGGCTCAGTCGCCCGCGATAGCGCTGGCGGTCGGCGCCGAGGCCGCCCTCGAGGGCCAGGGCCAGGCGGGACAGCGGGCCCTCGGCATCCCCGTCGACCTCCAGGGTCAGGCGATGCGACGACAGTCGGCCGTCCAGGTTGAGGCCGATGTCGTTCAGGCGTTGGCCCCCGGCGACCACCTCGCTGGCGGTCAGGGCCAGGTCCAGGGTCGAATCCTCGCGGCCGGCCACCTCGCCGGCCAGCGACAGGCGAGCCAGGCGATTCTCGCCCAGCGCCAGGCTCTCGCCCTCCAGGGCCAGCTCGAGCCGGGGCGCCTCCAGGCTCCCCGCGGCCTGGAGGCGCCCGGACAGGGCGCCGGCCAGGGACGGGTACAGGGTGTCCAGCCGGGGCAGGTCGAGGTCCGCGTCGAGGGCCAGGCGCTCGGGCGCCACCTCCCCGTCGGCGGTGAGGCGATTGTCGCCCTGGCGCAGGGTCAGGCGGTCGATCCACCAGCGCATGCCGCTGTCACCGGAGAATCGGGCCTGCAGGGCCAGCGGTTGTTCGGCCAGTACGCCGTCGAGGGCCAGCGAGGGCACGCCGAGTCGCCAGCCATCGGCGGTCTGGCTGAAGGCCAGTTCGGCCTCGCCGTCCAGGCGTCCGGACAGGCCCTCGACGAAGGGCTCGGGATCGACATTCTCGAGGCCCAGCCGGGCCGAGACGGACAGCGCCTCGGACCAGTCGATGCGCCCCTGGCTGCTGACGATGCCCTCACCGGTGGCCAGCCGCAGCGGCTGCCAGGCGAAGTGCTCGAGATTGCCGCTCCCCGTCAGGCTCAGCTCGCTGCGCGGCAGCGACGGGCCCTCGGCGGTCAGGGCCAGCCGGGTCCGGTAGTCGGTCAGTTGACCCTCGGCGGACAGCGACAGGTCCTCGATGCGCCAGGGCTCGCTCGGCGCGCTGCTGTCTCCCTCCTCGGTCGGCTCGCCGGGCGGTTGCGCGCCGGGCAGTGGCCATTGCAGCGCGGGGCTCTGCAGGCTGGCCGTGAAGGGCAGGGTCGGGTCCAGGGCATCGAGGCGCGCCGATAACTGCGCCTCGACCGGTCCGCTGGCCGTGAGGTCGACCTCCAGGTCGGCCAGGCTACCCGCCACGGCCAGCTCGAGGCGCTGCCCCGCCAGGGCCGGCAAGCGTTCCGGCAGGTAGAAGTCGGCCGCCAGCCGCGCCTGCATCGGGTAGTCCCCGCTCAGGGTGATCCGGGCCATCAGTTCGGCATCGGCCTCCCGGCTGGCCACGGCCAGGGGATCGATGGTGATCCGCTGATCACGGGCCGTCACGCTCAGGTCGAGACGATCGATCACATAGGCCATGGCCCCCTCCAAGGCGGCATCCTCGACCGTCAGACGGGGGACTTCCACCGCCAGCGGCAGGGTGATCTCGGGCAGCGCCAGGCGCGGCCGCTCCTCGGGCGGCGTCGTGTCCCGGGCCTCGACCACCGCCGCGGCCTGGGCCGGCAGCGGCGAGCGCACGGCGATGGCGGCGTCGATGGCCGCCGCCGTGAGCCGCGGCGCCGCCTTCGCCGCCTCGCCGAGGGCGAGCCGCTGACCGGGCGACAGCGGCAGCCGCAGGCGGGCGCCGACGAGCCGCGTGGGATCGAGTCGCAGCGTGCCCGCCTCGGCCACGGCGCCGGTGGTGAAACTCGCCCAGCGCACCTGGGTGCCGTCGGCGAGGGTCACCTCCACGTCGCGCAGGGCCAGCTCGCGCAGCTCGATGGGAAACGGCAGCGGGATCGTCCCGGGCGGGGCCTGCTCGGTCTCCTCGGGGGGCGCCGCCTCCGGGGCGGCGTCGCCTTCGGCGAGCCGCAGGCGTGCCCCCTCCACCACCAGCCGATCCAGACACAGCCGGCCGTCGAGCAGGCAATCCTCGGCCCAGGCCAGCTCCAGGCGAGCCACGGCGACCCGGGCGGGCCCCGCCGAGAGGCGCAGGTCGTCGATGAGCAGCGTGTCCAGCGGCGCCCCCTCGACCCGGCCGACCTCCAGAAGCCCGAGGCGCTCCCCCTGGTTCAGCAGCAGGCCCGTGCCCCAGGGCGACAAGGCCAGCCCCAGCAGGAGCATGACCAGGCCGAGGCACCACAGCGGCAGGAGGATCAACAGGCGGGCCAGGGCCCAGGACAAATGACGGAGTCTCACGATACGGCCTCTCAGAATTCCGGGCCAATGGCGAAGTGGATGCGGAAGGCATCCTCGGCGTCGAAGGGGTGGGCGATATCCAGCCGGATGGGGCCCACGGGCGAGATCCAGCGCACGCCGAGCCCCGCACCGGTGTTGAGCTCGGCGGGCCACCACTCGGTGAAGGCATCGCCGACGTCCACGAAGCTGGCCAGCCACCACTTGCCGGTCAGCCGGCGCTGGGCCTCGAGGCTGGCGACGAAGCGCTGTTCGCCACCGATCAACTCGCCGTCCTCGTCCTCGGGCGACAGGCTCTCGTAGGCATAGCCGCGGACGCTGTTGTCGCCACCGGTGAAGAAACGCAGCGAGGGCGGGATGTCAGCGAAGTCGTCGGTGGCGATCGCCCCCACCCCGACCCGCCCGATGAAGCGGTTGGCATCCCCGAGCATGCGGATCCACTGGCTGTCGCCGTTGAGCCGCAGGAACTCGGCGGACGACCCCCACATTTCGCTGGAGTACTGGAGCGTCAGCTGCTGACGGTCCCCCCAGGTGGGAAAGGTCGGATTGCGCGATCGCGTGCGGCTCCAGCGCACCCCCGGATAGAGCAGCACCACCTGGTTCGACACGCCGGCCTGGGTGAAGTCCTCGTAGGTGCTGCGCAGGTAGATCAGCTGTTCCCAGTCGTTGTCGAACTTCCAGCGACGCCCGAATTCGACGCTGGCCTCGAGGGCGCGGGTATCCTCGCTATCCTTGTTGCGCAGCCCGTACTGCAGCTGATAGCTGTCGCGCAGTGGATCCTCCAGCGGCATGCGGTAGGTGCCGGTGAACTGCTGCTCGGGAGCAGAAATAAACAGGTCGTGGTCGAGGCTGTGCCCGTAGCGGTTGACCCAGGGCTGCTCCCAGGCGAAGCGCGTCCTGGGGCCCACATCGGTGGCAAAGCCCACGCCGACCTCGAACTGGTGGCGGTCCGCCGGCGTGACGACCACATCGATGGGCACCGCGGGCACGGCGGGGCCCTGCAGCTGGCCGGCGGCGGCCAGCGCCGCGCGGCTCAGGCGTGGCTCGGGCGTGGGCGCCGGGAGCGGGTCCTCGCCCTCGACGTCCAGGGCATGATAGAGACCGAGCGGCGCCTCGGGCAGCGCCAGGCGTTCGATGCCGGCATCCAGACGCGGCCGCACGCTGACCGAACCGAACCATTCGGTCTCGCCGAGCCGCTGGTTGAGGGTCGCGACGTCGCTGGCCAGGTAGGGAGCGCCCTCGGCGAACGGCACCAGGTTCTGCAGGCGGTCCGCCTCGATGTGCTGGCCGCTGAAGCTGACCTCACCGAAGCGGTGACGCGCGCCGCTGTCCAGGGTCAGCGACAGGCGCGCGCTGTTCGCCCAGGGGCGAATCTCCATGCGTCGCTCGTCGAAGCGCCAGTCGAAATAGCCGCGCTCCAGGGCCAGCCTGGCCAGGCGACTGCGCAGTGCATCGAAGGGGGCATGGCGCAGCACGTCGCCTTCCGCCTGGGGGTAGGCCTCGATGGCCTCGCGAAAGGGCCGGTCCTCGGCCGCCTCCCCTTCCAGACGAAACGCCAGGCGTTCGATCTTGACGGGCGCCCCGGGGTCGATGTCGACGGTGACCTCCGTGGGGGCCTCGGCATCGTCGAAGCGCACCCGCAGCTGGGGGGAGTAATAGCCGTAGACGCGCAGGGCCTCCTGGCTGAGTCGGCGCACCTCGGCCTCGAGCCGTTCCGGGCGGTACTGGCTGGCGTCCAGATCGTCGAGGTAGACCTCGACATTCTCGGCCAGCTCCTCCTCGACCCCTTCGACTCGGGCATCGATCGCCAGGGCGGCGGGGGCCATGCCGAGGCACAGCAGCGCGACACCCAGGCGGGTCACTAGGTAGTTTTCCATAAGACGATGGGTTCCTGGCGGACGTCCTGTCACTCCCGGAGGGCTTCGAGCTGGGCATTCAGGGCCAGCTGGGACTGGCGGAGATCGCGTAGCTCGGTCTGTATGTCGGCCAGGCGCGCCGCCAGCGACGCCACCCGCCCCCGGGCATCTTCACCCGCCCCCGCCATGGCTTCAAGCTCGTTGCCGAGGGCGGTCATGTCTTTCTCCAGGTCGTCGAGGCGAGCGTCGGCGCGGTCGGCATGCTGCTCGAGTCGCGCCTGCAGCCCTGCCAGGCGCGACTGGGTCGCCCGGCGATCACCTTCCAGGCTCGCCAGACGCAACTGGGTCGCCTGGCGGCCCTCCGCGAGGGTCGCCAGGCGCTCGCGCAGGGCCGCGCGGCCCTCCTGGCCGGCGCGCTCCAGGGCGTCCAGGGAGGTGCGCACGGCCTCGAGGGTCTTGTCGCGCACCTCGCCGTCCTCCGCGAGGGTGGCGAGGCGGGCCCCGAGATCCGACTGCGCCTCGGCCAGCGGCGTCAGGCGCTCCTCCTCCCAGGCCGCCAGGCCGGTCTCGCGACGCTCGTCGAGACGCGCCTCCAGGCCTTCCAGGCTGGCGAGGCGCTCGCGGATCGCCTCGAGTGCCTCGCCCCGGCCCTCCTCGGCGTCGAAGCGGGCATGCACATTGGAGACCTCGCCGCTCAGCCGGGCGAGGCGCTGCTCGAATCGCTGGCGCTCCATCCAGCCCGCCGTGGCCAGGGCGGCCAGGGCCAGGACCAGCAGCAGGATCAGCAGCCACAGCGGCCAGAGGCGGGAAGGCGGCGAGGCGAGATGCCGGTGGCCGGACAGGCTGGCATCGGGGTCCGGAACGATCGGTCGGGGGAACCGGCTGTCTTCCGGGCGCTCTGCCATGACGTTCTCCTTGCTCGGTGCGGTGACGGCTTCCGGCCGGCCTATCGGGTCGACGCTACCACAAGTCCGGGCGCAACGATCGGAATTGGCGGCCCCGGACCCGGGTGATATGATGCCGTGAAGACTGGCACAGCATGCTGATAGTGTAAGGTTTTTTATCGACGGAGCGAACGGGGCACGGCCAACGAAGGCCGACGAGACCTTGAATCTCCGTCGTGCAACACCGCATCATGGGTCGCCGACCCGCAACGCTGACAACGAGGAGAACCGAAATGGCATTCGAACTACCCGCACTGCCGTATGAAAAGAACGCGCTGGAACCGCACATCTCCGCCGAGACCCTCGAGTACCACTACGGCAAGCACCACCAGGCCTACGTCAACAAGCTCAACGAGCTGACCGACGGCACCGAGAACGCCAGCAAGTCCCTCGAGGAGATCATCAAGACCTCTTCCGGCGGGCTGTTCAACCAGGCGGCCCAGGTCTGGAACCACACCTTCTACTGGCACTGCCTGTCGCCCAACGGTGGCGGTGAGCCGAGCGGTGCCCTGGCCGACGCCATCAACGCCAAGTTCGGCTCCTTCGACAAGTTCAAGGAGACCTTCAACGCCCAGGCCGCGGGTAACTTCGGCTCCGGCTGGACCTGGCTGATCAAGACCGCCGACGGCGGCGTCGACATCGTCAACACCAGCAACGCCGACACCCCGGTGGCCCACGGCCAGACGCCGCTGATGACCATCGACGTGTGGGAACATGCCTACTACATCGACTACCGCAACGCGCGTCCGAAGTACCTGGAGAACATCTGGAACCTGATCAACTGGGACTTCGTCGCCCAGAACTTCAGCTGATCCGGGATGCCGTGCCCGACAGGGCACGGCGCCAGGCAAGCGCATGACGCGACGGCCCCGCCAAATGGCGGGGCCGTCGCGTTGGTGTCGTGCCCGAGGATGCCCCGGGCTCAGGGATCCGCGCGGCGGCCGATCCCGCGGTAGCACAGGCCCATGGAGGCCACGTGGGCCGGATCGTAGATGTTGCGTCCGTCCAGCAGCAGGCGGCCGGTCAACTGGCCCGCCAGGCGTGGCCAGTCGGGATTCCAGTAGGCCTTCCACTCGGTCACCAGCATCAGGGCGTCGGCCCCTTCGCTGGCCTCGAAGGGATCGCCATCGAACAGCTCGAGCAACGGATGCTCGCCGAGGCGCTCGCGCAAGGCGCCGATGGCCGCCGGATCATGCAGCCGGACCCGCACCCCCTGGGCCCAGAGCGCCCGCAGCAGGGTCAGTACCGGCGCATGGTCGATGCGCGCCGTGCCCGGCTTGAAGGCCGCCCCCCAGATCGCGACCACCCGCCCCTCCAGTCGGCCGTGGTAATGCGCCCAGAGCTTGCGGAACAGGGTTTCCTTCTTGTGCTCGTTGATGTCGACCACCTGGTCGAGCAGCGCCGAATGCCGGCCGCTGGCCGACTGCACGTCGGCCAGACGCATCAGGTCCCGGGAAAAGTTCGGACCGCCGAAGCCGCAGCCGGGGTACAGGTACTCGTAGCCGATACGGGTATCGGCCCCCATCCCCTGGCGGACATGCTCGACATCCACGCCGAGGGAGTCGGCCAGGCCGGCGATCTCGTTCATGTAGCTGATGCGGGTCGCCAGCATGCCGTTGATGGCCAGCTTGGTCAGTTCCGCCGCCCGACGCGGCATGCGCTGGAATACCTCGCGGCGGCGATTGAAGGCGCGCAACAGCTCGCGCACCTGATGCTCGGCGGCATCGTCATCGCAGCCCAGCAGCCAGCGTGACGGCCGGGTGAAGGCCTCCCAGGCGCGACCTTCCTCGAGCAGGTCGGCCAGCGCCACCGCATGGCGCCCGCCGAAGCCGGCTTCGAGCTGGTCGGTGTCGCCGACCGGAAAGGTCGAGTTGTTGATCAGCACCGCCTCGGGGGACAGCGCGGCACTCGCCTGCGCCACCGCCTCGGCGGCATCGCCACGCTGCTCGGGCGACAGGGCCAGCCACAGCACGTCGAACGCGGCCCCCTCGTCCGGGGTCTCGTCCGCCGCGAGGATGCGCAGGTGGCCCGTGGTCATGGCCTCCTCGAGGCGCTCCTTGAGCTGTGGCTCGCTGGTCAGCCAGCCGCTCGCCGTCAGGGTGGTCCAGCCTTCGCTGGCATGGGGCCGCCAGACCACGCTGTGTCCGACCCAGGACAGGGCCGCCGCCGCCGTGGCCGCGGCGAGTTCACTGCCGTGCACCAGTACCCGCATGGCTCAGTCCTCGTGGCTGTAGCGGCTCAGCAGCTCGCGAAAGCCCTGGCCGTAACGCGGGTGACGGCGACCATAGGCGAGAATGGCCTCCAGGTAGCCGAGCTGATGGCCGCAGTCATAGGTGCGGCCGCGCATGCGCCAGGCATCCACGCCCTCTTCGCGACGCAGGGTCTCGATGGCATCGGTCAGCTGGATCTCGTTGCCGGCCCCGGGCGGGGTCTCGGCGAGCAGCGGGAAGATCCGCCCCGGCAGCACATAGCGCCCGATCACCGCCAGGTCGGAGGGCGACTCTTCCACCGCCGGCTTCTCGACGACGCCGGCCAGCGGGCAGCCTCCACCCGGCGCAGGCGGCTCGCCCTGGGGAGCGACGATGCCGTACTTGTAGACCAGCTCGTGGGGCACTTCCTCCACCATCAGCTGGCTGTGACCGGTCTGCTCGAAGGCCTCGAGCATGCCCGCCAGGTCGTTGCGCTCGAGGCCGGTGTCATCGACCAGCACGTCGGGCAGCAGCACCGCGAAGGGCTCATCGTCGCCGATCACCGGACGGGCGCAGAGCACCGCGTGGCCGAGGCCCAGGGGCTCGGCCTGGCGCAGGCTGATGATATTGACGTCGTCGGGGACGATCGAGCGCAGCTCCTCGAGCAGCTCCTCCTTGCCCTTGGCCTCGAGGCTGGCCTCGAGCTCGAAATGCTTGTCGAAATGGTTCTCGATGGCGCTCTTGCTGCCATGCGTCACCAGCACGATATCGCGGATACCGGCCTCGACGGCCTCCTGCACCACGTACTGGATCACCGGTCGGTCGACGATGGTGATCATTTCCTTGGGAATCGCCTTCGAGGCGGGCAGGCAACGAGTTCCGAAGCCGGCGACGGGCAGAACTGCCTTGCGGATCATGGTGCGGGTCCCTGTCATCTCAATGCCGAATGGGTCCCGGGGCCAGGACGATGGGAATGCGCTCCCGGGAATGCGTAGAATAGACATGATACCGAACGAGGCCGACCCTGCCACCGTGGCAGAGCGGCGACACCTACGGAGACGATAGATGACGGCAAGCCAGTCGCAACCGGGCAATGTCGACCAGGCGGAGATCGCCAAGTTCGAGGCCCTGGCCGACCGCTGGTGGGACATGCATGGCGAGTTCAAGCCGCTGCACGACATCAACCCCCTGCGCCTCGACTTCATCGATGCGCGCTCGGGCCTGGCGGGACGCCGGGTGATCGACGTGGGCTGTGGCGGGGGCATCCTCGCCGAGGCCATGGCCCATCGCGGCGCCGAGGTCATCGGCATCGACCTGGGCGAGGCCCCGCTGGCCGTGGCCCGCCTGCACGCCGCGGAGGCCGGCGTGGCGGTGGACTACCGGTGCATCAGCGTGGAGGAGATGGCCGACGCCCATGCCGGCGAGTTCGAGGTGGTGACCTGCCTGGAAATGCTCGAGCATGTCCCCGATCCGGCCTCCGTGGTGCGGGCCTGTGCCCGCCTGGTCAAGCCGGGCGGCCAGGTGTTCTTCTCGACCCTGAACCGCAATCCCAAGGCCTACGCCCTGGCGGTGCTGGGGGCCGAGTACCTGCTGCGCATGCTGCCGCGGGGCACCCATGACTACGCCAAGTTCATCCGCCCGTCGGAGCTCGCCGCCTGGTGCCGCGAGGCGGGGCTCGAGGTGTGCGAGCAGAACGGCCTGACCTACCAGCCCCTGAGCCGTCGCTACCGCCTGTCGGCGACCGATGTCTCGGTCAACTACCTGATGCACTGTCGCCGGGAGACGACATGACACCGCCCCTCCCTTCGGCCCTGCTGTTCGACCTCGATGGCACCCTGGTGGATACCGCGCCCGACCTGGCCCGCGCCACCAATGCCCTGCGCGCCCATCACGGCCTGTCGGCGCTGCCCTATCCGGTGATCCGCGCCCAGGTCTCCAACGGCGGCAGCGCCCTGGTGACCCTGGCGCTCGGGTTCGACAAGGCCCACCCCGAGCACCAGGCGGCCCGCGACTTCCTGCTGGCGGCCTATGGGGAGGCGCTGGCCGTGGACAGCCGCGTCTTCCCTCCGCTGGAGCGCCTGCTGGCGGGCTGGAGCGGCGCCGGGCGCCCCTGGGGCATCGTCACCAACAAGCCCCGGGCCTACGCCGCCCCGCTGGTTCGCGAGCTCGGCCTGGCCCCGGGAACGCTGCTCTGCGCCGATGACCTGCCGGTCAAGAAGCCCGATCCGGCCCCGCTCCACGAGGCCGCCCGAAGGCTCGCCGTGGCGGCCTCGGCCTGCTGGTACATCGGCGACCACGTGCGTGACATGCAGGCCGCCCGGGCCGCCGGCATGACTGCCGTGGCGGTGGGCTATGGCTATCTCGAGGAAGAGGACGACTATCGGCAGTGGCCGGCCGACCTGTGGTTCGATACGGCCGAGGTGCTGGTAGCGGCACTGCTCGGGCACCGCGGGGGCGCCCCAGCGCCCTGACGCCTGGCGGTCAGACCGAAGGAGAGCAACACTACAAGACAGGGTCTCGCCGAGCCGCGGGGGCTTCCTGCACCGCGACGTGGAAGCGTCCGCCGCTGGCACCATGGCCGCGATCAGGGCGTTCACGAGGTAGGCGTGATGAGGAAGCGCTGCCCGCACTGCCAGAGCTTCAGCGTCGTCAGATTGCGGCGGCCCCTCTGGAAACGCCTCGCCAGGCGCCCCCATCGCTATGCCTGCATCGATTGCGGGGCCAGCGTCCAGCGGGATGAGGCCCTGACCGTGGGGGAGGCCTGGTGTCGCGACGCCCTGCAGGATCCGCGCCCCGCGCATTCGGCGGCGCCGGGCCGCCAGCACGCCGCACGACCGGAAGAGGCCAGGGCCGGCGCCCCGCCGCCCTCCCGCCCGAGGCCGATATCGACACTGTTGAGATGGCTGGGCAGGGCGCCGATCCGAGTCTGGGTCATCAAGCAGATCGATGACGACATCCTGCATCTCTGTGGTATCGGTACCCCGCATGGCGAGCAGAGACGAAGGGCCGTCATCGAGGCACTGGCCAGGGGCGTGTATCGAAGCGGCATCCGCATCGGTCAGACCGGGCCGGTGCTCAACAGCCGTCTCTTCCAGGCCCTGGTTCCCCTCGAGGCGTTGCGGCTCGAGCAGGGCTCCGCCGCGCTCTGGCAGGGTCGTCGCTGGCGGGTCTCACGAGTGCCAGCGCGCTGCTGGACATACGAGGGTCGCCTCGTCGCCCATCCTGCCCTTCTCGATAGTCGCGCGGGCTGGATCAGCAGCGAAGATGTCTCCACCCTCCGCGACAGCATAACACCCTGCTATACCCCGCCGGGCATGGTCGAGTTCAAGTGCGGCGCCGCCAGGGGAGATCCGCTTGCCTATAAAGCACCTTGTGCGCGCCGTGACAATCAGCAAGGGGCGGGTGGGCGCCCGTCCCCTGATCACGGCTTGCCCGCCGCCCATCCCGACAGGAGCGATCCCGAGTAATGGCGGGTGCCGCGCGGCAAGCGGCGAAGGCAAGCACCGCGACGCGCAGGACCGTCAGGAGCTGGCTGGCTGGGCATCGAACCGCTCGCCATTGTGCCCGCGACTGTCGGGGCCCATCAGCCACAGGTAGGTCGGCATGATGTCCTCCGCGGCGCGCAGGCTCATCGGGTCTTCCGCCGGATAGGCGCTCTTGCGCATGGCGGTACGAGTGGCGCCGGGGTTGAGGCTGTTCACCCGCAGGCTGCCCAGGTGTTCGACCTCCTCGGCCAGCACCTCGACGAAGCCCTCGGTGGCGAATTTCGACACCGCATAGGCCCCCCAGTAGGCGCGTCCGCGACGGCCCACCGAGGACGAGGTGAAGATCACCGAAGCATCCCTGGAGGCGGTCAGCAACGGCAACAGCGCCTGGGTCATCCAGATCGGGCCGTTGATGTTGACCTGCATCACCTGTTCCCAGAGCTCGGGATTGTACTGCTCGAAGGGAGTGATGCGGCCCAGCAGGCCGGCGTTGTGCAGGATACCGTCCAGGCGGCCGAACTCCTTGTCCAGGGTCTCGGCCATGTCATGGAAGTCCTTGAGGCTGGCGCCCTCGAAGTTGAGGGGGAAGATCGCCGGCTGCGGCAGGCCCTCGGCCTCGATCTCATCGTAGACCGCCTCGAGCTTGGCGATGGTTCGGCCCAGCAGGATCACCGTGGCGCCATGCCGGGCGAAGCTCAGGGCGGCGGCGCGCCCGATGCCATCGCCGGCCCCGGTCACCAGGATCACCCGATCGGCGAGCAGGTCGCCGGGCGGGACATAGTCGATCTTGCAGCGCATCACGGCTCCTCTAGTTGCCCGACTGGCGCAGGAAGTCGCCGGCGAGGTTGGCGGCACTGCTGTCCGGGTACTGGTCACGCACCCGCTCGAGCAGTTCGCGGCTGGCATCCGGTTCGCCCTGGCGCGCCTTCAGCAGACCCAGCTTGTAGAGGGTGTCCGGGACCTTGCTGCTGTCGGGAAAGTCCTCGAGGACGCGGCGGAAGGCCGCCTCGGCCGGCTCCAGCTCGGAGGCCGCGGAATGCAGCTCGCCCAGCCAGTAGTAGGCATTGCCGGTCAGCTGGCTGTCGGGATGCTCGGCGACGAAGGCCTCGAAGGCCTGGGTGGCCGCCGCGAACTCCCGCGCCTGGACCTTGGCGAAGGCGGCCTGGTAGGCCGACCGGGCCGCGGCATCGCCGCCACCGGTCGAGGCCCGCTGGCGGGTCTCCCCGGCCGCGTCCTGGGGGCCCTGCTGGCGCCCGCTGCCACCGGCCGCGCCCTGGGGTCCCTGCTGGCTACCCCTGCCACCAGACGCGTCTTGCGGGCCGCGACTGCCGCCCGCGGCCAGGCGGTCCTCGATGTCCATGTACTGCTGGCGGGTCTGTCGGCGCAGCTGCTCGAGCTGGTAGCGCAACTCCTCCACCTGGCCACGCAATCGGCGGAGCTCTTCCTGGTTGCGCTGTACCTCATTGAACAGCAACAGGCGTCCCCCCGCCTCCTCGCGGGTGGTCGCCTGCTCGTAGAAGCTGCCGCCGCCGGAGCCGCCGGCGCCAAAGGCGCCGCCGGAGAGATCCTCCACTACCGGCTGCTGGGCCAGCGCAGGCACCGTCAGGACCAACGGGAGCCCCAGGGCCCCCGCCTTGCACAGTCGTTTCAGACCCTGTGTCATCGCTTGCTCCCTGTCGAGGTTGAAGCCGGGCTCAGGCTCAGTAGGCGAAGACGACCCGACGGTTCTGGGCATAGGCTTCCTCGTTGCCGCCGCGGGCCGCCGGGCGCTCTTCGCCGTAGCTGACGACTTCCACCTGGGATGGCGAGACGCCCTGGACGCTCAGGAAGCGTTCCACGGCGCCGGCACGACGCTCGCCCAGCGCGAGGTTGTACTCGCGGGTGCCGCGCTCGTCGGTGTGGCCCTGCAGCACGACGCTGGCATCCGGGTTGCCCTGCAGGAACCGGGCGTGGGACTCGAGCACGGACTGGAACTCGGGGCGGATCGCATCGCTGTCGTAGGCGAAATAGATGGTGCGCACCTCGGGGATCCGCGCACCGGCCATCTGGCCGGCGCCCTCGCCCAGACCGCTGCCACTCATCTGACCGCTGCTGCCGGCACCCCCGGCCCCCCCGGCGCCACCGGCACCATTGCCGCCCGCGATGCCATCCATGGATCCTTCCTGGGTGCCGCCACCGCTGGAACAGCCTGCCATGACGGCCAGCGACACGGCGACGGACAGAGAGCGGACATAGGGCTTGAGTTGCATCGTAAGACTCCTTGCGTGAGACATCAGTTCAGGAAAGGCGACCAGGCGGGCTCGCGCACGTCACCCTGGGCCGCGGGCAGACGGAAGGACGCGCGCCCATCCGCGGTCACGGCCCCCAGCACCCCGTTGCCTCCCTGCTGGGTGGCGAAGATTACCATGGTGCCATTGGGCGCGACACTGGGCGATTCCGACTGGCCGCTCTCGCTCAGTTCGACGAGGCGTCCGCTGTCCAGATCCTGGCGAGCGACCTGGTAGCCGTTGCCTCCGCGATGGATCAGGAAGATGGACTCGCCGTCCGGTGAAAAGCGCCCACGGGCATTGTAGTTGCCGGTGAAGGTCAGTCGCTCGGGACTGGCGCCGCCCAGTGCCTGACGATAGATCTGCGGGCCGCCGCTGCGATCCGAGGTGTAGATCAGGCTACCCCCGTCCGGCGCCCAGGCGGGCTCGGTCTCGATGCTGGAGCCACTGGTGACCCGCTCGAGGTTGCGCGACCCGATATCCATGACATAGATGTCCGGCTGACCATCCTTGGACAGCGCCATGGCCAGGCGTCGCCCATCCGGCGACCAGGCCGGCGCGCTGTTGAGGCCCTCGAAGGAGGTGACCTGCGCCCGACGGCCGCTGGCCACTTCCTGCACGTAGATCGCCGGTCGGCCGGACTCGAAGGAGACATAGGCCAGCTTGCGGCCGTCCGGCGACCAGTCCGGCGACATGATCGGCTCGTCGGAGCTCAGCACCTGCTTGCTGTTGCGCCCGTCGGCATCGGCGACGAACAGCTGGTAGGACGTCTGATCCCCCACGCCCTGGGAGGTGACATAGGCGACGCGGGTCGAGAAGGCACCGCGAATGCCGGTGATCTCCTCGAAGATCTTGTCGCTGATGCGGTGCGCCGCGGCACGCAGCTGGCTGTCGTTGGCGGTCAGCACCTCACCGAGCAGTCGCGAGCCATCGCTGACGTCCATCAGCTCGTAGCGGATCTCGACCCGGCCGGCCTCGCGGCGGACCCGCCCGACCACCAGATAGCGGGTGTCCAGGGCCTGCCAGTCACCGAACTTGACCTCATCGCCGCTCGAAGGGGTGGCGAACATGGCCTCCCGCTCGAGGGGGGCGAAGTAGCCACTGCGCTCCAGGTCGTCGGCGACGACCTGGGCCAGGTCGACGGGCAACTGGCCACCCTCGGCGGCGAAGGGCACCACCGCGATGGGCGTGGCCTGCTCGTTGCCGCGGGTAATGTCGATGGTCAGTTCGGCCTGGACGAGCGGCGCACAGAACAGCAGCGCGGCCGCCAACCAGGTAGTCATCAAGGCTCTCATCAGCGGATATCCCCCGGTTTGAATCTGAGATTGAATTCTCGGTACTGACGCTGCACCGATGAAGGTAGCTCACGCAGTTCGGCGAAGGGCGCCGCGGCCCTGACCGCCTGGAGCGCCGAGCGGTCGAAGGCGCTGTCGCCGCTACTGCGGCCGATGCTGGCGGCGAACAGCTCCCCGGAGGGCCCCAGCCGCACCCGGATCTCGGCGGTGGCATTGCCGGTCACGTTGGGCGGAATCGCCCAGGCCTGCTCGACCGCCTGACGCACCAGGTTGATGAAGCCGTTGGCGGCCTCCTCGGCCTGGGCGCTGTTGGCCACGCTCTCCGATTCACCGGCGATGGCCTGGTCCAGTCCCTGCTGGGCCGCCTCCGCCGCGCGGCTCGCGGCTTCTTCCCGGCGGCGCTGCTCCTCGGCCTGGCGCTGACGTTCCGCCTCGGCCTCGCGCCGGCGCTGCTCCTCGGCCTGGCGCTGACGTTCCGCCTCGGCCTCGCGCTGGCGCTGCTCCTCGGCCTGGCGCTGACGTTCCGCCTCGGCCTCGCGCTGGCGCTGCTCCTCGGCCTCGCGCTGGCGCTGCTCCTCGGCCTCGCGCTGGCGCTGCTCCTCGGCCTCGCGCTGGCGTTGCTCCTCGGCCTCGCGCTGGCGTTGCTCCTCGGCCTCGCGCTGGCGCTGCTCCTCGGCCTCGCGCTGGCGCTGCTCCTCGGCCTCGCGCTGGCGCTGCTCCTCGGCCTCGCGCTGGCGTTGCACCTCGGCCTCGCGCTGGCGCTGCTCCTCGGCCTCGCGCTGGCGCTGCTCCTCGGCTTCGCGCTGGCGACGGGCCTCCTCCTCGGCCTGGCGCTGGCGTTCGGCCTCGCGCTCGGCCTCGGCGGCACGCCGCTCCGCCTCTTCGGAGGCCTGCTCGGCCACCTGCCGCGCCGCTTCCCTCGCCTCGGCTTCGGCAGCCTGCTTTTCGGCCTGCTGAGCCTGGCGCTCCCGCTCGGCCTGTCTGGCCTCCTCCTCGGCCTGCTGGCGCGCCGCTTCTTCCTCGGCCTGCTTGGCCGCCTGGGCCGCGGACTTGGCCTCCTCGGCGCGCTGCGCCCGGTCGGTGGCGGTCTCGGTGCTGACCAGGGTGGCCTGGACGATGGACCGGTTCGGCGGTTCCTGCTCGGCCGCGGGAAAGCGGATCACGCTGATCACCAGGATCCCGAGATGCAGGGCAATGGCGAGCAACAGCGGCAGACCATAGCCCACGCGTCGTTGGTGTCTGGCCATGGGCTCTCCTCAGGCGTCCCCGGGGGGCGGTTCCGAGATCAGCCCGACGTTGGCGACGCCGGCCGTCTGCAGGGTACTCATCAGGGTGACCACCTGGCCGTAGGAGACGTTGCGGTCCCCCTCGACCAGCACCGGTGTGCCAGGATGGCGCTCGAGCAGGATGATCACCCGCTGGCTCAACTCGTCCAGCGTCACCTCGGTGGTGTCGCTGCCCAGGGTGATGAACAGCTGCCCCTCGCGATCCACCGAGACGACGATCGGGTCGCGCTCCTCGGTCTCCTCGATGGGCTCGGACGTGACCTGGGGCAGGTCGACCTGGACGCCCTGGGTCAGCATCGGCGCGGTGATCATGAAGATCACCAGCAGCACCAGCATGACGTCGATGAACGGCACCACGTTGATCTCGTTCATCGGCTTGCGCCGACCCATGCGATGGAAGGGTCCGTGCATGGCGTGTCTCCCTCAGCCGGCGGCGGCGTCGCCGCGCCCCTGCAGGTTGCGGTGCAGGATGGAATGGAACTCCTCGGCGAAGTCCTCGTACTTGCCCAGCAGTCGCGAGGACTCGGCGGAGAGCCGGTTGTAGAAGATCACCGCGGGAATCGCGGCGAACAGGCCCATGGCGGTGGCAATCAGCGCCTCGGCGATCCAGGGCGCGACGGTGGCCAGCGTCGCCTGCTGGGCCATGGAGAGGGACTGGAAGGAGCCCATGATCCCCCAGACGGTGCCGAACAGCCCGATATAGGGGCTCGACGAGGCGACCGTGGCCAGGAACACCAGGTGCAGGTTGAGTCGGTCCTCCTCCCGGGACCAGGCGACGCGCATGCTGCGCTGGACGCCGTCGAGGATCGCCTGGGGACTGCGGGTCTTGGGCAGCAGGCGATTGAATTCGCGGAAACCGGCGCGGAAGATGTGTTCGGCGCCGAGGGTTTCCTGCTCGGAGGGCGTCTCGCGGTAGAGCTCGTTGAGGTCGACCCCGGACCAGAAGCGGTCCTCGAAACGGCGATGGGCATTGCGGGCGCGGCGCATCACGAAGGTGCGCTGGAAGATCACTACCCAGGAGAGCAGCGAACCCAGCAGCAGCAGCAGCATCACCGCCTGGACCACGCCGCTGGCGTTGATGATCAGGTGGGGAATGGACATGGCGTCGTTCACGGGATTCCTCGTCTCGTCGATCGTGACTGGGTGAGTCGTCAGGGGCTCGGGGCCCGGTCGTCCGGGGCCAGGCCGAAGTGCTGCCAGGCCTGCCGGGTCACCACCCGCCCGCGGGCGGTGCGCATCATCAGGCCCTGCTGGATCAGGTAGGGCTCGATGACGTCCTCGATGGTATCGCGCTCCTCGCCGATGGCGGCGGCCAGGGAGTCGACCCCCACCGGCCCGCCATCGAACTTCTCGATCATCGCCAGCAGCAGGCGACGATCCATGTGGTCCAGGCCATGGTGGTCCACGTGGAGCATGTTGAGCGCCTGGTCGGCGATCTCGGCGTCGACGCGCCCGCCGCCGCGCACCTCGGCGAAGTCGCGCACCCGGCGCAGCAGGCGGTTGGCGATCCGCGGCGTGCCCCGGGAGCGCCGCGCCACCTCGCGGGCGCCGGCCGTATCGCTCTCCACGCCGAGCAGCCGGGCCGAGCGGGCGACGATCTCGGTGAGTTCCTCGATGCTGTAGAATTCCAGGCGCTGGACGATACCGAAGCGATCCCGCAGCGGCGAGGTCAGCAGGCCGGCCCGGGTGGTGGCGCCGACCAGCGTGAAGGGCGGCAGGTCGAGCTTGATGGAGCGGGCCGCCGGTCCCTCGCCGATCACGATATCGAGCTGGAAGTCCTCCATGGCGGGATAGAGGATCTCCTCGATCACCGCCGACAGGCGGTGGATCTCGTCGATGAACAGCACGTCACCGGGCGCCAGGTTGGTGAGCATGGCGGCGAGATCGCCGGCGCGCTCGAGCACCGGACCGGAGGTGGACTTGAGCCCCACCCCCATCTCGGTGGCGATGATGTTGGCGAGCGTGGTCTTGCCCAGGCCCGGCGGGCCGAAGACCAGGGTGTGGTCGAGGCTCTCCTCGCGGCCGCGGGCGGCGCTGATGAAGATATCCAGCTGCTCGCGCACCCGGGGCTGCCCGATGTAATCGTGGAGATGCTTGGGTCGGATGGCGTGGTCGAGGCTGCCCTCGCCCTCGCGGGTGTCGGCAGCGATCAAGCGGTCAGTTTCCAGCATGCTGGTCCTCCGCTGGGAGCCGGGATGGGATGGATGGCCGGGGCATGGCCTAGCCCGCCATGCGACGAGCCAGCGCCGCCTTGATCATCGCCTCGGTACTGCCCTCTTCGCCGAGGCCGACCAGCATCCGCGTGGCCTCGGCGGGCTTGTAGCCCAGGCTGACCAGCGCCGCCTCGGCATCGGCCAGCGGATCCTGGCGACCGGTCGCCGGCGACGGCGTGGAGCCGACCTCGGCGGCGGTAAGCTCGGCGCCTCCTTCCCAGTGGGGAAAGCGATCGCGCATCTCCACGATCAGCCGCTCGGCGGTCTTCTTGCCGACGCCGGGCAGGCGGGTCAGCGCCTTGACGTCGTCGTCCATCACGCAGCGGATGAAGGCTTCCTCATCCATGCCCGAGAGGATCGCCAGGGCCAGCCTGGGCCCGATGCCATTGACCTTGATCAGGGCCCGGAACAGGGCCCGCTCCTGCTCCCGGGCGAAGCCGTAGAGCAGATGGGCGTCATCGCGCACCGTCAGGTGGGTGTACAACGCGACCTGCTCGCCGAGACCCGGCAAGGCCACCAGGGTCGTCATCGACGCCTCGAGCTCATAGCCGATGCCGGCCACGTCCACCACCAGCCAGGGTGGCTGTTTCTCCAGCAGGGTGCCACGCAGGCGTCCGATCATGGTATGTCACAGTCCTTGGTCAAGAATCCAGCGCGGCGGGGCGCATCGCGCTCACTATACTGGTCCCCTTGGCGCCATGCCAGTCCAGGCAAACGGCGTTCGATAACAGCCAACCGTCGCCGTTCCGCGACATTCAGGAGGGCCGGTAGTCCCGCCAGGCATTGCCCTTGCGTGACCGCTTGCCGCCGCCGAAGCTGCCCTGGGTGATCAGGCCCTGCCGCGCATGGGCGTGGGTCAGGGCGATTGCCAGGGCATCGGCCGCATCGGCCTGGGGCGTGCCCGACAGCCCGAGGATGGCGGTGACCATATGCTGGACCTGGGCCTTGTCCGCCGCCCCACCCCCGGTGACCGCCTGCTTGATCTGGCGCGGACCGTACTCGCTCACCGGCAGGCCATGGTTGGCGGCGCAGACGATGGCGGTGCCCCGGGCCTGGCCGAGCTTGAGCGCCGAATCGGCGTTCTTCGACATGAACACCTGCTCGATGGCGAACTCCCCGGGGCCATGCAGCCCGATCACCTCGCTGATGCCGGCATAGACCTGGGCCAGGCGCTGAGCCAGATCGTCGCCCCGGGTGCGGATGCAGCCACTGGCCACATAGCGCGGGCTGGAGGCGCTGGCATCCAGCACCCCGTAACCGGTGATCCGCGAGCCGGGATCGATGCCCAGGATCAGCACCGGCCCTCCTCCGTCCGGCACGGGGCGCCCGGCCGGCTCCGTTCACCGCCGCAGTGCGTCGACGATCCCATTCGTGGCCGGTCGAGCGTGCCTGGGGGGACAGGCTCGCCCCTCGAGCCCCGCCATGATGTCATCGGCGGCTGGTCAAATCGTGCATTGGGGGACACGCCCATTCCTCGAGTCCTTCCATGATGTCATCGGCGGCTGGTCAGATCGCGCATGGGTGGACAGGCTCACTCCTTGAGCTCATCCATGATGGCATCCGAGAAGTCCGCATTGGTGTAAACATTCTGCACATCGTCCAGCTCCTCGAGCATGTCCACCAGCTTGAGGATGCGTCGGCCGAGCTCGATGTCGTCGATGGGGGCATGGTTGTCGGGGTATAGGCCGACGTCGCTGGCGTCCGGCTCGATGCCCGCCGCGACCAGGGCGTCCTTCACCGCGCCGAAGGCCTGGGGGCTGGTGACCACCTCCAGGCGACCGTCGCCCAGGGCCTCGATATCCTCGGGCTCGGCGGCCAGGGTCGCCTCCATGGCGGCCTCCTCGCTGATTCCCTGCGGCAGGATCAGGCGCCCCTGCTTGTGGAACATGAAGGCCACCGACCCGGCGGTGCCCAGGTTGCCGCCGTGCTTGCCGAAGGCATGTCGCACGGCGGAGACAGTGCGATTGCGGTTATCGGTCATCGCCTCCACCAGCATCGCCACCCCCTCGGGACCATAGCCCTCATAGACGACCTCCTCCATGTCGTCGCCGTCGCCGTTGCCGGCGCCACGGTCCACGGCCCGCTGGATGGTGTCCTTGGTCATGTTGCTGGCCAGCGCCTTGTCGATGGCGGCGCGCAGGCGCGGATTGTCGTCGGGCTCGCCGCCGCCTTGCCGGGCGGCCACGGTCAGCTCACGGATCAGCTTGGTGAAGATCTTGCCCCGCTTGGCGTCCTGGGCGGCCTTGCGATGCTTGATGTTGGCCCACTTGCTGTGGCCTGCCATGTCACGTCTCCTCGGCGATCCCCGCTGGCCAGCCGCGCCCGGCATATCGCGCAGGGCCAGGGCATCCCCGTTGCTGGATGGGGCGCGCCCAAATGACACCGGCGCCCTGGGGCGCCGGTGGAGGGTTGCCGGAGCGCGCCTTACTCGCCGGCGCCTTCCGCCTTGGCCTTCTGGCGCAGCCGGATATTGAGCTCCTTGAGCTGCTCGGCACTGACCTCGCCCGGGGCGTCGGTCATCAGGCAGGCCGCGCTCTGGGTCTTGGGAAAGGCGATCACCTCGCGAATGGTACGCGCCCCGCTCATCAGCATGACCAGGCGGTCGAGGCCGAAGGCCAGGCCGCCATGGGGCGGCGCGCCATACTGCAGGGCGTCGAGCAGGAAGCCGAACTTCTCGCGCGCCTCCTGCTGGTCGATGCCCAGCACCTCGAGCACCGTCTGCTGCATGGCCTGGTCGTGGATACGGATCGAGCCGCCGCCCAGCTCGGTGCCGTTGAGCACCATGTCATAGGCCCGGGACAGGGCCCCGGCCGGGTGGTTCTTGAGGGTCTCGACGTCACAGGACGGTGCCGTGAAGGGATGGTGCAGGGCCTGCAGGCGGGCACTGCCGTCGTCCTCGAACATCGGGAAGTCGACCACCCACAGCGGCGACCACTCGCAGGTATAGAGGTCGAGATCCTCGCCGAGCCGGACACGCAGCGCGCCCAGCGCCTCGTTGACGATGCGCGCCTTGTCGGCGCCGAAGAAGATGATGTCGCCATCCTCGGCGCCGAGCCGGTCCAGCAGTTGCTCGACCACGCCCTCCATGAACTTGACGATCGGCGACTGCAGCCCCTCGAGGCCCTTGGCACGCTCGTTGACCTTGATCCAGGCCAGGCCGCGGGCCCCGTAGATGCCGACGAACCTGGTGTAGGCGTCGATCTCCTTGCGCGACAGCGAGGCACCACCCTTGACCTTGAGCGCCGCGACGCGGCCGTCGTCGGCGTTGGCCGGCCCGGAGAACACCTTGAAGTCCACGTCCTTCATCAGGTCGTCGACGTCGGTGAGCTCCAGCGGGATGCGCAGGTCCGGCTTGTCGGAGCCGAAGCGGCTCATGGCCTCGGCATAGGGCATGCGCGAGAACTCGGGCAGCTCGACCTGCAGCACTTCCTGGAACAGCTGGCGGATCATGCCCTCGGTGATCGCCATGATGTCCTCCTCCTCGACGAAGGAGGCCTCGAGGTCGATCTGGGTGAATTCCGGCTGGCGATCGGCGCGCAGGTCCTCGTCGCGGAAGCACTTGGCGATCTGGTAGTAGCGGTCGAAGCCGGACACCATCAACAGCTGCTTGAACAGCTGGGGCGACTGCGGCAGGGCGAAGAAGCTGCCGGCATGGGTGCGGCTCGGCACCAGGTAGTCCCGGGCGCCCTCGGGGGTGGCGCGGGTCAGGATCGGGGTCTCGATGTCCAGGAAGCCCTGGCCCTCGAGATAGGCCCGCACGCTGTGGGAGATCCGCGAGCGCAGCCGCAGCTTGTCGATCATCTCCGGGCGGCGCAGGTCGATGTAGCGGTGCTTGAGGCGCACCTCCTCGCCGACCTTGCCATGCTCGTCGAGCTGGAAGGGCGGCGTGGCCGCGGTGTTGAGGACCTCGACGTCCTTGGCCAGCACCTCGATCAGCCCGGTGGGCATGTTGGGGTTCTGGGTGCCCTCGGGGCGCAGCCGCACGCGGCCCTGGATGCGCAGCACGTACTCGCTGCGGGCGCGGTCGGCAGTGGCGAAGGCCTCGGCGGTATCGGGGTCGACCACGACCTGGGCGATGCCATCGCGGTCGCGCATGTCAAGGAAGATGACCCCGCCATGGTCACGGCGGCGATGTACCCAGCCGCACAGGGTGACCGTCTGATCCACCATGGTCTCGTTCAGCTGGCCGCAATAATGGCTGCGCATGTCGTATCCTGTTTCGTTGCGTGATGAAAAGGCGCGAGTGGTGACGGCTCAGGCCGCGGCGCCGCCGTCGGAGGATGTCCCAGCCCCCTGGCTGTCGCCGGCCAGGTTCTTCTTGCCCCCTGACTTGAAGTCGGTCTCGTACCAGCCGCCGCCGGCCAGCCGGAAGCCGGCGGCCGACACCAGGCGTCCGAGCTCGGCCTGGTCGCAGGCGGGGCAGTCGGTCAGCGGCGCGGCGCTGAGCTTCTGCAGCTTCTCCAGTCGATGGCCGCAGGCCTTGCACTCATATTCGTAGATGGGCATGGTTTGGTTCTCCCTGAAACGACGTCCCGGTGGGCGACGCGACGACGCAACATGGCTCGGTCGCGAATGACGTTCTGCGATATATGGGCAGCCTGCGCAAACTCCAAGCCTGCCTCGAAAGCCGCATATTATAGCCTGTCGTGCCGCCCGAGGCCCAGCCCCGGGGCCACGCATCCGTCGCCGTCCCGCACACAAGGAAACCGCCATGCATGCCGTGATTCTCGACGCCGCCAGCCTGGGTCAGGAGATCGACCTCACCCCGATCGAGGCGCAGCTGGACAGGCTCGATGTCCACGACCACACCGCCCCCGGTGAGGTGACATCGCGGCTGGCAGGCGCCGAGGTCGCGATCGTCAACAAGGTGGTGCTCGACGACGCTACCCTCGACCGCCTGCCGGCGTTGCGGCTGATCTGCGTGCTGGCCACCGGTACCAACAACATCGACATGGCGGGTGCCGAGCGGCGCGGGATCGCGGTGCGCAATGTCACCGCCTATGGCACCGCCAGCGTCGCCCAGCACACCCTGATGCTGCTGCTGGCCCTGGCCGCCCGGCTGCCCCGCTACCAGCGCGACGTGAGCCAGGGGCGCTGGAACGCGAGCCCCTTCTTCTGCCTGCTGGATCACCCCACCCTGCAACTGGCGGGCAAGCATCTGGTGATCGTCGGCCAGGGCGAACTGGGGACGCGGGTCGGCGAGCTGGCCGAGGCCTTCGGGATGCGCGTCAGCTTCGCCGCCCGTCCCGGCGACGCCGGCGGCGACTCCCGGCCCTCCCTGGCCAGCCTCGCCCCCGAGGCCGATGCCCTCAGCCTGCACTGCCCGCTCACCGAGGCGACCCACCACCTGGTGGACGAGGCCCTGCTGGCGAGCCTCAAGCCCGAGGCCTTGCTGCTCAACTGCGCCCGCGGCGGCATCATCGACGAGCTCGCCGCCCTGGCCGCCCTCCGCCAGGGGCGCCTCGGCGGCCTCGGGGTCGATGTGCTGCCCCAGGAACCGCCCCGGGAGGGCCATCCGCTGCTCTCGGCCCTCGACGAGCCGCTCAACCTGATCGTTACCCCGCACAACGCCTGGATCAGCCCCGAGGCTCGCCAGCGCATCGTGGCACTGACCGCGGACAACCTCGCCGCCTTCCTGGCACGCGGCTGAGGGTGGGCGAGTGCCCTGTCCGCCCCGTTGATCCGTGGCACGGCCGCTGGCTGGGGCTCGGCTCAGCGGGCATGATTCACTCGGCGATGGCTCGGGCCGGATGCGGGAAGTCCGCAGCAAAGATAACGGTATAAACCCTGTCTTCTCTCACGGCCTGCTTGCACCCCCGGGGCCGGGTCTGGATACTTCTGGCGAGCACCCCTGTTTCAGCTCACCGGACCACGGCATGCTGCATAACCTCGGGTCGATCAATCTCGACCACGTCTATCGCGTCCCCCACCTGGTCAGGCCCGGCGAGACCCTTGCCAGCCACGACTACCGCGTCGGCCTGGGGGGCAAGGGCGCCAACCAGTCGCTGGCCATGGCCCGGGCCGGCGGCCGGGTCCGCCACTGGGGGCGGCTCGGCCGGCAGGACGCCTGGGCACGGGATCTCATGGAGCGCAGCGGCGTGGCCGTCGACAGCGTTGCGCTGGTCGACGAGCCCAGTGGGCACGCCATCATCCAGGTGGATGACCAGGGCGAGAATGCCATCCTGCTCTTCCCCGGGGCCAACCATGGCTTCACGACGGCCGAGCTGGATGCGCGGATCGCCGAGATCGCCCCCGGCGACTGGCTACTGACCCAGAACGAGTGCAATGCCCTGCCCCGGGTGTTCGCCCAGGCCCAGGCACGGGGGGTGAAGATCGCCTTCAACCCGGCCCCCATGACCGAGGCGGTCGCCGACCTGCCCCTGGAAGCCTGCCGGCTGCTGTTCGTCAACCGCGGCGAGGCCGAGACCCTCACCGGCCTCGCCGCCGGCGCCCACGCGGAGGCCCTGCTGGAGGCCCTGGCCCGCCGGCTTCCCGCCACCGAGACGGTGCTGACCCTGGGCGGCGACGGTGCCTGGTACCAGCACGGCGACCAGCGCCATTTCCAGCCGGCACTGCCGGTCGTCGCCCGGGACACCACCGCCGCCGGCGATACCTTCATCGGCTACTACCTGGCCGCGGTCCAGGCCGACCTGCCGCCGAGGGCCTGCCTCGAGCGTGCCGCCACGGCGGCGGCACTGGGCGTCCAGCGCCTCGGCGCCACCGAGAGCATTCCCGACGCCAGCGAGGTGGAGCAGGCCCTGCGCCACGGTCTCGACGCCCCCTGATCGTCATCGACGAGGAGCCCCATGACACACCCGATCATCTTCGATACCGACCCCGGCGTCGATGACGCCCAGGCCATCGCCATCGCCCTGCGCCACCCCGCCATCGAGCTGCTGGGCATGACCACCACCTTCGGCAATGTCGATGTGACCACCGCCACCCACAACGCCCTGCTGCTCGCCGAGCTGGCCGGTGGTGAGGTGCCCGTGGCCCAGGGGGCCGCCGCCCCGCTGGTCAAGCCCCGCCACCCGGCTCCGGCGCATATCCATGGCGCCAACGGCCTGGGCGACATCGCGCTGCCCGAGGTGCAGGGCCGCGCCGACCCGCGCAGCGCGGCACGCTTCATCATCGATACGGTCAATGCCCGCCCCGGCGAGGTCAGCCTGGTGGCGGTCGGGCCGCTCGGCAACCTGGCCACGGCCCTGCAACTCGACCCGACCCTGATCGACAAGGTCAGGCAGGTGGTGGTGATGGGCGGCTCGATACGAGAAGGCGGCAACGTGACCCCGGTGGCCGAGGCCAATATCTTCAACGACCCCCATGCCGCCGCGCGGGTACTCACCGCAGGCTGGCCGCTCACCCTGGTGGGCCTGGACGTGACCCACCGCTGCGTGCTCGGTCCGGCGCACATGGCGCGCATCGCCGCCGGTCAGGGCAAGCTGGGCGAGGTGCTGGCCGGCAGCTACGGCTTCTACCGCGATTTCTACCAGGCCATGCTCGGCATCGACGGCTGCTGCCCCCATGACAGCTGCGCCCTGGCCTGGCAGATCCGACCGGAGCTGTTCACCACCGCCCGCGGCCACTTGACCGTGGCCACCCAGGGCGACGCCGAGGGCCAGACCATCTTCGCCCCGGAAAACCGCGGCTATATCGAGCCCCGCTGGTCGCGCACGCCGCTGGCGAACGTCTGCCTGGGCGTGGACGGCGCGGCCGTGGTGGAGTGGATCACCGAGACCCTGGCGTGACCCTCAGGATGTCGTGAAGCAATCCGGGTCATGCTGCTCGACCACCTCGAGCTCCACGTGGGTGACCCGGGCCCCCGGCGGCCCCTTCCACAGCCACTCGCTGAGATCGCGAACCGCCTCACGGCGCCCGCACAGCAGCACCTCGACACGGCCATCCGGCAGGTTCCTGGCATGCCCGGTGATCCCGGCCTTGAGGGCCTGCTCCTGAGTGGCGCGACGGTACCAGACCCCCTGCACCTTGCCGGTCACCAGGGCCTTCACACAGCAGCTGTCCATTCGGCGTCCTCCTTGTCGATGCGCGGACCCGCGGCCCGCGAGAGAGCGGAAGCATGCTTCTCTTTCTAGCAGTCTGTCGGATTTGACCGATCGTCGCGAGACAGACGGATGTCGAGACAGGTTCATTCGATCCGACAAGGCGAATAGCGTGCCATTTCACGACTCGGATCGAATGAAAGTGGCCGTAAGCCCGAATTTCGTAGCAGATCGGCGTTGAGTCCGACAGGCGACCAGCATCCCGGCCGCTCGCCACCAAGGCGCGAGGCTTCCCCGGGGCCAGGCGATGCACTAGTCTTTAGGCTGACATACAGACGATCGCTCGGCCAAAAGCCGGGGCGACGCCAGGATTCGCCGCCCACCCCGCGGCGGACCTTCCCACAACAACCTTCCTCACCAGGGAGCCACGTCATGCCGGTCTTCGACCACCCCGAGTTCGATCACCATCAGCAGGTCGTCTTCGGCAGCGATGCGGCGAGCGGATTGCGCGCCATCATCGCCATTCACGACACCCACCGCGGACCCGCCCTGGGCGGTTTGCGCATCTATCCCTACGCCAGCGAGGCGGACGCCCTGACCGATGTGCTGCGCCTGTCCCGGGGCATGACCTACAAGTCGGCCCTGGCCGACCTGCCCCTCGGCGGCGGCAAGGCGGTGATCATCGCCGACCCGCGTCGCGACAAGAGCCCCGACCTGCTGCGCGCCATGGGACGGCTGATCGACTCGCTGTCCGGCCACTACATCACCGCCGAGGATTCCGGCTCCAGCGAGGCCGACATGCGTGTCATCGCCGAAAGCACCGCCCATGTGGGCGGCCTCGGCCACGACGGCCGCTCCGGCGACCCCTCGCCCTTCACCGCCCACGGGGTGTTCTGCGCGCTGAAGAGCGCCGTGCGCCATGGCCTGGACCGCGACGACCTCGGCGAGCTGCGGGTGGCCATCCAGGGAGTAGGGCATGTCGGCGCTCACCTGGCCCGCCAGCTCCACGAGGCCGGCGCACAGCTGGTGCTGACCGATGTCGACCGCGATGCGCTGAGGCGCCTCGCCAATGAGCTGGATGCCGAGGTCTGCGCCCCCGAGAGCATCGCCGATGCCGAGGTGGATGTCTTCGCCCCCTGTGCCATGGGCGCCGCCCTCACCCCGGCCGTGGTCGAGCGACTCAAGGCCCGGGTGGTCTGCGGCGCGGCCAACAACCAGCTGGCCCAGCCGGACGTGGCACGCCTGCTGACCGAACGCGGCATCCTCTACACGCCGGACTACGTCGCCAACGCCGGCGGGGTGATCGAGATCGCCTGGCAGCGTCGCGAGGACTATCGCCGCGAGGCGGTGATGACCCATATCGAGGGCATCGGAGCCACCCTCGACGAGATCTTCCGGCGCGCCGAGCGCGAGGGCCTGAGCCCCGCCCGGGTGGCCGACGACCTCGCCCGGGAACGTTTCGGCGCCGGTTGACGCCCGAGGGGCCGGGCGTCAGTCCCGGCGCCCCGTCCGCGAGGGTGGGGTGACCTCCCCTGCCGCCGCCTCGCCGCGGCCCTGGGCCGGCGGCTCCTCGTGGTCCTGGCCCCTCTCCGCCGTCGACGCCTCGTGCGACGTCTCTCCCTCACTCGCGGCGTCGCCGCCACGGCGCCTCTTCAGGGGCAGGCCGCGCCGGCGGGAGGAGCGCCGTGGCGCGGGCTCGTCGAGCAGCTCGTGCCTGACCCGTACCGCGGTATTGCGCGGGATGATCTCGCGGCCCCGAGCCAGCAGGTGGCACTTGGTGAAGGCCGCCCCGAACAGCAGGATCAGCGAGGAGTAATAGACCCACAGCAGCACGACCACCACGGAGCCGGCGGCGCCGTAGGTGGACGCCGTGGCGGTGTAGGCCAGATAGGCGGCGATGGCCGACCGGCCGATGGCGAACAGCAGCGCGGTGACCACCGCCCCGACCATCACGTCCCGCCAGCTCAGCACCACGTCCGGCAAGACCTTGAAGATGGTGGCGAACAACGCCGCCACCACGGCCAGGGAAACCAGGAACTCCAGGCCGGCGGCCAGGGCGCCGAGAACGGGCAGCAGGTCGTTGGCGGCATTGAGCACGGCATTGACGGCCACCCCCAGCAACAGCGAGACCAGCAGGATGAAGCCGATGGCCAGCACCACGGCCAGCGAGAGGATGCGGTTCTTGAGGAAGAGCAGCAGGCTGTTGGAGCTGGGACGCGCGGTCACCCCCCACAGGGTGTTCAGCGAGTACTGCATCTGGCCGAAGACGGTGGTCGCCCCGACCAGCAGCGCCCCGACGCCGAGCAGGGTCGGCCAGAGCCCCGACTGCTGGATCCGCGACTGGGCCACGGCGTCCTGTATCGCCGCGGCGGCGGCTGGGCCCATGGTGCCCTGCAGCTGGGCGACGATCTGTCCCTGGGCGGCCTCCTCGCCGAGCACCACCCCGATCACGGCGACCGCGATGATCACCGTGGGGGCCAGCGAGAAGAGGGTGTAGAAGGCCAGCGAGCCGGCAAAGCTGAAGGCGTTGCGCTCCAGCCACAGCTTCACGGCGTCATGCACCACGCCCCACCAGAACAACACGCTCTGCTTGATCATGTGCTTGCCTCACAGTCCCTTGCCTGTCTACCAGCATACCGAAGCCGCGCCGGCCATGCAGGTCGGGGCCATCGCTGCCGGACACGAGCAGGACGCCGAGGATGCCGCTGTCTGCGACACCCCTGCCGTGCAGGTCGCGGCAATTGCACGGCCTCGAGCGGGTCACCATAATGGGCGTTTTACCGCGCGGAGCGAACCCATGAGTCCGAGACCGGACGCCGACAGCCCCCCCCACGACTTCGACTGTCTGGTCTTCATCGGCCGCTTTCAGCCCCCCCATCTCGGTCATCTGGCGGTCATCCACGAGGCCCTCAAGCGCGCGCGCCAGGTCATCGTGCTGGTCGGCTCCGCCTGGCAGGCCCGCTCGCTGCGCAACCCCTGGCGCTTCGACGAGCGGCGCCGGATGCTGCGCACCGCCTTCGACGAGGAGGACAATGCCCGCCTCGAGATCGTGCCGCTGCTGGATGCCCTGTACAACAACGACGTCTGGGTGCGCGACGTGCAGCGCAAGGTGCGCGATATCGCCGCGCCGAGCCAGGCCCGCCTGCCACGGATCGGGCTGATCGGGGCCAGTCGCGGCCAGTCGAGCTACTACCTGTCGCTGTTCCCCCAATGGGAATCGGTCAGCGTGCCGATGGTCGAGGGCATCTCGGCCAGCCAGATCCGCGAGCGACTGTTCCGCTCCCCGGCGGCCGCGGCGGACTACGCCAGCACCGGCGCCTCCCATGACCTGCCCCCGGGAGTCGTGGAGAAGATCCGGGCGTTCTTCGCCACGGAGCCCTATCAGCAGCTGGTCGAGGAACAGCAGCTGCTGGACCAGTATCGCGACGCCTGGTACCAGGCGCCCTACCCGCCGATCTTCGTGACCGTGAACGCGGTGGTGGTGCAGTCGGGACACGTCCTGCTGGTCAAGCGCACGGCGGCGCCGGGCAAGGGCCTCCATGCCCTGCCCGGCGGCTTCATCAATCCCCATGAACGCCTGCTGGATGCCTGCCTGAGGGAACTGCGCGAACGGGTCCGGCTCAAGGTGCCTGAACCCGTGCTCAAGGGCTCGCTGAGGGGCCAGCGGCTGTTCGACGAGCCCCACCGCAGCTGGCGCGGTCGGACCCTGGCCGAGGCCTTCTACTTCGCCCTGCGCCCCGAGCAGCAGCTGCCGCGTCTCAAGCCGGTGAAGGGCGGTGACCATGCCCGCTGGGTGCCCCTGGCCGATCTGGAGCCGGACGGACTCTTCGAGGACCACTTCTTCATCATCCAGAACTTCCTGGGCCTGCCCGCCGACTTCAGCGAACCCTGATGCCGAGCGGCTCCTTCAGCGAGCCCTGACAGGAACAGTCGAGTCCAAGACGCCAGGATCGATGCTTAATCTCCTAAAAAGGTAGGGATTTCCGTAGCGAGCGAAGACTAGGTCGGTCACCGCCGCAGCGCAGCTACCGCAGTGTAGCCTGCTACATGAGGATAGCGAGCAGCGCCGGTGGCCGAGCTATCGAGCGCAGTAGGAAATCACACCTTTTTCAGGCCTGGAGGAAATCCCGCGGCAACTTCATCATCTGCCGCCAGAGCTTCTCGACCCCGGGCTTGTGGACCAGCGAGCAGCGATACAGCCGGATCTCCAGGGGCACGTCGAGACTCTCGTCGCCGGCCCGCACCAGGCGGCCGTCCTTGAGTTCCTCGCGGATACAGAAATCGGGGATCCACGCCATGCCCATGCCTTGCAGCACCATGCCCTTGAGGCCCTCGGCCATGGCGGTCTCGTAGACGGTACGCAGGCGCAGGCGCAGCGGGTCGTTCTTGAGCAGCATGCGCACGCTGCGACCCAGGAAGGCTCCCTGGGTATAGGAGAGATAGGGCACCGACTCGCTGCCCTCGAGGGGGAACCGCGGCCGGCCCCGGGCATCGGGCAGGGAGACCGGGAGCATCTGCACCTGGCCGATGGAGAAGGACGGGAACACCTCGGCGTCGAGCTGCATGCTGGCGTAGGGGTCATAGTAGGCGAGCATCAGGTCGCAGTTGCCCTCGCGCAGCACATGGATGGCATCACCGACGTTCATCGCCACCAGTCGCGTCGGCAGCTCGCCCACCCCCTTCTGCAACCGCGAGATCCACTTGGGATAGAAGCTCAGCGCCAGGGAATGGGCGGCGACGATGTCGAGCGCCTCGTTGGCGATGGTCAGGCCACGCAGGTGGCCGAGACTCTCGTTGAGCTGCTCGACCATGCTGCGGGCGGTGACCAGGAACAGCTGCCCCTCCGGGGTCAGGTCGACCGGCGTGGTGGAACGGTCGACCAGGGTCACCCCCACCGCCTGCTCCAGGGAACGAATGCGCCGACTGAAGGCCGGCTGGGTGACATGACGCTGGCGCGCCGAGGCGGAGAAACTGCGCGTGTTGGCCAGGGCAACGAAGTCTTCCAGCCACTTGGTCTCGAGGTTCACCACGACTCCCGATCGCTGATGCAAGAGCGGCCCCACGCCGGAGCCAGCCGAGGGCTGCTAATGTACCCCAGCCCGCGAGCGGACCCAAGCCGCGTCACTGCACGGGCGCGAACAGGTAGGCCGCGCGGGACACCAGCTTGCGCCACAGCGGACGCGAGGTGATCTCCTCCAGGCTGACCCGGCGACAGTCGGCGAAGTCCCGCTCGAGCATCGCCGCCACCTCGGCGGCGAAGCCGCGGTCGGGCACGAAGGCGGTGATCTCGAAGTTCAGGCGAAAGGAGCGGTTGTCGAGATTGACGGTGCCGACGCTGGCCGCCTCGCCATCGATCAGCATCACCTTCTGGTGCAGGAAGCCCGGCTGGTAGCGGTAGACCTTGACCCCGGCGCGCAGCATGTCGGGCAGGAACGAGAAGGCCGAGAGGAACACCAGCAGGTGATCAGGGCGCTCCGGCATCATGATGCGCACGTCCACCCCCCGCATGGCCGCCAGGCGCAGGGCGTCCTGGACGCTGCGATCGGGCACGAAATAGGGGCTGGTGACCCAGAACCGCTCCCGGGCGCAGTGAACGGCATGTTGCACCAGCAGGCTGGCGGTCTCCTGGGGGTCGGCGGGCCCCGAGGGCACGATCACCACGTTCTGGCATTCCTCGCAGGTCACCTGCGGCGTCCAGTTGAGGCGGATCACCTCGCCCGTCGCCCAGTGCCAGTCCTCCCAGAAGGCCTCCTGCAGGCCGAGCACGCTGGGGCCGGTCAGCTTGAGGTGGGTATCGCGCCAGTGGCCATGCCGGGGATCCTGCCCCAGGTATTCGACCCCGACATTGAAGCCGCCGACCCAGCCCTGGCCACCGTCGACCACCAGGATCTTGCGGTGGTTGCGGAAGTTGAGCTGGAAGCGATGGCGCAGCCCGCGGGAGGAGTGGAAGGCGCTGACCTCCACGCCGGCCTCGCTCAGGTCGCGCAGGTAGCGCTCGGGCAGCTTGTGGCAGCCGATCTCGTCGTACAGGAAGCAGACCCGGATGCCCTTCTCGGCGGCGCGCTGCAGGCGGTGCTTGAGTTCGAGGCCCAGGGCGTCGTCGCGGACGATGAAGAACTGGATCAGGATGTAGTCACGCGCCGCCTCGATGCCGGCGAACAGGCTGTCGAAGGTCGCCTCCCCGTCCACCAGCAGCTCGCTGCGGTTGCCGCTGGTCAACGGCATCATCGCCAGCTTCTCCACCGCCAGCACGTCGGCGTCCCGGGCACCGGCCAGATAGGGCGAGACCCGCTCGCGATAGCGGGCCAGCACGCGCCGGAGCACGGTGTCCCGCTCGCCCCGGGCCGACGCATAGCCATAGAAGCGCGGACGACCGAACACCCAGTAGGCCGGCACCGCCAGGTAGGGCAAGGTGATCAGCGAGATGATCCAGGCGATGGCGCCCTGGGAGGTACGGCTGGACATCAGCGCCTGTACCGCCGAGAGGGCACCGAGCACATGAATCAGCAGGATCAGTACGCCGAACAGCCAGGAGGCCATGGTCAGTCCCCGTTCCGTGGGAGGATGCCGCGGCGCCGGACGGCGCCGCCACCAGCATACCC
>NZ_JAUFPQ010000009.1:422388-474666 GCF_030409305.1 Halomonas maura
CGGCGCGGTCAGGCGCGTTCGGCGATGATCTCCTTCCACTTGGCGGGACCGGTCTGGTGGACCGAGGTGCCGGCGCTGTCCACCGCCACGGTCACCGGCATGTCCTCCACCTCGAACTCGTAGATGGCCTCCATGCCCAGGTCCTCGAAGCCGACCACGCGGGCCTTCTTGATGGCCTGCGCCACCAGGTAGGCGGAGCCGCCCACCGCCATCAGGTAGACGGCCTGGTTGTCGCGGATGGCCTCGATGGCCGCCGGCCCCCGCTCGGCCTTGCCGACCATGCCCAGCAAGCCGGTCTCCTCCAGCATGGTGCGGGTGAACTTGTCCATGCGCGTGGCGGTGGTGGGACCGGCCGGGCCGACCACCTCGTCGCCGACCGGGTCGACCGGCCCCACGTAGTAGATAAAGCGGCCCTTGAGATCCACCGGCAGCGGCTCACCCTTGGCGAGCATATCGACCATGCGCTTGTGGGCGGCATCGCGACCGGTCAGCAGCTTGCCGTTGAGCAGCAGGGTGTCGCCGGGCTGCCAGGTGCGCACCTCCTCCGGGGTGATGGCATCGAGGTCGACGCGCTTGACGTCGTCGCCGGCCTCACGGGTGATCTCCGGCCAGTCCTCGAGCCTGGGCGCCGGCAGCGCCGCCGGGCCGCTGCCATCCAGGGTGAAGTGGGCATGGCGGGTGGCCGCACAGTTGGGGATGATCGCCACCGGCTTGTTGGCGGCGTGGGTCGGGTAGTCCTTGACCTTGATGTCCAGCACCGTGGTCAGCCCGCCCAGGCCCTGGGCGCCGATGCCGCTCTGGTTGACCTTGTCGTAGAGCTCCAGGCGCAGTTCCTCGGCGCGGTTGGCGGCCCCGCGGGCCTGCAGCTCCTGGATGTCGATGGGCTCGAGGAGCGCCTCCTTGGCGATCTCCATGGCCTTCTCGGCGGTGCCGCCGATGCCGATGCCCAGCATGCCCGGCGGGCACCAGCCGGCGCCCATCTTGGGCAGCTGCTCGAGCACCCAGTCGACCACGTTGTCGGAGGGGTTGAGCATGGCGAACTTGGACTTGGCCTCGCTGCCGCCCCCCTTGGCCGCCACATGCACCTCGACGGTATCGCCGGGCACCAGCTTGTGGTGGACGATCGCCGGGGTGTTGTCCTGGGTGTTGGCGCGCTTGCCGTCCGGGTCGGCCAGCACCGAGGCGCGCAGCACGTTGTCGGGCAGCCGGTAGGCCCGGCGCACGCCCTCGTTGATCATGTCGTCCAGGCTCATCTCGGTCTCGAAGCGCACGTTCATGCCGACGTGCACGAAGACGGTGACGATGCCGGTGTCCTGGCAGATCGGCCGATGGCCGGTGGCACACATCCGCGAGTTGATCAGGATCTGGGCGATGGCATCCTTGGCCGCGGGATTCTCCTCCCGCTCGTAGGCCGCCGCCATGGCGTCGATGAAGTCCTTGGGATGGTAGTAGGAGATGTACTGCAGGGCATCGGCGACGCTCTGGATGAGGTCATCCTGGCGGATCACGGTCATGGGCAAGACGCTCCTTGGCTGGGTCGACACGCCCGCTTCCGGGCCGGTCCGGGGCACCGGCGGCGGGCTCGAACGGAGGCGGATTATAGCGCACTTGTCCTGCCCTCGGCAGCGTCCGCCGCCCAGGCCTGGGTCGTAGCGGGCGGTGGGGCGAGGAAGATAACGGTATAAATCATGGTCGGGGACGATCCCCGGGGGCGGCTGGCCGGCCGTCTCAACCGACGGCCAGCTGGCGCTCCCTGAGCTCGTGCAGGCGATCCCGCAGCCGCGCGGCCTCCTCGAACTCCAGGGCCTGGGCCGCCTCGAACATGGCGTCCTCGAGCCGCGCGATCTCGCGGGCCAGCTCCGCCGGCCCCAGGTCGTCCGGGTCGTAGATGGCCGCGCCCTCGGCGACCCTGCGCTCGGCCTTGCGGCCCTTGCCCTTGCGCCCCGGGGCCTGGGCGGCCTCGAGGATATCCGCCACCGAGCGGGACACCGTCTCCGGGGTGATGCCGTGCGCCTCGTTGTGGGCAAGCTGCTTGGCGCGGCGCCGCTCGGTCTCGTCGATGGCCCGGCGCATGGAGTCGGTGACCCGGTCGCCGTAGAGCACCGCCTTGCCATGGGCGTTGCGCGCCGCCCGGCCGATGGTCTGGATCAGCGAGCGCTCGTTGCGCAGGAAGCCCTCCTTGTCGGCATCGAGGATCGCCACCAGCGAGACCTCGGGGATGTCCAGGCCCTCGCGCAGCAGGTTGATGCCGACCAGCACGTCGAACTTGCCCAGGCGCAGGTCGCGGATGATCTCGACCCGCTCCACGGTGTCGATATCGGAATGCAGGTAGCGCACCCGCACGCCGTGCTCGTCCAGGTACTCGGTGAGGTCCTCGGCCATGCGCTTGGTCAGGGTGGTGACCAGCACCCGCTCCTCCACCGCCGCCCGGGCCTGGATCTCCGACAGCAGGTCGTCGACCTGGGTCGAGGCGGGCCGCACCTCGAGCTCGGGGTCGAGCAGACCGGTCGGCCGCACCACCTGCTCCACCACCTGGCCGGCATGCTCGGCCTCGTAGGGCCCGGGCGTGGCCGAGACGAAGACCGTCTGCGGCGATATCCGCTCCCACTCCTGGAAGGTCATCGGCCGGTTGTCCAGCGCCGAGGGCAACCGGAAGCCGTACTCCACCAGGGTCTCCTTGCGCGAGCGGTCGCCCTTGTACATGCCCCCGACCTGGGGAACGCTGACATGGGACTCGTCGATGAACAGCAAGGCATCATTGGGCAGGTAATCGAAGAAGGTCGGCGGCGGCTCGCCGGGATTGCGCCCCGACAGGTAGCGGGAGTAGTTCTCGATGCCGTTGCAGTAGCCCAGCTCGAGCATCATCTCGATGTCGTACAGCGAGCGCTGCTCCAGGCGCTGGGCCTCCACCAGCTTGTCGTGCTGGCGCAGCCAGGCCAGCCGCTCGACGAGCTCCTCCTTGATGGCGTCGATGGCGCCCATGATGGTCTCCCGGGGCGTCACGTAGTGCGACTTCGGGTAGATGGTCATGCGTGGCACCTTGCCCCGCACCTCGCCGGTCAACGGGTCGAAGAGGCTGATGGTGTCGATCTCGTCGTCGAACAGCTCGACCCGCACGGCCTCGTCCTCGGCGTCAGCCGGGAAGATGTCGATGACGTCGCCGCGCACCCGATAGGTGCCGCGCTTGAAGTCCATGCCGTTGCGGGTGTACTGCAGCTCGGCGAGGCGGCGCAGGAAGGCACGCTGGTCGATCAGCTCGCCACGGGTGAAGTGCAGGCGCATCTTCAGGTACTGGTCCGGGTCGCCGAGGCCGTAGATCGCCGACACCGAGACCACGATCAGCGCATCGCGGCGCTCCAGCAGCGCCTTGGTCGCCGACAGGCGCATCTGCTCGATGTGGTCATTGATCGAGGCATCCTTCTCGATGAAGGTGTCCGAGGACGGCACATAGGCCTCGGGCTGGTAGTAGTCGTAGTAGGAGACGAAGTATTCGACGGCATTGTCGGGAAAGAACGCCTTGAACTCGCCGTAGAGCTGGGCCGCCAGGGTCTTGTTGGGCGCCATCACGATGGTCGGGCGCTGCAGGCGTTGCACCACGTTGGCCATGGTGAAGGTCTTGCCCGAGCCGGTGACGCCGAGCAGGGTCTGGTGGGCCAGCCCGGCGTCGAGCCCCCCGACCAGGCTCTCGATGGCCGTGGGCTGGTCGCCGGCGGGCTGGAACTTCGCTTGCAGTCGGAACGGCTTGCTCATCGGCTCTCCTGGTGACGCCGGGACGGCATCGCGCCCGGCGGGATACGACGGATCAGCCCCGCAGACGGGTGGTGATCTCCACGGTGGAGCTGGTCATCAGGCGGTGGATCGGGCACTTGTCGCTGATCTCCTCGAGCCGCGCCCGCTGGGCCGCGTCCAGCGCCCCGTGGAAGGTCATGGCCACGTCGAGTCGGTAGACTCCATGGCGCTCGTCGCGTTCATCGCGGTTGACCACCACGCTGACCGCGTCCAGCGGCCACTCCTTGCGGCGCGCGTACATCTGGGCGGTGATCGCCTTGCAGGCCCCCAGGGACAGGTCGAAGTAGTCGTGGGGGTCCGGGGCGCTGTCCTCGCCGCCGAAGGCCTCGGGCACGTCGACGAACAGCTCCTCGAAGCCCTCGAGTTCGACGCGCTGGCGGAAGATACGGTTGCGCTGGCTGACGATCTGGATGCCGCGGGCCATCATGTCACCTCGATGCCGAGCTTGAGGGCCTGCACGGCCTGGATCAGCGCCTCGCGGCGCACCTTGCCGTCCACCTCGGCCCCATGGCGTCCCACCTCGACACTCTCGACGCCGTCGAGCATCATCAGGGCAGTGGTGATGCGGTTGACCTGGTCGGCGCTCTCGACGCCCTGGAAACTGAGAGACTGGTGCGCCATGCGGCGGCTCCTGTACGGCTGGAATCGAACAGGGGCGAGTCTAGCATGCCGCCCAAAACGCGGCAGCGGTTGCAATGCGGCCCGCTCGACCGCATGTCCCGAGAAACGCCCGTCAACGGATACGACAAGGAACCCTAACATGAACGACTGGATCGCCCACCTCGGGGGCCAGCGGGAAAGCGCCGATCGCGTCGTCTTCGACACCCCCGAGCCGGCCCGCCGCGCCATGGAGGCCAACGTGATGACGCCGTTGGCCCAGCTGGGCATCCTCGATGTCGCCGGCGAGGATGCCGAACGCTTCCTCCAGGGCCAGACCAGTGCCCAGGTCGCCCTGGCCGATGGCGCCTTCGCGCCGCTGACCTGCTTCTGCACCCCCAAGGGCCGCGTGCTGGCCAATGCCCAGCTGTGGCGCGTGGCGCCCGATCATTACCGCCTGCTGATGCACCGAAGCCTGGTACCGTCGCTGACCGAACACCTCAGGAAGTTCGCCGCCTTCTACAAGGCCACCCTGACGCCCCGCGACGACCTGGCGCTGATCGGCCTGATCGGCCGCGAGATCCCCGCCGTGGCCGAGGTCCTGCTCGACGTGGTGCCGCCCGCGATCTGGCACCAGGCCGACCGGGACGACCTCCAGGTCCTGGCCCATCCGGGCCCCCGGCCGCGGCTGCTGGCCTGCCTGCCGGTCGAGCGGGCGCCGGCCATCTGGGAAACGCTCGCGGCCCAGGCCAGCCCCGTGGACAACGCCGTCTGGCGCCTTCACGACATCCAGGCGGGACTCGCCTGGCTGGAGGCGACCCAGCAGGACGCCTACCTGCCGCAGATGCTCAACTGGGAGGCGCTCGGCGGGATCAGCTTCAAGAAGGGCTGCTACACCGGCCAGGAGGTGGTGGCCCGGGCCCACTTCCGTGGCCAGGTCAAGAAGCGCCTGGTGCGCGGCCAGCTCGATGGGGGCCTGATCCCCGAGGCGGGCAGCGCCATCGAGGATGCCGAGGACAAGCGGCTCGGCGAGGTACTGTGTGCCGAGCTGGATGCCTACGGCGAGGCCGAAGTGCTGGCGGTGATGAGCACCCGGGAGCCGAGCCTGCCGCTACGCGTGGCCGGCCAGAAACTCAAGCAACTGCAGCTGCCCTACCCGCTGGAGCGCCTGGACCCCGAGAGCCTGGCCGGCAAGGCGTAGGTCCCCGCCTCAGCCCGCCGGCAGGCCGAACAGGCGCCGCGCCGTGGCCGAGCTCGACTCGGCCACCCGCTCGGGCGTTTGGCCGCGCAGCCCGGCCACGGCGCGGCACACTTCGGCGACGCGCGCCGGCTCGTTGCGCTCGCCCGGGTGGCCCGCCAGGGGCATGTCGGGGCTGTCGGTCTCCAGCACGTAGCCATCGTCCGGCAGGGCCGCCACGGCTCGATGCAGCCGCCTGGCCCGCGCATGGGTCAGCGCGCCGCCGAGGCCGACCACGAAGCCCAGCTCGAGAAAGGCCCGCGCCTGCTCGGGAGAACCGGCGAAGGCATGGATCAGTCCGCCCGCGGGGAGCGCCAGCTGGCGCAGCCGCTTGGCCACCTGGTCGTTGGCCCGCACGCAGTGGATGACCACGGGCAGGCGGCGCGTCCTGGCCAGGCGCAGCTGGGCATCGAACAGCGACCACTGGGCCGCGAGGGTCTCGGCGAAGCGCCCATCGATGCCGCACTCCCCCACCGCCACCGCCTCGGGATGAGCATCCAGGGCCCGGGCCAGCGCCTCGACGTCATCCTCCCGATGCGCGTCCATGAAATAGGGGTGCAGCCCCAGGCAGGGGCTGACCTCCTCCCGCCGCCCCAGCGCCAGCACCCGGTCCCAGTGACGGCGGGTGGTGCCTGGCACCACGAAATGCGCGACGCCCACCGCCCTGGCCCGTTCGAACACCGCCTCGCGGTCGGCGTCGAAATCGGGGAAGTCCAGATGGCAGTGGGCGTCGATCAGCATAGGCAGGAGGAAGAAGGAAGAAGGAAGAAGGAAGAAGGAAGAAGGAAGAAGGACGTATAGGCTAGGCGCTATTCTTCTCTCTTCTCAAGGCGCGAAGCGCCGTTATCCCCTCTTCACGCCGCGAAGCGGCGCTCTTCCAGCTTCTCGCTTTAATGTTCCCGGGTATGGTTGAAGCGGATCTCCGGCCAGCGTTCCTGGGTCATCTGCAGGTTGACCCGGGTCGGCGCGATATAGGTCAGGTAGCCGCCGCCGTCGATGGCCAGATTGGTGCTGGCCTTGCGCTTGAACTCCTCGAGCCGCTTGGCATCGTCGCTATAGATCCAGCGCGCGGTGTTGACGTTCACCCCCTCGTAGAGGCAATCGACCTTGTATTCCTGCTTGAGGCGATGGGCGACCACGTCGAACTGCAGCGTGCCCACGGCGCCCAGGATCAGGTCGTTGTTGTCCAGCGGCATGAACACCTGGGTGGCGCCCTCCTCGGAGAGCTGCTGCAGGCCCTTCTGCAGGGCCTTCATCTTCAGCGGGTCCTTGAGGCGCACGCGCTTGAACAGCTCCGGGGCGAAGTGCGGGATGCCGGTGAAGCGCATGTCCTCGCCCTGGGTGAAGGTATCGCCGATCTGGATGGTGCCATGGTTGTGCAGGCCGATGATGTCGCCCGGCCAGGCTTCCTCCACGTGAGCGCGATCCGAAGCCATGAAGGTCAGGGCATCGGCGATCTTGACGTCCTTGCCGATCCGCACATGGCGCATCTTCATGTTCTTCTCGTACTTGCCGGAACACACCCTCAGGAAGGCGATGCGGTCCCGGTGGTTGGGGTCCATGTTGGCCTGGATCTTGAAGACGAAGCCGGTGAAGCTGCCATCCTCCGCCTCGACGGTACGCAGGTCGGTGTCCCGGGACTGGGGGGACGGCGCGTACTCGACGAAGCCATCGAGCATCTCGCGGACCCCGAAGTTGCCCATGGCGGTGCCGAAGTAGACGGGGGTCTGCTCGCCGCGCAGGTAGGCCGCGTGGTCGAAGGCATGGGACGCGCCCCGGACCAGCTCCACCTCCATGCGCAGCTCCTCGGCGGCCTCCTCGCCCAGCACCGCATCGACCTCGGGATTGTCGAGGCCCTCGATGCGCCTGTCCTCGGGAATGCGGTTGCCCTGCCCCTGGGTGTAGAGGTGGATGACATCGTTGTAGAGGTGGTAGACGCCCTTGAAGTGGCGTCCCATGCCGATCGGCCAGGTCATGGGCGCACACTGGATGTTGAGCACCTCCTCGACCTCGTCCATCACCTCGATGGGGTCGCGGATATCCCGGTCCATCTTGTTGACGAAGGTCAGGATCGGCGTGGTCCGCAGGCGGCAGACCTCCATCAGCTTGATGGTGCGGTCCTCGACACCCTTGGCGCCGTCGATCACCATCAGCGCCGAGTCCACCGCCGTCAGGGTGCGGTAGGTGTCCTCGGAAAAGTCCTCGTGGCCGGGGGTGTCGAGCAGGTTGACGATGCGGCCGCCATAGGGAAACTGCATCACCGAGGTGGTCACCGAGATGCCACGCTCCTGCTCCATCTTCATCCAGTCGGAGGTGGCGTGGCGGTCGTCACGCTTGCTCTTGACGGAGCCGGCCAGCTGGATGGCGTTGCCGAACAGCAGCATCTTCTCGGTGATGGTGGTCTTGCCCGCGTCGGGATGCGAGATGATCGCGAAGGTACGGCGAAGCCCGGTTTCATGGGCGAGGGTCGAGTTGGACATTGCGTCTCGTCGCTGATGGGTGCTCCCCCGACCGGGTCAGGGGCCGGCCGGGGCTATCGGTGTCGTCGGTGCACCGATTGTACCGTCAGCCACGGTTGCTGTCGCCGGTCGAGGTCGAGATACGCGGCGGGTGGGGGCACGTCGGCCAGCGGTTGGCCGCGAGCGACGGGTGATGCGGGTCGGATGGAGGCAGACGGCGGATCGAGCGGACGACGTCAGGCAGGCATGGACAGCCGGCGGTGCCGGCAGGAACCCGACACCGCCAGGGGAGATACGACTAGCCGGCGGCGACGCCCATCTCCCGCCACAGGCGTTCGGTGACGAACTCGGTCACGCGACGGTCGTTGGCGTCGTCGACCACCACGGCCAGGAGCCGGAGACCGCACAGCTCGATGCCGCGGCTGCCGTCAAAGACGGGAAAGACGCGCAGGTTGGACTTCAGCAGCAGGAAGATGCCTTGGCGCGGGTCCACGCCCACGCCCCGCACCTCCTCGTCGGGAGGCATCAGGAACACCACATCGGCCGCATCGGCCTTGTGGTGATCGAGGTGCTGCCAGGGTAGTCGCTCCAACTGGATATGCTGCATTGACCGCCTCCTCTTGCCGCCCCGTGGGACATTCAACATAGTCCATTTGTAGGGGGGTGGTGGGTGACGAAGGCGTGAAAATTTTGCGACCTGGCAGAGCTTGACGGGAGCCCCGTTGCTGCACGCCCCACAGGCGCCGCCACCTGGCAGCCAAACCTTGATGCCCATCAACCTCAGGCGCTCGATCTCGCTCCCCTCCACCCCGTCGCGGCCGCTGCCAGGGCCGCCTCGGGAGGGACGCTATAGTGACAGGACGCCAGGCGGACAGGGGGAGCACAGCGATGGACAGGGACCCACTCTTCGGCGACGCCTACCAGCCCCGGGAGATCGCCCATCGCGTGACCCGCATGGGCGTGGCCAAGGCCCGGGCCGATGCGCTGACCCTGCTGGTGCTGGCGACCCTCGCCGGCGCCTTCATCTCCCTCGGGGCACTGTTCTTCGCCGTGGTCGTGACCGGGAGCGAGCTGGGCTTCGGGATCACCCGCCTGCTGGGCGGGCTGAGCTTCTGCCTGGGACTGGCGCTGGTGGTGGTGGCCGGCGCCGAGCTGTTCACCGGTAACAACCTGCTGGCGATGGCCTGGGCCAGCGGCGAGATTCGTGGGCGCGAGCTGCTCAGGAACTGGTGGCTGGTCTACCTCGGCAACGTGCTGGGCTGCCTGGGCACCGTCGTGCTGGCCGTGTGGGCGGACCTCGCCGCCCTGGGCGGCGGCGACCTCGGTGACACCCTGAGGGAGATCGCCCTGGCCAAGGTCGCCCTCGGCCCGCTGGCGGCCTTCGCCCGGGGCATCCTGTGCAATGTGCTGGTCTGCCTGGCCGTGTGGCTGGCCATGGGCGGCCACAGCGTCACCGACAAGCTGCTGGGACTGCTGCTGCCGATCAGTGCCTTCGTGGCGCTGGGGTTCGAGCACTCGGTGGCCAACTGGTTCTTCCTGCCGATGGGGCTCTGGCTGGCCCCATCGGGCATCGGGGTGACCGCTGCCCTGCTCAACCTGAGCCTGGTGACGGCCGGCAACATCGTCGGCGGCACCCTGCTGGTGGCCGGGGTCTACTGGCTGGCCTACCTGCGCGACGGCCAGGACGACACCGCCCGATAGTCCCGGGTCAATCCGTCTCGCGGGGCAGGCAGGCGACCAGGACCGACCCGGTCAGCGCGGGCGGTCGTCGGCCCTGGTCTCGACCGCGAAGGGCCGACAGCACGTCCCCTCCGGCAGGCGACGACGCCTCCCGCCCTACCAGGGCAGGGGCTCGCCGTTGCTGTGCCAGAAGCCGCCACTGGTCGCCAGGGTCAGTGCCTCGATGCGCGCGGCGATGCCGGCGGCGGCCTCCTCGGGACCGATCAGGCCGCCGAAGTTCACCATGCGCGTCTTCACGTACCCCGGGTGCAACTGGGCCACGGCGATGCCCCGCGGCGCGAGATCCACCGCCAGGGACTTGCCGAAGGCATTCAGCGCCGCCTTGGAGGCGCGGTAGCCATAGCGCCCACCGGAATCGTTGTCGGCGATCGAGCCCATGCGGCTGGTGATGTTGGCGATCCTGGCGCCCTCGCCCAGGCAGGGCAGCAGCGCCTCGACCACTCGCAACGGCGCATAGGCGTTGATCTCCATCTGGGCGCGGATGGCAGCGAAGTCGAGCTCGCCCAGTGCCTCGTCGTGCAGCATGCCGGCATTGTTGATCAACACGTCGAGGCGCCGGCCGTCAAGGGCCGCCGCCAGCCGGGCGACATCCGCCGGCGACGTCACATCGATGCCGTCGATCACCCGCTCGGCCACTGCGTCGAGTTGCGGTGACGGGGTCCGACAGGCCCCGATGACGTGCCAGCCCTCGCCATGGTAGTGACGGGCCAGGGCCAGGCCGACGCCGCGGTTGGCACCGGTGATCAGGACAGTGGGCATCAAGGCACCTCCTTTGAGCTATATTTCACTCAGAAACTATCTCTCTTGCGATATTTTGCGCAGTACAATGCTCATTGCCACGTCATAGACTAGACTATGAGCACTATTCTGCTCAACGAGTCCAGCATGCAGCTTACCATCCAGATCTACCGCCAGGGCCGATGGCATGACGCGGCCCTGCTGGAGCTTCCGCATCCGGAACGCGGCACGCGCGGTCCCGCCCGGCTCGGCTACCTGCAGGACCATGCCCTGCAGTGGATGTCCCATGACGACGAGCACGCCTGCAGCCTGACCCTGCCGGTCGAGCTGATGATGCGCCACCACGGCGAGCGCTGGTTCGGCTTTCTCGAGGACATCATGCCGGCCGGGGCGAGCCGACGCTACTGGATACACTACCTCGGCATCCAGGACCTGGCCCCCGGCGAACAGGACACCGAGCTGCTGCGCCAGGGCACCATCGCGCCGGTCGGCAACCTGCGCATCCGCGAGGCCGTGCCGCCTCGCCCCCCGGGCAGCACCCTGGAGGCGCAGCGCTTCCCGCTGCGCGATGTGATCGAGCGCCATACCGACTTCCTGGAGTATGCCCAGCAGATGGGCGCCGCCAGCGGCGGGGCCACCGGTGCCGGCGGCGAGGCCCCCAAGCTGCTGGTGCGTCGCACCCCCGACGACAGGGTATGGATCGACACCTGGCAGGACGACCCGACCAATCTCGATCCCCACTGCCTGGTGAAGTTTCCCCGCGGCCGGCGCGGCGCCGACGACTGCGACATCCTGCGTGCCGAGTACCATTACTACCAGGAACTGGCCGAGCTCGGCATCGACACCGTGTCCCGCCGGGGGCTCCAGTTGACCGAGGGCGAGCGCTACCCCTCCCTGTGGCTTCCCCGCTTCGACGTCGAGCCTCGCCAAGGGCGGCTGTGTCGCTTCGGCCTGGAGTCCGTCTACGCCCTGCTCGGCGCGGCCCCGGGCACCCACCTGCGCCACCCGGCGGTGCTGGCGCGGCTGGTCACCCTGCTCGAGCAGCAGCATCGGGTCCGCGAGCTGGGCGAGCCCTTCGACCGGGAGGGCTTCGTGATCGAGTGGGTCAGGCGCGACCTGCTCAACGTGGCCTTCGGCAACTCCGACAACCACGGCCGCAACGCGGCCTTGCTCAAGCGCCCGGAGGGCATCTGGCACGCCCCGGTCTACGACTTCGCCCCCATGAAGGCCGATCCCGAGGGGGTGACGCGCACCACCCAGTGGGGCCCGCCGCTGGAACAGGGCGGCGACTTCGACTGGCCCGCCATCGCCCGGGCCCTGGGCGAGCTGGTCGAGCCGGACCGCCTGATGGCCGAGCTGGAGCGCCTCGGGGCCGGCCTGCATGGCCTGGCGGAGCGCCTGGCGGCGCGCGGGGTCCCCGAGCGCATCCTCAGCATGCCGGCCGTGGGGCTCGGCCACCTCGATCAGCGGCTGACGCGCTGGGGACTGGCACCATGAAACCGACCCCCATGACCCCCGAGGAGCGCGAGACCGCCTTGCTGGACCAGCTCCGGCGCCTGATGCGCGGCGAACTCAGCGAGGGACAGGTGCTTCGCCACCTGCGCCGCGAGGTGCTGGGCCTGTCCCAGGGCGCCTATGCCGAGCTGGTGGGCGTCAGCCGGCGCACCCTGTCCGATCTCGAACGCGACGCCGGCAACGCCTCCATGGCCAGCATGAACCGTGTCTTTCGTCCCCTGGGCCTGAGGGTCGGCCTGGTGCCCCGTCAGCCCGCCCTGCTGGCCCGCCTGGCCGAGGACGCCGACCGCCGCTGAGGCCGTCAGGCGGTGTCCTGGCCAACGCCCTGCACCGGCCCCGCCGGATGGCGCCCCAGGCGCGAGCGCAGGTGCTCCAGGTAGCTGAGCAGCACCGGGATCACCGCCAGCACCAGCAGGGTCGAGAGCCCCAGGCCGAAGGCGATGGACACGGCCATGGGGATCAGGAACTGCGCCTGCAGCGAGGTCTCGAAGAGCAGCGGCGTGAGGCCGCCGATGGTGGTCAGCGAGGTCAGCAGCACCGCCCTCACCCGCTGCACCACCGCCTCGTTGAGGGCCGCATCGATGGCCAGCCCCTGGCGACGCTGCTGGCGATAGAAGGCCACCAGGATGATGGCGTTGTTGACCACGATGCCCGACAGGCCGAACAGGCCAAACAGCGAGAGCATGGTCAGGTTGAGCCCCAGCAGCCAGTGCCCCAGCAGGGCGCCGACCAGCGCCAGCGGGATGATCGCCATGACGATCAGCGGCAGGCTCCAGGAGGCGAAGACCCAGGCCAGCACCACGTACATCAGGGCCAGCCCCACCACCAGCCCCATGCGCATGTCGGCGAAGGTCTCCCGCTGGTCGGCGGAGCGCCCCTCGAAGCTGTAGCGCACGCCGTGGTCGCGCATCAGCGCCGGCAGCACCGAGGCCTCCAGCCCGGCGAGCACGCGATCGACGCTGTTGATCTCGCTGTCGACCTCCGCGGTGACCTCCACCGCCAGCCGGCCGTCGGCATGGCGCAACGCCTCGAAGCCCTGGCGATGGTCCAGGCTCATGACCTGGTCCAGCGGCACGAAGCGCCCGTCCGGGGTGCGGATCGTCAGCCGCGCCAGGGTCTCCAGGCGCTCGCGCTGCTGGCGAGGCAGCAGCACCCGCACCTCGACCTCGTCGGGGCCGTCCTGGAAGACCTGCACCAGGCGGCCGTCGAAGGCGGCGCGCAGCTGGCGGCCCAGTTCCCGGGTGGTCAGGCCCAGGGCCTCGCCGCGGGGGCTGACCCGGTAGATCAGCTGCTCCCGGCCCCAGGGCATGTCGTCCTCGGTGTCGTAGACCCCGGGCAACTCCACCAGCGAGCGCGCCAGTGACTGGGCCGCACGCTTGAGCGCCTCCGCCGATTCCCCGGTCAGGCGCACATTGACGTCCTTGCCGGGTGGCCCGGCGGCGCGCTCGGTGATGGTCAGGGTCTCCAGCCCCGCCGGCAGCGCCAGCCGCTGCCGCCAGGCGCGGATGAACTCGGCGTTGCGCACGTCGCGGTCGTCGGAGGGCGTGAGCTCGACCATCAGCGAGCCCAGGTTGTCGCCGGCGCGGGAGGCCTCGCCGCCGGCCAGGGTCGCCCCGTGGCGGGTCACCACGTGCTGCACCAGCCCGCCGCCCAGGGCCGCCTCGGTGGCCTCGAGGCTCGCCTCCATCTGCGCCAGCAGCCGGTCGACCCGGTCCCGGTCGGTGCCGGCGACGAAGCTGGCGTTGGCGTAGAGCACGTTGGGTTCCGGCGTAGGGAAGAAGTTGAAGGCCAGCCGCCCACCCATCAGCAGCCCCAGGGTGAACAGCACCACGGCCACCGCCGCGGCCAGGGTCGAGGCCCGGTGGCGCAGGGTCAGCGCCGAGAAGCGCCGGAAGGGCCCGTCGCGGAAGGCGTCGAAGGCGGCCTCGAAGCGCTCCCGGGGCCGCGCCAGCCGGCCGGCACGGCGCCCCCGGCCCGGCACGAAGGCGTTGCGCAGGTGGGCGGGCAGCACCACGAAGCACTCCAGCAGCGAGGCGACCAGCACGCAGATCATCACCACCGGGATATCGCCGAGGATGTTGCCGATCACCCCGCCCACCAGCAGCAGCGGCATGAAGGCCGCCACGGTGGTCAACGACGAGGCCAGCACCGGCCAGACCATGCGCCGGGCGGCCCCCTCGGAGGCATGCCGGGGCGCCTCGCCCTGGCGGAAGTGGGCATCGGCATCCTCGCCGACCACGATGGCATCGTCGACGATCACCCCCAGCGCCATGATCAGCGCGAACAGCGAGATCATGTTCACCGAGCCACCGATCACCCAGAACACCGCCATGGCCCCGAGGAAGGCCGTGGGGATGCCGATGGCCACCCACAGCGCCACCCTGGCCGGCAGGAAGAGGTAGAGCAGCCCGAGCACCAGCACCAGCCCCCCCAGGCCGTTGCTGATCAGCAGCCCGATGCGCTCGGCGATCAGCCGCCAGGTCTCGTCGTGGACCTCGAGCCGGACCGAGGGCGGCAGTTGCGGGCGGGTCTCGTCGAGCCAGCGCCGCAGGGTCTCGGCGGCCGCCAGGGAGTTGCCGTTCTCGGCCCGTTGCAGCTGCAGCTCCACCGCCGGCCCCCCATCCTGGCTGAGGGTGACCTGGGCGTCGCGGGATTCCCGACGGATGGTGGCGATGTCGCCCAGCCGCAACTGGACCCGGTCGCTGCTGAGGATCGGCAGCTCAGCGAAGCCCGCGGCACTGCGGCGCTGCTCCACGGAGCGCAGCTCGCGGGCGCTGTCCTGCTGGCCGAGCAGCCCCGCGGGCAGGTCCCGGGACATCACGTCGATGCGCTCGGCGATCTCGTCGAGACTGAGCTGCAGGCCCTGCAGACGCGCCACCGGCACCTCGATGCTGATCTGCTGCTCGGGGAGTCCCTGGGTCTCGACCCGGTCGATGCCGGCCTGCAGCAGGGCGTCCTCGAAGCGATTGGCCAGCTGGCGTAGCTCCCGCTCGGAGACCTCGCCGTGCACCAGCAGGCGAGCCACCGGTTCGTAGCGCGCCACCCGGCTGACCCGGGGCGGCTCGGCGTCCGCCGGCAGGTTGGTGAAGTCGTCGACCTGCTGGCGGACGTCGTCGAGGGCCAGCACCGGATCGGCGCCTTCCTGGAACTCGAGGGTGATGCTGGACACCCCCTGGGCCGAGGTGGAGGTCATGCGCTTGAGCCCGTCGAGGCTGCGCAGGCGCTGCTCCAGGGGGATCGTCACGCCCTGCTCGACGTCCTCGGCGGCGGCCCCGGTCCACAGGGTGCGCACGCTGATGATGTCGAGGGCGAAGCTCGGGAAGAACTGGATGTTCATCCGCGCCAGCCCCAGGGCCCCGCCCAGCAGCATCACCAGCATGACCAGGTTGGCGGCCACGCGATGATGGACGAAGAAGCCGATCGTCCCCCGGCGACCGCTCATGCCCCCTCCCCGGCGGACTCGCGCTCGACCTTGAGGCCCTGGACGGCATTGGGCAGGTGGGTGGTGATCACCCGCTGCCCGTCGGCCAGGGCCGCGCCGGCCACCAGCACCCAGCTCTCGCCGTCGGGGCCGGGCACCTGGCCGTGGCGGGTCACCACGAGGCGGCGCATGCGCCCGTCGGCGTCCATCAGGTAGAGCACATCGTCGCCGTAGAGGGCGCTGGCCGGCACGGCCAGGGTACCCTCGGCGACCGGGCGCTCGAGGCGCACGTCCACCAGGCTGCCGGGACGCAGGCCCGCGCTGTCGCCGGCGAGGCGCAGGATCGCCTCGACGCCGGCGGGATCGCTCTCGCCGGCCAGGCCGCTGAGCACGAAGCGGGCGCCCTCCCCGCGGGCCACCAGGCGCTGGCCCTCGGCCAGCGCCTGCGCCAGCTCGGCCTGGTAGGCCCGCGGAATGGTGGCGCGGAGTTCCAGGCCCTCCCGCGGGTAGACCGACAGCAGCTCGGCCCCCTCGCTGACCCGCTCCCCGGGGGCCGCGGCGAGACCGGTGACGACGCCGTCGAAGGGGGCGATGACCCGGGCGCGCTCGGCATCCCGGCGCGCCTCGGCCAGCCCGGCGCGCGCCTCGGCGAGCCCCGCCTCGAGGCGCTTGAGGCGGGCCGGGTGCTCGGCGATGCTGCCCTCCCGGGCATTGACCGTGACCCGCGCCCGCGCCAGGGCATCCCGGGCCTCGTCGAGGACCGCCTGGGAGGCCAGGTTACGCGACACCAGGGAGCGGTTGCGCTCGAGCTGGCGCCGGGCGTTGTCCAGCAGCTCGCGCTCGCGCACCAGGGCGGCCTGGTCGCGGTCGTGGCGAATGCGCTCGGCGGCGATCTGCGCCTCGAGATCCGCGACCCGGGCCTCGGCACGCGCCACCGGGGGGCCGGTATCGGCATCGTCGAGGGCGACCAGTAGCTCGCCCGCGGCGACGCGCTGGCCCTCGCGCACCGGACGCTCGGCCACCCGGGCGGTGAGCGGTGCGGTGACCGTCACCCGCTCCGGGGCCGTGATCTCGCCGTACAGGGGCAACACCGGCACCCGGTCGGCGAGCCTCACGGTCAGGGTCTCGACCCGCCAGCTGCGCTCCTGGGGCGTCACCGTGGCCGGCTCGGGCCGGGTCACCCTCAGCCCCACGAAGGCCGCCACGCCCAGGGCGAGAATCAACAGCGGGATCAGCAGTCTTCGCATCGAACGACGCCCATCGGCAAGAATTCGCAACCTCCAATATACAGGCTGGGCCCGCCACGGACAGCCGGGCGACACATCGCCGCGGAGCCGGAGAGGCATCGTACCGGGGCAATCGGTTATCATCGCGGCACCGACCGCCCGCGGAGTCCCCATGCAAGCCGCCCTGCCCCTGCCGCTGTCCACCCCCAACCGCAACCTGGTGCGCCTGACCATCGTGCGCGGGATCACCTGGACGGGGTTCCTGGCCGGCATCATCATCGGCGTCGAGGGGCTTGGCTTCGCCCTGGACCTCCCCGCGGTGATCGGCGTGATCCTGGTGATGGGCCTGATCAACGTCGCCACCTGGTGGCGCCTGGGGCGTCCCCGCGCGGTCACCCACCGGGAGTACCTGAGCCACCTGCTCGCCGACGTGGCCGGGCTGACCCTGCTGTTCTACTTCACCGGCGGCTCCACCAACCCCTTCATCAACTACTACCTGGTGCCGGTGACCATCGCCGCCGCCACCCTGCCCTGGCGCCATGCCTGGACCATCGCCGCCGCGGCCATGGCCGGCTACAGCTTCCTGATGTTCGTCTACCATCCGGTGCCGCGGCTCGGCATGCCCCACGCCGAGACCACCATCAACCTGCATACCCTGGGCATGTGGCTGAACTTCGCGCTGTCCGCCGGCCTGGTGACCTTCTTCCTCTACAAGATGGCCCGGGCCCTGCGCAGCCGGGAGCAGGCGCTGTCGCGCACCCGGGAGGCGGTGCTGCGCAACGAGCAGGTGCTCGCCGTGGCCACCCAGGCCGCCGGCACCGCCCACGAACTGGGCACCCCGCTGTCGACCATGGCCGTGCTGCTCAAGGAGATGCGCCAGGACGCCCGGGGCGACATCCAGCTGGAGAGCGACATCGACCTGCTGCGCCAGCAGGTCGATATCTGCAAGTCGCGCCTGCGCCACCTGGTGGACAACGCCGATCGTCGCCGCATGGCCCAGCCCGAGGTTCGCGAGGCCGGCGACTGGCTCGCCGCCGTGGTGCAGCGCTGGCTGGTGCTGCGCCCGGACGTGGCGCATCGCCTCGAGATCGCCGCAAGGCGAGGCCAGCCCCGGCTGGCGGTGGACGCCACCCTCGACCAGGCGCTGACCAACCTGCTCAACAATGCCGCCGACGCCAACCCCGACGACATCACCATCCAGCTCGACTGGAACGACGAGGAGGTGGTGATCGACATCCGTGACCATGGTCCCGGGGTGGCGCTGTCCATCGCCGACCAGCTGGGCGACACCTTCGTCTCCACCAAGAGCAAGGGGCTCGGCATCGGCCTGTTCCTGACCCATGCCACCATCAATCGCTTCGGCGGCGGCGTTCGCCTGTACAATCATCCCGAGGGCGGCACCCTGACCGAGGTGACCCTGCCCCGCAGCGACCCCGCGGCCTGAGCCGCCCGGTCAACGATTCCCCGCGAGGATGCCATGCAAGACATCGCCCAACGCCTGCTGATCATCGACGACGACGAGATGTTCTGCCATGTGCTGCATCGCGCCATGAGCCGGCGCGGCTTCGAGGTCCTGGTGGCCCATGACGGCGTCGAGGCCCTTTCCCTGGCCCGCCAGCACCAGCCGGAGCTGGCCACCCTGGACCTCAAGCTGGAGCAGGAATCGGGGCTCAAGCTGCTGCCGGAGCTGCTGGAGCTGGCCCCGGACTGCCGGGTGGTGGTGCTGACCGGCTACTCGAGCATCGCCACGGCGGTGGAGGCCATCAAGCTCGGCGCGGTGAACTACCTGTGCAAGCCGGCGGACGCCGACGAGGTGCTGGCCGCCCTGGCCAGGGAGGAGGGCGACCCGGAGGCGGAGGTGGCGGACCACCCGCCCTCGATCAACCGCCTGACCTGGGAACACATCCAGAAGGTGCTGCAGGAACACGACGGCAACATCTCCGCCACCGCCAGGGCGCTGGGCATGCACCGCCGCACCCTGCAGCGCAAGCTGCAGAAGCGCCCGGTAAGGCGATAAAGCTGGAAGCTGGAAGCTGGAAAGCAGCGAGTGGTCGCCAGAGCCCGAGTCAAGGGGGGTCTTCAAGCTTCCAGCTTGCGGCCGCGAAGCGGGCGATCTTACAGCTCCGGGCGAAGCCCGGCTCTTCCAGGCGCAACGCGCCACTCTTCCCGCTTGACGCTTATTGCGCCGTCCACCCCAGGTCGATGTTCCAGCTGGCGCCGGTGACCGCCCCGGCGGCGTCCGAGGCCAGGTAGCCGACCAACGCGGCCACCTCGGCGGGATCGATCAGCCGCTTGACCGCGGCGTTCTTGAGCATGATCTGCTCGATCACCTCCCGCTCCTCCATGCCGTGCAGCCTGGCCTGGTCGGCGATCTGGTTGTCGACCAGCGGCGTCTTCACGTAGGCGGGGCAGATCGCATTGGCGGTGATGCCCTGGCTGCCGCCCTCCAGCGCGGCGGTCTTGGTCAGGCCGATCATGCCGTGCTTGGCGCTGATGTAGGCGGCCTTGCCCGGCGAGGCCACCTGGGCATGCACCGAGGCGACGTTGACGATACGCCCCCAGCCTCCCTCGCGCATCGAGGGCCAGGCCGCCTGGGTCAGCAGGAAGGGCGCGGTCAGCATCAGGTCGATGATGCGGCGCCACTGGTCCTCGGGGAAGTCCTCGATGGACGAGACGTGCTGGATGCCGGCGTTGTTGACCAGGATATCCAGGTGGCCGAAGCGCTTCAGCGCCTCCTGGACCGCCGCCTTGCAGGCCGCGCCATCGGTCAGGTCGGCCTGGAAGAACACGGCCCCGGCCCGCTCGGCGAGCTCCTGGCCGGCGGGATTGAAGTCCACGGCCAACACCTGGTGGCCCTGCTCGCAGAAGTGGCGTACCACGGCCTCGCCGATGCCGCTGCTGGTCCCGGTGACCAGGGCGACGCGGGGGGTAGGGGCAGTTGCGGTCATGTCGACTCCTTGAGGATTGCCGGGAGGTGGGCCCGTCCAGCATAAGGGCCAGCCACGCACAGCACCAGTTCAGGGCGGCGTCATGACCCTTTCCATCAATCGCTGGGCCAGGCGGCTGCCCTCCTGCAGCGAGCCGACATCGGACAGGTCATCGAGCAGTTCGCAGACCCACAGCCCGGGCTGTGCCTCGAGGACCAGGGGACGGAACGGATAGACCCCGGAGGGCAGGGTCACCCGCCGCAGGGCCTCGGCCGCGGGGGGCGGCTCGTCCTGGAGCGGCACCAGCGCCAGCGACAGCGACAGCGGCGTGATCAGCGCGCCGAGCAGCACCTCGCGCCCCGCCGCCAGGGCATGGGGCTGAAAGCACAGCGCATCCACGCCCAGCCGGGGGTTGTAGCGCGTCTCGGCCTTGGCCGCCCTGAGATACGCCCGTTCCCAGGCCCGGGCCAGCTGCTGCAGCCGGGCATATTGTTCGGCTGTCAATGCCTGCATGTCATCCTCCGGAGACTATCGGGGCGACAGTATAGGGGCTCGGCCCGGCATTCGGCAGGGACCAGGCGAACTGCTAGCATGAAGGCGTCCTTCCCCCTGCCCGAGGAGCCGTCATGAGCCCCGAGAACCGCCTCGAGATCGCCGTCGACATCGCCCGCCACGCCGGGCGCCTGATCGCCGAGGCCCGCGAGGAAGGCGGCATCGCGCACCGCTTCAAGAATGGCCAGGAGCTGGTGACCGATACCGACGTCGAGGTGGACACCTATATCGGTGAGCGACTGGCGGCGAGCTTCCCCGACGAGCACCGCCTGAGCGAGGAGCTGGCCCCCGACCGCGAGGCCCTCGAACACACCCAGGACATGTGGGTGGTGGACCCCATCGACGGCACCGTGAACTTCGCCCATGGCTTGCGCCACGTGGCCGTCTCCATCGGCTGGGTGAGCGGCGGACATCTCAAGCTCGGGGTGGTCCACGCGCCCTTCCTCGACGAGACCTTCACGGCCCTGGACGGCCGCGGCGCCTGGTGCAACGGCGAGCCGATCCAGGCCAGCCGCACCCGTCACCTGGAACGCAGCCTGGTGGGGACCGGCTTCCCCTACCGGCGCGACAGCCGCCCGCCGCTGATGCGCCGGCTGATGGCCGTGCTCACCCACTGCCAGGACGTGCGGCGCAACGGCTCGGCGGCCCTCGACCTCTGCGACGTGGCCTGCGGGCGCCTCGATGCCTACTACGAGAGCGTCTCGCCCTGGGACTTCGCCGCCGGCCTGCTGATCGCCCGGGAGGCCGGGGCCCGCACCGGCCATCTCTATCCCGGTCCCGGCGGCATCCCCGAGGAGCTCTACGGCGAGAACCTGCTGGTCACCAGCCCCGCCCTCTTTGACGAGCTCGGCAACCTGCTGCGCCGCGCCGATGCCAGCGAGCTGGAACCCTTCTGAGGCCCGGCCGATAGTCCCTTGTAATGACCCCATCAGGCCTCGCCTATTGGCCAAATCCGCTGCGCTCGTTCACAATGTCGCCAGTTTTTTACCGACCCCTTTCACGCATCCACGGATGCAAGGAGTAGTTGATGTTCGTCGTTATCTTCGGTCGCCCCGCCTGCCCGTTCTGCGTGCGCGCCAAGGCACTCGCCGAGAAGCTCGAAGGCGCCGGCGCCATCCAGGGCTTCCGTTACGTGGATATCCACGAGGAAGGCATCACCAAGGCCGATATGGAGAAGACCATCGGCAAGCCGGTCGAGACCGTGCCGCAGATCTTCGTCGACCAGGCCCATGTCGGTGGCTTCACCGAGTTCGACCAGTACGCCCGCGACCAGGAGTGGCTGACCGCCAGCGTCTGAGCCTCCGGCGCCACGTCCCGAGAACCGCCTACGGGCGGTTTTCGCGTTTCGGGACCCGGCATTCTGCCTCGTTGAATCTGCCCACACCCCCGCCGCTTACACTGCGTAGAGGCAGCGCACAGGGCACCAGTACAGAGGGCAAGGCAGGATGCAACGTGACGAGTTCGTTCAGCAGCTATGGCTGGATTATGTCCACCACCACCCGGATATTGGCGGGCTGCGGCTGTGGCCGGTGGAGAGCCCACCGGAATATCTGGCCCTGCTGACCTTCAATCATGGCCCCTGGTCGATGGAGGCGCTGCTGCCGACCCTGGTGCGCTTCGGCTACCGCCCGGTGCAGCGCTACGCCATGGCCGACCGCGGACTGCTGGTGACGCTGCTGGCCGCCCCCGACGAGGGCGCCTGGCTGGTGCTCGCCGAGCTGCAGCTCGGCACCCTCTCGAGACATCCCCGGGCGGCCCTGGAGCAACTGGTGGCACAGGCTCCGCCCGAGGCGACCCGAGGCCAGAACCTGCTGTGTCGCGCCCGGCCCTGGCCGATGCCCGACTGGGCCAGTTACCAGACCCTCGCGGCCGCCCATCCGCTGGCCGGCTGGCTGGCGGTGATGGGGCCCCGGCTGCATCACCCGGGTTTCGACTGCGGACGCCTCGGCGAGGACATCGGCCGGCTGGACGCCCGCCTGCGCGACAGTGGCCTGACCGGTAACGCCGACCGACACCATGGCGTCTTGCCGATTTCCCCCCTGCTGGACTACCGCTTCTACCCGACGCAGCCCCGTCGGCTGGCCTTCGCCGAGGGCGATGAGCATCGGCTGTCCCTGGGCGGGCTGGCGCTCGTCCAGAAGCAGGTCAGTGCCAACCAGGAGCGCACCGTCGAGCTGCTGCTCCCCCACCATACCCGCTGCGAGCTCAGCTGAGCGGACCATCCACAGATTCTGTGGATAACGCTGTGCACCGGGGACGGACAAGCGTCCGGGACCGGCCTGGCAGCGGGGTATCGCTTGGGATGGTCATCTTTTCGACATCTCGACACGCCTCGGCCCGGACACGGAGTCCGGGCCGAGGCGAGACGAGACGAGCCTCGTCAGTCGGCGAAGGTCATCTCCGGCACGTGATCCGGCACGATCAGCTTGCCGGCCGTCTTCTCGACGATCTCCTCGACGGACACGCCCGGGGCGCGCTCCTTGAGCACGAAGGCACCGTTCTCGATCTCCAGGTAGGCGAGGTCGGTGAGCACCCGGTTGATGCAGCCGGCACCGGTGAGCGGCAGGTTGCACTGCTCCAGCAGCTTGGACTCGCCGTGCTTGGAGGCGTGGGTCATGGTGCAGATGATGTTCTCGGCTCCCGCCACCAGGTCCATGGCGCCGCCCATGCCCTTGATCAGCTTGCCCGGGATCATCCAGGAGGCGATGTTGCCGTGCTGGTCGACCTCGAAGGCGCCCAGCACGGTGAGATCCACGTGGCCGCCACGGATCATGGCGAAGGACTCCGCCGAGGAGAAGATCGCCGCGCCCGGCCGGGCGGTGACCGTCTGCTTGCCGGCGTTGATCATGTCCGGATCCACCTCCTCCTCGGTGGGGAAGCGCCCCATGCCGAGCAGGCCGTTCTCGGACTGCAGCATCACGTCGATGTCGTCCGGGACATGGTTGGCGACGAGGGTGGGAATGCCGATGCCCAGGTTGACGTAGAAGCCGTCTTCGAGTTCGCGCGCCACGCGCATTGCCATCTGTTCGCGAGTCAGTGCCATCTTGTTGCCTCTTGTCTCTGGTGGGAGAAGCCGCCGGCCGGTGGCCGGCCGCGGGGTCGCGTGCCGCGCTCAGCCCTGGTGGACGGTGCGCTTCTCGATGCGCTTCTCGAAACTGCCCTGGATGATGCGATCGACGTAGATGCCCGGGGTGTGGATCTGATCCGGTGCGAGTTCGCCGGGCTCGACGATCTCCTCGACCTCGACCACGGTGATCCTGCCCGCGGTGGCGGCCAGCGGGTTGAAGTTCTGGGCGGTGTCGCGATAGACGACGTTGCCGTAGCGGTCGGCCTTCCAGCCCTTGACGATGGCGAAGTCCCCCACCACGGATTCCTCGAGGATATAGTGCCGGCCAGCGAACTCGCGGACCTCCTTGCCCTCGCCGATGGGGGTGCCGTAACCGGTGGCGGTGTAGAAGGCGGGAATCCCGGCGCCGCCCGCCCGCATCTTCTCGGCCAGGGTGCCCTGCGGGGTCAGCACCACCTCGATCTCGCCTTCCAGCATCTGCTGCTCGAAGAGCGCGTTCTCGCCCACATAGGAGGCATGGATGGTGCCGATCTGGCGGTCTTCCAGCAGCAGGCCCAGGCCGAAGCCGTCGACGCCGCAGTTGTTGGAGTAGACGGTCAGGCCCTTGACGCCCCGCCGCTTGATCTCGGCGATCAGGTTCTCGGGGATCCCGCACAGCCCGAAGCCACCGGCGATGACGGTCATACCGCTCTCGATGCCGGCCATCGCCTCTTCATAGGAATGCACACGCTTGTCGAATCCGGCCATATCGCTGCCTCAGATGGTTGGAGGATGGTTGTTATCGCGGTCCTGGCAGTGTCGCGGCAGGCAATATATTTGTTAAGTTTGTTTTTCTTATCGATTATTTTATATTTCATATCAATCGACGCCGCCGCGGAGGCCACCCATGACCGTCAAGCAACTCCGGGCCTTCCTCGCCGTGGCCCAGACCCTGAGCTTCACCCAGGCCTGCGAGCGGCTCCACCTCTCCCAGCCGGCCCTCAGCCTGACCATCAAGGGCCTGGAAGAAAGCCTGGGCGGACGACTGCTGACCCGCAGCACCCGCAGCGTGCGACTGACCCCGGAAGGCGAGTCCCTGGTCCCGCTGGCCAAGCGCCTGCTGGCCGACTGGGACAACACCGAGGAGCTGTTGCGCCAGCGCTTCACCCTGCGCCTGGGCCGCGTCGCCGTGGCCGCCATGCCGTCCTTCGCCGGCAGCCTGCTGCCCGACGTGCTGATGGCCTTCCGCCGGCGCTATCCGCGCATCAACGTGACCGTCCACGACGTCATCAACGAGCAGGTCATCGACATGGTCCACCAGGGACGCGTCGAGCTGGGCATCGCCTTCGAGCCCGAGGCCGCCCAGTCACTGCACTTCGCCCCGCTGTACCTGGACCGCTTCGTCGCCGTGGTCCCGGCCGGCTCGCCACTGGCGGCGCGCACGGCGATCGACTGGCCGGCCCTGCTGACCCAGGACTTCATCACCCTGCAGCGCCCCTCCATGGTCCGCCGGCTCCTCGAGCAGCAGCTGCGCCTGCAGGGGATCGAGCTGCCGGTGGCCTTCGAGAGCCATCAGCTCGCCACCGTCGGGCGCATGGTCGCCAGCGGTCTCGGTGTCAGTGCCGTCCCCTCGCTGTGTATCCACCAGATGCACGAACTCGGCGCGCGCTGCCTGCCGCTGCACGCGCCGATCATCGAGCGGGCGGTGGGCATCCTCTCGCCCAGCGCCGATGACCTCTCGGTGGCCGCCCAGGCCCTGCGCGAGGTGCTGCAGGAAAGCGTGTCGACCCCGGTGCTAAGCTCTGGGTAGACATCGCGGCACGGCGCGGGAGGGAAGCGTATGGCCACCCCAGTCTGGCAACCGTCCCCCGAGGCCATTGCGGCCACCCAGATGACGGACCTGATGCGCCGCATCGAGGACGCCCATGGCGATACCCTGGGCGACTACGGGGCCCTGCACGCCTGGAGCCTCGCCCACCCCGAGGCCTTCTGGTCGCTGCTGTGGCAGACCTTCGATATCGTCGCCGAGCACCGCGGCGAACGGGTGCTGGTCGATCCCGAGGCGATGCCCGGCGCCCGCTGGTTCCCGGACGCCCGGCTGAATTTCGCCGCCAACCTGCTGCGCCGCCGGGACGACCACCCGGCCCTGCTCGCCCTGGACGAACGCGGCCGGCGGCGTACCCTGAGCTACGGCGAGCTGTATCGACAGGTGGCGCGCCTGGCCGCGGCGCTGCGTGCCAGCGGCGTGACGCGCGGCGAGCGGGTCGCCGGCCTGGTGCCCAATGCGGAGCAGGCGGTGATCGCCATGCTGGCCACCGCCAGCCTCGGCGCGGTCTGGTCCTCCTGCTCACCCGACTTCGGCGTCCAGGGGGTACTCGACCGCTTCGGCCAGATCGCGCCCAGGGTACTGATCGCCGCCGATGGCTACACCTGGAACGGCAAGGCGATCGATATCCGCCCGCGGCTGGCGCGGGTCGCCGAGGCGCTCGAGGGCCTGGCGGCCGTGGTGGTCTTCCCCTTCCTCGACGACCGACCCGAGCTCGCTGACATCCCGGGCGCGGTGGCCTGGGACGACTTCCTGGCCGAAGACGCGGACACCCTGGCCTTCGCTTCGCTGCCCTTCGACCAGCCGCTGTATATCCTCTACTCCTCGGGCACCACCGGCACGCCCAAGTGCATCGTCCACGCCGCCGGCGGCACCCTGCTCCAGCACCTCAAGGAGCATCGCCTGCATACCGATCTGGGCGCGGACGATGTCTTCTTCTACTACACCACCTGCGGCTGGATGATGTGGAACTGGCTGGTCTCGGGACTCGCCAGCGGCGCCACCCTGGTGCTGTTCGACGGCGCCCCCTTCGCGCCGTCACCCGATGCCCTCTGGGCGATGGCCGAACGCGAGGGGGTGACGGTGTTCGGCACCAGCGCCCGGTATCTCGCGGCCTGCGAGAAGGAAGGCCTCGCCCCGGGCCGGGATCACGACCTCTCCCGGCTGCGCGCGGTGCTCTCCACCGGCTCGGCGCTGGCCCATGAGTCCTTCGACTATGTATATCGCGACATCCAGACCGACCTGCTGCTCGCCTCCATCTCCGGTGGCACCGACATCGTCTCCTGCTTCGCCCTGGGCTGCCCGATCCGCCCCGTCTACCGCGGACAGCTGCAGTGCCGCGGGCTGGGCATGGCGGTGGACGTCCTCGACGACGACGGCCGGCCGCTGCGCGAAGCGAAGGGCGAGCTGGTCTGCACCCGGCCGTTCCCGGCGATGCCCCTCGGCTTCTGGAACGATCCCGATGGCCGGCGCTATCACGACGCCTACTTCGCCACTTATCCCGGCATCTGGGCCCATGGCGATCTCGCCGAGATCACCGCGGAGGACGGCCTGATCATCCACGGACGCTCCGACGCCGTGCTCAACCCCGGCGGGGTGCGCATCGGCACCGCCGAGATCTACCGCCAGGTGGAGAAGGTCGAGGAGGTTCTCGAGTCGCTGTGCATCGGTCAGCAGTGGCAGGACGATGTGCGGGTGGTACTCTTCGTGCGCCTGCGCGAGGGGCTGACCCTGGACGACGCCCTGCGCCAGAGCATCCGCGACACCATCCGTGCCAACGCCACGCCACGGCACGTGCCGGCGAAGATCCTCCAGGTCGACGACCTGCCGCGCACCCGCTCGGGCAAGCTCGTCGAGCTGGCCGTGCGCAGCGTCGTCCACGGACAGCCGGTGAAGAACCGCGAGGCGCTCGCCAACCCCGAGGCCCTGGAGGCGTTCCGGGACCTCCCCGAGCTGCAGCGCTGAGCCCCCGACGGGGGGCCTTGCCCGCGCCTCTGGGCACCCTCGCCGTGATCCATTAGCATTGCCTTTCCCGATGACGACGAAGGAGACCGGCATGTCGACCCTCAGGGGGATCGTCAGCCTGCTGCTGCTGACCCTCAACACCCTGTTCTGGGCGGTGCCGCTGATCGCGCTCACCCTGCTCAAGCTGGTCACGCCGGGACGTCCCCTGCGTCGCCGGGTACTCGCCGGCCTCAACGCCGTCGCCCGCTGGTGGGTCGACGTCAACCTCTGGTGGATGCGCCACTGGATAGGTCCCGACCTGCGCCTGGACCTGCCGGACGGCCTGACCCGCAACGACTGGTGGCTGGTGCTCTCCAACCACCGTAGCTGGACCGACATCTTCGTGCTGTTCATGGCCCTGCACCGGCGCATTCCCATGCCCCACTTCTTCGTCAAGCGCCAGCTGATCTGGCTGCCCGTGGTCGGCCTGGCCTTCTGGGCCCTGGAGTTTCCCATGTTGCGGCGCATGACCCGGGAACAGCGCGAACGTCACCCGCACCTGGCCCGTCGCGACCGGGAGGCGACCGAGCGCATGTGCCGCCAGGCCCGGGAGCGCCCCATCGCCATCTACAACTTCGTCGAGGGCACCCGCTTCACGCCGGCCAAGCATGCCGCCCGGCGCAGCCCCTATCGTCACCTGCTGCCGCCCCGGGCCGGCGGCATCGCCCAGGTCCTCGGCCTGCTCGGCGACCGCCTCGGCGGCATCCTCGACGTGACGATCAGCTACGACAATCCCGACCCCCGCTTCTGGGACTTCCTCTGCGGCCGCGAGCGAACCATCCACCTGCGGGCCCGGCGCCTGGCGGTGCCGGCCTGGATGCAGCAAGGCGACTACCACCAAGACCCGACCTACAAGGAACGCTTCCACTCATGGCTCAACGCCCTGTGGCAGGCCAAGGACGCCGCCCTCGACTCGCCCTGATCCTGCTGGTCATCCTGCTGGCGGGCTGTGCCGGCACGCCCTCGGGCGCCCTGCGCGGCGGCGCGCCGCTGGCCGGCAGCTGGATCACCATCCAGCGCGGCGATACCCTCGGCGAGATCGCCCGGCGCGCCGAGGTGCCGCTGGTCCGCCTGCGCCGCTTCAATCCCGGCGTCGATCCCCGTCGACTCGCCGTGGGGCAACGCATCCTGGTGCCCAGCGGCCGCGAGCGGGCGCCCTCCGGCGGCCCCTACCGCTATCAGGTGCGCCCCGGCGATACCTATACCGCCATCGCCCGGCGCTTCGGCACGGTCCCCGGCCGCGTGGAGGCGGCCAACCCCGGTATCGCGGCCACCGACCTCAGGGTCGGGCAGCTGATCCAGGTGCCGCTGGGCGGTGCCCGCCGGGCCGCCCGGCCCACGACCAAGCCGGCCGCGTCCCGTCCGTCACGGGCCCGGCTGCCGGACCCCGGCGAGGTGCCCCGCCAGGCCAGCGGCTGGCCCTGGCCCCTCGACGACTACCGGGTGGCCCGGCGCTTCGGCCCCGATGCCCGCGGCACCCTTCAGCCGATGCTGCTGGCCACCGACGAGGGCGCCCGGGCCAAGGCCGTCGCCGCTGGCCAGGTGCGCTTCGCCGGCAGCATGCGCCAGCTGGGCCGGGTGGTGATCGTCCATCACCCCGACAACCTGCAGAGCGTCTACGCCCTGTGCGAGACGCTGCTGGTCGAGAGCGGCAAGCAGGTCCGTCGCGGCGCGCCGCTCTGCGAAGTCGGCCGGCATGCCGCCAGCGGACGCCATGACCTGCTCTTCGACATGCGCCACGGCGGCAAGCCCATCGACCCGACCACGGTGCTGCGCTGAGCCGACGGGGCTGTCATCGCCGCTTCACCGCGCTGTCGCCCCGCTGTCACGCGCCTCGGGCATCGTCGTGATTGACGGGGGCCATCCCGGCCCGCGACGCCACGAGGGACGACATGCGCATCTGCCTGGTCAGCGAAACCTGGTCACCGGATATCAATGGCGTGGCCCATACCCTGGGCCGCCTCAGCGACGACCTGCGGCGGCGCGGCAAGACGCTGCAGCTGATCCGTCCGCGCCCCGCCGCTGGCCCGCATGTCGCCGAGGGCATTGCCGCCGAGCTCCAGGTCCGCGGCGTATCGATGCCCGGCTACCGGGAGGTGCGCCTGGGCCTGCCCGCGGCGCGCCGCATCCGTCGCCTGTGGGAGGCCGAGCGCCCCGACGTCGTCTACCTCGCCACCGAGGGGCCGCTGGGCTGGTCGGCACTGGGCGTGGCCGAGCGACTGGGCATCCCCGTGGTCGGCGGCTGGCACACCAACTTCGACCACTACTGCCGCGACTATGGCGTCGGCTGGCTGTCCTCCCTGGTCACCCGGCGGCTGCGGCGCTTCCACAACCGCTGCGGGGCCACCCTGGTGCCCACCCGGGCCCAGGCCCGCAGCCTCAGCGCCCGGGGCTTCGAACGGGTGCGGGTGATGGCGCGGGGCATCGACGGCGAGCACTTCTCGCCCCGCCACCGGGACCCGGCCCTGCGCGAGGCCTGGGGCAGCGATGAGCATCGGCCGGTGGCCCTCTACGTGGGCCGGCTGGCCCCCGAGAAGAACCTCCCCCTGCTGCGCGACACCTTCACGGCCATGCTCGCCGCCCGCCCGGACATGACCCTCGTCGCGGTCGGCGACGGCCCCGGCCGGGCGGCGCTGGAGAAGGCGCTGCCCGAGGTCCACTTCACCGGTTTCATCGACGCCGCGAGCCTGGCGCGCCACTATGCCAGCGCCGACCTCTTCATCTTCCCGTCCATTTCCGAGACCTGGGGCAATGTGCTCCTCGAGGCCATGGCCAGCGGCCTGGCCACGGTGGCCTTCCGCCACGCCGCCGGCGCCGAGCTGATCGAGGATGAGGTCAACGGCGTCAGCCTGACCGTCGGTGACGAGACCGGCTTCCTCGAGGCCGCCGTCACGCTGTGCCAGCAGCCGGCCCGCTATGGCCGGCTGGGGCGTGCCGCCCGGGAGCGGGCGCTGCACTACCGCTGGCCGGCCATCACCGACGACTTCCTCGCCGCCCTGAACCTTGCCCGGGAGATGTCCGATGAAACCACGCGCCCCTGCGGTATTTGAACGCCTCGACCTGCTGGAGTGGCAACTCTGCCAGCGACTGGCCGGCTTCAGCATCCACCGGCCCTGGCTCGCCACCCTGCGCCTGGCCAGCAAGCTCGGCGACTGGCCGCTCTGGGTCGCGGTGATCCTCGCCCAGCCCTGGCTGCACGGCCAGGCGGGCTGGCGACTGGCCGGCCAGTATGCCCTGACGGCCGTGGCGGCCATCGTCTTCTATCGCCTGGTCAAGACCCGCCTGTGCCGCGAACGCCCCTTCATTACCTTCACCACCATCCGCTGCCAGGAACCCGCCCTGGACCGCTACAGCTTCCCCAGCGGGCACACCATCCACGCGGTGATGTTCCTGATCCTGGTCGCGGCCCACAGCCCCGCCCTGCTGCCCGCCCTGGTGCCGCTGGTGGCGCTGATCGCGGTGTCGCGGGTCGGCCTGGGGCTGCACTACCTCAGCGACGTGGCCGCCGGGGCGGCGATCGGCTATGCCTTCGCCCAGGCGAGCCTGGCCCTGGCCGGCTAGCCGGCGGGCTGGCATGCTCGGGGCATGGCCCCGATCGATCCTCCCCACGGCGCGGCGCTGCTGGCCTCGCCGGCGCTGATTCGCTTCACCGACCTGCTCGGCGACCCCGCCGCGGACCGCGCCCTCGCCCGCCTGGACCGCGAGCTGGACTGGCAGCAACCACGGCTGCGCCTCTACGGCCGCGAGCACCCGATCCCGCGCCGCCAGGTGTGGATGGGCGACGCCCGCTATCGCTACTCGGGTCGCGACTTCCACCCGGCGCCCTGGCACCCGACGGTCGTGGCCATCCGCGATGCCGTGATCCGGCGCCTGGCCGTGGCCGGTTACCCGGCCCGCTTCAACAGCGTGTTGCTCAACCGCTATGCCAACGGCCGTGAGCGCATGGGCTGGCACAGCGATGACGAGCCGGAGCTGGGTCCCGCACCGCTGATCGTGGGCGTGTCGCTGGGCGCCGACCGCCCGCTGCGCTTCCGCTGGAAGGACCGCCGCGCCCCGGCGTTCAATGTGGACCAGCCCCACGACAGCCTGCTGTTGATGGGCCCCGGCACCCAGGCGGCGCTCGAGCATGCCCTGCTGCCACGCCGGGGCGATGAGCTGCGCATCGGCCTGACCTTTCGCTGGATCACGCCGGCCGGCCCCTGATGGGGCGCCCCGATCCACGCCAGCGACACAACGGAAAGCGGCCACCCCGCTCGGGATGGCCGCAGGTAGCGCCATTGCAAGATAACGGTATAAGCTCAGCCGCGATAGTAGCCCGGCGTGACGAAGGGCATCTTGCTGACCGTCATCGGCAACCGCTTGCCGCGCACCTCGGCATGCACGACGGTGCCGACCTCGGCCTGGGCGATGGTCACGTAGCCCATGGCCACCGGCTTGCCGACGCTGGGGCCGAAGCCGCCCGACGTCACCGCGCCGATGCGATTGCCCTCGGCGTCGAACAGCTCGGCGCCCTCGCGGACCGGCGCCCGACCCTCCCCTAGCAGGCCCACCCGCTTGCGCTGGTGGTCCTTCTCGGCGACCTGGTGCAGGATCAGGTCGGCCCCCGGGAAGCCACCGGGGCGCTCGCCGCCCCGCCGGCGCGGCTTGCCGATGGCCCAGATCAGGCCCCCCTCCACCGGGGTGGTGCTGGTATCGATATCGTGGCCGTACAGGCACAACCCCGCCTCGAGGCGCAGTGAATCCCGCGCGCCCAGGCCGATCGGCTCGACCTCGTCCTCGGCGAGCAGGCGTCGCGCCAGGGCCTCGCTCTGTTCGGCGGCGACCGAGATCTCGAAGCCATCCTCGCCGGTATAGCCGCTGCGGCTGATCCACACCTCGATTCCCTCGATGGTGAACTTGCCGTGCTGCATAAAGACCATCCGGCAGGCGTCGGGACACAGGCGCCGCATGACGGCGGCGGCCTTCGGCCCCTGCAGGGCCAGCAGACCGCGGTCCAGCACCTCGACCTCGTGGTCGGCCAGGCCGCGGCGCAGGTGGGCGATGTCCTGCTCCTTGCAGGCGGCGTTCACCACCAGGTAGAGGTGGTCGCCGGCATTGACGATCATCAGGTCGTCGAGGATGCCGCCCTCCTCGCTGGTGAACAGCCCGTAGCGCTGCATGCCCTCGGCCAGGCCGACCAGGTCCGCCGGCACCAGGGTCTCCAGCGCCTTGGCCGGCTCGGGCCCGCGCAGCAGCACCTGCCCCATGTGCGAGACATCGAACAGGCCACAGGCCTGGCGGGTGTGCTCATGCTCCTTCTTCACGCCGAGGGGGAACTGCACCGGCATGGCATGGCCGGCGAAGGGCACCATCCTGCCGCCCAGTTCGACGTGCAGATCGTAAAGCGGGGTCTTGCGTTGTTCGGTCATCGGATCGTTTCACCCTTGCCATGAGTGGAAAGCGGGCGTGGCCGGCACCGGGCCGGCCACGCCGTCGCTCACTTGTTGAGGTCCTCGCCCGGCAGCACCGGCTTGCCCTCGAAGTAGTCCTTGGTCAGCTGGAACACCACCGGCGACAGCAGCGCCAGGGCGATCAGGTTGGGAATGGCCATCATGGCGTTGAACACGCTGGCCAGCAGCCACACGAAGCCGAGCGGCAGCACGGAGCCGACGAAGATCGCCAGGATGTAGACCACCCGGTAGTACTTGATCGAGGCCACGCCGAACAGGTACTCGAAGCACTTCTCGCCGTAGAAGGCCCAGCCCAGGATGGTGGTGAAGGCGAACACCGCCAGGGCGAAGGACACCACGTACTGGCCGATACCCGGCAGGGCCTCGTTGAAGGACAGGGCCGTGAGGGCCGCCCCTGTCTCGCCGGAGGTCCAGGCGGTGGTCAGGATCGCCAGGGCGGTGATCGAGCAGACCACGATGGTGTCGATGAAGGTCCCGAGCATGGCGATCAGGCCCTGGCGCACCGGGTTCTTGGTCTGCGCCGCGGCATGGGCAATGGGCGCGCTGCCCAGGCCCGCCTCGTTGGAGAAGACCCCGCGGGCGACGCCGAACTGGATCGCCTTGGCCACGGCGGCCCCGGCGAAGCCGCCGGCGGCGGAGATCGGCGTGAAGGCGTGACCGAAGATCATGCCCAGGGCGCTGCCGACCTGGTCGGCGTTGATGAACAGCACCAGCAAGCCACACACGACGTAGGCGATGGCCATGATCGGCACCAGCTTGCCCGCCACCTTGGCGATCCGCTTGATGCCGCCGAGGATCACCGCACCGGCCAGCACCATGATCACCAGGCCGGTGATCCAGTGCGGCATGCCGATGGATTCACCCAGGCCGTCGGCCACGGAGTTGGACTGCACGGTATTGCCGATGCCGAAGGCGGCCACGGCACCGAACAGCGCGAAGGCACCGCCCAGCCAGCCCCACTTCCTGCCCAGGCCATTGCGGATGTAGTACATCGGACCGCCGACGTGATCGCCGGCCGCGTCCACCTGACGGTAGCGCACCGCCAGCACCGCCTCGGCGAACTTGGTGGCCATGCCCACCAGGGCGGTGATCCACATCCAGAACACCGCGCCGGGACCGCCCAGGAAGATGGCGGTGGCGACGCCGGCGATATTGCCGGTACCGATGGTCGCCGACAGCGAGGTCATCAGGGCGTTGAAGGGCGATACCTCACCTTCTCCCTCCTCGCCCTTGGCGGTGGTACGTCCCTGCCACAGGAGCCTGAAGCCCATGCCCAGCTTGCGGATGGGCAGGAAGCGCAGGCCCGCCTGCAGATACAGGCCGACGCCCAGCAGCAGTACCAGCATCAAGGGGCCCCATACGACCCCCTCGATGGCTGACAGTAGATTGGTCAAGGTTTCCACGTCTCGTCTCCCTATACTGGTTGTTGTTATGCACCAACGTGCATGTGCTCGCGGTCGGGTGAAACCACGCTGATACGAACACGCGTACCATAGCGGATACTTCCGTTGGCGCTCCAGTCTCCTATTGGAAAATTTGGTGATTTCTCGATCCGGCAGGACAAAGTATAGTCACAACCGCGCCATGGCCCGTTGTTCATTTGCACGTTCCGGGCCTGGAGGCCGCCCTAGGGGCGGGAGCCAGGGCCTTCGGCGGCGCCGAGGAGAAACTTGTTTCTTATCGGAAACGCTGCCACTCTAGCCGTGGGATTCCACCAGGGCAAGGACTGGCCACGCACGGCGTGGCGTCCGCGCCCGGCGCACCGGGGCATCACGGAACTGGGCAAGACCCGCGACGGGCACCTAAGCTGGGGGTGGACCCTCCCCGTCACGGGGAATCCAGGCGCGCCGGGGCTCGCCAAACGGCCACGAGGGCGTTAGGATGCCCCCGCATCAGAAAACCTTTTTCGTATAGGAAATCGTCATGAGCTCTATCCCCGCCAACCTGCGTTATGCCGAAAGCCACGAGTGGGTGCTGGACAACGGAGACGGCACCGTGACCATCGGCATCACCGATCATGCCCAGCAATCGCTGGGCGACGTGGTATTCGTCGAACTGCCCGACGTCGGGGCCACCCTGGCCAAGGGGGACGAATTCGGGGTCGTCGAGTCGGTCAAGGCCGCATCCGACCTTTATGCCCCGGTGTCCGGTGAGGTGGTGGCGATCAACGAGGCCCTCGAGGACGCGCCGGAGTCCATCAACGAGTCGCCCTACGAGGACGCCTGGATCATGAAGGTGCGCATCGAGGACGCCGCCGCCCTCGACGACCTGATGGACGCCGACGCCTACCAGGCCTTGGCCGACGCTGACGACTGATCCCTCCCGGCGGACCCGGCCGGCGGCCGGGTCCGCGCTTGCCGCTCTCCTGCCCGGACTCGGGTGACGAAACGTAAACAGGGTATTCCATGGCTTTCGACAAACGCCGCCTGGCCGACCTGGCCAATCATGATGCTTTCATCCGTCGCCACAACGGCCCGGAGGCTGCCGACGTGGCCGCCATGCTGGCGACGCTGGACATGGACAGCATGGCCAGCCTCATCGAGCGCACCGTGCCGGCAGGCATCCGCCTGGGCCGTGAGCTGGACCTGGATCCGCCGCGCAGCGAGGCCGAGGCCCTGGACTATCTCTATCGCCTGGCCCGCCAGAACCGCGTGGCCAAGAGCTACATCGGCCAAGGCTACTACGATACCCATCTGCCGGCGGTCATCCAGCGCAACGTGCTGGAGAACCCGGGCTGGTATACCGCCTATACCCCCTACCAGCCGGAGATCTCCCAGGGTCGCCTGGAAGGCCTGCTGAACTTCCAGCAGATGGTCATGGACCTCACCGGCATGAGCCTGGCCAACGCCTCGCTGCTCGACGAGGCCACCGCCGCCGCCGAGGCCATGGCGCTGTGTCGGCGTGCCAACAAGAAGGCCAGGAGCGATGCCTTCTTCGTCGCCGACGACGTCTTCCCCCAGACCCTCGACGTGGTGCGCACCCGGGCCCACTACTTCGGCTTCGAGCTGATCGTCGGCCCGGCCGAGGAACTGGCCGCCCACGAGGTCTTCGGCGCCCTGCTGCAGTATCCCGGCGACGGCGGCAAGGTCCACGACCTCGCCCCGCTGCTGGCCGCGGCCAAGGGCAAGGGCATCATGACCTGCGTGGCCGCCGACATCATGTCGCTGGTGCTGCTGCGAGAGCCCGGCGCCCTGGGCGCCGACATGGTAGTCGGCTCCTCCCAGCGCTTCGGCGTGCCCATGGGCTTCGGCGGCCCCCACGCCGCCTTCTTCGCCACCACCGACAAGCTCAAGCGCTCGATCCCCGGCCGCATCATCGGGGTCTCCCGGGACAACCGCGGCCACACCGCCCTGCGCATGGCCATGCAGACCCGCGAGCAACATATCCGCCGCGAGAAGGCCACCTCCAACATCTGCACCGCCCAGGCGCTGCTGGCCAACATCGCCGGCTTCTACGCCGTCTACCACGGTGCCGAGGGACTGCGCACCATCGCCGGGCGCATCCACCGCCTGACCACCATCCTCGCCGAGGGCCTGAGGCGCAGCGGCATCAGCCTGGCCCACGACAGCTGGTTCGACACCCTGCGGCTGACCGGCGCGGACGCCTTCAAGATCCACGGTCGCGCCATGGCTCACGACGTCAACCTGCGCTACTTTGCGGACGGCGACGTGGGCATCAGCCTCGACGAGACCACCACCGCCCACGACCTCTACCTGCTGTTCGACGTGCTGCTGGGGGAGGAGCATGGCCTGTCCGTGGCCGCCCTCGATGCCGAGATCGTCGCCCAGGGCAGCAGCGGCATCCCGGCGGCCAGCCGCCGCGAGTCCGAGTTCCTGACGCACCCGACCTTCCGCCGCTACCACAGCGAGACGGAGATGCTGCGCTACCTCAAGCGGCTGGAGAACAAGGACCTGTCGCTGGCTCACGCCATGATCCCGCTGGGCTCATGCACCATGAAGCTCAACGCCACCACCGAGATGATCCCCATCACCTGGCCGGAGCTCGCGCGCATCCATCCCTTCGCGCCCAAGGACCAGGTGGCCGGCTACAAGCAGATCATCGACGAGCTGGCCGCCTTCCTGGTGGAGATCACCGGCTACGAGCATATCTCCATGCAGCCCAACTCCGGCGCCCAGGGCGAATACGCCGGGCTGGTGGCGATCCGTCGCTACCAGGCGGCCCAGGGCCAGGGACACCGTGACGTCTGCCTGATCCCCAGCTCCGCCCACGGCACCAACCCGGCGTCGGCGGCCATGGCCCACATGAAGGTGGTGGTGGTGGAGTGCGACGCGGACGGCAACATCGACCTCGATGACCTGCGCGCCAAGGCCGAGCAGCACGGCGAGGCCCTCTCGGCGATCATGCTCACCTACCCGTCCACCCACGGGGTCTTCGAGGAAGGCGTGCGCGAGGCCTGCGAGATCGTGCATCGCCATGGCGGCCAGGTGTACATCGACGGCGCCAACATGAACGCCCAGGTCGGCCTGGCCCGCCCCGGCGACTTCGGCGGCGACGTCAGCCACCTCAACCTGCACAAGACCTTCTGCATCCCCCACGGCGGCGGCGGCCCGGGCATGGGGCCGATCGGCGTCAAGGCCCACCTGGCGCCCTACGTCTCCAACCACGTGGTGCGCCCGCTGGACGGCGTCGAGGCGGATTCCGGCGCGGTGGCGGCGGCGCCGTTCGGCAGCGCCTCGATCCTGCCGATCTCCTGGGCCTACATCAAGATGATGGGCGCGCGGGGCCTGCGCGAGGCCACCGAGTTGGCCATCCTCGGCGCCAACTACATCGCCCACCGCCTCGGCGAGCACTACCCGGTGCTCTACAAGGGCGCCAACGGCACCGTGGCCCACGAATGCATCATCGACATCCGCCCGCTCAAGGCGGCCTCGGGGATCAGCGAGGAGGATATCGCCAAGCGCCTGATGGACTACGGCTTCCATGCCCCGACCATGTCCTTCCCGGTGCCGGGCACGCTGATGATCGAGCCCACCGAGTCGGAGTCCCGCTGCGAGCTGGACCGCTTCTGCGACGCCATGATCGCCATCCGCGAGGAAGTCGCCCGGGTCGAGGCCGGCGAGTGGCCGGCGGACGACAACCCGCTGGTCCATGCCCCGCACACCATGGCCGACCTGATGGACGCCGACTGGGAGCGCCCCTACTCCCGCGAGCTCGGCGCCTTCCCCTCGGCGTCGGTCAAGGCCGCCAAGTACTGGCCGGCGGTCAACCGGGTCGACAACGTGCTCGGCGACCGCCAGCTGATCTGCTCCTGCCCGAGCATCGACGCCTACCGCGAGTGAGCCCGGCGCCCAGCAACGAGAAGCCCCGCCATGGCGGGGCTTTTTCGTGGCGGGAGGATCGGGAGGCGACGACTCAGCCCAGACGCTCGCCGGCCTCGGGCATCGGCGGCTTGCCGTGCCCGTAGCGCTCGTGGCGGCGATGCTCGCGGAAGGCCTCGAGCAGTCGGGTATAGCGCCGCGGCATGCGGCTGCCCCGCCGGGTGACCAGGTAGAGGGTCTCGTGGATCGGATGGGGCAACGACAGCTCCTTGACCTGGCGCTGCCAGGGCGAGGTCTCCAGCACCAGGCGCGAGACCACGCTGAAGCCCAGGCCCCGCGCCACGGCGTCCAGCACCATGCTCACCTCGTTGGTGAAGCCCTGGCGGGGGAAGTGGCTCATCGAGCGGAACTCCGCCGGGAAGTTGTGGCGAAGCAGCACCCCGGCATGGTTGACGCCATCGGAATAGCTGATGAAGCCGATGCCCATCAGGTCGGCCAGCCCGGTGCCGGCGAAGTCCGCCGGCACCACCAGGCACAAGGGTTCCTGGTGCCACGCCTCGCAGTCGACATCCGGGTGGCGCACGGCCTCGGTGACGATGCCCAGATCATGACGTCCGGCCAGCACGTCGGTGACGATGTCGTGATTGAAGGCGAAGCTGTAGCTGACCGTCAGCCCGGTGTGCATCTGCTGCTGCCCCAGGATGAAGGGATACAGCATCAGGCCGACGCTGCCCGGCGAGGCGAGGCGACACTCGCCGCTGTCGAGGCTCTCGTCGTCGAGGGAGTGGCGGAACTGCTCGTGCTCGGCGAACAGCTTCAGGGCATAGTCATGGGCGCGCCGCCCCGCCTCGGTGAGCACGAAACGCCGGCCCTGGCGGTCCAGCAGCGGCTTGCCCAGGTACTGTTCGAGCTTGCGCATATGCTGACTGACGCCCGGCTGGGTCATCTCGAGGCGCCGGGCCGTGCGCGTGAAGCTGCCGGTCTCGACGAGAGTGATGAAGGTACGGAAGTACTGGGCGTTGAACATGGCACGAGCGTCGCTGGCAGGGACCGGACGCCATCATTCTACCAGCTCGCTCCCCGCACCGCAGCGCTGCCCGCGGCCAGGCGGCGTGGTAGCATGAAGGCATCATCCATTGGCGCCGCCGCAAGGGTCGGCGGGCCAAGCCGCGGGCCCTACCCGCCCGCTTCTATCCCCAGTGACACGGACGCCCTGAATGGCCGACACCATCTCCAGCACCATTTCCCCGGAAGGCAGCCTCGAGATCCTCTCGCAGCACGAGGTCAACCGGTTGCATGACACCTCCCGCCGCGGCCTCCATGAGTTGCTGCGCAGCTGCGCCCTGGCCGTGCTCAACTCCGGCAACCCCACCGACGATGGCCTCGCGCTGATGGAGACCTACCCCGATTTCGACATCGAGGTGCTCCAGCAGGATCGCGGGGTGCGCCTCAAGCTGACCAGCGCCCCCGCCGAGGCCTTCGTCGACGGCAAGATGATCCGCGGCATCCGCGAGCACCTGTCCTCGGTGCTGCGCGACATCGTCTACGTCTACAACGAGATCCAGACCCACCACCGCTTCGACCTGACCAGCGCCGAGGGCACCACCAATGCGGTGTTCCACATCCTGCGCAAGGCCGGCACCCTGAAACCGAGCCGCGACCCCAGCCTGGTGGTGTGCTGGGGCGGGCACTCGATCAGCCGCGAGGAATACGATTACACCAAGCACGTCGGCTACCACCTGGGCCTGCGTGAACTGGACATCTGTACCGGCTGTGGACCGGGCGCCATGAAGGGGCCGATGAAGGGTGCCAACGTGGCCCACGCCAAGCAGCGCCGCAGCGAGGGCCGCTACCTCGGCGTCTCGGAGCCCGGCATCATCGCCGCCGAGGCGCCGAACCCGATCGTCAACGAACTGGTGGTGATGCCCGATATCGAGAAGCGCCTGGAGGCCTTCGTGCGCCTGGGTCACGGCATCATCGTCTTCCCCGGCGGCGTGGGCACCGCCGAGGAGATCCTCTACCTGCTCGGCATCCTGCTGCACCCGGACAACGCCGACATGGAGCTGCCGGTGATCCTGACCGGTCCCGCGGACTCCGCCGACTACTTCAGGCGCATCGACGAATTCCTGGTCTACACCCTGGGCGAGTCCGTGCGCCGCCTGTACCGCATCATCATCGACGACCCCATCGAGGTCGCTCGCACCATGCGCAAGGGCATCGACGACGTCACCGAGTACCGCCGCGCCCGCCAGGACGCCTTCTACTACAACTGGCGGCTGACCGTGGCCCGGGACTTCCAGGAGACCTTCGATCCCACCCACGAGTCCATGGCCGGCCTGGCCCTGCACCGCAACCAGCCGGTACACGAGCTCGCCGCCAACCTGCGCCGGGCCTTCTCGGGCATCGTCGCCGGCAACGTCAAGGAACGCGGCATTCGCCTGATCGAGGCCCATGGCCCCTTCCGACTCAGCGCCGAGCCCGAGCTGATGGCCCGGCTGGACGAGCTGTTGGGCTCCTTCGTGGCCCAGGGTCGCATGAAGCTCGCCGGCCAGTACGAGCCCTGCTATACGCTGGGCTAAGCGTAGGGAATGAGGAGTGAGGAGTGAGGAGTGAGGAGTGAGGAGTGAGGAGTGAGGAGTGAAGGGTGAAGCGTGAAGCGTGAAGCGTGAAGCGTGAAGCAGGCAGGAGAGCCCTGCCGATCGCGGTTCTCGACTCTTCGCTCTTCTTCCTTCTTCCCTGTTACGCCTTATCTCTCGTCGGCCGGCTTCCACCAGAGGCCGAGGGCGTGCAGCAGCAACCCCGCGGTGGCGCCATGGGAGACCAGCAGCGCCCAGCCTCGCCAGCCGGCCGCCAGCAGCTGCCAGCCCGCGGTGACCAGGACCCCGGCCACCAGGCAGACCACCAGGCGCCGGAGCAGGACGGGCAGGCGCCCGCGAGCCTCGGCGGCCAGCAGGCGCCACTGGGCCAGCGCCACGCCGATCACCACTACCAGGGCGATCCCCAGCAGCGTCAGGCGGCTCTGCTGGCCGTCCATCAGGTAGCGCGGCAGGCTGACCAGCATGACGACGGCGAGCCCCACCAGCAGGCTCAGGCGTTCCGGCGTCGGCGAGGCGCCCATGCTCAGGCGACCTTGAGCTGCTGGGCCTCGATCCACTCCTCGACCCAGGGCAGGGCCTCGTCGTCGGCCATGAAGGTCTCCATGGCGTCCACCTCGAGACGCTCGCCCAGGCGCGACGCGCCCTGGCCCTGGAGGAGCTCGTCGAGGCTGCGACCGGCCCCGCAGTAGGAGTCGACGTAGGAGCTGTCGCCGAGCGCGATCAGCCCGTAGCGCAGCGTCCCCAGGCCGGGGCTCTGGCTCTCCAGCTCGCGCACGAAGGGCACGATGTTGCCGGGGTAGTCGCCACTGCCGGTGGTCGAGACGCAGAACAGCGCCAGGTCGGTGGGCGACCCGGTCAGGTCGTCCAGGGTCGGCTGGTCGTAGATGGCGACTTGGTAGCCGGCCTCCTCGAACAGCGGCGTGACCTGCTCGGCCACGTCAAGGGCGCCGCCGTACATGGTACCGACGAATATCTTCAGCATGGGCATGTCGTGGAATTACCTGAGAATTTCGCTCGGATACTAACACGGGGCGGCCCCGCCTCGCATCCCGGGGCTGAGGCAGCATGCCGCGCCTGGCCCCCTGCGAATGCCAGCAAGAACGAGTATCATATTTCGCCTTGATTCCCCCTCACCACGGAGGCGAGATGCAACAGACCTTCGAAGCCTGGATCACCCCGCTGATGATCGGCGGACTGATGCTGTTCATGTGCTTCATCATCTGGGACCTGGCCAAGCAGTCCCGGGCCGGTCGCTTCGGCACCCTCATGCTCTTCGTGGTGCTCGGCGCCGGCATGCTCGGCTATGTCTTCAAGGTGGTGGTCAGCTGGGCCCTGGAGAACGGCCTCGTCTAGGCGCGTCGCAGGACGAGGAAATGACGACGCCACCCCGCGGGGTGGCGTCGTCGTCCATGGCCGGGGCGTCAGCGCTCCTCGGGGTGGTAGTCCTCGACCTGGGTCTTGAGCTTCTGACCCGGCCGGAAGGTCACCACGCGCCGGGCCGAGATGGGGATCTCCTCGCCGGTCTTGGGATTCCGTCCGGGCCGCTCGCGCTTGTCGCGCAGGTCGAAGTTGCCGAAACCCGACAGCTTGACCTGCTCGTTCTCGCGCAGGCAGCCGCGGATCTCCTCGAAGAAGGCCTCCACCATGGACTTGGCCTCGCGCTTGGACAGGCCGAGTTCGGCGTGCAGGTGTTCGGCCAGTTCGGCCTTGGTCAACGCCCCCATGTCGCTTTCCTCACGCTGATGGCCGACCTCCCTCGTCGTCATGCGCGAAGCTCGGCACCCAGGTGCAGCCGTGACTCCTCGACGATGGCATCGACCAACTGGTTGATTTCCTCGTCATTTAGCGTGCGCGAAGGATGCTGCCAGGTCAAGCCCAGGGCCACGCTCTTGCGCCCCTCCGGCACGCCCTGGCCCTGGTAGACATCGAACAGCCGCGCCTCCACGAGCCACTCCCCGGCCTGGGCACGCAGGGTGTCGAGCAGTGACTGCACCGGCAGGTCGGCATCGACCAGGAAGGCCAGGTCGCGGCGCACCTCCGGATAACGCGACAGCGGTTGGAAGGCCGGCACCTTGCCATGGGTCAAGGCGTCCAGGCGCACCTCGAAGAGCAGCGCGTCCACCTTCAGCCCCAGCCTGGCGCGTACCGCCGGATGCAGGGTGCCGATCCAGCCGGCCTCCTCGCCGCGGTAGAGGAGGCGCGCGCACTGCCCCGGGTGCAGGGCGGCATGCTCGCCGGGCTCGAAGCGCCAGGCCTCGGGCTCGCCGCCCATGGCCAGCAGGCTTTCCAGGTCGCCCTTGAGATCGAAGAAGTCGACCTTGTCCTTGCCACCACTCCAGCCTTCGGGCTCGCGGGCGCCGCAGACCAGGGCGCCGAGCATCGGCACCTGGCTCAGCGAATCCAGCTCGCCGCGGAACACCAGGCCGGTCTCGAACAGCCGCACCCGGCTCTGCTGGCGGTTCAGGTTGTGCTGCAGGGCCCGCACCAGGCCCGGGAAGAGGCTCGCCCGCATCACCGAGAGATCGCTGGAGATCGGGTTGGCCAGCGTCGGCGAGACCGCCTCGGGCAGCAGCGCCGCCTGCAGCTCGGGGGCGACGAAGCTGTAGGTCACCGCCTCGAAGTAGCCCCGGGCCACCAGCTGGCGACGCAGTCGTGAAAGCGGCGTACGCGCCTCGTGGTCGGGGCGCAGGCCGAGTCGCGCCTGGGGACGGCGCACCGGCAGGCGGTTGTAGCCGTGGATGCGCGCCACTTCCTCGATCAGGTCCTCCTCGATGGCGACATCGAAACGCCAGCTCGGCACCCGGGCGCGCCAGCCCTCCTCGCCGGCTTCCACCGCCATGCCGAGACGCTCGAGGATCTCGCCGACGTCCTCGGCGGGCAGCACCTTGTCGAGGGCCTGGTCGAGACGCGCCCGGCGCAGCAGCACCTCGCGCTCGCCGGGCAGGCGGTCGGTGTCGACGACCTCGACCAGCGGCCCGGCCTCGCCGCCGGTGATGTCCAGCAGCAGGGCCGTGGCCCGCTCGGCCGCCTCGCGGGCCAGGGTCGAGTCGACGCCGCGCTCGAAGCGATGGGAGGCATCGGTGTGCAGGCCGTAGGCGCGGGCCTGGCCGGCCACGGCCAGCGGCGAGAAGTGCGCCGACTCGAGGAAGATGTCCCGGGTCTCGGCGTTCACGCCGGAGTGCTCGCCGCCCATGACGCCGGCGATGGCCAGCGGGCCGCGCTCGTCGGCGATGATCAGGGTCCCGCCGCTCAGGGTGATCTCCTGGCCGTCGAGCAGCACCAGCCGCTCGCCCTCTCGCGCCTGGCGGACCACCACGGCGCCCTGCAGGTTGGCGCGGTCGAAGGCATGCAGGGGCTGGCCGAGCTCGAGCATCACGTAGTTGGTGACGTCGACCACCGGGTCGATGGCACGGATGCCGCCACGGCGCAGCCGCTCGACCATCCACAGCGGCGTCTCGGCGGTCACGTCGACGCCCTTGATCAGCCGGCCCAGGTAGCGCGGACAGCCCTCGGCGTCCTCGACGCGCACCGGGAAGGTCTCGTCGTGGGCCGGGGGCACCGGCGCGATACTCGGCCCTTCGACCGCCAGGCGGTTGAGCACGCCGACCTCGCGGGCCATGCCCTTGACGCTCAGGCAGTCGCCGCGGTTGGGCGTGAGGTCGACCTCGATGGTGTGATCATCGAGGGCCAGGAAGTCGCGGACGTCCTCGCCCACCGGCGCCTGCACCGGCAGCACCAGGATGCCTTCGGAGGCCTCCTCCGTCAGGCCCAGCTCCGAGGCGGAGCAGATCATGCCGCGGGACTCGACGCCGCGCAGCTTGGCCTTCTTGATCCTGAAGTCGCCAGGCAGCACCCCGCCGACCCGGGCGAAGGGCACCTTCTGGCCCTCGGCCACGTTGGGCGCGCCGCAGACCACCTGCACCGGCTCGCCGCTGCCGTCGTCGACCTGGCAGACACTGAGCTTGTCGGCGTCCGGGTGCGGAGCCCTGGCGACGACCTCGGCCACCACCACGCCCTCGAAGGCGGACGCCACGGGCTCGATGGCATCGACCTCGAGGCCGGCCATGGTGATCTGGTCGGCCAGGGCCTGGGTCGCCAGCGCCGGGGAGACCCATTCACGCAGCCACTGTTCGGAAAATTTCATGACAAATCCTATCGCTGTGTTCTTGAGACGGTCAGGCGAACTGCTTGAGGAAGCGCAGGTCGTTGTCGAAGAACAGCCGCAGGTCGTTGACCCCATAGCGCAGCATGGCCAGGCGCTCGGCGCCCATGCCGAAGGCGAAGCCGGTGTAGCGCTCGGTGTCGATGCCGGAGTGGCGGAAGACTTCCGGATGCACCATGCCGCAGCCCATGACCTCCAGCCAGCCGCTTTGCGAGCAGACCCGGCAGCCGTCGCCGTTGCACATCACGCACTGGATATCCACCTCCGCCGACGGCTCGGTGAACGGGAAGTAGGACGGGCGGAAGCGCACCGAGAGATCCTCGCGCTCGAAGAAGGCGTGCAGGAAGTCCTCGATGGTGCCCTTGAGGTCGGCGAAGCTGACGCCCTCGTCCACCAGCAGCCCCTCGACCTGGTGGAACATCGGGGTATGCGTCAGGTCCGAGTCGCTGCGATAGACCCGCCCCGGGCAGACGATGCGGATCGGCGGCTCGGCCTCCTTCATGGTGCGCACCTGGACCGGCGAGGTATGGGTGCGCAGCAGCCGGGTGGCATCGAAGTAGAAGGTGTCGGCCATGCCCCGCGCCGGGTGGTGGGCGGGAATGTTGAGGGCCTCGAAGTTGTGGTAGTCGTCCTCGATCTCCGGGCCCACCGCCACGTCGTAGCCGATGCGGGTGAACAGCCCCTCGATGCGCTCCAGGGTCCGGGTCACCGGGTGCAGGCCGCCACTCGGCTGGCCGCGACCGGGCAGGGTCACGTCGACGCGCTCGGCGGCCAGGCGGGCTTCCAGGGCGGCCTTCTCCAGGGTCTGACGGCGCTCGTCGAGTTCCTCGGCCAGGGCCTGCTTGGCCTGGTTGATGCGCTCGCCGGCGGCCGGGCGCTCTTCCGCCGGCAGCTTGCCGAGGCCCTTGAGCAGCGCGGTGATCTCGCCCTTCTTGCCGAGATAACGCACGCGCAGCTCGTCCAGCGCGGCCATGCCGTCGGCGGCGTGGATGGCGTCGCGGGCCTCGGCGACCAGAGTGGGAAGGTGGTCCATCCGTTGATGCTCCGAAGTAGTGAGCTTGCTTTGTCGCATGCGAAAAAAAACAGGGGAAGAGCGGCTGCTCTTCCCCTGCGACGATCATCGGGACGGCACGCACCGTGGTCCGCGCCCTCCCGGAATCGAGATCACTTACTGGGCAGCCTTGGCCTTCTCGACGATGGCGGCAAAGGCAGCCTTCTCGTGAACGGCCAGGTCGGCGAGCACCTTGCGGTCGATCTCGATGCCGGCCTTCTTCAGGCCGCCGACGAAGCGGCTGTAGGACAGACCGTGCTGACGGGCACCGGCGTTGATGCGCTGGATCCACAGGGCGCGGAACTGGCGCTTGCGCTGGCGACGGTCACGGTAGGCATACTGACCGGCCTTGATGACGGCCTGCTTGGCCACGCGGAAGACGCGTGAACGGGCACCGTAGTAGCCCTTGGCCTGCTTGAGGATCTTCTTGTGACGGCGACGTGCAACGACGCCACGCTTGACGCGAGTCATGGCTTACTCCTGACGGTAAAGGGTTGCGACCAAGGGGTTACAGGTTCGGCAGCATGCGCTGCACGAGCTGCTTGTCGGCGTCGTGGATCTGCTTCATCCCACGCAGCTGACGCTTCCGCTTGGTGGACTTCTTGGTCAGGATGTGACTGCGAAACGACTGCTTGTGCTTGAAGCCGTTGGCCGTCTTCTTGAAGCGCTTGGCAGCGCCGCTGTTGCTCTTGATTTTCGGCATGAGATGAACTCCGCTCGAGATTCTTTAGAAAATCCGGGGCCGATGGCCGGCGTCTCGCCGGCCACCCGTTGACCGGGCCGTCGGATCACTTCTTCTTGGGGGCAATGATCATGATCATCTGGCGCCCTTCCATCTTGGGGAAGGACTCCACGGTACCGATCTCCTCGAGATCGGCGGCGATCCGCTCCATCAGCTTGCGACCGAGGTCCTGATGGGCCATCTCGCGACCGCGGAAGCGCAGCGTGACCTTGCCCTTGTCGCCACCTTCGAGGAAACGCACCAGGTTCTTCATCTTCACCTGGTAGTCGCCCTCGTCGGTGCCAGGCCGGAACTTGACTTCCTTGACCTGAATCTGCTTCGTCTTCTTCTTCTGTGCCGCCTTCTGCTTCTTCTGCTCGAAGACGAACTTGCCGTAATCCATGATCTTGCAGACGATGGGATCGGCATTGGAAATCTGGACGAGGTCCAAACCGGCCGTTTCGGCACGCTCCAGCGCTTCGCTGGTGGGCACGATGCCCAGCTGCTCGCCGTCGCTGTCGATCAGGCGAACCTGATCCTCGGTAATGCGCTCGTTCATCGGGGGGCGCTTGTCCTGCGGGCGCCCTCTAGGGTTGCTTCGCTTGATGGTTCCGTCTCCACTTTCGCCTAAGGAAGATGTCGCTATTGCCGCTCGGCCCGTACCAGGTCGATGAAGGCGTCCACCGTCATGATACCGAGATCTTCGCCGCTGCGGGTGCGCACGGCGACCGAGTCGGCCTCGACTTCCTTATCTCCCACCACCAGGAGATAGGGGACCTTCTGCAACGTATGCTCGCGGATTTTAAAGCCGATCTTCTCGTTCCTCAAGTCCGCCTTGACGCGAAGGCCGATTTTTTGCAGGCGCCGCTCGAGGTCGAGGGCATGATCCCGCTGGGCATCGGTGATGGTCAACACCGCTGCCTGCTGCGGGGCCAGCCACAGCGGCATGGCGCCGGCATAGTGCTCGATGAGGATACCGATGAAGCGCTCCATCGAGCCGACGATGGCGCGGTGCAGCATTACCGGGGCACGGCGATCGCCCTCCTCGTTCACGTACTGGGCGCCGAGGCGGGTGGGCATCATGAAATCGACCTGCATGGTGCCGACCTGCCAGGCCCGGCCCAGGCAGTCCTTCATGTGGTACTCGATCTTGGGACCGTAGAAGGCGCCCTCCCCCGGCAACTCGTCCCAGGCGACGCCGCAGGCCTTGAGTGCGCTGCGCAGGGCGTCCTCGGCGCGATCCCACACGTCATCGTCGCCGAGACGCTTATCGGGGCGCAGCGCCAGCTTCACGTCGATGTCTTCGAAGCCGAAGTCACCATACACCTTCTGGGCCTGGCGGTGGAAGCTGGTGACCTCCGACTCGATCTGCCCCTCGGTGCAGAAGACGTGGCCATCATCCTGGGTGAAGCCCCTCACGCGCATCAGGCCATGCAGGGCACCGGACGGCTCGTTACGATGGCAGCCGCCGAATTCGCCGTAGCGCACCGGCAACTCGCGGTAACTGCGCAGGCCGGAGTTGAACACCTGCACATGCCCCGGGCAGTTCATCGGCTTGAGCGCGTATTCGCGCTTTTCCGACTCGGTGAAGAACATCCCGTCGGCGTAGTTGTCCCAGTGGCCGGACTTCTTCCACAGCGACACATCCATGATCTGCGGGCAGCGAATCTCCTGATAGCCGCCATCCTTGTAGACCTGGCGCATGTATTGCTCGACCACCTGCCACAGCGTCCAGCCCCGCGGATGCCAGAACACCATGCCGGGGGCCTCTTCCTGCATATGGAAGAGATCGAGCTTGCGCGCCAGCTTGCGGTGGTCGCGCTTCTCGGCCTCCTCGAGGCGCTTGAGGTAGCCCTTGAGCTGCTTCCTGTCGCCCCAGGCGGTGCCGTAGATACGGGTCAGCATGGGACGCTCGGCGTCCCCCCGCCAGTAGGCACCGGCCAGCTTGGTGAGCTTGAACGCCTTGAGGTGCCGGGTATTGGGCACATGGGGGCCCCGGCACATGTCGGTGTATTCCTCGTGATGATAGAGGCGGATGGTCTCGCCCTCGGGAATCTCACGGACGATCTCCTGCTTGTACGGCTCGTCGCGGTGCAGGAAGGTCAGCATGGCCTGGTCGCGGTCGACGTACTCGCGGACCACGTCATAGCCCGTCTCGATCAGCGCCTTCATGCGCTGCTCGATGGCCTCGAGGTCCTCGGGGGTCACCGAGCGGCCGAAGTCGATGTCGTAGTAGAACCCGTCCTCGATCACCGGCCCGATGGCCATCTTGGCATCGGGATAGAGCTGCTTGACGGCGTGGCCGACCAGGTGGGCACAGGTGTGGCGAATGATCTCCAGCCCTTCCGGGTCACGGGCGGTGATGATGGCCACCTCGGCGTCATGGTCGATGACGTCCGCGGCATCCACCAGCACGCCATCGATGCGGCCGGCCACGCAGGCCTTGGCCAGGCCGGTGCCGATGCTCTCGGCCAGTTGCATCACGCTGGGCGGTTCGTCGAAGGATCTCTGGCTGCCGTCCGGCAGGGTCACGATGGGCATGATGAAGAGGTTCCTTGTGCGCAGTGGTGATCCATACCAGGGATCACGTGTCGCCAGAAAGAATGGTCGTCGGGGCGCTCGAGAAAGCGCCGCCTAGCCTAGCAGACGCCCCCCCTCGACGCCATGGCCGGCGGGGAGGCGGCACGAAAAGAGGCGCCCGAAGGCGCCTCCCGGAGACTCGCCATGCCCCGGCTCGTCGGGGCATGGGGGCTCAGCGCGGGATCACTCCCACTCGCCCAGCTCCACGCGGCGGTTTTCGGCGCGGCCGGCATCGGTATCGTTGGTCGCGACCGGCTGCGACTCACCATAGCCGATGGTGCGCATGCGGTTGCGGTCGACACCCTGGGTCGCCAGGTAGTCGGCGACGGAGTCGGCACGACGCTGGGACAGATCCTCGTTGTAGGCATCGCTGCCCACGGAATCGGTGTGACCCTCGACACGCACGCGAACGTTCTCGTTGGCACGCAGCTTCTCGGCGACACCGGCCAGGATCTGCTCGGCGCCCATGGTCAGCGTGGCGGAGTCGAACTCGAAGTTGACGTCACGCAGCACCAGGTCTTCCTCGCAGCCCAGGGCGTTGACCTCGGCACCGGCCGGGGTACCCGGGCACTGGTCCTGGAAGTCCGGCACGCCGTCGCCGTCGGAATCCAGCGGGCAGCCGACGGCATCCACGGCCACACCGGCCGGGGTACCCGGGCACTGGTCGTTGGCATCGATGACGCCGTCACCATCGGTGTCGCGCGCCTCGCGCTCGGCCGCCGGAGTGCGGTTGGGCTCGGCACACAGCAGCGCACCGATGGTGGCACCGGCGGTGCTGCCGATGGCCGCCCCCTGGTCCTCGTCGGACTCACTGCTGGTGGCATAGCCGATGCCGCCACCGACCACGCCGCCGGCCAGGCCGCAGACGAAGGGGTGCTTGTACCAGGCACGATCGGAGGACGCGGAATCCCCCATGCCGGAGGATTGAGAGGCCGAGCTGGCGCAGCCGGAAAGGCCGACAACCAGAGCGGAACCGAGCAGTAAGCCAGTCGTTGATTTCTTCATGTAAGACTCCTTCTTGACACAAATCTGGTATGGGCAACGTCAGCGAAACCATCCAGTAAGCAGTGGGTCCGATCTGCAATTTCAGGCGAGGCGAGCAAACCCCACCCTCCCCGACCAAGAAAGCACGGATATGCCTTTTCAGCCAGTCAATGCCGCGAGATGACTGCGGACTCCTTCCACATTTCAGCCATCTACGGCTCGGTGGCAAGCTTGCCGAAGTCTGGCGGATGATGCAATCAAAAGGGCCATCGAGCACGAATATCGACGGCCTTGACCGGGATCAATGCAGCGACCCGGGCCAGCCCCGTCGAAAGCTGACCACGGCGCCGGCCGCCTCGAGCACGGCATCGCGCAGCTCGTCCTCGACGGCCAGTCGCTCGCGGTCCTCGTGGAAGCGGGCCTTGGGGCTCAGGGCCTGGCGGGCGGAATGGGTATGCAGGTGGCGGGTGCGGCTGTGCACCTCGCCGAAGGCGCGGAACTCGGGACGCTCGATCAGGCTGGGGTCGAGGATCTCGAGCAGGGTCTTGCAGCGCCAGGCGCCCTCGGTGATGTCCACCTGTTGCTGCATCAGGGCCGAGGCGACCAGCTCGAGGTTCTCGAGACAGTTCTCGTGGGCCCGGCGCAGCTCCTCCTCGCGGAAGTCCCGGCGGCGTTTCACTTCCCGCCACAGGGTGACGGCATAGGCCCCGAGGCCGGCCACGACGGCCAGGGCAAGGCCGAGCAGGATCAGCGCGGTGGTGGTGGTCATGGATAGCTTCCCGACGAGCGTTGCATGGACAGCGCATTCTATACTGCCGGGGGATGCGTCCCAAACCCTTGATTGCCATGTGCTTGCCCGCCACCCGGCCGCCGGCCCCCGGAAAGCGCCGCAGGGCGGCGCCCCGACCGGCGGCCGCGAGACGAGGAGAACCGCATGTCGACTGGCAGCCCGACGCCGTCGCCGCCCTCGCGTGCCGGCCGGATCGGCCTCTGGCTGGGCCCGCTGTGGCTGGTGATCTGCCTGCTCGCCCCGGCCCCGGCGGGAATGCCCGAGCCGGCCTGGTCCTGTGTCGGTCTGGCCCTGCTGATGGCCACCTGGTGGTCCACGGAAGCGATCCCGATTCCCGCCACCGCGCTGGTGCCCCTGGTGCTGGTTCCCGCGCTGGGCATCGGCGAGATCCGCGAGACCGCGGCGAGCTACGCCAACCCCATCATCTACCTCTTCCTCGGCGGCTTCCTGCTGGGGATCGCCATGCAACGCTGGAACCTGCACCGGCGGATCGCCCTGCGAGTGCTGCGGGTCGTGGGGCGCCACCCGAGGCGCCAGATCGGCGGCTTCATGCTGGCCACCGGGTTTCTCAGCATGTGGGTCTCGAATACCGCCACCACCATCATGATGCTGCCGATCGGCATGTCGGTGGTCAGCCTGCTCGACGACAGCGACCCCGAGGCACTGGGGCGCTATGCCACCGCCCTGCTGCTGGCCATCGCCTACTCGGCGAGCATCGGCGGCGTGGCGACGCTGATCGGCACCCCACCCAATGCCCTGCTCGCCGGCTACCTGGCCGACGAGCGGGGCATCGACCTGGGCTTCGCCCGGTGGATGCTGGTCGGCCTGCCGATCAGCGTGGCGATGATGGCCTGCGCCTGGTGGTGGTTGACCCGCCGTGGCTTCGCCCTGACGGCCGGCGAGGACAGCGCCGCCCTGATCGACGACGAGCTCGACCGGCTGGGCGGCATCACGTCGCCGGAGCGCCGGGTGGGCACGCTCTTCCTGCTGGCCGCCGCGGCCTGGGTCGGCCGCCCGCTGCTCAACGATGCGGGGCTCGACTGGCTTTCCGATACCGGCATCGCCATCGCCGCCGGCCTGCTGCTGTTCCTGACGCCGGCCGGGCGCGCCCCCGGCGAACGACTGATGAGCTGGGAAGAGGCCCGCGAGCTGCCCTGGGGGATCCTGCTGCTGTTCGGCGGTGGCCTGGCCCTGGCCGGCACCATCAGCCGCTCGGGGCTGGCGGAGTGGATCGCCGACCAGCTCGGCGGATTGGCGGTCTTCCCGCTGCTGGCGCTGATCGGCAGCGTGGTGCTGGTGATCATCTTCCTCACCGAGATCACCTCCAACACCGCCACCGCCGCGGCCTTCCTGCCGCTGCTGGGCGCGCTGGCCCTGTCTCTGGACATCTCGCCGCTGCTGATCACCGTGCCCGCGGCCATCGCCGCCAGCTGCGCCTTCATGATGCCGGTGGCCACCCCGCCCAACGCCATCGTCTTCGCCACCGGGCACCTGCGCATCCAGTCGATGATCCGCGCCGGCTTCGCGCTCAACCTGATCGGCACGGCGCTGGTGACGCTGATGGCCTACGCCCTGCTGATGCTGTTCT
>NZ_JAUFPQ010000009.1:474701-504673 GCF_030409305.1 Halomonas maura
CGCCGGGCCCAGGGCCCGGCGACGTCCATCCCGTTGCCCGCTGGCTACACCGGCCAGGCGGCGGCGTAGTGATCCAGCAGCAGGACCCCGAACACGCCGAGGATGTAGCGGATCGAGAACCAGAAGGCGGCGATCGGCGCGCCCGGGTCGCGGCCACGCCAGACCCGCCAGTTCCACACCATGAAGCGCGCATCCAGGGCCAGCACCGCGACCAGGTACAGCGCCCCGCTCATGCCGATGACGAAGGGCAGCAGCGTCACCGCCACCGTCAGCCAGCCATACAGCCACACCTGGAGCCGGGTGAAGGCCTCGCCATGGGTGACCGGCAGCATCGGCACGCCGGCCCGGGCGTACTCGTCCCGCTTGTGGATGGCCAGGGCCCAGAAGTGCGGCGGGGTCCAGGCGAACACGATCAGCATCAGCAGCAGCGGCTCGGGCCCCAGCTGGCCGGTGACCGCGGTCCAGCCCAGCAGCGGTGGCGCCGCCCCCGCCACCCCGCCGATGACGATGTTCTGCGGGGTGGCCCGCTTGAGGAAGGCGGTATAGACCAGGGCATAGCCGATCAGCGAGGCCAGGGTCAGCCAGGCCGTCAGGGCATTGACCTGCCAGAGCAACAGCGAGATCCCGGCCACCGACAGCAGCGTCGCCCAGCCCAGCGCCAGCGCTGTGGGCAGGCGCCGGCTGGCCAGCGGCCGTCGCGCGGTGCGCAGCATCAGGGCGTCCAGCCGGCGATCGACCACGTGGTTGAAGGCCGCCGCGCCCCCGGCCGCCAGGCCGATGCCGGCCAGGCCGAACACCAGCGGGCCCGCTCCCGGCCAGGGCCCGGCCAGCAGCATGCCGACCAGGCTGCAGACCAGCATCACCACCACCACCCTGGGCTTGCACAGGGTGAGGAGGTCGCGCCAGGTCCAGCTCGCGCCCCCCTCGAGGCGCGTCTGCGCCATCACGATGCCATCGGGCATGGCTCCTCTCCTTCCGCGTATTGTCGAGTGGCGGCCGGGCAGCGCGCGGCCGGCCAGCGCCAGTGCCAGACCGCCAGCAGCATGGCGGCGACCAGCATCACCGCCCCGGCCGTGTGCAACAGGGCGAGCCACAGCGGCAGCCACAGCAGCACGTTGGCGATGCCGAGGGAGGCCTGCAGCAGGCAGGTACTGCACAGCATGCCGAGCCAGCCGCGCAGCCGCGGGTCACGCCGGTGGCGCAGCCCGAGTGTCAGCAGGCAGGCCACCAGGGCCAGGGCTCCGAGGCGGTGGCCGACCTGGATGGCCGTGCGGGCCTCGGCATGGAGCTGGCCATGCAGGTAGCTGGGGCCCACGGTCTGGGCCAGGTCGAAGCCTTCGGCCCAGTCCAGCGCCGGCCACCACTGGGCGTTGCAGGTGGGGAAGCCCTGGCAGGCGATGCCGGCATAGTTGCTCGAGGTCCAGCCGCCCAGCGCCAGCTGGCCCACCAGCAACACCACGGCCGCCGCCCACAGCGGCGTCAGGCGCCGGGGCGCCTGAAGTGGCGCACCGGCGGCCAGCCGCCGCAAGCGCAGGTGCAGCCACAGGAAGAGCCCCATGATGGTCAGCCCGCCGAGCAGGTGCAGGGTCACCACCTGGGGCCACAGCTTGAGCGTGACGGTGAAGGCCCCGAAGGCGCCCTGCAGCAGGATGGCCCCGAGCAGGGCCAGGGACAGCCACCAGGGATAGCCGAGGCGACGCCGCAGGGACGCGCCCAGCACCACCACGGCGATGACCAGCAGGCCTAGGGTGGACGCCAGGTAGCGGTGGATCATCTCCATCCAGGCCTTGGCGGCTTCCAGCGGGACCTCCGGCGAGTGCGCCATGGCCTGCCCGGCATCCGGCACCACCAGGGCCCCATAGCAGCCCGGCCAGTCGGGACAGCCGAGCCCGGCATCCACCAGCCGGGTCCAGGCCCCGGCCAGGACCACCAGGGCGGTGAACACGACCCCCAGCAGGGTCAGCCGACACAGCCAGCGCAGTCGGCGTCGCCGATGCTCCCGCTCCTCGACCATGGCCATGGTCCTCACTCCGCATGGAGCCGCGCCAGGGGCGGCTCGGGATTGAGACGCAGCAACCGCTCGACGTCCTCGAGGACCTGCGCGGTGTCGACGTCGGCCGCATAGCGCAGCACCGCCCGGCCCTCGGGATCGAGAATCCACAGCGCCCCCGGCAACCGCCAGGCCGGCGGCGCCCCCGTCCAGGCGGCGACGGCCTCGCCCGGCAGCGCCGGGGCACTACCGCCGATGCGCAGCCGGCTGACCCGGTGGGCATCGCGTCCCAGGGCGCGATGCAGCCGCCACCAGCGATCGGCCGCCTGCGAGCAGCTCCCCGGGCAATCGAAGGCCAGCAGCCAGTCATCGGCACCGTCCTTGGCCACACCGCGCAGCGGCCAGCTCGCGAGCCCCGGCACCCCGGGGTGCAGGGTGCCGTGGGCGGTGCGCCCCTCGGGGATGCCCAGGCGCCACTCCACCATGCCCCAGGCCATGGCCATGGGCAGCGTGAAGACCGCGAACAGGGCGACCAGCTTGAGCCGGGAACGGGCGGGACGGGACAGGCTCATGGGCGCGACTCCTCGGGGGAACGTTGACAGGCACGGCCGTCTCGGCGCAGCCGGCGGCCACCGACGACCATCATCACCAGGGCGGCCAGGGCCAGCCCCCACCACTGGACGGCGTAGCCGAGATGTCGGGCCGGGGGCAGCACGTTGGGCTGCCACCAGGAGGCGAGATGGCCGGGGCCGCTCTCCAAGTGTAGCCAGCCGGCATGGGCGAACGCCCCCGGGGACGACCAGGCGGCCAGGTCGATGCGCTGCAGCCGCTGCCCCTCGCGATTGGGCCCGAACACCGGGGCCGACGCGCCGGCGACCTGCCAGCGGCCCGCCAGCCGGACCGTCCCCTCGGGGGTGGCCACGGCGGGCGTCGCCCGGCTGGGGCCGGTGGCCAGGAAGCCCCGCTCGACCAGCCACAGACGGCCATCCTCGCCGCGCAATGGCGTCAGCACCGCCACCCCGAGCCGGCCGTCATGGGTCCGGTTGTCCAGAAACAGCGTCTCGTCGGCGAGGTATTCTCCCTCCAGGGTCAGGCGGGTCCCGTTCGGCGGCGCCGTCCGAGGGGCCTCCAGGCGCGGCGCCGAGGCGAAGCGCGCCAGCATCTCGCGCTTGTCGGCGGCCCGCTCCCACTGCCATAGTCCCAGTGCCATCCCCACTCCCACCAGGCAGGCCCAGAACCCGCACCAGAGGGTCAGGCGCCGACCGGCATGTCGCTTGGTGGAGGATCCTTTCACGGAGTGTTCCATGCTGCTCAAGACCCTGATTGCCTTCGTCTTTCTTGCCATGGTGGCGAGCCTTGCGGCGGGTGCCGGCTTCCTGATCAAGGACGGCGGTCGCTCGCGGCGGGTGCTCGTCTCCCTCAAGCTGCGGGTGGGCCTGGCGGCGCTGCTGGTGACCCTGCTCGTCTACGGCTTCTACATCGGCGACCTCGGTGTCTGAGGCCGGTCAGAAGACATAGACGAAGGTGAACAGGCCGATCCACACCACATCCACGAAGTGCCAGTACCAGGCGGCCGCCTCGAAGCCGAAGTGGTCGTCGCGGGAGAAGTGCCCCCGCTGCACCCTGGCCAGGATCGAGATCAGGATGATGGTGCCGATGATCACATGCAGGCCGTGAAAGCCGGTCAGCAGGAAGAAGGTGGCCCCGTAGATGCCCGCCTGCAGGGTGATGCCGTAATGGCTGTAGGCCTCGTAGTACTCGAAGCCCTGGATGGTGATGAAGCACAGCCCCAGCAGCACGGTGCCCAGCAGCCAGTGGCGGGCGGTGTCGCGGTAGCCTTCCTTGAGCCCCTCGTGGGCCACCGTCAGGGTGATGCTCGAGGTGACCAGGATCAGGGTGTTGACCAGTGGCAGGTGCCAGGGACTGAAGGTCTCGTGGGGTCCCTCGATGGACGCGTCGGGCGGGTTCATCAGCGGCCAGGAGGCGGTGAAGTCCGGCCACAGCAGGGCGGCCACCCCCTTGGCGCCCTCGCCGTCCAGCCAGGGCAGCGCGAAGGTGCGCACGTAGAAGAGCGTGCCGAAGAAGGCGGCGAAGAACATCACCTCCGAGAAGATGAACCAGCCCATGCCCCAGCGGAAGGAGCGGTCCATCTGCGCATCGTAGAGGCCGCTGCGCGACTCGTGGATGACATCGCGAAACCACAGCGTCATCACCGCGAGGATCGCCAGCAGGCCCACCACCATCACCGGCAGGCCGGCGATGCCATGCACCAGCAGGGTGCCGGTTCCCGCCATCATCGCCCCCATCGCCAGGGAGGCCAGCGCCGGCCACTTGCTGGAGGCCGGTACGTAGTAGCTGCCACCGCTCATGCTTGGTCTCCTTCACTGATGAACCCCAGGTAGCGCCGTGCCAGCGCCTGCTCCACGGGATAGAGGGTGTAGACCAGGGTCACGGTCTTGATATCGTCGGGGAGGTCGCGCGTCAGCTGGAAGACCAGCGGCGCCTCGAGCCGCTCCCCGCCGGCGAGGCGCTGCTCCTGGAAGCAGAAGCAGGTGATCTTGCGCAGGTGCAGGGAGGCCTCGGAGGGCGACACGCTGGGCACGGCCCGCGCCCGGCTGGCCTGCTCGCCCCGGTTGCGGAAGCGGAAGAAGACCTCGCGGCTCTCGCCGGGGTGCACGCGCAGCTGGCGCGTATCGGTCTCCAGCTCCCAGGGCAGGCCTGGGCTGCCCCGGGTGATGAACTGCACGGTGATGGTGCGAGAAGCATCGACATCGGCATGCTCGAGGGCCTGGGCGCGGCCGCTGGTCTTGCCGTTGAGTCCCGTCACCTGGCAGAAGACGTCGTAGAGGGGCACCAGCGCGAAGGCGAAGACGAACATGCCGGCCAGCACCACCAGCGTCCGGGCCACGGTGCGCCGGACCCCCGCCTGTCTCGCCTGTTGCTCGTCGTTCGCCGCCATGCCAGTCCCCCGAGCTCAGTGCTGCTGCGGCTGGAAGTCGGGAGGCGTCTCGAAGGTGTGCAGCGGCGCCGGACTCGGCACGCTCCACTCCAGGTCCTCGGCCCCCTCCCAGGCCCGGGCCGGCGCCTTCTCGCCGCCGCGCACGCACTTGATCACCACCCACACGAACAGCAGCTGCGAGGCGCCGAACAGGAAGGCGCCGAGACTGGTCACCATGTTGAAGTCGGCGAACTGCAGCGCGTAGTCGGGAATGCGCCGCGGCATGCCCGCGAGCCCGGCGAAGTGCATGGGGAAGAAGGTCAGGTTCACGCCGATCACCGACAGCCAGAAGTGCCACTGGGACAGGCGCAGGTGCGGATAGTGGCCGGTCCACTTGGGCAGCCAGTAATAGACCCCGGCCATGATCGCGAACACCGCCCCGGGCACCAGCACGTAGTGGAAGTGCGCCACCACGAAGTAGGTATCGTGGTACTGGAAGTCGGCCGGCGAGATGGCCAGCATCAGCCCCGAGAAGCCGCCGATGGTGAACAGCACGACGAAGGCCAGGGCGAACAGCATCGGCGGCTCGAAGCTGATCGAGCCGCGAAACAGGGTGGTGATCCAGTTGAACACCTTCACCCCGGTGGGCACCGCGATCAGCATGGTGCTGTACATGAAGAACAGCTCCGCCACCAGCGGCAGGCCCACGACGAACATGTGGTGGGCCCAGACCAGGAACGACAGGATGGCGATGGACGCCGTGGCGTAGACCATCGAGGCATAGCCGAACAGCCGCTTGCGGGCGAAGGTCGGGATGATCACCGAGACGATGCCGAAGGCCGGCAGGATCATGATGTAGACCTCGGGATGGCCGAAGAACCAGAACAGGTGCTGGAAGAGCACCGGGTCGCCGCCCCCCGCCGCGTTGAAGAAGCTGGTGCCGAAGTTGATATCCAGCAGCATCATGGTGATCACGCCGGCCAGCACCGGCATCACCGCGATCAGCAGGAAGGCGGTGATCAGCCAGGTCCACACGAACAGCGGCATGTCCATCAGGCGCATCCCCGGAGCCCGCAGGTTGAGGATGGTGGCGATGATGTTGATGGCCCCCAGGATCGAGCTGATGCCGGCCAGGTGCAGCGAGAAGATGAAGAAGGTCGTCGACGGCGGCGCATAGGTGGTGGACAGCGGCGCATAGAAGGTCCAGCCGAAGTTGGGCGCCCCACCGGGCATCACCAGGGTCGACAGCAGCATCAGGAAGGCCACGGGCAGCAGCCAGAAGCTGAAGTTGTTGAGCCGCGGCAGGGCCATGTCGGGGGCGCCGATCTGCAGCGGGACCATCCAGTTGGCCAGCCCCACGAAGGCCGGCATCACCGCCCCGAACACCATGATCAGGCCATGCATGGTGGTCATCTGGTTGAAGAACTCCGGCTGTACCAGCTGCAGCCCCGGCTGGAAGAGTTCCGCCCGGATCACCATGGCGAAGATGCCGCCGATGAAGAACATGGTCAGGGAGAAGATCAGGTAGAGGGTGCCGATCTCCTTGTGATTGGTGGTCAGGAGCCAGCGCATCAGGCCACGCGGGGCATGCTGCGCCCCGGCGGCCAGGCCGCCGCTCGCGGTCTCTTCATACTGCGCGATGGGCTTGGGAGGCAGGTGCGACGCCATCGAAGTTCTCCCTGGTTGCCGTCTCGTGGGGGTGGGATACTGCCCGGCTAGTCGGAAAGCTGCTCGGCAATCGCCGAGGGCTGAATGACATCACCGGTCTCGTTGCCCCAGGCATTGCGCTCATAGGTGATCACGGCGGCGATCTCCACCGGATTGAGGGTGCTGCGGAAGGCCGGCATGGCGGAGCCCGAGACGCCGTTGACCACGGTCTCGACATGCCCCTCCCGATCGTCCATCAGCGCCTGGTTGCCGGCCAGGGCCGGGAAGGCCGGCGGATTGCCGGAACCGTCGGGCTGGTGACAGGACGCGCAGATGGTGCCGTAGACCTGCTCGCCGCGCTCCATCAGCTCCTCCCGGGACCATTCGCGGTCCACGCCCATGGCCTCCTGGGCCGCCGCCTCCTTGCGTTGGGCGAGCCAGGTGTCGAACTGCTCGGGCTCCACCGCCTTGACCACCACCGGCATGAAGCCATGGTCGCGACCACACAGTTCGGCACACTGGCCGCGATAGATGCCGGGCTCGTTGATGCGCACCCAATTCTCGTTGACGAAGCCGGGCACGGCATCCTGCTTGACCGCCAGATCCGGCACCCACCAGGAATGAATGACATCGTCGGAGGTGAGCAGCAGGCGCACCTTGCGTCCCGTCGGCAGGACCAGCGGCTCGTCGACCTCCAGCAGGTAGCTGTCGTCCTTGGCGTCGCTGCCCTCGATCTGTGCGCGGGGCGTGGCCAGGTTCGAGGTGAAGGCCACCTCTTCCCCCATGTAGTCGTAGCGCCAGCGCCACTGCTGGCCGGTGACCATGACGTCGAGGTCCGCCTCGGAGGCGTCGTACATGGTCTTCAGGGTGGCCGTGGCCGGGACGGCCATGCCGACGAGGATCAGCAGGGGAATGACGGTCCAGATGATCTCGACGGTGGTGTGCTCGTGAAACTGGGTGGCCTTGGCCCCCTGGGAGTGACGGTAGCGATACAGCGAATAGAACATCGCGCCGAAGACGACGATCCCGATGACCACGCAGATCCAGAAGATGATCATGTGCAGGGAGTGGATCTCGCGACTGACGTCGGTCACCCCGACCGGCATGTTCCAGCCGTTGGCCAGCACCCCCTGGGACAGTCCCGTGAAGGCGAATCCCGCCGCCATCAACACGAGCCGCTTGCGCATCGCCCCCTCCTGAATCGTGTTGTTGTATTAGCCATGCCTTGATGCCTTGATCGAGTATAGAAGCCCGATGGCACGACGCCGGCGACAGGAGTCGGCCCCCGTAAACGCGGCAATCAACGTTCAGCGAGGCGTCATTTCGCGGCCAGCGAGGCCACCAGGGCGATCAGCACGACCAGCACGAGGCCCATCACCACGCCGACGACGATGAAGGGGCCGGCGCGGCCCTTCGCGAAGTCCTCGCGCCGACGTGCTTCCTTCTGGATCCCCAAGAAGGCGGCCAGCACCGACTTGATCACGCTCCACATGGGCGAGCTCCTCAGCGTTGGGTGTCTGCCCCGGGAGTATGGCCCAGCGTGACGGCGACGGGGCGTTGATTCCCGTCATCGAGGCCGGCGGCATCGCAAAGGGACCAACGAGGCAGGCATGCCCCTTCTATACTAAAACTGATGCGGTGGAGACCACGTTCGTGGCCCCCGCATGCCTGTTCCCGACACTTCCAGGAGACCCGTGATGACCGAACAACAGGGTGATGCCGCCGATGCGCTCAAGGCGCCCAGTGACGCCATGATGCAATGGTGGAGCCAGCAGTGGCTCCAGGGCGTCACGCCCATGGCCCGCATGCAGCTGGCCTGGATGGAGAGCCTCGCGGAAGCCATGCAATTCGAGGCACAGTGCCTGCATGCGCTGGCCGAGAGCGGCCAGCGACTGTCCGGGTGCATCAACAGCGAGACCCCTGCCAACCCGCAGGACATCCAAGAGTGCTACCAGCAGCTCATGCACCACGTCACCCAGACCCATATGCAGCGGCTCGAGAAGGTGGCCGAGTTGTCGGAGGACTTTCGCAATCGGATCTGGGAGGAACTCTGATCGACCCGCCGCGTCGCCCCGCGGGGCCATCAAAGCCCGCGGGACGCGACTAGCCGAGCCCGATCAGGCGCGTGATCAGCGGCAGCAGGAAGGCCGTCAGCAGCCCCGTCAGCCCCATGGAGAGCCCCGAGAACGCCCCCGCGACGGCGCCGAGCCGCGCGAAGGAATGGGCGGTGCCGAAGCCGTGGGCGGCCAGCCCCATGGTGAAGCCCTGCACCGCCGGGTCCGTGACCCGCAACAGGCGGAAGATGGCGGGACCGAGGATGCAGCCGATGGAGCCGGTCAGCAGCACCAGTCCGGCCGCCAGCGAGGGAATCCCCCCGATCTGCTCGGCGATGCCCATGGCGATCGGCGAGGTCACCGAGCGCGGCGCCAGCGACATCAAGGTCTCGTGACGCGCCCCGAACAGCATCGCCAGCCCGAGGGTGCTCGCCACGGCGGTGACGATGCCGGTGAGGCAGGCCACCAGCAACGGCAGCAACAGGCGCCGCACGCGCTCGCGGTGATCGTAGAGCGGGATGGCCAGCGCGACCGTGGCCGGGCCGAGCAGGAAGTGGATGAACTGGGCCCCCTCGAAATAGCTGGCGTAGTCCATGTCCACCAGCAGCAGGAAGCCGATCAGCATGGCGATGGCCAAGGTCACCGGGTGCAGCAGCGGCGTCCCGCCGAGGGCACGGTTGATCCTCACCGCCAGCACGAACGCCAGCAGGGTGATCAGCAGCGACAGCAGCGGGTTGCCCGACAGGTAGACCCACAGCTGGTCCAGGGCCGCGACCTTCATGACGACCTCCTGGGCCGGCGCCCCTGAAGCCGTGTCAGCCGCGTCAGCACCCAGCCGGTCACCGCGAGAGTCACGGCGGTGGCCCCGATCAGGGTCACCACGATCGGCCAGAAGTCGGCGCCGATCAGGGCGCCATGGACCATCAGCCCCACCCCCGCCGGCACGAACAGCAGCGTCAGGTAGCGCAGCAGCCCCTCGCCCGTCATCCTGAGGCTCGCCGGCACCTTGCCGTACGTCATCAGGGTCACCAGCAGGATCACCATGCCGATCACCGGCCCCGGTATCGCCAGGCCCAGCCCCCTGGCCGCCAGTTCCCCAAGCATCTGGCATGCCAGCAGCATGCTCATTCCCATGATCAACGGCATGGTCGCCCTCCCCGGCTCGACTCGTGTCTTACGGCTCCCGTTTCAGGACGTTATTGTGACAAACCCGGGCCGCACCGGCACCGCCCGGGCCAGCAGGGCCAAGCAATTGAAACAAAAGCGCAAAAGGGGCTTTTCATTTGCCACGGAACGCGCTAGTATACGCCTCGTTCTCGGGGGCCAGACAGCATCATGGCCAAGGCTAAAAGAGAACGTCGGAGCGTGGCGCAGCTTGGTAGCGCGTTGCAATGGGGTTGCAAAGGTCGCAGGTTCGAATCCTGTCGCTCCGACCATGAACATCAAGAGAAACCGCCACTTACGGATCATGCCGGGTGGCGGTTTTTCGTTTGTCTCGCTATGGGTTCCATATGGGTTCCACGCGACAGCAACAACAAGCCATGACCAGCTATCCAGACGGATGTGAAAACAGGACGCTTGCCCCGCACCTGTAAACCCTGCCTTCAACCAATAGTTGACACGATAGTGGACTAAATTCCGGAAAACTAGTTGAGTACATCGACGTTAGACGCAGGTTTGGTAGAACGATTGAATGCACCGATCGTGAAAACCGGCGAAGGTGAGAGCCTTCCCAGGGTTCGAATCCCTGTCCCTCCGCCACCTTTCTTTTAAAACCAGCCATTTACGGCTGGTTTTTTTGTTTACCCGCCCACCTATCCGCCCATTGGAAAATGGTAAGAACGACAGACTGAGATTCCAGCTCCGCACCTTTCTGGAAGACGCTCTAGTCGATAGCGACTTACTCACCAGTCAGCTCAATTGCACTGCTTGCATCAACCCACCCGTTAGCTCTCATGTCGATGATACGCACTTTGCTCGGCGCGATGATGTTGATGTCCAATGGGACCACTCGATACCGTCTTTCCGTCACCCCGCAGCCCGGCACAGCTTCTCTAACTCCGTGTGACAGATACTGAATCTGCTCGCGGTAAGCCGATTGGGTTGTGCAGATGAGCTGGCCATTCTTCAAATACCAATCGCTCGCGTCAACGCTACTGTAAAAACCTCCAGCGATCATTGCGACAGTTACCATCCCAGCTAACTTCATACCTGCCCCCCTGCTCTGGTTATGACTCCTCAATCAGCTTAGTCCAGCGGGGCAACAAGAAGACTGGATTTGTACCACTTGACAGGATGTGACCTCAGCAGCGACCACGCCGCCTCGTCCCAAGGCATCCGATTCCACCCTCGAGGCAATGGGTCTTCCGACAGGTCAAAGGTCTGTAGAGGCAGGCCCTGTGGACTGACACCAAGATTCTAAGTGTTTAGTCACAGAGTGAAATGGACCATGCCGCCTCGGCCTTTGCCGTAAAACCCACAACAAAAGACACGCAGAGCAAAGAAGCACAACCCGACCCATGTCATCGGGTTATCTCCGCTCCTGCGAAGACTGAGAATAGAACCTCCCCTACCTACCCTGCTGACGGCAGAATACCCCTACACCCGCGGCGAACGGAGATAAAACCTCCCCTACCTACCCTGCCGACGGCTGGATACCCCTTCACCCGCGGAGACCGGAAATAGAACCTCCCCTACCTACCCTGCCGATGGCTGGATACCCCTGCACCCGCGGAAACAGGGGATAGAACTTACCCTACCTCCGCTGCGGAGGCAGGTTATTATCCCCGCGCCTGCGGGGACCGGGTCGACATGCTGCGCTGGCAGCTCCCCATGCCCGGGTTATCCCCGCGCCTGCGGGGACCGGGCCTTGTGGCTCTCCACCGCGGCGAAATAGTCCGGGTTATCCCCGCGCCTGCGGGGACCGGATCCCGGGCGTCTACGAGGCCGTGCGGGAGCACGGGTTATCCCCGCGCCTGCGGGGACCGGTCTCGGCTTCCTCGTCAAACGCTGCCATTATCCGGGTTATCCCCGCGCCTGCGGGGACCGGGTCTTCGAACTGTCCGGTCTCGGCAAGGCCCCCGGGTTATCCCCGCGCCTGCGGGGACCGGCGGCCGTCGTGCTGGCGCGGAGTGGTGGCGGCCGGGTTATCCCCGCGCCTGCGGGGACCGGACCGGCACCAGCAGGCGCATCTCCTTCTCGAGCGGGTTATCCCCGCGCCTGCGGGGACCGGCGGGAGTGGGAGCGACAGTTCAAGAAGGAGGTCGGGTTATCCCCGCACCTGCGGGGACCGGAACTTGCCCTTGAGGCTGGGACGCTTGGAAAGCGGGTTATCCCCGCGCCTGCGGGGACCGGTCCAGCTGAATCGCCAGCCACTCGATGGCAGGCGGGTTATCCCCGCGCCTGCGGGGACCGGGACAGCCCCGACAGCGAGAGCATCGTCAGGGCCGGGTTATCCCCGCGCCTGCGGGGACCGGGGGAGCTGCTGGGCCAGGGCGCCAGGCTGCGCGGGTTATCCCCGCGCCTGCGGGGACCGGATCAGGTATCGGCTGGAAGGTGTTTCTTATCGCGGGTTATCCCCGCGCCTGCGGGGACCGGTTCTTCTGGGCGTCCTCTTCCTCTTTTTCCATCGGGTTATCCCCGCGCCTGCGGGGACCGGGCCGTCGTAGCCGAAGATCCGTTCAGAGCACTGGGGTTATCCCCGCGCCTGCGGGGACCGGATGGCCGCCTGGAGCCTTTCCCGCGCCGGGAACGGGTTATCCCCGCGCCTGCGGGGACCGGGTCCCCACGGTCCCCAACTTCGCGCAGTACAACGGGTTATCCCCGCGCCTGCGGGGACCGGTATATCGCGGGGCAGGTGAATAACGAATATGACGGGTTATCCCCGCGCCTGCGGGGACCGGTAAGCGGGGGGATAAAGCGGATGTTCTTTAAACGGGTTATCCCCGCGCCTGCGGGGACCGGGCATGCTGTCCTCTCAGACACCGCAAGCTGCCCGGGTTATCCCCGCGCCTGCGGGGACCGGGGCTCCATATCGCCGGTGTCCGGGTTCTGCACCGGGTTATCCCCGCGCCTGCGGGGACCGGACCTGTACGGAATACGGCTCGGCCCTGACATCCGGGTTATCCCCGCGCCTGCGGGGACCGGGCCTGCTGGACAACAAGAAGCAGACCAACTTCCGGGTTATCCCCGCGCCTGCGGGGACCGGAAAGGCTGGGAGCAATACGGCACCGACCAGGACGGGTTATCCCCGCGCCTGCGGGGACCGGTTCATGATCGCGACGTTGATGTCACTGGCCAGCGGGTTATCCCCGCGCCTGCGGGGACCGGACAAGTGGGTGACCGGTGACACTGGTCAGACGCGGGTTATCCCCGCGCCTGCGGGGACCGGCGCGCCTGGCGTTCTCTGCGTCGGTGGGGAGCAATACGGCACCGACCAGGACGGGTTATCCCCGCGCCTGCGGGGACCGGTTCATGATCGCGACGTTGATGTCACTGGCCAGCGGGTTATCCCCGCGCCTGCGGGGACCGGGACAGGCGCCGGCCGTCGATGGAGGTTTCCAGCGGGTTATCCCCGCGCCTGCGGGGACCGGCCAGCATCGCCAGGGGCGGATTGCAGCATCTGCGGGTTATCCCCGCGCCTGCGGGGACCGGATGGGCGAAGTCTCGCCCGGCGACAGCAACAGCGGGTTATCCCCGCGCCTGCGGGGACCGGTAGAAGGCGACCCAGGCAAGCGATGTGGCCAACGGGTTATCCCCGCGCCTGCGGGGACCGGGGCGCAGGACGCAGACGGAAGGTGGCAATGGCGGGTTATCCCCGCGCCTGCGGGGACCGGGTGACGATGCGGGCGGCGCTGGACAGGCCGGCCGGGTTATCCCCGCGCCTGCGGGGACCGGCGAACTCAGCGGCGACTCTGAGATGACAAGGACGGGTTATCCCCGCGCCTGCGGGGACCGGGGGGTGGTAGGCGCGGACGAATTCTAGGATCGCGGGTTATCCCCGCGCCTGCGGGGACCGGGGCCAAGAACGCACCGCCCACAAGCAACCGGCCGGGTTATCCCCGCGCCTGCGGGGACCGGGCCTGCGGGTCCAGGTCCAGGAACAGCACTCGCGGGTTATCCCCGCGCCTGCGGGGACCGGGGCGTTGGCGCGCATCTGCACCTTCTCGATGACGGGTTATCCCCGCGCCTGCGGGGACCGGGTGCACCCTCTGATGAGGGCCTCGCTGGACGGCGGGTTATCCCCGCGCCTGCGGGGACCGGAAGTTGTTTAGTGACAATGTCAACGATGACTGCGGGTTATCCCCGCGCCTGCGGGGACCGGAAATGGTCTCCTGGTCCTGGACGAGTGCGGTACGGGTTATCCCCGCGCCTGCGGGGACCGGCGATAGTGGGCGGCATCGGCGAGCGCCTCCGCCGGGTTATCCCCGCGCCTGCGGGGACCGGTAGAAAGCGACCCAGGCAAGAGATGTGGCCAGCGGGTTATCCCCGCGCCTGCGGGGACCGGGATTTTAACCATGGGATTATTGCCGCCATCGTCGGGTTATCCCCGCGCCTGCGGGGACCGGCTTGGTCATCGGCCAGCGCGTCGAAGTTCTCGCGGGTTATCCCCGCGCCTGCGGGGACCGGCGAGTATGTAAACGACCAAGATGAAACCAAGACGGGTTATCCCCGCGCCTGCGGGGACCGGGCCTGGAGGTAGTCGAGCAGGGCGGCCTTGGCCGGGTTATCCCCGCGCCTGCGGGGACCGGGACGCCGGCAGCAGCGCCCGCACCAGTTGCGACGGGTTATCCCCGCGCCTGCGGGGACCGGGCCCGTGTCCTCAGCGAGCCAGACGGTGGGATCGGGTTATCCCCGCGCCTGCGGGGACCGGTCCATCAGCACCACCCGGCTGACCAGCCCCGGCGGGTTATCCCCGCGCCTGCGGGGACCGGGTAAAGTCTTTGCCCTGCCGCTTCTCCTCGTTCGGGTTATCCCCGCGCCTGCGGGGACCGGATCAGGCAGGCCTCCTCGTGGGAGAAGCCGGCCGGGTTATCCCCGCGCCTGCGGGGACCGGGACACCACCGCCTCGAGGACCTGGGCCTGGCGCGGGTTATCCCCGCGCCTGCGGGGACCGGCTACCTGATGGAGGGCCAGCCGTCATGACCATCGGGTTATCCCCGCGCCTGCGGGGACCGGGCGCTGCGGTTGGCGGCATCATCGCTCGCGCACGGGTTATCCCCGCGCCTGCGGGGACCGGATCACCGGCACCTTGAGGTCCTTGGCCAGGGCCGGGTTATCCCCGCGCCTGCGGGGACCGGGCGGCGATAGCGTTGGCGATGTCGGAGTCTGTCGGGTTATCCCCGCGCCTGCGGGGACCGGAGGGCGCGGACAAAGCCTCGGAAGGTCTCACCCGGGTTATCCCCGCGCCTGCGGGGACCGGCTCATGATCCTGCACCCGGTAGTAATAGGTGCCGGGTTATCCCCGCGCCTGCGGGGACCGGAAGTCCTGGAGGGTGCCGCCCGACAGGCCCAGCGGGTTATCCCCGCGCCTGCGGGGACCGGGCTTGGCGGACCCGAGCTCGCGTCTTGGCATCCGGGTTATCCCCGCGCCTGCGGGGACCGGGGCGCCCCGAGCTCTCTCGGCGCCGACGATTTCGGGTTATCCCCGCGCCTGCGGGGACCGGCTGTCCGAGCTGCGCGACGAGCTCAACGAGCACGGGTTATCCCCGCGCCTGCGGGGACCGGTGGCGCATCCGGCAGCGTGTGTCGCCGGCCGCCGGGTTATCCCCGCGCCTGCGGGGACCGGTCGACTGGCTCGCCGGCCCGGACGATCGTGGGCGGGTTATCCCCGCGCCTGCGGGGACCGGAGGTTAGGTCTGCGACGGTATCGGCTTGCGACTGGGTTATCCCCGCGCCTGCGGGGACCGGGTCCAGCTTGCTTTAAACTCCCCTTCCTGAGTCGGGTTATCCCCGCGCCTGCGGGGACCGGATATTCGGGAGCGTTTAAATACTTGGATTGAGCGGGTTATCCCCGCGCCTGCGGGGACCGGTCGTGTTCGCCTACTACAAGCGGACCATCGACTGGGTTATCCCCGCGCCTGCGGGGACCGGCCGGCGATTCAGGACATCATTCAGCGCTCTCGCGGGTTATCCCCGCGCCTGCGGGGACCGGACCATGGCCATGTCGTGCTCGGCGGCAAATGTCGGGTTATCCCCGCGCCTGCGGGGACCGGTTCGCCGGGACCAGCTCGCGGATCAGTTGCGACGGGTTATCCCCGCGCCTGCGGGGACCGGTCCACCAGCACCGAGCATCGCAAGTTGCACATCGGGTTATCCCCGCGCCTGCGGGGACCGGGAGATACCCCAGGTGCCCCAGGCCTCGAGGGTCGGGTTATCCCCGCGCCTGCGGGGACCGGTAATACGGGGGTAAGTTCTCAGTCCTCTCCAGCGGGTTATCCCCGCGCCTGCGGGGACCGGGACACCTCGGTGGCCTGCAACAGCACATGCAGCGGGTTATCCCCGCGCCTGCGGGGACCGGATCGATCCAACGATTCAACCGTTCTTCAATATCGGGTTATCCCCGCGCCTGCGGGGACCGGGGCCACCACCAGGTGGCGCTGCGGGGGCAGACCGGGTTATCCCCGCGCCTGCGGGGACCGGACTCCAAATCGATGCCAGCGGCCCTCGCCGCCCGGGTTATCCCCGCGCCTGCGGGGACCGGTTGTCCCGGGCTTCAGGTTGTCGATCCGGTCCTGGGTTATCCCCGCGCCTGCGGGGACCGGTGACACAAAGCCAGATCGCATATATTCATACTCGGGTTATCCCCGCGCCTGCGGGGACCGGAGATCATCATAGGCAACGTCGACACGCGTGACCGGGTTATCCCCGCGCCTGCGGGGACCGGATCAAATGGTCCAGGGATACCGACAGACGCGCCGGGTTATCCCCGCGCCTGCGGGGACCGGGCGAGGTCGCCGTGGTACTTCAGCTCCATGATCGGGTTATCCCCGCGCCTGCGGGGACCGGAGTGCGTCCCGTTCTTCCTCGGTCCTGTCCAGCGGGTTATCCCCGCGCCTGCGGGGACCGGGCGGCGGCGGTGAAGGGGTTGCGCCCGATCAGCGGGTTATCCCCGCGCCTGCGGGGACCGGAACCGAAATGAAGCTGGGGAATCATGTAACGACGGGTTATCCCCGCGCCTGCGGGGACCGGAGCCACCTTCTTTTCGGGGACTGCGCTTTTATCGGGTTATCCCCGCGCCTGCGGGGACCGGGTCCATTTCCGGCATACCATCAAGTACGAAACCGGGTTATCCCCGCGCCTGCGGGGACCGGGGCAAAAGCGAAAGGCCCTCCAATTGGAGAGCCGGGTTATCCCCGCGCCTGCGGGGACCGGGAAGATCCTCGCTTGGCCGCGTTGCAGGCCGCCGGGTTATCCCCGCGCCTGCGGGGACCGGAATCGAGTCAGAATTCGCTTTCTATCTGCCGCCGGGTTATCCCCGCGCCTGCGGGGACCGGTTAGGCCGCTGTAGCCACGACTGCCCCACCACCGGGTTATCCCCGCGCCTGCGGGGACCGGGCCGAGCTGGTCGCCGCCAGGATCGCCTCTACCGGGTTATCCCCGCGCCTGCGGGGACCGGACTAATTGTAGCCACTTGTTTATCAAGAAGAAAATCGCCTGCAAAAAGTCCACCGGCGATCTTGCTTACTTTTTGATCAACTCACATTATTAAAGAGCCTATGACATCAATTGGTTAGCTTAGGTGGTAGGAAACGCACCAGCCGGAGACCATCATGATCAATCGGCTCGCGGCGATTCTCGCCATAGGTCTGGAACTCGAAGCCAGACTCATGGTTACTGGCCCATGCCATGGCGACATTGCCCTCCTCGGCCAGTGCATCGATCTGTTCCCAGATCATCTCGCGAACACGCTTGGTGACATCACCGACGTAGACGCCGGCACGGATCTCCAGCAGCCATACGGCGAGCCGACCGCGCAGGCGCGGCGGCACCGCCTCGGTCACCACCACCAACATTGCCATCGCTACTTGCTCCGGTGTCCCTGGTCGCCGACGGATTCCGGCTCGGGAATAGCCGGCGGCATGGCCTCGGGCGCCGGGAGTGGCGGGTCGATCTCGCCGGCCGCCAGCACCTCCTCGATCATCGGAATCAACCGCTGCAGCAGCTTCGTCTGCTTGAAAGCATCGCGACAGGCGATACGCACCTCGCGTTCGGGCGCCACCGGACTCCTCGCCGCGACCCTGAAGGCCGCCGGCACCACCGTCTCGAATTTCACGATATCCGCGATATCGTAGACGAAGCTCTGCGGCTTGCCGGTGTGCAGGAAGCCGATGGCCGGCGCATAGCCTGCGGCCAGAATCGCCGCCTCGGTAATGCCATACAGGCAGGCCGTGGCGGCGGACAGGCACTGGTTGGCCACGTCCGAGGCATCCCATTGGGTAGGGTCATAGCGTCTACCCTGCCATTTGACACCGAACTGCTTGGCGAGCAGTTGATAAGTCTTGCGGACTCGAGCGCCTTCCATGCCTCGGAGCTGATCAACGCTGCGTCGCGAGGGCGGCGGCTCGCCGAATCGAAGCTCGAACATCTTGCGCACAACCTTCAAGCGCAGCTGGTCATCCAGCGCCAGTTGCGCCTGGTAGAGCAACTTGTCGGAGCGCGCCCCGCCGGGCTGGCCGGCGCTGTAGAGACGAACCCCGGCATCGCCGACCCAGATCAGCAGGGTACCGACGGCCGAGGCCAGCTTGACCGCGGCATGCGAGATCCGGGTGCCTGGCTCCAGCAACAAGCAGGCCACCGCGCCAACGGGGATATGCATCCGCTCCCCGTTGACCTCATCGATGACAACGAAGGCCCCGTCACGTACGTCGATCTGCCCCATGCCAACGAAGGTCATCGACATGCGGTCCTTCTCGGGGATGGGCTTGAGCGGAATGAATCCCATTTCGGCCTCCTTGCCCGAAGCCGATCAGAGTCGGCGTAACAGCATCAAACCACAGCCGAACGCCTTGGCACGCCCGACGCCCTGGGCCAACGTTTCGATCAACCGGCCCGGGTCGGCGACCTCCAGCAAACCTTCATAGTCGACGCTGGAAAAACGGATGGGACGCCCCTTGTCCTTCGGCAAGGCATGCTGTCGATAGGCCCCGACTTCCGGCTCGACCGGCAAGCGGAATCCCCAAGACTCGGCGCGTTCCGCCAGCCACGCACGCGCAGCCTCATCCATCGCCTCGGTACAGGCCTGGCTGGTCCGCGCCTCGCCGGCCACGAAGGGGTACTTGGCCGCCATCAGCACATCGGCACGCTGCCCCCGCTTGCCCACCACCGACTTTGCGACGGTCGGGTTGGCTCGCAGCCGGAAAGCGAGCCGATCCCCGACGTTCAGCGCCGGGGAAAACGACTTGCACTGCGCCTCTAGCAGGCCGGGAAGCGGCACCGGTTCACGATCGGATAGCACGTAGAACAACGGCAGGCCCCGGGGCGCGCCTCCGTCCTCGGATTCGTCCATTTCCTGGCGAAACAGGAACGGCCGCTGGCCTTGATGCTCCGGAAACAGGCGCCAGAGCAGCTGATGGGCGGCGTAGGCCCCACCGCCCATGATCTCGAACAGCGCCCCCCGGGAGAGGCCGTTGAGATCGACACGTACGCGTGAAAGGTACATCAGCGTTCCTCCCCTGTTCGCGCGATGCGCCGGCATTCGGCACGCGGCCCGAACTGCCAGCGACGTCGATTGAGCGGCACATCCCAGACCTCGCTGGATTCCACGCCCTGATCATTGCCATCCAGAGCCTTGGTATCACCTTCCCAGGCGTAGACCACGCTGTCCGGCAATCTCAGGGCCCTGCGCTCTTCCACCTGATCCTGTCCCCACAGCGGAGGAAAGCCGGCATCCAGGGCATCCCGCAGCCGGGCGAACGCCTCCCGACGCGGCGCCAGAGGCGCCGCTGGCGGGCACGCCTTGCGCCCCAGGTAGAGGGGGAATCGCGGCGTCTTGAGCGCCTGCTCCAGGTCCTCGAGCGTCAGCTCCGCCTGTGGCGTCAACCAGATCGCGACGGTCCATAAGCCGTCGCAGCGATAGTCGCGGCTGGAGAGGATGGTTTTGATGATCTTGTGCGGGGCGCTCAATTCATCCCGCCGGGTGCGGTAGGTCACCTTGGCTTGCGATGCCGGCACCTGCACGGTGTGGTAGTCGCGCATCAGGCTGCCGGGGGAGCGCTGCTTGATGGCGATACCGACGCCATCGCGCAACTGTCGTTGCCCTTCATCATCATCCCGTCGCACTCCCAATGCCGCGCCAAGCAACCCGATGATGGCACTGCGCCCCGGGTAAGTGGCGGTGGGGCGCGATTCCCCCACCGCCGCCTCGCCCCAACTGGCGAGCGGCGCATAGAGCCGAAAGACCAGATACTCCGTCATGAGGGCTCCTTACTGCTCGTTGGTCAGGAAGTCGGCCAGTTCGGTGAGGCTACCCATGGCGACACCGCCATGCAGACGCGGCTCCCGGTAGTCGGGGTCCGCGGCCACGACGAAGCGCCGCTCGGCACCAGGGCCATAGGCATCGTCGAAGGCCTGTGCCTGGCGCTCCAGGCGCGCGATGGCATCCCGTGCCTGGTCCTGCCCCGGAACGGGCTTCAGGAAGGCGGCCGAGAGCGAGCGTGGCTGCTGGTCGCCCTTTTCGGCCAACACGTAGCTGGCGTGGGCGCGGGAGCCGAAGCTGTTCTGCTTGCCCTTGGGCGAGGTCTTCACGGCGGCTTCCACCAGGGCGGCGATGGCCCGATCGGCGAGGGCCTCATCGCCGTCGAGGTTCTCGATCAGCAGCCGGCGATCGATGCACACATAGCTATAGAACAGGCCCGCACCGAACCCGGCCTCGCCGACATGCGCCGCCCCGCGGTGCTCGTCGCCGGTATTGAGGTCGTCCACCGCCGTGAAGTAGTCGTCCTCGACTTCGGCGGCATGCACGGTAACGGCATGGGCGACCTGGCAGGCGGCCTCGACGTTGAAGGCCGGAGACGCCGCCAACATGCGACCGAACAGCGCGATATCCACGGCCGATGGCTTGTGGCGCAGCAGGTCGAGATCCTCCTTCTCCGGTGCGCGATGCTCGTCGGCCAGCTTCTCGACCAAGGCATCGACCGCGGCCTGCTCCTCGGGGCCGACGTGGACCAGCTGGCTGGTTTCCAGCTCACCCTTGTCCACATCGCCGAACACCTTGGCGATCTCCGTGGCCCAGTCACGGGCGTCTTTTTCTTTAACGCCCTTTTCCTGCAGGCGCTTGGAGGCCTGAATCCCCACTTGCTTGGTGCGCATGCCGCGGTGCTGGCCCACCGCTTCCTCGAACAATGCCGAGGTGCGCCAGGTGCGCTTGAGGCTCTGCGACGAGACGCGCAATCGCTTGGCGCCGCCCATGATGGCGGTCTTGGGGCGCCCCAGGTCGTCACGGTTGAGGTTAGCGGGCGGATAGGCGGTCAGCAGGTGCAGCTGGATGAAATGGCTCATGTGCATTACTCCCTGTCGTCGTTGACGGATCACTGGTTGTCTTGTCGATAGCCGGCCGCGGCACCGAAGTAGTCATTGGCCCAGATGAAACCCAGCCGCCGGGTGGGTTGTGGCGAGGCCCCACCCTGGTATTCACGCCACCACAGCGCGATGTTGTCGGCCAGGTGCACGACGCTGACGCCACGCTTGTCGATCAGCGCCAGGCCGCGGCGCAGGCGCTGTACCAGCTCCTCCGGTGTGCTAGACGTCATCAGTTGCTGAAAGCGCAGCTCGCTCATGTACGGCTTGCCGGTTTCGCGCTTCTGCCGACCGAGACCGGCTCCCAGCGGCATCCTGGGCTGTTCCTCGCGAAGCTCGGCCACCACCAGTGCGATGCAGGCCCAGGCCTGCAACCGCTGGTCCCGCTGTCTTTCCGGCTGATCGTCTTTCGCCGGCAACGAGCTCCATAGGTGGCGGAAGGCCTCCGTCAGCATCGCCGCCTCGATGGTGTCGCAGCGGCGCAGTGTCGCCCGCATGCCCTTGGGCCAAGGCGGGGCCGCGGTATGAGCCTGCAACGCCTCGGAGGACAACGTCAGGCGCTGCCACCAGCGCCGCAGGGCATCGGCTTCACTGCGCTTGATGGCATAGGGTCGTTCGGGGACGCGCGGCGGGGCCTCCGCCGCGGATGCGAGTTCCGTTTCACTCATGACACACCCTCTTCGGTAGCTGCCGGCTCGGCGATCAAGGCGAAGCCGCCGGTCTCGGCAAATTGACGAATAGCCTTGCTGCCCTTGCTGCGCCCGGCCAGGAAGCTCTGCAACTGACGCCGTGCCGCGGTCGCGCGCTGCAGATCCGCCGCCTCCAGCGCCCCGCTCAGTGCCTGCTCCTCGAATAGCGCCATCCCCTCACGCTTCAGCGTGCGGTACCACCGCTCGGCCACCTCGGAAGGCAGGCGCGGCGCGTCATCGGCCTCCGCCAGCGTCTGCTGGAAACCGTGTAACGCATGAAAGAAGGCGCCACGGGTGGCGTCGTAGAACGCCAGATCGATATGGGTCATGTCGCCCTTGGCGTCGGAAGGACGAGCGAACCAGGCATTCTTGACCTGGGTGCGCACCATCCAGGCCACCTGGCGGGCCAGGTCGGTGAAGCGCTGTACCCAGTCACGCAGTCGCTCCTGGTGCGCGGGAGGCACGGCCACCAGCGGCATCTCGACGCTGTACCAACCGCGCGGCTTCATGTTGTCCATGTCATAGCCGAAGGCCCACAGCCGAACATGCTTGAGCAGTGCGGCGATCTCTTCCCCGAAACGGCGCTCCTCGTCGACGACCAGCACCTTTTCCGAGACGTAGTCCTGCACCACCTGGGCGGGCAGCGCGCCGCTGGCGTTGGCATCGTGCAATACCAGGTTCGACCAGTGCTGATACCCCAGGCCGCCCGGCTGTCCTTTGGTGGACAGCGGTGGCTCATTGGGCTTCTTGGGGTCGCGACGATAAGGCGTCAGCGGATGCAGCCAGGGCCCGTCGTAGTTGGCGCCCTGCTTCTTGCCACGGATGCGACGCACGGCGCGAGTGGTTTCACGCCCACAGGTGTCGCAGCGACACGCCTCGTCCTCGAACAGCAGCCGAAAGCGACGCGGCATCGACCAGTAGGGGTGCAATGGATGCATGCCTTCGGGCAGCACCTCGGTGCCCTTCTTGTCGCTGACCCGGGTCGGCGCCATCCACAGGAACAGGCTATCGTCATCGACACATGGCTCCTGCCATGCGTGCCCGGACCGTGTCAGCGACCAGGGCGTCACGACGTTCAGCCACAGGCGAGACCAAAGGCTGGCGTCGGGTGATTCTGGCAACACCAGCGTGGTCAGCGGCCCGCCGCCTCTCAGACCGACGCGAATGCCCGCCCCGCCGGCCGGGGCATTGATCTGCATGGTGAACAGGGCCAGTGCCGCGCAGCCCTCGCACATCACCTCGGCACGCCCACGCTTGACGAAGAAGTCGGTGTTGTTCTTGATGCCGTTCGCACCGGGCGCATCGATCAGCAGGCCGCTGACCGTGGCGTCCTTGACGTCGTCGAGCGGATCGAGGTCCTGCATGAAGCGCGGTCCGTCGCCGTCCAGTTCGAAGGCGGCGGTGAAGGGTGCGAAGGCGACTTCCAGCTCCCCGATACCCGGCGGCTCGATAAAGCGGTCCAGCCAGTTACCTTGATCCTGCGGCGGCAGCGCGGTCTGCAACAGGCCGATCAGGAACTGATAGGCGGCGCCCTGGAAATCGGCCCGAGGCAGGGCAAGATCGACGATCTCGGGATCGGCCACCGCGGTGGGCGGCCGGTAGACGATGATTTCTTCCCTGGTGCGGAAAGGCAACCATGGATCGTTAAGCAGATTCACATCCATCCCCCTGGTTATCCGTGTTTGGTGAAAACCTCACCCCCCACTGCGCGTCATAGGCGCAATCGGTGTCGGCCTCGACCAGCCAGGGCCGGGTGAAGCGCAGTCCCTTGTAGCGTCCCTGAAGGGCTTCCCACTGGGCCTGATCGCCGGCAGGCAGCTCCGCCAGTTTTTCCGCCTGGCTCTGGCGCAGTTTCACCTGGCTGAGCATGGCGGCGTGGCGCTCACCCTCGACCCACAGCGTCAGCTCGTCATCGGCCGTACACTTGAGCAGCACGACGTTAAGCGTCGGTTCGTCGACCAGCCGCGTGCCGATCTCCAGTTCCTCCTGCCACTGATCGGCCTCAGGATGACGAAGATAGCCCTGCTCGAGTGACAGGGCGTTGAAGTTGGCCATCGAGACGGCCACCCCTTGCATGCCGCGCTGCTCCCACCTCGCCTCCTGCAGGCCATCCGGCACTAGGTCGGCGACCCGGCCGTAGACGCTCTCGATCAGCTCACGCGCCTCAGCGGGCATGCGAATCGCCCCGAGTTCGCGCAATACACGCTGGGTCAGCCATAACAAGGACGTATCGCGATAGACCGCTTGGGTGCCCGGCAGGGTGCGCTTGAGCCATTGCGCATCCGGCGCCTCGCTCCACTCCGGTGCCAGGATGGCGAGAACGGGGGCGCGGCGCGGGCCACGCCCATGGCGCTGCAGGCGCCCAGCACGCTGAATCAGCAGGTCGATGGGGGCCAGATCGCTGACCATATGGTCAACATCACAGTCGAGTGACTCCTGGAAGACCTGGGTGCTGATCAGCAGCTGTCCGCGACGCTGATCGGCGATGGAGGCCTTGCCCAGTCGCTCGATGACGTCCGACTCGATGCGTTGACGATCGGCCATCGCGAAGCGGCTATGGAACAGCAGGCAACGCTCGGGATCAGGATGGCGCTGGCGTAGCTGTTCATAGGCGCGGATGGCATCATCCACGGTGTTACGCACCCAGGCGACGCATTCTCCCGCCTCGACTGCTGCCAACACGGTGTCGAGCGCCTGCTCCTCCGAAGTCAGCCAATCGATGCCCACGTCCCGTGACATCTCGGGGCGCGTGGCCAACGGGACCTCCCGCGCCAGGTCATGGCCAACCTGGGTCAACAACGGAAACGCCTCCTCCTGCATCGAGACAGGTGCCTGCCCCAACCCCTCGAGCCACGCAGAAGCTAGGGCCTCGCGCATGCCATGCGGCAGGGTCGCGGTCAACAGGATGGCACTGCCGCCCTGACGGGCATGATGGGCCAGCAATTGATTGAGCAGGGTCTGCATGTAGTGGTCGTAGGCATGCACCTCATCGACGACCAACACTTTGCGCGCCAGGCCGTAGAGACGCAGCGACTGGTGCCGAAACGGCAGCAGCCCCATCAGCGCCTGGTCGATGGTGCCCACCCCCACATCGGCCAGCAGCGACTTCTTGCGCGAATCGGCCAGCCAGCGATTGCAGCGCGTCGTGGCCGTCATGTCGTCGCCGGCGTAGTCCAGGTCTTCCGGCTGCTCCGTGGCCACGGCCTTCACGAAAGTGTCGTTCAGTTCACGAGCGCCATGGGCCAGCACGAAGGAAGGACGAGACGCCACGGCATAGAAGCGTTGATGCAGATTCCCCAGTCGCTCATACATGGCGTTGGAGGTCGCCATGGTCGGCAATGCGAAATACAGCCCCTCCCCATGACCGGCCGCTAGCAGGCGCTGGGCGAGGATGCAGGCCGCCTCGGTCTTGCCGGCGCCGGTCACGTCCTCGAGGATGAACAGCTGGGGGCCGTCGCCGATGGGCAGGGTTTCGGCCTCCCTCTGCAGCGGGGTCGGCGTGACCGACTGGCTGCCGAACCAGCTAGCCAGACCGGCATAAGCCACCGGCTCGGGAGGCTGCGCAAAGCCGCTCTCTTGCAGCGCTTGCTCGGCACGTTCGAGCGCGATGGGCCAATACTCGGCCAGCGGCATCGGGTCCTGGCAGTAAGTGAAATGGTCGCGATTCGACCCCAGCCAATCGCTGAGAGTAGCCCAGCCGGCGATCGTCCAGCTCAGGTCGAGAAAGGCTTGTCGCCACTCGGGGGAGAGTAGTTGATCAACCGGCCAGTCGAGGTCGATCAAGTCGGCCCAGTCGGCGACGAACCGGTGGGCGGCTTCACTATCCGAGGCGCTGTTGTCGTGCCCGAAGAACTCCGTCGGCTCCAGCCGGCCGGGCTCCACCGGCTGGCCATGGTGGCCAAACATCGGAGCCAGGATGACCCGCAACGTCTCGCTGAGCTGTCGACGCGCCTTGCGATCGAGATCGCGGTCAGGCCAGCGCAGCGTGCCGTCCTGCAGCCACTCGATCCAGCAGGACTGCCATAGCAAGGCCCCCAGCCGGTCATGGCGCTCGGTATAGGCCAACCGCTCGATCGGGGGGGCCAGCTCGACGCCTTCCGGTCGGGCCACGCCCTGGAAGGCACGCGCGAACTTGCCGAGATCATGCAGGCCTAGCAGGAAGACGAAGAATCGCCGCATGGAGTCGGGAGGTAGACCAAGCTGGCTGGCCAAACGCTGGGCCAGGGGCCGTTGAGTCTCGAGCAGGTACCAACCCACGGCCGCCACATCCAGGCTGTGATAAGGCAGCAGATGGCAGCTATCACCGCCATCCACCGGCCTGGCCTTACCCCAGTAGAGGTAATACGACATCCTTGTCCCTCTCAGCATCTTGTCTGCTATTTCATACAAGCATTCTTAACCATCTTCTGCCACCCTGAAGGTTCATCCACGATACTTATCATCCCGGTCTTGATTCGGATCATCCCATGCCCCTGACCGGACACATCGTCGTCGCCTTACTAGATGTTCGTCCTGTTCGACGGCTTCAACGCCGCCCCCACCCAGGTCCTGGCGCGCACGCTCTACCGCAACGTGCGCCAGTTCACCGGTATTCCCGTCTGCGTGGGCGTCGCCCCCACCCGCACCCTGGCCAAGCTGGCCAACCGCGCGGCGAAGAAGCTGCCCGGCTATAACGGCGTGTGTGTGATCCCCGCCGAGGGCGACGAGACACGCCGCCTGCTCGAGCGCACCGCCCTGGGCGAAGTCTGGGGTGTCGGCAGGCGCCTGGTCGAGCGGCTGGCCATCCAGGGCATCGAAATCGCCTGGGATCTCCGTCAGGCCGACCCCAAGGCCATCCGCTGTCGCTTCTCCGTCACGCTGGAGCGCACCGTGCGGGAACTCCAGGGCACGCCCTGCATCGAGCTCAACGATACCGACCGGCCACGTGACCGAATCATGACCTCGCGCTCCTTCGGCCGCCTCACCGGCGATCTGGGCGAGCTGCAGGCAGCCATCCGCCAGCACGCCCAGCGCGGCGCCGAGAAACTGCGCCGGCAGGACAGCCTGGCCCGCGCCGTGCTCGTCTTCCACAAGACCAACCGCCATCGATCGGACCCTCCACAGTACTCCCCCCGCGTCGTGGTCGAGCTACCCGAGCCCTCCGACGACAGCCGATCAATCCTGACCGCCGCCCGGCAGGGCCTCGAGGCGATCTATCGCCGCGGGTACCGGTTCATGAAGGGAGGGGTGATGCTGCTCGACCTGATGGACACCAACCGCCAACAGCTCTCACTGCTCGACACGCCCGAGCGAGCCGCGCAGCGTGATCGAGATCACCAGCTGATGGCCGCCCTGGACGAACTCAACCAGGAGATGGGCCGCGGCACCGTGCGGCTCGGCATGCCCAGTCAGAACGCCGCTTGGCACCTGCGCTGCGCTCGCCGCACTCCCCGCTGGACGACCAACTGGCTCGAGCTACCCAAAGCCGCCACTTGACGTCCTATAAGCCAAGGCTAAAGTAAAGCTCGGGCTTGCCGATCAGACACTCTGGTCAGCGAAGACACTGCCCGCAGATCGAGCGATAGGTATGACCTCCCATCACGATGAGATGGAGGGAAACAACCTCTTGCCGACTGACAAAGGGCTTTCATGATGTAAAGCCGAAAAAAATCATAAGGAGTTGTTCATGAACGCAGGAAACGCGCGGGTGATGGGTTATGGCAAGCTACTGCTGGCAATGCTGGTGCTGGTGCTGATGACGGGCTGTGCGGCCAAGGCACCCTCCTCGGCCAACATGCAAGCCGATCTGCAGGGCTACACCCTCCCCCAGCAGCCGGCGGCCGATGAAGGCATGGTCTACGTGGTGCGCCCTGAGACGGTCGGCACCCTGGTACGCTTCAATGTCTTCCTGGATGACAAGGCAGATACCTCCGAGGTCGGTTACAACCGGGGTAACCAGCACATCTACTTCCCCGTCGAGCCGGGCCAGCACACCGTCTACTCCAAGGCGGAGAACTGGGCCTCCATCGATATCAATGTGGAACCCGGCAACACCGTGTTCCTTCGCCAGCACCCGAAAATGGGCCTGCTGATGGCCCGCAACACCCTCTCCCTGCTGGATGAGTTGGAAGGCACCTACTTCGTCAAGGAAACCGGGATGGGCACCCTCAAGCCCGCCGAGTAACCCCCCGGCTCGAGGGCCTTGCCGACCTGGCTCGGCAAGGTCTATCGCACCAACCCTTCCCCACCTCACGGCACGCGTCGACGTATCAGCACAGCCCCCATCGTCGATTTCCTACAGTCGCCGCCCGCCTGCGTTGCATACCTTGAAGGGGCAACAAGGAGGGCCAAGCCATGCCTGAGATCACACTGATGCCGGTGCCCAGAGGTCGGTGGGTGATGATGTGCCCGTGTGGGGCCACGGAGATCCGCGCGGAGGATGGGCCGAGGTGGGCAGCGTTCGACCTGGAGAAGGTCGATGGCAGGCGCTACCGCATCACCTGCCAGGCCTGCGGCCACGTCACGGAACACTTCTCGAATCAGGGAGCGATGGGCTCGATCAGATCCGCATCATCGTGAGTGGGCTTGTTGACCCGCGGGCTCACCGGCCAGTGGGTGAGCATCCCGGAGGGCAGGTGATGCACCACCTGGCGGATCGTCTCGCGGTCGGTCAGTTGAGGATCGAGCCAGGGCTCCAAGGTCTCGGCATCCGGGGTCAGCAACAGACTGTTCATCAAACGTATACAAATATAAACTTATATAGGGCTGTATTGCCCATTAACCCGGCACCCACCCTATCGAGCACTCGCCGCAGGGTAGAAGGCTCCGGCCCTAGCAGGGAACGAGCGCTTGCCGGCACCTAAACCGCAAGCCTAATGACGAAAAATACGATAAGGAAACGAAATCGCATGATGAAGAAGACCTTCCTGGCCGCTTGCATGGCCTTGCCCCTGAGCGCGTGCGGCGCCGATCATGTGGAAACCGTCAAAAACACCGCCATCGAAGGCATGGGCGAACAGACCTACGGCAGCATCCTCGACAACCGTACTGTCTGCACGAACCCACAGTGGTCGGAAACTGAGGACTCCTCGGGCACTACCATTGTAGAGTACCGCTGCACTCTGGAAGGTGGGGTCGCCTGGATGCAAAACGAGCGCGACGATGTGATCGAGGATCTGCGCAATCAGCATGAGGAGTATTTACAGCGCCACAAAGAATCGATCGAGCGGTATCAGTTGGGAGTGGACCGCGCACGCGCCAAACTGGCAGAGATGGAGCAGACCGGGGCCAGCCGTAGCGCCATCATCGGCCAGGGTCAAACTCTCAAGGTAGCTGAAGACTTCCTGGACATGAATATGGACACCCATAATAATATTGTCGCAGGCCACCAGGAGGAAATCGCGGAGGCCAACTCAATCTACGACGTCACCAGCGTTGTCGAGATCTACACATGGCAAGTCAGGGAAGATGCACCCGAACTGACCGCTGCAGAGCTGGTGATGGTAAAAGAGTCTGGTGAGGGAAAGCGTCGCGATTACAAAACCTATCAGGAATCGGATCTATTTGACGTGGTCGCCGAGAACGATATGGAGAAAGTTGAAGGTGCCGTCGATATCGACACGTATCTACTCCAGCTGCAAATGGATAACTTAGTGATGTAACGCAGGACACCCCATTCTTCACACTTCGAAGTGGGCTGGCAAATTCGCCAGCCCTTTTAATTTACAAAGGAAATGACGCTGACATGTATAAGGCGACAGCAGTGTTTATTGCTGCGAGCGGGCTGGTAGTTCGCGTTCCAGCAAGGAATTTCAATAAACTCTCATACCATCAGGAGGCCGACACACTAGCCATTCTGCCAGCATGTCAGCCATGTATATTGAGTATGTTCTCGCTTAGGGAACCACTGAACAATTCGCTTCTGGTCGGCTGAACCGTTCAGCCTGGCCAGACCATCGTCTCAGCGGTCATTGCTCGACCGTTTCAGATGGCCTGCTTTACCTGGCAGCCGGGTTTTCCAGCTGCCAGGCCAGATTCAAGACGCACTGGCCCCTTCAGCATCACCCTGGCACCTTCCCGCCATCACCAGGTTGCCGAGGGCAAACAGGGTGAGCAGCTGCGTCTGGTTCTTGACCAGCCCCTTGTAGCGCACCTTCCGG